>NZ_JAJQKI010000004.1 GCF_023036475.1 Bacillus pinisoli
AAGAGGTTGGGACATAACTAATTGTGACTTCCTCAAACACGAATATTTAAATGTTCATATATATTTGTTTTTGAATACTTTTGTTACTTATTAATCTGCTTACCTTGAAAAACAAATGCGTTCCATTGCGCTGCAGACCCTCGCTTTCCGCGGGGAGAAAGTCGAGCCTCCTCGGCTTCGCCTGCGGGGTCTCGACCCTTTCTCTTTTTCCCGCAGGAGTCGAGTGTCTTCCGCTTCATTTCACTAATTTATTAAATATAGTTTGCACTAACAAAAAAAAGACCCGAACTATAAAGTGAAAAATCCACTAAATAGTTTGGGTTTTTAATTAACTGGAATACTTATGTCCCAACCTCTCAGCATATTCTTTACGGAAGCAACAATCTATAAAAAGAACCTCATGGAAAAAGCTTCTTTAGTGCATCAGCAATTCGATCAGGAGTAAAAGGTTTAACAATAAAATCTTTAGCCCCCGCTTGTATTGCATCTACTACCATGGCTTGCTGCCCCATTGCGGAACACATAATAATTGTTGCCGTTGGATCAAATGCTTTTATTTCCCTCACAGCTTGTACACCATCCATAATAGGCATAGTTATATCCATTGTAACGAGGTCGGGTTTTAATTGCTTATACTGTTCAACAGCCTTAAGTCCATTCTCAGCTTCACCCACTACCTCGTGTCCCGCTTTTGTTACCATATCTCTCAATTGCATTCTCATAAATGCTGCATCATCTGTTATTAATACTTTTGCCACCGGTTACTCCCCCTCACCCTTAATCTACATATATAGGGAAATTATACTTAGACATCAATGAGTGGAAAATAGTCATCTATTCCTATTTCTCTTCTTGATGGATCTCAAATAATGTATGCAGCCGTGTAATTTGCAAGATATCCATAAGTTTCTCATTAACTTTAGTAAGTCTCAGGTTTTTCTCTTGGTTTATTACTTCATGGTACAGCACCATAAGTATGGATACACCTATACTATCCATATGAGTAACAAGGGAGAAATCAAGTTCAAGTCCTTCTTGATTATTTCTAAGCTCTTCAAGAAGGATTTCTTGGATCCTTCGTTGGTTTGTGTAATTGATATGAGATTCTTGTATTTGATATGTATTCATAACTGACCTTCCTTACAATAGCCTCTTTTCTAAAACTTTGTTGATTTTCAAGCTAATACTATTACCCTTTTTATTCTTATGGCTCTGTTAAAACTTGTTGTTGATTTTCGTTCCAGGACACTCGCTTTCCGTGGGCGAGTCCGGGAGCCTCCTCGGCGAAAACCGTGCCTGTGGAGTCTACAAGGACAAAGTGAACTTCCTTTGTCCGCGACCCGCTCTCCCACAGGAGTCTCGCGTCCTTCCACTTCAATCAACTCTGCTAAAAATCAACACTGTACTTTAACACAGCCATTCTTATAATAAATCAATATGAATGACACAAATATCATCCTTTGGCATATATTGATACTGATCTAATAGCATGTCCACCTTCTTTACCAGTAAGACTTCAGCTAAATCTTCTTTAGTCATCTGCATATGTTCTAGTAATCCGTCTGTGTATAGAACTATTTCTGAATTTACTTCATAAGGAATTATAGATGTCTCAAAGGAAACCTCCTCTAACATTCCAACTGGAATTGTAGTCGATGGAAGAAACAAGAAATCCTCATTATTTTTTATAATAAAGTCAGGATGACCAGCATTTACATACTCAATTTTCTTTTCTCTTGTATCAATCAAGAGATAAACGGCAGTAAAGTAGTATTTTGTCACTTCTAGATCAAGATCATCAGCAAACATATTAAAGATTAATTTATTTAACTGAGTCATAACTTCAGAAGGAGTATATATATCCCTTTGAAGTAACGAGACTATTTCAGTATGCAACGACATAGTCAACAAAGAGGATGAAATACCATGTCCCATAACATCAATGATAAAGACTCCATATAAACCCTCATAAATTTGAAACCATTTATAAAGATCTCCACCTAATTCATGTGAGGGTTTATAAAAGCCTGTAATCGTTATGTCTGTCTCTATAATTGGTTTACTTAGCAGTAATTGTTGGAGGTTCCTCGCAACCTTTAAGTCATTCTCTAGTTCCATCTCTAAAATTTTACGTGTTGTGATATCTCTTTGAATCCCAATAAAATATTCAGTCTTTCCATTTTGTGATGTAACCGGACTAATTGTAAGTTCATTCCAAAAAGTGGTACGGTCTTTCCGATAATTTAGTAATTCTTCATGAACACGAGTTTGACCGTTAATACTCTCTCTTATTTTATTAACCGTTTCGCAGTTAGTTCGTGGTCCTTGAAGAAGTCGGCAGTTTCGCCCTAGGACTTCTTTCTTCTGGTAGCCTGTCATTTTTGTAAATCCTTCATTAACATAGACTATTGGGTTATCTTCTAATTTAGGATCTGTAATTAGAATTCCCACTCCACTTTGATTCATTGCCTGAACTAACAACTCGTTATACTCTAGCAATTCTCCTTTTTCGTGTTCCCATATATACTCTTTTGTGAGATCCCTAAGAATAAGGTATAAATAATCCGTATTATCCTGTTGAATTAGCTTACAATTTACACTTAAAATAATTTCTTCTTCTCTGTCATTGAAGGCTCTAATCTTAATTACCTTAACTGTGCCTCGCATGACCTCTGGGAAAATTTCTAAGCAATACTCTAAGGAGTCTGACGTAAGCTTATTCTTATTATAGAAGTGATGCCCAATTAAGTCCTCCTTTTGTATTCCGAACATTTTTACACTCGTATCATTTGCATACACGTAAAAACCTTGAGAATCTAATATCATAATAGAATCTGGGGAATACTCAATTAATTCATTCACTAATTCCAATACTTTAAATTCCATGATCCTCACCCTATTTTAGTTGAAAAATTAATAACACGTTTCGTCCATTATCTGAATACTGAATCTCATCTGCACATTTCTTCATAATAGCTATTCCTCTACCACGAATTGAAGTAATATGTTGATGAAAATATTGATCAGGATCACCTATCATGTTAAGTCTACTCTTAAAATCAAAACCTACTCCATTATGCGTTAATTCCAAAATTAATTGTTTCTTCTTGATGATAATGGAGAGCGTAATTACTAGAGAATCGTTTGTCTTCTCAGTATGTTCAAACACATTATTGACTGCTTCTACAATTGAAATTATGACATAGTTTTTTAAGGTCGACGAATAGTTGTTTAAGAATTCTTCAAGATTCTTTAAAACTTCGTGAAATTTAGGATATGTTGAAAATGTATATTGAATGTCCATAAATTAAGTTGCACCTATTGGTTACCTTTTTCTCTAGTCTCCCTAATTACCAAATATTTTATGACCCGGTTTAAAAAACCTAACAAAAAAACTGAACGTGAGTAACACTCGTTCAGCTTCTTGTTTTAGTTATTGTTTAACAGCCTCATATTTAACCACTTGAGCTGGCTCTTGAAAATATTCTTTCGCCATCTTCCCAAATTCTTTAAAGTGAGGAGTGTTGAAGTGGAATGTAACAGCTTCTGCATCTTTCCATTCTTCTAACATTACAAATTTATTTGGTTTCGTCGTATCCTCATAGAGTTGATACGAGATATTCCCTTCTTCCGCCTGTGAATTTTCCACTAAGCTTACAACATCTCTTAAAAACTCATTGCGAGATGCTTCTTTCACAAAAATATGTGCGTGAATAACAATCATCCTTTTTCCCCCTTATGATATGAGTTCAAATTCATACCCTTGATTTCTAATTTCATCTATTAATTCTGGTAAGATCATGGTTGTTTGTTTTAACTCATGAAGTAAAATGATAGATCCTTCCTGTAGATGACTTATAATGTTTGTTTTAATACATGTTGGATTCTCCTGATGATTCCAATCATATGAAGTTAAATCCCACATTACAGGTGTAAGATTTAAATCATGAAGTATCTCCATCGTATCTTCATTATATTGTCCAAAGGGAGGTCTAAAGTATTTCACTTGTCCTCCTGTAATCGTTTCAATCTTCTCTACACTGCCTTGAATATGTCGATACTGCAACTCCTTCGTTAAAGAAGTCAAATTAGTATGGTTAGATGCATGAGAACCGATAAGATGACCGTCCTTCAACACACGTTTCCAAGGTCTTCCATTATATAATAACCTTGATTGCCAAAAGAATAAAGCCTTAACTTGCTTTTCCTTTAAAATGTCCAAGATGAGAGGTAAATGCTTTCCGGGCCCATCATCAAAGGTTAACATTACTTTTTTACCAGAAGGTTTTATTTGGTTCAAATTAATAAGCCACCGTTTATCTCCTAGATCGTACACGATCTCCTCTTTAACAACTCATGGGTTATTCATCATACTACTTATCTCCTGTCATTCCATCTGCTTAACTTTGGTTTACAAGAATCTCAATGAAACGATCTTCAAGCTGTTTGCCTTTATCTTCATCTACCAAGTTATTTAGAATGATACTAAACACATATTGTCTTTCTTCATCTATGTGCACATAACCGGATAAAGAGCTCACACTTGTTAACGTACCTGTCTTTGCTCTTACAACTGCTTCATGTTGTACCGTATTCATCCTGTGTAACAGAGTCCCCGCTAATAAACGGTCACTTGTACCTGCTAAGGGTAATGCTTGTAAGAAATCATCATACCATAATTCATTTTGAATGCCATGCAAAAGGCTAGTTAGGTCATTTGCTGAAACCAAATTTACGTGTGAAATCCCAGAACCATCCCTAAGAACCACCTTGGAGGGGTCTATACCCCATTTTTTTATTTGCTCTTTAACAACCTCTATACCCTTTTCCCAGCTGCCTTCACCTTTTTGAACTCTAGCCATTTCTTTTATCAAGACTTCTCCGTGTCCATTATTACTAAACTTTAAGAAAGGAATTAATAGTTCAGATAATGTCATAGATGAGTGAGAAAGTAAGAGGCTAGCGTTCTCCGGAGTTTCACCAAGCAGGATGTTACCTTTCAATATAATACCTTGTGCTTTAAGCAACTCATTCAAATGGTGAATAACATAATGACTAGGTTCCCAAACAGAAATCCATTCCTTTACCCGAACACCATTCTTAGGGATCACGCCCTCTATCATAATTGTATTCTCACCATGTTTCCTTGAGACCTCAAGCGTATTTTCTACATCATCTTTACCGGTGGAGGCTCGATTTTCAAGCTTTAGATAACTTGAAGAAGGTTTAATAGATACAGTAGGCGGTTCTCCGGCTTTAAGAGATGGCTTCACTTCTACAATGACTGTTCCCGCATCATAATCGTCATTTGGAGACAGATTAATAGCAGAAATTTGGGCTCCGTAATATGTAGTTTCATCACTCCATGGAAGATCAACTGAAAGCCTTACTTCATCAAACCATGAATCATCTCCAATAAGGTTCCCTTGTATTTCCGTTAATTCTTTTTCTTTAAGATCAGCAACCATTTGTTCAAGATCACTTGTCAGTAATGTTGGATCACCTTTTCCCTTAAAGTAGAGATTACCTTTTAAGATTCCTTGATTAATTGTACCGTCCATTAGCATTTCTGTATCAAAAGTATGATCTTTACCAAGCACAGATAAGGCGGAAGCCGCAGTAATAAGTTTTAAATTTGATGCAGGGCGGAGTCTAGTAGATCCATTGTGTTCATAAAGTATCTTACCAGTAGCTGAATCTCTAATACTGACACCTACAATGCCTCCTAAAATGGAGGAATCAGTTAATAAAAGTTGGTCAATCTTCTGGTTTAATGTTTGCTGCTCCTCACTAGCAAGTATGGATTGAGGAACACCAAATACTAATGAACTAATGACTATGAATAGGACAAGAATGTTTTTGAACATTTGATTATTCTCTCCTTTTTCGGTTATAGACCCTTTTATACTCATACCTTTTCTGATGACAAGAATCACAAATATGAAAAGTAAAAGCAGTAGGAAGAGCTGCCCCACAAATTCTGCATTTTCGTTGTTTAGTTTGTACATTTGTTCTTAGTGAATCATGAATTTTGTCACTTATCTCCATTCTGATTTTTTCCCAATAAGCGGTTTCAGTCCGTTGATCCAATTTATACAAAAACAATAAATGTAATCCAACAGCCTTGTACGACAGCTCTAATTCTTCTAGATTATCCAGCTTAATGACGGGCTCTGGAAGTTCTCCGCCCTCTACTATAGATTTCAGTTTTTCATACCACTGCTTGGCAAGTACTGGCTCATAGGAAGAGAACGGCAAATGTAAGAAGCCATATAAATCTTGAATTGACATACGTGCCTCAATCATTGTACCTTCCACCATTTGATAAAGTACACGTTCCTCAGCTAGGGTTGCTTTTTTCGTTCCATCTGGACTCTCATAGGAATCCCATAAATAAAAAAAGTCCCCAAGACTTCTGGAATACTTTTGGAATCGTTCAAGCACTTCAAACGTAGGAGCTATAGCAAATGTTTGTATCGGTTCATCCACTTGATTTAAAAGAGCTGACATCTGCCTTATGTCTTCTGAAAATGCTACTCTTCCTACATTATAGAGTCCCTTCCGTCCGGCTCTACCTGCTATTTGCTTTACTTCCTGAGATGTTAATCTTCTCCGTGTCGTTCCGTCAAATTTCTCATTTTCCAAGAAGACAATTCGTCGGATTGGTAGATTTAAACCCATTCCAATTGCATCTGTTGCAACTATTATTGAATTTATACCTTCAATAAACAACTGAATTTGCTTTCTTCTTGTTTCCGGTGGCATACTACCATAAATCATACTTACCTTTTTACCTTCCCTTTGTAGAAGCGAAGCTGTTTCTAGAACCCTTCTTCTTGAAAAGCATATAAGAGCATCGCCCTTTTTGGCGTACTTTAACTTAAATTCTTGATCTTCCACTTTCAAAGGAGTATCCCTTACATATTCCTTTATCGTGATATTAGATTTGCCAACTAGCTGTAAGATCATCGCTCTCATACTATAGCTTCCTATAATATGCACTTCTTTAGCATTGGCCTTTGTAATGGCCTTATACCATGCAAATCCGCGGTCCTTATCCGCAATCATTTGAGATTCGTCAATTACAACAATCTCATAAAAATCCTTTTCATGAAACATTTCCACGGTAGATGCAATATGGTGGGCACCTGGTATAATTTTTTCTTCTTCCCCTGTTTTTAATGAGCACGCGACTCCTTCGTTGTTTAACTTATCAAACACTTCAAGTGCTAATAATCGTAATGGAGCAAGGTACATTCCACTATTGGCAGACATCATTCTTTGCAAAGCCTGATAGGTTTTTCCTGTATTAGTTTCGCCTACATGTAGGGTAAAATGAATGTTACTGTTTAATGAAGAATTGTATACTTGACCAAATATATCTTCTAGCATACGAGCTTCCTCTTCTTTTTGTCGTTCTTGTTCAAGGAGCTCTTCTTTCATTTTAACTTCACGGAGATTAAGATCTCTAAAAAGGATTTCTTTATGTTGACCTTGATCAAATGGTATCTTTTCTAACTCTATTAAGTCCTCTACATATTCATCTAAGAGCTCATCAAATATCTCACTGCTAAAAGAGTGTAGTGTTTGTGCATAATAAACTCGTAATTTCTCAGGAGTAAGCAGTACACCATATCCTTTTTGGTACTTTTCTTTTACTTCACTAGAGAGGAGCGGAACAAGAAAAGAAGGTGAATAATTTAACATGTAGTCATACACTAACGTTCGATATTTATCCTCAGGGTCTACTTCAAACATATAGTCATATGCATTTCTTTGTAAGTTCTCTTCTAATTCTTGATACAGCAGTTTTTCAAAGGTCATTAATTTATGATCTAGGATATAGCTATTTTTGTGTATGTCCATGCTTATTTTTCTTGCCATAAAATAACGAACATTAATGTAGAACTCAATAAAGTGTTCTGTAAATAATTTGTCGAGTTCCTTTTCTAGCAACAAATTAGCATGATTCTTCAATTCGAGTTCTTGTCTCTTTTTTTCACGTTTAAAAAACGCTTCTCTAGCAGTTTTATAACGTGCTTCCCAATTTTCCTTATTGGTGCTAAAGACTTCATTAAGCCAAGACGTAACATCAAAGGCGTGATAATTTTTTATTTCTGTTCGAAATAATTGATTAATCTGTTTCCTACTTAGATTATCTATATCAAGTTGTTGATTATTTGATAAATATGATCTCTTTTCTTTCAGAGAAGTATGACTTGCCGCTATATTAACCCATACATTGCTCCATATTTGGACAATAATATGTTCACGATCAACTAAGTATTGTTCAAACGTTGGTACTGATTCAGACTTTTCTAGGTAGCGATTAAGATCCTCGTATACTTTTTCTTTCGTCTGATGAATAGCTCTACTATGCAGAGAAGATAAATTTGTCACAAGCCTAACCCCTATTTTAAAGAATATATATATAGTAGTGCCCTCAATAGAAGGATTTTACAAAAAAATGATATTTTATCTCTTACTCTGTTTCTGCTTCTTCATCACTTCATACGACTTTTCAATAATGTCTGTCAGTACATCTCCTTTATACACTCTACCGAACTTTAAGTTCTCCTGGTAATAGTCCACAATTTCGTCGAGTTTGTTTGAAGTTTCTTTCGATATTCTAACATTCAACTGCAATCTTTGAGCATCATTCATTGCTACATTCTTCCTTTCATGTGATATCTTTTTGCTAGCACTTTGCTATCTATATAATTATAGTGAAATAAATCATTCTTTCCAAGCATTTTTAATGATTATTGAAACTATACTAAAGGCATTTAGTAAAAAAAGTTTTCTTTTGCTATATAAAAAAAGCCTCTAAAATTGAGGCTTTTAAATCTCTTCGTCATACTCTTCTATGTGCCAAGTGTGTATAAATTCAACACTCCCTCTTAGCGTTTGGGCAACAGGGCAGCCCTTTTCAAATACTTGTAATGCCCGTTCCGCTGCATCTGTTTTTCCAATTGGTACTCTAACTTCATAATGGCACTCCATTTTTGTAATTTTTAACACTCCCTCTGGAGCTTCAATTGTGCCAACAATTGAGGTTTTTACCTTGTTAGGATAAGGTGGAATTTTACGCGCTGCCAGCGCGCCAGATAAAGTACCTGTAAGTCAGCCACCTGCAGCTGCAACTATGTGATCTAATGTGGATGGATATTCTTTCTCTGGTTTAAACCCATAAAAATCCTGTACTCCACCGTGTACACCATAATCAATAGGTTGAGCAAATTTGCCTATGTAAGCCAATCGATGAGGTGGTTTTTCTTGCGTAATAATGATTTTGGTCAGTTCTATTGGTCTACTCATGAGAACCCTCCTTATAATTTATTTATTCTATACACATGAGGAAAAAACCTGTAAGCAATTCCCTACATAAAAACATATGCAATTCTACAAGCTATTATTGAAAAGATATAGATAAAAGGAGTGGGCTTACATGAACATTTTAAATACTATCATTTCACTTTTAACAAATAGCAGCAGAGGAAATGATTGGATGAGCATGTTTACAAAAAAGACAAACCAGCGTTCAGGTTGGTCTATAGTTGGATATATTCTTATAGGTACGGCAATTGGGATGATTACCCGAAATTCAAACCGTACTCAAATCATGGATACGACAAAAGACTTTTTTGAACGAATTCAAACGCAAACAAAGGAAGCGTTGGAACCAAAGATTAATTTAGGCACAGTTGAATTTGGCGAAGAATTAACAAATTTCAAGACGGCCCCTGTACTTGAACCAAAGAAAGATTAATAAAAGGAAAAAGCTCATCTAAAATGATGAGCTTTTTTATGAGGTTGTATCGTAATGATCCTTTAAGAATATCGTTTAATCACATTCGCCAATTTAGATGTCATAGTTGGAATGTCACTTTGATTGACCGTCAATCGAACATTACTCTCGTCCATTTCAAAAGCTTCTGCTAAGAAGCTTCCTAGTCCTCTTGCTTTTCGATCAACCTGCAAGTATACTTCCACTTCCGAACTCGATTTTGGAATGAAGACAACTTCTAATTCATCTAGTTTTCCACGGAATGTCCCACTCGTTGGAATAAATTCAAATTCCTGAACAAACGCTTGAGAAGCTCTCAAATATCTAGGGGACTCTTCACACTCTACTTCTCGTAACCTAAAGCCAAGTTCCTGTACTGAATTTAAAACTGCTTTCATGACCATTAAAGGTTGTACGTCAATAAAGTCTTTATCAGTTGGATCAATCGCATTTTTTATATCAAGACCTGTATGTATCCAAACCCTTGTTTTCCCTTGAGTTACAGGGGTTATAAAAGGTAATGTGAATGTAAACGGAATTTCCTTTTTTTCATTTGGAGAAATTGTAAAATTCTCCAGCACTTTATATTTTCCAATCACGGCAGTTTGTAGATATTTCTTATCATCTGATTCCTTTACATACTGAGTTAATAATGAGAGGTAAATCTCATCAATAGGTTGCTCGATGTTCCCACCGACAACCTCGATGATTCCAGTGATTTCTTCACCAACTACGAACTGACTCTTTGAAAGTTTAGTATCGACCCTAGCTGCACCAATTCCTACACTTGCTAAAACCTTATTAAAAATAGACATTTGTCATCCTCCTATTTGTAAGTAAACATTCTCTAGAAAACTAGTCTAAAGTATAGTCAATTTCAATTAGATCCCACGCTGTAATTAGACCAAGTGGAGACTCATTTGGAGAGCCGTTCTCAGTTATAACAACAGCTTCTAGCGTTTGCTTTTCCTTGTGAGCTAACTCAAAGTAATCCTCTATCTCAAAAATATTAATTGACTTTGAAACAAATTTTAATGGGTGTTCCTTTTCAAATTGCATAATATCACTTACATGAATATCGGATAAGGTAACAATACTATTCACCATATTGGTGGCCATCCATTTAACAATAGATTCTGTTGTTAATAATCCTATACAAGTTTTCCCTTTATAGATTGGATATTGTGAGTAGGAGAACTCCTTAATACCTTGAATTACTTTGACAATTGTATCATCATACTGAAATGCGACAACTTGTTTAGTTGCGATGCTTAAAGCATGATTTGGCTTATTAAAGATTGCGGCAATTTTTTCAATATGATCCACTACATTGTCATGAGGCTCTGCAATATATTGGCCCACTTCTAACTTATCATGGACAAGTGCATTTCTTAACTTCGCATACTGTTCTAAATCATCTTTATATGTATCAATCATTTGATGACTCTTTGCACCTACTCTTACTAGAACAACAAATCGGTCATCTTTTATTTTTACAATTCTCTTTAAAGCATCGTGTATTTGATTAAAGGCCACTTCAAACCGTTCTGCCAGGTTGATGTCTTTACTTGACGTAATCATATTTTATCCCCCTTGCTTACTTCCATTATACAACGTTTTAGTCCCTCATCACTAGATTTTTGAGTTTAACAGGAAATTCATACATGTTATATAAACTGTAAGTAGTGTAAAACTATTAGAAAAATGAGGAGAAGTTATCCTATGAAATCAGTCATCATTAATCAAGAAAGAATGGCATATGAGGATATAGGAACGGGCGAACCTATATTGTTTATTCACCCGCCTGGTATGGGAAGAAAAGTGTTTGAAAAACAGAAACCATTATCAACAAAGTTTAGACTCATTCTTCCCGATTTAGTTGGACAAGGTGATAGTTCCTTTCATGAAGGTTCGGAAGTATCTGTAAAACGGTTCTCGGAAGATCTTGTATTCCTTATGGATGAGTTGCACATAAATAGCTGTATCATTTTTGGTTACTCAGCAGGTGGTATTATCTCACAATACTTAGCCATACATTTTCCTGAAAGAGTAAAGGCATTAATATTATCTGGGGCTTATCCAAATGTAAATAATTTTATATTTAAAACAGAACATAAACTAGGAATTTATGCCATTAAAAAAAATAAACATTTTATATCAAGTGTAATAGCTAAAAGTCATACAAAGGAAAAAGAGTTTCGTCTTGTGCTGAAAGAACATATGATGAAATCGAACGCAGATGTTTGGAAAGAATTTTATGAAGAATCACTCCATTTTAATTGTAAAGACCAAGTCAGAAATATCCAAGTATCTGTACTTCTTATATATGGAAGTAAAGCCGACCAGATTAATACACACATTAAATTTTATAAAAAGCATTTACCTAGTCATCAAATTCATGTCATTAAAGGAGAAACACACCAATTACCTACTCGTCGTTCGAGTGAAGTTAACGATCTCGTTACACAATTTTTAATGAATAGTTTAAATTGAAGGGTTCTGAGATTTTCTCAGAGCTTATTTTTTTCCTCCTTTTCAACATTCAGTTCTAGGCTGGGAACCGAATGAATACAAAAGTAAAGGATATTAATTATAGGCTCTTGCATAATTTGAGAAACAGCTCGAAACACTTGCATTATTTAGCTTTTTTTAGAATGTTTTGACTGCTTTTGTCACCATGAAGGGTTATAGGTATTTAATCCCGTATTACTACAATTAATATCCACCTTTTACTTAAAATGGAATTTAATTGGAGGACTATAATGCGGTCAGCAAAGCTTTTCTTACCTATATTTATTTTAATAATGATTAGTGGTTGTAGTGGCATTACCATTACTAGTATGGGAGAAATGGATCAAAATCGTTCTGAACAATTAATAGTTAAGAACCTCCCTAATACATATTATCCTGCGATTGAAAAGTCAACACCTCCTAAACCTGTCATTACCACACTTACGCTTAGCACGGCTGGAGACTTTACAATTGGCAGTGATGAAAGCTTTGGGTATAATCAGACATTTATTCATGAAGCAGATCGGAATGGACTTGAGTTTTTCGTAGAAAACATTAAAACACTTTTTAGTGAGGATGATTTCACGTCGGTAAACTTAGAGACAACTTTAACCAATTCTTCACAAAAAGCGCAGAAAAAATTTCGTTTTAAAGGTAATCCAGAATATACTGAGATCTTGTCTTTAGGTAGTATTGAGGCTGTCAACCTTGCAAATAATCATACGTACGATTATTTAGAAAAAGGCTATACTGACACAATTGAAAACCTAAATAAACATAATATCGGTCACTTTGGTAACGGTCAGAGCTATCGAACAACGATTAAGGATATTCAAATCGCAGCACTTGGTTACAATGGGTGGAATGATACAAAGGAAATAAGAGATCAGATACAAAAAGATATTCAGACCCACCGTGAGAAAGGCGCACAATTAATTATCGTCCATTTTCACTGGGGAGAAGAAAGAAGCTATGTTCCAAATTCAACTCAGACATCTCTTGGAAGATTTACGATAGACCAAGGGGCGGATTTAGTTGTAGGTCACCACCCACATGTGGTTCAAGGAATTGAAGAATATAATGGAAAATTTATTGTTTATAGCTTAGGAAACTTTATGTTTGGTGGGAATCGTAACCCATCTGACAAAGATACATTTGTATTTCAGCAGGTATTCCATTTTGAGGATGGAGAGCTACTTGACCAAAAAGAAATTAAGGTCATACCGTTTCGTATTTCCTCTACTACCGCAAGAAACAATTATCAACCAACTCCGCTTACAGGCGAAGAAGCAAAAAGAGTGTTATCCAAGATATATAAGTTATCAGCTCAAATAAGCGAACCAAAATGGATTGTTTCAGACACTTCTAATTAGGACAGATAATGTCAAAATTTCTACTAAGCATTATTGGACTAAGGAAAATATTTGTGTCTTCTTCTTTTATCAGTACTCCTTTATAATTTTGTTAAGGAAAGGAGGAGACAAATGGCTAAGATAAAACAATTTGTATTCTTTGATTTTGAAATGCTTTGTTCTAATCAAGGTATGCCTTTTGAAGACATGGAGGCTATTAGACTAGGTGCAGTGAAATATAATCTTCACACAGAAGAAATTGAATTATTTGATCGGTACATTAAACCAGTTAACAACTCTCCACTTAGTCCTTTCTGTAAAAGATTAACCGGGATTAACGATGATAATTTAAAGGATGCGTCTAAGTTTGACGTAGTTATGTTTGATTTTTTAGCCTGGGTAAATGGCATAAAGAAATCTCATTTTTATTCATGGTCACCAAGTGACTTAAGCCGTCTACAATATGACTCTGTACGACACCAACTACCAACTTCAATTTTCAAGAAAATAAATGAAAGATATACCGATTTTCAGGCAGTCGTAACAAAAAGAGTGACGAAAAATCCTTGTTCTGTTGAAAATGCTTTAAAATTATTTGAATTAGAATTTATCGGTGAACCCCATAATCCCATGTATGATGCCTTAAATACTTTTCGTGTATTTCAAGAATTCGAAACAAACAAGAGACTAACCGATCTAATTATGCTCAAACAATTTCTATTCAATGGTCAGTTACCAGAAGACCCTAAAAAGATTAATATACTAATAAAACAAATGTTACGTGAAGATATTGATCTGATAAATAGGGAACATCATGAATTTTTAAAGTTAAAAGATAGCTTAAAATTTTTAAAGAAGGTTAAAGGTATTATAAGTAAATACGAAAACATAGTTATTAACCGTTCTGGAATTTTTTCTATTGAACTAAGACATGATATCAGCCTATTCATAGAATGGTATCGTCAACTTCTATGTTCCTATGAAGAACACTTTCATTATGCCTCTCGTATAGTTATTTGGGACGAACAAATAACTAGAGGACTAAAACAATTATCTGCCCTATGAAGGTTGATTTACTTCTTCCTTCTACATATATAAGTTTTGAATACCATATCTATCGTTTTGAAAAAGAACAACATAAAAAAACCTTTTGTACAACAAAAGGCCTGATCAAAAAGGTTTATAAAGCAACAAAGTTTTTAGGGAAGAGCCTAAATATTTTGTTGATACCATTCCCTTGCTTGTTCAACTTCTTCTCTCGTTAATTCGTGTCCGCCTTCCCCCCAATGTTCTGTTACTTCTGCGTTCGCAGCTCTTAAAACTTCTGCTAGTTCTTTTGTTTCTGGTGCTGGAATTAAAGGATCGCGCTTCCCAGCTCCAATAAATATTGGAACTTCACTTAAATCTGGTAGGTTTATACCTCGAAGTGGAACCATCGCATGAAAAAGAATAGCTCCCCTTAATGCATTTTTATAATGATATAAAAGACTTGCCGCAATATTGGCTCCGTTAGAGTACCCGACTGCAATAACTTGATCACGGTCGAATCCATATGTTTTGGCGAACCCGTTAATTTCTTCATTTAGTTCTTTTGTTCGAAAAATTAAATCCTCTTCATCAAACACCCCTTCAGCTAAACGACGAAAGAACCTAGGCATTCCATTTTCCACTATATTTCCCCTGACCCCAAGAACAGAAGCATTCGGCGCAATCATTTCAGCTAGTGGTAGTAAGTCTCTTTCATTTCCACCAGTTCCGTGTAAAAGCAATATTGTTTGGGGTGATGTTCCTTTTTTAAAGACATGTTCCATCATTTATAACTCCTATTCTTTACTCTTTTGTATCAAGAGGTTTTAATTTTGCTTCTATTATATTTCGTTGATCCTCAAAATAAGGTGGCAACGCTAGTTTCTCACCTAAATGTTCAAAAGGCTCGTCACCTTCAAATCCAGGACCATCAGTAGCAAGTTCAAAAAGAATACCGTTTGGCTCTCTGAAATATAATGATTTGAAGTAGTATCGTTCTACAAACCCGGAGTTAGGTATTCTTTGATCTTTTAAGTACTTTACCCATTTATTTAATTCTTCCTCATCTTCTACTCTAAATGCCACGTGGTGGACACTGCCCCGCCCTGGACGTTCCATTGGCAAATCAGAGCGTTCTAGTAGATGAAGCTCTGCCCCAGTTCCACCCTCACCTGTCTCAAATACTGAAACTTCACTCCCATAAGCTGAGTAACCTCTTTTTTTGCGATAACCTAAAATGTCGGTCAATACTTTTGCTGTATGTTCCTTTTTACTTACGGTGAGTAAAACTGGGCCAAGCCCAACAATAGAATGTTCTGCTGGGACGGGACTGTTCTTCCAAGGGCGTCCTCCTCCAACTCCAACGTTTACCTCATCTGAAACAAGCATTAATCGTTGCCCTTCAAAGTCTGTAAAAGATAAGGTTGCACGACCAGTCTCATGTGAGATGTCTTCATGCTCTACACTTAATTCTTCAAATCTACTTTTCCAATAATGAAGAGATTGATCACTAGGTACTCGTAGTGAGGTTGAGGAAATACTGTTCGTTCCATAATAAGTGTGACCCGCTCTTGGTATTTCAAAAAATGTTAAATCAGTTCCCGGATTTCCTCTTTCATCTGCATAGAATAAATGGTAGACAGACGTATCATCTTGATTGACAGTCTTTTTTACTAATCTTAGTCCTAACGTTTTGGTATAAAAATCATAGTTTCTATTCGCATCTGCTGTGATGGCTGAAACATGATGCTGACCTTTAAGTGGTTTAAGATTCATGACTTATCCTCCCACAGAAAATAGTTTGAATTAAAGATATTTATATTTCTATTGTTGATGATTATTAAACTTTTTGCAACTATAACGATTTGTATTGGTTTTTTACATCCATAATTTCCATACGAGAATTAAGGGCTATATTCTTATTTGGTAAAGCTCGTTTACGAAAATCACAATCTATACAAAAACAGCCTTTGGAAAAAACTAGTTCTTGTCAACCTTTGAATAGGATGTTATATTAATTAAGCGATGAGCTGAATTGTGTAAGTCGATTAGACACTCGCATTTATGCGAAATGCACGATGTGGCGTGCAGTCTTTCGCCTCAATACGCAAAGACGTCTATATGACGTCTTTTTTATATTGAAATCCTTGCATTATTGATTCCCCTCAATAAAAAGGTTAAGCACTCCTTGATCAAGGAGTGCTTTTTATATTTTATCTAGCCTTTATAAACATTTGTACCCAAGCACTATGGTAAAATCCTACACCAATCGTATCAAATTCCGGTTTTAAGATATTTGCACGATGACCAGGTGAGTTCATCCATGCATTCATTACTTCTTGTGGTGTTTTTTGACCTTTTGCAATGTTTTCACCAGCTGCTGTATAACTAATTCCAAAAGTCTTCATCATCTGGAATGGAGATCCATAGTTAGGACTAGTGTGAGAGAAATAATTTGAATTAATCATATCCTCAGCTTTTTTATGGGCAACTGCTTTAAGATCAGCTCGGTGCGTTAACGGTTTTAGACCTTGTTTAGCACGTTCTTGGTTTACAAGTTGAACGACTTGATTCTCAAAAGAATTATGATTGGAAGCTGTTTCCTTTAATCGAATAACCTCGCCTACATGCATATTGGTTGGCTCAACATCAGGATTTAATCTCATTAATTCTTTATAATCTAACCCGTAGCGCTTGGCAATAAACCAAAAAGAGTCTCCTTTTGAAACTTTATAATGGGAAAAAGGTGGTTCTTTAAACATTTTAATCTGAGCGTTTGAATACACTGGAAATAGTAATAAACTCACAACCATTATTGCTAAAATTCGTCTTAACATTTTTTCCCTCCATTTTTCAAAGTAAGTTTTCCGACAAAACTTATTTTGTGGAGTTTTTAATTCTATCATTCAATTTTTTTCATTATTTTTGGGTAAAGGATTAAAAAAAGAAGAAGTCTATAACTTCTTCTACTTATCTTTGTGTAACTTTTATTAATTGTAGGAGATTTAATAACTGATCCAACTGTTGACTGGATTGAATCGTTTCATCATTGGTTAGTCCTTTTTCAACACCTAGTTGTGTCATTTCTGCTCTTTTCTTTTCAATCTCTTGTATAAGCTTCTCTTTATTCATGGATAACCCGTCCTTTTTTCGACTGCGCTATTTCATTATGACAATATTTGAGGCAATTGAAAATCAATTCGACGAAGGTTGTCATAAAAAGACAAAATTCCACCAATGACATTTCAATACAAATTTCTTGCACAAAGACATGTCGTCCACTCATACAATAGATTATTATACCAACACTGACTGTTTTCTTATAGGTAGCAACAAAGAGAGAATTCCCTTTAAAAATTATTACCACACAACAAGGAGTGAGCATATGAGAGCTTATGAAGATGAATTATCTCAACCACCTAAACTATTTACCTCCTCACTTGATCGTTCTCTTTCTAATCAAATTTTATATAAAACGAATTATATAAAAGAATATATGGAACAGCAAAAAGAGATGACTGAGACACTTTCTGCATCTATTTCCAGAGTAAATGATGATATTCATACTACAAAACTAGAACAACAAAATTTTTTTCACCATTTAGTTACAAAACAAGAAAACTCTAACATTCAACTACACAATCGCTTAGGTAACCAAGAAGAAACAAGTAAGTCCATTTTAGATAGAGTTGCTCACGTAGAACAACTTAGCCATGACCTACGAAAAAAAATGACGAATGATGAGCTTATGAATCAAGTTATATTTGATGGTCTTCATTCACAGGACCAAGTGTCAAAAGAGTTAGCCAATCACTTGAAGTCAAATGATCAAACCTTAGAATTTATTCATCAACAGCTAGTAAATCAGGAAGAGTTATGTAAAACACTTTCAGAAAAGCTCGAGATTCAAGAAGCTTTTCACCAAACAGTATTAGAACGCCTAGACAGTCAAGAAGCACTCACTCAAAAGATATCTAGGCAGTTAGAGCATATAAAAGGCGTTATTTTTGAGAGATTTTCTACTATTACTGAGAAATTAGAAAACAGTATTAAATATACTGCCAGCTTCTTTCTTCCTAAATCCGAAACAGCACAACTAAGTCAAGATGAAGTTGACCAAGTGAATAAAGAGTATACAAAACAATAAATCCGAGACAGTGTCTCGGATTTATTGTTTTGACTATTTTACAAACCAAACGTTTTTGATTTTATTTCCTGTTACCTCATAAATTGCAATGGCTTCGATATCTTCACCGTTTTCTCTCGCCGTAACATGTTCATGATCAATTACAATATTTCCTTTTACCGTTCTTGATTTTAATGCCGCATGTTGGTTAGGGTTTGTAGCGAATAGATTCGCATATCTTTCTCTAAATTCTTGCATACCTGACAGAGTAATCCTGTTTGATGGAAAGTCTCTAACGATGACATCGTCCGTATAAACGGAAACAAAGGCATCAATATCTTGTTTGTTGTAAGCATCTAATTGCCGCTGAGCTAATTCTTCTGGGCGTATCATTTTTCAACCTCATTTCATAAGTATAGAATATTTTTTTATAACATTTTTTGGGGTTTATCGTTTGAAAATGTTTGAATAGACCTACGATTTGAATCGTAAAATTCACTAAATTGATTATTACTGTATTCCTTTATTAGTTTCCTCCAAAATGCTTGGGCTCTGTAATTTGTCTCGGTTTGAGTAATTTGCCACTTTCCCTTAAATAAATCAAATATTTTTGTAGCCGCTTTACTTCCAAGTCCCCTATTACCATATTTTTTTAAAATAAAAAATTGATCGATTCGATAGTCGAATTCTTGGTCACTGACCTTTTCCACTATACAAAAACCAATTAACTTCTCCTCTGAAAGGATGAAATATGGATGGTATCGGTCATATGTAAAATAGTCATGAATTTTCGTAAAACCATACTTTCCATTTTTCGATACATCAATTTGTAAAATTGGACTAAATTCATAAACATAATACTCAAACAGATTACCAAGAACCTCTAATTGGTCTTTAGTGACAATCCTTAACTCCACCATATGTTCTCCTCTAACTTTGTAAAGATAGTTCTGCCATCTTCATAATACTTTCCTTTGATTTTGCACCTGCAATGAAGCGTGCGGGATGAGCAAAAATGGCATCTTCAATCCCAATCATTCGATTCAGCTCATCAGCCTCTTTTCCTGCCCACTGTTCTGGAAGATCCTTACGTGCCTCAAATGTATTGCGCCCCACTGGAACTACTTGTATTAAATACCCCTTTCGTGGGTCCTTATATATAACAAACTTTACTTCTCCATCCCGATCAAGGTCTAGCAGGGTCCCTTGCCAAGGACAATGTTGTTCTAGTACAAGTAATTCCTTTCTTTCTCTAGCTTTATAGGCTTCTTTAATGATATCTACAGCTGCAAGCCTTGAGAGTTGGTCATCTAACAAATTATAAAATGAGATTTTGGCATACTCTACAGCTTTAAGAAATTGCTCATTTTCATCTGCTGGCTTATTCCATCTTGGATTAAACCTTTGAATATCTGAGGTTAAATCTGGAACTATAATCTCACGAGTAAACCTAACGCCGTTATCAATGGCATCTAAACCTTGTATGTACTGCTCATCTATATATGTAAAAACTCTATTTATGGACGTTGCATCAAACCCCTTCTTTTCTAGGAGAAGTTTTCCAAAATCCCTCCATACTAATCCTGCTGCTGCATAAGGAATTCCGTTCTCTCTATATTCCTTATTATTTGTATGGTGATCATACTTCCCACCACCTACATCAAAGATCAGATCACAGTTTGACAGTTCTTCCTCATCCCGTGACCTAACTAACTCTAAGGGACCGTATAATCCATCTAATATAACAAATGCTATCACATCATCAGCGTGGAAACTGCCGCTATGTGTCCCAACTTTTTTAATACTCATTTAAAACCCACCTTTTAATCATAATTTCTTGTTGTATTTTTCCCCTATCACAGTGATTTTTAGCTAGTGCCCTTTCTGCCCAATATTTCCTCTTATAATCTCATATACAGAAACAAAAGATAGTAAAAACTAAAGGAGAGTGCAAAAATGGAAACCATTGATCCAAAAGACATTCAAGCCGGGGATGAAGTCTATGTTATTTATCATAACCCACACACGGCTTCTGTTGCCAATGTAAAAAAAGCTGAAATTGTTCAGCATCCTCATAATCCTGATGGAGTGGCTTTATTTCTACATGAGACCTTCCATGTTATAGAGGATGACGATGCTTTGTTTCAAACAGAAGCAGCCGCAGAAACAGCTTATCAAGAGTTATATGGAGATCAACCTTTATTATAGTCATTCATCTAAAGAGACATTTTGTCTCTTTTTTTTGGCTCTTATAAACATATAATCCCCTTCAAGTTTAAATCTTTTTTTACCGAAATTTTTAAAAAATACTGACTTTACCTGCTAGTTTGTTCTATAATGTAATTTAATTAGTAACACGAAATAACTGTTAAAGGAGAATTACTTATGGAAAAAACTGTAGCGAAACGACCTAGTCGTTCAGAAGTGCCTGTACAATCAACTTGGAATCTAGAAGACTTATTCCCTACTTATCAAGACTTTGAAAATGCAATTGATCTTGTTCTTCAAGAAATTCCAACTGTTACACAGTTCAAAGGAAGATTAGGTGAAAATGCCGAGGCTTTGCTAAACTGCATAAAAGCTCAGGAACAACTACAAGAAAAGGTTGTCAGAATTGCAACTTATGCTAACTTACGTATTTCTGAGGATGGAACAAATCCTGTAAATCAGTCTGATACCTCAAGAATTGGATCTGTATTAGCGCGCGTAAATGCAGCTGTTTCCTTTGTGAATTCTGAGATCTTAAGCCTACCAGATGGTAAAGTAGAACAATATTTATCTGAGAATAATCAATTGCATACATATCGTAAACTTTTAGTTGATGTGCTTGAAGGGAAACCACATCAATTATCTCCTGAAACAGAAGAAGCACTTGCCTTGTTAGGTGAAGTACAAGGTGCTCCTTATATGATTTATCAAAGAAGCAAATCATCAGATATGCAGTTCAATTCTATACTTGATCAAGAAGGTAATGAACAGCCCGTTTCCTTTGCTTTATTTGAAGATCATTATGAGCTATCTTCTAACACTGATTTACGTAGAAAAGCATTCGATTCATTTACTTCTACATTAAAACAATACAAAAATACATTCGCAGCGACTTATGCAACAGAGATTAACAAACAAGTAACGCTTTCCAAATTAAGAGGTTATGACTCTGTTACAAGTATGCTTCTTAAGCCTCAACAAGTGTCAGAAGAGATGTATAATAATCAATTGGATGTAATTCAACAAGAGTTGGCTCCGCATATGCAGAGGTTTGCAAGATTAAAAAAGAGAGTCCTAGGGCTTGATACATTAAAGTTTTGCGATTTAAAAGCACCATTAGATCCTGATTTCAACCCAACAACTACCTATGAAGAAGCATCAAAAATAATCCTTGAATCACTTCAGGTAATGGGACCAGAATATGTTGAAATTATGGAAAAAGGATTAAAAGAACGTTGGGTTGACTTACCAGATAATATTGGAAAATCTACCGGTGCTTTTTGTGCAAGTCCTTTTGGTTCTCATCCATTTATACTAATGACGTGGACAGATACGATGAGAGGAGCATTTATCCTAGCACATGAACTAGGTCATGCTGGACATTTCTATTTAGCTAATAAAAATCAAACAATTTTAAACACTAGACCTTCTACGTATTTTGTGGAAGCACCTTCTACCATGAATGAACTTCTACTAGGACAACATATACTTGAGAATACAAGCGATCCGAGAATGAGACGTTGGGTAATCCTTCAGTTCCTTGGAACATATTATCACAATTTTGTTACTCACCTACTTGAAGGAGAACTTCAACGTAGAGTGTATCGCCTAGCTGAGGAAGGTAAGTCCATTACTGCCACTACTTTAAGTGAACAGAAAGCAGACGTACTTTCTTCATTCTGGGGAGATACAGTAGAAATTGATGAAGGTGCTTCTCTAACTTGGATGCGACAACCGCATTATTACATGGGATTATATCCATATACCTATTCGGCAGGTTTAACGGTTTCTACCGCAGTGGCTCAGCTTATGAAGGAAGAAGGCCAACCAGTTGTGGACAGATGGCTTGATGTATTAAAAGCTGGAGGAACTAAAACGCCACAAGAATTAATTGAGTATGCAGGTTTAGACATGACAAAACCAGATGCTATTAAGAAAGCTGTCGCTTATGTTGGAACACTAATAGACGAGCTTGAAAAAAGTTTCGCATAAGTATGATAGTATATAAAAAAAGCCCTTTTTCAGCTTCCTGAATAAGGGCTTTTCCTATTAAACTTTAGGGTCTTAGTAAAATGCTCTTTCCGTATAAATTGTTACTTGTGTTAAAATCCCAAAACCCGGATTTTTACTTACTAGTATAATGCGTTCTACTTTATGTCTAGAAAACCGCTGTTTTCTAACGTTTAGAATAGGTATAACTTAAGATAAAGTAGTCCAAGAAGCAACAAAAAGTTTTAGAAAAGAGCCTAGTAAAAATAAAACTCGATCCTTTGTAAATCCTAAAACAATGAAAGCCCTACCTCTCCTCCATCCTTATGACTCCTAGGTCATGCCAGTGAGAATTAGGAAAGAAAAAAATTCCTTAAAAAGATTTTGTTTGTTTGGTCATGGAAAAGATTTTTACGTTTGATGCGGAAACATTGAAGGGAAAATTTATTCTGCAACGGAGTGATTATGAATAACTTGGAGTTCTCTTTCTGTAGCTTCCATCTGACTGCTACAAATTGGACATGTTGAAATATTTTTTGTTTTAAAATTATCTCTTACCCAGCAATTACATGTATCTGACGTACACTCCCACACTTTTGTGACAGCCATTTTAATTTCTTCCACCGGTTTTTTACCAAATACCATTTACTTTGCCCCCTGTACGATTAGAGTAAGAATAACCCTAACGTTTTTTATTAGAACTAGTACAATACTTACACTTCAATCATTCCCTCTAATAAAAACCTCCAATATTTATAGTATATGCTCATTACCCATAAAAAAATTCACATATTGTAAAAAAGTACCAAATCATGATCACTTTTTACAATATGTGAAACTAAAAAGTAATGTTTAGCTTAAATTAAAATTATATACCATTTCCTAAATAAATGCAAGTAGTTTTTTTCATCTTCTACTACTGAAAATAACTTGGTGGTTCTTCGTTATGACCTTTATTCTTTACCTCTTGAAACAAATCTACTTCAGCAGTCTCCTTGGGACGGGATGATTTTGTTGGCAGGATAAAAGGTTTGGAGGTTACATTTTTTCCGACTGTTTTATAGACAACTTTTGTTTTTGGTAGTAAAGAGTCTATATACTGTCTTAATTCTTGAATATCCGTCCTAATTGTGTCCAAATCTTCTTTAGTTGCATTTTGTTTATTCTGTTTTAACAAGAATCCAACTTGGCCGTTTGGTTCCAGTGTTGCATATTGTACGTCAGAGATATTAGTGACATTCTTCTGTCTTAGTTGCATTTCTAGTAGATCAACTGTCATTCTTAATTTTGCTAAATTTTTATACTTGATGGTACCATTATCAATTAGCATTTTAGATTGGCCAGTAATAAACTTTTCTACAAAATCAAACTTTAATTGTAAGTATTCAACCAATACAAGTGTAAGGACTAAAATTAGACCTACTAATATTGTCATCCAGACATTTTTCCCAACCACAGGTTGAACAAGGAGAGATCCTAAGCCGATCATAATCACAACTTGCGCTAGTGTCATTTGGGAGATTGATTTGCGACCTGCAATACGTAACAAGATGGTTCCCCCAAGGACAATTAGTGACGCTTTCCAAAGCAAGCTCCAATCCATACTAACACCCCTTCTTCCTCTATTTAGATAGTATTAAAATAACTCATATAGATAGGGAATATGCATTAGTGGTTAAAAGTGAGTTAATTAAGATATGCCGTTAAATTAAGCCACATAAAAAAAGAACGCCCGTTTTTAGCGTTCCTACTTTTGTTGAGTCGGTATATTTAAACGACGTTTAAAAATTAATAATAAAAGGCTTGAATGAAGAAGTCACATTGTCACTGATATCAACATCTGTTGCTCCGGTACTACTCTTTTTATTTGAGATCCTCATAAACGAACCTGTATTAAATGTACCTGCCCCACCTTTGTCTTGTGCAGATCCATTAGGAGAAATTCTAAAAGCATCTCCTACTGTAAAGGCACCATCCCCAACACTGTCTACATAAACTCCACCTACGAAAGAAGGCATATTTTACACTCCTTTTTCCTTATAAATAATGCTTTTTCCGTATAAATTGTTGCTTTCGAACTATTATAAAATCTACTACTTTATCTAGAAAACCGCTAAAGAGCCTTAATTAATTACTTGTAGTAGGTTATGAGCCTACAAGGAAAAAGGTGCACTCCCTTATCAACCTGTTAAAACATCTTCACTCGGGTATTTAATTTTTTCTTTCTTAGGATTACCTAATGAATACACCATTGTTAAAGGACCTAACTTCCCTAAAAACATGATGACAATTATCACTAACTTTCCTATTGGCGTCAAGGAATAGGTTAATCCTAGAGTTAGACCGACTGTTCCAAAAGCTGATACTACTTCAAAGAATATATACAATAGAGGAGCCTTTTCGGTAATACTTAAAATAAATATTCCTACCACCACAAATAACAGTGATACCACTGTAATAGCAAGTGATTTTACAATTAAGCGCTCCTTAATTGTTCTTCTACCAATAACAAGATCTTCTCGTCCCCTTATAAATGAGAGAACACTAAAAATAATTAGAATAAAGGTTGTTAGTTTAATTCCCCCACCAGTAGAAGCACTTCCTGCTCCGATGAACATTAGAATAATGATTAATAAGATTGTCGGCTCTTTTAACGCTGCCAAATCCACTGTATTAAACCCCGCTGTTCTTGGGGCAACCGCTTGAAAATAAGATGCCCAGATTTTTTCTCCAAAGGAAAGTAATCCAAATGTATGAGGATTTCCATACTCGATAAGGAAAATGGCAAGCATAGCGAATACATTAATACATAAAGTACCCCAAACCATAAGTTTTGTATGAAGACTTAACCGCTTTAAGCTTCTCTTACTTTTAAAATCTAATAAGACAGTAAACCCAATTCCACCAATTATAAATAGTAGGGAAATGACGATATTAACGACAGGATCCCCTACGTAACCTATTAAGTTATCGGGCCATAATCCAAATCCAGCGTTATTGAACGCTGAAACAGAATGGAAAAGGCTGTAATATAACCCCTTTCCCCAACCGTATTCAGGAACCCATCTAAAAGATAAAAGCATCATGGCGATTAATTCAATCGAAAAAGAAAAGATGAATAAGTACTTTACCAGATTAACGACTCCACCCAATGAGGTTTGATTAAGAGCCTGTTGCACTAGAAGTCTTTCCTTCATACCGATTTTCCTACCTAACACAATAAAGATGAGGACAGCAAATGACATAATTCCTAAGCCACCTGTTTGAATGAGACATAATATAACCACTTCACCAAAAGTTGTGTAAACTGTCCCCGTATCAAACACCACTAAACCCGTAACCGTCATAGCAGAAGTGGAAGTAAATAAAGCATCTAGCCATGTAATGGAGGTATGTGTGGAAATCGGTAGTTTCAGTAAAATCGTACCCAGAATAATAAATACGCCGAAAACTAAAACAAGTAGTTGAGAAGGATTCAATTTTATATACTTGTTATTCTTCATACAGCATCTCAATTCTTTAAATTATTAAGTTTCTGTCAGATATCATACTCCCGTTCAAATAACTTGTAAAGAAATATTTAACATAGTACAACTTAGGTCAATTGTATCTTAGTGTAAAGGTCATTATTGTATAGATTGTCACTTTTAATACTGGAAAGAGTCCAAATTGGGGGGCGAGAAGAATGAATCATATAGATTGGCAGTTTGTTTGCTTTGTAGGTGGTTCTCTTGTACATGAAGCTTGGCAATTACTCGGATTACCTCAAGTACAGTATTGGGAATTTAAAAACACTTCTCTTTCTGATAAGACTAAATAAGTTTTTAAGTAGAATACTTTAAAAAGTAGGACAATTCCCTTTTCCTCTCACATAGATATATAAAAGATGGAAAGGAGGACAAGGGATGAAATTTGTCATTATTAAACGTTCTTGGATTATTTATAGTGCGTTATGTTTCGTGTTAGTCATGTGCAGTTTACTGTTTTTTAGGCCGAATGCATTACCCGTTGATGGGGAAACATCTCCTACTCATGATTTATATACCTTTCATATGGTAACAGGGGAATTCTCTTCAGAAGATGACTCAGGAAATGAGATTGAATCATATCGATTTGATCCAGGGACCATTGTTGTACCAAAAGAAGAAGAGATTAAACTAAGTATTCTTGGCGTGAATGGAAAAGAACATCCTTTTATCATCGAGGGGACCAACGCAAAAGGTGTAGTTGAAAAGGGAAAAGAGACCATTCTTACATTAAAATTCTCAAAAGAAGGCACTTATCGATTAATCTGCACCGCTCATCCAGATGCAGATCATAACGGACCAATGATAGGTTATATTGTAGTAAAGTAACTTAACATATTCTATCACATGGCTAAAAGGGACAAATCAACTGTCCCTTTTTGTGTTACTTCTTCTGAGCTCTTAAAGCTTTTAACGCTACCTTTTCAAAACCATTTCCTCTTTCCTCTGCAAACTCAACATCAGCTTTAGGGAGTGCAGTATTATGCTGTTTTGATTTGTTTTTCTTATTTTCAGCCATCTTTTTCACCACCTCACTGCTCCGATTAAGAATTAGAATTAATTCTTACTGAGTAGTCTGCATACTTTTCTTGCTACTATTCCGGTTTATTGAGAGATCTAACACTCCATATTCCCCCAAAATTATGTAACTTAAAATATAGACCTCCGACTAACAAAGCAAGGGTTTGATGCAATTAAAAGAATAATAAATAAGTGGGAGGTATTCCCTCCCACTTATTTCGTTTCTCTTTGCAAAAATGGATAATTGAACTGTACTCACACTACATTATCTATAAGCTCATTGTCTATCCAATTTATTAAAAGATTCTTTTTTTCCTTTGCCAACAGAGTTAAACGGTGTAAAGGTCTTGTCATTGCTACATATAGTAGTTTAATATCAACATCTGTCTCTGTAAACGGATCTTCAACACTCACCACAAAAACACTATCAAACTCTAACCCCTTCGCAATATAGGAAGGAACAATGACGACCTTACTAGTTTCCATTGTCTCTATTCCAACTAATAAACTAGTTTCTACTTGACCACGCTTATTAAACTCAACATGAAGTGCCTTCGCATCGCGTTCGGACTTCGTTATGATCGCAAAGGTTTTATTATTTTCTAGAAGCTGTTCGTTAATTTTCTCTACTATTGACTCTACCATACTAAGTTTATCTACAACTTGTATAAATAATGGTTTTTGGCCATGTCGAACAACCGGTTCAACCTTTGGAATACTTTCTGGCATGAGACCAAGAATAACATTCGCAGCCTCCATAATTTCAACTGTTGTTCGGTAGCTTTTTTGCAATAACTTATAGTTAGCTCGCGGGAAAACTTTCGTTACTAATTCATTCCAATCTGTCATACCACGATACGAATGAATTCCTTGAGCAAGGTCACCAACAATCGTAAACATATCGGTCCCTAATAAAGCTTTTAACGCTGAGAATTGAAAATAACTATAATCTTGAGCTTCATCAATTACAATATTTTTGGCCTTTAATTCGGGATTAACCCCATATAAATAATGTTGCAAGTATAATAACGAAGCTAAATCTTCCATTTCATATGTATTCTTTTGTAAGTATTGGCTTTGGTAATCAAGGAATTCGAGTGCTTGCTCGTCTGATAAGATTCCTTTTGATAATGCTAAAAAATTCTCCGGTTGAAAAAATTCTTGGTAATAGTCAAATAGCGTTTTTTTAGGATAGTGTTTCATAAAACTTGTAACAGCTGTTCTAATTTCTTTATTTAATTGAACAAGCCTCACTTCTTTTTCATCCATACAAGAAGAAACCGTTATTCTTCGTTTTAATGGATTTTTTATCGATAATGCAACATCTAGTTTATGTTCATATATGGACTCAACCTTGTGCAGCATTTGCTTTTTCTTACGTCTCACATCACCTTGCAGTACTTGCTTGATTCTATCAAGTCTTCTGTAATAAGGTAAATAATGATATTCCCTTTGAAAAAGATAAGTAAGTTTCTTGGCGGTCATTAATCTAAATTTTTCAACAGAAAAATCAGCAGTTGGGTAAAAACTACTTTTCACATCGTTCATATATTGATCCAGCATCTTTTGATATTGAAAAGATCCTTTAAACTCAGAAATCCATTTTATCTTCTCTACCGTTTCTTTATCACTCTGTACCATTGCTACTAATTTCTTTTCTTGAGGAATGACCTTAATTTTCTTACCTACACATTGCTGCACATAGTCAATATAGGTCGTTTGTCTAATTTGGTCTACCCCAAGTTCAGGTAGCACCTCAGAAATATAATCAATAAATAAACGGTTAGGTGCAATAACCATCATTTTTTCAGGATCAAACTCTTGGCCAAGTGTATAGATAAAGTAAGAGATTCGATGTAAAGCAATGGTTGTTTTTCCACTTCCTGCTGCCCCTTGAACAATAATCGGGCGGTTTAAATCCGCCCGAATAATCTCATTTTGCTCACCCTGTATAGTGGAAACAATTTCGCTAAGGCGATTATCAGAGCTTTTCGCCAGTGAATCTTGAAGCAATTCATCATTTGTTGTTAGATCAACATCACGGTAACTAACAAGTGTACCTTCCTCAATTTCATATTGCCTTTTTAAAGAAAGATAACCTTCGTATGTTTCTCCTTCAGCCAAATATTCTACTTGCCCCAGTCTTCCATCATAATATACATTTGCTATCGGAGATCTCCAGTCTACAATAATAGGCTCTTGAGTTTCCCGGTCAAACACAGAAGCTTTACCTATATATAGAATTTCCTCATCTTGTCGATCTTGATGTTTAAAGTTGATTCTCGCAAAATACGGTTTTGGTCGAATTTTCTTTAAGTTTCGCACCTCTTCAGCAGAACGTTGTAAGAACTGAGCATTAGTTAGGATGTTGGTGTAATTTAGACTGCTGTCCATCCAATCAAGATCTTCAAATGCTTCAGTAATCTTTTCACGGTAGTTTTCTTTAGAGGATTCTGTCGCAATGATTATTGATTCAATATAGTTTCTTGTAAACAATAAACGCTTAACTTCTTTTTGATAATCCGGGTGTTCCGTTAAGGACATGAACGATCTCCTTTCAGCATTTTGAATGGAAAACGAAAGGTTGGTTAAACCTCCATTGGGTTATAGAGCTTTACATCTGGATTCTTTTCTTGGAACCATCTAAGTGCAAAATCATTTTCAAATAAGAATGCCTTATTCTCATAGCGATCCCGTACTAATAAACTTCTAGAGCTAGATAGATTTTCAGAGACTTCTCCTTCCACCCATCTTGCTATTTTTGAACCCATCGGCTGGATCGTAATATCTACGTTATATTCACCTTTCATTCTGTGCTCAAATACTTCGAACTGAAGTTGACCAACAGCCCCCAAAATATATTCCTCTAAGTGTAAAGAACGGAAGAGCTGGATGGCTCCTTCTTGTACAAGTTGAGTAAGTCCTTTTTGGAATTGCTTTTGCTTCATAACGTTCTTCGCTGTAACTTTTATATAGAGTTCTGGTGTAAACTGAGGAAGTCGATCATATTGAAATTGCGCCTTTCCTCCTCCAATTAATGTATCACCAATTTGATACGTTCCTGGATCATATAACCCAATAATATCTCCTGCCACAGCCTCATCAACCGTATGACGGTCATCTGCCATAAATTGAGTAGACTGAGATAGTTTAACCTGCTTGCCCGTTCTTGCAACGGTGACATTCATTCCTCTTTCAAATTTACCTGAGCAAATTCGTAAAAAGGCAATTCGATCACGGTGGGCTGGATTCATGTTTGCTTGAATCTTAAAAATAAACCCAGAAAACGCTTCTTCTGTGGGCTCGATTTCTCCCTCAGTTGAATGACGTGGTTGAGGTGGAGGCGCTAGCTCGACATACGTATCCAAGAAGGTCTGGACACCAAAATTAGTTAATCCACTACCAAAGAATACAGGAGTTAATTCACCATTTAGAATTCTTTCCTCAGAGAATTCATTACCCGCTTCGCTTAATAATTCAATTTCCTCTAAACATTTGTCATATAGACCTGACTGTGTAATTGCAGCTGACTCAGGAGCTCTACCCTCTTCATCAAGATCAATGTATCTATCTTTCTCTTCTACACGAACTTGTTCAATTCGGTTATAAAATCGATCATATACTCCTAAGAATTCCTTCCCCATACCAATTGGCCAGTTCATTGGATACGATTCAATTCCAAGAACTTCTTCAAGCTCAGCCAACAGTTCAAGAGGATCCTTACCAATACGGTCAAGTTTATTCATAAAGGTGAAGATCGGTATTCCACGTTTACGACAAACTTGGAAAAGCTTAATCGTCTGGTCCTCAATCCCTTTTGTTGAATCAATGACCATGACTGCACTATCAACCGCCGTTAAAGTACGATAAGTGTCCTCACTAAAATCCTGATGTCCAGGTGTATCTAATATGTTAATGTTTCTATTTTTATATTGAAATTGCATGACACTGGATGTAACTGAAATTCCACGTTGCTTTTCAATTTCCATCCAATCTGATGTTGCAAATTTACCTGTTTTCTTCCCTTTAACCGTCCCCGCATCGCGAATGACACCACCAAACAACAGTAACTGTTCAGTTAAAGTTGTTTTCCCTGCATCCGGGTGGGAAATGATTGCAAAGGTTCTTCTTGACAATATTTTATCTTTAGTAGATTCTGTTTTCATGCCGTCCCTCTTTTTACAGAATATTTAAAACCAGAATGATAATAATACCAAAAAATGTGTAAAAAGTCAATTGTAACAACACTTTACCACATGAAAGACTACCGATTTGTCCGGTAATCTCAGTTGGTTAAGTATAAAAAACTAAGGCTAGGAAAGTGGAGAAGATAAACTCTTACTGGAGAAATAACAATGTAATTGTATAAATTCCTAGTTTTTTTAAGCAAAAGGCATATGCTCCCTAGTTAGTTCCAAGTTGCTCAACAAATAACAACAAAAAGCTACTGACATAGTCAATAGCTTCTCGATTTATTGAACATCCTCAAAATAATCTTTATAAAAACCGCCAACTGTTCCTGTGTTATCTACAAGAAAATAAAATTCTTCGGTTTCATTCTTAACTTCATACACCTTGTCGACTGTTAATACATTTGACACCATATATTTTTCAGCATTTGTATGTATGCATCTTACCTTTTTTACAGTTTCTCTCTCTTTCCAATCTAAATGAATCATATTCATCCTCCTGAAAAATCTATTCATTAATTTATCATACACAAAAGTTAAGTAATTTAAAAGAAATAGCTGCACTCAAAATTCGTGTCAAAATTGATATTTTATGTTATGATTACATATAATTAGAATACAATAAAAAAGACCATAAGTGTTGCTGCACTTACGGTCTACAACATTCGGTCCAAAATGGGATCGGCCATTACTCTAAAGAATAGACCTCACCCTCTTTAACGGATAAGGGAGGTCTATTTTTTGTTGTTGTTCGAAGAATTTAGTATCGCAACAACTAATGACGCAAAAGAAAGCATGATTACCAAGCTTTCAAAAATTGTCATAGGCATCACCCCCTTTCATGTTGGGGTTAGCCGACCGCCCTTTTAGAACTAAAATGTTGTATAAATAGTATATCACACCAACAATCAGAACACACGTTCCATATAATAAGATAGGACAACTAGACTATTTTATTTTTTTTACAGATATTGCCTGGGTAGATTTACTTACTTTTAACTCATTTATTTTCTTGTCATTCAGTAAGCCTAACTGAATAGCGGCATCTATCTTTTGTTCATCCGGTCTTTTGACAAGCTGTATACATTCTTTTAAATTTTCTTCTTCAAGATATTGAACCGTCCTTGCTTCATCATAACTTTCAGATATACGGATTTGACGTTGGATAAAGTAATCACCAACTGTAACCTCTGCTTTGCAATTCACTCCCGTTTGCTCATCGAAATAAGAATGGAACACCTGTTTTATCTTGTCCATTTCTTCTTTAGCAGCTTTAGATTGTTTAATAAGTAATACATATCTTTCCAACAGTTCCTCCGATAGATAACTCTCCCTGATCCCTTCTGTCATCTAATTCCCTCCTCCATCTTCCTGCTTCATCATATGATGGAGAAATTGAAATCATTCTGTCTTCTTCATGCACGTTTAAAGTTTTCTTCTTATGGGGTTGTTGACGGCGTGGGCTTTGGGCTGGAATAAGGTGTACATAATAAAAACCTTATAATTTCTTATACAAAAAAAGACCGGAATTTCCCCGGTCAGATGTTATTGAGGTCTTGTTTTCTCAACAGCTTTATTGGTATCGTTTGTTAACTCTTTTGAGAATTCAGGACTAGTAATAGACTTCGCACTTTGAAGACCAGATTTCGTTTTAATGTTACGCTTTGTCATAGGATCGCCTCCTTGTCTGAATTACTTTTAGTATGGATTAGACCAACTAAAAATATCTTCGGAAAAAACTACTAAAAATAAGGCTGTGTTAAAGGATATTGTTGATTTTTGCACTGTTGATTGAAGTGAAGGGATGCGAGACTCCTGCGGGAGAGCGTGGTAAGGGAGACCCCACAGGCGAGAAGCGCCGAGGAGGCTCCAGAACCCGCCCGCGGTAAGCGAGTGTCCCGAAACGAAAATCAACACTGAATTTTAACAGAGCCAAAAATAAAAAAAGAAACCCTCGCCCTGAGAGCTTCTATGGTACATTTCCTTCAACTAAAATATTTGACCAGCTATTACCGTAATTAGTTGTCGTCCAAACATTCCCTTTATCAGTAGAAAAGCTAATCTCTTCTTCATTAATTGGACTTACGGCTAAATAAAGAATGGATTCATCCTCTTTTAATGAGGGTAGAGGTATCTCTTTAGTATCATCAGATTCTAATGGTTGCTCTAAAAGCATGCGATTGTTTCCATCCTCTACAACATACAGTATAGACTCTTCTTTAATGAATACAGCCCCTACCGGAATCTCTTCTGATACTAGTGAAAAAGAGTTCCCCTTGTTATGAGAGAGATAAAGCCCTTCTGGCGTTGAGATCCCTACTGTTTTTGCCAATCTGGGGTGTGTTGCGATAGAGTGAGCTGAAGTTAGCGGAAGACCCTCTAGCCGACTATTTTCCCAACTAGTACCACCGTCAGTTGAATAATATAATCCCGTTTCAATCTGACTATTAGGAACCGTGTTTACAACATAAATACTTTGCGTGAAGTATCCCGCTGATAAGTGATGAAAGTCTGATTCTCCGTAGAAGCTTACCTTTTCTAAGGTTTCTCCTAGATCCTCACTTTTCATGAGTCCTATCGGATTCGCAAGTTCGGTTCCTTCCTCTGGGTGACCACTTGTATAAAAGCCATCAGCTGTAGCTTGGAAACCCATGTAATCATGGTTATTCCCCCGAGTTTCTAACCATTGTCCGTTATAAAAAACCTTTAAACCGTGATGAGTGGCAAGAAATAATGCACCTTGGTTATTGGGATAACCTAACCCATGTAAGTGGAAAATCGGTTCTTGTAAAGGCTGAAAAAAGATATGTTCACTGAATGGTATACCAGAAGCTTCCATACTCTTTTCATTTTCTATATTTATGTCTTGTCTTTGAGGTTGATTTGTATTGTCACTGCTTGAAGCGAAGAAGAAAAATAGAACAGCTCCTAAACCTAGCAGAAAGATGATGTATTTCAATAATAAACACTCCAATAAATAATCTTGTCTTTCCCATTATTTCATATACCACACCATTTAACAAATAAGAAATGGTTATCATTTTAGGGTATAACTCTTTAATTCTGAGATAAAAAAATCCCCTAAATTAATTAGGGGAAACGAGCATGTTTATAATTGTTGTTCCTTTAATCTAGGTTCACTAACTACTGATTTGGAATGTTTTATAGAGAAATAAGCAATTAATCCTAAGGAAAGTGTACCAAATACTAATACCATGTAATGGAACCCGATCGTATCAAGGAATAATCCAGTCGCAAGGAGAACAACTTGGAACATCACTCGGTCTAACATGTTTCTAAAGGAGAAGAAACGTCCATGAAATTCCTTTGGAATTTTTGTTTGGAAAATGGTCGATGCAATTGGAAAGAAAAATCCAAGAGCAAAGCCAAATACACCAAATGAAATTAATGATAGCAATTTACTATCTGCAAAATAGAGCGACAGCTGAGTAAACGCAACAAGCGTCGTAAAAATAAACATGAGTGTAACAGGATTAAACTTTTCCGTGACTCTCTTTACTAAAAAAGCTCCCAGCATAAAGCTGATCCCCTCTGCCGTATAGATTAACCCTTTTATCGTGGAATCGTTTTGCAATTCACTAATTTCAATGACCATTAGGTTAAATCCACCTAGAAATAGCATAGGTATGACTGTTAAAATTAACGCAGTCATAGCTATTGGTGTGCCCTTTAAGATAGGAACTACTTCTTTAAAGCTGGCAGCTTTTTTGTTCTTTTTATTCTTGTCGCTTTCTGTGTTTTCTTCATCAACCTTTAGCCAAAACGTAGATAATAGTAATAACCCATATGCGATAAATGAAGCCAAGTATAATGAATAAAGACTTATCACTACAAGCATTGCACCTGCAAGTGCTGTACCAATAATTCTAGATATAGTCGTTACATTCATATGTGCACCGTTCATCTGCAGGAGGTCTTTTTCTGCCACAACAATTGGAACTAATGCTTGAATGGTAGGAAAATAAAAAGCCGCAGAGAGTTGGATCGCGATCATAAAGCAAACCATCCACCAAATAGACTCATAATGAATCGCTAAAAACATAAATAAAACACTAATCATTCTACCAAAGCCCGAGTATATGAGTACCTTCTTTTTATTTGATGAATCTATTACTCTACCTGCTAAGGGTCCAACTATTACCCCTGCAAGCAGGCCTGTAAATAAAATAAGGGACTTCATGAAATCAGATGGTACATGCATTTGCATAAACTCAAGATTTCCGATAATTCCCGTCCACAATCCGATACCTGCTATAAATTCCCCTATGAGTAATATCCAAACATTTCTGTTTTTCCACATTATTCTTTCCCCGTTCCTGTAAACTTTCTTCCATATTAAATATAACACCTCGAAAATTATTTCGCCACACGAAAGTTTATTCAACTACATGTTTTATGTTATAATTCAATTTATTTGAGAAGAATGAATGAAGGAGCGACTATGTACCAGACTAACAGTTTAAGAGATAAATCCTTATTATTTAGCAAGATTGTGTATCCAATCTTAATTACACAACTTGGACTCTTTGCCATGAATTTCCTTGATGTGATGATGTCTGGACGAGCTGGTTCTTCTGATGTAGCCGGAGTAGCAATTGGTTCGAGTTTATGGGTGCCAATTTATACCGGTTTAAGCGGAATTTTACTAGCCATTACCCCCATTGTTGCTCAATTAATTGGTGGAAAAAAGGGAAAAGAAGTCCCTAATACCATTGTACAAGGTCTATATTTATCAATAATCATTCCGTTTATTATTTTCTTGGTTGGAGCCATTGTATTAAAGCCTATATTGCACGGAATGAAGCTTGACCCTGAAGTTAGTAGAGTTGCTTTTCATTATTTAATTGGTCTTTCTATCGGTATGATTCCATTATTTATGTACTCGGTGCTCCGCTCATTTATGGATGCCCTAGGTCAAACGAAAATGACCATGTTTATTACGTTAACCTCACTACCTATTAATGCGATCTTTAATTACATATTAATTTTCGGCAAATTTGGATTTCCTCGCCTTGGTGGAGTAGGAGCAGGATATGCTTCTGCTATTACGTATTGGTGTATTTTTGGAATTGCCATCTGGATGATTGCAAAGAGATCACCGTTTGTGGAGTATCAAATTTTCAGGACTTTTTACAAAATATCTTTTGCGAAATGGAAGGAAATATTACTTATTGGAGTGCCTATAGGCTTTTCTATTTTCTTTGAGACGAGTATCTTCTCAGCTGTAACATTACTTATGAGTAATTATGATACGATTACGATTGCTGCCCACCAAATCGCGTTAAACTTCGCTTCTTTTCTTTATATGATCCCATTAAGCATTTCAATGGGACTAACGATTTGTGTCGGATATGAAATTGGAGCTAAACGAACAGGGGATGCCAAACAATTCAGTTATATGGGGATTGGCCTTGCCATTGGATTTTCAATACTGACAGGTATTATCTTAGTTTTATTTAATGATTCGATTGCAGCAATGTATAGTAATGATCCGGAAGTAATAAATTTGGCTAAGCACTTTCTTATATATGCGATTTTCTTTCAATTATCAGACGCAATCGGCGCCCCTATTCAAGGTGCCCTGAGAGGTTATAAGGATGTCAATACCACCTTGGTCCTTTCTCTTATTTCGTTCTGGGTTATCGGACTTCCATCTGGGTATGTCTTAGCAACGTTCACGAACTTTGCTGCCTTCGGGTATTGGATAGGATTAAGCTCTGGATTAACAGCAGGAGCCATATTACTGTTTATCAGATTGCGATTCATCCAAAGAAAGTATGCAACTAAATTATCAAAAGCAGTTTAGTTAGGCTAGAATTTTGTTGCTTTTCAAACTAATAGATCAAACCGTTATAATTGTTAGAAAAGAGCAACTTTCTCCATTTAAAGGACCGACCTCTGTACTACAGTGTAGGGATCTGGTTTTTGGAGTTTTTATGGGTTTCAAGTTTTGCTATTTCACTATTGAAATAGCTTTTTTTATTGGTTTACTCTTGTTGGAAACTTCGAATATCCTTAATTTCCTGACCGTGATCCTCTGTTGGTGTTTCTAATATAAATGGTAAATCTTTTACCTCATCGGCACGAACCAAGTTCTTAAGCGCTTCGGATTTAATTTTACCTGCCATGATCCCAGCATGTCGGTCCTTTCCAGAATTGAGACCGTACTTAGAGTTATTTAAGTGTATGGCTTTGACATTGGAGAAATAATCATGTTCTAAACCCTTCTCAATAAATGCTTGGTGAATGTCTCCATCCCATACTCCACTTGCAAAAGCATGACATGTATCAAAACAGAATCCAATTTTTTCAGAGTAGTCGGTAAGATTTCGGATTTGAACTAATTCCTCAATGGTGGTCCCCATTGACCCTGGTTTTCCTGCTATATTTTCAATTAAAAGCAAGGTTTGACCATCCCACTGTTTAAGTACCTCATTTAGGACACTTATCATTAACTGATATGCCTTTAACGGATCGTTTGGATCAATTTGAGAACCAAAGTGAACAACAACTCCAATGGAACCGCATGCTTCAGCAATAGATAAATCATTTAGCAGGGATGTAACAGTTAACTCTCTTTTCTCTTCAGAAGGGGTTAAGCTAGTTGGATAAGGAGTATGTGCAACAGACACAATGTTGTATTCTTTACAAAATTGCTTACATAACTGAGCATCCTGCTGATTATAATCTTTAATCGACAAGCTCCGTGGATTTTTAGGGAAATATTGAAATGCATTGGCACCTAATTGATAGGCAACCTTAGCAGCACCAAGATACCCTTCTCTTATGCTAACGTGACAGCCGGCGAACATAAAAACCCCCCTTGTTTATGAAGTTATAATTTACAAGAATCCTCTATTTCATGTATAAAAAGCACACCTGTACTTTTCTATATTGAAGAGTCAGGTGTGCTCTGATGGACTTATTTAACATCTGGGTAAACGATTTCATGTTTATGCACAATATAGGAAGAATCATCTGCACAGCCCAATGCCACATGTTCTCCTTGACGGTCGGAGACAAAGCAAATTTGTTCATCCTCCAACAGAAAAGGTTCCACAGCTTCCGATTGATTAGAAATTTCTACTTTATACACTGAAGTGCCTTTTTTAATAACGACAGGCTGGATCACCATCGCCTGCTTTTCTAAGGAGTAAAGCTGTGTGTCAGATTCTTTGATCCACCCTTTCATATTGACTGGATTATCAAAAACTGGAATCCCTGCATATAACCAAATTTCCCCATTAACATCAACGTAATCAAAGACTTCTACAACAGTCCCTTTATTAACCTTATTAATGGCAATAGAGTCATTATGAGGTATTAATTGGAGTACAATCTCATCTGGGATAAACCGATAAGTTTCTCTTTTCTCTAAATAGGAAAGAGTGAGAGTTCCATTCAAGTTAGCTAATTTTTGTGTGTTTTTGCTGAGCTCGGCAACCTCTTGTTCTAACACTTGAACTCTTCTTTCCAACTGATTTCTTTCGTTTTGTAGTAATTCCAGATCTTCAGAAGTACATCCTGAAAGGAACAAACTGAAAAGAAGTAACTTTACACTTATTATAAATAGCTTCATAGTACCCCCCCTTAACAAAGGCCTTACTCCCTATATTTATTCATTAAGAAAGACTGATATAAGGTATTCATTTCTGATGTAAAGTCTCGATTAGAATAAGAGGGTGATGGATCTATTGTTTGGATGTCTTCACTCAATTGATTGAGTTGCTCTAACATCCAGTCCTGTAAGGTTGAGTCCGGGTGGTTGACATTCAACTGACCTTGTTTTTTATTCATTATCATATTTATGATCTTATGTCTAATTTCATCTTGCAAGTTGCAAGATAATAAGGTCTTGATAGACAGTGGAGGGAATTGCTCTGTTTCTAACAACCATTGGCAAACTAAAATAGGTCTAATAATATTTAGTTGTAGCTTTATAGAATGATTAGATCCTTTACATAAAGAATGATAATTGCCTTCCGCCATCTTGTAATAGTGATAGAGCAACGGTTTTATATGAAAAAACCTTTTATGCAAATAGGCTAGATCTTCTTTACTATTATTTTTATTTACGTAAATCTGAGGACTATGAATCCATTCTAGTATGGAGGGGTTTTGTTTCCTTAATAACCTCAGACCCTTGCCCAGCTCCCAACCCACATACTCAACCTGGTGGTAGGATTGTTCAAAGGTATCCTTCGGCTGATCTAATTCTAAATATTTATCCAATGAATAGTGGTATAGAAACCTAACATCAAAATCACTTTCATGAGAATGGGTGCCCCATATACGACTTCCGGCCTCACATGCATAAATAATTTGGAACCCGTTCTCTAGTTCCATAGCTTTTAGGTCCATTAGGATAGCTTCTCTCATATCATCACCGTTTCTTCACAGTTCTGTCTATTCAGAGACCTCTTTTATTAACGAAATTATTGAGTCAGTCGAAAAGTCTCCTTCATATTTGTTCATATTCAGTAAGTAATCTTCTTTTTTCTTCCACACATCTGTCAACGTTTGAACTAATTTTTCCTTAGATAATGTATCTTCCTGTAGAACCTCTGCATAACCTTCTTTTCGGAAGGATTCAGCATTAATGATTTGATCGCCTCTACTTTGTTCCTTTGTAAGAGGAATTAAAATCATTGGCTTTTTTAAGGCTAGAAATTCAAATATTGAATTAGATCCAGCCCTCGAGACAACTATGTCAGTCATCGCTAACACATCAGGTAGTTCATCTGTTACATATTCTACCTGTTTATATCCAGTTTGATGTAACGAATGTTTAACGTTTCCCTTGCCACATATATGAACAACTTGAAATAACGCTAACAATTCTGATAGGCTGTTTCTAATTATCTCATTAATCTTCTTTGACCCTAAGCTCCCCCCCATAATTAACAGAACAGGTTTATTGGGGTGAAAATGATAAAGCTTACGCCCTTTCTCTTTATCTCCTTCCCGGATTTCTTTTCTAACAATGGCACCAGTATGTACCACTTTGTGACGATCTTTAATATAGTGTGCTGTATCCTTAAAGGTTACACAAACCTTTGTTGCAAAAGGAATAGCTATTTTATTCGCAAGACCAGGAGTGACATCAGACTCGTGAATGATCGAGGATACTTTGTTTAGTTTCCCTGCCAAAATAACGGGTACTGACACGAATCCTCCTTTTGAAAAAATAATAGAGGGCCTTAACTTTTTCATAAGACGGTGAGCTTGATAAGTTCCTTTTAATACGTTAAAAGGATCTTTTAGATTTTTCAAATCAAAATATCTTCTTAACTTTCCCGTGGCAATAGGATAATAGGTTACTCCCTCAACTTTAGAAATTAACTCTCTTTCAATGCCGTTTTCAGAACCTATGTAACTAATTTCCCATCCTTCCTTTTTAAAGTATGGAATTAGCGCTAAATTTAAGGTGACATGCCCCGCGGAACCACCACCAGTAAACACAATTCTTTTACTCATATATATACCTCACTTATGGAATTATTTTGTTAGGTTCTTTTCTAACACTTTGTTGCTTTATAGACTACTTATCTGAAGTTAAGCTTATTCAGTGCAATAAAATGACGTATTTATCTTTAGGAAAGAGCCTTTTTTTATGTCTACCCTCATTATATAAGGAAATAAAATGGAATAGTAATGATTTCGTATGTAGGATGGTGAAGTTATTAGTTTACTAATGTATATCCCGAAGAAAAAGAGTACTCATTAAAGAGCACTCTTTTCTCAACCATTTGTGGTTATTTCCCAATAAACAACTGTGTCCAGTAATTTCCTTCTACATGTCCTACACCAATATGAGTAAAGTTTTGACTCAGTATATTTTTTCGGTGTCCCTCACTGTTCATCCAAGCTTGTACAACTTCCTGGGGAGAACGTTGACCCTTGGCAATATTTTCACCAGCCGCTCGGTACTGAATGCCGAATTGCTTCATCATATCAAAAGGTGAACCATACGTTGGACTATTATGAGAAAAGTAACCTTTTTGTTGCATATCAGAAGACTTTTTCCTTGCAACCTTACTAAGCTCTGAATCTATTGATAAAGGTTTTAGCCCATACTTAGCACGTTCTTGATTAGTTAAATCAACCACTTGTTGTTCAAACTGACTAATTGTATAGGTCGCGACTTGCTTTGTAGTTGGTTTAGCCTGTTGTGTTGGTGAAGGCTTACTTGTTTGATTAGTCGGTTGTTGTTCCACCTTTGTTTGTTCTGTTTGAATTGGTACTTGTTGAGTAGCATTTTGCTTTGATTGTGTTACAGTTGATTGATTTGCATAATACTGTTTAAGCATTCTTTGAATGAGCTCATTCCAATTTGATACGGAAACCTCATATCGAGATTGTACGGTGACTTGTTCTTGTCCGTTATGCTGTGCAGCACCTAAAATTGGACTTGCCACTAGTACTGACCCCGCTACTACTAAAGATAACACTGTCTTTTTCATCAGAATTCCTCCTCATTTGCTGTTGCTTGTTCTTACGCATTCATCATAGCACGAGGATTTTTGTAATAATTTTGGTCTATTTTTCCATCTGTTTAAAAATAGACCTGCATATTTTTAGGGAAAAGCGTAAATTCCACAATATTATTATTCTTTCATTATAGCTGTTTTCGCACACTTTTATTGTGTTTTTTTACATTAGTCACACCTTATGTGCATTGTGTTTCAGAAGAATGATTGGGACGTATACGAAAACAGTTTTTCTGCCTATCATAACCAGTACTGGGTATAATTACATGAATATACATATTGACAACTTTAATTAGGAAGAAGAAAATGACAATTATTAATAGTATGTAACAAAGATTTCGAGCCGCTTACTTAAATAATTAAGTCACGATAGAGACCTATAAATGAGGATCGTGATTTAATACATTCAATCTCTTTTCGATAAACTTGGTTAGCTTTTCGTAATACAGTAGATTAATGATCATGACTAAAAGATAGAAAAAGAATGAATAATATAATTTCCAATTATTATAGGTGTATAGATGAAAAATATATACGGCTATAACTTCAAGCACGAATAAAGTTAGGGCACTTAGTAATATAAAAACCACTTTATTGGAAGAATTTTTTTTATAGAAATGGATAAAGCAAAGTATTGTCCCAGGATAGACAATATTTTGAAGAAATATATCGAACAACTCTCCACTATTGAGATCTATTGTGTCATAGAAGTCATATGGAGGCATTGCTAGAAAATAGTCCCCCAATGTTGTCAACTGTAAGTTTAATAGGTAGACACAGATAATTTGTGACCAAAGAAGAGCTCTACTTTTCATTGTAATATAATAGACACAGGCTATAACTAGTAAGGTAATAAATATTGTAAACCATTCGTTTTCATCAAATTTTTTAGGTAGGATCGGCTTAATCACTTTTTCATATATCTCCATCATCTGTAAGCACCTTTTCTTTCTTTAATAGCGGACGTAAAATTTCCATGAAGGTTATACTAATAACAAGAACAATCATGGCTAAGACAAAATCAATTGAAGGGTACCAACTCTCACTATTCGACACAAGAACACCTAAGAGAAGTAATATCTTTTCAATTAAAACTCCACCTGCTACCCAAGAAAAACATACTGTAATTTTGAGAGAAAGCTTTATTTCAGTTCGTAAAGCATACATGACCCACAATAAAAGGATAGGGAATATAATGCCATATTGAAGTCTAACGGACCAAAATGGAAGATGCTCTTCTACAACTCTTAAACGTTGATAAGGTGATGAGAGCAAATAAAAAAAGTTTTGGCAATTATAGGAAGTAAACATGAATAGAATAAATACCTCAAAACTGTCAAATCTCTTGGTAAGGTACTTAGTACTAACTATAAGTAATATGGAGAGCAATAAAAACAAGCTAAAAATAGAAACCATTGGGCTTACAACCTCTTTATTAGAAATATCCTCTTTAGTATGGTTTACTATCATGTTTAAATCTATCCTAAAGTTGCCCGAGGCTATTAAAGTGAGTAAGTAGCATCCTCACTCTTTCGGTCCATTCAAAATAAAAAAACGCTCAAATGAGCGTTTATAATTTGAAATGAAATTTGATAATCCCTGCTTTTTTTAGCGTGTCAAAGATGATAACAACAACAGGACCTAATATTAGCCCCAAGAAACCAAGCACCTGAAAACCTAGATACATGCTTATAAGTGATGCTATTGGACTAATCCCCATGTTTGAAGAATAAACTTTCGGTTCAATGACACGACGAACTACCGTGATCACTACAAATAATATTAATAATCCAATTCCAGTATCCTGTTGATTCGTTATCAAGCAATACACAGCATATGGGACCAACACGGACCCTGTACCTAATACAGGTAAAATATCAACAAAAACAATTACAATGGATAACAGTATTGGATATTCCACTTTCAATAAAAGTAAACCACCATAAGCCAACACAAAGGTTAATACACTAAACAAAAGCTGCGCCTTTAAAAACCCAATTCCAGCTCTATTTAATTGATGATACATAAGTAAAAACTTATCGCGGGTTTCATGTGAGAAGAAAGAGATTACTTGCACCTTCATTTTTCTTAATTCTAAGCTGAACAGGAAAAAAGCAATTAAGTAAACTAATACTTCAATGAGTAATTGAGGTATTGTCGTAATAAACACCAGAATGGATTGCGTTAAGCTAGAAGTAGCATTTAAAATCGAATCTTCTAATGAACGAAAGCTTCCTTCTATACTATAAATAACATCTTTTGGCACTGTAGCGGAAAAAACTTCCCACTGGTTCATATACATCGCCATAAGAATATTTAATTTTGCCAGTAAGAAAGGAAGATTCTTAGAGAAAAAGAGGAACTGTTCAATAAGCTTTGCTAGCACTAGATAACTTAGGAATCCTGTACCGGAAAGAAAAAACAGAAAAACAATAATTACCGCAACAAGCCTCTTCATGCCCCATTGTTTTTGTAAATATATCACCAATGGCTCAAAGAAAATGGCAGTAAGCAATGCCAATAAAATAGGAATACTTTTCGGTAATAAATATATGACTAATGCGAGAAGTAAAAGTATAACCAAATATTTTTTCATGAGTGCGCCTGCTCTTTCTCTACCTAGTTTATATATATCTCTAAAGTAACCTTTTTACATAGAGTTTTTCAAGCATAATAACTATTTTCTATTAATATTTTTTAAACAAAATTAAAAAAGAAAAAAATCCGTCCTAGGACGGATTTATAGATGTTCTAACTCTTCTAAATATAAGGATATAATTTGAAGTTGATCTTCTGCCGAAAGATTTGTTTGAGTGATTCGTTTAATAGCTAACGAAAATTTTTTATGTGGTGTTGAGCGTACTCTGGGATGGGAAAGCTCATCTTTTAAATCTGTTTGAATGGTTCTCTTCATAACGGCAAGTACGTCCTCATGATCCTCAAATACTCTATTTGACCATAACTGCTTAAATACTTGAAAAAGTTCTTCGCTAGATTTAGTCATTGAAATGATACGTCCAGAATACTTCTTGTGAAAACCAACGCTTTGTATCAGGATCCCCAGCCTTAAGCTTTTCTTGGATACCGCTCATCATTTGAGTTGTTTGGCTCTTGTGTGCGGCTAACGCTTCTATTTTTTGAGTAGCAACTTCTTCAATATTAATCGTAACATCAGGTTCACCTAATTTTTCACGGCAGTCCTTTGAGAAGGCCATTCCGTAAACTGTTGGTCTTTTTTCCTTTGGTAAACGGGATACAGCAAGAATCGTAGCGGCACCACATGCATCGTGATCTGGATGAACTGCATAACCAGGATAATGAGTAATAACAAGGCTAGGTTCTAGCTCCACTAGTATTGCATGAATTGTATCTGCCACATCTTCTGGTTTTTCAAATTCAAGGGTTTTATCCCTGTACCCTAATAAGCGCAAATCTTGAATTCCCATCGCTTTACAAGCTTCTTCTAGTTCTATTTTTCTTATTTGAGGCAAAGTCTCACGGTTAGCAAATGGAGGAACCCCCATATTTCTTCCCATTTCACCTAAGGTAGCGCACGCATATGTGACGGGCACTCCTCTTTTTGTATAAAGAGAGATTACTCCTGCTGCACCAAATGCTTCATCATCTGGATGAGGTAATACAACTAAAATTTGCTCCTTCACTGTTCTCACTCCTTATTCAAATGGTGTCAAGCTAAGTTGAAATGCAACGGCAAGCTTCCCGTCTGCATCATGACCAGCGACTAATAATCTTCCATGTGGGTCTATTTCCCAATCTGTTAATCCTTCAGCATATACCCATCCTATGGCCATCTTTAATCCAATCCTGTATGGACCTTCCCCCGTCATTTTGCCATGCTCAATATGTATCTTTCCATTTCGAATATAAGCACCTACCACCATTTTCTCATGTAAATGGCTTGCATAAGCTCCGTTAGTTGTTTCTAAGTGTAAATAAACGTCTTTTCCCGAGAATAAATCTAGTGATTGTTGAACTTTTTCTTTTATGATTGGTTCCATTTCAAGCCTCCATATTTGATGTATGTATTTTCTCATACAAGGAAACGATATTAGTAAATCTTAACAAAGGGTGAGAATATTGGAATTACAAGAAGATATGATTTTCTCTATTACTGAAAAGTTTATCCCTAATTTTAGTAAAGCACAAACATTACGCATTATCCAACTAAATGAAAAAACAGTCAAAATTGAAATGGATCAAGCTAAAGCTAGAGGGGCTTTCCCAATCGATCAATTTAAAGGATTAATAAGAGATGGTTCGTTAATTTTAGACTCAAATGATTCTCTACGAAATGAAGTAAGAAGAATGTCGGCTGAAGATACTGCTTCATGACAATAATTTTCCATACATAACTTACTAAGGATACTAAGAAGTATCCTTTTTTGTGTTAAGGTTTCTATAGTTGACATCCTGGACAATAGAAACACTTTCTAGAAGAAAGTTCAATCTTGATGATGTTTGTTCCGCACCGACTACATGTTTCACCTTCTCGGTCATAGACAAAACAGTTTTCATTATATCCTCCTGTCAACTGATCCATCCTATAAAGTGGCATCTCCATATAGCCACCAAGTTCAAGTGCCCGATTTAAGACAAACTTGATGCTAGAGAAGAGTTGTCGAACTTCCTTATCGTCTAGTTCGTTCCATTTTCTCATCGGGAGAATCTGTGCATGGTAACAAATTTCATCTGAGTAACAGTTCCCAATGCCAGCTATAAACTTCTGATCCACGAGTGTTGTTTTTAATTTTCCTTTTTTATTACCAATTAACTCTTTAAACACCTCAAGACTAAATTGTTCGTCTAACGGCTCAGGTCCCAGATCCTTAAATTCTTGTTCCACTTCTTCTTTTGTCAGTAAATGAAGGTAACCTAAACGTAACCCGATAAAAAACAGCTCACTATTCGGGAAATCAATGATTACTTGTTTTGTTCGCTTCGGTTGATCTACCTCTGAACCTACGTACATGGTCCCACCTAACATTAAATGCAGAAGTAAACGGTAGTCGTTTTGTAGATTAAATATTAAATGCTTCCCCCTACGCTCAATCTTACTAATGGTCTGTCCGATTACTTTGTTTTGAAATTCAACAACCCCGACGTTGATTGATTTTTCACGATTGATTGTTACATTAACAATTGGTTTATGCTGTACTTGCTTACTGAGAAGTCTGCGGTAATTTTCCATTTCTGGTAATTCTGGCATGCTTTTCACCCTTTTTTACCTACTATCATTTGTAACATATCACTTAAACATTACACGATTCTGCATGAATAATAAGTACAGTTTTTACCATCTATTTTCTTAACGGATATAAGTAAGAATAATAATGATTAGAAGAAGGAGGGACTTTCAATGGGTAAAAAACATCGAAACCGCATTAATCAACCAAAGAAAAATAATCATATACCACCAGAAGGTATTATTGCTGAGGATGAAGCACACGGAAAAGAGAACTCAGCTAGGGAAAGAAAAAACTCTTAATTAAAGGTTAAAATAGACTAATAAAAAGAAAACAAGAAAAAAGAAGATCTTTTTTCTTGTTTTCTACTCACCTCACATGAACCCGACCAATTTTTTTCCATCCACCAGGTTGGAGCTGATAATAGGTCATACCCTCTAGCCCTTCATCAAAATACAAAATATCCCATGTTCTTATAAAACGTGCTTCCGTTTGTTTAGGCATCATTTCTTTTACATTAAATAACCTAAAAACTTCATACATTGCCTCGTCATGACTCTCTGCATAAACATCTAAACGATAGACAGACCTATACCCCTTTTTCTGACCTATGCGAGGAGTTTGCATTAAGGTAATATCATAACATTGCACTATTTTGTTTTTTTTACTTGGTGAAATTGTCAATGGATGGCTCATTTATCTTCACCCCAGGACATGCTTTTGTACTATTGTACAAAACATAAACTGAGAAAAATGTCAAAAAACGTCAGTTAAATACAAAACTTTTGTCAAAATAGTCAAAATTTTAATTTTCTTTGTGAAATATACACTCACTCGCTATTTCCTCATAGTTTGTTAATGAGGAGGAAAGTAGATGCAGCTACTTAAAAATATTTTAACTTCACTGCTCCCCATTTCACTGACCAGAGATAAAGAAGTAACCACCATGAAGAATTCAGAGTTTATTACCTTGAAATCAGAACTTCTTTCCGTTACAACTAATGAACCCAAAAACCTAAAGGAAGATGAATTACAAATTATTATAAAGATAAAGAAAGAAACAACAGCTTTTAACAGAAATAATCTCACACGAACAGAAGCATATCTTCAATATTATCATGATCATCCTGAGATTCATTGGTCTTTTTTGGCCCATATGGTTTCAAGGAATGGTGGTTGGAATATGACTGATTTAAAAGGGTCGTTAATTCAACCGTTTTTACCAAAAAACAAGACCAAGATCTTTTTTGAGTTCTTAGAAAAAGCCAATGCATTAATCTTTCAGGACGCCTATCCACAATTACTTCTTTATCACTTTAGTAAAAAATACAATAAGAATTATTTTCACTTGCTTTCATATTTTAATGTGTCTACATTTATGGTACCTATTTGGAACTACTTCTGGAAGACTCAGAATTCACCCCTTTTAACTGTGGCTCTAATCATTAATGAACAAAATTATATTCAATCACGAATTATGACGGAGGAAAAATATAAGGAAGAAGTTTTACAAACTATTTTGTTTCAAGCACAAGAGCGACTAGGTTTTACCGATGTGTTATTCCCGATTCATGGTAAAAAAATAAAGCTTGCTGGTGTCACGGTGCAAGAATTTAATAACGTGTTTAATCGTATTGAAACCGGAAAAAAATTATACGGTATTCTATTTCATAAGATTTATAACGGTGCTCATACCTTTGCAAACCGAACACCTCACACTGGTTCTAGACTGGATATTTGGCCAGACGTTTTTACAGCAAATCGTGGTGGAAAAGAATTAATATACAGTCCCTATTTAAGGGATGTTTGGCCTGATTTTGCGCATACTTTTATTCACGGCAATGACTGGTTTCAATCTGATGATATGATTACACAATTAAAGACTTACTATATACCGAGAAGATATATGTTAACAAAAGATTATCAGAACGATTTACATTATTTAAAAGTGTTAAAAACGGTAAAAGAGGTTGTAACATAGCAAAAAGCTACCGAATTGGTAGCTTTTTTATGGTAGAAATAATTGTTTTACTTTAGGAACAACATAATGACTGCCATCCCTTCCTTTTACGTGTTCAATCATCATCGCGATTAAGAGGTTTGGTTGATCGTTATTCATAGCAATAAACCAACCATTTTCTTGAGCTTCGACATCTTTAGAGGCTTTTAACTCCGCCGTGCCGGTTTTACCTGCAATATTAATACCTTCCACAAGTGGTGTATGCGCAGTACCAAGTGGGTTTTCCACTACTTGAACTAAACTTGAATGTATCAAACTTGCGTGCTCAGGACTCATTACCTGGTCCTTCCAAAACGAAGGCTGCTGTTCGATTATTTTCTCTAGATAAGGTTTAATCATATTGCCTTCGTTTACAAATGCTGAGTAAGCACTAGCTAGATGGATTGGACTCATTTGGATTTCTCCTTGCCCATACCCTGAATCCGCCAGAAGACCTTCAGAGGTAAAACCATTATTTGTGATTGTTGAGGTTCTTGTTGGAAATTCAAATGGAATCTCCTCATCAAACCCAAACGTCTGTAATCCTTTTGTAAAGTTGTCATTTCCAAGCTCAAGAGCAGTCCTAGCAAAATAAATGTTATCTGACGTGACAAGAGCATCGTTAAGATTTAGATCACTTAAGGTGTCTGATACTCTCGTTATTGATTTATCAACCCATGTATCTTTTTTCCATGTCTTGCCGGTAATCTTCATTTTTAAAATGGGATCTAGTGTTCCAGATTCTAAGCCAATCGCTGCCGTAATAGGCTTTAATGTAGAACCAGGAGAATAGGTTTTATTAAACCGGGCTAATAATGGCTTTAACGGATTCTCATTAAGTGCAGTCCACTGTGTTACTGACATCCCAAAAATGAAATCGTTTGGATCATAAGAAGGAGCACTAACTAACGCTAACGTTTCACCTGTTTTAGGGTTAATAGCAATGGCAGTACCAGCATCTGCTTGTATTTGCTCAAATGCTTTTTGTTGTAAGTCTGACTGTATGGTTATATAAATATCTTCACCCTTAATCGCAGGTTTTTCAGCAATGACATCCCCTTCAGGGATATAGATTTTCCAACCCGTTTCCCCGCGTAAACGTGACTCATATACTTGCTCCAACCCAACTCTTCCAATTGCAGACTGTTGTGTATATCCTTTGTCCTTTAATTCCTTAAGCTCGTCAGCATTGATATTTTGGATATACCCTATTAGATGGGCAGCCGCTTCACCTAAGGGATAGTAACGTGATTCAACATTCGTCATAAAAGTTACGCCATCAAGCTCACTTAGTTTATTAATTAATTCTTGGTTTTCTGGATTTACCTTTTTGATGGGAACGAAGGAATCTTCCTTTACCCAACTTTGAGTTAACGCCTTCTCAATTTCATTGACTGTTAAGCCAAGTAGACCTGCTACTTCTTGAATGATTTGATCTCGAGCCGCTCCTAATTTTCCTGGGACCATACCTGCTTCTTTCACGACCCCATTTTCTGCAAGTGGTTCTCCGTCGGCATCAAATATTTGCCCTCTAACTGGTTCAATCGACGCTACTTTTATTTCCTGTCCTTCCTTTAACTGAGGAAAAATGTGAGTAGAATCCCATTTAATAAACCAATCCTCACCTTCCTCTGTTTCCTCTCTTACCAGTACCGCTTCATGTTCAAAATCAACTGGACCGGCAATCGTCTCCATTGTAACGGAATACGGAAATTGAACTTCATCAAGATCATCAATATCCGTTTCCTCCTCAGGTTTTGTAAATTGTATCTGAACAGAAGAAGCACCAATTGCCTCATAGATTAACTGATACCTTTCACTAAAATCTTTCTCAGTATAAGTTGCTCTTGTATCGGTTGAAAGTTTTGTATACATCTCCTCAAACTTCTGCTCATTCCATAATGCTATGTACGCAGCAAAACGATCCTCTGGCCTCGGGTTCTCGGAACAGCCCACAAGGAAAAAAACCAACACACTAAGAATCATCCATTTTCTCATTCAAACCACCCTTATCATAAGAGTCATAATCATCAAGATATAAGTACCATGACAAACAGACCCTTAATTAATTCATATAGAAAAGGATGCCCCTCTTCAAAAATATCCCAATTCTATATTAACACAATTTCCAATCAATTCCCATTTTAATAGATTACAAGTCTAATCCCCACACAGACGACAGGTGACAGGCACTTGTCGATTTTTGTCGTCCTTCATTCCCCTATATTCCATTCCATATAAATGAAAAAACGACGAGCTTCGTCGTCGTTTATGAATCCGCTTCCTCATCCCACACTTCTTCTACTACCTGCTTTGATAATAAATAATCGAAGACCACATCGGCAACCTCTTCCACTTCTTCGTCACTAGGGACATAACCTCTAAGAAGAAGTTGTTCATAAATAAACTCAGCAAGTTCCTCTGTATCTATCACCACTTCAATCTCTTTCATGTTATCACCCCTTAATTCGGTTTATGTTGTCCAATGTCCTTTTATGAATAAAAGTTTTACATTGGTAACGAATAAATAGGTTCTAAACGAAAACTTGGCTCATAGAATAGTAGTAGAAAATGGACAAGCCCAAGGAGGATTTATTATGGAAAAAACCTATCACTTACCTGTTGAACATGTTGAAACCTCAACGGATACTATTGTTGAACATTCTTCCTTTGACGAAATCATGGAAAAGATTACAAATGGCATGTTTAAAGTTATACTAGTAGGTGGCATTCCTTACTTTTTATGGATTTTTCTTCAATTTATGTTTACCGTTTAATCCGTTTCTTCAGATTTACCAGTTGTAAACTTAGTTAAGTTATCCATCACAAGGTCCATCACATTTTTATATTCCTCTTCTTCAAAGATTTCATAAAGAGTTTTGTAGTCATTATATACATCTAATAAACCATCAATAATTGCCTTTCTTTCACGTTTCAATCGAAGGAGTTCTTTTTCTGTTTTACGCTGCAGATTCATAGTCTGTAACAACTCCATCACCTTAGATTCTTTTGATTTTAAATAAAAAACCTCAAGTTTCTGTATAAACACGGGAGCCTCTTCATGGTCGGCAATCAACACGATTTCATCCTCGTTTGCTTCTAGCCATTCACCATCAGATATTCTCGATAATTCATAGACGATATCTTCCCATGCATCTTTTTTATATCTCCAAATTTCTGTTCGAAGACCTACAATTTTGAACACTTCTTGTTCGTACCCTTTTACTTGAACTAGATCCCCAAAGAAATACTTAAACTCAATGTTAATGCTTTCTTTTTTGGGAATTGTTTCATCATATTCACGTATGCTTGTAAGTGTATCTTCTAAGTAAATTCCTTCTCGATTACTAAGTTCATACACATACATTCCATCTAATGTAAGGACTTTTGAAATTTTACAAACAGTACCAAAAAGTGTGATCACGACGATGTCCCCAACCTTAAATTTTGGCTTCTTATTTTTCAAGGTTCTCACTCCTTTAGACATCGTAATAATTGTTAATGTAGTATATGCAATCTTGGCTAAAGCGCGAATAGAATGTGCCTATTTCCTAAATAAATTGACCCCACCTGACTAAACTATCATTACAATACAAGCTACTAAATAACCGAAAAAAACGCCCAAAAAAAGTGCTCAGATAACTGAGCACTAACCATTCTGCTTATATAAATCCCATACCCTGTCAAAGGTAGACATACTTTTTAAATAAGTACCATTGAGTTCTAAGTAGTTCGTTAACTCATAGTAATCCTTAGATTGTTTCGGAAAACCATGATCCTCATATGCTGCATTTGCAAATTCTGATATTTCATCGTTAGGTTTAAAGTCTCGGTAAGTTAATAAGAAATGATAAAATGATCTCGCCAACCGTAATGCCCCCTAAAATATCGTTCATGTTCACTGTAATTAATCATTATAGCAGAGAGCATTTCAATGTCCAATTCCAACTTAATAGAATGTAGTAAAAACTTACCTAGTAAACTCTACAATTCAATTTTATTTCCAATAGGATCCTTTATAATTAAATACCTTCCAGGTGAACATGGTTTGGGTTCGTCAAAGAGCAACTTTACTCCTTTTGCACTTAGCTGATTATAATCCCTCTCAATATCCTCGAAAATATATTTCAAGCAAAACATGCTGACTATTTTAGTCTTTAATAATAACGCAACTCTAATATTCCATTCGCTACGTCAGAATCCTTCTACTATTCACCTATAGGTCTTATGAGTGCATAAAATGGGAAAGCTGTTATAAAATAAGGATTTTCTTATTAGTAATAAGAAAAATTATAAAAAAAGGTTTGTCTAATGATGATAAAAAAGCCATTTACTTTCGTCGGCGGTAGAATAATAAAAACAGGAATAGCGGTTTTCGTTACCGCGCTAATTTGTCATCTCTTACAATGGCCAGCGATCTTTGCTGTCATTACAGCGATTGTCACTATTGAACCGACGGTAGCTGATTCTATTAAAAAGGCGTTTGTTCGGTTTCCTGCTGCCGTAATCGGTGCTGCACTTGCCGTATCATTTACCTTTTTACTCGGAGAAACCCCCTTCACATATGCACTTGTGGCTTTTACAACCATTATCGCTTGCCATAAGTTAAAGCTTCATGAAGGAACACTAGTAGCCACTTTAACAGGTGTAGCTATGATTTCAACTGTTCACGATCATTATATAGCTTCATTATTTATCCGATTAGGTACCACAACAACAGGCCTACTCGTATCTACACTTGTAAATTTCTTTATCCTGCCACCTAACTATTCAAAGACGATATCTAGTGAAATTCAACAACTTTTTGGAGAGACCGGTCAACTCATTCAACAGCGAGGACAAGAGTGGTTTCATCATCATTCAGGTGATAAAAAGCTACGTCAGGAGTTTCAAGATTTATTAAGAAAAATAGAGAAAGTGGATACAATATGTCGTTATCAAAAGAACGAATGGAAGTATCATCGAGTAAATCGCAAGGACATTCGATTGTTTCATTATGAATACAAAAAATTAATTCTATTACGTCAATTTGCTTTTCATACTGGTAATCTTATGTATATACCGGTAACTCGCCTAAGACTAGAGACTGAACAACTTGCTACAATAGAATATGCCATTCAATCCATTAAGCACACTCTAGCAAGCCCAACCTTCTCTTGTGATCAAGACTTTCATTCTTGTATTGAGAAAATTAATCACATTTTTACTTACTCTAATTTAACTAACAGTTTGGATGAACCGAGCAGTGACGGGTATCATCACATCACACCAGAAACATCTATTTTATATGAATTACTCGCTTTATATGACCTAATTGATGAGCTTTGTAAAATTCAGTCACTAGAAACTAAATATATAAAACAGCATAATTAGATACGCATGTGTCTACTAGATCCTTCCTTTGTCAGGAAGGATTTTCTTTTAAATACTAACTCGCATTAGCAAACAAGAATAAAAAAAGGGATCATCTAAAAGGTTTTTCAATATTTGCATTGAATATATAAAAAATGAGTAGTTTTTACTAGATTTTTGAAAGGATTGGTCTAACTGTGTTGCATTTAGTTGAACAAGCATCCTACCATATATTAGTCGTGATTATTCCATATATTATTTATCATCTTTTTATTAGAGAAGAGGAACAGAATAGAAGTAAGCTGTTTTCTAAACTGCTAGGTGTATCATTCGTTTCAATAATTTTAACAATGTCAAATCCAATAGAATATTCGGAAGGATATTTGTATGATTTTCGAGTTATTCCAATCATTTTTGTGTTTTTATTTGGAGGTATACGGCCAGGACTTATACTTATGATTAGTATGATCTTATTTAGATACACTCTAGGTGGAGATGGTTTTCTTGTCAATCTGGTTAATTATTCAATTGCTACTTTTTTACTAATATTACTAAAGAATAAATTTAATACTTACACGTTGAATAAAAAAGTTTTCATGATTAGCCTGTTGTATTGGGGTATTACTCTAACAAGAATTATCTCTCTAATTATCAATGGTCATTTTCATGCAATCTCTTTTATTCTCACTTTCTGTTTCTTAACATGGAGTACTCTCCTGTTACTGATCTTTCTAATAAATAGTCTAGATCAGCAGATTATTTACTACAATCAGATGCAACAGTCGGAAAGAATAAATGTAGTCAGTCAATTAGCGGCCTCCGTTGCTCACGAAGTAAGAAATCCTATGACATCAATCAAAGGGTTTTTACAGCTAATTAAAAGAGAAAGTAACCTAAATGATAATCAAAGGAAGTATATTGAAATTTCTTTAGCAGAGTTAGAGAGAACAGAAGCCGTTATTCATGATTACTTATCACTCGCTAATCCCTCTAAGAAGTCTGTGATGAACGAGTTAGATGTTACGAATGAGTTACACTCCGTTATAGATATTATTACATCTTATACTAATACCCACAGTATTGTTATTAAATCAAATGTTGAAGAAGATCTCTATGTGAAAGGGAAAGAAAATGAATTTAAACAAGCTATTCTTAATATAATGAGAAATAGTGTAGAAGCCATAGATACAAATGGAACATTAGAGATACTCGGCTATAAAAAAGAAGATAAAGTACTTATTGAAATAAAGGATGACGGGGTTGGAATGTCTACTAAACAGTTAGCAAAACTTGGAGCACCCTATTATTCTACTAAAGATAAAGGAACCGGCGTTGGCTTGACCATTACATATAAAATAATTAAAGACTTAAAGGGAAAAATAACCGTTCACAGCAAGCCTGATATTGGAACTAGATTTATAATAGAGCTACCTTCTATTAAGTAATTTACATAGGATGGTAAAAAGCCTTCTCCTATATTTTTTAGGAAAAGGCTTTTCTGCTTTATATATTCTTCTTAATAAAATCTAACGTTTTTTCAATAATCCTTTCTTGATCATGATCAAGTGTTGCAACATGGTAGCTTTCCTTAAGGTGGTGAATTTCTTTAACTTTAGAACTAATATGATCATAGATGTATTGAGAATTACCTGGAGGAACAACGTGATCTTCCTCTGAAACAAATAGTAAGGTCGGACAAGTAATGGTTGCTAAACTGCCTTTTACCTCTTTCATAAGTTGCAAAAGTTCTTTAATTGATTGAACAGGCGTCTTCTCATAGGCGAGCTCTATAACTTCTGGCCTCTTAATATCAGAACCAATAGCGTCTAAAAATCTAACTCCCTCTAGCTGAATGACAGGATCCATAGCGGGTACTTCTATCGCCGCATTAATAAGGATGATAGAGCGAATTTCCGGATACTTTTCAGCCATGTAAAGGGCCAATGTCCCTCCCATGGATAATCCCGTAACGAAAATCGTATCACATCTTTCTTTTAACCTTTGATATCCCTCTTCAACTGAATGAATCCAGTCCTTGTAGGTGGTTTGCTCCATATCCTCATAATGGGTTCCATGTCCTTTTAATCGGGGGCCACAAACGGTATAACCCGCTTTAGCATAGGCTTCACCTAAAGGTCGCATACTTTGTGTTGAACCTGTAAAACCATGAGTCACTAAAATCCCTATCTGATTTCCTTCAAAATAAAACGGTTCAGCATCTCTTAACACTGGGTATCGTTCCGACATGTTACTAACCTCCATTTTATTAGTTATTTATACATCCTTAGGACCGTCTTCCACAATAATATAAGTTGCCTTAATAGGTCCGTGTACCCCAACAACGAGATTTAGTTCAATATCTGCACTATTACTTGGACCAGAAATAAAATTTATACAAGAAGAAATTCTTTCCTTTGACTTTACTTTTTGACTTATATAATCAGTCGCTTGGGTCATCCTCTGAACGATTGTGCTTTTTGGAATAATGGCAATATAAGTTTTGGGAAGTAGACTTACAGACCTACCTTTGTCTGCGCTACTAAATAATACTACTGTCCCTGATTCGGCCAATGTGATATCACTAAATGTGATACCAACATCGGCTTGCTCTGCAAGTTTAATATTTTCATTGCCACGAGTCCTATCCCATTTATGTACATGAAGTCCCTCAACCGGTAAGTCATTATATAGAAAGTGATCTAGTTGATATTGGCTAAATCGTTGGTCATCCCAAGTAATGATTGAATTGGCATCATACTTCTTCAATGTCAGTCTTAACCTTTCGACTAATTCTTCCATTGAGACTTCATAAACATCTGTATGAATAACTTCACATTGTTTTTTTAAGACATGAACTAGATCATCAAGAGTAGCATTCTTTAAAACTTCTAATTGAGGACTACAATTCCAATTTGGTTTTACTACTTCTTTCGTTCTCCTATTTCGGCCTAATTTTGACGCTACTTGGTTTAAAAAGTAATCTTTATTATAGATTTGTCCTGTTTCCAAAGCCTATTCATCCTCCTTTCGATTCTTCTTATACCAATCTCGAAATCTTTCTTTTGCTGGAGCTGGGAACTCACGGACATCTGTCCATGGCTTAATGGGACCCGGACCTCTTTTTATGGAATCGTTTTCAGAAAAGGATGACATAAGGACATTCGCTGATTTAGTTCCCACCTTGTACAATGTTGGAGAACTTACTGCTAGTTGATATCCTTTCATGGCTAACTTCTCACCAAAGCTCGATTTCCCCTCAACTTCGACTAGTTTTTTGCGATGTTTGACTAGGAGTTCATGCAAAGGAATTTTTACTGGACAAGCTTCCGTGCAGGCAGCACATAAAGTAGAAGCGTAAGGCAGTTCCTTATGATCCTCGTATCCACCAAGTAAAGGAGTCAAAACCGCACCAATAGGTCCTGAATAGATGGAACCATAGGAATGACCACCAATATGTCGATAAACTGGACAGACATTAATACATGCTGCACATCGGATACAATGTAAGGCGCTTTGAAATTCAGTTCCTAGAATATTCGAACGTCCGTTATCTACTATTACGAGGTGAAATTCCTCAGGACCATCTACATCTCCTTCATTTTTAGGACCTGTTAAACTTGTAATATAGCTAGTCAACTTTTGACCTACGGCACTTCGACAAAGCAAACTTACTAATATATCAAGTTCTTCCCAAGTAGGTACAATCCTCTCCATCCCCATTACGGTTATTTGAGTTTTGGGAAGAGTCGTAGTAAGGCGGGCATTTCCTTCATTGGTTACAAGGCAAATTGAGCCTGACTCCGCAACCGCAAAGTTACAACCAGTAATGCCAATATCAGCAGTTAAAAACTCTCCACGAAGTTGATGACGGGCAAACAAGGCTAATTCTTCCGGAACCTCGCTTCGATCATAACCTTTTTTTGTTTTAAACGTATCTCTAATTTGTTCTTTATTTTTATGAAGTGCAGGCACAACGATATGTGAAGGTGGATCATGATCATCCAATTGTAGGATATATTCACCGAGGTCCGTCTCTATAACTTCACATCCATTCTCCTCTAGAACCTTATTTAGATTAATTTCTTCCGTTACCATTGACTTTGACTTTACAATTTTTTTTGCTTCCTTCTTTTTTACAACTTCGGCAATGTACTGATTTGCTTCATCCGCTGTTGTTGCAAAGTACACATGTCCTCCAAGCTTACTTACATTTTCACTCAGCTGGTCCAAGTAATAGTCAAGATTGTCTATCGTATGTTTCCTTATTTCCTCCCCTAGCTCACGCCATTGTTCCCAATTTCCTAGTTCATCAGCTGCATCTAATCTCCTACCTTGCATTCTTTCTTGTGCAGATGCCACAGCATTCCTCATAAAATGATTATTAATCCCATCATGTACCCTTTCAAAGAAATCCTCATTCCCTATCTTCATCGGCATTATTTAGTTCACCTCACTGTTTAGGACTTCAGCAATATGCATAACTTTCAAAGACTTACCTTGACGTTTAATTCTTCCTGCAATATTCATTAAACACCCACAATCTGAACCTATTAAAAGATTAGCGCCAGTAGTTTCAATGTCTTTTATTTTCTCATCCACCATCTGCTCCGAAATCTGCCCCATTTTGACTGAAAATGTCCCTCCAAATCCACAGCAGTTCTCAGAGTTTGGAAGCGGTAACATTTCAAGTCCTTCTACCTGACTTAAGAGCTTTAGCGGGGCTGCTTTCACTCCTAAAAGTCGCGTCATATGACAGGATTTGTGATAGGTTGCTTTCTCTCTCAAACAAGCATTTAAAGATTCTACTTTTACTACCTCTACTAAAAATTGTGTTAATTCATAGGATTTATTCGCAAGTTCCGCGGCTCTTTTTTGCCAGTTTTCATTACCATGAAACAGATGAACATATTCACGAAGCATAGCAATGCAAGAACCAGAAGGTGAAACCACATACTCAGAATCTTCCAAAGTTCTAATCATATGCTTAGCAACTTCTATGGTTTCTTTATGATACCCACTGTTAAAGGCAGGCTGACCACAACAAGTTTGGCTCTCAGGAAAATGAACCTTACACCCCACCTTTTCTAACAATTCAACCGTAGCTCTCCCAACATTAGAATAAAAAAGATCCGCTAAACATGTGATAAACAATGACACTTTCATCTAGCAACCCCCACAATTTATTTTAGTGCTTACCTATTCTCGTTATCATAATTTTAAAAACATCATTGTTTCTAGTTAAACATATTTGATATAATCATATTCAACTCAATTCTCATAAAGAAGGTATTTTATGTCAAAAAAAAGTTTGCAATATTGGCTTATACAAATTCTATTAATTGTATTGATTGTATTTGTTTCAACCAAAATATCATTTTTGTTCCAACCTATTAGTATTTTCATTACTACCTTGTTTTTCCCCATTCTAATTACACTTTTTTTATATTTTCTACTGAATCCAGTTGTTAACTTCATTCAGCGATTCAAAGTACCTAGAATTATTGCAATTGTAATCATCTATGTTTTGTTTACTCTGGTGTTTGTCCTCTTAATTGGAAATCTTGTGCCAACGATTACAAAACAGTTTACTGCACTTGCCAATGATTTACCAGTGTATGCAAACCAAGCATTTCAATATTTCGAAAAATTCTCACAATCTGCTCAATTTCAAAACTTTATGAATGAACAACAAGAACTATTGGATTCCGCAAGGCAACGTCTTGTTACCTTTGCTAATGAGCTGCCAAATTTAATCACAGGAAGTTTCCAAGATATTCTTAGTTTCGTTGCTAATATAGCAGTCATCCTAGTAACTGTTCCATTATTGCTATTTTATATGTTTAAAGATGGACACAAATTCCCACACGCAGTTTCAAAATTTTTACCTTTGGATTATAGAAAAGAAGCACTCACCATCCTAAAAGAAACGGGAAGTACACTTTCCACTTATATTCAGGGACAGGTGACTGTTGGATTATTTGTCGGAATACTATCTTTTATAGGCTATATAATTATTGATCTTCCTTATGCGCTTGTTTTAGCTATTACCGTGGCCATTACCAATATTATCCCTTACGTTGGTCCTCTTATTGGCGGAGCGCCAGCGGTAGTAGTAGGACTGTTTGACTCTCCTACAAAGGCTTTACTAGTTTTACTTATTCTTGCCATTGCCCAGCAAGTGGAAGGAAACATCCTTTCTCCCCTTATTCTTGGAAAAAGTCTTGATACCCACCCTGTAACGATTATTATTTTGTTACTGGCTGCTGGGAATATAGCTGGGGTGTTAGGAATGGTCCTAGCTGTACCAACATATGCAGTGATTAAGACCATTGTATTAAACTTAATAAAATTCTTACGTGCCAGAAAAGAAGCGATTACCTAGACGCAAAAAAGAGACTGTTCACTAGAGCAGTCTCTTTTATTTGATTAGCTTTCTTCAGGATTTAGGATAAAGTCTCCTAATAAACAACGTTTGTATAACTAGAAAAAGCCCGCCCACTCCCCAGTATAAAGGTAAGGCTGCTGGGGCACTAAATGAAAAGATTACAATCATTATTGGTCTAAGACTTTTGACTGAAAAAAGACCATTCTAATGGTCAATAGGAAAAACCCTCCAAGATTATATACTTAAATTACAGGAGGTGATGGTCATGGATCTTAATATGTTTTTAAATTATGAATTAGCAAAACAAAAACAATCAGAATTACAAAGACAGTTAAAATTCAATGAAACGTATCATATTCAACATAAACAACGTGAAAAGTTTTGTATGTATATAATAGGGAAAAAAATTTGTTTTTAGTTTTATTGTAAATGTTTTACCATTTAGAACAATCCTGGCACTCCTCACCACGGGAGAGGAAATGTTAAATGAATGAGTTTTCGTTGATAAATTGGTATATTTGGTAGATAAAATGCACATTTCGTTGATAAAAGAGATTAATTGTTAGATATATTCAAGATTTCGTTGAATACCTTTAAATTTCGTTCAAATAAGATTGTTTAAACCTTGCCCAAACATTAATTTATAGGTGGGATTTCTACTTTTTGTTGTTTTGTTTGGTATATAACAAAGAAGAGCGCCCTGAGGCACTCTTCTTTCGTATTTATCTATTACTTTGGCATGGACTTTTCCTTTTATATCTTATCATAAGCCCCACTTATCACCTAAGTCACTAGTTGAAATGTCAACTTACTATTGGAGAGTATTTTCATTTGAACTTCCCCTATTATCAATAAGATGTGAACAAAAATCTACTGTCATTAAAAAGTTTTATAAACGCGAGTTATATTTCTTTCATTTTAAGTAATAGTTTAATATAATGATAACATAATAATTATTATTATCTAGTTGTGAGTATTATGAATCTAGATACATAATTATTTTACCACATTTAACCAAAGGGGATGTACATATGAAAGGTATGGACAATGCAAACGTTGGAAAATGCCCATTTAATCATGGGGCTGCTACTAGTCCACAAACTAGTGGTACAACAAACAAAGATTGGTGGCCAAACCAATTAAACTTAAATATTCTTCATCAACATGACAAAAAATCTAATCCTTTGGGAGAAGAATTTGATTACGCAGAAGAATTTCAAAAGCTAGACTATCAAGCTCTTAAAAAAGATCTTCACGATTTAATGACAGACAGCCAAGAATGGTGGCCAGCTGACTACGGTCATTATGGCGGATTCTTTATCCGTATGGCATGGCATGCTGCTGGTACTTACCGTACTGGTGACGGACGTGGAGGCGGCGGAACTGGAAATCAACGTTTTGCTCCACTAAATAGCTGGGCTGACAACGGTAACCTAGATAAGGCTCGTCGTTTACTTTGGCCGATTAAGCAAAAATATGGTAACAAAATCTCATGGGCTGACTTATTCCTTTTAACAGGAAATGTTGCTATTGAATCAATGGGTGGAAAGACTTTCGGTTTCGGAGGCGGACGTGCTGACATTTGGCATCCAGAAGAAGATATCTACTGGGGTACTGAAACTGAAATGCTAGGTGACAACCGTTACACTGGCGATCGCGAGCTTGAAAATCCACTTGCAGCTGTTCAAATGGGGCTTATTTACGTAAATCCAGAAGGGCCTAACGGAAACCCAGACCCTGTTGCTAGTGCTCGTGACATTCGTGAAACGTTTGGACGTATGGGAATGAACGACGAAGAAACCGTTGCCTTAATAGCTGGTGGACATACTTTTGGTAAGGCTCATGGTGCGGGAGATGCTGCTCATGTTGGTCCAGAACCAGAAGCAGCTCCAATTGAAGCACAAGGTTTCGGTTGGTTAAGCACGCACGGCAGTGGTAAAGGTCGTGACACGATCACTTCTGGTATTGAAGGTGCTTGGACAGCTAACCCAACACAATGGGATAACGGGTATTTTGAATTATTATTCGGATATGAGTGGGAGCTAACAAAGAGCCCAGCAGGCGCACACCAATGGATCGCTGTTAATGTTGCTGAAGACCATCTAGCACCAGACGCTGAAGATGCATCTGTTAAGGTTCCGACAATCATGACAACTGCTGACTTAGCATTAAGATTTGATCCTGAATATGAAAAAATTTCTCGTCGTTACTATGAGAATCCTGAAGAGTTTGCAGATGCATTTGCTCGTGCTTGGTTTAAGTTATTACACCGTGACATGGGTCCTCGTGTAAGATATTTAGGGCCTGAAGTTCCAGAAGAAGAGTTAATCTGGCAAGATCCAGTTCCGACTGTTGATTATGAATTAACTGAAGAAGAAGTTGCTAAGATTAAGGTGTTAATTTTAGACTCTGGACTTACAATCAGTGAGCTTGTTACAACGGCTTGGGCTTCAGCAAGCACATTCCGTGGTTCAGATAACCGTGGTGGCGCAAATGGTTCACGTATCCGCCTTGCTCCACAAAAGGATTGGGAAGTAAACCAACCAGAACAACTTGCAAAAGTGCTTTCAGTTCTAGAAGATATTCAAAGTCACCTAGATAAGAACGTTAGCCTTGCTGACTTAATCGTACTTGGTGGAACTGCTGCCGTTGAAAAAGCTGCTCAAGATGCAGGTTTTGATGTAACGGTTCCGTTTGCTGCAGGACGCGGTGATGCAACACAAGAGCAAACAGATGTAGAAAGCTTCGAAGTTCTAGAGCCTGTTGCTGATGGTTTCCGTAACTACCAGAAGAAGCAATTCAGTGTAAGTTCAGAAGAGCTACTTGTAGATAAGGCTCAACTTCTAGGCCTTACCGCGCCTGAAATGACTGCACTTATTGGTGGTATGCGTGTTCTAGGTACAAACTATGCTGGTACAAAGCACGGCGTATTCACTGATCGTGTAGGTACTTTGACAAATGACTTCTTCGTTAACTTACTCGACATGGCAGTTGAGTGGAAGCCTGTTGACGGTAGCGTATATGAAGGCCGTGATCGCAAGACAGGTGAAGTCGTACGTACAGCAACTAGAGTTGACTTAGTATTCGGATCTAACTCAGTACTTCGTGCAATTGCAGAAGTGTATGCTCAAGAAGACAACCAAGAGAAGTTTGTTCGTGACTTCATTGCTGCTTGGGTAAAAGTGATGAATGCAGATCGCTTTGATCTAAAAAAATAAGGGTAAACACCTTCTAATATCAAGAGGACCGACTATTTTTTAGTCGGTCTTTGTTTTGATAAAGGATGAATCTAATCCCCCACTCCCTTCAAACAGAAACACACTACTACATCATGATTTAGCATGTTAAAACGGCTGAAATAACAAATATTGGAGGATATTATGACAAAGAATCCCTATTCTAACCTAGATAATATTGAAAATGCCAAAACCTTCATTGATTTTCGTAGCTGGCAGCGAAGAAATAATAAAAAAGATTTGAGCATTCAACTAGAGTAGGCACCATTTAAGGAAATAAAAAAACTATTTAGTAATCGGACGAATACTTCTATTACATGGATTGGACATTCTGCATTTCTTATTCAGATGAATGGTCTGAATATGATAACCGATCCTGTTTGGGCTAATCGAATGGGTGTTCAAAAACGACTAACCGCACCAGGAAACGCATTACCTGATTTACCTGAAATAGATGTCGTGTTATTTCTCATGGTCATTATGACCATTTAGATTTTTCGACAATAAAACGACTGAAAGGGAGTCCGATTTATTACGTATTGGCTTAGGTCATGTATTTAGAAAACGGGGATAAAAAAAAGTAGTAGAAAGTAATTGGGATGATTCGTTCGAGAAGGCTAATATGACCTACTCGTTTGTTCCAGCACAACATTGGACGAAACGTACACTTACTGACACGAATACGTCTCATTGGGGCGGCTGGATTATAGAAAATAACAAGCAATCTGGTTATTTTGTTGGGGACACAGGTTATTTCCGTGGTTTTAAAGAAATCGCTATGAAATTTAACATCCAAACAGTTCTAATGCCAATTGGTGCTTATGAACCAGAGTGGTTTATGAAGGTTAGTCATATTAACCCAGAGGATGCGGTGAAGGCTTTTTTGAGTGAAACGCAGAAACGTTTATCCCGATGTATTACGGGACGTTTCGTTTGGCGGATGATACAGATCCAGAAGCGCTTTAAAGATTAAATGCAGAGTGAAATCGATTTCAGTTAGATGATTCACAGTTAAAGAAACTGCTAATTGGTGAGATGTACTGGTTGTAAAAAACTAGAATACTTCAAGAAGAAGTGTGTGTTCCGTTTTTAACTTAGTTAGTTTAGGTGACTACCCTTCCCCCTACACTTTTGTGTAATAAAGTGCAACCCTTGTCGTTATATCGGAACATAGCCTCTTGGGTAGGGCACTGATAAACTTTACTTTTGTATCATCTGGTTCTGTCCAAGTTTTTTAGAGAAAGTAATTTTATTTATAAGTATCTTTGTTTTTTAAGTGATCTCTGATTGCTACAAGTCCCCCATTATCATTTGTACCCCGTTTTCCTGGTAGTTTATTTTGAATGCTCAAAGAAGAATTCATAAGGTGTAAAATTTAGACGTGCCCAGCTTACTAGTACCTTAACACCATAGATATTTTTGTTTTTAATTTTATCTTAGGCTAATCATAATGTAATCGTTCCTTATTAATGAAAATACACAATTGTGCCTGCAGCTATAAAAACCTTAGACAATTCCATTTGTTCAAATTAAGGAACCATTACATCAAGAACACTTTATTAAGCTAAGTATAAATTTTTAAATTTTAGTACAATAGTTCTTATTATTATTCCAAGAAGAATGTAGTAAATAAACGAGTACATATATTTCCATTTAAAATATATTACCAGCTCTAAATAGTGTGATATTGGTTCACCAATAAAAGCATATATTCCTGCCATACATACTAATGCCACAACAAATGTTTTCCATGTATTAAAATATTGATACATTAACATATATGCCACAGGAACCATAGCCATATCAAAAGGAATTGCTCTTGGTGTTATAGGCATTAATTGAGTAGGATATGACCAAAATCTTAAATCGTTCCCGATAGCATCAAGCAAAGTAGTTGGTATTATAACCAATGCACCGAATAAAAAGGTTTCCAAAAATTTAGTTCTATCAGCAAATTTAAACCAAATAACCCAAGGGAAAATAAGAAACACAACAAGGATCCACCAGTAAAAAGTTAAGAACTCATTATTAAACCATGCTTCAATCTCTTTCCTTATTAATAAATCTTGTATTTCTCTTAATTCCCAAAGACTTTTAAATTTTTCACTCATTGAAAACTCCCACCGTTCAACTATTATATAGGTAAATTTCCCAAACCCTTTCAAAACTATCCTTAATAATCTATAGCATATGTAGTTCTTAAAAAATCATCTTTACATGAAGGTTCTAATTGAGCTGGTATCTTTCATTAATAACAAAAAACGTATTGGGTGTAAAAAATGCAACTACACGTATGCCAAAGTAAATGGCTCTTTTCGTATAAATTGTTGCTTTCGGTCTAGTATAATGTCTTCTACTTTTCAACTAGAAAGTCGCTCTTTTCTAAAACGATAAATACTTCATTTTATCCTTTAGAATAAGATTAACTTCGGATAAAGTAAGTTAAAAAGCAACAACGTTTTAGAAAAGTGCCAAATAAAAAGAAATAGTCAATATTAAGTCATACCATTCTAGTCTATTTTCGAGGTATGGTAGTAAATTTATTTTAATGATATGATGTAGCCATTAACCGGTATCTTTAAACATTATTACAAGATTTCTACAATATATTATGTTTTAAAATCTTGTGAGGACTAAATATAATGAATGCCTAGGGGGAAAGCTTATGTCGTCCAATCATCACGATCATGGTTTACATAACAACTTTGAGAAAGAAATGAGCTACGGGGATTACCTACAGCTTGATAAAATTTTATCGAGCCAGCAATTAGTATCAGGTCACCACGATGAAATGATGTTTATTATCATTCATCAATCTAGTGAATTATGGATGAAACTGATTCTCCATGAGATGACAGAAGCAAAAAAGTTTATCTTGCATAATGATTTAGAGCCAGCATTTAAGATGCTATCAAGGGTGTCCCGTATTCAACAACAGCTTATTCAATCTTGGGATGTATTATCAACATTAACTCCAGCCGAATATATGGAGTTTCGGGATAAACTTGGACGATCATCTGGTTTTCAATCCTACCAGAATCGGCTAATAGAATTCTTATTAGGACATAAGAGGATAGACGCATTAAAGGTATATGAGCATGATAAGGAATTACATAGCACCCTCTTGAAAAGTCTTAATGAAAAAAGCATTTATGATGCAGCCATTTTAGCCTTATCTGTTAGAGGTTTACAAATAGATAAAGAATGTTTAGAACGTGATTGGTCACAGGAGTATACTTTGAACGAAAGTGTAGAACAAGCGTGGCTAACTGTTTATAAAGATGTATCGAAATATTGGGATCTATATGAGCTAGCTGAAAAATTAGTCGACATTGAAACAAGACAACAACAATGGCGATATAATCACATGATGACCGTTGAACGAATTATTGGTCATAAAATTGGTACCGGAGGATCAGCAGGAGTTGACTATTTAAAGAGGGTCATTAATCACCGTTTTTTCCCTGAACTTTGGAGTATTCGAACGAAGTTGTAAGCTTCTTTGTAACACTTATATGTAGAGATATTACGAAGGCACTTTCTCTCAAAAAGTGTCTTCTTTGTTTAATGTTCCTTTAATATAAGTATGAGGTATGGTTGTCTTCACTCTCCTCGTAAGTAAACTCAAAAGGCTGTTCTAAGAATAGGACACAAAAAGAACCCCTTAGGTTCAGTACCTAAGAGGTTGCTTAAAAATATTATTTAGTAGGTTAATAATCTAGTAACCTTATATATCCGCATACTTTTGCAAGTTCCTTAACCTATTGTTGAAGAACTTTGACAATCCAGTCAAACACAACTCCACCAAAATATACACCGAAGACACCAAGTACTCCTGCTAAGACGGGTGGTGCTGGTAAAGGAAGCTTTAGCAGTTTAAAGCTCATACCTATTATGATCCCTGTTAATAAACTTAAAAATAGTTCTTTCATTTTATTCCCTCACTTAATAGCTTTCGGTACCAATTTGTCCTCGAACAATTGAAACACCTGAACTAGCTCCAATTCTTGTTGCTCCTGCTTCAATCATGCTCTTAGCATCCTCCAGGCTACGCACCCCGCCTGATGCCTTTACACCAACATTCACACCAACTGTTTTTCTCATTAATGCTATGTCTTCCACCGTCGCTCCTCCAGTAGAGAAACCGGTCGATGTTTTAACAAAGTCAGCCCCAGCCTTTACAGCTAGCTGACAAGCACGAACCTTTTCTTCATTTGTTAAGAGGGAGGTTTCAATAATTACTTTTGTTAAGGCTTTCCCTTCTGCTGCCTTTACAACTGCGCGGATATCTTCTTCCACAAACACATCATTACCATTCTTTAGTTCACCTACGTTGATCACCATGTCCACTTCTGTTGCACCATTTTTAATTGCATTTGTCGTTTCAAATGCTTTTACCTCTGGTGTCGTTGCGCCTAGTGGAAATCCAATCACCGTACATACTTTTACGTCAGGCGTATCTTTTAACATTTCTGCAGCTAGTGAAACCCATGTTGGGTTCACACAAACAGATGCAAATGTATACTCTTTTGCTTCTTCAACCAATTTAATGATTTCTTCTTTTGTCGTCTCTGGTTTTAAGGCTGTGTGATCAATATAACGTGCAATATCTTTCATATTTCTTCACTCCTTCTATCTTTCTATATAACTACTTAATTTTTATAAAAGCATTCCCGCTATTGAAGCCGATAATAATGATGCAAGCATTCCTGCAATAATTGCTTTAACTCCTAATCTTGCAATATCACTTCTTCTCTCAGGCGCTAAGTTACCTAGACCTCCAAGTAAAATTCCCATGGATGAAATATTAGCAAAACCACATAGAGCAAACGAAATGATCGCAACCGTTTTTGGCGATAACTCAGCAATTTGCGGGGCAAATGAAGAATAAGCTACAAATTCATTTAGTACTAATTTCTGTCCGATAAATCCACCAGCTCGAATCGCTTCTTCCCAAGGGACACCGATCGCGAACGCAAGCGGAGCAAAAAGATAGCCAAGAATTAACTCAAGTGATATTTCTAGTCCAATCCAACCGCCAATCCAACCAAGTACCCCGTTAATTAAAGCAACAATGGCAATAAACGCTAATAGCATTGCTCCAATATTTAGCGCTAACTGTAGACCGACAGATGCTCCTTTTGCAGCTGCATCAATGACATTAACGGAATCAGAATCCTTCTCAATATTAAGTGCATCGTTTGTCTGTGATACTTCAGTTTCAGGTATCATAATCTTTGCAATGATTAGACCAGCAGGCGCAGCCATAAAGCTTGCCGCTAATAAATACTCAAGCGGAACCCCTAACAAGCTGTACCCAACAAGAACAGAACCTGCAACGGAAGCAAGTCCCCCTACCATTACAGCAAACAGTTCAGATTGAGTCATTTTAGATATAAATGGCCTTACTACCAACGGAGCTTCCGTTTGACCAACAAAAATGTTCGCTGCTGCAGATAATGACTCTGCTTTGCTTGTACCAAGAATAAATGAAAGTCCTCCACCTAAGAATTTAATAACCTTCTGCATAATTCCCACATAATAGAGAACTGAAATTAAAGAAGAAAAGAAAATGACGATAGGTAATACTTGAAAAGCAAAGATGAATCCAATACTTTCACCAGCGAAAATCCCACCGAACAGGAAGTTAATCCCTTCGTTAGCATAACTCACCACATCGTTAACACCTAGTGCAACTCGCTCCAAGGCTTCTTTCCCTTTTTCCCATTTCAACACAACTAGCGCAAACGTAATTTGGATCGCCAGTCCACCTAATATCGTTCTTAATTTAATCGATTTACGATTTTTTGAAAAGATAAAGGCAATAGTTAGTACAACAATTATTCCAATAATTCCCCATAGAATGTTACTCATGCTGTTCACCTCTTGAAAAATTTCATTGTTAACGCTTTCAGTTTCTTTCTAGCAAGATAATCATAGCAAGTATATGAACAAATGTAAACACTATATTTTACATTTGTAAAATGGATTTATTTCCAATTTTTCTACTCTCAATGAAACAACAAAAAACCCACGTTTGTGGGCTTATACCTTAATTATATATACCATTTTTATACTTATGAACGTTTATCTAGTAAAAATTTTGCCGTGAATTGATCTGTCACCAATACATTTGCATAGTTTCCTTTAAGCGCACCATATATTCCTGAAATTTTGTGAGCACCGCCGGCGACAAGTATGCTTTGTTCCTTCTTTTTTAATTCTTCTAATTCTATTCCAAGGGTTCGCTCATTCAGTGAGTTGTTCACCACTTGTCCCTTTTCGTTAAAAAATCTTGAACAAATGTCTCCAACTGCATGCGCCTTTAGCATATCTATATCATCATCTGTAAAATAGCCTAATTGAAACAGCAAGGATTCACTTTTTACTGGTCCGATTGTAAAAACGGCAATATTTGCATCCTTTCCTATATCAAGCACTCTTTTTATATGACGGTCTGCTTGCATGGCTTGTTTGACCACCACATGATCTACAATGGCCGGCAATGGTAGATGTAAAGGGGTGGAGTTAAAAGCTTTACCGAACAAGTACAGTATTTCTGAAGCATACGTGTTGGTTTCAGAGTGACTCACGCCCCCTTTTAACTGAACGACTTGAACATCTTTCACGTATTTCTGTTTTAGAGCTACTGCGATATGATACAAGGTTGTACCCCACGTAACCCCTACTATATCTTTATCTTTCAACGTGTTATGTAAATAAGCTGCCGCTTTCTCACCAAGGTATTGTTTAATCATATTGTCTTCATATTGAGGAACTGATGCAACGATGGCTTTTTTCAAGCCGAACTTTTCCTCTAACTGCTTTGACAATTGTTCACCATCCTCAGTCGGATCCATAATCTTAATTTGAACAATTCCTTCTTCTTTTGCAATTTGTAAAAGTCTAGAAACCGTAGGACGAGAAATACCAAGGTTCTTTGCTATATCTGATTGATTATAATCTAATAAATAATACTGCTTTGCCGCTTCAATGACCTTCTTCAGCTTCTCCTGTTCCATCTCTTCACCCCATGGTCTTTTCAATTTACTAATAAGATAACGTTTTCTTTTACAAATGTAAACAGTTGGGAGAAATAATGTCATATCATACAAGAAAGCAACATTCTATACAAATAGAGCCTTCATTTATAAACGTTTACCTATTCTTGCTTTTATTTGGTTATATGTCTATCCTGTTTCCCCCTAGATGAATACACTATATAGACTAAATACTCAGTGAAGGGAATGAACATTTTGGGACAACTGATTATGCCATGGGACGAGGATGAAACCTTAGGTGATTTTTATGTTCCTCCATATATAGAGGAAATGGCTGATGAAGTGATAAAGCAATATGATTTCTCAGTTACTAGTAGAGAAGTAATTACAACAAAGGCAGATAAAGGTGGGCTTATTTGGAAAATCCAAACGAACAAAGGGCCTAAAAGCTTAAAGATTCTCCACCGTAAACCTACGCGAAGCTTATTTAGTATAGGGGCGCAGGATTATTTAGTAAATGAGAAAAAAGCTCGTGTACCTGCCATTATTAAGACCAAAACAGGAAGTAATGTCGTACAAATGGGAGGTAAAGTGTGGTTTGTCGCTGAATGGATTGAGCCTCTTACTCAAGTTTCAGCAGACATTGAAGGAGCAAAACTACTAAGTCATGCTATTGGCGAGTTTCATCAACTTTCAAAGGGTTATGTTCCACCCGAAGGAGCTGAAGTGGCTTCGAGACTTTATCGTTGGCCAAAAACATATAAAAAAGTTATCAAAAAAATGACATGGTTTAAAGATATTGCGACAGCCTATTCCGAAATGCCTGCTAGTAAGACGATCTTAAATACAGTAGATATGTATGAGGAACAAGCAAAAAAAGCATATACCATGCTAGAGGAATCTTCTTATCATCAGCTAGCTGCTATGGGGAATGAAGAATGGGGATTAGTTCACCAGGATTACGGATGGTCAAACGGACAAATGGGGCCTGGAGGAATGTGGATTATTGACCTCGATGGAGTTGCCTATGATATTCCGATTCGAGACTTACGAAAATTAATTGGTGGATCGATGGATGACCTTGGTAGATGGGATATTAATTGGATTGTTGCCATGCTAGATGCCTATAACGAGGCCAACCCAGTTTCGGATGAGTTGCTTGATATTTTATTAATCGATTTTTCACTTCCTAACTTGTTCTATAAAAATGTTAAAGATATCTTATTCGAACCATCCATTGCTTTAGACCAAGAGCTGGATGCTGTTGTCCAAAGGATTGTAGAAATTGATCAGACTAAATGGTCAGTTCTTGAACAACTACGCAAAGAATGGAGAGGTGGAAATAGAAAATGAAAGTACTCATCGTTTGTACAGAAAAGCTTCCAGTCCCACCGGTAAAAGGTGGCGCAATTCAAACGTACATTGCTGGAGCTGTTCCGAAGTTAAAACAAAATCATTCTATAACAATTCTAGGCCGAGAAGATGAAACGTTACCAGATAAGGAAACAAAAGATGGCATTCAGTACGTAAGAGTTCCTGGTGGATTACTTGAAACCTATCGGGACGGGGTAGTCAACTATATTAAGGACAATCAATTTGACTTGATCCACATTTTTAATCGCCCACGCCTTGTTTTACCAATTAGAGAGGTCGCACCAAACTCACGGTTGGTCTTAAGTATGCATAATGACATGTTTAAACGTGAGAAGATTTCACCTGATGAAGCGAAAGAAGCCATTCTTCAATTAGATAAAATTATTACCATCAGTAATTACATTGGTGAAGAGATTGTGAAGCTGTTTCCTGAGGCAGAAACGAAAGTAAAAACAATCTATTCGGGTGTGGATTTAGATCGCTTTGTTCCTGTCTATTCGGATAAAGGAAGAAGCATTAGAGCTTCCATGCGTCAAAAACACCAGCTAGGTTCAAAGAAGGTTATATTATTTGCCGGGCGGCTCTCAGCAAACAAAGGGGCAGATATACTCTTACGTGCTATGGATGATTTATCTAAAAAGCATCCAAATATTGCTTTGGTGTTAATGGGAAGCAAAGGCTTTAGTGATAATCGAATGACCGATTACATTGCCTATCTTAAAGCTCTAGCTGAACGACTCTCAATACCTGTTATCACAACAGGATTTGTTCATCCAAACGAAATTCAAGACTGGTTTGTAACTGCAGATATATTCGTTTGTCCTTCTCAGTGGGAAGAGCCACTAGCTCGCGTACACTACGAGGCAATGGCTGCAGGTTTACCAATCGTGACAACCGCTCGCGGAGGAAACCCAGAAATTCTTGAAGTCGGAAAGAATGGATATATTGTAGAATCACCAGAGGATCCTCAAGAATTTGTGACTCATCTATCTAAATTGCTTTCTAACCCTTCCCTTTGTAAGGAAATGGGCCAATACGGACGTAAAATCGCAGAAAAAAATCACAACTGGAATCGCGTCATCGGAGACATTTCTGATGTATGGAGTGAGATAGAATACAAGATCAACAATAATATCTCCATTGGTACAGAAGAGAAGCTAGAAGAGATTGAAGATACTCAAGTGGTTGAATCAGTAGAGGTAAATGAAACAGAAATAACAACAGAAGAAATCCCTGCTTTAGATAGCGAGGAACAACCAGAAGAAGAAGCAAACACAAATAGACGACCTTTAACTGTCGCCCAAAAGTTCAACTTCCTATTTAGTAATCCTAGGAGACGTCCAGATTTTACAGAGAAAAAAATAGCTGAATCTGAAAAGGATATGAGCTTTAATAGCGAAAAAGAAGAGAACAAAGAGGTGACAGAATCCGTTTCACCTGCAGCAACAATTGAATCGGAAAAACCTATGGAAGAAGCCGTTGCACCACAACCGAAGAAGAAAAAAATAAAGATTGAACCTAAAGAATCTATACCTTGGATAAAGGTAGAGGCCCTAAAGTAGAGGCTTTGGAAAAACCTTATACGAAAAAAAGTTGGAACGTTATCTATTACGATTAGAAAACGTTCCTATTTCATTTCACGAAAAAAGAAGATGAGTATAGGGTGTTTAGTTCCCTTTACCTCATCCTCTTCAAATTGATTTAAGGTTAGTTGATTAGGATCGATCAAATAGTCTATGAATGAATGGTTCTTTACGCTTTGGTTTCAGTTCTTCATAGACATCTGTTAATCGCCCTGCAACATGATGAAATTGAAAATTTGATTCTACGAACGCCCTAGCCTTTTTCGTTATTCGTTCAACAGCATCAGGATTCGTTAAATAAAAGTGCATTCCTTTAGCAAATTCACTTACACGTTGGTATTCGTCAATAATGTACCCTGTCTCTTTATGTGAAACGACTTCTGCATTGCCTCCTCTATTTGTTGTAATGACAGGAATGCCTGCAGCAAAGGCTTCGTAGTGAACGCGAGCTAGTGGCTCTTGCCATTGAGATGGACATACAAACATATCACTCATTAAGAAGATGTTTGGAATTTCACTCGCAGGGATGAACTTTGTAAAAATTACTTTGTTACCTAATGGTTCCGCTAATTTTCTCAAGTAACGAATATAGTCATTAATACCGTTATCACTAAACCACTTTCCTCCCGTAATGACAAGGACAGCGTCAGGATGTCTTCTAGCTATTGCTTTAAAGGCAGCTATGAGAAAATGAGGACCCTTATTTTTCGTTATTCTCCCCACAAACAAAATTACCTTTTTATTCTCAATGTTATATTTTTTTCGATATTCATTTCGAATATTTTTGCCTTCATCCGTCCAAACAGGAGGATATTCTTGCAAATCCACTCCAGAGTAAACTACTTTTATTTTAGACTTTGCTTCAGGAAATCGGTCTAATACGGTACGTTTTATATAATCGCTTACGGTCACAATCCGTTTAACTGCTTTTACAATTTCCTGTCCTTTCTCTTTTGGCACTTTTTTTTCAGCAAGCATATCATTATGAAGTCCTAAGATAAACTGACTGGACGGCGAAGCTTTCTTATAGAGTGGAATGTTTAAGGGCCGGTTGAAGACATGGATGATGTGAAACGATCTATTAGATAATTTTTTGACAATATTTACGGCATAATTCTCTTGGGGAACTCGGATATATTCCACACCATTTCGCACCTCATATTCAGGAAGAGTTGGATCTGTAACTGAAAAAATGGTTAATTGATAGTTTTGACTTAGGTACGGTGAGACTCCGTCAATCATCATTTGGATGGCTCCTCCCTTTACAGAAGGAGAAGGAAGTTTTTCTGTGCAAATAAAAGCAAGTTTCATACTACACCTCCTTATATAAATCTAGTAAATCCTTTAACTCAAGTTGGAGCCCTTCTTTTAATGACACTTTGGGCGAATAGTGAAGCAATTGCTCAGCTTTAGAAATATCCGCCCATGTATGTCTAGGTTCCCCTCTCGGCTTTCCAATAAAGTCTATGGTCAACTTCTGGCCTGTCAGCTCTTCCAATAGATTAATAACTTCTAAAATGGAAGCCCGCTCCTTCCCACCTATGTTGATCGTTTCTCCAAGGAGATGATCCCCATGAAGTGCCGAAACTGTTCCTTCTACACAATCTGCTATATACGTAAAATCACGCGTTTGTTTGCCATCTCCATAAACCGGTATAGGCTTTTTCTTTACCAAACATTCAATGAATCGATGGAATGCCATATCAGGTCGCTGCCTAGGTCCATAAACCGTAAAATATCGAAGAATAGTAATGGGAATTCCATCATTTTCACTATATACCTTACATAAATGCTCTCCTGTTAGTTTCGTTACTCCATAGGGGGAGAGGGGTGAGAGATCACTGTCTTCTGTTACCTTGCCTATTTTCTCTCCATATACAGAGGAGGTTGAGGCATAAATAAGCTTCTTTATTGGAATGGTTTTACACGCTTCTAGTAAGCGTTGAGTACCTAGAATATTATGATCTACATACAACTGGAAGTTTGTACCCCAACTAGAACGAACACCAGGGATAGCTGCCAAGTGAAAAATTACATCATTTTTCAATAACACCTTATTCCAATCCATATTCAATAAGTTTTCATCTAACCATTGGAAACGAGGATGATTCAGTAATGTTTTCATATTTCTAAGCTTTATGGATCTTTGCGTATGGTCTATACATCCATCAATACCAATGACTATATTCTTTTCTTCTTGTAAGAGCCTTTCACATAAATGTGAACCGATAAAACCAGCGGCTCCTGTAACAATTATTCTCATTGTCTAGCCACCCCAATATATTGAAATTGATAGCTTTCTATCCTTTTAGGATCAATGATATTCCGACCATCCACTAGGATATCTCCCTTCATTAAATCCTTAACCTTTTTCCAGTCAACTGTTTTAAATTGATTCCACTCTGTGGCAATAATTAATACATCTGCTCCTCTAATCGATTCATATATATCATGATGAACTGTTATCGACTTTTGCGGCAATTGGACGATTGGGTCATATGCTTGAATGTGCGCTCCTTTAACGAGCAATTTCTTTATTAACACGAGAGCTCTTGATTCACGAGTATCATCTGTTTCTGGCTTAAAGGCTAAGCCCCAAACCGTTATTTTTTTCCCTTCAAGCTTCGTAAAATGTGTCATTAATTTTTCAATATAAACATCAACTTGAGTATCATTTACATGTTGGACGGCAGTTAATATTTCTGGAACAATATTCTTCTGCTTTGCAGCATATTCTAATGCCCTTACATCTTTCGGAAAACAAGACCCACCAAATCCTAACCCCGCCTGAAGAAAGTAGGGAGCAATTCGTTTGTCCTGTCCTAATGCGTTTGCAATATCAGTGATTTCTACGTTGTAAGCATCGCAAATACGTGACAATTCGTTGATGAATGAGATTTTTGTAGCTAAGAAGGCATTGCTCGCATATTTAATCATCTCCGCGCCGGTTAACGAAGTAATGATATATGGAGCATCTAATTTCTCATACAATTCTTCTACTATTTTCATAGATTCTTTTCTCTTAACCCCTACGACTATTCGGTCGGGATGAAACATATCATATACAGCATTCCCTTCCCTTAGGAATTCTGGGTTTGAAATAAGATCAAACATACTAGAGTCGATTCCTTTATCAATTAACGTTTCAATTATTTTTTCATTTGTTCCTGGAAGTACCGTACTTTTCGTAATAATGGTTTTATGTGAGGTAATCTCCTCTGCAAGTGTCTTGATTACTTCATTGATCGCTGTAAGGTCTTGACTACCATCTTCATTTGCTGGTGTACCAACTGTTATAAAAATAACGGGGCATTTCTGAATTGCACGGCGGATATCGGTGGTAAAGTGAAGAAGCTCTCTATCTTTATTACGGACAATTAGCTCCGACAATCCGGGTTCATAAATGGGCACTTCTCCCCTAGCTAATGTCTCTATTTTCAATTTATCTTTATCTACACAGTAAACCTCATGACCTAGATCAGCTAAAACAGTACCTGTAGTTAATCCAACATATCCTGTCCCAATGACACAGATTTTCATAGTTAACCATCCTTATTCATTTATATATGTGTGTAAAAATGATGTGTTATATTATCCTATTTAGCTTAGTAGGAAACGTGAGGATGGGATAAGTACTATTGGGAAAATGGGTGTAAAAAAACAGGAGTGATGCGTTGTTTACGCACACTTTCTTTCTAAGACAAATTACCAATCCCAATATGTTGGATTAGTATATATAAAGTGAGTGAAGAGGAGGTTTACGATGAAGAGTATAAAAAAAGCCATAATACCTGCTGCAGGTTATGGTACGAGAAGTTTACCTATAACAAAGGTTTTACCAAAAGAGATGTTTCCCATTGCTTGTAAACCAGCTATCGAGTATATCGTGGAAGAAGCAATAGATTCAGGTATTGAAGAATTATTAATTGTGGTTTCGCGACATAAAAATCTTATCTTAGATTATTTCGACCGTTCTCTAGATTATGAAGCATTCTTAGAGAAAAAAGGAAAGCATAACTTATTAGAAAAGATTATGAACCCAAGGATTAACATTCAGTATGTTCGTCAACCCTTTGCCGATGGACTAGGTGCCGCAATACTTTTAGGAAAGAAATTTGTAGGTAATGACCCGTTTGCAGTTCTACTTCCAGATGATTTATTTGTAAAAAAAGAGCAGTCCGCTTTACAGGAGCTAATCAACGTTTATGAGAACTATCACTCTTCTGTCATTGCTCTTGAAAAAGTGAAAGAGGAATTATTGAAGAATTACGGGGTAGTAAAAGGAAGTAAACTAAAAGATCGTTCGTATGAAATAAATGATATTGTGGAAAAACCTCGTTTTAATGCACCTTCCAATCTAGCAGTAAGTGGAAGATATATTTTTACTCCTTCCATTTTTTCATATTTAGAAAAAATTAATAAAGGCGTTGGAGGAGAATTACAACTAACCGATGCGATTAAAGAATTATTGATATTAGAAAATTGTTATGGCGTGCAAGTCACTAGCAAACGTTATGATATTGGGACAGAAGAAGGATATTTTAAGATTCTACAACACTTCATGAGCAACCGCAAGGAACAGGAAGATAGATAGAAAGTCTTTTATCTAGGTTTCGTCTATGCAGCGATTATTTCTTGTTCCCCTGTTACCCTAATGTTTGTGATTATTCATTGAACATATCCTCCTCATGAAAAGTTAACTTCCCCTCTTCCCTTTCTTTACTTCCCAACCATACTAGTAAGCAACTTGGGAGGCTCTTTTATAAATTTCTGGTAGACCTCCTGAGTTTCCTCTCTTTCGTTTACAATTTATCATCTTTCTCAAAGTAAAACCTTTTTTCTTACCAATTCTACTGAGTCCCCCTACTTTATTTAACAGTAAAGAAATGGCCACAAAAATAACTCTCGACAAAAATGTCGAGAGCGTTGATCAATACTTTATATCAGATTATTTAAATTATTACTAATATAATCGCTTCGGTTTTTAATAAACTGTATAATATACTCCGGCTCTTGATCAAATAGCGTAACAGTATCCTTTTTATAGGGGTCTTTTGCTAGATATGGACGTAATTGATGATGGAGATTTAGAATGGTTGGCTCTAACTCTGAGGTCGTAAAATAGGTATTAATTACTTCTTCTAGGAGTAATTGATATTGAACGCGGAAGTCATATACATCAAGAATTCGTGCAGTTAGTGTATTGTACCCTTCAATGGGAACTCTGTCATACTTCATTACATCTCCGTTCCAATTTCTCCCGAAAGTCGCATCGAAATCCCATGGAATCATTTCATATAATCCAGTTTGACCATTTCGATATAAAGCATAATTCTGAATAAACGCATCATAGTTTTGGGTACAAATCACTCCACAAAGCCAGTTCAAATATTTTTTAACGTCCACGTATTTTACAATTTCTCTTTTAAACTCATGACGGGGAATGCTATTTATTTTTGCTATAAACTCTTCTAAATCAAGGTCATCTTCATCGTTTCCTACCTTACGATTATACCCTGAAATAAGGGATTTTTTTAATTTGCCCTTCGTCGTTAGTAAAGAAAAATTGGTTTGATGATTGGTTGCATAATAAATGGGACCATGAGAAAGTTTTCTATTTTGTAAAAATAACTCATCAACAGACTCCAGCTGCAAGTAAATTCCTGATGGCTTGCCATTCACTTCAATGAAGACAAAATTGGATTCAGGAGCCATGCACCCTAGCTTCTTAAAAAACTCAAACGATAGCCTATTTCTGATTAAAGATGGATCACAATATTCGGCATTAAGATGAAGTTCTCGTGCTCTAAAATCCTCATTCACTGAACCAAAGTCAATACGGTAAGATTTCTTTGGGAATTTTCTCGTGTGATGGCCTCGGTACGTAATACCCATGTCGTAGCTATGTGTATCTACAGTTAATTTGGCAGGAATTAATTCTTCTTGCCATATATCAGTCTCTAATGATTCTAGAAGTTTTGGCTCAACCTCGATACGTAACGTCGATAAATTATCCACTTTCATCTAACTCACTGCCTCCCTTGCATTTACACATTATGTTATGAATAAAATTGTGCTCTTGCTCATAAATTAGTGAACATTATTTAGAACCAAAAAAATTCCTATAACATAAAATACAATACCTTAATAATTAAGGACATTATTGATAAAGGTGGTTGTATTAATGAGAAGACATGATATGTCAAGATTACTAAGTAATGCACAAGGCTCAGGACTTGATGAATTTCTAATGCGTAACCCAGGTTCAAAGAAAAAACATGGTTCTGGTTCTGGCTCTGGTTCTAGCTCTTGCTCTGGTTCTGGTTCTGGTTCTGGCTCCGGCTCTGGCTCTGGTTCTGGCTCCGGTTCTGGCTCTGGTTCTGGCTCCGGTTCTGGCTCCGGTTCTGGCTCTGGTTCTGGTTCTGGCTCTGGTTCTGGCTCTGGTTCTGGCTCTGGTTCTGGCTCCGGTTCTGGCTCTGGTTCTGGCTCCGGTTCTGGCTCTGGTTCTGGCTCCGGTTCTGGCTCCGGTTCTGGCTCTGGTTCTGGCTCCGGTTCTGGCTCTGGTTCTGGCTCCGGTTCTGGCTCTGGTTCTGGCTCTGGTTCTGGTTCATAATCCTTCTTGATGCCAGTGTAGATAACAAAATTGGTACTACGATTTATTTGCCTATTTAATTCTACGAATGTACCCTCTACAGATTTTCTGATTATTTGCCGGAACATCTTTGTTTTGTACGAGACTTGAAAACGCTAATTTTAATTTATTGATTCGCTACTTATTTACCGGAAGTGATGTATTAAATTAGCGTTTTTATTTTCCTTTCTGAATTTCCATTAGAATATCCTTTTAGTACCCTCAAGCTATAATTACTATATTCTCTATTGAAATACATTTGCTTGGTAGCCAATAATTTTTTCTGAATGCATAAGACATGAACTGGTTTTTCAGTTTGTACGTTACGAGTAAAAAAATAATCTGAATGCACATTAAATATTGTATAACCCAACTACAATATTCAATGTGCATTTTAACTTACTATACAATATTACTCGCAGATAATTGGACAACAGATAAAGGACTTTACTTTTAAAGTAAAGTCCTTTTTAAACATAGCTACCTAACTTATTTACTGTACAGTGATAATTGACGAAACCAAACCCCTTCACAAAGAAAAATCGACAAGTGACAGGCACCAAGCATTTAATATTTAGTTTGCGAAGACGTGGTTTCCGATTTTGGTGATGACTTCTCGATCTCGGATCCAGTTATCAGAAGCGGTGTCAGGGTTGTAAAAATAAAGCGCTTCTGTTTGGTTCTCTTGTTCATGTAGTGCCTCTTCAACTGCTTTTATTGCCTCTTGTCCAGCAGGTTGCTGGATTGAGTTATTACGAACAGGTTCAAACTGATTTTCTTCATAGATGACTTCCTTGATTGAATCCGGGAATTGCTCGTGTTCTACTCGGTTTAGTACTACTTCTGCTACTGCTACTTTTCCTTTATATGGCTCACCTTTTGCCTCTGCTGAGACAAGGCGCGCAAGTAATTTCTTTTCTTCATCCGAAACTAAGATATCTTGGTTTCTAGCTTCTTCCTCATTAAGATAATGATTAGATAATTCTTGTGTTAAGAACTGATAGGTAGGCATTTCTTCTCCCGCTAAATCTTGTTCATAGAGTTGTTCCAACACTTTTTTTGTTTGTGTATCTATAACTGCTTCATTATTTATATGATCTGATGGGACGGTAAATCCGATTCCCATCGTAACTATAGTAATCATACGAATGAATAGATTCATCTTGTATACCTCCTGTTATGTTTTAGTAGCAGAACAGGCCTATACATAGGGTAACAAGGTTCAATCTTTAATTCCTTAGTAAATTATTGGTCCCAATATGTCAGAAGTATGACAAAGATGACGTTCTTTTATCAAAACAACAAAAACCCTCAGAAATCAGCAAAATTCTACAAATGGTATAACAAGTAACAAGAAATGAGGTAATAATTATGTTTAATTCAACTGAAATTGGAATCGATTTAGGAACTGCCAATATATTGGTTTATAGTAAAAGTAAAGGTATTGTGCTCAATGAACCTTCTGTAGTTGCGATTGATATCAATACAAAAAAAGTAGTAGCACTTGGTTCTGAGGCAAAACGTATGATTGGTCGTACGCCTGATAATATTGAGGCTATTCGCCCATTAAAAGATGGGGTCATCGCCGATTATGATATTACAACTTCCTTGCTTAAAATGATTATGAAAATAACATCACGAAAACTTGGGATGTCGTTTAAAAAGCCGAATGTAGTGGTTTGTGCACCGTCTGGAGCAACATCTGTTGAAAAAAGAGCGATTCAAGATGCAATTCGAAGCTCGGGAGCAAACCAAGTTTTCTTAATTGAAGAACCGGTTGCTGCAGCCATAGGTGCAGATTTACCAGTGGATGAACCCATTGCTAATGTGGTCGTGGATATCGGTGGAGGTACTACTGAGGTGGCGATCATTTCGTTCGGTGGAATCGTATCCTGCCACTCTATTCGGATCGGCGGAGATCAGTTTGACGATGATATCATTCAATATGTTCGTAAGAAGTACAACCTATTAATTGGAGAGCGTACAGCTGAAGAAATGAAGATGGAGATTGGGTATTCCCTCCTCAAACACGATGAAGTCAGCATGAATATTCGCGGCCGCGATTTAGTAACCGGTCTGCCTAAAACAATTACTGTTTCATCTTATGAGATGCAAGAAGCAATGAGGGATTCACTACTTCAAATTCTCGAAGCCATTCGTGCAACATTGGAGGCATGTCCACCAGAATTAATTGGGGATGTCGTAGATCGTGGAGTGTTATTAACCGGTGGTGGAGCATTATTGAACGGACTTCAAGAATGGTTACGCGAAGAAATCGTCGTACCGGTCCATGTTGCACCAAATCCTCTTGAGTCAGTTGCAATTGGAACAGGTAAATCGTTAACCGTTATTAACAAGCTTTTAAAAGCAGCCAAATAAATAGTTAATGCAGCAAATCAAATTTTATCTATACAATTGATTTGCTGTTTTTTATATGTATGGGCTTCATACCTACTTCACAATTAAAACTGGACAATTTGCCCTTTTCGCCACTTTATGACTTACACTTCCTAATACAAATTCTTGTAATCCATTTAATCCTCTACTCCCGATAACGGCAATATCAATATTATTTTTATTAATGTAATCAACAATCGTCGGGCCTGGTTCACCGTGTAGAATAGTTAGTGTATAGGAGACTCCTACTTCTTTTGTCATCCTTTCGACTTCTTTCATCCGTTCTTTTCGTGTGTCACTTAGATCCGCAGAGTTCCAATTACGTAACACTTCAGATTTAGCTTTACCCATATCTACCACATACACCACTTCAATCATGGAGTCTTGACTACAAGAAGCAATATGAATGGCATTCTCCGCTGCTCGCTTCGAGTGTTCTGAACCATCAGAGGCTAGTACTATTTTTTTATACATCTTTTCCTCCCCCTTAATGAGATCCAAGTCTATTTGCCAATTTATTCACTAAATCGCTACTCTCTTCATTTAATCCTGTTACTTGAACGACAATATTGTTTTCTTCAAACCTACTCACAATCTTATCTACCGCAGCAACAGCCGAATCATCCCAGACATGAGAACGACTCAAATCAATTTCAACTCTCTTCACATCTTCCGTAAAATTAAATGAGCTAACTATTTCATTGACAGATGCAAAAAACAGCTCACCATTTATCCTATATTTTCTTGTATTACCCTCTAAGCTAGTTTCTACTCGTACCTTAGATATTTTAGAGACAAAAAAGATTGCACTTAGTAGAATTCCCGTAAATACTCCGATTGCTAAATTATGAGTAAAAACAACCGTTGTTACCGTAACCACCATCACAATTGCGTCACTTCTAGGAATAAGAAGTAGTGTTTTAATGGAGTTCCAATCAAAGGTACTAATTGAAACCATAATCATAACACCAGCTAAAGCACCCATCGGTATTTGAACGACAATATCACCAAGAACGACAATGAGGAACATAAGAAGCACACCAGCTACTAGTGATGAAAGTCTCCCCCGCCCACCTGATTTTACATTAATCACTGATTGTCCAATCATCGCACATCCTGCCATTCCCCCAAAGAAACCAGTAATCATATTGGCGATACCTTGACCTCTACTTTCCATATTTTTATCACTATCCGAATCTGTCATATCATCCACAATTGTTGCAGTTAATAATGACTCTAATAAACCTACCACTGCGAGAGCTACTGAATAGGGAAGGATGATGAATAAGGTTTCAACATTAATAGGGATATTAGGTAGTAAGAAGGCCGGTAATGTTTGCGAAATGGCTCCCATGTCACCGACGGTTCTAACCCCATAATCCATATATATTGCCAGTGCAGTAACCGTAATAATAGCAACTAACGTAGATGGAACAGCTTTTGTGAGATAAGGAAAAAGATAAATAATGGCTAGCGTTAGTCCTACTAAAAGATAGATGACTCCCTTTTCATTGTAAAAGTGTTGTAATTGAGAGGTAAAAATAAGAATGGCTAAAGCATTTACAAAGCCGATCATCACAGACCGTGGTATAAACTTCATATATCGAGCTAAACGAAAGACTCCAAATATTATCTGAAGAATTCCTGTCAGGATTGTTGCTGCTAATAAATATTGAATTCCATAATTGGAGACTAGGTCAATAAATAAAAGTGCCATAGCCCCTGTCGCAGCAGAAATCATTCCTGGTCTTCCACCAATAAAGGCAATCGTCACCGCTATTGTAAAAGAAGCATATAACCCAACCATTGGGTCAACTCCTGCAATAATAGAAAAGGCAATGGCTTCAGGAATTAATGCCAATGCAACAACCGTCCCCGAAAGTATGTCACCCTTAATATTTCCGAACCAAGACTGCTTGTATGTTGTGTACTCCATCACTCTGCCTCCTTTACCAGTAGTATGACCTACTCCTAAAAAGACATGAACGCAAAAAAGCTTAGAGATTGATCTCTAAGCTGTCTTATGTAGTCGATTATTTAACTTATCTGGTTCTAATAATAGATCACAATATGTAGGTTCTTTAGTCAAACGTTACTGAATTTGATTTAGGATCAATTTGATAGATGACGTCTTTTCTCTCCACGATAATTCGAATCTTATTTTTTAGGTCTTCCTGTTCTGTAATAGCTGTTAATAGTTCCTTTGCAGGGTTTATCGCAACAGGATTTCCTACATATTTAAACATCGTTAAATCACCATTCGTATCACCATACGCGTAGCTTTGTGTTAAATCAATATCATGCTTTTCCGCCATTTCAATAATGGTCTTTTCTTTATTTATAGAATCCCACATAGGTTGAACCTTACCGTTAAAGAATCCTTTTTCATCAATATGGTAGGTTGAACCACGATAATCAGTGGCATGATACTTTTCTGCCATTTTTGATACAAGAAAGTCTGGGCTACCCGAAATGAAAATAACTTTGTCTCCATTTTCTAAATGCCATCGTATTTGTTTCCTAGTGTATTTATACACTCGATCAGCCTTTAGACGGATTACCTGTTTTGCAATAAATTCAATATCCTCTTTTGAAACATTGGTTAAATGTTCAACGTAAATTTTACTTACATCCAATAGATACACATCATAATTCCCTTGACGCTTATCCCAATCTTGAAATGTATGCTTGACTTGTTCGTGCCATACTGAAGGCGATATAATTTCATACTTAATCATTCTTTTAAAATGTTCAATTAGTAATGAGTCACGGTAAAACGTTCCATCAATATCAAAGAACGCTGCTTTATTCTTGGTCATTCATTTTTCTCCTTCTCAGCTATTTATATCTAGTATTTACCTCTATTTTAAATGACGATCAACGTTTAGTCGAATGCTAGTATTATTTATCTACTAAATTCCTCCATCTAAAATAGAAATTCATTCGTAATACTCCCATCAATGTATATACAACTTACGATGAAAGTAAGATTACATTTCGAGAGATTGGTGAGTGAGAATATAGCTTTCTTATACAAATTTATAATCATAAGACTATAAATGGATTAACTGGAATCTTAGTGTCATCAAAAGAATAATTAAAGAGTACCATGATATAATTATCTTGCTATTGGAGCATTATGAAGTACCTAAAAATTTAACCTTCTACTTATCGACTAGAAAGCTTTGAGGTTCAGATCACTCAAGTATAAAATTCTATCTTATTTTTACATTCAAGTAGTGAAGATTCTATTATTATTCCTAATAGCAGTTTGTTTTTAAATCGTGAAAAATAAATGACCTAGACTTCTTATAAAGAGCTACAATATGATAGTAGGTAAACTAACATTTAGTTGATTTAATAATGAGGGTCAGGTTTCATAAAATTACTAGTGTGAATAAAGGTGGACTTAATGAATATTAAATTACCATTGATATATATAGGTGTAGGTGCTTCTTTATGGGGGATTATAGGAGTCTTTGTAACATATCTTTATGAATTAGGGTTTACACCAATCCAGGTTGTTACTATTCGTGCTATGTCGACATCATTATTTTTAGCCGTCTATGTCATGATGAAAAATCGAGAGCTTTTTAAGATTAAGATAGCGCATAGTAAGTATTTTATTGGAACTGGCGTTATTAGTATTGTCTTTTTTAATTGGTGCTTGTTTAGTGCAATTGAAGAAACGTCTATTTCAATTGCATTTATACTACTATACACAGCACCAGCATTTGTTACGATTTTATCAAGATTTATTTTTAAGGAGGCTTTTACAACTCGAAAAGTTATAGCTTTAATTGTAACGTTTATCGGGTGTTCATTTGTTGTTGGTATTCTACCTAATCTTAATGAACTGTTCTCAACTTTTGGGTTAATTCTTGGACTTGGATCCGGTTTATTTTATGCACTTTACAGCATCTTTGGAAAGTTTGCACTCAAGAAATATGATTCTATTACCGTGACAGTCTATACCTTTTTGTTCGCAACTATAGCAGTGACACCATTTAGTGACATCTGGAACGTTATCCCTTTATTTTCAAATCTCAATGTCTGGTTGTATATAATCGGTTTAGGCTTTCTCTCGACAATGCTTCCTTTCCTATTGTATACAAAAGGGCTAAGCACGATTGAATCTAGTCGTGCGTCAATCATAGCAACAATTGAGCCAGTGGTAGCATCCCTAACCGGTTTCATCATATTTAACGAACAATTAAATCTATGGCAATACTTTGGAATTATTTTAGTTATCTTAGCTGTCATTCTTGTTCAAGAGAAATCTTTAAAGGTTAAAAAACAGCCATTGTTATCTAATGAGCCCTCCCTTTAAGTTAATCGTGGTAGAAGAAAAGATAGCTAGTTACATCCAGCTATCTTTTCGGTACTTATATGCTTAATCTTTCAAGAAATATGTACCCTTAATCACTTGCTTTAACAGTACTAATGTTGAGAAGTCATGCGTTGAAATACTTTGAAGCTACACCACATACTAAGAAAGGCATACACGGCAATAGAGAAAAATGGTATAAGTCCTGGTAGAAAAGCTAGTATTTTATAGAGAATAAAATATCCAATAATTATTACTACTGTTAAACTGGGTGATGCTAAACTAAAGAGAAAACTATTTTTAATATAATCCTTAAAGGAAAAAGAGAAATGAACATATACAGGAAAGAAGAACAGTACCGTTAAGCCATATATTATAAGTAAACTTAAAATTATGAATCGAATGATTGTCGATATTCCACTCTCTCCAAACTTAAAAATCATTAAGTCAACTAATAAAATGAAACCAATGGCAGCTAGTAGCCATCCTAATCCATTGATTTTCCAAAAATCTTTTTTATAGGCAGATTTAAATGTAGGATAGATTGAAATATCCTTTTTACCCATAACCCACTTTCTAATAACGGAAAAAAGAGCAGAAGTTGCTGGAAATGCACCAAGAAAGACAGCCCCAGCTATTGTAAAAACAAACCATAGAAATTGGACATAGGCTAATTTCATGATCCATTCACAAATACTATAAAATCCCCCAGATATCCCTCGCATTTCCATAACAATCTCCCCTTTCTTTAGAATTATGAGTAGCTCTAGCCTAGCAGTTTATATTCACTTGAATTAATCCGTCCACGCTTGCTAATAGACATTCTATTCTCTTCTTAATGCATTCAAGTAAGATTCAACTTTAATTTTTATAGAAGATAAGTCCCCAGTTTTTGAAGCCTGTTTGGTTAAATCACTTCCAATACCTATGGCAAATGCACCTGCATCCAGCCAATCCTTTATATTATCCAAGTTTACTCCACCCGTAGGCATGACTTCCAATTGAGGTAAAGGACCTTTTAAATTGTTAATCATGGACGGTTGAAATACATCTCCTGGAAAAAGTTTTACAATAGGACAATCTGCTTGTAAAGCAATGACTGCCTCATTCACTGACATTACACCTGGTAATATAGGAACTTGGTATAAATGACATTGTTGTACAACACCTTGATCGAAAGAAGGGCTTACGATAAATTCAGCACCATTTAAGATCGCAAGTCTAGCAGTCACAGAATCTAGTACAGTCCCAGCTCCAATAATCACCTGATTATCATCCTGATATTTTTGTGCCACTTCCTTAATGATATCTAGTGCAAAAGGTGTTGTCATCGTAACTTCAATAAGCTTTATTCCCCCAGCTATAATTTCATCAATATATTGCAGAGCTTTTCTGGAACAATCCGAACGCACAACAGCAATTAGTTTTCGTGAGCGAATTTGCTGGATAATTTCTATCTTTCTCATCTATTTACCTCTCAATCTTCCTATCATTCGTATTGAAGTACTGTATTTGTCTTTTTGTTGGTAGACCTTCTACATCGCCCTTAAATTGAATAACATGTGCTCCGACAGCATTGGCAAATTCAGCAGCTTCTTCCTCTGATTTTCCATTAGTAATAGAATAGAGGAACCCTGCACAAAATCCATCCCCTGCGCCAACTGTATCTACAACTTTTTCAACAGTTAATCCATCAATAATTTTAATTGTTTCTTGGTTTACAATCATACAGCCGTCTTTCCCCAGTTTTATAATCGTTGTTGGTATATTCAGCTTTTGCACTTCTTGAATTAATTGATTATTATCGTTGGAATCAAACAGCAATGTTAATTCATCTATTCCAGGTAAAAAATAATCACTTAACATAGCAAGTTCTAATATTATCTTTCTTATTTTTTCAAGAGATAATAGCTTTAATCGAATATTGGGGTCGAAACATACCTTTACTCCATGCTTTTTAGCCAATTTTATTGCCTCTATGGTGGTTGCATAACAGCTCTCACTTAAAGCTGGCGTAATCCCTGTAATATGTAGTATTTTTGCCTGTTTTATATACTCTTCATCTAAGTCTTCAGGCGTCATACGACTGGCAGCAGAATGTTTTCGATAATAATAAACATTAGGGTTTCCTATCCCAGTTATTTCTTTAAACATTACCCCAGTTGGGTGCGTTTCATCAATATTTACCCTAGATACATCGACTCCTTCTCCACGTATGGAGTTTATAATAAACTCACCAAATGGATCTGCTCCTAAACGAGAAAACCACCCAACCTTCACACCTAGACGGGCAAGACCGATTGCTACATTAGATTCTGCTCCACCAAAGGATTTCTCAAACAAATGTGAATGATTGAGTAAACCTTCTTTTTGGGGAGTGAATAACATCATACTTTCGCCAAAGGTTACGATATCGTTCAAGTTCCTTCCTCCTATCCTGCATTCTGCTATACTAGTGAGACCTCTCTTTTTCCTTGTAAGCTTATACCTACTTGAAGACAACTGCTCTTCTATTTCTTTATCAGTTCGATTTATGAACAGCTTCATATAGTCCATTTAAGTAAACTGCTCCTAATGCGCGGTCATATAACCCATAACCTGGCCTTCCTGTTTCTCCCCAAATCATTCTTCCATGATCTGGACGTAATGGGCCCGAAAAACCAATGTCATGGAACGCCTTCATGACTTCATACATATCTATAGATCCACTTTCTGAGAGATGGGGGGACTCTTGAAAAGACTTATTTCCAATCCGCTTAATATTACGAGCATGTGCAAAATGGATTCTTCCTTGCTTTCCAAAATGACGAATGAGAGCTGGAATATCATTCTCTTCGTTTGCTCCTAGAGACCCTGAACACATTGTAATTCCATGATTTTGACTATCGACTAACCTTACAAATCGATCCAAATTTTCTTTATTTGTTATAATTCGTGGAAGTCCAAATATTGGCCAAGGTGGATCATCGGGATGAATCGCCATTTTCACATTGACCTCGTCTGCGACTGCTATTACTTTCGTTACGAAGTATTGCAAGTTCTCCCAAAGCTCCTCTTCCGTAACAGACTGATATTGCTCTAATAGATGTTGTAAACCCTCAGGGTGATAGCTTTTATCCCAACCTGGTAAATCAAGTTCTCCATATATTGGATTCATCTTTTGCACGGTTTCTTCAATATAAGTTAGAGTAGTAGAACCATCTGGTAGTTCATAATCTAGCTGGGAACGGGTCCAGTCGAAGACAGGCATAAAGTTATAACAAATTAAATGAACCCCAGCTTCTGCTAAATTACGAATCGTTTGCTTATAATTTTCTATATAATACTCACGAGTAGGCAGACCTAATTTAATGTCCTCATGAACCGGTACACTCTCAATCCCTTCTAGTACCAATCCTTTCGATTCGACGTTAGTCTTCAACTCAATAATCTTGTCGACTGGCCAAACCTCGCCAACGGGTACATCATAAATAGCTGATATTACACCTGAAACACCAGGTATTTGTCGTATTTCATCTAACGTTACTTTGTCGTCTAGCCCAAACCATCTTAACGTCATCTTCAATGTAAAATCCTCATTTCATGTATGTTGTCTTACTAGCTAGTAGACAGTTTTCCATATGCAGAATACCCCTATGTTCAATAGGGGTATTCCAGCTCTAACCTACTTTTATTGTGTCTATTAAGAGCTCGCCAATTATCTATTAAGCAGATCCTCACGAAGAGGAGTAAAAGTATCTATGATAGCACCTGCTTGCAGTGCTTTAGCCCCGTGCTTTGCACCTCCTGGAATGAAAATCGTTTCACCAGGACCAATAATATGCGTTTTACTGTCGATTGTGAATTCAAATTGACCTCTTAAGCAATACGTAAACTGCTCGTGTGGATGACTATGCTCATAACCGACGGCTCCTTCTTCAAAGTGAACCTCCATCATCATGATAGAATCACCTGGAGGAAAGATTTTTCTTTTTACACCTGGTTCCGCTTGTTCCCATTGCACGTGAGTACTCATCTATATCCCCCTTACTAGAATTAATATGCTTTCGTTACATCAACACAAAATGTTTTACCATCTTCCGTTAAATATATATGAACACCATGATCCTGGTCATCCATAAAATAGGATACGTATTTGTTTTCTCCTTTACGGTTAGGAGTTAAAAGAGTAACAATACGGTGACGTTTAGACTTTTTGGTAATTGCTTCTAAGTGAAATTCTTTAGGTAAGCCCTCTACCTCGGTAGGATCAACGTCTTTAAATTCATCAGATTGATTTAAAAACAAGTCACCGGAAGAGCTATAAATGAAGCGACCTTCAAGATCAGCTTTTTCACCAGAAATTTTAAATACTTGGTCGTTAATTTGCATCTCGTGTAAGGAATGCAATAACCAATTAACACTTCCTTCTTGAGTTAAATCAACACTGTCCACTACGACAAAATAGGATTGATTGACAAAATAGATTTCTCTCTCAAACTTTTCTAAATAAGGGACTGTTTCTGAATAAGCTCTTGTTGCATCTTCTCTTACATAACTATATTCATCATTTGAGACAACCTCTAGTATCTCTCCCTGTGCTGACTTATTAAGTATTTTATTTGAATCCGAATACTGGCCAACACCATCAATTAATAATGTATTATGTGATTGAGTTTGTCTTCTCCATTTTTTGTGCATTGTACTATTAAATCCTATATAGTAGCCAGATTTAATAGCAAGTGGCTCACCATATGCATGAATGAGAAAACTATTTTGGTCACCATGACTATGACTTAATGAACCATAAGGGCTACTCTTTGTTAATAGCATGATATGTTCATCTGGTTGGTCCATCTTATGATGAAACGCAACCCAACCAACATCTTTAAACCATTTTACTGGCTCTGCCTCTGTTGGTGGTGTGGCTTCAACATGAGGGAAATCATGAGAATAAATCATATCGTCAAACGGAAAGTCCCACCATCCGTAATTAAAAAACTTTTGATCAGCATCCGTGTCCCAAGCCTTAACCTGCTCATAATACCATTGATACAAGCCATTTCCTGTTACACCAGCAAACTGTCTAATATTAAAAGCTGTTTTTAACCCTGGTCGTTCACCAAGATTAGACTGATCACCAAAGCTTGCTCGTCTAGTATCTTGACTATAACAATACAATGGGAAATCTCCTGTTTTTTGGAAGAACGGTCGTTGATAGAAATCTATTTTCATATAGTTCTTAACAAGATTTAGCGCGTCGATAAGATAGGCCATTCCTGTCGTCCAATACATGCCACCTTCAGCCCAACCACCATCTTTACCTCCCCATGGAGTATAGATGCAAGCGTAATATTCTAACGTATAATCAAGCCATTCTTTTGCTTCTTCTGCATCGTTTAATAGTGCAATGGAGCATGGAATGAGGACAGATGATAAGGAACGTACAGCATGGCTATCATATGGTACTTGGTGAATTTTGGAACGTTTAATATTGTGATCAGCTACCTGTTCCGTTCTTCTTAAAAGAGAATGTCTAACTAATCCTTTTTCTTCAGGCGATAATTGGTGGTATAGCCAATCATAGCCCCATGCTAGTCCAGCCACAATACGGAAAGCGCATTCATCATTGTAATCTCTTGACGTTGTCCCTTCTGTGTCCCATTTGGCCACATGAACCAGCCATTCCTTAGCACGATTAATAATTTGTTGATCTTCAAGGATCACACCAGCAACACTTAAGTGACGAATTGCGTAAAGAGTTTCTTGGCAGTCCATATACATTTGTCTCCAGAGCTTAATGACACGTTTGTTTTCAGGGTAAGGACTTGGTTCTGAAATTAGCTCGCGTTCAAGCCATGGTAAAACGGACTTTTCATAGAATACATTCCAATTACAATGCGTAGAGTCTTTCTTTATATTTTCTTGAAATTTCTCTAGTTGCTCTGGACCTAACCATAGCCTTGGATGAGCAAGGCTTACTCTTTCATATCGTTCCTCTCTACTAGGCAGTGATGTATCAGGAAGATTTTCCGGAATATCAAACCTTCTTGTTTCACTCCACGTCGAAAGGACGGAATCTGTTGTCGAATCGATTTGACAATAGCGCCAATAATACGTTCCAGGCTCCAATGCTTGATTGGGTGTATAAAAGTTATATGGAATCGGTTGAATGGTTTCGGTATCTTCAGGTGAAAAAACTGAACTTCTAGAAATCTGTAAGCAATACTGGTCATTCTGTAATTGTACAGGCATCCACGTAAATCTAGGTGGATTCTCAATATGTTCCGTGTTTTCATCTGGTGCATACTTAACATCTAGAATACCACTAGCAGGTTGATAGATTGTTTGCATCTCATTTCCTCCTTTATTATTAGTTGTAAAACTATCGACACAGATTTTATTTCATAAATAGGCCACCATTAATCTCAATCGTTTCTCCCGTAATATAGGAAGCAGCAGGGGATATAAGGAATAGAACGGCACCACTTATATCCTGAGGAACTCCGCCTCGTCCAAGTGGAACTCTAGCAGCCGTAGCTTTTCTTCCCTCTTCCGTATTAAACGTAGTATGGAATTTCGTTTGGTCAATAAAGCCAGGTGAAATGGCATTGACTCTAACTCCAAATGAGGCTAATTCCTTTGCCAATCCCTTTGTAAATGTAATAATCGCCCCTTTGGATGTAGCATAAGGTACTGCACCCGGTCCACCACCATCATGTGCTGCAAGCGAGCTTAAATTAATGATGGAACCGCTTCCTTTTTCTTTCATACCAGGGATTACGGCTTTACTCATAAATGCAGCAGAAGTTACATTAACATCAAATACTTTCTGCCATAAATCGAGCGTCATTTCAGAGATTGGTCTTCTCTCTACTAAATGCCCTGCATTATTTATTAAAATATCAACTGTTCCTAGTTTTTCTTCTACTTCAGAAACAAGCGATTCTATTTGAGAAAGGTCGGTTACATCTGCTTGGATCATGACCGCCTCTCCACCCTGTTCCTCAATTAACCTAACCGTTTCCTCTGCACCTTGACTATTACTTAAATAATTTACAGCTACCTTCGCACCACTTGCAGCTAGTTCAATCGCAATGGATTGCCCAATACCTCCGCTTGCTCCCGTAACTAATGCGACTTTATCTTTCAGATCAATATTCATATAAGCCCCCTATTCTGATAAATGATGCTACCGTGTAATAATGCTATTTTATCACCCAGTTCCTCCTACAATCGTCGGAATAGTTTTAGACTCTGTTGTCTTTTTTTTAGTATTTACTATGATTAATCTCTGTTTCATGAATATAAAACGTCTAGAGAATTTGATCACAGAAAAAATAACCCCCTTTTTAAAAGGGGGCACTATAGAAAACTACTATATAGATTGGTAGGGCGTAAGTAGCCAGATAGGGTAAGCAGGAAGTTTTACTTTCCAATAATTAATGCCGGCCACCTTGACTCGTTACTTTCATCTTTGGAATAGATGTTAACGTTTCCATTTTGCCCTATGGTATCTACAACCATAAGAGTTACTTTCCCGTCCGATTGGGCTTTCACAAAGTCAGTTACATCGATATTTATTTTTTCAGTTTCTGATGTAGCCACATTAATATGTCCAAGAAGGGTTGCCGTTTCACCAATTCCTGTCACTTTTACTGAATCTGTTGCCAAATTAGGGGCATTCTCCCAAGTAATGGTTTCCTCATTCCACTGATCATTCGTTAAGCCATAAACGTCAAGCTCAACACTTGTTGTATTACTTCCAATTTTACCAGAGAGTTCAAATAATACATTTCGAATTTCATTCAGATTATTTACTTCAAACTTAAAGAAGGCTACACGACCTTTACTAAAGTCCGAATTACTTTTTACGTTAAAGTATTTATAGTAGTTTTTATCAGATGAACCTGCTGCTGTTAAATTCGGATCTTCTAAACCATAATTTGATGTAGGTCTTTCTATATCAACAATTGCGTCAGCAGAAGGAATGACGACTTCCTCTTCTCCTAGAATGTCTTCATCTTGTTTTGTTTGTTGGAAGTTAAGATAATAATCATTTTCTACACTTTTACTGACATCATTATCATTCATAAAGATATTGCTGCCAGCTTCCACTCTTATTCCATTCGTATTTCCTTTTATTTGATTTCCTGAGATTGTAATATTAGTAGGATCACCAGAGCCAATGTTGTTTGAGTTACTGTCACCATTATCATGAGCTAATAAAATGCCAACAAACCCTTCAGCCTTGTTGTTCATAATCTTATTATCTTTAATAATTGTTCCTGGAGCATTTAAAATATAGATTCCCTTCGCATTACTTGGTTCTGTAGAATTCATAATGGTATTATTTTCAATTATTGTATTTGGAGAACCTAAATACACCTTGATCCCTTCACGGGAGTTCGTAATTTTATTATCATGAATATAGTTATATGGGCCAGATGCATCATGATTACTTGGCGCAGTACCACCTGTGTTCCCCACACCGATTCCTGCACCTGTAATAATACCTGAAATCGTATTTTGATAGATTTCATTTAAGTATTCATCTTCACCATGTAAATCAATCGCATCTAATACGGTGTTCTCAAACGTATTATTATAAATCTCATTATTATGAGCATAATACTGAAGTAATGTGCCATGACGTATATATGGCCCTTTAAAGACACTGTTACGAACTACATTAAAGCGAGTGTCGTTTTTGTACCCTGTACGGTCGACTTTTGGTACTCCCTGGATACTCACCCCATATCCAGCTCCACCGCCACCAACATCTGTAGCATTTTGAAAGAGAGCATGCTGTACAACTATATCATGACTATTTTCAATTCGAACCCCCATTCTTTGGTATTTTTCAATGGTTACATGTTCAATTAAAATGTTAGAAGACGGTGTATTTCCAAATCCATCGGCAATATATATACCATAAACTGGACCACCACGATCTGGATTGTTCTGCTTTGAATCAGAAGAATAGTTGCCATTGAAAGTAGATGTAATGGTCAAATGCGATATCACAATATTATTCATTCCATAAGCCCGAAATACTTTACCGCTTGAATCATCTGCATCGAAATCAGAAACTAAAAAGACATGTTTTTGGCTCTCTCCTCTTATATTCACTCCTGACTTCAAGGCAATATGGGAAGAGCCATCATTAGGTAAAGTGCTTTTAAGATTATATGTTCCTTTTGGGAGAAACACTTCATCTCCAGCACTTGCGGCTTCAATTGCTGCTAAAATAGCAGGAAGGTCATCTTGACCACTGTCTGAAGGATCTGCTCCAAAGTCAATAACATTCCACCTTTTCCCTACCACTTTATTTGCTTTATGAATAGGATGCTTGGAACCATCTGGATTTACGAGTCCTGGTACCGTATATGTAACATCCTCGCGTTCTTCCGGCTTAGGAGGCACTAGTTCCATAAGTAGTAAATCACCACTTTCTGATGGACGATAAAGATGTGTCACTGTCAAACTATTCCAATCATTAGATGTATTGCCTTTCCCAACAATTTTGACATATCTTGCTACCGAATCTTCTATATCATAAGCAACTAATCCGGCCTCACCCTCTTTACTTATGCCATCAGTTAAAACCGTACTCCAATTCACTCCATCAGTGGATACTTGGATATCAAAATAAGATTGCCTTGAATCTCCTTTGTAAAATGCGAGACCTACATAGCCCACCTCTTTTGAAGAGCCTAAATCATATAAAACCCATTCAGATCTCCCTTGAGAAGACCAACGTGTCGATAAATTATCATCTAACGTATTCTCAGGAAAATTTCCGTCATGCCCACTTGCCGTTACATCTACAACTGTATGTTTACTCGGCTGTTCTTGTTCAGAATGTACTTGGATGCTAGGAATAACTAAAATGAACACCAGCACATACAAAAAGATCGTAAAACTCTTACCTGGCTTTCCCCTCATCATACTCCTCCTTCATTATTGTTTTGTTTAAATCTAAAAAAAGAAACTAAACACACCTTTAGGTCATAACGATATTGTAAACGCTATCAATTAAAGGGATTTAGGTTTCTTTTTTTATTGTATAAAGAAGATTAAGAGTATGTCTGTTGTTTTCTTTATATTAGTTTATGTATTTTTTAGAATATTTAAAATTTAACTGGATGGTTTTGTAGATTCAATGTGATTTTTCTGAAATGGGATCGTAATTGTCACCGTTGTCCCGATATCTTCTTGACTGCTTATCGTTACTCCATACTCATCTCCAAATAGCAACTGTATCCGTCTATTCACATTGGCTATTCCTATTCCTAAATGACTTCCAAGCTTGGATTCTTTCATTCTATTTTGTTTCAGATGCTCCATTATTTCATGTACTCTTTCATTTGTCATTCCCTTCCCATTATCTATAACACAGACTTTTAAAGAAGAGCCAGAAATTCTGGTCCGAATCTTAATCGACAACTCTTTCATTGATCGTTTCATCCCATGCTCAATTGCATTCTCTACTAATGGCTGCAAGCTTAACTTTACCATTGGAACTTCATAAAATGTAGGTTCAATTTCAAGATCTAGATTAATGGACTTTTTGTTTCTATATTCATGAATAACAAGGTAGTTCTTAATATGTTCAATTTCATCTCCTATTGTAACGAGTTCTAAGTTTCTTACAGAATATCGAAACATTGTTGCCAAACTATCAGCCATTTCTGAAATCTCATCTATCCCATTAATCATTCCGTAGGCACCCATTGTCTCAAGCGTATTATATAAAAAGTGCGGGTTAATTTGAGATTGTAGTGCTTGTATCTCTACCTTTTGTTTCTCAAGCTCCCTCTCTTGTAATTCAATTTTAACTTGTTTATGATCTAATTCAGCTTTATAAACTTGATCAACAAGCGTTGATAATCTATCTACCATACTATTATAACTAATTAATAGACTACTAATTTCATCGTTCCGGGCCAAATTAGGTAGTTTCTTCCATTTCCCTTCTTCAACACTTTTCATTGTTTTCTCTACCAATCGTATAGGAAGAACAATCTGTTTGATAAAGTTAATCGATATACCAAAAGCAAGAAGTAAAACAAAAAATGCGGATAAGAATGCCGTTAAACGTACTCCCGAAATGGGAACGAAAAGTTGAGATTCAGGAACTGCTGCAATAAGCTTCCAGTTCGTATACTCAGATGTGGAAAAATGAAAGAAAGTAGACTCGTTATTCCAATGGTCAAAGAAGCTTCCTTGTTTATGTTGACTAAGTTCCAGTCTTCCTGCTTCATTAAGTTGCTTACCAATCAAATTGAAGTCTGGATGATATATGACTTTCCCTGTCTCATCAGCAATCATAAAGAAACCCTCATTACCAAGGTTTGCCTCTTTCCACATTTCTCCTAATTGTGAAGCGCTAATTTCTATTGCCAGTATACCATTTGGGACAAATGACTCCATTCCTCTTATCTTTCTTGCTATTGTAATTGATATATCACCAGATTGATTAGAAGGTTGAATAATAATTTTTCCACTTTCTGGTGTTATAGATTTTAAACTTTTGTATTTTTCTAACCGTTGAGAAGTAATCCCTTCATTTCGTAAGGATATGTGTCTACCATTATCACCAATGATGTACATTCGGTCGATTTCTGGATTTTGTACAACGATATTTTCCATCATCGTCCATATGGCTTGATAATATTGGTAACGAATATGCTCCTCAACGTTACCATTATTTAAATCGAGAAAGTACTTAACATTTGGATTTGAGACGAGCGGCAAAGTCGCTAACTCATAATCCTTAATAAAGCGGTCAGATTGAAAAGCTAGATTGGTTACACTTTGTTTAAGAAAGTCTTCAGCTTGCTGCTCAAGTAACTTAGCTGATTGCATATAAATGATACTAGCAACAATGATAAGTGGCAAAATCATAATAATAGCAAAATATAGTAGCAGTCTTTGAAACAGGTTTAATCGAAGAATCCACTTTTTCATGCTTCAATTCCTAATGATTTTCGATATTCAGTAGGCGAAAAGCCAGTGTATTTCTTAAATGTTTTCGTAAAATGTGGAGCATCATCGTAGCCAATTTCACTGCATATATCAATGATTCTCATTTCGTTACGCTCAAGAAGCTTTTTTGCCACTTCCATCCGTAAATTAATTCTATACTCTACGAATGTTTGACCTGTTTCTCGTTTGAATAATTGACTAAAATAAGACGAATTGAATCCGAGTTTCTCGGCTACATCATCTAAATTCACCTTTTCACCGATATTACTTATCATATACTCTTTCGCAGCTTCAATAGGGTCTATCATTTTACCCTTTCTTTGATATCGAATAGCTTCAATCATTGTTTGACAGTGGTCAATAAATGCATCTGTCGTTTGTTTAAACGTATTTCCTTTTACATCAAACGTTAAGTCAAGGTGGATACTTCCTTTTTGATCAATCCGATCAACTAATGTTTGTAATAGATGGTTCAATACATGCTGATAATAGGATTGATGTAGCTGCTTTTTCTCAATTTTATTTGCCCAAGCAGTCATTGTATCTTTCATCATATCTTCATTTAATACCCATAAGGCTCCTTCAAGTATATCTAAGATTTCATCCATCTCATTTACTTCAATAAAATCAAGTTGTCTTTCTCTATAATTAGTAACTAAGCGTTCAAATGTTGTGGTTAACTTCTTCCTTGTAACCGGTTTCAAAAGATAGTCTCTTGCACCATGAATAATGGCCTTTTGCGCATAATGAAAGGAATCATGTCCAGAAATAATTACCCATTGTGTGTTTTTATGTAACTTTTCCCACTTACCAAGGAGAGTTAAGCCATCCATATCAGGCATGTTAATATCCGTAAAAACAATATCAAAAGTGTGAGAGACTAAGAGTTCATCAGCTTCAATTCCATCCTCTGCCTCCCATATATTTTCAATATGAATGTCTTGTAAGTCCATGTTTTCCAATTGATGACGGATACCTTTACGTATCATAAACTCATCTTCGATAATTAATATCTTCATCAGCGCTTCTCCTTCTAAAGATAATAAGTATTCAAACTCTTTCTAAAATTAATAGAATTATAGCACAAATCATAGATTCGTAGGAAAGTAATAATATTTTAAAGCATATAGAAAATATAGAATACAAAGAGGCTATCCTAAATGTAGCATTTAGGACAGCCAAATCATTCTATTTTCTTGGAGCTTGATAGTCCCCGTCTTTATAACGTTTTGCAGCCTCTTCTAAAGCTTTATTTCCTCCTCTTTCCTTCCATTCTTCTACTACTTTCGGCCAATCGCTAATAGGTTCAACACCTGTAATCATCTTAGCCATATGTCCCATTAGTAGTTTTGGAGGAACATCGGAACCAGGTTGCAGATCTGGTAACGTATCTAAAGCCTCTAATGGTGGGTCAAAGCGAATACCATCTCTTCCTTCATTTGCAAGAACTGTATCATAAACTTTAATAAGCTCTTGTCCCTCTGGAGTCAGTTGTAGCAATCCTTCAATATAGGTTGTATCCTGAACCATCCATAAAAAGGCTGTACGGTAGCGTTCAATGTTTATATCATCAATCGATTCCGGTGTATTGTAATTAATTTGACCATTGCTTTCTGTGTAATCTTTTCCTTCAATTCCGTAAGTAAAGTACTTTTGTGCTTCTTCAGAAAGCATCCAATCAAAGAATTTCACAATTCTTTCTGGATCTTGAGCATCTTTATTAATTGCGTATGCACGTGTGACATCACCGTATAGATAATAACCACCGCTACCATCTGGCCCAACTGGGGATGGAATAAGTGCAATTTCAGCATCAGGAACATTTTCCTTTAACTGCTGCTCCCACTGTAATAATTCATTTGCATTCATAACCCACATACCAATGTTTCCGTTAACCGCTTCGTTCTTATATTGCTTCGAATCGATTGTTAAAAATTCTTTATGCAATAACCCTTCATCGTACATTGTTTTATATGTTTGAAGGGCAGCTTGCATATTTTCTGAATCAAAAAACTTTGGTACTGGGTTTCCATTATCATCCAATTCCCACATACTTACATATGGTTGAACATCATATGAGCCAAAGAATGTATCAGAATACTTAAATTCTGCACGTCCACCATAAGGTTGTGGCACGCCCATTTTCTTGAACTCACGTAAAACATTTAACGTTTCTTCTACAGTTTTAGGTACTTCAAGTCCAGCCTTATCTAGCAAGTCTTTACGAATCCAAGTCGCACGGCGGGATGGGTTCGATAAAAATTCAGGAATGGAATATATCTTTCCATCTGTATACCTTTGCTGCTCCCAAGCCTCTTCTGGAATATACTTCTTTAAATTAGGTCCATACTTGTCAATTAAATCATCAAGTGGCAAGAATACGCCTGCTTCAACTGCTTGCTGAAGAGATTGACCACTTCCTTCACCAAACCCACCAGAGGTTTGAACTACATCAGGAATATCACCAGATGCAAACATTAAATCCATTTTTGTCGCATATTCTTTATGAGGTAATAATCGTATGTCTAAATCTACATTTGTTAGCTTTTCTAGCTCAAGTACGTATTCATCCTTATTAATATCAGGAGAATTCTCTACATGTGTAAATGCTAGGGTCCTCATAGAGATTGACATTTTTAAAGGATCTTCATTAGCAACATCAGTTGGTTCATTTGTGTTATCTTTTTCCTTTTCTTGCGTTTCTTCTTGAACGGGTTCAGCTTGACAGCCTACCACTAAAAAAAGTGAAAATAATGCGACAACGAAAACCTGAAGAACTTTCTTAAAATCTTTCATTCATTCTATCCCCCTTAAATTTAAGCGCTTTCACAAGCTTGAATTTATTATATTCTGAATATTAACAGGTCAACTATAGGTTAACTTTAGTACACTTGTCATTTTTTTGTGGTTATTCTTTTATGGAACCAATCATTGATCCTTTAACAAAGTGTTTTTGTAAAAATGGGTATAATAACAATATTGGTAGAGTTGCCACAACAACAGTAGCCATCTGAATACCCTCTGGTGAATTTAATGCCATAGAAGAAAACACTGAATTTGCTTCAACTGCCATTTCATCGTTTACAATCATTTGGCGCAATTTTACCTGTAGCGGATACAATTTCGGATCATTTAGAAAATACAAAGCTGACTGATAGTTATTCCAGTGACTTACACCGTAAAAGATACCAATGGTAGCTAAAACAGGCTTGGAAAGCGGTAAAACGATCCTAAATAAAATACCTAATTCGCCAAGTCCATCAATACGAGCAGCGTCAATTAAGGTGCTCGGGATATTCTGAAAGAAGGATCTCATTACAAAGAAATTAAATGCACTAATCATACTTGGAATAACTAAAGCCCAAAGTGTGTCAACCATCCCAAAACTCTTTACAACTAAATAAGAGGGGATTAATGGAGCTGAAAAGATCATTGTAAATAATACGAGAAATAAGATTATTTTTTTACCTTTATATTCTGGCCTTGATAGAGGGTACGCAAGCGAAGTAGTCGCCAATAGATTGATTAAAGTCCCTCCCACTGTAATCAGTACTGAGATGAAAAATGCTCTCCAGATGGAAGCGTCATGGAAGACATATTCATAGTTTATAAGAGTAAATTCAATGGGCCAAAAGTAAACCTCCCCTTTTGATATGGCTTCTGAACTACTAAAAGACTTAGCAATTACAGAGATAAGTGGAAGGAGCATACTTAATGAAAGTAAAGCTAGAAATAGGATATTAAATAAATCAAAAATTTTGGAGGAAAGACTTACATTCTTTTTCATTCAGTTCAACTCCTAATATAGACTATTACCAGAGATTTTTTTACTCATAAAATTAGCAAAAACCAACAATACAAGCCCAACTATCGATTTAAATATTCCTATGGCTGTCGTGAAGCTATATTGAGCATTTTGCAAACCTACTTCATAAATATACGTATCTAATATATCTCCATTTGCTTGGTTTAACGGATTTAGGAAAACGTAAACCCTTTCAAATCCGAAATCAAGAAAATGTCCGATATGAAGAAGAAATAAAATACTAAACGTAGGAAGTATAGCAGGCACCGTCACATGTATCATTTGATGGAAACGATTTGCCCCATCAACTTTCGCTGCTTCATAAAGTTCAGGATTAATTCCAGCAAGTGCAGCCATATAGATAATTGTTCCCCATCCCACACTTTGCCATAGATATGTGAATACAAGAATTGGTCTAATGAATTCTTCAGATCCCATAAAATAGATAGGCTCATGACCTAACCACTCAATAAAATGATTAACAAATCCTGTAGTAGGAGAAAGAATACCAATAAATAATCCACTTATAATAACCCATGAAAGAAAATGCGGCATATAAACAATCGTTTGTATTAAACGCTTATAAATTACTAACCGTAATTCATTTAATAATAGAGCTAGTAATAAAGGTGCTGGAAAAACCAAAATATCATAAAAACTTAGTAGTAGAGTATTTTTTAGTACACGAATAGAATCAGGGTTTACAAAAAGTGCTTCAAAATGTTTGAAGCCAACCCAAGGGCTGTCCCAGATTCCAGCGAAGATATTATAATCCTTAAATGCTATGACAGAACCCATTAGTGGTACATATTTAAATATAATAAAATAAAGAATACCCGGAATTGAAATCAAGTATAGCATCTTATGCTTGTTAAGTTGACCTAATTTATGACGTAAGTTCGTTTTTCTATGAAGTATGATCGACTTATCAGGATCTATTTTTTCTGTTTCAACTATCGTTTTCATCCCTCTTCTTCCCCCTTATGAAGACCCTATATGTATTTCTTGTTCTATGTGATATAAAGCGATAACCTCCTTAGCAAGTTTCGTTCAAATTCTCCGTTGTTTTTAAAATTCTCTATTTTTCGTAATCTCATTTTATCAATCAAGTTTAATAAGTTCTTCGGTTACATTTTAGTTGCTTTGTGTTTTTTTTAGGTTTTCAGATGTAATGGAGTAGGTTTTTTTTCTGATGTTCTATCTATAAAAAAACTAATTGAAATCACACAACTAAATAAAAACAAAATAACCCAAGGGATAAATGTATAATCCTCTTCTAATTTGAAATAATCATGGAGAAATCCCCCACCTGTATTCCCTAGTAATCCACCTAAAGCAAAGCTCCATCCCGTAAAACCAAAATAGGTTGCAAAGGATTGAGGATCAGCATATCGAGAAATTAAGTGATTCATAGTAGGGACTACCATCATTTGTCCTACTGTAAATAATAGGACCGCAAATAACATGGACCATAGACCTTTTGTAAAACCGAACACCAACATACTTGTACCAAGAATAATTGTCCCTATAGCCATAACGGTTAATTGTTCAAGCTTTTCCGACAGCTTTTGTAGCAACGGGATCTGAAACACGACCATAAAAATGGCACCAGCCATATATAAATAAGCTACTTGATCAACATCCTTTAACAACACCTCAGCTCTTACTGGAACGGCAAGGTAAAGTTGTACGTTTAAAGCCCATACACCAATGATTAACAAACACAATAGTAGAAAACGGGAATTTTTCATGATTTTCTTTACAATTGGCATGATCTCTTGCTTCATCGGTGAACTTCCCTTCATCTCGGGCAACAAAAGCCAAGATAGTAGAAAAGCTAAGATAAACACAAAGGCTGAACAAAAACTTACAAAGGTAAAGTCAAATTGTAGTAAAAACATTCCAATGACAGGACCTAAGATAAAACCAATATTACTTAGTGTCTCACGGATACTAAATATCTTTGTCTTCATTTCTTCAGACGTTATTCTAGCGTATGCCCCAAAGCTTGCTGGATGAAAGAAGGCCCCTCCTATACCTGATACGAAGGCAGCAATTGCAAAACCAACGGTGTGACTGACAACCCCATACAACACAAAACCGACAATACGAATACCGACTCCTAATAAAATCGCTCGTTTATAGCCAATTCGATCTGCTAATATTCCACAAAAGAAACGTAAACCATTTTGCGATATGCCACTGACAGCAAGGATAAAACCCGTAAGAGAAATACTCCAATGTAAATGGTGAATAAAATAAACACTTAATAATGGGACAAGCATATAAAATCCGATTGCCATTAAGAGCGTATCCACATACATGGCTAGTAAACTAGGACTCAAGTAGCCTTGAACAGCTGTACCTTTATTTCTCTTCAAACCTCTAATCATTAACGAATCACCCTCTGTTCTATCACATAAAATGCTTAACCATATACATTTCTAAATGCTATCACTTTAATTAAATGAAGGATATTGGTCTATTTTAGGTTGAAGTCGTTTTTTTGTAGGTTAGGAATAGTTTAACTTAACAAGTCTAATAGTTAAGTTGTGTCTGCGTTTTTTGTAAGTAATTTATCAATACAAATAACAGCAACCAATTAGATAACCTTCATTGCTGTTAATTGATAATTTATTTCATTTAAAGTCAAGTACTTTTTATAAATCTCAAATGTTGAACTTGAATAAATAGAAACGATACGAAGAAACTATTAACCAGCAATATTAACACGTATATCCTTTCCAAAATAAAAGGAGTTAATTAGATCATGAACAAGAAAATAATCATTTCCGATCGAAGTAAAATACATATGGAAGCTCATAAAAATGATTTTTTTTATGATTGGCAAGAAATAGTAAAGAACTATGAGCAAGAAGGCTACTTTAGTGACCTTTCGAATCAATCTGAAAAGCTCATTATTCATTCACCTGAACCTATTGGAATTTCATCATTGGTAGGCACGGATGAGAATTCAGAAATCGTTTACGCTAAACGTAAAGAGCGAAAGATTTATACCAGGTTTGTAAAAAACAGAGTAGGAAGTAAAACCAATTCCTTTGTTGTAATCCTTAACAGAACTAGAAATAACAACAACCATTACTTATTAGTCACGATGTTTCCTGGCACTGGGGCTTATAAAGAACCTGAAGATCCTACCATCTTAACCAAACGAGAACTCATTGAGTCTTTGCTATTTTGGGAAAATCACGCGTTGGTGTTTGATAAAAGTACAATTGATTACACTACAATAACCCCTATATGTCCATATAAAGATCTATATAATGGACTTCCAATAAACAATTTTAGAAAGTTGAACATATTTAAGGGTGAACAACATTAAAGTATGTTAAAGTTCACCTTTTCTGTTCTTTAAAAGTCTTCTATATAATTGACAGTTTTTACGATAAAAGTATTATCAAGCTTGTCTGAGTATTTATGGTACACTAAGAATAGTTCTTATGATCAAAATACAAAATGAGAGTGAGATATAATGAAAAATACGAATAAATTCAGTCACAATCAAAAAGTGCGTATAAAATCAACCGGAGAGTTAGTTACAATTAACAAATGGATGTATGTAAAAAACATGAAGCGCTTCTCCTATATCCTCATGGAATACCCAAATACCTTCTATTTTGAAGAGGAAATGGAAGAGAACTAAAATATCTCAAAGAATACCTTATCTGTTACCTCCTTACCAACCAGGGATTAATGGTCTTAATCCCTTAAGGTGTAAGTGCATCATTACAAAAACTTCCACAAACCAAGCTGTATTTCACGTATGATAAAGGCACCCATTTCTGAGTGCCTTTTAAATATTAGAAGTATCGTTAAGAAGAAAAATCAAAGTAATTCCTCTTCAACAATCGAGGCAATTCCATCAATTCCTTAAAGCCTATTGAACTACCAATCTTCTTCGTATCCACCAAAAACAACTGATCTTCAATCTCCTTCGTCACCACTTCTGTCTGATACACCATCTCACAATCAGAACAGACAACTGCAGGAGCCTCCGACTGGATAGGAAGTATTTACCCCTTCAAAATTCCTCAACACCACTTTATCTGCACTCTGTGAAATTAAATAATTCGGTTGCAACGAAATTTTGCCTCCTCCACCAAGAGCGTCGCACACGAAGGTTGGGACTCCGTTTTTTAAAGTAAGTATAAAAAAACAGCTAACTAAAGCAGCTGAAGGTTTTTCCTATAATAATGGTTAACACTATCACATACATTCTTATCAATCTCTTTACATATAAAAATCCTTTGGTAGGAACAAAGTCACTTTAACTTCCTATGAATCCTCAAGCAAATCAATGATTCTTTCTTTCAAAGGAGGAATTTCTTTTTCTACTACATTCCATACAATCCCATTATCAACTCCGAAATAATCGTGAATCAACACGTCGTCCTGCCATTTCTCGCCAAGGGACATTAGGGTGTTGGTCTTTAAATTCTCTCGATATTCGTTTAGTAGCTTCTCCGATAATCTCTAAATTACGAATAACAGCGTCTTGAATTAGTTTCGAGCTAAAAAAATCCGCTTTACCATTTGGAATATAAGATTCAATGTTGTTATACATTCTAAAATATGAGTCAAGTAGAGTTGGTCATTTTTCGTAGCTGTTTTGCTCCGTCTAGCACATCTTCTTTCATAGTCCAATGAATCGAATTTTCTGTCACAACATCAACATTAACATTCAATAAATCCTCTATTTCCTGTTTGAATCGAATTAAATCAAATAAACTTCTACCAGTATCAAAATCGACAAGTAAATCAAGATCACTATTTGGCTTATCCTCTAACCTTGCAACCGATCCAAAAACGCGTACATTGTTAATGCCATGGATTTTTGCTACTTTTAGTATTAAATCACGTTTCTCTTGAAGAATATCGTATAACACAAAACATCCCTCACATTCTTCTTAACTTTAATTCCATTATAGCAATTTCTAAATTTAGTTAATAAGTAATTTCAATCTAAACTTTTCCGGATTGCTGACAGTATTTCCTTTTAGATTTTCCTCATGACAAAAGGCACCCATCCCTGAGTGCCGAATTAGCCTTATTTTTACGAAGAAAAATCAAAATAATTCCTCTTCAACAACCTCGGCAATTCCATTAATTCCTTAAAACCTATCGAACTACCAATCTTCTTCGTATCCACCAAAAACAACTGATCCTCAATTTCCTTCGTCACCTCATCAGTCTGATACACCATTTCACAATCCGAACAGACAACTGCAGGTGCCTCCGTAATTTCAACCGCTCTTGTTCCATCAGGTAACTCCCAATAAACAGTCCCGCTACCGGTTTTCGCTTCAGCTCCACACCACTCACAAGTTATTTCCTTACTCATTTGCAGTCGGCCCTTCCGTGTATTTCTGCTGCTCGGCCTTAAACTTTCTCTCTTTCATCTCATCTCGTTTATCACGTTTATCCTTTAATGATGAATGAGACGGATCCTCTTGATACTTTTCTCTACGATCAAGTCGCTGTAATTCTTCTGGCACCAAATTAAACTTCTGATCGTTCATGACTCCAGCTATACCCACATTTGATTTGTATTTCTCATATTCTGGATAGATCCCTTTGAAGTAATCATCTGCAGTACCTGGTACATAATTCTGTGGCTCCGGATAGGAAGTAATCACCCCTTCAAAGTTCCTCAACACCACTTTATCCGCACTCTGTGAAATCAAATAATTCGGCTGTAATGAAATTTTGCCTCCTCCACCTGGAGCGTCGCAAACGAATGTAGGAACGGCATAGCCTGAAGTGTGTCCTCTTAACCCTTCAATAATTTCTAACCCCTTAGAAACCGGCGCACGGAAATGTCCAATTCCTTCCGATAGGTCACATTGATAAATATAGTAGGGTCTCACTCTAATTTTAACTAAATCATGCATGAGTTTTTTCATGATTGGGACACTGTCATTTATACCTGCTAGAATAACAGATTGGTTGCCAACTGGTACCCCTGCATTTACTAGCATCTCACAAGCTTTTTTCGCTTCCTCAGTGATTTCAATGGATGTATTGAAGTGGGTGTTTAACCATACAGGATGGTACTTCTTTAGAATTTCACATAACTTCTCTGTAATTCTTTGTGGAAACACTACAGGTGCTCTTGTACCAATTCTGATAATCTCTACATGAGGAATCTCACGTAAATTTTTTAAGATATATTCAAGAATTTGATCATTAATTAATAATCCATCTCCACCAGAAATTAATACATCTCGCACTTCTGGAGTGTTTCTAATATAGGATATGGCCTGATCCAATTGTTTCTTTGGGACACCCATTCCAATCTGTCCTGAAAAACGTCTTCTTGTACAATATCGGCAATACATGGAGCATTGGTTGGTTACTAGAAACAATACCCGGTCCGGATAACGATGGGTAAGACCAGGAGTTGGTGAATCCTCATCTTCATGAAGTGGGTCTTCTAAGTCATACTTTGTCTTTAAGATTTCCTTTGAGAGTGGAACAGATTGCATACGGATGGGACATCTCGGATCTTGTGGATTCATTAGGGAAGCGTAATAGGGAGTAATATTTAGTGGGATGGTTTTCGTTGCAATCTTCACACCTTCTTCCTCATCAGGTGTTAAGTTAATGACCTTTTTCAAGTCTTCTAAAGTCCGGATGGTGTTTGTTAGTTGCCACAGCCAATCGTTCCATTGCTCCTCTGTTACATCCTTCCAGAGCTCAATTTCTTTCCAATGTCTTGTAGGTTTGTAAACGTCATGTTTCAAGTGAAACCCTCCTCTTTCACAAGATTTACATCAGTATATGTGAAGGACGCCTAAACGGTTATCACAACGAATACGCTTACAACTATTGGTAGTCCGGTATCTAAATAAATATTAGCTTTTGAGGAGATACTCGTGGAAAATAAGAAGGGTAAAGAATGGCAGAGTGATCGTTTATATGTTTAATGAATTAATCATAAGCCAAATCCTTTACCCATACATTCATATCCTCGAGCTTATTATAAATATAACAATTATTCGTCATTCTCCCCTTATACTTATACCGTAGTTGCTGGAGCGCTGCATTCATCCCATAGGATAGAGACCTTGCCATTGAATAGGCACAGAAAATCTTTTCATGACGAAGTTCTTCTTCTAAATGAATGATTAAGTGTTTCATTATACCGTGCTTTCGATATTCAGGTAATGTAGCACAGTCTGAAATTTCAGCATTATGGTAAAGGCGATCTAAATTGGCAGAAGCAGCTGATATCAACTTAGATTCCTTCTCGATCAAATAAAAGATTGAATCAGTTTTTATTAATTTCTTTATATAATTGGGGTCGTTTAGAGGTGTTGGATAGATTTCAAATACATTGCTATACAATTCTTTTAGAGCCTCAGCATCGTTTATTTCGGCTTTTCTTAACACACAGTCTTTAGGCAGCTCTTGCTTGGATTCAGACGACACCCCTGTCTTTATTACCTTGTGAAGAATTTCGTCTTCCTTCATCCATTGGTTATTTTGTTTTCTTTCTTGGTCAAAATACATGGTTAACGCGTAGGCATGACTACCATTATAAAAACCTTCAAAAATAGCTTCAAGTAAAAAACCCTTTTCTACATAAACATGTACATGCTCTCTTCGTGCATAGATTATTGCCTTTGAATACTGATGCTGTGTAGCTAGAGTAATCATTTCATTCGCGATTTCTATTACATTGCCACGATAATCTAGGACACGCAATCGACGATTAAAATGATCAAAGCAAACAGATAGGTAGAAGTTATCACGAAAAAGTTGCTTTTCCTCGTAGAAAGATGAAGCTTCCATGAAGTCCCCCCTTTTATCATTCTTCTTACATTTTACGAGCAGACCTAACTATTTATGAGTATTCAAAAAAACCGACAACATGGCCGGTTTTATTCTTCTCCCTCGTTTTCCGTTCTGAAACTTTTATTTCGAATTCCCGATCTCCTTATGTGGATATCGACATCAACATCAATAGTAGCTTCAGCAAAGTAATGGTCCCAGTCACCCTTTAACTTTTGGAAATCATCATAATGTTGTCTTTCTAAGGCTTCACCGAATCCAAATACATCCGATTCATATTTTTCTTGTAGTAGCTGTATAGTTCTAGTTACATCATCTTTCACAAATTTCTCCGTAGCCTCTTCGAAATCCTGATACGTATTAATTTTTTCCAGATTCTCTATACATTGAGTAGCTTCTATCTTCCCTTCTGCTTTCATCGTAACTTTAAAATATGGCTTTCCGTTTTTCATAGAAGACTCTATAGAGGATGATGAGCGTCGAACTCTTACACCTATAAATTTTCCTTCCTCTTGACATGGGACGGTTAAACTTGTTGATTCCAATCCTTCAAGCCATAAATAATTCCTTGCATCTATCACTCCAAGGGTGCCCACGTATTTATCATCTCTGAAGATAGCAAGTCCAGAAACTTCGATTAAAGCATCTTGTTCCACCGTTTGCATGTTTTCAACGGTCTTACCCTTTTCTGGATCACCTTTTACTCTAATGGTTGCTAGTACAGGTTCTCTTCCCTTTGAGGAAAGCGCCGTAATAAAATCTGTCAACCGTATATCGGGATCTCCTCCCCAATTCTGATAAAACGTTTCAATTTGACGATTAACTTTCAAGGAGGAATTTTTTTGAAGAGGATAGGTAATCTTTAATGCCTCCGCAGCACTTTCTCCTTCATAAATAAGGATATTAAAATCATTACGAAACTCGCCACTTCGCTCTAAATAATCAATAAAATCAAGGAGCCCTTCCTCTGCAATTTCCTTGGTCAGTACAACAATTCGAGTATGGGAATAGATCATTTTCCTAGTCATACCTACATTCATCTTATTCGCTAACTCTGAAAGAGAATTCCCTTCCTGAGAGTATGTAATGGACGGAGCAAATCCTTGGGCTTGCTGCTTCGCATTCTCAGCCGCATTTATTAATTCAATGGTTAGTTTATATTTCTGTTCCTCCCCTTTATCAATAGCTATCCCTGTTACAATGGAAACGTCATTTAATTCCACGCGGTCCCAACACCCGGTCATAGATAGAAGGATAACAATTATAAAATAAACTTTAGGTAAATGATTCATGAGGTTTCTTCACCTTCTATAGGAGGACTTGGTGAATAAGAGGACTTCTGTCGAAGAGGTGCCTCTGGTTTAATAAAGGTAGGTCTTTTTTTATTTGACCAGAATGGGAATCTAATAAATACATCTGTTTGATCTTCCATAATGAGTGGTGCCACTGGTGCTAAATAAGGAACACCAAACGATCGTAAACTAACCAAATGAATAACCATGAGGACTAAAAATACTAATACACCGTACAGACCAAAGATAGCTGCAAAAAATATAACGACAAACCGTAGAAGTCTTGTTGAGATAGAAAAATTATAAATAGGTGAAACAAAGCTAGCAATCGCTGTAAATGCTACCACAATGACAAGTACATTGGATACTAATCCCGCTTCTACAGCGGCCTGTCCAATAACAAGTGCTCCTACAATTGATACTGTTTGTCCGACTGCTCTCGGCATTCTGACTCCAGCTTCTCTCAGAACTTCAAACGTTAATTCCATTACAAGAATTTCTACAACAGCCGGGAACGGAACTCCTTCTCGTTGTGACTGAATACTGATTAAGAGTGGTGTTGGCATTAATTCGTGGTGAAATGTTGAAATAGCCACATATAGAGAAGGGAGAATTAGAGCAATCATAAAAGATATATACCGAATAAAGCGTATAAATGACCCCATTACGAATGGTTGGTAGTAATCCTCGCTCGATTGAAAAAAATCAGTAAAAACTACAGGAGCAATTAAGGCAAATGGACTACCATCAACAATAATGATGATTTTACCTTCTAATAAATTTGCACATGCGCTATCCGGGCGTTCCGTATTGTGTAGAAGTGGAAATACTGTAAAACTTTTATCCGTAATAAACTCGTCTATATTTCCCGAATCCAAGATATAGCTTGTTTCAATTTTATCAAGACGTTTTCTAACCTCGTCCACTAATTTACTGTTCGCAATTCCATCAACATAACCTAATACAACCGTCGTCTGTGTGTCTTTTCCTATATACTTTGATTCAAAGCGTAAATGAGGATTTTTAATTCTTCTTCTTATTAAACTTACATTCGTTTCCATGGATTCTGTGAAGCTATCCTTAGGTCCACGAATAATCGTTTGAGTACTTGGTTCTGTAATACTTCTATACTGTATATCAAATATTTTTAAGGCAAGAGCTTCTTTTATACCATCAATAAAAAGCAAGACATATCCTGATAAAATATACCAGATTGCGTCATGCTCACGTGATACAAATTCATATGGTGTTCCTGTGAAGTAGTTTTCTCGAAACTCATCAAAAGAAGGATAATCCATCATTTCTACTTTATCATGATTGGCCTTTCCAAGTGGTTCCATTACTTTCTCTGCTAGTTGTTTTGAATCAATCATGCTGTCGAGGTAACAGGTAAATCCGTTCATTTTTCCAATGTTAATTTTGGATTGAGTAAAATCAATGGTTCCTTGAAAAGCTTTTCTCACGACTTCATAATTAGTTACCAAATTGGAGGACAGGCTTTTTGCTTCTTCACCAGCTGATAATAACTCATCACTTGTTGTAGACCCCGTTGGCTTTTTTTGAGATGAGAAAAGTTTAGTTAGGTTGATCATTTTGTTTCACCCTTTTCCCTTTTGTTCTCCATAAGAGGATAGGAAATATTAGTAGTGGTATCCCTAATTGAAATGGTAGGTGTAAATAGTAAGGAACAAATGTTAATCCCTCCTCCATATGCTCAGCAAAGTTGTCACTAATTGTGACAGATAAATAGGAAATAAGCATACAGATTGGAAAGATAAAATAACGATAAGGACGTAAAAATACAAGCTCAAGTCCTTTTAGTCCACCATAAGTAAAGACCGCGACTTTAATAATGACCCCAAACATCATGATAAATACGATTAATAAGTCTATTCGTTCAATAAATTCTAGTAGTGAAATTTCTCCTGCTGCTGAAAGCATTGGAAAGGTGGCTCTATTTTTCATATTGGCCCCAAGAGTCGTGATTTGAATGATTGAAGAATATACAAGCAATAGCCCGGCAGCAATGACAGAAACTACACTTACCTTACCTACATATTTTGCATTTGAAACGTAAGGGAAAATGAGAGTAAACACAATAAGTTCTCCAAATGGAAACGTAAGCAAAGACGGGAAAATAGCCTGCGCAATCGGTGTAATTCCCTCTGGCATAATAGGTAATAAATTTTTAAAATGAATTTCCCCCGAAACTAAAATTCCAAGGCCTATTCCTGAAATAAAGAGGATAACATATGGGAAAAAGATTTCCCCTGTTCTACCGAGGACCTCGAGCCCTAGGTATAGTACATAGCTTATAATCAGCATGATGATAATCATGGTAACTTCAATTGGTGTCGTAGGAAGAATAGAGGAAGCTAATAGTTCACCGAAATCACGTAGTACTCTTGCGGCGATATAGATGAAATATAAAACATAGAGGCACGTAATCATTCTGCCAATCCATTTCCCAACCGTCCACTCCAATATCTCAAATAAATTTTTACCTTCCATACGGGCAGAAATTTGGTAAAAAAACAGAACCAACCCTACACCCAACAAGGTCGCAATCGAAACAGCAATCCAGGCATCTTGTTTTGCATCGTTACCAATCCCTACTATAATGGCACTTCCCATTTCAAAGATAAAGATGAGGATGAACAATTGCCATAATGAAATTTTTTCAACTAATTGATTTTTCACGGTTGCTTCCCCTCAGCTTGTTTAGAGGATGACTGTTTATATTTATGGTGTCGATAATCAACGATTCCAGCATATATGAAACCCGCTATTAATGCGCACATAGCGATACTTTCTCTTGTTGCACTTTCAGGAAAAATGATATATAGAAAAGCTTCTTGTAGAGGTTCTTGATAATAAATAGAATCAATAGAAGAAAGTAAAAAAACAGATAAACCGAAAAAAATAACCATAGAAATGGTAACCATAACCCCTCCAACATTTATACTGGCTTTCCTTTACTATTTTCACCAAACACTAGGTTTTTATGTAAGAAATGGAAAAGGCAAAAGCTATACGCTTTTGCCTTCTGTATTGCACCAATCCACCATCATGTTTGCCAGTATTTCAGCAGCCTCCATCATATGGTCCAAAATAATATATTCGTTTGGATAATGAGCAACCTCGGTTGTACCAGGTCCAAAAATAATGGTTGGTATTCCTCCTACTTTTGTAAACAATCCACCGTCTGTCCCCCATGGAGAGGCTTCAATCACTGGACTTTGCTTTCTAATCTTTGAGTAGTGAGTTTCAAGTAATTTCATCGCTTCATGTTCAAGATCAATAGTTCCAGGTACCCATCTTGCCCCAAACCAGGTTACTTGAACTGGATGTGTTGTAAACCACTGATCATCTTGTTCTAATTTCTTCATATATTCAATAAACTCCTGTTTCACATCCTCCATTTCTTCATCAGGTGCTACCCCAATTCTTCCTTCAAGTACGACCTGATCTGGAACAGAAGACGGCCAGTTGCCTCCACTTACTTTTCCTATGTTAATAGGGACGGGTATGGGAACTGTTTGATAGAGAGGATCATTGATTTTATCATTTCTTTTTTTCTCTAGCTCTTGTATCTTTGTCATGACAAGCATACTTTTTTCAAGAGCACTTACTCCTTCATATCTTGTTCCACCATGTGCAGATTTACCATTGACGGTTAAACGAAACCACATAGATCCTTGTTGTTTAGGAAATATTTTCATACTTGTCGGCTCAGGAATGATAGCCACATCAGCTTTGTAGCCTCTTTCAATCGCAGCTAACGTACCTGCTCCACCACTTTCTTCTTCTATTACACTTTGAAAAATAATATCTCCCTTTATAGGAAGTTCTAGCTCGTGAATGGCTTCAATAGCTAGTAACAACGAAACTGTACCACCCTTCATATCTGTGGTACCTCTACCATACATTTTCCCGTTAATCGTTTCACCGCTATATGGGTCAAATTCCCACTGATTCATATCCCCTTCAGGAACGACATCAATATGACCATTTAAGATGATTGACTTCCCACCGCCACTGCCTTTTTTTACGCCTACAACATTGGAGCTACCAGTGAATTGACTGCGTGGTGAGACAAAATAAGGATGATGTTGAAGTTTTGAAAAGTTCGGCTCCCAGATATCAATCTCCAAACCTAGTTCTCTTAGTTTTTCAATAATAATAGCTTGGGCAGAACTTTCATGACCTGAAATACTTCTTTCTTGAACAAGTCTTTTAAGAAGTTTTATTCCTTTTTCTTTATTGTTGGTCAACCACTCATGAATCTTCCCCTGAACATCCACTAGTCTCTCTCCTTTATTCAATATATTTAAGTTCTTTTATTTGAAATTCAGCTTCCGTATAGGCTTTAACATCCGCTAAAGTGTATGGCTTCATTATTTCAATTAACCATAAGCCATTCTCCCTTATTTCAAAGACAGCCATATCCGTAATGATCATATTTACACATTCATTAGCAGTGAGAGGAAGCGTACATTCTTTTAATATTTTGGGGCTACCATCTCTATTAATATGATTCATGACCACAATGACCCTTTTTGCCTTTTGTGCGAGATCAATCGCTCCTCCCATTCCAGGAACTCGCTTCCCTGGCACAATCCAGTTTGCCAAATCCCCCTTTTCGCTAACCTGCAAGGCACCTAGAATCGTAAGATCAATTAAACCACGTCGAATAACTGCAAAAGCAATAGAGCTATCAAAGTAGGAACCACCTGGTAAAAGCGTGACTGGAAAACCGCCAGCATTGCAAAGATTTTCATCCTCCAAACCTTGTTCTGGACTTGGTCCCATCCCTAAAATTCCATTTTCAGCATGAAACATAACATTTATATCATTTGATAGGTGATTGGGTACAAGCGAAGGGATTCCTATTCCCAAATTAACAACACTATTAGGATGAACTTCTTGAGCAGCTCTTTTGGCGATATTATTTCTGATATCTATTCCCATGCCCATTTCCAGTTCACCCCTTCACTCTTGATTATTCCATGAATAAAACAGCCTGGAGTAATAATTTCTTCTGGAGATAAGCTTCCAACCGGAACAAGCTCTTCTACTTCTGCAAAAGTAACGGCACCAGCCATCGCGACAAGTGGGTTCGTATTCCGCGCACTCTTGTCGTACAATAAATTTCCATAATAATCACCCTTTTTTGCAAAAACGATAGATATATCGGCTCTTAATGCTGATTCAATAAGATACTTGTTACCATCAAGTTCAATTATTTGTTTGTTGTTCTCGACGATGGTGCCGACCCCTACATCTACTAGAATCCCACCTAGTCCAACCCCACCTGCTCTCATACGTTCTACAAGAGTGCCTTGTGGACAAAACTCTACCTCTAGTTCCCCTTCTGTCATCAATTTTCCGGCGACTGGATTTGAACCGATATGAGACGTTATGATCTTTTTTACTTGTTTATTGACAATTAATGGCCCTATTCCTATTGTGGGAAAACCAGTATCGTTCCCAATCAAAGTAAGGTCCTTTACACCTTTTTCAACCATTTTAGAAACAATAGTCGGTGGCGTACCAATTCCACCAAATCCTCCGAACATGATGGTACTGCCATCTACAATGTGGTCTAGCACTTCATCTAATGTAAGTTGTTTATTCGTCATAGCCTCTCTCCTTACGCTATGATATCTGGCTGTGTGTTTTCTAAATGAATGTCATTGAAGGTACAATCTAAAAGCTTTATTAACTTATCAATCTCCTGAACTGTAATCGTCAGTGGTGGTGCAATGAGTATTCCATCACCATGGACTCCTTCTTCTCCTGATGCAGCAGGGTACACCAATAAACCATGGTGCTTTGCTTTTGAGATTATTTTAGTGGTTAGATCAGGTGTAGAGACAAAACGAGCTTTACTCGAATCCTGGACGAATTCCATCCCTATAAGGAGACCCTTCCCTCGTACATCTCCAATCCATGAATATTTGAATTGAAGACCTTTTAATTGTTGCAGTAAATAAAGACCATTGACCTCTACATTTCGAAGTACATCATGCTTTTCAATATAATCTAACACCGCTAGACCAACAGCAGCTGATTGTGGATTGCCACTAAAGGTATGGCCACTCATGATGAGCCTCGAACCTTTTCGAATAGGTTCCATAATCTTACTTTCAACAAGTGTGGCCGCAATTGGCGTGTATCCAGCACTTAAACCTTTACCAAGAGTGACAATATCTGCAATTGTATTCCAATGCTCTAAGGCAAGCATCTTTCCCGTTCTACCAATCCCCGTCATCACTTCGTCTGCGATGAGTAAAATATTGTATTGATTACATATTTCTCGGATTTTCTCGTAATATCCCGGAGGAGGGGTCATCGCTGCACCAGCAGCTCCCACAATAGGTTCTATAATAAATGCAGCAATATGTTCTTCGCCTATTCTGACAATCTCTCGTTCTAGCTCTGTAGCACATTTTAAGTTACAAGTTGGGTACGTATCATGATATGGACATCGATAGCAATAAGGTGGGGACACTGTCGGATAATCTTCTAAGAGTGGGGTAAAACGTGAACGTCTTGCGCGGTAGCCAGACATGGATAATGCACCCAAGGTGATTCCATGGTAACTCATCCAGCGGGAAATTATACGATACTTTGCTGGATACCCCTTTTCTTGCCAATACTGTATGGCAATTTTAAGCGCTGTCTCTGTCGCTTCAGATCCACTATTTACTAAGAAGCTCCAATAATCAGCACCAGGCATTATAGAAGATAGCTTATCAGCTAGCTGTTCAGCAGGGACGCTTGTAAACTGAGAGCGGTAAACAAAGGAAACTTCAGATGCCTGTTTATGCATCGCATCAATTATTTCTTGAACCCCATGACCAATCCCTGCCGTAATAGCACCAGATGAGCCATCGAGGTATTCCTTCCCATCGGCATCGTATAAATAAATTCCCTTTCCATGACTTATAACTGGATAAACTTCATCTAGAATTGGCTTAATTAGGCGAGAATGCACCATTTTTTATTCCCCCTATTACCACAAATGTTTAGCTTGGCTGGATCAATAATTTATTTACTTTATTGGTTGACGATACTAACTTGGGTGATCTTGTATTCTTCACTATTGTATAAACCTTCTCTAGAAGTTTATTCCCCGCCATTACCTTTCATGAAATAAATAGGCTCTAAAAATCCCATAAGCCAAATTTCAACATGCAACCACAATTAATTTCACTTCTGATATATGAAGGTAACAAGCAACTAAGTCTTAAAAAAGAGCCCATAAAAAAAGACGGACATGTTGTTCCGTCATTGACCTAGTATTCGTTTGTGCATCCAAATTGCTGCTTGCGCTCCTTCTCCCATAGCAATCGTTAATTGTTCTGAGTGAGCGACAATATCACCTGCTACCCATACATTTCTAATATTGGTTTCTTTTGAACGAGGGTCAGCAGCGATATGGTGATTTTCTAATCGTTCAACACCTAGTTGCTTCAAAAGGTCTGTTTGTATAATACTTCCTCCAAATGCAATAAACCCTCTTTCTCCGTGAAGTACTCTTCCTGAACTTAGTGTAACTCCTGAGAAGGCGGAAGTGGCATTTAGGTTCACTTTCTCTACCGATTCGTTTATAATCTCGATTCCTTTATCTTTAAGTTCTTGTTGTTTGGCTTCTACAATCTCAGCCTTCTCATGATTAACAAACGTTACTTCTTTTGTAAAATAGGTTAAAGTGAGTGCCATATTTGCACCTGATTCACCAGAACCTATGACGATCGTCTTTTTATTTTTCACTTCATATCCATCACAATCAGGACAAATGTAAATGGAAATGCCGAGACACTCTTTCAAGTTAGGGATGGATAAAGGAAGACGGTCTTTAATCCCAGTTGCCACTAATAAGTACTGACATTTAAACCTATCGTTTGTTATTGTTTGTAAATCAAACCCACGTTTTGTTTTTTGTGCATGTGTAACTTCAGCTTTAATGAAATGAACCCCATACTTCTCAGCATGTTCTTTTCCCAGTCTTCTTAAATGCTCCCCTTCAATACCATCCGGATAGCCCAGTACATTATGATAACATTTGCATAGCGTGGAACGTCCTTCACCTTTATCAAAAACAGCGACTTGATGACCATATCTCCCAAGCATTATGGCTGCTTGTAGTCCTGCAATTCCACCCCCAACAATAATACATGTAAAGGATTTCATCCTATCTCCTCCTGGTCTATATTTGGACAGAACAAAGCTCCTACTTTTATAAGATAGGAGCTAGTTTTTCCTTAGAAAGGAACTCTATTCATTATTAGTTTCAGTTTGCCATGTAGTGAGCAGCTCGTTTTCTTTTGTCCGGGATATGCCTGCCTGCATTACATAATCTCGTTCACGTGTTTTTGCCCATTCATATGTGTCGTGAATGGTCTCTGAAAAAGGTCGGATTGACAAGCCTGCCACTCTAGATTTCTCAAGATTTACAGTGGAAAACCCATCCATTCCAAGTCCTAAAGGAATATATAAAGGCATATCTGTCCATATCTTAACGTCATGCTCATCCAAAAAGCTTTTACTTACCCATATAAGTTCAGCTTGAGGGTTGAGTACTTTCTGACATTCTTGTAAGAATTCCCCCATTGTCAATGGCTGCATGGGTCCGGTAACGTGATAAGTTCCAATTGATTTATTTTCTAATTGTTGAATAATGAAGGATGCTAAGTCTCGTACGTCAATAAACTGAACAGGGGTGTTTGGTTCCCCCGGCGCTAACACAGAACCACCTTCTCCTATTCTTGATGGCCAATACGTAAACCGATCAGTCGGGTCATGAGGCCCTACTATTAAACCTGGACGAATAATCAAATGTCGATCCGGAAACACCTTCTTCACTTCTTCCTCACATAATGCTTTTAAAGCACCATACGTGGCTCCTGTTACTTCTTCTACTAATTCATCTTCAAGCTTTAACAGATCAGCTTCCTCTGTTACCCCAGGATTGGAAACATCCTCATACACTGAAATGGAAGAGACAAAGGTATAAACATTACATGCAGATGCTAAAATGTCCGCTGATTGTCTAACAATTCTTGGCACATATCCACTTGTATCAATTACAGCATCCCACTTTCTCCCAATCAAAGCAGATACATCTCCATCTCGATCACCAGTAAGCTTCTCAACCTCTGGGAAAAGATCATGGTTTGTCTTTCCTCTAGTGAATATGGTGACTTCATGACCTCGACTTAGTGATTCTTGAACCAGATGTCTTCCTAAAAACTTTGTTCCGCCCAGTATAAGGATGTTCATACCATTCTCTCCTTTTTAACTCTCTTATATCAGATTTTGTCCCGACAAAACTAGTAATGTATATTCCTAGTTTGTCCCTAACATGTATGAAAGAAAGACTTGTAAACATTATGTAAAAAATGAGCTATGTAAAGAATATAATGGATTTTTAACTTAAGTTCTATAAAAACATTGGAAGAGCTTGTCTAATTCATACCTAAACACACTAAAAACCACGCCAAAAGACGTGGTTTTTAGTAAGTGCTAGGTGCTTTCTATCTCTAACACCTTTTTATTTTACATAAGATGCGCCAATGATAATTAACAAGATAAATAATACAACAATTAGCGCAAAATTATTTCTGTAAGGTACTCCATAACCATATCCGTGAAAGCAATCATGACCGTAACCGTAATGCATAGTGTTTCACTCCTTTAATTATTAAGCTTACACTGATAACATATGTTGGGTGGGTCAATGACGTATGTGCGAATGCCTATTTTTGGGTAAATACCTTATATGAATTTATGTTTTGCATTTTACAATTTTAAAAAACTCCTGTCCATTGAAGGCAGATAACTAGTACACCTAACCCCCAAACATAAACAGCAAATACCTTTAATGAATGCTTTTTCAAGTAAGCAATCATCCATTTTACAGCTATATAGCCAAATACGGCTGATGAAGCTAATGCTACACCTAAAGCAGATAAACTAACATTTTCAACTGAACCGTTAAATAAATCTACAGACTGAAGTAATAGTGCACCTGCAATGGCCGGTGTCGAAAGTAAGAATGAAAAATAAGCTGCCGTTTCACGATCGAGTTTCCTGATTAGAGCAGCAACAATGGTTAATCCTGATCTGGATATGGCCGGAAGGATGGCAGCTGCTTGAAAGGTTCCAATAAAAAACGCATCTGTGTATGTAATATCATCCATTTTTTTATAGCCATTTTTAATGTTATCAGCAAACCATAAAAACATCCCTGTCACCAAGAACTCCCAACCAATCGTCACACCTGTATCAGATATCTCTTCAAAAAAATCTTTAAAAGCTAACCCAATGACAACAGCAGGAATCGTTCCTACAATTAATAAAAAGGTACGCTTACTTATAGGATTTTTAAGGATATAGATAAACTCATGCTTATACACAACTAAAATAGCTAAAAGTGTTCCCACATGTAGCATTGTATCTAAGAACAATCCAGCTTCATTTAATCCAAATAAATTTCTCCCTAAAAATAAATGACCTGTACTACTAATCGGTAAAAATTCCGTAAAACCTTGGATAATCCCTAGAATAAATGCTTCAATTTTTGTCATTCTACATTACCCCTTCAATGTTGTGATAGTTTATCCTATTCTTGAAGTAGGACAAACAACACTATAAATTTAGAAGTATTGATAGGCTATTATGTATGAAAGGAACTTGCTTATGAGAGTTACTCTTTACTGAGTGGGAAAAGCAAGTTATAGAATGTGACTATAGACATAAGCAATATAATAAGGAGGAATGCTTCTGTGAAAGCAATTGATCTAACAATTGGCTCTCTGAAGAAAGGAAAAACGAACACCATTACAGATGTAGAAGGTGTTAAAGTGGGACATACGACTATCCGTCAAAATGAAGTGCAAACAGGGGTGACGGCTGTCCTTCCTCATTCACAGAATCTTTTTCAAAATAAGGTTGCCGGTGCCATTTATACAATCAATGGTTTTGGCAAGACAGCAGGATCTATTCAGCTTGAGGAATTGGGGACGATTGAAACCCCCATCGTACTTACCAACACTCTTGCTGTAGGTGCCGGTTTACAAGGAATTATAGAATACACTTTATCTCAAAATCCAGATATTGGACGAACAACTGGAACGGTCAATGCGATAGTGGGTGAATGTAATGATATGCTGATTAATGATATCCGTTCAATATCTGTAACAAAGGAACACGTCATAAATGCCATTGAATCTGCCAGTTATCAATTTGAACAAGGTGCGGTTGGAGCCGGGACCGGTATGGTTTGTTTCGGTTTAAAAGGTGGAATTGGCTCCTCCTCCCGTATCATCACACTAGGGAATAGAAACTTTACAATTGGTACACTAGTTCTAACTAATTTCGGTAGGTTGGAACATTTAACCATTGCCGGAAAAAATGTCGGCTATCAATTAAAGGAAAAGCTGCAAAATCCACCGGTGCATGAGGATGATAAAGGCTCAATCATAATCATTGTTGCAACAGACCTTCCTCTTAATGAGCGACAACTTAAACGGGTGTTGAAAAGGACTAGTGTTGGTTTAGCGAAGACGGGTTCTTATATTGGCCATGGAAGTGGCGATATTGCGCTCGGGTTTACAACTGCTCATAAGATTGCTCATGAAGATCCAGCGATTTTCTCCTCACAGGAGACACTACAAGACCATGCTTTAGATCTTGTATTTGAGGCAACCGCTGATGCAACGGAAGAAGCAATTCTTCAATCAATGCTAGCAGCAGACACAACGAACAGTCGAAACAACCAAAAAATATATTCTTTACGAAGCTTCATACATGATATATTGTAGGAATAAATAGGACAGGAGGATTTTTTACATGGAGATTGCTTATTACAAAGATCAATTTCTTACAGATGTTAATGAAGGAGTCGTTCCCATTCAAGAGCGTGGGCATCAGTTTGGTGACGGTATATATGAAGTAGTCAGAGTCTACAACAAAAAGCCGTTTATGTTAGAAGAGCATTTAGATAGATTTGAACAGAGTGCAGAGGCAATTGCGCTAAAGCTACCTTATTCACGTGATGAGCTAAAAGAAATTATTATGGAAGGGATTGAGCGGTCAGAGGAACAAAACGTAGACGTCTATTTTCAATTAACTCGCGGCATTGCGCCAAGACTTCACTTTTATCCTGATACTCAAGCCGTTTTATCGTTAGTTGTAAAGCCTTCCAAACCTTTAGCTGAGGATAAGAAACGAGACGGAGTAGCAGTTCATGTAATGGATGACGAACGGTGGTCAAACTGCTATATTAAATCTCTTAATCTACTTCCTAATGTAATGGCAAAACAGGCTGCTTTTGAAAAAGGGTGCGACGAAGCCATTCTCATTCGCGATGAATTCGTTACAGAAGGTTCTAGTAGCAACCTATTTGTTGTCAAAGACGGGACATTGTATACGACTCCCGCTACTAGACATATCTTACACGGAATTACAAGAAAAGCAGTCTTTATTTTAGCTGAAAGGCTTCAGATCCCAATGAAGGAAGAGCATTTTACCCTTGAATTCTTAAAAGATGCCGATGAGGCGTTTATTACAAGTACTACATCAGAAGTCTTACCAATTAAAAAAGTAGATGACGTGAATCTTCCTACACATTTGACCATTACCCATCGCCTGCAGAAGGAATTTAAGACATTATATTAGGATTTGCAAACACCGCTTAAACTAAAAAACGTCGGTTTTCACCTAAACCGTTCCACTTCTGGGTGCATATCATATAATTGACAATGAAAATGGCGCGCAAACTGACAACAGTTTTGACACGCCATTTTCTAATTTATGGATTTTTAGTCCTGGAAATATAAAGGAGCTTATGGTGCTAAAGCACCCGTTCGTAATATAAGGTTAGCCAGAATTTTCTGGTTGACCTATTTTTATATGGTCTTATGATAACGGTAGTCGGGGTTGAACGTCGCACCCGTGGGAATCAATCCCGTTAGCTAAACTTTTCACCCCCTACTTGTATAAACATGTTTCAGGCTGGTTGGGACATTGTGATCCCGTTTAACAAGCGAACCAATGACATTACAAGAAGCTTTAGGGGTTACCGAAAAATGAAGTATTTCTAGGAGGAGATATTGTATGAATCCAGTCATTGGTCTGGATGTATCAAAAGGAGAAAGTCGGGTTCAAGCATTTTTAGATAAAGGCCAACCTTATCGTAAGAGCTTTAGTATTAAACACATTACTGAAGGATTAGGTAGTTTATTAGAGTTCCTTAAAGAGGTTGAAAATTCAGCTGGTGGTAATCAACTGGGCACTACCATATTCCTGTTATTCAGTTTCTAGAGGAGCAAAATTATGTTTAATTGTCGTCAATCCTCTTATCTCACATAGAGCAAAGAGTTCAAGTCTACGCAAGGTAAAGACAGATGCAGTAGATGCCTATCACCTTTGTGGATTGTATTATAAAGAAGAGTTAGAGCTTTATAAAAAGCGAGGTATTCAACTCCTAAACCTTCGTAATCTTACTAGACAGCAAGAGAGTATCGCTGAAGTATCAACAAAAACTAAATTACAACTTCATTCATTATTAGATCAGGTCTTCCCTGAGTATAGAGGTGTTTTTGGTAGTTTATACTCAAAGGTTTCGTTGCTTACATTACTAGCCTTCCCAACCTCTAAAGCTGTATTAAGTGTAAGTGAAAGAGAGCTGACCGAAAAGATTGGTTCATTATGTATAAGTCGCTCTGATGCCTGGGCAAAAGAAAGGGCAGAGAAATTAAGAAATGCAGCCCTTCGTAACCCATTTCAGAACAACCTATACCAGAGTCATATCTTTAATCTTGAGCTATTAGTTAGTATGGTTCTTCAATATCAAGAGCATCTATCTAAGATTGCGACTGAAATAGATACCCTCGCTAAAGAAATTGAAGAGTATCATATACTTCAGTCTATCCCTGGAATCGAAGAGAAAATTGCCGCCACGATTTTATCCGAAAGTTGGAGAAATAGATCGGTTGAGTGATGCCAAAAAGCTCGTTGCATTCGCTGGAGTAGATCCTAGTGTTTACTCTTCAGGTAAGTTTACTGCATCAGTCAATCGAATTACCCAAAGCGGTTCTTATAGGCTTCGTCATGCCTTGTATATGGCTGTTCAAAATGGTATTCGTGATTCACGCAAGAAGCAAACGACTGATGAGATAATAGCACGTAATAAAAGATTAAGAGAGTTTTACGATAAGAAACGTGAAGAAGGAAAGCCCAAGGCGTAAATCCAATTCCAATGTAAGAGTTTGTTTACACAGGCTATAACTGCTACTCTGCGATAATCTTCGTCTTTTGCATACTCCTTTGTGTAATAACCATGTATTCCGTGAATATCCTTTCTTGTTCAGACAAAGTTTGCCCTAGCACTTCCCCGATGCTTCCTTACTTATTAGCTTTCATAGGGCATTGAACTTTTACCTATCGTTACCCGGATCGAGGTCATTATACGCGATATCCATTTTAAAGATAAACGTAACGCCCATATGATTCCTCCATTCTTACCCAAAACATAGAAATGTATATGAATCTTTAATTCGATTAGGATAGTATTTCTTCCTTCTAACAGAAATAAGCATATTAAAATATACATAATTCACCTTTAATTACAATTAAATACAATTTATTATTTACATATAACTAAAATATATGGAATAAATAATAATAGCTTAATAGGAGGAAATTCTATGAAAAATGGTATTGCATTAGTATTATCATTAACAATGACTTTATCACTCTTAGCTCCGGGGGCTTACATCGCTAAGGCCGAAGAACCAACCACAACAGTCACAAATCCAGTCACCGGAGAGCAAATGGATGTGTTGGTGAACACTGACAATCTGGTTACTTATCAACAAGAGGAAGAAGGTAAACTATACGAATACCAAGAGAAGTCTATTGTAAACGGAGAAACCACCGAAATTACAATTACAAAATACTTAATCGAAAACGGAACAAAAACTCAAGTCGACCAATACACTCAAACAGTGGTCGACAATTCTGATGATACCCTAGTTGTGACTAATGAAGAAACCGGAGTAGAAACAGTAATTGAGATTCCACAAGAAACTACAGTGGAACCAGAAAAGATGGATGATACTATTCCTTCTCAATTGCCAACTATGAAAAATACACAGTACACATATTCATCATATTCATCAGGAGGCTCTTACATAGCTGCAGTTCGTTATATCACATATTCCGATGGCGATGCTACAGCCATTTATGGAAGCTCCTATAAATATACTAGGTCCACAGATGGGGATTTTAAGGTATTTAAGGTATATGCTAACGATTTACGTCAAAAAGAGGCTGAGATGACTTATATCGGAGGTGCAATCGCAATAGCCGATGCTGTTGTTGAAGCTGTTAGAGGCGGACAGCTATTGTCATTTACTTTAATTAAAACTGTTGCCAAGAAACTTGGAAAGCTGTACCTGTATTTGGAACAGTCTACGCAATTTACAGTTATGTAAAAACTTTCTTAGATGCACGGGCCGCTTTTCGCAGGATATAATGTATAATACGGAAGGAGGGGATTTATATGGATGCAGCAATACAAATTTCTTTACTGGTGTTTTTCCTGTTGTATGTGTTTTTTTGGACAAAAATTGTTCCATCACTGCTTTTTAATTACAAAGGGATCCCGGTTGAGTTTGGATTCCTTCCTTCCACCATATTCGTCGGAATCCCATCTTATTTAATCTACAAATATGGGGAACCATATGGTGCTTTGGTGGCCATGGGCTTTGGAGGAGCAATATTTAGCGTTATATTGATGCTACTGTTCCCCATTTTTCTTTATCTACGTAAAAACAAACAAGTTAAATACGAGGATTTCGTCGATAAATATTTAAATAAGCTTTAATTAAAAAGAGATGTACCATTGGTATAATACACGGTTCCAAAGAGACCTTTACGATAAGATAAGTAGTGAAGGTAAGCTTTTTAAAGTAGCTGTAATTGATGTGCAAATAAACTTTTACATTGGATAATCTATCGATTAATGGGGATCGCAAATTTACGCTCGGTTATTCGATTAAAGAAGAAACAATCATACAAACGCTCTTCCCCTCAACATGTGGCAGAAAATGTCCTAAATTGCGAGTTTTCATCGGAAAAACCTAATGAAAAATGGGGAACGGATGTCACTGAACTTAAATATGAGACATAGAAGGCTTATTTAGCGCCATTCGCAATCTAAACGATGGATTGATTATTAGCTATGTACTTGGGCATTCCAATAATAATAACCTTGTATTCAATACGCTTGACCAAGAAACAGCGCTTTTGAATGGAGATCGCCCCCTTATTCATAGTGACCGTAGATTTCAATACACCTCTAGGGGATTCAATCGAAAAATTGATGCAGCAAAAATGAAGCAAAGTATGTCACGAGTTGGTAGATGTATAGATAACAGACCAATGGAATCTTTTTGGGGAACCCTCAAATGTGAGAATTATTATAGGCGTAAATATAAGAACCCATTGATATACCTGCTGGTACGAGACATTATAGACTTCAGCTGCCCTCTGATAATCTTTTTGATTTTTAATACAATAATTCGCTATTTCAATTCTCTCTTCTACAGTTGTTTTTCTACCTTTGGTCATAGACTGGTTTCTCCCCTTCGAAGTTCCCTTTAACTCTCTATGACCATTATAAAGCTTAATCCAACCTTGCTGTAAAGAGTGACTTGATATTTCGTACTTATGAGTTAACTCAATAAGAGAATACTCTCCAGACAAAGCATCTCTTACAGCAGCTAGCTTTAATTCTTCTGAATTATGCTTCCACCCATTAGATCGATCAAGCCCAGCCAAACCATATTGCTTGTACTTCTCTCTCCAAGTATAAAGAGTTCTCTCAGAAATTTGATGTCTTTGGAGAAACTCCCTTAAAGTTAATTCTCCCTTTTCATAAGCTTTTAAAATTTCATACTTTTCTTCTATAGAAAATTTACTTTTAGCCATACAAAAATACTCCCCCAAAGATATACAGATTTTTTTATTTCTTCTGTCTACCTATAGGGGAGCATATCAGATTCCTGTGCCAATTAGTTTGTCATTTAATTAAGATGCACCTCAAAACGGAACGGTTTAGTTTTTACCGACGTTTATTAGTTCTTTAGTTTGCTTCCTTTAACAATTGATCAAACCGGAGTGGCACTTCTTGTGCAGGGAATGGCTTGCTATATAAGTAGCCTTGTGCTTGGTGACAACCTAATTCTGATAAAAGCAACACTTGTTCTTTCAATTCGACACCCTCAGAAATAACATCAACCTGTATATTTTGAGCTAATCCGATAATTGTTCTTACAATGGCCCTCTTTTTATCTGATTCAAGAAGATCCATGATGAAGAAACGGTCAATTTTTATTCGGTCAATGGAGAAATCGGCAATATACTTTAATGAGCTATACCCCATACCAAAGTCGTCAACAGCTAATTGAACACCGATTTCTTTCAATTGACTAAGTTTGTTCATCGTTTCCACTGGATTTTGCATGACCATGGTTTCTGTAATCTCTATTTCAATTAGAGATGGTGGAATTTTGGTCTCTTTTATAATCTCTGAAACATGCTCAACCAAATGATCTTGAAAATGCTGAGCCGATATATTTATGGCGACACGAAATGGTTCATTTCCAGCGTCCAACCAATCTCTTAATTGCAAACAGGCTTGTCTAATGACCCATTTTTCAATCGAAATAATGAGTCCGATCTCCTCAGCAAGTGGAATAAATGATGCTGGAGATACAATTCCTAACATTGGATGGTTCCAGCGTATAAGAGCCTCCACGCCAAGTATTCTGCCTTGTCTAACGTCGACTTGTGGTTGGTAATATAATTCAAATTCTTGAAACAACAACGCTTTTCTTAAGTATTTCTCAAGCTCCAATAAATGACTAGAATCATTCATGGTAGACTCATAAACACTTATATTCTTTTTTTCTTTCTTTGCATGATACATCGCAATATCGGCAGCTTTCATTAATAAATTAGAAGATGTACCCCCATCAGGATAATCTACAATTCCTATGCTACAGTCTAACATAAGTTCCTTGTCTAATAGAAACAAAGGTGACTGTACTTCCTCTAATAGCTCCTGAGCAAAAATGTTTACATATTCGAGGGATTGATCTTCAATTAATAGAAAAAATTCATCCCCTCCCATCCTAGCTAGGAGGTGACCTTTTGCCTTTTTCTTCAATCGATTCCCTAACTCTCTAATAACCATGTCTCCATTAGAATGGCCAAGAGAGTCATTAATCATTTTAAAATGATTGAGGTCAATTGAAAGTAACGCTAGTTTTTTCTTTTGCTCTTTAGCGCGTTTAATGGCTTTAGACAGGTAATTTTCAAATGATTGTCTATTTGGCAAACCCGTTAGAACATCATGATAGGCCATCTGGTGAATAAGTTCATGAGCTTTACTTTGTTCTGTCATATCCTTAACAATAAATATGATATCTTGTAGTTTCTGATTTATTACCGTTGGAATTCCTGTAACCTCAATATCTAGATCTCTACCGTCTTTAAGTGAGAGACGTTTTGAAAATTGAACGGTATTTCCTTCTAATAGTTTTTCTTTCAATTCAAAGTACTCTTCTTTATTTAGAAAATCCCGAACGGTTACTGTTGATTCTTCCGAAACTTCATCAAGTAGTTGTACAGCCAAGTCATTAGAAGCTACTATCTGTCCGTTTCTGTCCAACTCAAAAATGGCATCAGGATGATTCGTGAATAACACTTCAAACTTTCTGCGATGCTCCATTGCTTTCTTTAAACGACTTCTGTTTTGAAATAATATCACGAACATACTTATGATGATGAGAATAATGATGAAGTGCAGGAGGTATTCCGTGTTCATGCTAGCCGCTCCTATACTGTAAAACTTTGATAAAGTCTCACAGTTAAATGTTTATCTATATTCATCATAATCATCCTTCGACATTTATTGCAATAACTTTTTGTTTTTTCTCACCTATTAATAGTCTTTTTCGTCCAATTCGGCTACTACATAGGTGGTGGATGGATCATAATGAGAGACATAAGTTAATATACGGTTAGCCATGTGCTTATAGCCCAATTCATTTGGGTGGATAAAATCTACATACAAAAATTCTTCCTCTTTTCCCTTAAAAACGTCCGCAATCGGAATAAAATACGTATTTTCATAGCTTGATAACACCAGTTCTGTCGTTTGATTCCAACCATCTATCACTTGTTCAATTTCAGGCACACCAGCAAATAAGGCCGCAAATGGATTATAAATTCCTACAAAAAATAGCTTGGCATTCGGATTACTTTCCTGAATTTTCGTGATGATTAAATTTAGATTGTAGAGGTACTCCTGATTCCCCTTTTCAAAAGGGGCACTTGTTAAATCTAGAATATGCTCTTGAGCAACCTTCATGACGTCATTGCCACCAATAGTAACAATGACGTAATCTGCTTTTTGAATAGAGTATTTTATGGTGGATCTATTTAGTTCCTCAAGCAATTGTTCAGAGCGAAGTCCACCAATTCCAAAGTTTTTAACACTAGCTTGGTTAACTCCTCTTTGATTTTGTAACATACTTTCTAAGATGGTACTATATCCAGTTCTCCCTGATTGATCTCCAAAGCCAGACGTTAAAGAATCACCTAAAGCAACTATATTGAGATCTCGAGGAAAGAAGGAGTCGTCTACGGATTTAAATGCAAGATTCTCTCTTTCTATTAAACTATGCGTTGTTCCAGCTTGTTTTGGCTTATGATAGGTTGAGTTAAACACAACCAAGAGCATGACAGTAACAAAAAGTAAGATAACTAGTCTAAACAATGTTGTCCCTCCTTGACGTGTCCCATATTATATTGTATCGCTCACATCCCTATTCCATTACTTAAACCTGTCTAATAAGAAAAGCTCTTTTCTAAAACTTAATAATGAACTCAATAACTGTCTATAGAAATAAAAAACCCCCTTGTGGAGGGAGTTCAACCGATTACTGAAGCTTTTCAATGTCTGAGAGCATTTCTTCATAAGAAGGATTTTCCAATCCATTATAGCTACTAATGACTATGCCATCCTTATTTACAATATAGAATCTCAAACCGTGTATAACTTGATCTGTAGAGTCTGGCTTTTGAACATGTGCTCCAAAACTTTTTGGTGCAAAACTTTCAATTTCATCCTGTGTATAACCCGTTAAGAAATGCCAAGATTCAAAGTCTGCCCCAAACTGCTCTCCATAAGCAAGCATTCCTTCTGGAGTATCATTTTCTGGGTCTACACTAAATGATACAAACTCAACATCAAGACCTTTATCTTTAGCCATTTGTTGGAGCTTGGACATATTTGCTGTAAGAGGTGGACAAACCGTTTCACAATTTGTAAAGATAAAATCAGCTACCCATACCTTATCTTTCAATTGTCCTAATCCAAATGCTTCACCGTTTTGTTTTGTATACGTAAAATCTTGGACCGTTGTTGCATCAGAAGGTATATCTCCCCCATTCCCACTGCAGCCCGTCACAATCAAGAAAATTGCTATTGTAAGTATAGTTATTATTTTTCGTTTCACCGTTCTCACCTGATCTTCCTATATGAATTACATTGTTTTAATCATAGCAAAAAAACTTCAATAATAAAATTATCTATAGGTAAGGTCACAAATTTGTTAGAATCATTGCGTTGCGTAAAAAAATAAAGACCTTATTAGAAAGGTCTCTTAAGCATTGTTCTGTAAGATATCGATTTTGTAGATTTCTGTATACTCATGCCATTTTAATGTTTTCTTTAGGTGTTCCCTAAATGAGTATACTTTTCTTGGATTTGAGTCTGTACTGATCTTCGTTATGAATGTCTGAAGTCTAAACTTAATCTTTAGTGTAAAAAGATTATCTTCCTCCCATACTGGAATTTCTGTGACTTTGACCTTCTGACCACTTTGATGAGTAAATTCAAGACTCTTAAGTAGCAAAATACCAACCTTCTTTTTAACCGTTTCTTTTATTATACTGTAAAAACGCCACGAAGTCTGTCTTTTCATGTAAATAATATATATTTTTTTCTTATTATATCAACAATGAAAGCGAATTCATAAAATTGTTGTATACTTATAAAGTAGGCGTAAGAAATGGTATTTTTAGATAGTGAGATATAGCAAAAAATCTCGTTAATCAGCAATTTGGGAGTCTATATCATGAAAGATTCCAATATATCAGGAATTACAGCCCATATATCAGGAAAAATCCAACTATATCATGAATTCCACCTTGTAAATCAGGAATTAGCTATTTTGACAGCTGCTACAGATCAAGTCACAGATAAATAAATTGTATTCTCATCCTAAATCTATTAGTATTGTAAAATAAGAATAGCAAAGCGAAAGGACTGAACGAAATGGCGACAACGCATACTTTCTCAAAGGGAGAAGAAATAGCGAACTCCATCACTCACGGTATTGGTGGCTTATTAAGTATTGCTGCCTTGGTGATCTTGATTGTCTTTTCTTCACTATATGGAACGGCATGGCACGTAGTCAGTTTTACCCTTTTCGGTACGACGATGGTTCTCTTATATACCGCTTCCACTCTGGTACACAGTTTTCCTAAAGGAAAAGTTAAAGATTTTTTTGAGATACTGGATCATTCATCCATTTACTTTTTCATTGCAGGCACGTACACGCCGTTTTTGTTTATCGCAGTAAAGGGCTGGTTAGGCTGGACATTATTTGGAATCGTCTGGGGATTAGCTATCGCAGGAACGGTCTTTAAATCATTCTTTGTAAAAAAATATTTACACACTTCCACAGCATTATACGTCGTTTTAGGATGGTTAATTGTATTTGCATGGGATTCCCTTGTTGAAAACCTCCCTGCTAACGGTCTTACCTTATTAGTTGTGGGTGGCGTTCTATATACGGTCGGAGCCATCTTCTATGTATGGCGTGGTTTTAAGTACCACCATGCAATCTGGCACCTATTTGTCATTGCAGGTACTGCTACTCATTTCTTTGCGGTATTACTATACTTGTTACCCGCTTAAAAAATAACCTCTCCAGCGCGGAGAGGTTATTTTTTTCTTTCATATACAACAAATTCGTAGTCATAAGGATTCTTTTCATCCTTGATGCCTGTCTCCTTGTCAACGACCTTCCACTCGTTCCAGTCAATTGTTGGAAAATAGGTATCTCCTTCAAAAGAATGATGAATATGTGTTATATAGAGACGGTCAGTCATAGGAAGTAATTCTTTAAATAGCTCTGCTCCCCCAATGACAAAAAGCTCCTCATTTGCCTCTTCTGCCAATGATTTTAGATCATCAAGCTGATGGACAACTTTACATCCTTCTGAGTGATAATTGGCATTGCGCGTAACAATAATATTTTCTCGACCAGGAAGAGCTCGTCCAATTGACTCATGCGTCTTTCTCCCCATGATTATTGGCTTTCCCATCGTTACTTTCTTGAAATAAGCAAGATCAGCAGGCAAATGCCAAGGTAATTCATTATTTTTACCGATTACTTGGTTGTCATCCATTGCAACAATATAAGAGATCATATTTAAAGCCCCCTTTGGTAGAGTATAGGTTGTACTATGTAGCAATTTTCATCATTTCAATAATAATGGAAGATGAAAGTTCCCCAGCCTTATCTTCAAAGTCATCATAGGTATGGGTAGAATTCTCATCTGCATGATCGGATATACACCTGATGACGACAAAAGGTGTTTTGTTTATGAAGGCTACATGCCCTACTGAAGAGCCTTCCATTTCAACAGAAGTGATAACATTATACTTGAAAGCAACAATATATGCGAAAAGAGCCTCAAAATACGCTTGGTATATATAGCACACCAAGCGTAGTTACTAAGATGTAAAATTTAGGAAACAAATCCAAGCTAATACCGTTGTTAAATAGCAACCTCTGCTTTAATATGTGGATGTGGATTATAGTTTACAATTTCGAAATCTTCATACTTATAGTCAAAGATACTTTCCGGTTTTCTCTTAATCATCAGTTGAGGAAGTTCTCTCCACTCACGAGTTAACTGAAGTTTCGCCTGTTCAATATGATTTAGGTATAAATGAACGTCTCCCCCTGTGAAAATTAACTCACCGACTTCAAGGTCACATTGCTCAGCAACCATGTGAAGTAAAAAGGCATAACTTGCAATGTTAAATGGTAATCCAAGGAACGTATCAACCGATCGTTGCTGCCACATTAATGACAATTTCCCTTCTGCTACATAAAACTGAAAGGCATAATGACATGGTGGTAGTTTCATGTTCGCTAATTCTCCTACATTCCAAGCACTTACGAGTAAACGACGAGAATTAGGGTTATTTTTAATATCATGAACGACACCTTGAATTTGATCAACAAACTGACCATTTTTAGCTTCCCATTTCCTCCATTGAGAGCCGTATATAGGTCCTAGTTCACCATTTTCATCTGCCCATTCATCCCAGATGGAGACTCCATTTTCTTTAAGATATTGAATATTGGTTTCACCATTTAGGAACCATAATAGTTCATGCAAAATAGAACGGGTGTGAAGCTTTTTTGTTGTAATTAATGGGAAGCCTTCTTGTAAATTAAAGCGAAGTTGTCTTCCAAATACTGAGATGGTACCTGTTCCCGTTCTATCATCTTTTTTTACTCCATTTTCTAGTATATCGTTTAGTAGATCGTGATATTGTTTCATCTTTACATTTCCCCCGTCTTTCAAAATCGGCATTATTTATGGCTGTTTTCTAAAATTTGAAGTTAAGCTTATTATTAATTATTAACAATAAAATGCCGTATTTATCGTTTAGAAAAGAGCAACTCTATATATATAACTGGACATTGTACTACCGAGTAAAAATCCTGCATTTGGTAAGCATTAATCTTTACAAGAACAACCTTATTTATATAATTGTTAACCATATTCGACAAAAAATCAATGAAAAAAGGCTGTTTTCGTATAGATTGTTGCTCTCTTGAATGTCAGATAGGCTTACATCCAAATAAATGTTCGAGAGTAACAAACTGTAAGAAAAAAGCCTTAGAAAAAGCAAAGCTTATCGAAATGTAAATGCTCGTTGAAGGTCCGTGTCTTCTCTATTTGGCAATTCTTTAAGGTATAGATAGGTTTTAGGTGCTTTATTGAAAAGTTCCAGTTGGGTATGTTCTTCGAAGTAAAACATTGCAAATACTTCTGCAAAGTACTCTTCAGGATTTTCTATAAAATAAGGGTTGCTCGGAAAAAGTAAGACCGCTTCTTCCTTCCATATTTCTAAAAAATCATGGTCGTTACGTAACGAATGAAATACATGCAAGTCAATAGAGTGAGCAAACTCATGCAACTCTAAATTTACAGACCCATGAGACTTCCCTTTTTCACTGTACCCAATTTTGGCAAGCGCTAATTTGGAACCACCAGCTCCAGGTATGTCATCCCAGGTTAACTGCTCGTGTCCTCTCGGTTTCACACCCTTTAGATGTGTAAATCCGGTTTGACTGGTCAAGGGGCCTTGGAAGAATTTAAGTTTTAGGTCCTGATTTACCGCTTTTTCTAAGATAGATGAATGGATATGAGATATTTGGCGAATCATTAATAATACCTCAGTCTCATTAAATTCCTCCGAAGGTAGAACAACAATTTCTTTTACATGTTCTATATTAGGAATGTGTGTGGCTACTTCCATTATACTCTCATGATTTCGTAATAAAACTCCACCACTACTTGGTTCCAATCGTTGGAATCCGAACATTGGAAGAAAAACAAAAGTTAGTAATATCATCATGAGTACTGTTTTTTTCATAGTTGTCGTCCCTTCTACTCACGAATTTACAAATATTCAGATAATTATATTGTACCATAGGATAGATTAATAGAATAATAGAAATTGTTGGGAAATGTTGGGCAAAAAAAAGAAAAACACCTAAAGTGTTTCTCTATGACTGCCAGTTTGGAGGCGTATTCTTTGACCAATATATGGTCCCTAATTCATGATGAGTTTGGAAGGAATCTTCAAATGTATGGTAATGAAAATTAAAATAGTATCCATCTAATGGCGGATGATCTCGTCTAACATGAAAGCGAATGATATCCTGTCCTGATTTCGCACTATAAATATGAAATATTTTTTCGCTTACTCCACCTGTAGGATGCTTGGAAATGACTAAGTGTTGTAGCTGATCCTCATCAAGTCTAGAGGAAAGGGTCATAATAACTTCTTCAATTTTAGGTAAGATGACTGATCTAAATTCATCGCCAATGGACTCCTCAATAACGGGCCCGAACTTCATTATGGATTGCTGCTCTGCCTGTCTAACTGCGTAATCAAAAAAGGAATTTGATTTATCTAAGTATTCATGTAAGTAGGGATTTATCTGCTCATCAGCAGATTGATTCATTCCTTCTATATGATTAGATTTGGCGGCATCACTTTCTCTTGTATCCGCAATAATAATTTGTGGTGGTGTAACAAGTCCAAATGTTAGGATCGTAAAAATAACAACTAATGATTTTCTAATCCACGGTGGCAAACGTTTTCACCTCATCTTTAGCTCAATCGTTTAACGTCTTTAGCATAAATTTATTATACAATATTTTAATCTATAAGCCTATAAATATTGCTCGCTAATTATTTAGGAATAAGATTTTATAAAATCTTGAAAACGTGGTAAAATGATAAGAGTACATATAAAACTGTGGAGGATAATACATGAATATTCAACTAATATTATCTATTTTAAGCTATGCTACATTAGCTTTCTTTATTTATTCAGCAGCAACTGACCATGATTGATCTTATACAAAAATTGTAAAAAACCAAAGGGAGCAACCTTTGGTTTTTCTTTTTAATACAATTATTAACTTTGTTTCGTTTTCTTTCTTGCAGAATCACGTGAGACTGTTCCTGTCTCGGTTGTTGTTGTACCTTGTCCTTCCACATTCGGAGAGTTTAATTGCCCTTTTGAAGGGTCAGCTTTACGTTTAGGCATATGGTTCACCTCCATCACCTTTTAACGTATCCATCCATGCACTTTATTATCCTTTCGCTTAGGATAAATCAATAATGCCATAATGGAAATTGGCACTTCTCCTTTTTATTTGAGTAAACCCTAGTTTCTCAAACCTGGTGCTTCTCCAATGATCTTTCAGGACAATCCTCTTTCTTGCCACCCTTATAGCTTCTTTTATTGATTCTTCCGTTAAATCTTCGTAGAGAGCAAGCTTCTTTACTCCTAATAAACCGACCGATTCCTCAATGGACTTCTCAAACATTGGATCAAAATAAATAGTATCAATTGAAGAATCGTCACAACTGGATAGGAATTCCTGATAAGATGTTATAACAACTTCAATGTTTCTCATGGCTTGGTCCATATCAGGTATTCCGCTTTCCCATGTAGTCAATCCCGTTTTAACTAAGTTGGCTAAAATCTTATTTCCTTCTATGCTTGTTACTTGACCAGAACCTCCTACACAATAGCTTGCGACAATTGAATCAGAGCCAAGCCCAAGTGTACAATCTAACACACTCATCCCTTCTAACAATCCACAAGCTTGTACAAAGGGATCGTTTCCACCATTAATGAGTCTTTTTATCCGAAACATAGCAGAGTTTGGATGAAAGAAAACAGGCTGAACTTCCCCTGGAATAAACAGTTCAATTCGTTCCTTTCCTACTACTAAGACTTCTTCGTTATATCTCCTTTGAAGGTCTTGAATGGAATCTCTACCTCTTTGGTGAAATCTCTCTCCCCACTCTTCTGCTAGTTGGTTAGCTTTCTCAACTATTATGCGATTTGGTCTTGAAGAAGTTGTTATAATCATGCTTTTCTCCTATGAAAAAAGGATGCCAACGAAGGCACCCAAGTATTATTCACAATGTCTTTCAAATGCGCTTGTTAGGTTTTTCATGATATCTTCCATTGCATAACTTTCTATTTCATGTCTTGGAATAAAATGAACAACCTCTTTCCCTTTAAGTAACGCCATTGACGGTGATGAAGGTTCATAACCATCAAAATACTCTCTCATCGTAGCTGTAGCTTCTTTATCCTGACCAGCAAACACTGTTACAAGATTGTCTGGCTTTTTATCAGACTGAAGAATTGATTGAGTTGCAGCAGGTCGTGCTAATCCAGCAGCACACCCACAAACAGAGTTGACCACGACTAACGTAGTACCCTTTACATCTTTTAAGAAATCATGAACATCTTCACTTGTCGTCAGTTCTTGAAACCCTGCATTTACTAATTCAGCACGCATTGGCTTCACAACTTGCTTCATATATTCATCATACGCCATTGACACTGTCAACACTCCCTTACATTCCATACTTATTAAAGAATACTATAAGCTCTAAAGTGGGGCAACCATTAAGATCCTTTGCGACTTTCCGTCATTTGTTTCCAAACAGATCCCTTTGCTTCTTCTCCACCTTCAATTCGTTCAATTGCGATTCTTACTTGCATGCTAACCTCAAACTCAGGATCATCTTGAGCTTCCTTGAGTGCAGGTAAGGCTGTTTCATCACCTTCTTCAAATAGAAACATCGCAGCACGCCATCTAACTAGTTTATTTTTGTCTTTCAAAGCTTCTGTCATAGGACCAATAGCCTTCTTGTTTCCAATGTCAGACAAGCAATCCCCAGCTGTTCTTCTAACCGTTACAGATGAGTCTTTTAGTGCCTTAAATAATAGCGGTAATACCTCTTCACTTTCTATCATTCCTAAATATACAGTTGCTAATCTTCTAATTGAAGCTTTTTCATCTTCTAATGCTTTTTCTAATACAGGAAGGTCCTCTTCAGTTGGGTCTACCATTTGTTCCAAGTGTGCATACCGAGAAGACCAATCCTCGTTATCAAGCATCTCAAGTGTTACTTTATAGCTTTTACGTTGCGTCACTTTAGTCTGGTCAGTGTGGGCCATTGTGATTAATCGGTTGATGCGTTCTTCAGAATAAGCAGCTGAGATTTCCTCTGCTACTTCAGCACCGATTTCATCCATTTCACCATATCTTATACCTTGTTCCTTCCACTCTCGTTCCATAACAAGATTCGCAGAAGATGATTCAGCTTCCATTGCCGCTTTCTTAAAACGATCCGGTAAGCCTACTCGTTTTTCAGTCATTCCATCAGTCAATTTTATTTGCATGGGAATACCACGGAACATTTGGAAGAATACCTTTACTTCTCCGAATGTATCGTTTACTTTTTTCGTATCTGACTCTATTTTGTCCTCTTCTCCAAAGACGTGCCGTACTTCTGCTAATATATCCTGCCAGTCAAACTTGGAATTACGTTCTAGGGCTAGAAAATCTGCTACATGGTAGACTCCTTTTACACCTTCAATCTCTAATATTTGCTTTATAATGTCTGGAGCCCCGTCAAGATTTTTCTTCGTGTAATTGTTTCGTTCATGACTTTTTAATTCTTGATCAAGAATAACTTTCATCGTATTCGGACTAGGAGTTGGTTCAATAGATTTTATCTTCATCAATTTTTTCCTCCACTTTTGTTCTTATAAAAATAGTAACACAACGATTTTTCATAATCCATTCATAGGTATTTAAGCATTTTTTCGACGGACAAGACTTAAAAACTAAAAATTCTGTCATAATCTTTTTTCTTTCACAATATCGATTAAATAGCCAGTAATTACAAAACACAACAAGAAGCAACATCTAGGAGGTTAACCATGAACAAGCGTAATGGGGTTGGAGGAGCACTTGTACTCTCAACAATGGCTGCAGCTGGTTTCGTCTTATTAGGACCTGAAAAAGCAAGCGCAGCAGAAGGCCCACCTTTACTTTCAAACAATGAAGTAGAAAAAACAAATCAAACACTCAGGTATGGTCATAAAGGCTTGTCAGTAAAAGCACTGCAGTTAGAATTAAAAGCACTGCAATTTTATACAGATAAAGTAGATGGTATTTATGGACCTGCTACACAAGCGGCTATTAAAGAGTTTCAATTTGTTCATCATATTAAGGTAGATGGTGTTGCTGGTCCAACTACACTAAGAAGGCTTTATTTTTCAAAAGAAGCGAAAACCTATCAACAATTCACAGCAAGTAAATTATTAGAAGGTGATCAAGGCACCCAGGTTATTCAAGTTCAGGAAAAGCTTAAAAAACTAGGTTATTACGCCTATACGGTTGATGGGGTATTTGGACCGCTAACAAAAGATGCCATCACTCGTTATCAACAAAAAAACGGTTTTAAGACAGATGGAGTGGCAGGCCCAGATACATTAAAACATTTATTTGCCAATCAAAATGTACTGGGTAAAACGATTGTTTCAAAGAAGTTGAAAGTTGAAGGCAAGAAGATCGTCACCAAAAAAGTAAAAAATGAAACGGCTCATTCTGTCGATGCATCAATCATGGGGATGGCCACACAATTAGTGGGAACTCCTTACAAATGGGGTGGAACGTCTCCAAATGGGTTTGATTGTAGTGGCTTTTTACAATATGTATTTGCCAAAAAAGGAGTCAATATTCCAAGAACCGTTAGTGACATTTGGAATTTTGCAGTGACGGTTGGTAAACCAAGTGTAGGTGATGTTGTCTTTTTCCAGACTTATAAAAAGGGGCCTTCTCATGCTGGAATTTACTTAGGTGATGGTAAATTCATACACTCAGGATCAAAAGGGGTCACCATCAGTAAGATGAGTTCTTCTTACTGGGCACAAAGATATTTAGGGTCAAAGAGAGTTGTTCAATACAATTAGTCAACATATACATTTAAAAATACTTAAGGTAAAGATTTAATAAAACGGAAGAAAACAGTAGCGCTCAGATTTAACACTGAGCGCTTTTTTATGTAATTTCCTATTCTGTTCACAGCCTTTAGTTTAAAACCCTATCCATTAATCAAGATGAGTATCATTTACTAGTTCTTGATAAGCCTCTAGATCATTCACATTTTGAAAGTAGGTGGGATCAATTTGCAACTCTTTTTCTGTCACGTATAAAGTCTCCACTGTGTCAAGTAACGAGGTCACTCGAAATTGATTATTTAATAGTAAACTCTCAATGACTGGAAACACCGTACTATGATATAGTGCCACTAACGGTTGATATCTCTCGTTTATAACCGGTACTACCGCTTGTATAGAATATGCCCTATATGTCATTATTTTAGCAATTACCTCCTCAGTTATTGCTGGAATATCACATGATACGACGATGTACCAATCCGCATTTAATGATTTCATTCCTGAATAGATCCCAGCCATCGGTCCTTTACCGCGAACCGTCGGATCATCAAGAATGATTGGTAATTCCGTCTCTTTTTTAAAGCGTTCAACTAATGCTTCATGACTTACAATGAGTTGAGAGTCTGTTACATTTCTTAATGAATGATATGAATACTTCCAAAACGAATTCCCTTTGTAGTCTGCAAATGCCTTTGGTGTCCCAAATCGTCTAGATTCACCACCAGATAAAATAATTCCGGCTACGTTCTCGGTCAAATGCTTTCCCTCCTTATCAAAAAAGGAGTTCCAGTTAAACTAGAACCCCCCTTTTAAATTTGTGTGTTTGTGTAGGCAATCGCCTTTTCTTAGAAAAGGATTTATTGATTATTTATTTCCTCTACCAGTTCTGATAAGTACGTCCAGCGATCCATCGCTTGATCGAGTTCTTCTTTTAGATTACGTTCTTCTTCCATTAGTGAAGAAATTTTACCATAATCTGAACCGGCCTGTTCTATTTGCTTTGTTATCGTCGAGAGTTTCTCTTCTAACCTAATTATTCTGTCCTCAATGGTATCCCAATCCTTCTGTTCTTGGTATGAGAGCTTGAGTTTTTTTGGTTTTTCTACCTTAACTTCGACATTATCTACTTTCTTTTCTTTTTCAGATGCCATCTTTTCTTCAAGCTTCTTCATATCTAAATAATCACTGTACGATCCATAGTAACTGGATACATTACCTTGCCCCTCTACAACTAATAATTGATCCACCACTTTATCTAGATAGTACCTATCATGCGATACAGAAAGGACAACCCCTGGATATTCGTCAATATAATCTTCTAATACAGTAAGAGTCTCTGTATCAAGATCATTTGTCGGTTCATCCAATAAGAGGACGTTTGGTTCTCCCATTAATATCTTTAATAGATAGAGCCTTCTTCGCTCACCACCAGATAACTTACTAATCGGTGTTCCATGAGTTGATGGAGGAAACAAAAAGCGTTCTAGCATTTGTGAAGCTGATATCGTAGATCCGTCTTTTGTATGAATAACTGATGCAGTTTCTCTAACATAGTCAATCATTCTTAGACTAATATCCATATCTTTATTTTCCTGCGTATAATAACCAATCTTGACAGTGGAACCTTGTTCAATTTCCCCTAGATCCGGCTCAAACACTCCAGCAACCATATTTAGCAGGGTCGATTTTCCTGTACCATTACGTCCAATAATCCCGATACGATCATTTGGCTTTATGATGAAGCTAAAATCGTTTATTAATAATTTGTCCTCAAAAGCCTTTGAGACATGTTTAAATTCTATGACCTTTTTTCCTAAACGATTGGTTGACAAGCTTACGTCTATTTTTCCTGTTTGGGCAGGACCTTCCACTTGCTCCAGTTGTTCGAATCGCTGAATTCTTGCTTTTTGCTTGGTCGTCCTTGCTTTTGCCCCTTTACGCATCCATTCAAGCTCTTGCTTAAAGAGTTGGCGATGTTTGTGCCAAGACTTTTGTTCTTCTTCAGTCCGAATCGCTTTTGCTTCTAAAAAGGCTGTATAGTTCCCTTGATAGCTGTATAATTTCCCTTGATCTAACTCAATAATTCGATTTGACACACGATCCAAAAAGTAGCGATCATGGGTGACAAATAATAAGGAACCCTGGTATTTACTTAACCACTCCTCGAGCCATTCAATAGATTCCGCATCAAGATGGTTCGTCGGTTCATCTAAGATTAATAAATCTGGCATTTCAACAAGACATTGAGCAAGGGCTACGCGCTTCTTTTGTCCACCCGATAGCTCCGCAACCATTTGATGAAAATCGGTAATTCCTAACTTCGTTAAGAAGGCCTTTGCATTTGAATTGGCATCCCAAGCTTGCAGAGTATCCATCTCTTGTTGAACACTAAAAAGCTTATTAAGTAGATTTTCATCATTTGGGTTACGCTCTAGTTCTGTAATAATTTTTTCGTATTCTCGCACTAACTTATTTGTTGGAGTATCTTTATGAAAAAGCTGTTCAATGACCGTCAAATCATCCACAAGCTCTGGCTGTTGTGAAAGAAAGGTAATCGTATAGTCCTTTGAAGAAGTAATGGAGCCTTCATCAGCAACTTCTACACCTGCAATAATCTTTAATAAGGTAGATTTACCAGTTCCATTAATCCCAATAATCCCAATTCTTTCATTATCAGTAATGGTAAAGGAAATATCTTGAAATAATGTTTTTTCTACATAGCTTTTTGATATCTGTTCTACTGTTAACAATTTCATGCCTGTCCATTCCATTCCTTCATAAACTGATTTAAAAACTCTTCCATATACTCATGCCTTTGTGCGGCGACTTTCTTAGCACTCTCTGTATTCATTAAGTCTTTCAATTTTAGTAGTTTTTCATAAAAATGATTGATAGGAGTGGATTTACCTGTTCGATACTCCTCTTTTGTCATGTTTACTCTTACTGGTAGATGAGGATCATGGAGAATATCACCTTTTGTTCCTGCATAAGCAAATGTTCTAGCAATACCAATCGCTCCAATTGCATCTAACCGGTCCGCATCTTGTACTATTTGACCTTCAATGGTTGTAAGAGGGCTTTGATTGCCCCCCTTAAACGACATATTCTTAATAATATATAAGATTTGTTGTGTAACCTCAGGTTCTAACTCACATTTCTCTAACCAGTCAGACACAATTTGCAATCCTATTTCTTCAGATTCATTAAGCTTTTCATCGGCAATATCGTGTAATAGTGCTGCCATTTCAACGATAAACAAGTCCGCATCTTCTGATTTTGCCAGCTCTTTAGCAGTATTGAAGACTCGAACTATATGCCACCAGTCATGACCACTTGAATCCTTCTCTAATTTATTCTTAACAAATTCTTTTGTTTGGATAATAATTTCGTTCATTTTGTACTCCTTTGCTCTTAGCATGTTACTTATTTTAACACTAAAAAGAAAAAAGGAGGAAAATTATAATGGACATTCTCTAATAAACCCATCATTTCATATCTTATAAGAAATTACATGGTAGGAGGGATTAACATGACTGGATATCGTGAAATTGGGACAGCTTGGTATGGTAGGCATGTAGTCATAATAAGATGTATACCCTTACAAAATCAGTTTATTGGCATCCACACTAGTCTCCATGCCCCAACAGAACCACCTTCACCAAATTGTACAGAAACAATAGCGCAGTTTCTAAGTATTGGTTATACACTACTATCTACTTATAGTGTTTCACCATACGAGGTTCATTACTTATTAATGAAATAATGAATGTCTAGTTATACCAACTAATGCCAAAAGTATTTGCACCTGCATGTACTCCGATTACAGCCCCTAAAGGACATAGCTGAATACGTAAGTCAGGATAATCTGCTTGCAATTTTTCTCTCCACTCACTCGCTAGATCAGGTGTTCTTCCGTAAAAAAGCGAAATAGACGAAATGGAAGGGTTTTCAGTTTTAGCTTTCACAAACAAATCAATCATCTTTTGATGAGCCTTTCGTTCCGTACGCACTTTTTCAACGGACTCTAATTTTCCGTCAATCACAGCAAGAATCGGCTTTATTTTTAACGCTGAACCGATTAAGAACTGAGCGGCATTCATTCGTCCACCTCGATGAAGCTGTTCTAGACTTCCGACGGTTACATATGTTTCGTGTTGATCTGCTAATCTCGTTAACTCCTCGACAATTTCACCATACTCGACACCTTGATTCTGCAATTCCATTCCACGTGAAATCAACTTTCCCATAGGAAGTGAGAGAATCTTTGAATCAATTACACTTATTTGAGCGTCTACTAATTGAGCCGCTTGGAAACTGGAAGAATAAGTTCCACTAAGCTTACTAGATAAATGTACAGAGATAATTGCATCATATTGATCTTTAAGAGATTCATAAGTTTCAGCAAATGTTCCAACTGATGGTTGTGACGATGTCGGTAACTGTGGAGATTGAGCCAACATATCAAAAAACTCGTCTACTGTAAAATCTATTCCATCCTTGTATTCTTTCTTATCAAACAAGATTAATAAAGGGACAATATATACATCAGGATGCCCCTTTAATTCCTCATCCAGATGAACGGTACTATCTGTTACCCACGCAATTTTCATATAAACAACCCCCTTTACTTCAAAGTATAAACAATTCTTTCAAAATATTCATTTATTTCTTGTGAATGAATAGAAAAAGCTACCTTAAATGGTAGCCTTCATCGTTACGATACGCTATAACTGCTTGCAGTTGGGTCTGGGTGTTGGTCGATTGCAGCTACTTGAATAACTGATGTCGGATCTGGATGCTGGTCTATGGCCGCTACTTGAATGACTGATGCTGTCGGATCTGGATGCTGGTCGATTGCTGCTACTTGAATGACTGATGCTGTCGGATCTGGGTGTTGGTCAATTGCTGCTACTTGAATAACTGATGCTGTCGGATCTGGGTGTTGGTCGATTGCCGCTATAAACGAAAGTTCATTAGACTGTAATCCGAAAAATGTGGCTGAAAGCAAAGGTACAGCAACTACAGTTTTTAAAAGTAATTTTCTCATATGAATCACTCCTCATATATTACTGATTTTTTTCAAGGCTTTATTTGAAATCCTCAAGTAATAACTTGCTTGTTTATATTTATATTTTGATTCAAAATAACATGCTAGAATCTCAGCGTATTCAGCTACAAATTTAAAGTTATGTTGAGCTTCAAAATAAGGTATCACATCTTCTTTTAAGAAGTCCTCAAACTCATCCGTTTGTTCAGTTAATAAATAATCATATGTCTTGAAATGATAAAAGAATTCTTTAAGCTCTTCGCCCTTTTCGATTAACTCTAATCCACGCCTCACCCATTTTATACCATTTACAGCATCATTCTTATTGTAAAGCTCTACGATTATTGAAAAGATGGAAGGTAAGATCTGCTTGTTATTGTCATCTAGCAGTGTTTGTACTTCTATACTCTTTTCAAAATGCTTAATGGCAAGATCTACTTTCTCCTGTGTCGAATACAAATAACCTAGATTATGATGAATAAACCCTTTTAAATTAGCGTTATTAAGGGTTGTCGCAATCTTATTCGCTAACAAGTAGCTTTCTTCTGCTTTTTTAAATTCGTTACTTCTTCTATATGTAATTCCTAATAAGATCTGACATTCCGCACTTCGTTTATAATTGTAATGAGCTTGATAAATAGCAAGGGCTTGATTTGTATAGTTCACACATAAAGACGATTTCCAAAGCTGGCTAGTTGTTAGTCCAAGAGAGTAATAGAGATCAGCTTCTTCCCATTTTTCAAATACATTTCTAATGAGGATACTCTCTGCTTTCTTATATAAGTCATAGGCTTCACTGTATTTCTCTTCTAAATAAAGACTTAGTCCAGTAAATTTACTAAGGTAATAGTTCAATTCTTCTGTGAAAATATCTGATATTTCATTTAGCTTGTTCAATAGTTTCTTGGCTACTTGGTACTGTCTTTTGTGTAGGAAATACCTTAGTTCAAATAGCATATAATAAACAAGCGAGGTTGAGTCTCTCGTTGTACTTGCTTTATCTAGTAATATTGGATAAAGGCGTTCTAATTCTGCTTTATCCCCGTCAATCATTGTTTTATACCAATTGTTCAACTCCTCGAGAAGTGTTGGTTCCTCATCATCAATAAAGCGAATCCCTAACCTTTCGCATAACATATCAACCACTTCAAGGCTTGGCAGACTCTGATTATTTTCTATTTTAGATAAATATGAGACAGAGATGACTCCATTAGCTAGTTCTTCTTGTGTTTTGTTTTGTTGAATTCTAAAGAATCGTATGCGGTCCCCTATTTTCATCCTGATCAACTCCGTATGTAATCGTATATAAAATATATCACATAATCAGTTTTAAAGATTTATTTTTCTGAAAATTAGGAGGTTGGGAAAGTAGCGGTCAAAAAAATGGAATCATCCTTATTTTTCAACCCTAACTTTCCCAACTAGTTCACACAGTTCATATTCAACTTAATGCAAGACTATAAAACTACCTAGTTTAACACAGCTACTGAGAAATCTTGACTACCAGAAGGTACATTATAAGCGTTAATTTCTATGGTGTATGTACCATTCTCAGAAATTGGAATAAATACGTTTTCTACATTGTTTTTGTAGTCCCAGTTGTTATTATATGGACTCGTGAAGTCATTTCCAACATACACCTTACCACTTGGAGATGTAATAATTAGATCTAAGTCATTTACTAGAGTCGTAGATGCAGATGTACTGCCTGGGTAATCGGTCCAAACAAGAGAGATCTTTAACTCATCCACCCCATCAGCAGTATATGAGTACTTTGCTGTTTCTCCTGTTCTCAATGCCCGATCTTCATTTATATAACCAATATTAAGCGAGCGGTCTAATGATACTCTTCCCCAGCCTTGATTATTACTTGGATAACTTAAGCCCATATCAACGGCACCTGCAATTAATGCTGCCTTTAACAAGGATGGCTTTGGCGTTACACCACGATTATCCATGAAATGCTCTCTTAGTAAAGCCACACTTCCTGCAACTATAGGTGTAGCCATTGACGTTCCGCCCATGTAGGCATACTTGCTGTTATAATTAGCCCAAAATGAAGAATCTGGGGCAAGTGAAGATCTTGCTGAAAGAATGTATGTGCCCGGTGCCATTACATCTGGTTTAATACGACCATCAGTTGTTGGTCCTCTAGACGAGAAGGTTGCCACATGATTTGTATTGTCCGCATAGCTTCCAAAGCTTGGTCTATAGTTTTCTGAAGCTCCAACTGTAATGGCATTTTTCGCTGTACCTGGAGCACTAATGGTCCTGCTACCTGAACCTTCATTACCAGCTGCAAATAATAACGTCATATCTGTATTCCAAACATATTCATCAACTTGTCTTGAATCAGTGGTATAAGCTCCGTTCACAGGTGCTCCCCATGAATTCGTATGAATACGAGCGCCTGCATTGTAGGCTTGAGAAAATAACGTATTTAAATCACTAGGTAATCCTCCTAGGCCACCTGTACTATCCATAATTGATTGAAAGACAAGATTTGCTTTAGGTGCCATCCCTTTTGACATGGAACCGTTTCCAAGAACTGAACCAGCAACATGTGTACCATGACCATTAGGATCACTTGCATTATTCGTTCTACCCCATGCGTAAATGCTTGTAATATTTCCTTTAAATGCTTCATGCATCGTGCTGTCATTCTTCCCAGTATCAAGACCTGTATCTGCAACAGCCACAGTCTGACCAAACCCATCTAAGCCATGGGAACTTTGTACACTATTTACCTTAATTATCTTGGCTGCTTCATCATTTAATACTTTATATTGATAATCCTGTGAGATAAATACAACATCATTTCTAACAGCATACTGAATTAATGAGTCCAATCCTTTTGCATGAATCTTCTCTTTTTTACCTTTCATTGTTTGGATTGTAGCTTTTACTAATTCTGATGCACCTTGTTGGAAAATCTGAGGATCAAATTTATATAGTGGAAGTAGTGGCTCAACTGATTCTACATTTTGAATAGATTTGATTTTAGATAAGTTAGAAGAAGAACTATTAATAATAAAAGCATAGTCAGGAATATAATCGCCCACTTCTGCTCCTGATTCAACTAGAGCTTGCTTCTCATCCTCTGTAATTGGTCCGTTGAATTGAACAACGTAAAGTGTATTATTTGAAGGAATTTCTTTTAGTTTCTTTTCAATCCCTTTTGGAATCTTAACCCCACTTTGCTCAATAAGGAAAGACGCTTTTCCAGTAGTTGGTTTCAATCTCTCATGATTGGATTCCTTTACTCCTAGAAAGGTAAGCTCACCATTAGAGGCAGAAGACGAACCTACTCCGGTAAATCCAAAAGATGTCATAAGAGCTGCAGTCGTTAATGTTGCAATAATAGCATTTCTTTTTTTCAAATAACTCACTCTCCTTTTCTCTGTTGTTTCTAAGTTTAACAATCATTCATCCTGTAAAAATCTTTATTAATTATTCACTAAAAAGAGTAACTCACTTGAACATTAATTCCATGTTTGAAGACACCATGTTTCTTTAACCTTCCTCCTTCCTATTAAACACTGTATCAAACATTGAATATTTTGAGTATTGGTAAAATAGGCATAAAAAAATGCGAATTATTCGCTGTTTTAACCCCTCATTTTCCCAATACAACAGTGCTTGAAAATTTGGTACAATAAAGATTTACATAAAAAAGAGCCTCTTAATAGAGACTCATTTTAGAATGGGGTTAATTTTAGGAAAAACTGTACATGCTGTTTCATAAAATACAGCTTGATGATACTCTTTTGGGATAATGTCTTGAATAAATTCTATATACGGCTTAATCGGCGTTAATGGCCAATCTGTACCGAACAAGAACTTTTCATAGTTATTTGTAAACGTCAATGCATGTAAGAGATGATCAAAAAACCTCGTGTCTTGAAGCTTTTTTATATCTCCGTCCGCTCCCACAACAAGACCAGACAAGTCTGCATAAACATTACGGTTTTTATACACAACCTCTGCTCCGTCAAGAACCCATGGATCTCCGAAGTGAGCCATCATAATGGTCATGTCACGATGTTTCACAGCTACTTCATCAATCGTTAAAGGGTGAGAGTACCTCAACCTACCTCTTTCAGAGTAGGTATCACCAGTGTGATAAACAACTGGGACCTTATATTCCTTAGCTATTTTATATACAGGTTCATATACTTCATCATAAGCAAAAAATGGATAGTAACCCAAGTAGATCTTAATACCTACACAATTAGGTTTTTCTAAATCCCTTTTTAAGTTTTCTAGTGCTTCATGATCTAGTTTAAATGGATTGATTCCCGCACAGTATACAACGTTAGATGGAATCTCAGGCGCTAAGTCAATTCCCATTGGTGAGGATGAAGCGGAGTCGGGAAACCCTTCTCCGTTCGTCTCAGTCACCCCCATCGCAATACCGAGCACTACATTATTGTCCTTAAATTCTTTTTGTAATCCTTCATTAGAATAGTTAACTTTAGATATTTGCTGCGCAGTTTCATGAAAACTGCCTATTTTTGAAAAATGGATATGTGCATCAATAATTTTCATACTAAACCTCTCTTAATTGAATCCTTTGCAGTTGCTTTACTTCGTCCTTTGTAAGAACAGTATCTTTTGCAAGATAGAAAGAAGGTGCTGATAACCATTCTTGCCCATGTGGCAGGTTTAGATAATGCCATACTGCAAATGATTGAACCTCTTTGTTCATATAAGTTTCAATGCCTTCGTTCTCACGGTCTGCAACGAATTGTAGGATATGTGGGTGCTTAGATGAACCAATTAAAACATGATTACTTAATGTTGAAGCTATTTCTGTTCCACCAGCTAAATAAGTAGCTTCCTCTTCACCACTACCTTTTATCCAACCATCTTCGAGTTGTTCACCTGGTTTTAAACAAGTTTCCGTAAACCATTTTTTCTGATGAAAATAAGTACCTGTCTGTTGAACAAACTTGGTAAGATGCGCGACTATTGACTCACCAGGTAACATGACATAATATTGATGAATTTCAAGCCCATTATACTCTTCATTTTGTTGAAAAACCGTAGAGATGCGTAGTCCCTTCCACTCCATATTATTGGAGTCAAGTAAGCTTGCTTCTGCAATGGTTGATTCCTCTTTTGCAAAAGACTTATGAGTGACTCGTAATAAAGATGAACGTATACCGCCACTCCATGGATTCCACCATGCTCTTGGTTCTAAGTTTGGAAATGAAGAGTCAAGCCACTCTTTATCATGGGCAACCAATGAGAATACTCCTGGATAAAAAGTCGCAGAAGCTGAAATCGTTAGGTAGTCATTTGTAACTACCATCACTTCATGGCCATCTCTACTCTCTTTTGAGACTATTACATTTCCTTTTGAATTTAGTGCTAATGCAGTTTTATTAGCTTTTACTCCATTTAATAAAAATCTTGCATTAATATTTGTAAGAGACTCCTCTGACATCGGGAAAACTTGTTTAAGACTTCGTTTTTCCTCTTCTAAAGAGAATGAATGATTGCTATTACAATCGTTGTATTCAATTTTTATCAACCCTTGAAAATGGCTTTCCTTTTGATCAATCAAACTGATTTCTAATTCTTCCTTTGAATTTTTCTTAGTAGTTACAACGATGTCCTCAACAGGCGTCACTTTTTCTTGCGTTTTTCTTGTAGCGAAATCTCTAAATTCTTCCCATGATTGGTAAGCCCCAAATGAAAGATAAATAGGTTTGGTTTCGACTTCAGAATTCGCTGCGATTTTCCCTACACTTTGTTCTACATAGAAATACCAGCTCTCAAAATTAACTTTTGCTTCTCTTGGCCAACATATACCATGTGAATAAGGAGTATGTCTTGAAAACAACCATGATTCTGTTAAACTTGTACTGTTCCACAAACCATAATCAGCATATGCTTGTTCATCGATCTCCACAATTTGGTGATTCAGTGGTAAAACTGGTTTATATAGGCTGTGGTAAATGGGATGATAGACCCATACATCATTTTCAGTCGAAGTCTCTTGAAGATTTCGCACTTTAAATGATTGTTCTAATAATCCTTCAGCATACAATTTGGATACACTCACTAGTTCAAGGCCAGGAAAATCGGTAGAAGTGTATGTGGCGTATACGCTCATTGCCCCAGACTCGTGCTTATATTCGACTTTGTTAGGTCTTCGTTTTGAAAACTCACTTGAATAGGGCTTTCCTAGCTTTGGAAACATGCTGAATGTAACCTGCATATCAGTTGTAACTCTTCCTGGAATAATCTCATTGTCAAACTTACTTACGTAAAGATGATACAAGCCATTATACACATGCCAGAACTGATCACATTCACCACTAAATTTTGCGCCTAGTCCTTTAAAACCGATGCCTAGAGCCTTACTAAATTGTGTGGAAAGTCCAGATTTTGTTTGAACTTCGATCCTTAGAGTAGGTGCATAAAATCCGAATTGTTTTAGCTTATATGGAATAGAGAGAGACTCTTTCCCTTTTTCCCCCATTCGTATAGTAAAGGTGTCCCTTTCTAATTCAAGCATATCCATTTTGGGAATATGGATGGTAAAAGTAGCCGTTTCTTTGTAATTATTTTCAAGGTCTAGATAAAACACTCCCGGCTCGTTTAGGTAGCATTGTGAACCCGGTACAGTTCCCTTTATTTTGGCTGGTTGCTTGGGAAGGATCCCCATCTGAAATTTTGCCTTTTTACCATTAATTTTCACATTTGTAATGACGGATGGATGTGTTCTCCAATTACTCTGTTCCTCATCAGGTTTACGTAAATAGAAAGAACCTTCAATTGTCGTTTCATCACTTACAATCACGTCCTGAGCAAAAGAAAAGTCTATAAGTTTATGATTCTCTCCTTGTAATTCGACTTGAAGAGGAGTACTAGTCTTATTTAGGATACGATAGGAAACCTTATAGCTTGCATCAGAGACCAGCTTAAAGTCTTCAACTTCACAAGAGATAAGATATTCATCCGTCTCTATTAATCGTAATCCTCTACCTGTCCGCTCAAATTCCATTCTTAAAGATTGATGTTGCCCTTCCCATTTATACTCATAGTAAGTAAAGTCATTTTCTTTTCGTCCATCAGGAGTTGTTAAAATCTCTCTTGTACTGGTCTCGTACCAGCTATTATTTGCAAAGAAGTCCGCCACTGCTTCTGTTTTCAATACAGTTGGCATGAAATTCATTAAATGTGTGGTATCATCACGATCCTCCCAAAAGAATCCACATCTTTTGTAAAGAGGAACAGCCTTTGTATTTCCTGGCCAAGTATATAAATCTAATCTAGGCCATTCCAGCTCTACCGTCCGTTCCAAAGCCTTTAGGACCAATTGTTTACCGATCTTTTTGCCATGATAATCTGTTCTTACATTTAATAGTGGAATATAAAGGGCACCTTCATCTTCACGGTATTCGGATAGCCCGCAATAACCAACCACCTTATCATTCTCCATTGCTAAATAGAGATTTAGATTGCTGGAGTTTGCTTCCTGAGTCTTCACCTTTTCTTCCGTTGTTACATGTGAATCCCCACCCCATCCTTCACGGCTATGATTCCACATATCTGCTACTTCAGCAGCAAGGCTTTCCTGATAATCGACTACATTAACTTTTTGCTTGATCTTCTCCACGATGTGTCCCCCGATTCTATTTTTCTACGTGTCTATTTCCCTATTCCCATCAAAACCTTTACGATCTTTCTCTAAATCTACTTTAATCATGTTTCTCTCCTCCTTCTTTAATATTAGGAAAATTTTGGTTTTAATAAACCATATTACTACTATATAGGAGGCTGTTTCATCATGTAAAGGGATTTTCTGTAAATATTTTATTGACGGACTATTAAGCTACTTCTATAATTATCCTAAACTTTCAAGGAGGACTCCATGATTCCTACACTTTATTCTGATCGATTATTACTTCGTCCATTCACACTATCTGATTCTCCAACAGTAGAAAAACTAGCCGGTGATCCATTGATTGCAGAGACTACTTTACATATTCCACATCCTTATCCAAAAGGTGGTGCCGATGCTTGGATTGAAAGCCATGAAGCTCAAGCTGAAGCAAATAAGTCCTTTACTTTTGCCATTGTGATTAAGGAGACTGATCAATTAATAGGTGCAATGGCAATGGCCATAGGTAGTGATGGGAAGGCTGAACTAGCCTATTGGATTGGTGTTCCTTACTGGGGACATGGCTACGCTACAGAGGCTGCAAACCTTTTACTACACTTCGGATTTAAAGAAAAACATGTAAATAAAATATGGGCGGCTGCTTTTACAAGAAATCCAGCCTCAACAAAAGTTATGGAAAAGATAGGAATGACCTATGAAGGAACGTTCCGTCAACATGTTATGAAGAATGGGAAGTATGAGGATTTATCATATTGCGCGATTTTAAAGGACGATTATTTTAAAAGGCTCTTTTCGTAAAGATTGTTGCTTTCGAACACCTTTCTTATAAGGATAGTGGAATGGAGCGGAAGACACTTGACTCCTGCGAAAGTAGAGGAAAGGTCGAGACCCCGGAGGCGAAGCCGGTGTCTAGCTGCAGTGCCCAACTCCGAAGAGTCAAATAACCCTACATTAAGCAAAGGGAAAGACCACCCTTTTCTTAATGCAGGAACATTTGCTTGTCGGAGTTAACCAGGGCACTTCCGCTTTTCAATGAGGAGGCTCGACTTCCTCCCCGCGGAAAGCAAGTGTCTGGAGCACAATGGAACGACAAGTTTTTTACATTAAACTCACTAAGATCAACAAATAATGCGAAAAGTGCCTTTTAAGCATCAAAATCCCTGCTACACAACGTAGTACAGATAATAAAAAAACATTAGTCAACTAGACTAATGCAGCGTTATAAATTTAATTAAGATGATCACAAAATATGTTCCTTGTGTTTTTATGCTAATGCTTTGGATACTTACCGACCAGGTAGATGGAACTAACAATTCTTTTGTTAATCCATCTTCTGTTTTCTTCGTTATTTAGCTGTTCAAATACAGTTTGTCTACCTTCTTCAGTTGTAACATAGTGAGTTGGTAAAGCATTTAAACTTAGAGCAATGATATCCATCCGACATTTTTCACATCTACAAAACACCTGAAAATCAGGACCAAGAGTGTGAACAGTTACTAAGGATTCAACAATTTCTTCCATTACATTTTTGTATTTATTTAACAATTCAATGTCTCCATCCTGACTAATTCTAATATTATTAGGATTATCGACAATAATCATAGTTATTCCATGCACCTATATAACTATTTTTCCACGTTTTAAAAAACAGACTTTAGAATTATCTTTTTCCCAATATTAAGTATATAAGAACCATTCAACAAATGATGTTGAATGGTTCTTATATTTAGTTTAACCCTTTAATAGTTAATTCTTTTACTGGTAAAAATGATTCACCTGTATCTAAGTAAGAGAAATCAACCTGATCTCCTTCTTTTAGATAAATTACAAGAGGAGCATTCTCTGAAGACACGATAAAATTTTGACGGTTATCTAACAAGAAGGAAACCATTGTATAATCGCCAACTCTTTCCTTGTACACCCTATCAATGGTTCCGCTAATCTGCTTTTCCTCCGAACTCGAGCTACCATCTACTGTACTTCCACCTCTTTGAAGCGCTGTTTTATACTTTCGTAATGCTTCATTAGGTGAGTTCCCAAAGACTGAGATTTCCGGATTTGCAGCTGATACAATGAAGTAGTTTTGTAAGAAACCATTCGTATCTAAGACCGGCGCGAGCCAGCTTGCTTCTCCGTAAAAGTTATAAAGAATTGGCATAGCTCCATACCACTTTTTTTCGATAAACTTCTTCTCAATAATTTGTAGGGCCCCTTCAGAATCCATATAGGATTTTGCTAAGTTTCCTGAATAGTAGGTCGCAGTTCCAGTTCTTGCATTTGTTAGTGAGTATCCTAACATGGAGTCGACACCTTCTTTTGGACTAGTAAAGTCCGTGAAATAATACATTTCTCCTTCTTCATCAAAAATAGGACTAACGTTAGCTTCCGTTCCCTCATCAGAAGGTAGTTTCACATCCGATTTTCCAAAAATACTATTCCAAAAACCATGAACATATTTTCCAAAATAACTATTTTGCAAACTCACTGCTTCTGGAGAAACAGCTCCATCAATAAATGATGGCACCCCTGATAAAGGATATGACTCCGTTGCTCCACTATTAGGGTTAACAACGACAACACCCTTTGCTACGAAGCCATTTCTTGCCGTTACAAATTCTCCGAAGGTCCTAATGTAATAAGGTGTTCCTTCATCATCTACTTCTAATTGTGGATCTCCATAGAATATGTTAGTTGGATATTCCATACGAATCTTTCGTTCTATATTTTTATGAAAGTAGGCAGACGGTGCGAAATTCATTTCGGCTTTAATAAAAGTTGGATTTGCAGAAGAATCGGTGGCACTTAACCTAAAGTATCCTGGTATTGTATCTCCGTTTAACCACTTAAAGAATCCAGAAAACTCAACTGGCGCAATATACACATATTCTCCATTCACCTTTTGTATTTGTAGATTTCCTAGTTCATAGTAACTTGTATTGGGTACCTGACCAAATGCTTTTTTCATTTTATTTCGGGCAAATTGCGGTGGAACACTTGCAGGAGTCTTAGATTCATCGAAAGCTTGAATCTCTGTTTCCTCCTCCATTTTAGATACCTCAAATTTCTCATTTGCATTAAATACGGCTGCTGTAAGCATATAAATACCTAAAAATAGTGATGCAACAAATAGTACGCCTTTAATCATTCGCTCTTTTCCAGAAGCTAAAAGAGCACCTGCTCCTGTCATAATGATTAAATAGATCCATAGTGAGGAAAGATTCCGATCTAAATTACTAATGTAATAGAATACGAACGATATTGGCGCGACAATCAGCAAGGTAGAAATAAAACCCTTTTGCAAAAATTTGCTTTTCTCTCTTTTTTTAGTAGTCGTGTAGGGAATTACTACGATTGCCGTAAATAATCCTATAATTAATGAAATTAACCATATATTTCCCATGAAGTAACTCCTCTCTAAGCTTATTCAATTAGTATTACGAATTACCTACATAAAAAGTTTCAATAAATCGTTCATTTTTAATTAAATTTAAAAAAGCTGTAGAGGGATGCTCTACAGCTATATAAAAAAACTAATTTTTGAATAGATCTTCTTTTAAACTTTAATTATCAAATAACTATTCCTAGTCGTAAACAGTCTTATTACGCTCTACCACTATACGTTATTTCCTATTTTTATCATTAACTTTCTTTTTAGGACGATTGGTGGGTTTGGTTACCTGTCTTTTCTCTGTCCGCTTAGGTGCGTTGTCTGTTAATTGACCGCGATACAGCTCTACCTTCTCCATTTCAAGTGAGAGTCTTTTACTGTAGTGAAGTAGGGTCTTTTCTTCCCCTGGTGTAACTATTGAAACAACGGTTCCTTTCGCACCCATTCTGCCCGTTCTTCCTGAACGATGAACAAATTGTTCAACTTCCTGTGGAAGATCTAAATGGACTACATGAGTAATCGCCTCTATATCAAGACCCCTTGCTGCTACATCCGTAGCTAGAAGCAATTGATATTTGCCTAATCTAAACTTCTTTATCGTAGCTTCCCGTTCTGCTTGAGTGGATTGGCTATATAAAACCCCAGCCTGAATTTTCTTATATTTCATCTTTTCAGCTAAAGCTTCCAAATGAAACGAATCATTGATAAATGCGATTGCTTTCATGTCAGGTTCTGTATGAAGTAGCTTACGTAAATTATCAAGTTTATCTCGACGTTCACTCACTATATAGCGGTATTGAATTTTTTCCTTTCTATCAAGTGAAGCATTTATTGTTATTTTTTCTGGATTGTTCATTCTCTTCCCTAACTGTTCCATTGTCAGTTGAGGTAAGGTAGCTGAAAAAGCTACTAGTTGGCGATCCTTAAGTGTTGATTGAATAACACGGTCAATCTCTTTCGTTGCCCCTGAACTCAATAGCTGATCTGCCTCATCGAGAACAATTGTTTTAACTTCATGCATTTTAAGTTTTCTCATTTCAATTAATTCCACTAAGCGGTGAGGAGTCCCGATAATAATTTGAGGGTGCTTCTTTAGTTTTTCTAATTGCCTCTTTAGGTCTGCTCCTCCAATAAAAGATGCAGATGAAAACGGGCTATCCTTTAAGAACTTCTGAGCTTCCTCATGAATTTGCATGACTAGCTCTCTTGTAGGTGCCACAATTACTCCTTGGGGGCTTTTCACTTCTTCTTTTAACCCCTCAAATATTGGTAATAAATACGCTAACGTTTTCCCAGTTCCTGGTGGTGATTCGACCATCATATCTTTTCTTTGAAGCATCGTTGGAATGGCACGTGCTTGTACATCTGTAAAGCTAGAAAAGCCAGCCTTCCCCCATGCGTTTACAAGATATGATTGAAATTGGTTTATTGACAGTTCCATTTTGCATTCTCCTAGTTTGTTAATAACCATTTTCCTGAAGTAGTAATAATGTTTCTTCCATGTAACTAAACATATGTAGTAAATCATCAATGTCTTCTTCATGAATAGTTCTATTAAATAATAAGGTAATCTCCACAATCGTTTCCTCTGTTTCAGGGTAAGTAGAGATAACCTTTATCTTCATTTCTCGATCTTCCCAAATCTCTGAAATCAAGGATTGTACATGTTGTAATTTTTGAGTAATCTTATGATGTTCTATTGTAAAAGTAAGCTTCGTCGAACATCCAGTCAATTCCTTATGAGCCAATAAAAGCTCACTTGAGAGTTGTCTAACGGATGATGACAATTCCCAAGAGCAATGAGTGTTTGACTGACCCGGTAGCTTAAACGTTATAAGATATTGCCTTGACATTGTGGCAAGATCAACAATGTCCCTTCTGTTTATAACGGCGAGCTCTCCCTCTAGATCCTTGTCATAGACGGCACCTTCTATCACTACTTTTAAATTATCAAAAATAGTCGGATCAAACAAAATATTCACTTCCTTATTATTATATCAGTGATTTCACTCATCATACTTATAGATCATCCACTTAGAAAAGACCTACCATATTCCCTTCATCATCTACATCCATCTTTAAAGCAGCTGGTTGTTTTGGTAATCCTGGCATAGTCATTACATCTCCAGTTAATGCTACAATGAAACCCGCTCCGATGGAAGCCTTTAGTTCTCTGATTGTTATAGTAAAGTTAGAAGGACGCCCTAGCTTCGTTGGGTCATCCGATAAAGAATATTGCGTTTTCGCCATGCAGATTGGTAAATCTCCCCAGCCTTCTTTTTCAAATTGAGTTAACTGTTTTCTAGCAGCAGATGTGAAGTCGACATGTTCTGCACCATATACCTTTTTAGCAATGGCATTAATTTTTTGCTCGATTGATTCACTCGTATCATATAAATATTTAAAATTATTCTCATCGTCTTGGATGGCAGCCATGACTTCATTTCCTAAGTCAATTCCACCGTCTCCACCTTTTTCCCATACTTCTGTTAAAGCTACTCTAATCTTATGTTCTTTACACCAATTTAGTAGCCAAGTAATCTCCTCGTCTGAATCTGTAATAAAACGGTTAATGGCGACTACAAAAGGTAATCCAAAAGCCTTCACTGTCTCAATATGTTTTTCCAGGTTTAAAATTCCATTTTTCAAGGCTTCTACATTCGCTTCTTTTAACTGATCTTTCATTTGTCCACCATGCATTTTTAATGCTCTAATTGTCGCTACAATGACAACAGCACTCGGCTTTATATTTGATGTACGACATTTAATATGAAGGAATTTCTCAGCACCTAAATCCGCCCCAAAACCAGCTTCTGTAATAACAAAGTCACCTAATTTCGCAGCAAGTTTCGTGGCAATTACACTGTTGCATCCATGGGCAATGTTAGCAAATGGACCGCCGTGAATAATAGCAGGAGTATTCTCTAACGTTTGAACCAAATTAGGTTTCAATGCATCTCTTAAAATCATCGTTAAGGCACCTTCATAACCTAGATCCTTTACAGTTACTGGCTCACGGTTGTAATTGTAGGCTACCACGATTTTTCCTAATCTCGTCTTTAAATCCGAAAGATCTGTTGCTAAACAGAAAACGGCCATGATCTCGGAAGCAACAGTAATGTCAAATCCATCTTCACGAGGAACACCTTGAACAGGCCCACCGAGTCCTACTATGACTTTCCTTAGAGCACGATCATTTAAGTCAACTACCCGCTTCCAAACGACTCTTCTTGCGTCAATCTGAAGTTGGTTTCCTTGATGAATGTGATTATCAATAAATGCTGATAACGCATTATTTGCCGTTGTAATGGCATGTAGATCCCCAGTAAAATGCAGGTTAATATCCTCCATCGGAACAACTTGAGAGTAACCTCCACCTGTAGCTCCACCTTTTATCCCCATTGTCGGTCCGAGAGAGGGCTCCCTCATCGCAATAACTGCTTTTTTCCCTAATTTATGTAAGGCTTGTCCCAGGCCAACCGTAACAGTTGACTTCCCCTCGCCTGCTGGTGTTGGATTTATAGCGGTGACCAAGACAACATGGCCTTCCTTCTTATTTTTAAGTCGACTTAAAAGTGACAAGTTTAATTTACCTTTGTAATGACCATAGGGTTCAAGCTCTTCTCGCTCAATCTCTAAATTCTCTGCAATCGTATAAATTTGTTCTAAATGAGCCTTCTGTGCAATCTCGATATCCGATAATACCTTATTTCCCATTTCTATACCCCTCGCTCGTCTAATTTTCCTGGTTCCGGTAAATAACCTATGTAATCCTATATAAATTATAACGCTTTACTACTATAAAGTTTAATATTCTTTTTGAAAATATCATAACATGTTATTAGACAGGCTCTTTTTTAACACTTTGTTGTTTTTCAGCCTAATTTTCATATAAATTAACCTTCTAATGCTATTAATCCGAAGTGATAATTGTTAGAAAAGAGCAACTGTCTCTATTTAAAGCACTGACCACTGTACTATCTAGTAAAAATCCGGCTTTTGGGATTTTTACGAAAGCAACAATATATACGAAATGAGCCTATTAGAAAAAGGTTGTTCAATATTATTATTAACGGAAGATTACGGAGACTGCAGTTCGTTAAGGTAAGTTTTAATATTAGTTATTTGCTTCTAGTTCCCCTTACCGGAACAAGAAAAAATGCTCGGAATCTTAACCGAGCATTTTTTACGAAATGCTTTCCTTTTGAAAAATAAAGACCCACATAAAAGAAAGTGCCTGGCGGAGATCATCTGACAAGCCTTTAATTGTGACTTCTGTAACACCCCTTTTATAAACACCATGACCATTCACTAATTTAAAGCCGTTCTCAGTTGCTAATTTCTCTAACTCCCAGGGCATCATTGTATTACAAATGACATCCTCACCGTATAAACGGACATAACTGTTATGTCTCGGTGCTGCTGTAGGGCCAAGAAGTCCTATACAAGCATATCCTGATTCGGTTAATACTCTGCTGAATTCCTTTAAAACCATTAAGGGATCATTTACCCACTCGAATGAGTTAATAGCCATTACAGCATCAAATGTGTCGTTTGGAAAAGGCATTTTCGCTATATCAGCTTCCATAAATTGTACGTTTTCGTTTGTATCTTGGAGTTTCGCTTTCTCTACCATTTTACCCGACAGGTCAATGCCTGTTACTTGATATCCCTCTTTATGTAAAAGAAGTGATCCATAGCCATCACCACAGCCTGCATCTAATACATTCCCTGCCGGTATATGTTCTTTGATAAATGGAATAATTGTACTGCGACTTCCGTGTTCCCACATATCTTTACTACTCTGATTCCAAAAATCGGCTTTTTCATCCCATTTCTTAGCTGCCTCATTATGCCAGTTAAACATTAAACGTCCCCCATAATCAAAGAGTAATAATACTCGTCTATCCATTTACCGTCCACACGTAATGATGCCCGCTTTATTCCCTCTTTCGAGAAGCCCATTTTTTCATATAGAGCAATGCCTTTTTCATTATGCACCATGACCGTTAACTCCAATCTATATATCCCTTTTTCCTTTGCCCACGGGAATAATGTCTTAAATAAGGTGGAGCCAATTCCCCTACTTTGATATTCCTGTAGAATTCCAATGACAAGGTAAGCGGAATGCTTGTTTCTCTGATTTCCGCCCCCAATTACGGCTAGAAACCCAACAATTTGTTGATGTTCCTCTGCAACAAAAATCATAGAATTTTCTTGGCTCCTCATTCTCTTTATTGCTTCTCTTTGCTGTTCAACCGTTAATTTTCTTTCATCAGGTTCATATAACATAAAAGATGTTTCTTGATCTAACTTCTTTGATAATCGTAACAATGAAGCGGCATCATCCACCTGGATCTCACGTATAACCATGGAAAATATCTCCATTCCTTTTTTCACTATCATAACATATAGCTACATTTATGAGGCTCTTTTCCAACACTTTATTGCTTTTTATAATAAGTTCAGCTATTTAAAGCGATATATTTATCATAATAAAAAAGCAGCTTTCTAGATGAAAAGTAGAACACATTATACTATACCGAAAGCAATAATTTTTACGAAAAAAGCTATTTGCAAACATACTTAACGAGTAAATTCGAGATAATAAGAAAGTCAAATTCACGATGTATAGGAGGATTAAATTTATGACAAGAATCCCAAACAAAGGTAGCGCTAATCAGAACTCACCTAAAAATGGAAACCAATTTGAAGAGTTCTCATCTGAGATTGTCCCTGGAGATAATAATAAAGGTAATAAAAGAAGTAAAGGTAAGAAAGATAAAACCAATCCTCAGGGAGAACGAGATAATCTGTAGAAAAGAAAGAGAGCTTGCCTCTCTTTTTTTCGTTTGTAGCTAAAATAGGTTCTCTGACAGGTGTTTATCGACGAAGAGTTTCAATATATCAGCGAAATTTGTATTTTATATAACAAAACCTAGGTACTATCTATCAAATTTAGTTATTTATCAACCACGTGAGCTTGTCCCGTGGAGTCAGTCAGATAGCAGGAAGTTCGCATTCTAACGATAATTTATAGTTGTTTGAGTCTGATTTGCCCTTAGGAGAAAAGTCCAGTTTTGTATAAAACTTTTCCGATTGCTTAACAACTGCTTATTCATATTGCTGATTTTCCATTTATTCTTCATATAGGATCATTTCTCCTTTATAGTTGGGTAGATACTCAGTTGAAGGGAATGCTGTTAAATTAATAAAATGAATGGAATTCGTATGTTAATAAAAGACTCATTCATGCTTGTAATAAAAAACAGTCGTATATTTCAACGACTGTTTTTAGTTAACGATATAATAAGTATGATTCAACGCTACCTAAGAGGCCATTTTTGGGAACATCAAAATGATTCATAAAGACCCCAACAGTCGCCACAGAAGCTACTAATAGAAGAGCTAGCATTTATAGTTAACTTCGACACTAGCTCTTTATGAGTTGAAGACCTTGGTGGTAACCCTTCAGCATATGCTGGTCCAGCCCCTATAATGCTGTTTCCTGTAAATCCTACCACATTAAAAACAAGAGTTGATGCCATAATAGCTTCCTTATAATGATAGATTTGATAAGTCTATCATTATATTAAATTACCAAAAATGTAAATATGTGTTATGTAAAACAGTTCCAAAGCACGACTTCTAAACATATAAAAAAACCTACGAGATCGTAGGCTTTACTTTATTTTTTTTCTAATATTTCTAAGCGATTTTTTAAATCTCGTATTTCATTTTCGAGATAAACTTCTCTTTTCTTATTTGTATTTCCCTTTAAAAGACCCAAACGAACTAAAGACCAATACGCAACTAGAATACATATAACAAACAATAAAACAAACAAAGAACCAGCAACCATCATAAACACCTCTCGATAGGTATGTATAAAGCTATTATACGCGTTTATTACTATTTGTGTAAAATTAGATTTCAATACGAGTAAATATCCCCAAAACTAGTATTTCGTTAAATACTTGAAAAATTTACAAAAATAAAAAAGATGGATATTTTGTTTGTTAAAGAATTGGATTTAAATATATTTAAAGTAAGTAATTTATAATAGATTAAAACCTATGAATAATAGGGAATAAGAGCTTTATAAAAAAACGAACCTTATGGTTCGTTTTTCCTACATAAACAATTTTTAAAAACAAACCTTATCCTGAAACATTATCAACGAAAAGATAGAGATGCAAGCTATTTTTTCGTTGATATATGATACTTAGTATGATAGACCAGAATTAAGAAAATCTATATGGCAAGTTTTGAATTCACTACATATAGATTATTCGTCATGATACTTCAAGGAAATTATCATCTAGATCTTTAAATGATGGATACACAATTTTGAGAAGTGATTTCAGAAACAGATACCATTTCACCTTCTAACGCATATGATTTCTTCATAATTAAATATTAAAATCTAATAGACGCCAGCGCCAGTAAAATAAAGGATAAACTCACCATTATATTATTATATGGATCTTGTACTGCAAAAATAAGAAACAATGGAGAGTAGGAGCTAAAACATAGAATTAGTTTGACGTAGAGTCTCATTCATAACAACAGTCCCTTCAGTGGTATTTATAAGCGTATATATTAAAACGTATACCAAAAATAGGGATAAAAAACTACATTAATTTATTTAAATATCCTCTTTTTGTAAAGATAATTGTACTGAATAAGGAAAAAATATCAATGAATGGTGTTTTGTTTCTTTTATTCATGAGGGGGCGTGCGCTTTTATTAGCACACATAAATTATAATACGCAAATTAGACAATGAATGAAAGTCAATCAAATCATATGACTAATAAGCTGATTCGTCCCAATGCAGTTATGCGCAGGAGGTAAGGGGTACTTATTTGTAAGGGGATTCTATAACACTAAAAAACCACAGCGCTCAAACAGCTGTGGTCATCTAGTTATATATTTATGATGTCATTTCTAAAGAGTCAGCACTCGATATATCCACTTGGTGGAAGGTAATTTCCGGACGACTTCCTACTCTAATGTTCAACCCTGTCTGACCTAACCCTTCACTAATATAGAACGGTTTACCATCAAAAAAATGAAGGCCTTTTACCATGTTAAGACGTACGAGCTTCCCCATCTTCACTAAGTGATATGGTTTTGGCCAGCAAATTTGTCCGCCATGGAAATGACCAGATAATAAATAGTCAAAGTGATAGTCTTTCATATGCATAACAATATTAGGGTCATGTGTTAAGACTAAATTATATCCGTTTTCAACGTTTTCATATGATTCTTTCAGATCACTTCTCTTTGTACTAAAGTCATCAATCCCGATAATGTTAAGAGTACCATCCTTCGTTTGAATGGTAACTGTTTCGTTACGTAACGTTTGGCAGTCATAGTCCTGTAATAGACGTTCTAGTTGTTGGAACGGCTCTTTTCTTAGAACATAGTCATGATTTCCAAAAACCGCAAATGTTCCATACGTCGGTGACAACTTTTGAAAGACTTCTAAATATGGTATAAGTTTTGGAATGGTTCGCTTACGATCTAGGAAATCACCTGTTAACGCAATCACATCGATAGGATGATCTTTTACCTTTTCATAAAGCTCAGCAGGGGAGATTGAGATGTTTTCTAAATGCAGATCAGAAAGATGTAGGACAGATAGTTTGGAAGATTTAGAGTTTGAAGGTTTAGTGGATACAGGTGCTAGATGTTGGATGGATATATCTTTTGTGTTTTCGTTGCCTTTTTTATAACCATAGATAATAAATCCAAGCAATAAGAAAGAGATCATGAACATAACTACCATAACATCGCCTCCTTGGTTATGAGTATAACAAACGATAGGAGCAAATGGTATGGTAGTTCTTGTTAAGTTCTTCTAAAGTCGTTAATCTGTACGATATCTCCTACACAAATCATTCGTTGACATAAACAGGTATTTTGGCTGGTGCTTTTGTAACGACTCTTTTGAGAAAGTATTGGCGGACAATACATATATAAGACAAAATGTTACCTTTTTAAATAAATGATAAAGTTTGCTTTTTATATCATAAGTTTCAAATCCAAGCCTTTTGCAACCTCGGTGCAGCGTCGTGATCCCAATGACAGCCTTTAACTGTTCCCTCTCAGGGTGCTCTTCAATAAACGTAGCCAGTGCAGGCATAGCCGTTAAGACAGACTGAAAAATATGCCTACCTCTTTTCACTTCACATGTAACATGTTGTAGATCCTTTAAAAGTCTTGCATTATGCAGATGTATTTTTAATAATGTATCATTCTTTTTAATAACTGTCCCATCCGATAGCACGACTTCTCTTCCCTTATACTTTGTAACCCTTACACGAAATATATGGTTCTGATTGGACTGATCTTGTACATATGTAAGCCTCGTAAATGAATAATAAATGGGATCAAGAAAATACCATATGGAAAGTAACCAGCCTTTCATGACATTACTCATGACACACTTCCCCTTCTTTCAATGTGTTGCTATCATTTTCACCAATCTGCCTACCATTTATTTTGGGAATTAAAGGGAGTCGTCTACATAAAAAGCTGAATTCATCCAATACTATGAGTAACTAACAATCATCCGAGGAGAACATTATGCCTAAGGTTTTATTTTTTCCATTATTACGAATACCTTCTGGTCATCATCAGGTTATTTCCACTATTTCTGAGCAATTTAACTCAAGTGAAACTCCGATACAATATGAGATTGTTGAACTCCTAAGCTCAACCAACCACCAGATGGAATCCATGATTTCTACAATTTATTTAAATTGGATTAAGCTTTTCCCTAATTTATATCACTATATTTATAAGACATCTGTATACCGTTCCCTTCATAAGAAAAAACGATACATTCATTATGAGTGGCTATTCCTCTCTACGATGCAAAAATTAATCGACGATCACCAGCCTGACTATATTATATGTTCTCACGCTCTTCCATCTTATTTAGCCTCTAAGTTAAGAGAAAAAGGTAAGTGCACAGCATCCATCATTAATATTTATACTGATTTTTTTATCCATCATATATGGGGTACAAAAGAAGTTTCTGCGCATTTCATCTCACTACCGACCATGAGAGAATTCTTGCTTAATAAAGGGGTTGCTGAAGAGACGATCTTTCAAACTGGAATACCGATTCACCCGGAGTTTTCAAAGACGTACGTAAAGGAAGAACGTGATACCGGCTATAAAGTGCTAGTTTCTGGAGGGAGTTTAGGGGTCGGCAAGATTGAGCGTCTGCTATCCAATCTTCCATCAAAAGGGGATATTCACTATTACGTTTTATGTGGAAGAAATGAAAAACTTTATACCAAACTAATTAACAAGAATCATCCACGTGTTACTCCTTTTCCCTATATCCATTCAAAGGAAAAAATGAATATCATCTATCAATCCGTCGATGCCGTTTTAACGAAGCCAGGAGGAGTTACGATTAGTGAATGTCTCTCAAAACGATTGCCGATTTTTGTCTATGACCACTTACCTGGTCAAGAGAAAATAAATGTTGAAGTATTAGTGAAGGAAGGACTACTTTACTCTTTACCGTTAACAGCAAGTACGGTCTCATATGAAGAAAAACTATTGCATCTTTTGAGTTCAGAAGCTTTCTTACATGCCCATCATAAAAGGTTGAACGAGTATCATCAGGAATTAGAACACATTTCCGTCTTAAGCTATCTTACTCGATCAATGTAAAATGTTTTCTTTTAAAATAACTTGTTGAATTTGTATATCTAGTACTTCTCCAGATTGAATATATACAATAATTAAGTTTCCATCCAAACTCTTAATGGCAAACGAATCATTAATATATGAAAAAAGCTTAACGCCTAAATCTAGAACAGTTTGAATGATTTGTTGTTCATTGATCTCTTCTTTCTGTTGACATGATAATGTAAATCGAACAACGACTTGTTGATTTTGTATCCACGTTCTATACATAATTGCCCACTCCTCCATAAGAGTTTTCTATCATCATATGATTGTCTTGGTAAAAGTAGTCGAGCGAATTATGAAGTATACTTTAGAGAAATTGGGCTACTCTAATCTTGATATAGTGAAAGGAGAGATATACATGTCAGAGCCATTCAATGATTTAAAACAAGTAGAAATGTCAGTGAAAGCTGCTCAAAAGATGGTCGGTACAGCCACTATGAGCATGGACCGCGAGCAGTTAGATGAAGCTACTCAAGCTATTCAGGATGCAAGAACTCAGTTATCTCACGCGAGAAATAATGGTACTGGTGTCGATGAAGAGTTTTTACACTCTCAAGAAGTTTCGCTTACTCAATGTGAAGAACAATTAAACGAGGCCAAATCATAAATAAAAACTTCAGTAGGTAGGTTATTCACTTACCAACTGAAGTTTTTTCATTTCACTGTTAGAAAATTTAGGATAGCATTTTTCCGTATTCTTTTAATTTTAAACCAACTGTACATTCCTTAATACAGAACTTATGAGCCTTACACTTTCCTTGTTCTTTTTTTAGATAGGCATGGAGAAAGCAATCTTCACAAAACGTATCAAGCAGTTCACTTACTTCCATTATTGTTTTGCTTTGTCTCATCCTTCCCTACTCCTCTCTATTCCGAACGATTAAGATGACTAGATACCATTACTCCTTGAAGAGCTTGTGTAGCTAATTGGTCCGCTTCTCTATTTTCTTTTCTTGAAATGGCTGTATAAGTAGGTTTAATTCCTAATTCCTTTAGTTTATCTTCAATACGATCTAACCATCTGTTAAACTCATCTTCAAAACATGGCCACTCCCCAGATAATTGGTTTAATACAACTTGAGAATCACCTTTAAAGTGAACACCAATATTACGCACACCTAATTCTTCAAGACGAAGAACGGCTTGCCAAAGGGCAGCATATTCCGCTTCATTATTGTTATCCAATCCATCTAAGACACTGTTTTCTCGAATCCGATAGTCTTGGTTATTCTTTGTATAATAAATTGCAAGGCCAGCTCCCGCTTTTTTTAACTGTACATCGAATCCACCATCGAAGAATACTTCAATATGATGAGGTTCTTGTTCTACCTCTTTTAGGAGTTTTTCGAATTCCTTTTTGGTCCACATCGTATGTTGCTCATCATAGAAAACTATATCCTTGGTCCGACCTGTTTTAAGAAAATCTTCTGCAATCAATAGTGCTTTTTTAGCTGGTATTGTTTCTGTCGTTAATGTAATTTCTATGTTTTTTGCTGTTTTGTATTTCCATTCTATCCAGACATTCACCGTCGTTCATCCTCCAAAACCTTAGTATCTACATTTTCCCATACTTTTTCTTGCTTATTCATTATTCTAAAGATGAATTGTATATTCCTCTTCTATCTATGAAAAATCAGTGTTATAGTATGTTTCATGAATTATTTATAAGGAGGTTATCGCTTGATCGAAGTATATATTGATGGAGCAAGTGCTGGTAACCCTGGTCCTTCTGGAGCCGGTGTCTATATTAAAGGTAATGGTATACTTGAACATCATTCCATTCCTCTTGGCGTCATGTCCAATCACGAAGCCGAATACTATTCCTTGATTAGAGCATTGGAGATCTGTAAAGAAAAGCGTTTTTCCATCGTCTCCTTTCGAACAGATTCCCAATTAGTTGATCAAGCCATTGAAAAAGAGTATGTCAAAAACAAACAATATATCCCCCTACTTGAAAGAGCATTAGAATTGACGAAAGAATTTGATTTATTCTTTATGAAATGGATTCCTAGTAGCCAAAATGCCATTGCTGATGAGTTAGCGAGAAAAGCGATCCGTCATCAAAAATAGATACAAGAGAAAGGATCACTATAAAATGAAAAAACGATTACTTGCAGATAGTATATTACTATTTGTGGCTTTTGTTTGGGGGGCAACCTTTGTCCTTGTCCAACAAGCCATATCATTCTTAGAACCGTTTACTTTTAATGCCATTCGTTTCTCCATGGCAGCTGTCATTTTACTCATTTGGTTCCTTCTATTCAAACGAGAACAACTCCAAGCGGTTAACATAAAATTTCTAATTGCTGGTTTCTTAATAGGTATGAGCCTTTTCTTAGGTTATGCTCTTCAAACGATGGGATTATTATATACCACCTCATCAAAAGCAGGATTTATTACGGGGTTAAGTGTCGTATTAGTTCCCTTACTTTCTCTTGTCATCCTCAAGCAGAAACCTCGTACGATTGCTATTACGGGATCCATTATTGCGGCTTTAGGCTTATTTTTACTAACAGTAGGCGACTCATTCTCACTTAACATTGGAGATCTCTTAGTATTGGGTTGTGCCTTTGCCTTTGCCATGCATATTATTCTAACTGGTAAATATACAAATGAATTTCCTACTTTACTATTAACAATCGGTCAAATTATTGGTGTTGCCTTTTTTTCAACGATCGGAGCGCTCTTATTTGAAGATTGGCAAAAAGGATTAAATATCCAAACATTAGTGAAAAGTGAAGTAATTATTGCACTATTGGTCACGTCTATTCTGGCCACTGCTTTTGCCTTCTTCGCTCAAACAAAGTTACAACAATATACAACACCTACAAGGGTAGCCCTTATATTCGCTACGGAACCTGTTTTCGCAGCCATCACAGCATTTTTATGGGCCAATGAAAGATTAGGATCTATCGCCATTTTCGGCTGTGTGTTCATCTTTATTGGAATGATTTTATCGGAGTGGCCATCAAAGAAAAAGAAGATACAAACGATTGTTAGAAACGCATCTTAAAACGCTTGGATTTGATCCAAGCGTTTGTTTTGGCTGGATGCACTCGTTAATCCAATTAAACCTCTTTTCTAAAAGCATAGTTTTAAAATATTATCTATATAAGTAAAAAAAAACTTCAAATAAGAAAAACATAGGGTGATTTTAGTTTCCCTATGTTTTCATACAAATTATTTATCTGTTTGTTTTTGCTTCTTTTTCAAATACTCCGCACGTATTTTTTCAAGTTGCTGCTTTTTATCAAATTTGGCAGGCTTCTGCTTTTCGTGAAACTTTGTCACAGCTACCTGACCTTTGGTATCCAATTGATATTTTCCCACTTTGTTCACCTACTTTTCTGGTCTTTAAAGAGAATCTATTCAACAAATATAATATACCTTTTTTACTGAAGTAAACACTATTACTTTATTGAAGAATTGCCGATAGTTGAAGATAATATAGAATTATTTATTATTAATTTTATAATAATATGGTCCACACATTGATTCATGTGTAAGAACATATGTCCAAGAAAAGTTTTTGTCAAATATATATATATCTTGTTTAGAATCAAAGTCTTCGGCTTTTAATTCAGATGCATTTGAATAAAGAGATACAATTGGATTTCCTTGATACATGATGTAAAGTTCCTCTTTGGCGACAGCATTAAAAGCATTTCTGGCTTCTTCTTCCTTTAAGCACTCTTGTTTTTCATAGCTAAATATATGCCACTTGAATTGATCATAATAGATATCTCTTTTAACGCTTTCACTTATATTCTTAGCAAATGAATAATCCCACTTCTGAATTAGTTCCTCTGATTCTTCTAGATATGAAGTAATTACTCCTTTGTCCTGAAGGCTTTTATTATGTAGATACTCCTGCTCAATGGACTTAATTGACCAATAAACATTGTTTAATTCATCTTCTGGTAATTTGTCTAGAATTTGATTAATTTTATCTCTAATCATTTTGAGCTCCTTCATTGAACTTATTAAAAACATCCATTATCATTCTCTTCTTCTCAAAGAAGGTATTACTCTCTTTTACAATCGCACTCGTTACTTTAAGTATATTATTCACAAACACTTACCATTGAATTTGATTTTTTTCAGCAAAAGAGAAAAACAAGATGCATATTAACGGGTTTACTGTCGGAATGGTATCATTCCGCCCCCCCTTATCTGAGAGCTTTTACATTTTATTAATTAAGTTCATCAATCGTCTTGAATATTCTTGAATAAACTTCTTTTATGTGTTCATCTGTTTTTTTATCATTATACAAACCGTATTTCCAGCTTTTTAACGACTCATCTTCTTTTAAGTTAAGTACCCCAACAGCATAGCTTTGACCAGCAGTCCAATTCCAAGACTCATTATATGCTGTTTGTTTTACGGTAAAAGGGATATGATTATTTGCTGATATAAAAAAGAATGGAATTGATGAATTTAGGTAAACGTCTGCAAATTGGCTTTCAGCAGCCTCTAAAAGATTATTTTCCCTTATAAATACTGCGTCATAAGACTTCAGTTCTTCACTTTCTATTTCATCAAATGAGGTCTCTGTAAATATCACATGTTCCTCATTTATTTCTGGTGGTTCTCCAACCACTGCAATTTTTAGAGGGTGTCCTTCATACAACTCAAAATCAGAAATTTGAGTGCAAGCTGTTAGTGCGAATAATAGTATTATCAATATAAAAGATAAATAGATTTTTCCTTTTCTTATATACATATTCAAACCCCCATATTTCTTATTGAAGTATTCCGATAGTTTAAAAGCACTAGTGCATCTGATTATACCAATTATGTAAAATAAATTAATAAGCTATCGAAAGAATTGATCTAGGCATATGGTTTTATTTCAGTATCATTTTGGTTGTACCAAATACCCTTCATATTTGCATTTGGGCAGCCAGCAATATTTTTTTGAATGTCGTCCCCAACAAATAATACAGTTTCCGGATGGTACGTTAAGCTTAGTTATTGCCAATTCAAATATGCGTTTGTCGGGTTACTAAACCCCACTTCTTCAGAAATAAATATTAAATCAAAACAAGTATCTAAATTAGTATTAAATATTTTAGCTTTTTGTCTCTGAGTTAAGCCGTTTGTTATAATCGCAATTCTTACATCTATAAGCGGTCTAATCACTCTTCGTTAGAGAAAAAGGTGACAAAGAAAGAGAGGATTATTTTAACATTCGCTGCTATTGTTGCTCACAACACTCTCGCACCCGTTTGTGAAACTAAACATTATGGTGATAATTTAAGAAAGTAATCTCTTATTTCTTTTGGTACTCTTCAACTGCAAGAACTTTTACCTTTTGAGTGCCTTCTTTACCTGGTGAAGTCATTATCAGATAAGATTTTTCATCGTATTCAAACAAGGTAAATTGGCTTATACTGTTTGCTTGTTTATCCGTTCCATTGATAAATTCAAAATCTGTTTCCTTAAAATTAGCCTCGTATCCTTTCAACATTATACTTTGTGCCTCTTCAAAATCATCCGCATAAGAAATAGATTGATACAGGTCCAATGAATTTTTAGGTTTGATAAAATGGAAATAATAATTAACCACAATTAGAATAACAAAAACCATAATGCCAATTATTAACTCATTTTTAAATGACATTTTACTCAACCTCTCGATTGTTCCACCTCACTTTTCAAATGGATTTATCATAAATAAAAAATGAACTGCTCTTTCACTAAACTTTCCCGTTTATATAATAATAAAGATATTAATATAATCTCTTAGGAGCATGACACTTGCAGTGTTGGCAACTTATTTAAAAAGCTATTATTAATATAAGACCTGCAATACCCCCAATAATGAGTATTGCCGATACTAGGTCATTTACAGTTGGTTTATCTAATAAACCATTCCGATTTAATTTCGAAATAATAATATAAATTACAATAATACTGACAATTGGTTCAACAGTTTCTCTAAGGAAATATTCGTGACCTATAAATAAGTAGTTAATTCGTATGAAAGTCCCAAGCAAAATCATTACAAGAAAAAATTTGAGTGGGAAATTCTTTTTGTAACTACCTATTGTCACCCCTTTCTTGTTAAGAAATGATACAACTAAGATTATGATTGCTATAGCAAAGAACATTTCTAAATAATGTATTAGGTAACTCATATTAATCACCTTATTTATTAGTCGTTTTAAGGATAGTCAAGGTTTTTCCTACTTAGCTGTTGGGACCATAAAAAGGCTCGCTAATAAGCAATCCACGTTCTTTCGTTCATGCACCTCATTAGTCTACACCAATCCAAACAAAAGCAAGAATAGATCTTTATCATGATTACTGTTATTGTCAGTTGTTATTTTTTCTTAAAAAGTTGATATACAACGTATCCAATAAGTAAGATTATCAGCAAAACAACGGTAATAGGTAAGAAAGCAGTTATAAACGAAAAATATGAAGTAGACTCCTCTACGTGCATTTTTAATCTCCTTTATTAATTTAGTGGGTTAATATTATCTCTACAAAACATTCTCTAATCATTCTTGTACAATCTTACTGATCTCTTGGCACAAGGAGCGACTACTTCTCAACAGTCGCACCTCTAACTTTTTAGTCAGATCAACCTCTTTACCGTTATCCCATACATATATGAGAAGTTCTAATTCAGCACCTAACATTTTAATCATCCCTGAACGAAGGAATAATTTTGCACCGTAATACTCATAGAAGAAACGAGTATTGTTACATTCTAATACTTCAACAAAAACTTTATTGAACTCCTACTCTCGAAATTGGTGAAATAGCTGCTTCATTGGCTCTTTCCCAATCACTTTTCCTTGAAATTCTTCCAATAGATAAATAGATGGTAAGTCACCAGAGTTGTCAAAGTTGATTTCAACTCACCGTTAATGCAGTAAGAAATGTGATTTTAATAGGGGATAATTCTTAGAAAGAATCAATAAATTTTGCGGTAACATAACCCATATAGATAATTAAATAGGTTATTGAGACTATAAAAGAATATTTCAGAAAATGTTTAAGAAAACGATTCCCATTTATAAAGTCTTTTACATTACTATCAAAAAAATATGTTAATAGTAAACTAGAACAAATAATAAAATAAAAAAATACAAACAATCGTAACACCTCCAAATAAAGTTAGTACCCTGTAGTTGAAGAAGGTAAAAATACCCTAGCTGAGTTATCTTTAAATAAATCTACAAGACATATGTTGTACACCTATGCTTCTGACATTTTTATCTTCTTCCATTGTGAATTCATTTCAAAAAATGAAACCAAAAAGACTATCTATAGAAAACCATTATTAAAGGATATGCCAGAAGATGATTGCCCTCCTAGAATTGTGAATAGCCCCATTAAAAATAAAATATAGATGGTTGAGAAAACTTGCCATTTAAATATATCTTCATTGTTTCTTTCTCTGTACTTCTTGTACAACAGACTAAATAGGAATAGTCCAAATATAAATGTGATCAGTAAACCTTCTGGCAAAATGCCCGCAAGTGGAATATTAGGGAAATAGTCATAAACAAATAAAATTGTAATAGCCAAAACAATGATAAATTCAATTGGTTTTAAAAGTTTCATAGAATAACCCCTTAGGTGAGCTTATCGAATAGATTGCTTGTTCAGCTCCAAATCTCATAATGTTACTTTCAAATTGCATACCTACTCTTTCTAAGAGTCTACAAGATTTTGTATTTGCTGTTTGAGTTTCTGCTACTAATCTTGATAGATTCAAATCATACAAAGCGTGTTGTATGATCGATTTAACTACTTCTGTTGCATAACCTTTTCCCCACCATATTGGTAATAGTTGATATGATAGTTCGAGATAAGTACCATCATGATGAGGGTCAAGAGAAACCAAACCAATAAAATTATCAGTTTGTTTTTCTCGGACAACCCAATAAAAGGAAGAGTTTTCCGTCGGATCAAGCATATCGTCTAATACTTGTTGAATTGACTCTTCATCCCGTATTCCACCAAGGAATCTTCTTACTTCTTGATATGTAAATAGTTTTTTCACATCAGAATAATCTTTTTCTTCAAAAGGATTTATGAAACATCTATATGTTTCTAACAAATACATTCATCCCCTTCATACATATTTACTATTTACATCATTACTCATAATCAAAAGCTTCGTTTATTAAACGGTCATACCTCTATAACTGAAAAAGCGTTAATCAACTTTAAGATTAACGCATCACCTTACCTTGCTATTACCTATCCACACAAACTTCTCAGTGGTACCATTCCAAGAAATAGTTGTTTCTTTTTTCTCTTCTTTACTTGTTAGAGCAAATCCAGTACATGAATGACCACCAATTTCCACAGATCCATTACTGTTTAATGAAGTGTTTCCATTCATGCCTCCGACGTTAGTTTTTATTGAATACTCAATATCCTTTGGTTTGGGACCTGTACTAATATACTCTATTCTCGTACTGTTTTTTTTCATATCATCCCCCAGAATTTCTACCCTATATATCACTTTCCAGTTTTCACTTTGTCCTTTAAAATGAAATTGTTCACTGCCTGAACAAGCAGTTGAAAATAGAGCAATAAACAGGTATAGGGGGAAATACTTTAACATAAAATCACCCTTTCACCCACGGAGGAACTCTCTACACTCCTTGGATTAATCTAACTCAATAGTTAAATTTTAACATTTATTAGTTAGAAGTGATACTAGTGTCATCAATTACTTTAAAGTACACATATTCATGTTCTAAATTATACCTCCACTATTCTAAACCGCTATTAACCTCTTACTGCTAGCACCAAATGAGCTATATCCAATAACCAGCAAATACAATTAGAACGTCTCATCCAATTTCTGAATCTTTGAATGAGAGATTAAAAAAACATTGCCAATAATGTCGATTTTGTCTCCCTTTACGCGTACAGCACAATCTTTGTTCGACGCATATATATTCATTTCTTTTGATAGGAGAGAAAGTTCGTTCTGAATCCATGCAATATTATTTTCAAGATCAAAGTGAGACAGGACCGAAAAATTGTCAAGACCGATTCCATCATAAACAGAGCTCATTTCAACTTTGTACCCAAGGTTTCTCGAGCATAACCATTTAGCGGACATGTTGATTGCACCAGCGCTTGCTCCCATTACTACGGCGTTACTTTTTTTAATCAAATCCGATAATTCATAATCCTTCAAAAAACTATTTTGTTTAAGAGTATCTCCACCCAACAAGAAGATGACTGAAGCATTCCGAATTTTCGTTTGTGCATCTTCCTTCTGAACACGATCATTTATTAAATGATATTCATCAAACATAATACCAGCCTGTTCGAGCCACGAACGTTCAGAAGCACCAATTTCATCATAAATAGATGGATTCGAGCTTATCAAAACCAGCGACTTTCTATCACTTATATCCTCCTGTAACAGCCTGCCCAGATTCTCTGGAAAGAAATGATTAAACCAACCTAAATAATAGTGAGTTTTCATAAGTACCCCTTAGCCAATAAAAAAGTATTTCTTTGCGTCAATCATTCTGTTATCATGTCACTAACAAAATACTCTATATAAGTCCCGATAGTTGAACAAGAATTATAAAAATAAAACCATTAGTTCATCGTCGAAGTATGTATCTTTAATTTTTAATCCGTTTCTATTAACCCCATACGTTTTAAAACCTAAAGAATTGTATAAATTTTTTGCAGGTTCATTACCTGAGGTTACTGTTAAGTAGATTTGTTCAACGACTTTTATTTCTTTAGCTTTTAATATAGCCTCAGTCATTAACTTTCTTCCAATTCCTGATTTGCGATTCTCTGGATAAACATACATAGCAACAATGTTTGCTCTATGTTTCGTTTTGGTTTTTGTTTCTACTATTAAAGTTACAACCCCTACAAGATTGTTTTCAACAAAAGCCCCAAATGTAAAGAAATGACCAAACTTTAATCGGTTTTCAAAACTTTCAAGAGTAGATTCCTTTTCTTCTTCATAACTGGAACTAAATGCTTCAGGGTTTGCCTTTAATGCCTCTAATCTAATTTCTCTATAAATTACTGCATCTGTTGGTTCAAGTATTTTAATTTCCATCATTAACCCTCCTGCTCTAGTTAATCTAACCTAATCAATTCTCTTAAATTTACTGTCTAGTTCCACAATGTGGACAGGATATAAAAGATGTACCATTAACTACTTTATTAATTTGTGTATATGTTTTACCACAAAATTCGCATATTATTGGTCTACTATCGTATATCTGGTCCACTACCTTTCTTCCAAAATACAAGAATAGAATCATAGGTATTAAACAAATCAACAAAACTCCCCACATAGGCATATATGATAGCCCTCCCTTAATTAAAAACTAGATATCGTAATAGTATTACTTACGTTTCAACCATTTAAAAGTTACAAAAATTAGAACGCTGATTTACTAAAGGGCTTTCGTTCCCGCTGCATTTGCAATATCACTTTTGTTTGAATTATGATTTCACTTTGAAATATATAATTTCAGGATCTCCTTCATCTAAGTTTTCAACTATTCCACTTTCAATAAAACCATTAAAATCGAATATTTTCTGCATATCAAGCTCCCCTTTTCTGTCTTAATAAATCTAATTTATATTAGAGACCATTAGCTACTGGTTTTTTCCCCTAAAAAACCTAAGCTGCAATAGTTGTTCAATACTTTATGAATCCCATCTTCATTTATATTTGTCGCATAAATAGTGAATAATATATATAACAAGAATTAAAGGAGTGACGACGATTAATCTTATAAAAACATTTTTAATTACAGCTATAATTTCACTTTCATGGCCGTACGTTTCGAACGCAGACTACACTAGTGAAGAATTCCAAAGGTCTTATTTTGACATTGGCTATAAAGAGGTTAATGCTGCTTTGCAAGAAAGTAGAGACCACTTTAAAAAGGATATTGCATTGCCAGTACAAATACCTTCTATAGAATTCACACACAGTTTTGGAAGATTTAATAATCTGGATGGAGACATGAACGATGGATTTGAAATTGAATACCTACATATAAATAAACCAAGAAATCACTATATGATAAGGGTCAAGCCCGTTAAATATGGATTACCGATTATGCAGGAGCATATTGACCAAACCTTTAAACTTAAAGATGGAAGCAAAGCGTTCTATAGCACAAAGATCGCGAGAGGATTTAATTTATTAGTATTCCAAAAGAACGGATGGCAGTATGTTCTTAACATCGATAAAGGTGTTTCAGACCTTGTAACTACAGACAATTTAGTAGAGATAGCAGACTCCATCAGGTAATATTCAGTAAAAGAGGGGTAAGTAATATAACCAGCCCAGTTATTATAGTGAGATATGATTTCATCATAGGCAACACCTCATTTTAGTGTTTCTTAAAATGTACATTCCACTAAAAAGACCCAATAGTACGAAAAAGGCGAGTGCCGCTCAGCACTCGCCCGTATGTAAAAACTTTAATTACTGACTATTAACCTCAACCGGTAATTTAATAAAGAAAAGGCCACCATGCTTATTCTGAACCAAAAGAAGAAGTGACTGCAATACTCCATACAATTAGTAAAAACGATATGGTTAGCCAAAATGTATTTTTATCAGTAGGTTGTTCATTCTTTACGTTTTTTAATATTGCTACTAGATTAAGACAAAAGTTAATACTTAAAATTGGTGTTATGTAAAGACTAATAAACCAGAATACAACCATTGGTAAACTACCCCTCTATAAATATATCATTATTCCAAACATTATACGGTGGTCAATAGACACTCCCAAAAACGAATTAAATCCTACTAGTTTCAAAACGCTTCAATTTTATGAACAAATCCTTTAAACTTCAGTAATTATATAGCTACTTCCATCTAGATGTGAATGAATGGGTAATTCTTTTTCCATATACTGTATTTAAAAAGGCAGGGGTTTTCCAGTAATAGTTACTGTTTTGAGTCTTTATTACAAAATAATCTCTTAATATATTAGGATTAAAACTACCATTATTATTAAATACTGATCTAAGTCTGTAACTTTTATTGAAAGGCTACCCTCTTGGTCGCTACCGGTAGTCTCATAAGAACGCCCTTTCTGATTACATGTACTGTTTCACTATGGGGGGAGCCGACTATAATTTGAATTCCACAGAAGAAGTATTTAACTATTCATTACTCCATACGGTACTTATTGAACTAAGCGTCCTTATTCCATTTGGGATAAATCGGACCTCAATTGTATGTTCACCTATTAGATGATTTCCAGTTTCTATTTCAATCTTGTATTCCCATGTTTCATTAGGACTAAAAATATTATCGGAATGTGTTGGGAACACAGTTACGTTTTTCACAGGAACTTCACTCTCAATATTAATATCTATATGACGGTCATAATCAGTAAACCTGAGTTGTAATTCTTCTTCAATTATATTTGTTACTCGATATGTCAAGAAAAGTTTACCATTTTCATTTTTAATGTCGCTAAACTCCTGAGAAACTTCAATATGTTTAAAGTTATTCTCAATTTCCGTTTGGTAGTGAAAAAAACTATACATAGCAAAGATCATTATTATGGATACAACAATAGCCAATAAAATAATAAATATTCTTTTCAATCTGTTCACACCAACTTTTCAGTTTCATATCTAGTTAACATTCCTCTTTCAATAAAGTTTGTTAAATAAGGAGTTATAGTTATTGTGTAATCTGTTCTATTATTTTTCCGTCTGATGAAAAACCAGTAATAGTAGAGCCTAACAGGTCTGTACCATTTGCAACTAAAAACCAAAATTTTTCATCATTGTTATATTCTACTATTCTGGCTTTTAATTCGGTTCCTACTTTAGTCTTAACATTCACTTCTTCTATTCGAGAGTCAAGTATCTTCCCTCTGATTAAACCGGTATAAGCGGTAAAGTGAAATTCTAAGTTTGAAAAACCCCAATCTAGTTTATATTCATGCGCAAGCCCTCCCTGACTGCTACTAACGAGAGTCCATCCAAATAGTCTTTTCTTAAATAGAGCACTTCCAAAATACAAGTTTTCTTGATGACCCCATTCATAAAAAACGATTGCCTGATTCTTATTCAAAAATTCTATATGAGCAATGTTCCTCATCGGTTGATTTGACGAGTACATAGCATCTTTTATTCCTTGAACATCATCTTTAATTACTAAGTTGATAGAACAGATCCCTAATAAAATCAAAGTTATAGATAAGCCAAATATTAATTTCTTAGTCATAGTAACAATCCTCCACAATAACCTATTGTTCACTTGTATACTGAAACACCTACTTCAACCTTTTATTTGTGAAGGTTCCAAAGAGCTGCTAGAAATGCCTATCTATGACTACTTGTGCACAATAATTCTAGCCACCGTAAATAGCTTTCCATCTATTTCAACAACAACGGGTGCTAATCCAACCTTGAATAGCACCCGTTGAAAAAGAAGGTTCAATCTTAAATAGACCCGTTTAAAGTTGGTTATGATGGTGCGAATAGCCCAATTGTCAGAAAACTCCCTTTACCCTTAATCCTTTTCTAGTTCAGTTTGATATCTCATTGGAAACCATCGTTACCTATTAAGGAGATATCGGGTTTGAATTGCTCTCATATTTTTAAAATTTCACTTTCCAACATACCCACTATAGGCTATTTCCCAAAGTTGATCTTTACCCTTGTGTTGAGCATCTTCTTGTAAGCTTATAACCTTCCATTTTCCATCCACCTGATTAAAAGCAATGTAAACATTGTCATAAATTACTTCTTTTCCATTTTCAACAACGGTTAATTTGACGTAACCATTTTGCCAACCATCATCAGGTCGCATCACTAATTTTTCAAAGGATTTAATATAAGTTCCTTCTTCCTTTAACTGCTTTACTCGGTTCACCCAAATTTCTTTTGCAGCTTTATAAGAAATAGTAACTTCTTCATCTGAGGCATGATTGTGATAATAAAGGTAATCAAATGCCTTTTCAAAATTCTCCTTTGTAACATGAGTTAGAAAATTGTTCGTGTTACTTCTTGCACTGCCAGAATCCATATCTATAAAAAGGAAACCTAATATCGCGATAATACCTATTACTAATGCCCATTTTGAATTTTTCATAACGAATGCTCCATTCTTACAGGTCTTTTTTACTATTTTGATCTCTAGACAAGAGTAATGACAAAGTATAAAAAACCATTCATAAAATTATAAGACTATTAGTTTATTATCATCTTCTATCGGTAAACAGTAGGAGTAACCTTCTTAATGAATAATAATCCATCATACTGTTCACTCGGATTGAATTTATATTCAAAGAAACCTTCCTCATACGTGCTTAATGTCTGATTTAACCATTCAGGTCGAGTACTCTCATTACTAATATCTAGCCAGTATGCACTTGCATCACTTTGCTTCATAATCCACTCCAAATCCGTTTCTTTCTCCTTTGGTGGAATACTGTAATTTTGACCATCCGAAACAATTGAACCTGTATCCATGAATAAACCTAATACGTAACTTTGTTTTTTAATCGTTTCAGGAAGGATGGTTCCTAAATAGTCTGGCATTGGCTCGTACATTGTTTTAAGATCTGAATCTACCATCATCATCTTATTTGCATCTTTCATAATATGGTAGTTGTGATACCAAAATAATATCTTCTTATCTGGATACTTCTCTTCAATAAGTCGAATTAATTGTTCTGATGCTGCACGGTCTCGTAAAGTTATGTTTTTTTGGTAATCATTTTTGTATACCGTTAAATCTGTATATCCCTTATCGAAAACTTCTTGTAAGACCCAAATTCTATGCTCAATAGACTCTATTAATGTTGGAATCAAATTCTCACTGTTAGGGTAAGTCTCTTGTAAATTCTTTTTTTGCTCTTCAACAAATTGAAGAACCTGTTGATACCTTTTAATTAGCTCTACTCTTTCTTTCTTACTTGTAAGATGAGAAACTTGTGCATATTTTCCCTCTATATCCTTAACTAAAGCTGCCATATCCGAGTTGAGTGGGAGTAACCATCTGTTCAGGAAAGAGCCTAGCTCGTATTCTGTTAAACTTGTTCCATCATATTCTGACGTAAAACTAGTAATATCTAAGCCAGTCAATATTAATGGATCATCAGTTTTTGACTGATCACTTATGTATTTAAACAGTTGAAGTGTGTCATCGCTATGCCATGTTGCCCAGATTGAATACTTCATTAAATCATAATGAGAGAGATCTTTCGCTGCCGAATATGTGATGTTTGCTTCGGGGAACCCTGTTTCGAATACCAATACATCAAAATCAAGTTCCTCGTGCAGATATGGAATTAATCCAGATTTGACTTGATTAAATTCTGCAATACTATGACCATTTTCACCAAGGAAGAGATATTTTTTATGTTTAAGTATATCCTTTAAGAAATCAAATTTTTCTTTTTCTATTTTATCAATCTCAATTGGATGGCCATAATCGTTAAGAAATTCCTTATATTTTTTTTCCTCTCCTTCAGAATCAGAATCACCAAGAATCTCCTTATCAATAACAGTTTCATTCGAAAGTGCAGGTTCTTGGGAACAGGCAACCAATATAATTAACCCCAATATCATTAAGTACAATTTTTTGTGGTACATAACAGTACCCAACAATAATCCCCCCTCGGAATTAAGTTACTCTTTCTGGACAAAAACGTTAATCTCTATTAGAAAGCTCTAGTTTTTTACTAATTTCTTCTAATAATTGATTTTGTTTTTCTTGTTTTTCTAGGACCTTATCAGCTAGTTTTTCTAATGTCTTGGTAATTGACCAAAGTGAAATAAAAATAAATAACATTACACCTATATCCATAGTAATCGCCCCTTCCCATAACTCCAATTAGACGGTATATAGGTTCTGCTAGGTCAATATGTTATCCTATACACGTTTATGATGTTTCGAAATTTCTTCTTTAAAAAATAATATTCTCAGTTCAATCCAGGATACCTTCCTAAAAGTTAATAATGAAAGCATAGCTAAAATTAGATATTCAAAATAAGGCGGTCCTGACTTGTTGTCTACTATTCTACTCAAGGAAAAACCTCCATTTATCTTGCTAAGCTTCTATAACAAATCGAAAAGGAGTAAAAATAGAATTATCTATTTTGTTTCTCTTCATAGTGAGTAAGGTGATTTGTACCTTCTTTCTTTCCACTTACTATCTCATCATAGGGAGTATAGTTATTGGAAGGGAACCTCTTGTTCTTCATTGTTTTCATTGTTACAATAGCAATTAAAGCAAGGATGAAAATTAAGAATAGGAACGTCATTTTATTTGTTTCTCCTTTCTTTTTTAAGGATTCTATATACTTGGATTGCGATTTTAATCTTTTTCGTAATTAGATTTCTTTACAAAAAATAGATACACTATAACTAAAAACAAACTTGAAATAATGAAAACTATGTATACTAACCTCTGTTCAACATAGAAATATGTGATTACGGCCAATAAAGCTAAACATAGTGCAATCACACCCATCTTCCTCGTCTTATCTAGCAAACTTCCTAATAAACCTAAAGTTACACCACCTATTAAAAGAAAAGGAATGAAATTCGTATAAGATTCTTCTAAAGAATAAAAAGGGAATACGGCTATGGATATAACACTTAACCATTGAAGTACTCTACCTAATCTCTTCAATTTTACCCTCCTTAACATTACACACTTCTTCAACCCTAATTTTACCATAAGTTGATAAAGCTCAATCACATAATGTTTAAATTTTCCATAAAAAAAAAGAGCCTTAATCCGTATTGAATTAACACCCTTTTACTAATGACTGAACCTTTTATCAACCTGCTACAAGAGTTGACAGCAACTAACTATGGTCACAGTTCTATTACTTAGATAAAAGATCTGTGAAGGTCAATTTGACTGAGTTTTAAATAAAGGCTCTTTTCATCCTGATGCAGGTGCATACCTAGAATTATTCGTTTTTCTCAGTCAATTTATCTAATTTAGCTTCAATTCTGTCTAGTCGTGCTTTTTTCTTTCTTGAAGATGTCCAGAGGAATAAGATCACTATTATTAATACTATAGGGATTGCTAACGAAAATAATTGAAATATTATGTCACCCATATTTAGGGTAAACCCTGATTCTGCTGTTTGCATGTTTTCAACTCCATTTTTTCCCACTATACATTATAAGTTCTATAACAAGCAGAAATCTCCTTCTAAATAATACTTTACAATAAGGATTAAGAACTGTATTGATTAAGGTCTGTTGGTACTTTGAAGTAACTGCGAACATCTTCAAACACTTACACGAATATAATGTACCAACTCTAAGTGGAAGGAAGATCTCATGATACAAATAGCTGGAATACCTTTTCAACCAAACGAAACGAATGGAGAAGACTTAGAAAGAATAATCGTCAAACAACTTTCAGATAGCCCTATTTTATATACCTATCCATCTATGCATGACCTTCTGTTTGAACTCAAACTTCGTAAGAATATCATTGACAGCGCCGATGAAATGAATAGGAGTAAAGCAGTGTTTACAACTTTTCAGTATGCTACATGCAATGATACTTACTGGAAATTAACAGATGCAGGAGGATTCTTATTAAAGCGTGACGTAAATCCTTCCGAAGCCATTTTGGATATTTTTAAAAATAGTTCAAAGTATGCATTTGAATGTGCAACAGCATGTGTAATTATCTTCTACCGTGCCGTATTAAAGAGTATTGGAAAACCTTTCTTTGATTCACTTTTTCAAAACATTTATTTATATAGTTGGCACGCTGATCCTGACCTAGGAATTCGAACGTTTCATGGCAAACATTTTTTACCTGGTGATATCGTTTACTTTAATAATCCAGACTTTAATCCGGAAACACCATGGTATCGTGGAGTGAATGCTGTTGTCATGACCGAAGGCAAGTATTTTGGACATGGCTTTGGAATAAAGACTGATGAAGAAATGATTGACATGTTGAATAAAAAAAGAAATAAAGATAGTAGTCAATCCACATATTTGACTACTTTGGTTACAAACCCTGCCTTTCTATATTTATCAAAATTCTCAAACACTCTAAGGGCTCAGCCCTCAGGTAAAAGACAACCAATCGTTTACCATCACAATAAGAGTTCTATTTCCTCTCTACACTATCTATCTTATCTCCAAAAGTTATTCATCCATTAGCAAATGGGACATTCACCCATTTTCATTTTATACCGAGGCAATTTAGAACTAGGTGAGTATACTGTAGTGAATCTACATTATATAGAAAGGAAGTATGAAAATGGAGACAAATGTCAATGCAGCACCTTATATGATGGGAGCAAACGTTAATGCAGCACCTATGATGGGGGCTAATGTTCCACCTCAGCCAACTTATGTTGAACCAAGCTATGGTTATGCTTGCCCTGTACCGCGATACGATAGTTTTGTATTAATTGTTGTGCTGTTTATCTTATTAATTATTGTGGGAGCATGTTATCTATCTTAGGAATAGGCTCCTAAAACTTTGTTGCTTTTAAACCTATTTCATCTGAAGTTAATCTTACTTTTAACGATAAATGTAGTATTAATTGTTTTGAAAAGAGTAACTGTCTAGATGAAAAGCAGGTGACTCAAATTAATAAGTTTGAATTCGACTTTTGGGATTTTTACGAAGCAACAATCTATACGGAAAGAGTCTAGGAATAAAGCCAGAAAACAAACAAGAATATATATGTTTAATATATTCTTGTTTGTTTGGTTTTTATTTTTGTTAAATACGGTTCGATATAATTCCGATAACCTTGTGTTAAACCATCAGGTAATTCATGAAGGTTAAAATACTTAATATCTATAGACTCCTGAAAATCAATATTTATAGCCCCCTTTACTTCATTTGTTACATAAACAGCCGTAACAGAATAGAGTTCATCTCCATTTGCTACTTTTAAGTAATAATCTTGACCCGAGAAGATACCCAATAACTCGAGTTCTCCTATATCCAGCCCCGTTTCTTCTTTTACTTCTCTTCTAGCTGTTTCTTCAAGACTTTCTCCTAATTCCATAATTCCACCGGGTAACCCCCAACTACCATCAGTTCGATGCTGTAATAAAAGCTGATTCTCGTTATTCATAATTAGTACTACGGATCCCGGCAAAATCAAAGGTCTATGCCCCACAAGTTTTCTTAATTCTTTCACATAATTCATCGTGTGTTCCTCCTTATTACCTTCCATTTTATAGACCTATAAATAGCTTCAACATAAAGAAGCGATATTCCTGTTTTGGAATATCGCTTCTTTAGGCTCTAATAATAGCTATTTTAAGCATTGCTGTTCTGCACTGTTTTCTTAGTAGGAGCAAACCAACCAAGTAAAGCAATGGCGACTAGTACTCCGTAAAAGATCAGTGTCCATACGGTACTATGTGGAAAGTGATAATCTAATACCCCAATATCCTTATGAGCTAAGGTAATAACAGCTAGTTTGACACCCACCCAAGCAACAATGGCGTAAGCAGTTGTTTCTAATGCTGGACGCTTTTCAAGAAGTTGTACAAACCAGGTTGCTGCGTACTTAATTAGAACAAGTCCTGCAATTCCTCCGAGAACAACTACAATAAATTGGCCTCCGTCCATGCCACCAAAATCTCTTAATGGAGAATCAGGGAGTCCGAGCGCAAGAGCTACAGCTGCTAATATGGAATCAATAGCAAATGCGAGGTCTGCTAAGGCAATCTTTCCTACTGTAGGCCAGAACCCCTTACCAGCTGCTTCTTTTTCATCATCCTTATGAATGTTCTCATTCTTTTTCCCAAACCTTGCTTGTATGACATGCTTTAATCCTAGATAAAGCAGATAGGCTGCTCCTATTGCTTGAATCTGCCACACATTGGCTATAAAAGAAATAGCAAAAAGTGCAATGAATCGGAACGCAAAGGCCATAAGAATACCATAATTAATCGCTCTTTTCTTTTGTTCTTCTGGTAGATGCTTAGCAATAACTGCCAGTACAAGGGCATTGTCTGCTGATAATAATCCTTCTAGTCCGATTAAAACCAACAGTGTCCAAGCATACTCCAACCATATTGAATCCATGTATTTCTCTCCTTTTCAACTAAGGTTTTGTCACATTTCCCCCTACCATATAACTTCCCCAAAAAGCCAGTAGCTAATGAGTAAGTTATTTCTTTTCGAAATTAGTATATCTCTTTATCATTTGATGAGAGGGAGTTCTACTTGTTAATATTCAATTAAAGAGGTATGAATCCTTCTAGATCCAAGAACCTTTACTAAATAGTTGGATCCATTCATAACCATTTTGATTATGTTAAACTTTCAACTATCCCTTTATCTTCTCTTTACGATTCTCCATTTGAGGAGGTTCTTCCATCCAGTCATTCTTAATCATGATTTTTGCAGCCTTATGAGCATATTCAAAAATATCCTTCATAAAAATTGACATTTTTGCAGACAAATCATTTCGCAAAGTAAAGGCTGTTCCAAGTGAATTGCTTCCCATAGAGAAACTACAAAACAGACTTGTACAATACATCATCAACTTATCAGAAAATGGGGCAACTGTAGAACGCGTTGCATTACCACCTGGTGTCTGAGGGATTGGCAAATTCATTTCAATCATTACTTCACTAAGTTCTTTAATAATACCTTTTGCGAGTTCAGCACCCTCATTAAAAAACTTTTTCACCTCACCATCATTTGCACACTGTCCAAAGCCTAAAATCATCTGTGTGCCTGTAAGGTTAGACTCAACTGCTTTATGTAGATGTGCAATTTCTACAGTATTTAATGTTCTTTTTTCACTGAATGGATTGAGGGCCAATCCAGCTAAATAGCTTTTATTTTTTGCAAATTCGACTGATTTTGGCATAGAGACATAAGGAGATCTAACAAGCAAACCCTTTTTAAGCAAATACTGTGTACATATTCTATAGTATCTTTGAGTAAGGGCCGTTAATTCTTCAAACAATTTATTAATATCTTCTCTAAATGTCATGGTTAGATTTAATGAATGTAAACCCATACTTATTTCTTTTAATAAGCGAACAAACATAATATCAAAACCATTATCATAAAGCTTAGGCACCTCTTTATTAACATCTTGTGACGTAAAGCCGATTGGAATTACTGCACCTTCTTGTTCATAGATTTCAATGATTTTACAAACGTATCCTTCCAGTTCCTGATACAAGTTGGTCATAATTCCCTTAGCTTCTTCATCGTCTGCTTTTTCTATAAAATACTCTAACATTCGCAAGATCAAGGTTTTTTCTTGGTATGTAAGCCATAATGATCCTAATTCAGAAGATGTAATAGGCGCTCTATCTGGCATATGCAGTCCTCCCTAAAGTATTTATTTTAGGGTACCTCTAACACCTAACATTCATTCATTTTACTGGAATATTAGTGCCTTGTTCATACACTAAAACAAGTTCATGGGATTGGCACAAAATATGGCTTAATCCACTTATAAACAAGAACAAAAAGCGCAAGCACCCGGTTAGCCTAAGGCATAGCAAATGTTCCTTTGACAAAGAAAAGGCGGGTTTTCCTTTTATTTGTCAAAGGGTTATTTGACCGAGGAAAAAGTGTTGTTCTTTTTCTTTCGAGGGGCTGGGTGCTGGAGCTAGATTGAAATTCACAAGTCAAAGTTATCCACAAGTGATTCAGTTTATAATTTCCTAAACCACAAGAAAATAAAGTTCTTCATATTGGAACTTCACTTTTAAAATGAAGTCTATGTATATCCTAGCTACAAGCAGATAAATCTAACATCGATTAAGTGTCTAAACGTACTCTCCTTCAATAATGGAAGTGTAATGGTAAAAATAGTAGCTATTTAACCACTATATACGATCTTCCAATAAAGAAATAATCTTATTAACACAATCCTCTATTGGTTCAACTTCAGTATTAACTTGGAGATCATAGACTTCATTATGTTGATGGAAAAATTGCAACTGGCTCTTTGCCTGTCCGATTGGTCTGTCTCCCCTTTGTTTCTCACGCCTTTCTAGCTCTACTACTGAACAATGTACACCTATAAATAAAATAGGATAATCATGTAACTTCTTAAAAAAGTCTTCCATTGTTTCCTTGTCTATAAAAATTTGATCAACGATTAAGTTGACTCCGTAATTAGAGAAGATTCGTATGTTGTCATGAAAAAGATATTCTGTTGGCACTGGGATTAATCTCCCCTTCTCTACTCCCCGCTCTTCCATTGTTTCAACGACATAATCAAACTCATCTATACTAAAATGAAAATAATCCTTTAGCCTCTCTGCTAATGCTTTTGATAATGTCGATTTCCCAGAACTTGAGACTCCATTCAATAAGATTATCTTGCCTAGTGTCATGTATTGTAATATCTCCTTGTGTAAGAGTAACTTTTACAAACCCTTTAACAGCAACTCTTAGTTTAAATATAACTGTTATAAAATTGAGTTGTTTGGGGATTATACTTTTCTAATGTTCTTAGTTAAAAATGCTAATTCATGCTCTGTTATAAATCCTACCTTCTTATAAAGGTTGATAGCCTTTTCATTACTAGAATTCACACATAGTGAAATAGAGTGAATGGTTTGGAATGAAAAAAGCCATTTGAGTGCAGCGCTTAATAATTGAACACCTAGACCTTTACCCTGTTTGGAAGGATTTACTGCAAAGAATTCAATGCTTGCCTCTCCAAACTCCGGTTCTGCTTCAACATATATATAACCTGTTAACTCACGATTAGACGTTTGAATAAATACTTTTCTATTTCCGTTTAAACGATTTAATATTTCTCTGCCACTAAAATACGTACTTGGAAACGTTAGATCGTGCAGCTCTGTCATTTGTTCTTCAAGTTCTTTGGATAACTCTGTTATTTTTATATCCACCAATGCATGAATGGATTCTCGATTAAACACTAGAATTGTTTGTTTACTTTGTTCAGCAAACCCAATTTCATTTGCAAAATTTAATACTCTTCTATTGTGTCGATTTGGAAACATACTTACTGAATGTACTTCCGATGGAATAATGTCAAGTAGTCTATTCCACAACCGACAAATGATTTTATCATCATTATCTAAAGCAAACGGTCCCCATAATTCCGCACATTGGTCATTGAGATCCGCATCAAAACCTAGGACCCCAACTAGTTGGTTACCTTCAAACGCACAGACGAAGCTCTCCTTAAAACCTACATCTGTTAAGTCATATAAAATAGAGTTGGCAATCTCTTCACTAACTTTTCCGCAATATCCAATGTGAAATTCATCTTTATTATTTAACTCAGCCAGAAAATGTGATACGAGCTCAATTTCGTTTCCTTTTATTAATCTTACTTCCATTCACATACAATCTCCCTATGTAATTCATTTTCCACCCGTCACACCCTTATGAAAGTATTCTATTTACGTATGATTGGATAGATGTAGGTAGTAATTGATAAACTAGCCCTTCAAACGCAAGATCAAGAAGTCCCGCTATTAAAAATAATAATATGATAAGAAACATGATTGTTTTTCTATACTTGAGCGTCATAAACTTCATAATGACTCCCCCACTTCCTCTGATTTCACATGATGCTTATTTCTAAGTAGCGAGTAGAGATATACATCATGAGCTTTACCATTCTGATACATATAGTCCTTTAAGATCCCTTCTTTTTCAAATCCAACTTTTGTTAGCAACTTTGAAGATGCATCGTTTTCTAAAAAGACAACAGCTCCGATTCGAGAAAGCCCCATTTCATGGAATCCATAACTTAATATTTTTCGTACAGCCTCTAACGTATATCCTTTTCTCCAGTAGTTAGGATGAATTTCGTATCCAATTTCTGCTCTTTTATGCTTAGGTGACCATGCATTAAAACCAACCGTGCCGATTAAACCTTTCGTCCCTTTTCTTTCAATTCCCCAGCGTATACCTCTTTTTTCTTTCAGACTTTTTGAAAAGAATTCAACAAATGCTTCTGCTTGTTCTTTATGTATTAATGTTTCTTGACCGTAGTATTTTGTAACTTGCTCATTAGAGAAACAATCGAAAATAGCTTGTGCATCATCAGATCTGATCTCCCTTAACTGTAATCTTTCTGTTTCTATGTTTGGAAACATGGTATCCCCCCACTTTTATACACATTCTAGAAATGAACTATTTTATTTATTCTCTACCTTTAAGTTAAACCCTCTTTCACATAGTATTTAAACATAATAAAGACAGACCAATCTAGACAATTTGGTCTGTCCTTCTCTTTTTCGATCTATAGCTTATCTAAATAATTCCTTTTTCTTTTGCATATTGATAGGCAATTTTACGCTTACTTATGTTTTCACTCTTTAAATGTTCTAATAAAGCGACAAAGTAACTGCCGTCAAAATGTTTTTGGGCTTTTAGTGTAATCTCAATTGCAGCAATCACTTGAGCATCATTTGTCCCTGAGTATAATTGACCAAATGAAATAAACCCTAGCTCTTCCTCTCTAAAGATAAACCCTTTTCCTCTTAAAAATTGTAAGTACTCTTCTACCTTAGCCACTCGTTCCCCATCCTTACTTGTCTTGCTCAGGTAAAGCTTATTATTTTTTCTTTGTTAATAAATGTCCAATTGCACCTGTTAGGATTCCAAATAAAGCTCCACCAAGAACTTCTTCTGGTTGATGTCCTAGCATCTCTTTTAGTCTTCTCTCTTTTTTATCATGAAAGTGGTGATCTTTATCACCTCTTAATCGTTCAATTTTTTCTTCCATTTCATTCACAGCTATCGTTAATTCACCAGTTTGCCGTCTAATTCCTTGAGCATCATACATGACAATTAAACCAAACACCGAGGCAAGTGCGAAATCTATGGTTGGAACACCTCTTTTTAAAGCAATAAATGTTGCCAATGAGGTTACACCCGCAGAGTGAGAACTAGGCATACCTCCTGTTTCAACAAAGGTTCCCCAGTCCCATTTTCCTGTCTTAATTTTCTTTATAGGAATTTTAATAAACTGGGCAAGCCCAATCGTCGTAACTGCTGTAATCATACCCTTATTCATACTATCACCTCTTACTTAGTTTCTAAGGTGAAGAGGTAATCTATTCGTACCAGGTCTTGTCATGTTTATATTTATGTTTATAAAACACAAGCCTAGTTGAAAACAACCTTGTTGAGTATAATCGTGGCAAGGATTTCAAACAATAAACTTGGAGGTGAATGATTCATGTCACGTAAAAATGCTAAAAGAGGTACTGAAGCATTTTCAGGAGTAAATCCACAAGGTTTTGGATCTGATATACGTACTCCTGATCCTAAATCAGCACTTGAAGATAAAGCAAAAAAGGATAATACAAAAATTTAAGATTGGTGGGAATGGGTTACCCCATTCCTATCCTAATAAACGATCAAGACCTTTAAATTCTAATTCCCTAAAAGTTGAAAGGGCACGCTCTTTATTAACGTTAAACATAGCCTCTTCAAGACTACAGTCTACTGGCACCTCACAATGAATGCGAGCGAGTTTATGGGATAAATGAAGCATGTCCAAACTGTCCTCAATCTTTTTCTGTTGAGACTTCGTTAGCTTTGATAAGTTCTCTAATATGCCTTCAACAGATTTGAACTCCAACAATAATTTAATGGCTGTCTTTTCTCCGATCCCTTTTACACCAGGATAATTATCACTTGGATCACCCATTAATGCTTTTAAGTCAATCATTTGTTCTGGAGTAATCCCTTTTTCCTCCAATAGTCGTTCAGGGTTATACACATCATAGTTTCCAAACCCTTTTCGTAAAATGGCTACTGAAATATGATCATCAAGTAATTGGAAAATATCTTGGTCACCTGTTAAGATGATCACTTTATTCCCATCTCTACTATATTTCTTTGCAAGTGTTCCAATACAATCATCCGCTTCATAACCTACAAGCCCGATGTTAGGTACATCCAAAGATTCTACTACTTCTTTTACTAAATCGAATTGAGGGATTAACTCAACAGGTGCTTCTGCACGATTAGCTTTATAATCTTTAAACTCTTCCGTTCTAAATGTCTTACTACCCATATCCCAACAACAAACGACATGACTCGGATTAAAATGGTCAATGGAAGTAAACAAATGTTTAACAAATCCGTGAATCCCATTTGTCGGTATACCTTTACTATTTATCATAAAATAATTACTAACTGCTGTTGCGTAGAATGCCCTAAATAACAATGCCATTCCGTCTACAAGTAATATGGTTCTATTCGTTTCGTTCATATTATAGTTGTCACCTCACAAGAAATAATCATACCAAACAATTATATCATACAAGCCTCTCCATTAGTTAAAGCCGTATAAATTGGCAAAAAAACGCGTACGAAAAATCATACGCGTTTCTCTATATCTATGTCATTATTGTCCTGGTTGAATTCGTTGAACTTCTATGTTAAATTCCCTGAGTGCTGTATAAATTCTTCGTTTATTCAGCTGTACCTCTTTTGTTACAGGAAGATTAAAGCTTTCTCCGTCTTTAAATGTGAAGACCATATCCCCTTCAAACATGACTCCATCTCGAATGATTTGAAGTTGCTTTGCTTCAGTTACGTCTTCCCACTTATATGTTTTCACGCTAAAATCAGCCATACTTCTTGTATGGATGCCCTCATCATTTAAATAAAAGTAATTGTTAAGAGATAAAACTATGACAATACATCCTGGTATCGCTAATAAAAGAAACGGAAGAATTCTAAGTTTCTTGTCTGACATCATCACATGATTGCGATAAATAACGAAAAGAATGATAAGAATTGAAAACCAAGTTAGAGCACCAGCAAAAATGAAATAGTTATATTTAGGAGTTGTAAAAAACCATGCCGGTACATTATTAATAAAAATATCTTGATATGTATAGATGGCAACAAAGGGAACAATTAAACAAGAAAGAACTAAAATGATAGACGTCATGATTAAAAAACTAGAAAGATCAAATCGTTTTTTCTTTGTAATCGTATATCCAGACATAAATTAATCTCCTTCAAGTAAGCTAGTTTAATTTTAGCAGATAACTTCCAGAATTAGGAGATAATTTATTATTCTGAATTTTTTTCTTAGAAATAAAGGTCCTATCTCCTATAGATAGGACCAATCCATTTCTAATCAGTATCTCCCACCCATGCCGTAATTTCGTACACTGTAGGAGCTTCAAACATTTATTTTTTCTTGGAATTAGCTTTTGCTGCTTCTACCTCTGCATAAGAGGCAAATTCAGGACTATTACCTTTTTTCACATTATCGTTACGCTGTGCATTAGCGTTGGCATTCTTTGTTCTTCCCATAAAATCATCTCCTTGATAGATAATACTCTTCTAGTATCTCAGGTTGCTGCTTAAATTATCAGGAAGATAGGAAGTTATTTTTTTACACAAGTGGAACATAAAAGAGAGAGTAATTCCATTTAAATTGGATTTACTCTCTCTTTTTTACTTATTTTTTTCTACCGGAGAATCTTCGTACGAAATCCAGTCACTCCAGCTACCTAGGTAAAGCTTTACATCCTGAAATCCTGCCTCATGAAGAGCCAATACGTTCGGACACGCTGTTACCCCTGACCCACAATAAACAATGACAGATCTTTCTTTTGAGATATGTTGGAATCTTTCCTTATGCTCTTCAGCTTTCTTCCACGTTCCATCTGAGGCAATGTTTTCTAACCAGAAATAGTTAACCGCACCTGGAATATGGCCTGCAATCTTATCAATAGGCTCAACTTCTCCTCTAAAACGTGGAGCTTCCCTTGAATCTAAGAGGGTAATTTCTGTTGAGTCAAGACTAGCTTTAACGTCCTTAAACTCTGCTAATAAGTGTTGTTGAATAACTGGTTTAAACACTCTAGATTGAAACTGAGGTATTTCGCTTGAAACAGGGAGATCTCTCTGTTGCCAGGTTTGAAAAGAACCATCCATTACAAATACGTTTTCGTGGCCTAAATATTTTAGTAACCACCAACATCTAGAAGCCATTGCCCCATTTTGGTCATCATACGTAACAATAGTTACGTTTTGGTCAATTCCAAGAGAAGAAAGCCTCTCCGACAATTCTTGAAGGTTAGGCAAAGGATGTCGACCGCCATGTTCCTTTACTGGTCCTGACAGATCTGCTTCTAGATGTAGATAGGCGGCATTCGGAATATGCGATTCAGTATAAGCCTCTTGACCCGCATTTGGATTATTCAATAAAAACCGGCAGTCAATGACTCTAACTAAGTCATCCTGGTAATGACTTGCCACCCACTCTATTGATTTTAAGTAGGACATTAATTTGTCTCCTGTCTGGATACATATTCCTGTACCATTTCGACCGTTACAAGCTTACGTTGAGGCACTACTCCTTGCTTGGCAAGATTGTTGATATCTGTTGTTACTTTATTTATTGGGTCTGTTGAAAAGCTAACTCCTTTTTTACATAAAGATACTGCCTCTTCAATATACATTTCACGAAGCTGATCTAGCTGTAAAAACGTTCTTAATATTTCATGTTGCTTTGTTGAATGCTTTGTTATAGCATGATGAACACTCATTCTTTTTCCCCTTTCTCGGCTTTCCTTCTTTTCTCCATTAGCTTCCTTACCTGCTCTTTTGGAGACCAACAATTGAATTGATAATTCGGTTTCGTTTCAAAACCTAATCGTGAGCATTGATAGGTCATTTTACCATTTATTTTTTCAGAACGATAGTGAATACAGGTCGCACAGGCATGAAAGGATTGTTGTTTAATGATACTCTCCCCCGATCAACCTATATCATGTGTGATACTTGTGACTCAATGCTTTTAAGTTTATCTATATCCATCTTATCTGACATTACATCATACAGACCTTCAAAATAGTGATTCACTTCTTGAGCTGAGTGTTGCTCCCACTTTAATGTTTGGTTCATGAAGATTTCTAGATAATAAGTTGTTAACTCACTTTGCATAGAGTTTAGATAGTGACTAACAGGATCTTGTAGTAAAGTCTCTAGCTCATCTCTCAAATTTTTCTTCCCATTCTTTTCGAAAAAGGCTTTTGCATTTTTGAAAGAAGCAAGTGGTTTTGACAATTGACGACGATCAAAGGTTTCAACCACAGATGTTAAGACTGGAACTTCAACTTTATCAGGTGTAATAAAAGTTAGCTCTAATCCATTGTGGATGTGGCTTATCTTTTGATTAGCTTTTTGATGAATAAATTGTAATTGATTTTTCAAGAATCCTTCTACACGAACACTCGTTGCTCTAAGCTCTTGTAATAAATCAAAGCCGATGAATTCCAATAACTCATCAAGACACCCTTCTAATGCCAACTTAATGTTTTTGTGATCATCTGAAAGGACTGACGGGTGAAACGATTCATTAAAGATGTCTGTAAAACGAAGGAATACTCTTTGCTTTACATAATATAGTAATTCCTTCAACTCCATCTCAATAGCCTTCTTAGCAGAATCTACCTCAGCCTGCTTTAATTGCGTTAAAATTTGTGTTTGCTGTTCCTGGAGTCGATTCATTCTTGCTTCTTTTTCATCGTTACCAATAGAAGCCATTTCAATATATTCTTTAACAACCTGATGGACCCGCTTAAGATCTAGTTGAGCGGAAGAAATGGTTAACTCAGTTAGCTCGTGCTGAATAAAATGTGAAAACTCATTCTCAAAGTAACCAATTCCAGAATCATTCATCATCGTAAGCTCTTGTATCGACTGGCCTTCCTTTTCTTTAAGCGCTAGTAAACTTGAGACAGGAAAAAGTCTTGGATTCCTAATTCCATAAGATAATAACTGCGTTCCTACATAGTTTTTAACAACCTCAAGTTCCTCTAAAGATGATGCTAGATCTGCTGCATTAATCATGAAGAACATTTTATCAAGCTCAAATGCATCTTTTACGCGTCCCAGCTGAATAAGGAATTCCCGGTCTGCTTTAGAGAATGCGTGGTTATAATACGTAACAAACAAAATCGCATCAGCGTTCTTTATATACTCAAATGCAACTCCTGTATGTCTCGCATTGATGGAATCGGCTCCCGGAGTATCCACTAACGTAATTCCTTGATTAGTCAGTTCACAATCATAGTAGACCTCTATCCATTCTACAAAGCATGATTTTTCTTCATTTGCCACATACTCTTTAAACTCTTCTAGATCCACAAATTTTAGTTTCCCAAAGTCATCATTCATATGCTGATAGCCTTTTAATACTGCTTGTAAAAAGCTATAATGAGGTTTTTGCCTTGGGTCAATATCTTTTATCTTTAAGACTGATGGTATCTGTTCAATTGCCTCAGACAAATTAGTAAAAGAATGGTGGAAAAATTTCAGTGAAAAAGCTAAGTCTGTTTCCAATTGCTTTATACTCTTAAGTTGGACACGAACAGTACCATGTGGAAATTCTTCTGTTACAGGCTTAATCTTATTGATCGTAGCTGTAGTTGGGTTGGGTGAAACAGGTAATAGTTTCGTACCCATTAACGCGTTTGCAAATGAAGATTTCCCGGCACTAAATGCACCAAATAAGGCAACCGAAAACGATTGATTGGATAACCTGTTTGCTTTCTCCTTTAATTGCTGAACGACTGTTTGTAACCCTTTAATTTGCTGAACTGACTCTGTGACAGCATTAATTTTATCCACCATTTGAGGCGCATTTAGCTCATGTTTAACCTCATCTGTGTCTCTTGACATCATTTCATTTGACTGTCCAGCCTCTACTTTTGCCACTATCTTCTTTAATTCTTCGACCGTTCCTTTTTTATATTGTAGTGACTGTAGTAATCGCTGCTTTTCTTCAGTTATATTTGTCTCTGGACCATTTTCAAGAATAGTCATAAGCAATTGGCGAACAGTGTTTAATTCATTTGTTCTCTTCTGTAATTTGTTAATCGCTTCTTTATACTCACCGTATTTTGTTAACTCATTTTGTAGTTCATTCATTTGTTCGTTGTTTTGTAGGGATAACTCTTTCAGCCATTTCTCCAAAATTTGAGTTGCTTCTAATCGGTATTTACGCTTACACTCAGAACCTACATCATTCGTGAAGTTTAGAATTGCATCCCCCGTTACTTTTGCTCCACGTTTAACCAAGTTGCGAAGGTCTGTTGGTTGGATGGACACATTTAATTGATAAACGTCGTTTAATAGGCTCTCATGAAGCCCTCTCTTTTTGCAGAACTTAGTTAACAGATCTTTTACATGCCAGTCTATTTGTGCTGAAACCTTTTCCATTAAATCCTTGTAGAATGCCTGTAGTCGATCATCTCTTTCCTTCTCCGTTTTCTGCTTGGAGAAGATTAATCCTACCTTGAATTCGGGCTGTTCACTTTCTAGAAATTGCGTTGCCAACTCACGTGTTTGAAATGGCATAATATAAGCATTATCTAGCAATTTCGTTAAATCTTTTTGGAACTCATGCTTCGCTTCATCCACTGATGTAACAAGGCCTTGTATTTCTTGTTCAATTCCGCTCATTTTCTTGGAAAGGTCTTGTCTCTCTGCACTACTTAAACCTGAAAGCTTTTCCTCCCATTTTAACGCCTCATCGTTACCACGTTCTTCAAGCCATTCCACGTGATCCAAGATTAAATTTTTAGCTGAGTCTGCAATACCTTTCATAAAGGACTGATCCTTTGTTGCCCAAACATCTGATAGTAATTGCTTTACTTCTGATAACTGGTTGATAGGAAGCTCTTTATCTCGTAAGCTCGTATAAAAAATCCCATCCGGGTACACCCCCCAGTCATGGAACGCCTGCAAGACACCTGCCTGAAAATCATTAAAGGATAGCTCTGACTCCTGATGCTTATCGACTTGATTAATAATTAAGTAGAGTGGTTTGTTCATTTCTTGAAGCTTTTTCGTAAAATGAAAACTTACTTCTGATTGAACATGATTATAGTCCATCATGTAAAAAACAAGATCGGCTAAATGTAAGGCTGACTCTGTTGATATACGATGAGCATCATCTACAGAATCAATACCAGGTGTATCAAGAACCGTTACTTCACTAGGAATAAAGGAAGAATTAGTCCCAATCTCCACCCACTCGACAGCCTCACCATCCATACAAAATTGTTTAATTTCGTCTATATCATAAGGTGCAGGAAATTCTACGACCTCACCAGTAAACAGATACACTCTTGCCACTTCTTCACCAGAACGAATTTTCACCAGATTCGCACTTGTTGGAATAGGACTTGCAGGTACCACTTCATGTCCAACTATTTCATTAATCATACTCGATTTCCCTGCAGAAAAATGTCCACAGAAACCAATACTATACTCATTTTCTGATGCTTTTTTTACTAACTGTTTCATTTTTTTTGAGAGCTCTGTATTCCCTGATTTTTCCATCTCTAAAAAAAGCCCAGTTAGGTTCGTAAGTAAATCTTCTTCTGTTAATATTGGAGCTGATTCTAGCTTTTGACTCATGGTTTTCAATCCCCTTTTTGTGTACCGAAAAACATATATGATTATTCATTTTACTGCAAGTAAACATATTTTCCTATAATAAAACACATGAAAAGGCTAGAAACATCTCTAGCCTTTAAATTTTTCTACTATTATTTTAAGCGGATTGGTGAAAACCGTGATATTTTTTGAAATTTTTCTTCATAATCTGTTTGAGAAAGTAATGCTTTCTCTTCTAATGGGATACGCACCGATAACATCCATAGGTTAAGTAAAGAAAAGATAACAGCTGTCCAATATGCCTGAAATAAGATCGGAATGAGTAGGATTTCAACTACGACAATGACATAATTTGGGTGTCTTAGAAATTTATAAGGTCCATTTTTCACGATCTTCGCGTTAGGCATCACGATAATCTTAGTATTCCAATAACGACCAAGGGTCGCAAGTGACCATATTCTCAAGAGCTGCGTCAAGGCAAATACGGTAACGAGTGCTGGCCATATGGGAGACAATTCCGTTTGTAGGAATACTACTTCAAGTAGTACGGCAATAAAGAAAGAGCTGTGTAAAAGAACCATTAGGGGGTAGTGGTCCTGACCTACTTCAATGGCGCCATTTGACTTCATCCATTTTTCATTTCTTTTCGCAATGGTTAGCTCGGACAGTCTTTGTAACACGATGAAAGCAAAAAAGGTAAAGAAAAAAATCAACTTATATCCCCCACTTTACGAGTAATAACTCGGAACTAAAGCCTGGTCCAAGTGCAGCTATTATTCCATATTCACCATCCGGAATATCTTCTTTCATGAATTCATTTAATACATAATAAACAGTTGCTGATGACATATTTCCGTACTCCTGAAGGATTGTTTGTGAATGTTTCGTATGATGCTGAGTAAACCCAAGCGAATCTTCATAAGCTTGTATGACTTTCTTACCTCCAGGATGAGCAATGAAATGTTTAATATCAGAGAGTTCCAATCCATTTTCATGAAGGAATTTTTCAACATTTGGTTTCAGCCATTCCGTTATGATGTTTGGAATATCCTTTGAGAAGATAACGTATAGTCCCTCATTTTTTATATCCCATCCCATTACATCTTCTGAGTCTGGCATTAACGTGGATTGCGTCGCTTGGATGAATGGAATTGAAGTGTTGTTTAAGCCTTTTACCTCGTTTCCTGCAACCAGTACAGCTGCTACCCCATCTGCAAACAGGGAAGTACCAATCAAGTTACTCTTCGATCGGTCATTTTTTTGAAAGGTTAGACCACATAATTCTACTGATACGACTAACACTTTTGCGTTGGGATAAGCAAGGCAATAGTCATAGGCCCTAGATAGTCCTGCTGCTCCACCTGCACACCCTAATCCCCAGATTGGTATACGTTTTGTATGAGGTGAAAAAGGTAAATGATTCATAATTTTTGCATCAATACTCGGTGTGGATATTCCTGTGGTAGAAATAAAAAATATAGCCTCAATTTCTTCATATGGAACAGACTCGCTTAAGTATTCATCATTAGATAGGCAATTTTTGATTGCTTCCAGACTATACTCCACTGCATGCTCGATATAGGCATTATTTCGATCTTCAAATGTGTGATCTTCTTTAAACCACTCTAGATTCTTGGCAAAGTTTCTCTTCTTTATTTGACCATTTTCAAACACCGTTAATAGTCTCGAGATGTCCTTAAATGAATCTTCAAACATCTCGCGGGCAAACTCCACAGTTGTTGTTTGTGTTAAGGCGTGTGGTGGCACACAAACACCAACGGAGGTGATTTTCGGCATAAAATACCTCCCTCTATTTCTAATTTTTATTAGTTTTATCAGAAATTGCTAAACTATTCGTGAAGTGTATGTATTCGTAAGCCCTTTTTAGCATCTGTAAAGAAGCAGTCAAGACCGGGTGATTTTTTTGAGAAAAAAAAAGCTTCCCGGAACAGGGAAGCTAACGTTTTGGAGAAATTTTATTACTTGTTGTTGTGCATGTTTATTATAACGTATTCCTCGCTTCGTTACACTCGAAAAATTTGGAAAGAATAAAACTATTTTACAAGGAAGTCTCCATAACCGCTTGTAGATACAGAATTTCTTCTAATATTTCTTCTCTTTTCTTATTTACTTTTTCAAAATCCATTGATTGCTTATAATACTCTTCTAGTCGATCGTGTAAACGCTTAGCTTCACTTAAAAAATTAGTAGCTAGCGTCATTTTATTCTGATAGGCCATGTTCAATTCGCCAATCTCTTTTTTATGCGTTTCTTCTACACTCGTATCCATACAAAGGCGGAACATATCCACCACAATATCATCTAAGCGGAATGGATCTACTACGTGGGGAGCAGTACCATCTACTACGGCAACACTTAATGTAGGAATAATGACCATATCAATACTGTTTGGATCAAACGCACAAGGGTAATATTCTACAGACAGCCCTTCTGCTTCTGCCCGCTTACCTATTTTTTTCATTAATGTGGACTTTCCGCTACCTGGGCGGCCTTTAATAATATAGCGTTTAGACAGATCTTCCGTGATATTATCAATAAAATTCACCGCTCCATTTGGTGTTGCAGCACCAAAGAATCTTTTTATGACTTTTGGATTTTTATCCTTTTCAAACGGCGTTGAAAAGATAGACCTTAATAAATCGTCTGTAATTGCATTCGCCTTTTCAAAATCCATAGAAGCCACGTAAATTTCTTCTTTTTTCAAATGAATTTCTTTGGCTTCTTTCATTGTTTGATAGGCTGCCATAAAGTTTGTACTAATATCATTCGTTAGCGAAATAATTATGCTTTTATACTTAGATAAATAAGCATCATTTCTAAACGTACCTAAGTCTACCATTTTTTCAACAACCCCCGGATACTTTGGTTCAATGATATGAGGAGCTGTTCCGTCTACAATTCCTACCTTTAATGATGGGATAATAATGCCGTCAATTGATTTATTATCACTTGAACAGTGCAGATACTCTAAATCTAGTCCTTTATCCATTAGAACTAAACCTATTTTTCTCATAAAGGTAGACTTTCCGGTACCAGGTCCCCCTTTAAGTATATACAGTCGATCTAAGTCATTTGTAACCTGGTCGTATAATGAATAAAATCCTTGGCTTGAATTAGAGCCTGCATAAAAATTCTTAATTGCCATTCACACCATCTCCTTCAAGATACTAGAAGAACGCCTAATGTTAGAGTATGGGAGGGTGGCGAGAAGTGTGACAGTGAGGATTAACTGAATTTATGGATAGTAATGAATAGGTTTTTTGAAATAAGATAGTCGCGCAAATAAAAGGACGTGTTGCAAGAAAACAGGTCCATGCGGCAAGTTAAATTAGATAGTTGCAAGAAAAAGTGTTGAAGTTGCAAATAAAAGAGAAAGTCGCAAGTAAAAGTGTTGATGTCGCAAATTAAAAAGCAAGTCGCAAGAAAACAGGTCATATTGGCAAGTAAAGTTAGATAGTTGCAAGAAATAGTATTGAAGTCGCAAATAAAAGAGAAAGTCGCAAGAATACAAGTCCATGTCGCAAGTAAATTTAGATAGTCGCAAGTAAAAGTGTTGATGTCGCAAATTAAAAAGCAAGTCGCAAGAAAACAGATCATATTGGCAAGTAAAATTAGATAGTTGCAAGAAATAGTATTGAAATGGCAAATAAAAGAGAAAGTCGCAAGAATACAGGTCCATGCTGCAAGTAAAATTACATAGTCGCAAGAATAAGTGTTGAAGTTGCAAATAAGTGGACGTGTTACAAGAAAACGGATCAAAGCGGCAAGAAAAATTACATAGTCGCAAGTAAAAGTGTTGAAGTCGCAAATAAAAGGACCCAGGCGCAAGAAAACAGGTAAATGCGTCAAGTTAAATAATTAACCAGCAAAAAAAGAACCTGTTCACGAATGAACAGGTTGAGAAAACACTATCTAATTAGAATCCTTGAATGGTCATTCCACCATCAACATATAAAGTCTGTCCCGTTATATAGGAAGCGGCCTCTGAACAAAGAAATACAGCCGGTCCAACAAGCTCAGGAAGCTCTCCCACACGCTTTAAAGGAGTAACGGAAAGGATTTCGTTTACATAACTTTCATCCTGTAGAAGTTTTTCCGTTAGAGTTGTCCTGAAATACCACGGACCGATTGAATTTACGTTTATTCCATATTGTCCCCATTCTAACGACAATACTTTTGTCATTTGAATGATCGCAGCCTTAGATGCAGCATATACAACACCTGTACGTAATGCAACATGCCCAGCAACAGAGGCAATATTGACTATTCTTCCTCTTGTTGCAGTTTCTTTCATCACTTTACCTACTTCTTGTGAGAACATGAAGGCTGACTTCAGATTCGTGTCCATGATGGTTTGCCATTCTTCATCGGTTACTTCCAGTGCTTTTGATCGGATATTCATTCCCGCATTGTTAATTAAGATATCGATTTGAGAAAATTCTTCATATACTTTTTCTACAGCCTGTTGAACATCTGATCGGTTAGCTACGTCTGTTTTGACAATTAGAGCACGTCTACCTAATGTACGAATTTGTCCAGCAACTTCCTGTAGATCCTCTTCTGTTCTAGACAGGATGGCAACATCTGCACCTGCTTGGGCGAGTCCAATTGCAATTGCCCGACCAATTCCTCTTCCTGCTCCTGTTACAATAGCTACTTTTCCTTCAAGCTGAAATGATGGTAAGTACATACGGCTTCCCCCCGCTTATTGATTGCCGTTCACAATCAGTTCTAATTCCCCTGTATGTGGATCAATGACTAAACCATGAACTGTTACATATTCTGGTAATAAAGGATGATGTTTAATCGTGTTTACAGATTCTTTTACACTTTCTTCTACACTCTCGAAGCCCTGTAAGAAATGATCAATATCAATTCCTGAATGTCTAAGTGTATCAATTTTCTCTTGAGATACCCCCGCCTCAAGTGCTTTTTCAATAATTGGCTCTGCATGCATTCCAGTCATTCCACAGTCACGGTGTCCAATGACAAACACCTCTTCCGCCTGTAAGCCATACACTGCCACCAATATACTTCTCATGATACTTCCAAACGGATGAGACACGAGAGCCCCCGCATTCTTTACAATCTTAGCGTCGCCATTTCCGATATTCATAGATTTTGGAAGTAACTCTGTTAATCTCGTGTCCATACAAGTTAAAATAACCATCTTCTTGTTTGGAATCTTTGTCGTCACAAACGGTTCATATTCTTTGTTGATTACAAACTTCTTATTATAATCCAGGATTTCTTCAAGTCTCTTTGACATAGAACTTCCTCCTAACATATGTATATATATTATCTTAAACCAATCCAAGTAACCTGACAAACAATCACTACATAATCTTTAACACAGTAAAGGAGTGGGGGCCAGGCCCCCACTCCTTTACTGTGTTAAAGCTTTTGGTTAATAAGCTAGCATTCTATGTTTATTCTTTTATGATGAGCTTTTGACCAATATAGATGGTGTTTGTTTTAAGGTTATTGAGTTCTTTGAGGGTAGCGACTGTGGTTTTATGCTTCTTGGCTAAGCTATACAGGGTATCGCCTTTTTTGATTTCAATGACTAGTTCTGGCTTTACTTTGAGGATTCGCCCTACATAAATGGTAGATGTGGTTAGTTTATTTAGTTCTTGTAGCTTGGCGACTGTGGTTTTATGCTTTTTTGCTAGTGAGTAGAGTGTATCTCCTTTCTTGATTACTACTTCATGTTCACCCTTTATTTTTAGTGATTTACCTGTATTGATTGTATTTGACTTGAGATGGTTCGCGAGTTTTAGTTCTTCAACTGTCATATGGTGTTTCTTTGCGATGGAGTAGAGTGTGTCCCCTTTTTTTATGACTACATTAGAAGCAGCATCTGCGAGTTGCATGCCAGAAAAGCCTAGAGCAATTAATAACCCAAGCGATATTGCAGCAATCAATCTTTTCATCTGTTATTTCCCCCTGTTGTATGATTGGTTTCACAGAGTATGACGGGAGGACGCCAATCAAAGTTACAGTAGGAAGAGCCTGTTTTAGGGGATGATTTCTACTTATGATCAAAATCCCCAAAATAAGTACATATAAAAAAAGCCTATCCAAAAAAATGAATAGGCCTCGCTTATAATCCTGATCTATAATTTATAGATAGCACTATATTTTTTCTGAAGATATTGAATTAAGTATTCAGCATTTAAGCCTTCTCCTGTAACATCTTCTAAGATTTCCAATGGTTTTTTCATACGTCCATGACGATGTACTTTTTCAGTTAACCATTCTCTTACTGCCATTAGATCGCCTTCTTCAACGAGTTGGTCAAAGTTTGGTAGATCCTTCAGCATCGCTTCTTTGATTTGTGCTGCATACATATAACCTAATGCATAAGAAGGGAAATAACCAAAAGCCCCACCGGACCAATGCACGTCTTGTAAGACACCTTCTGCATCATTTTCAGGTCTTACCCCTAGGTATTCTTCCATTTTAGTGTTCCAAATCTCTGGAAGGTCTTTTACTTCTATTTCATCATTGAATAATCCTTTTTCGATTTCATAACGAACCATTACATGTAATGGATACGTTAATTCATCAGCCTCAATACGGATTAATGAAGGCTTTGATTCATTGATTGCCAGATAGAACTCTTCTAATGACACATCATTAAATTGTCCTTCTGCATATTGCTTGAATAAATCATAATTTCTTTTCCAGAAAGGAAAACTTCTACCTACAAAATTTTCGTAGAATAAAGATTGTGATTCATGAATTCCCATAGAAGTTCCGCTACACAATGGGGTACCAATTAGTTCTTTAGAGATATTTTGTTCATAAAGAGCATGACCACATTCATGGATGGTGCCGAACACAGCAGATCTAAAGTCATCCTCATCATACTTCGTTGTCACACGAACGTCACCAGGATTTAACCCTGTAGCAAAAGGATGAACCGTTTCATCTAATCGACCTGAATTAAAGTCGTAGCCCAATTCTTTAAGAACCGCTAAGCTGAAGTCACGCTGCTTATCTTTTGGAAAAGGTTGATATAAGAAATCAGTTACTGGCTTGTTTGTAGATTCCGATATAGCCTGAACTAATGGGACAATGCTGTTTCTTAATTGTCCAAAAACTTTGTCCAACACTTCAACCGTTACACCCGGCTCATAATCATTAAGTAGTGTATTATATTTGTTTCCTTCATATCCCCAGTATCCAATGAATTTCTTATTAAAATCAACCAGTTTCTCTAAGTATGGTTGGAACAATGAGAAATCAGAATTATGCTTCGCCGTTTCCCATGCAGACTCCGCTTTAGAACTTAAAATGACATATTCTTTATATTCTGCAGCAGGGATTTTCTTGTTTTTCTCAAAATTCTTTTTACATTCAGCAACTGATTTCTTTGTCACTTCTGAAATAACAGCTTCTGCTTCAGAAGTTGATAGTACCTCTATGTACTCTTCCATTTTTTCAGATGTTGATAATGCAAACACTTCGGAAGAAAGCATTCCTAGCACTTCTGAACGCTGCTCAACACCATTTTTCGGTGCGCCTGTTCTTAAGTCCCAATGGATTAAACCAATAGCTTCGGAATAAGCACTCATTTTTTTAACGTGCTCTAGAAATTCTTGTTCAATTTGTTGTATGTTACTCATGTTCATTTCCTCCTTTTTGTACTATTTCTCCATCTTTACTAAAAATCCTCTTACATGATGACAGGTTTTGTCGGACAAACATGAAGAACCTCACTAACGATTTCTGAATCAGTCTTGTCTGACATCAAAATCGTAATCATACCTTCATCCTCTTGTGTCCGAATTAATCTTCCTATACCTTGTCTCAAACGTAACAGCATATATGGAATTTCGATTTCCTTTTGATAGTCCTTAGCTGTCTTCTTCTTTGACTGAAACACCGGATCTTGTGGAGGAAACGGTAATGACCATATGATCACATTCGATAGAGATGGCCCAGGGATATCCAACCCTTCCCATAGGTGAACCGCACAAAGAATAGATTCTTCTTCATTTTGGAAAGTAGAAACCAACTCACTTATTTCTCGGTCACCTTCAAAGAGATAAGTATACTCTTCCTCATTTTTGACAGCTCGTTTAAATTGCTCTAACTCTTCTTTTGAATTAAATAGAAGAAGTGCTCTACCTTTTGTCACATCGATTTGTTTTTTCGCGACATCAAGCTTTTGATTAAATAAATTCTCTTCTTCTAACTTTTTAATGTATATTTTCATTTTCTCATCATAATCAAATGGTGATTCCACTTCAAAAGAAGCATATTTCTTTATTCCTAAGCTCGTGGCAATATAATCAAACTCTCCATTTTGTGAAAGTGTAGCAGATGAGAAGATAAACGGAATTTTTTGTGAGAATACTTGTTCACTTAGTACCTCTTGAACCGTTCTTGGCATAATGACTAAATGAAAACTTTCATGGTCTGGCTCTACCCAGGATATTACCTCATCTGTCTTTTGAAACAATTGAAGCGAGTGTTCTAGTTGATCTAGATGCTCTTCTACAATGTTCAAATCATAATGGTTAATTGTATGAAGCTCTCCTTCAAACACGAGTGCTTCCCCAATATCTACTATCCTTTTATACAACGTTTCAGCAGCTTTTAATAGAGATTTTGGAAAAGTAATCTCTAATCGATTAGAACCTTTAACAGGTGTACTATGTACCTTTAATTCTTGGAAAAATTCTTCGTTATCTACAAGAGCTTGTTCAACTAGATAAGCAAATTCCTCACGCAAATCATTTCCTAGTAGACGTGTTAGTAATTCCTCTAACGTACGCTCCTTGACTCGGAATGTTAACGCTTTTTGGGCTGCAAATTCTACTAAATGACCTTCATCGAATACGACACAGCTTGCTTCAGGCAGTAATGGAAGCTGCCCTTCTCTTCTTCTCGATTCTGCTGTCCAAATATGCTCCATATAAAAGTCATGTGAGCAAATAATAATATCTGTCGCTTTTCGGTAGTGATCTCTTGATAGAGTTTGTCCACAACGATGCCTCTTTGAGCAAGCAAAACAATCCTGGAAAGGATCCCAGGCTATGTTTGTCCATTCTTCGTCAGAAAAATGACCATAATCTTTACGATCGCCGTAATGGTGAAACTTCTGTAGCCCACTATGATCATGTACAAAACCTGGAAGTTCATCAAATAGGTCTTCTTCCTTTTCAGAAGCACCTGTTGACATCCTTTCATCTAGTTTGTTTAAGCAGAGATATTGATCCTGTGATTTAGCAAGTCTAGCATCGATCTGAATATTTAAATGTTGAGCAATCTTTGCAATATCTCCTTCTTTTTTGACAAGCTGCTCTATTAATGTTTCATCCGCACAAGCGATAATAGCAGGCTTACCCGTAAATCTTGCATAGCAAACAGCATAAAGCAAATAAACTATCGTCTTCCCTGTCCCTACTCCTGCCTCAGCAAAAATCACGTTTTTGTCTCGGAACGATTTTTCCAACTGAAATGCCATAAAAATTTGTTCGTCTCTTAGCTCAAATCCTGCATCAGGTAAGATGTCGTAAAAAACATCCCCAATCCATTCGTTTAGCTTTGTGTAAAAGTTATCTTGTTTCCCTACCTCAAAAGGGAGTTTTTGTCCCATCATCAATCTATAAACCTCCAGCCGTCGCACCTATAAACTCAACATACTACTATTCTATGTTTGCTTTATAAATCCTCTTTTACTTCCATTCATATAAATAATAAAAGTTTTCCCTAGGGAAAACCATCTAGCTGTTTGTATATTTTAAATACTTTTTATCTACAGCAGTTGCATACGATAAAGCGTCCAATACATTGTTTTGCGCTTCTGATAAGGCATGATTAATTGTTGATATAGAATCTAGATTCTCCTCTACCAACTGATATGAATCCTCAATTGCCTTAGTAATCTTTCTGAAATCTAATTGTTCATATAACATAATTTTCACTCCTGTTAAAATCACAATATTTAACAGTATATGCGCTCGAAAAAAATGCTATACATGAGGCATTATTACATCTAACAATATAGGATAGAACCACGAGAATGGTCAAGTAATAACCACCCTCGTCCTTGGAACAGTTCTAACTATTTCTTGGTGGTCTTGGTCCCCAAAATTGATAGTAGTCTGTTCTTATAAAACCATTAAACAGCTTTCTTTTTTTGGTTGCTTGTTTCCCATATAACTTTTCAAACTCAGGATGTGAAGTAAGCATATACACAGACCAGGTAGGAAGCTTTTCAAATGCCTTTCCCATGTCCTTGTACATCTCTTCAACTGCCTTCTTTTCGCCTAGACGCTCGCCGTATGGTGGGTTTCCTACAATGACACCATACTCATCTCTTGAGGTAATATCCTTTACTTGCATTTGTTTAAAGGAAATTAAATCCCCTAATCCTGCCTCGATAGCATTTTCCTTTGCCATATTCACCATGCGATGATCTACATCAGAGCCCATTATGTTTAGAGGCTGATCATATTTAGCAAGGTCTTCTGCCTCTTCTCTAGCTTCATCCCATAGAGATTGACCTATCCAGTGCCAATTCTCTGAAGCGAAGTCACGATTAAAGCCTGGTGCAATGTTTTGTCCAATTAAGGCCGCTTCAATTGGTATCGTACCCGAACCACAGAAAGGGTCGATAAAAGGCTTGTCAGGTGTCCAATTTGTTAATTTCACTAGTGTAGCAGCTAACGTTTCCTTTAATGGCGCTTCTCCCTGATCAACACGATAGCCTCTTTTATGTAAGCCGACACCGCTTGTATCTATAGTTAATGTCACAATATCCTTTAATAGAGCTACTTCTATCCGGTACAGAGGGCCTTTTTCTTCAAACCAAGTCGTTTGCTTGTATGTGTGTTTTAAGCTTTCTACCACAGCTCGTTTCACAATACTTTGACAGTCCGACACACTAAAAAGCTTTGATTTAACCGATTTTCCTATAACAGGAAATTCAGCATCCACTGGGATATACTGCGCCCAATTTAGTTTTTTTGTCTTCTCAAATAACTCATCAAAGGTCGTTGCCTTAAACTCCCCTACCTTAAGCTTCACTCGATCAGCTGTTCGTAACCATAAATTGGCTCGGCAGATTGCTTTTTCATCTGCTTCAAAAATAACTTTTCCGTTTTCAACAATACAGTTCTCATACCCTAGGCTTCTTACTTCATCTGCCACTATTGCTTCAATCCCCATTGCAGCGGTGGCAATTAAGGTCACTTTTCCCATAAACGCTCCTTCTTTCATTCAATACGATTTTCTTCTATGTAATGGTCTATTTAATTACTTATGTTACATACAGCTTGATGCATATTAACAGTTTATATACATACTTCTATACATGTTTATATGTATAGAGTGGTATTCAAAAGAGGCCTTCATAAATGGAAAAAGCTCTCCTCGAGTGGAGAGCTATCATTTAAAAGGGTTGAAGTCCATCAATAGCGTTTTGTAAGCCATGTTTTGTACCATCGTACTCCAAGCGACTGACTCAAGCGTCTCGTACTCAGGTGGTAATCATCTATCTACAGATGAATCATCATCTGTCGTTCTCATCGTTCAAGTTCCTTAGAGAACGCGCCCCTACCATAATTTGGGTTTCTCGCTCGTGGGGTTTACCTCGTTCCACTCCAACCATTTCTAGTTGGACTTCGTCACTGTGGCACTTTCAAGGTAGTCAGACCATATCCAGAGGACTTAGGTCTTTTCCCTGCCGTCAGCCAATTCCTTGACTGCCCTAGCTTATGAATTAACTAGGCACGAACACTACAGGCATCGCAGCCTGTGCGAGCATGGACTTTCCTCTACATGACATGCATGCAGCGATTACCCAAACGCTATTGATCAAGCAAGATTTAGTATATTACATCCTTCTTCTTTTCGCAATGATAATTCATGGAAGTTCTTCCAGGAACACTCCATATTTTAATTGTTATTCAAACAACTTACTTCCAAATACATGTTTCTCTAGGTTAGATAAACGCTTTAAAATATCAAAATTTGTATTCCCTGCTGGTTGTGAAGGTCTCTTTGACACTTCATCTGCTTGGCGCTTTAAGCGTAAATTTTCTTGTTGAAGCTCTTCAATTTCCTGATGAAATGCTTCATAGTCTTTAATCACATAGTCTAAAAACTTATCTACTTCTTCTTGACTGTACCCTCTAAAAGAAGTTTTAAATTCTTTTTCTAAAATATCCTTTGCGGTTAGCTTTACTTTATCTGATAGCATATTATTCACCTCAATACCCTTTACCATTCATCTTTATTATTTTTCCAAAAAAACAGGTAATTGTCAATTTTATCTTTTCACATCAAGTTGCTATATTCCACTTTTCTAATTTCCTACCCCTTGTACCTCTTACCAGTTAGAAGGATCATTAAACTGCTCTTCATTCACAATCTCCTCAATATCATATGGTGTAATGAAAAAGATATGGTAGTCCTGAAGATTCATTTTTTTCTGTGCCTCTTGTACCATAAAAAAAGGGCTCCCCTTTTTTTCATCATCATAGAAGGCTAATAACCCATCTGTTTTTTGAACAATATATTGGTTTTTCACTTTTAATTGGCCAGGATTTTCGTAAGGTCTTTTCGTAATACTGTCTATAAAATCAGCTCGTGAAAGGATCCATTCGTACTGTTCTTTATTACCTTCATTCCATTTCTCTTCTTGTTGTAAATGTGGAGTTAGGATTCCCAACTGAACAGGATATTCTTTTTTTAGTTCTATAACTACTTCTGCTGCCCATAACTCTGTTCCTAATTGACCACTAATTATAACCCATTCCAATCCTTCTTCAATTAAAGGAATTAAACGCTTGCGTATCGCTTTTTTTATGTAATGAATACCTTTATGTTCTTTTTGAAAAATACCTAACTCAAAAGACTTATACCCTGTAACTGCTAACACTTTTAGCATCTATATCACCTTTCAATAAATGAAACAAGAACCGACCTTAGGTCGGTCCTTGTTTAGTATCATACGTTAATTATCCTAATAACATGTTGTTGTTACCTTGAAAACCTGGTGTTGGAGCTACTCCTGGAGTTGGTGCTGTAGGAGCCATTCCTGGTGCCATCATTCCTGGACCTGGAACGGGACCTGGATAATCACCTGGGCATACAAAGTGTTGATTTGCCACTTCATTTACGACAGATTCAGTGTGTGGGAAATAGTGATTGTGTTGATATAAGTGGTGATTAACATTCGTTGTATGACTTGGGTGAATATGTGGAACGATTGTTGTATCGTGAAAATTTTGAACACAGCACTTCGTAGGATAAACGATTGGCGCTAAAACTTTTGGATGACAATGATGATGCATGCTAATTTCTCCCTTCAATTTCTCTTTTGTGTTATTACACTAACAGCCTATGAGAAAGAGAGGGTACATGTACTGATGAAAACACCTAATTTTAGTTTGTTTACCTAAAGTCCACGTTTGCCTATACTAATTTTTCTATCCAAAAAGCAAGTAAAAACTGCTTTTAAATTCAGTGAATAAGAAAATGGTTAAGCAGATCATAAAGAAAAAGAGAATTAATAAAGTTATTGGCACAACTGAACTCTCCCTAAACTAATTTTACAAGTGTTCATTTTAAAATTTGTTTTCGGAAAATTCAACTTGTAAATTATAGAAGACTCTTTTTCTTTTTCTCAGCACAATGACATTATAATTGAATCCACCAGTCTATTTCGACATCACATTTTGACGAATTATCAGGAAACATGCGCTTGCCTAGGAAATATCTGTATACTTTATATTTTTTATTTCTAATCGATTCAGTCTCTTGCGAATTAGATCTTCTTTATAGTAAGCAAGTTGATTAGCCCAAGATAATGCTTGCTTTGTGAATGTAAGTGCCTTCCCAATCACTTTCTCTTTATGCTCATAATACTTCGCCAGTTCAATTGCTGCATGGATTCTCTCATCTAATGGAAGTTGTTCATCATCTTGCAATTCCAGCCAGAGTTTTATGGCTTCCTTTAGTTTTTTTTCTTTCTTATAAAACTCGGCAAGTGCTTTCTTCGCAGCCCAGCTATAGGTTCCTTTTTTATGAAGTATTTGCTCGTATTGCTTGGTTGCAGCATCTTTTTCACCAACAGAAGCATACCATCTAGCTACTTCGAATTGTTCTGTCTGACTTCCTTGTTCCGCTTTAAGGAGCTTGTTTGAAATGTGAGTAAACAATGTAATAAGTGTTAAAATGTCAGTCTCATTATGCTTCATAATTCCAAACACACCTTCTGGATTTTGGTCCTCTAAGTAATGAAAATAAATCATAGGGGCCATATATCCAGGAATATCTCCATCCCTTGTTATGTTTAAGATTTGCTTCTCTACTAGGCTCAGCTTTAGTGAATCGTACTCCTTCTTCCACAATCTTCGACTTGCATGCAGTAAGTCGAAATGTCCGAATTTAGGAAGCTTTGGTACCTCATCTCGAATCATGGTATGTCTTGTTTTGACTTGTGGCCAGTCAAATGCCTTGCCATTATAAGTGACGAGCGTCGTGTAATCTACTTCTTGTAAGAAATAATGATATAAAGCTACTTCAGAAGCAGGACTAGGTAAGAATAATTGTCTCAGAATGACCTTATCGTTAAATACTCTCGCGTACCCAAGAAGAAAAATAGTATTTCCTGTTCCCCCGCCAAGCCCTGTTGTTTCTGTGTCAAAGAAGAATAAATCCTTACTTTCAAAGCCTGCGACTGAAAGTGGGTGTTCAAAGGATGATTGATTCCAACCCATTACAACCTTTTGTAAATCACCAAGTGGATATAAGCCATGATTAGTAGATAAAGAAAAAATCTTCTCACGAATAAAGATATACTCACCGTCAAAGAAATAAGGTTTTGCATCAAATGCAGTCCATTCTTCCAAAAAAGGTATATCTACCTTATCCGATGAGCGCTCTGATTGGAGTTTTACGCCTTCTGGTTTTTCTGTCACATTTTCGTTACTCTCTGATCCTAAGTGTTTTTTCATCCGGTTAAGTTTCTGTTTTAATGACATTTTTTCACCTCATTTCCTAAGAAGAACATTTGTTTAGATAAACTGATTGAGTAATTGTAAGGAGGCTTTTTTCGTATTTGTATCATAGGCATCTAGCCCTACACAAGATGGACAGCCACTTTCGCATAGACAGTCCTGAATGGATTTTGCTGCTTCAACTAAAATATGTTCCATTTTATCAAAGAGTTTTTCACTCAAACCAATACCTCCTGGGTATCGGTCATAAAGATAAATGGTTGGTTCCCCCGAATGAGTAGATTTCACCTGAGGAACGATATGAACATCGCCAGGGTCACACATTACGATGAGTGGTACAATATGCTTTATAGCATGAGCTACACCTAGTAGGCCTTGCTCTAATTTTTTTTCGCTCATTTCGTCTTCTTTATTAAACGTAAACCAAGCAGCATTTGTATGGAGCTCTTCCTCTGGAAGATGGATAGGTCCTGAGCCAATGTTATCATGCGTTTCAAATTTTATTTTTTTAAAGATTGTTGCCATGGCCGTTACCATTACATCTCCGTACCCAAGATTTACTTTGTCATTTGCTCTTTCTTTATCTACTTCTAACACTTTTAGCTGAACTGCCAAATTAGCATCTGTAAAATAATCGACCTCTACTTCTCGTACAAACGCCTTTTTCTCCTCCCAATCTAGCTTCTCAACTTGATACTGAGTTCCTTGGTGTAAGTAGATGGCTTCGTCATGTAATAGGGTCATCGCACTAAATCGATCCATCTCTCCAATGACTTTTACATTACCTGTCATAGTCTGATCAATAATAACGATATTCTCTTGTGAAGCTGAACGTAGACTTATGTTGTGAGCAGGAAACGAATCATTCATCCAAAACCATTTATTTCCACGGTGGTGAAGGACTTTTTCATCCGCTAAAAATTCTAATATATCCTCAATTTCAACTCCACCAAATGTATCATCTTCTTTAAAAGGGAGTTCATAGGCCGCACACTTAATATGGTCTAATAGGATAACTAGATTATCAGGATTTATTCTTGCGGTTTCAGGGTTTTGTTCAAAGAAGTATTCTGGATGCTGAATGATATACTGATCCAAAGGATTTGAACTACCTACCATGATAATTAGTGCTTCCCCTTGCCTTCTTCCTGCTCGTCCAGCCTGTTGCCAAGCACTCGCAATCGTTCCAGGATAACCTGTCATTATGCACACTTGAAGTTGGCCAATATCTACGCCTAATTCTAGAGCATTTGTACTAACAACCCCGTAAATCTCGCCCTTCCTAAGTCCACGCTCAATTTCTCGTCTTTGTACCGGAAGATACCCACCTCGATATCCTCGTATTGACTTAGGCCCTAGCTCATTTTTAACAAGCTCTTGAAGGTACGTTAAGATGATCTCTACTCGAACACGGCTCCTTGCAAAAACAATGGTTTGGATTTTATTCTTTAAGAATTCTCCAGCTAAATCTCTTACTTCTAATGTTGCACTTTTTCTTATATTAAGCGGTTTATTCACGACGGGAGGATTGTAAAAAGCAAAATGCTTCCTTCCAGAAGGTGCACCGTTGTTAGAGATAAGCTCCATTTGTCTGCCTGTCAGCTGCTCTGCTAATTCTTTCGGGTTAGAAATTGTAGCTGATGTACAAATAAATTGTGGATTGCTCCCATAAAATTGACAGATTCTAAGTAAACGGCGAATTACATTTGAAACATGACTCCCGAATACCCCACGATAGATGTGGAGTTCATCAATTACGATATATTTCAGATTTTCAAATAAAGATACCCATTTTGTATGATGAGGTAGAATCGCAGAGTGGAGCATATCTGGGTTGGTTATGACAATATGACCTGCTTTTCTAACTTTTTGTCTAATAGATGCCGCCGTGTCTCCATCATACGTATAACTATTAATGGAAGCCCCTATTTCTTCTATTAATTCATTTAGTTCACTTTTTTGGTCTTGGGCTAGTGCTTTTGTAGGAAATAAGTATAGTGCTCGTGCATCTTTATTTTTTAGAACAGTTTGCAAAACTGGAAGATTATAACAAAGTGTTTTCCCAGAGGCAGTCGGAGTAACGGCAACAAAGTTTTTTCCATTTTGAATGGTTTCATAGGCTTCAACTTGATGGGTATATAACTCTTGAATCCCTCTGTTTTTTAAAGCCTGTACTAATTTTAAGTCTACACTAGAAGGAATTGGAGCCGTTTTAGCCTGTTTTGCCTCAATTGTATGCCAGTGTACAATTTGTTTATTTTTCTTCAGTTCTATTATTAAATCTTGCATATTTTGTTTAGCAAATCGTTTCATGTATTTCACCTCAGTTAGCTTTATTTTAACGAATAAACGTTCGATTCGTAAACTAAAAAACAATGATTTGTATTAAGTCATTGTTTTAACTGGTTTTATTTTGTATATATGTGTCATGATAAGCAAAAAAATAAAGACCCGAACAATTAGGTGAAAGGCACCTGATTGTTCGGGTTTTATAATTCTTATTTTTCACTTTACTAAACGTTAACTGAATTCAACTTCAGAAACATGCGTCCAAAAAGTTAACAGAAGTAAATTACTCTCCTGTCTTTGCAAAATGTTGAATTCGCTCACCAATTTCATCACGAACTCGTTGGAAGAAAGCCCATTTCTCTTCTTCTGTTCCTTCTGCTTTAGCAGGGTCATCAAACCCCCAGTGAACACGTGTCACATGAGGTGGTGTTACTGGGCAGTGATCTGCAGCATGTCCACATAAAGTAACGACTAAATCTGCACGATCTAATATTTCAGGGGCAATTGTGTCTGAGGTTTGGTTTGATATATCAATACCTACTTCATTCATTGATTTAACAGCATTTGGGTTTAATCCATGAGCCTCAAGTCCTGCACTTTTTACGTCCCACTGATCACCAAGATGTTTTTTTGCCCATCCTTCTGCCATTTGACTGCGGCATGAGTTTCCAGTACATAAAAAGTAAATTGTTTTCTTTGACATCTTGCATTTCTCCTTTTAAGTTGAGTTGTTATAATAGGTTCTCCCAATTTTGTTTTTAAGAAGTAAGAACCATTTTAATAGATGATAATTAACCAAATATAAAGACCTACCAGTGTAATTAACAAGGTTGGAATTGTTAAGATTAAGCCAACCTTAAAATAACTACCCCATGTAATTTTTACACCCTTTAAGGATAAAACATGAAGCCATAATAATGTCGCAAGTGAACCAATAGGAGTAATTTTAGGACCTAGATCAGATCCTATGACGTTCGCATAAATAAGTGCCTCACGAACCACCCCACTTGTATTTGTGTCCGCAATTGCTAAGGCATCAATCATGACAGTAGGCATGTTGTTCATCACCGAAGATAAAATGGCTGCAATAAAGCCCATACCAATAGTAGCAACAAATAACCCCTGATCAGCCGTTGCTTGAATTAGCTCGGCTAATACATCGGTTAATCCTACATTTCTAAGACCATACACGACTACATACATACCGATAGAAAAAAACACTATAGCCCAAGGAGCCCCTTTTACAACGGTTTTTGTATCAACAGCTTGGCTCTTTCTTGCCATTAGTAGAAAGAAAATAGTCACTAAACCAGCAATAATTGACACAGGTACACGGATGAACTCACTAATAAAGTATCCGATTAATAAGATTCCTAGCACAAACCAAGATAATCGAAACATTTTGGCATCTCTAATCGCATCAACTGGTTTTTTTAAGTGTACCAAATCATACTGCTTTGGAAGATCCTTTCTAAAATATAAGTATAGGACCAATAAGCTAGCAACTAGTGAGAAGAAGTTTGGAATGATCATACGGGAAGCATATTCAATAAAACCGATCTCAAAAAAGTCTGCTGAGACAATATTTACTAAGTTACTGACAACTAAAGGCAGTGACGTAGTGTCTGCAATGAACCCGCTTGCCATAATAAATGGAAAGACCATTTTTTCTTCAAATTTTAGGTTTCGTACCATCGCCAACACAATTGGAGTTAAAATGAGAGCTGCGCCATCATTGGCGAATAAAGCTGCTACAAGTGCACCTAATATGACTACATACGCAAACATTCGAACACCGTTTCCATTAGCAGCTCTTGCCATATGTAGAGCCGACCACTCAAAAAAACCAATTTCATCGAGTATTAAAGAAATAATAATAATCGCTATAAAAGTTAAAGTTGCATTCCAGACAATTGAAGTTACACTTATAACATCCTGGAAATCGACAACACCTGTTAATAAGGCTAAAATGGCCCCTCCACAAGCTGACCATCCTATGGACAACCCTTTAGGCTGCCAAATCACAAATATTAACGTTAGTAAAAAAATAAATGAAGCTACTATTACTGATATCAACAGTTGACCCTCCCAGTTACTCACACGTAATACGTAATCCCTGCTTCTCTAATTCTTGCAATTTCTCATTTTGACTAGGAAGAAAATGAAGGAGACTTTGAACAAGAGGATAATAGGCGCTTTCTTTATTTAATGAATAGATAATCCACTGTCCTCTTCTTGTTTCACGCACAATCCCCGCATCTTTTAGTTTCCGAATATGTTGACTAATGGCTGGTTGGCTAGCCTTAAAAATCTCTACGAACTCGCATACACAGCAGTCGTTTGATTCTAATAGTTTTACCATCGTTAGACGCGTCTTATCACCAAGTAGTTTTAAAATAACCGCAGCTTGTTCTAGATCAAGAGAAAAATCTTTCATCATGTACCTCCTAACCATAAATGTATAAACATATAATAATTTACTTATATATACTTTTCAACAATTTCTTTTCTCAAACGAGAGGAATAATATCTAATTTCAACAAAATTTTTTAAAAATAATAGCCACGTCTTTATCTAAAGACATGGCTATATTCATGATGTATGATTCTTGAGGGATTTTTAGTATTTCCTACTTGATTAGTTCCAATCCCTAAAACCTAAAAAATATATTCACTCGATGTACATTATTTATAAACTCTTACATACAAATTAGTAAATATTATCTTGGAGGAACGTAATGACCATACTGCCTATTCTCATTTCTTCGTTTTGTACAAGCCTTGGTGCGCTCCCTATATTATTTATTAAAAAGGTGACTCATAAAGGAAAAGATGTCATGCTCGCTTATACTGCAGGCATTATGGTAGCTGCGTCAGCATATGGTTTGATTCCTTCTGCTCTGAAGCTATCAAATATAACGAGTCTTATTATTGGGATATTAATTGGGACTTTTGTGTTAACAATTTTAGAAAGTATTATCCCACACCATGATTTAGACCACTCTTCTGGACATTCAACTAATCGTTCAAATGTTTTCTTGTTTTTAATCGCTATGTCTATTCATAACTTACCTGAAGGTCTTTCAGTAGGCATAAGTCACGTAAGTAGTGAAAATGAAGTTGGGCCGTTGGTGGCTTTTGCCATAGGACTGCAAAATATTCCTGAAGGATTCTTAGTCGGGCTATTTCTCATTACGCAAGGTATTAATCGTTTTAAAGCTATTTTATTTTCAAGTATTACGGGCTTATTTGAGTTTTTTGCAGGTGTATTTGGAATGCTTTTTGGAGATGTGTTTGAACAAATTGTGCCCTACGGCCTTGCATTTGCAGCAGGATCCATGCTTTTTGTTGTTTATAAGGAACTCATTCCAGAGAGTCATGGTGATGGAAACGAAAGAGCTGCTACCATTACTTTCATCTTAGGCTTTATCACCATGATCTGGTTAACTGATATTTTTCGTTAATCTTTAGTTTGGGTTCTTTTCTAAAACTTTATTGCTTTTCAATCTTACGACAACAGCCTTAGTTTATTGAACCCATTTTGCCAACTCATAATAGACCGGAATCCCCACAATTAGGTTAAACGGAAACGTAACTCCTAATGATAAACCAAGATATAACGAAGGATTCGCTTCAGGTACGGATGTCTTTAAGGCAGCTGGTGCAGCAATATAGGAAGCACTGCCTGCCAACACACCAAGGAGCATAGTGCCTCCTATTGATAGCCCGATTAATCCACCTGTCAAAATACCTATGGTACCGTATAATAATGGAGCAAACAATCCAAATAGCAATAATCCTATTCCATGTTTTTTTACTTCTGGCAGTCTTGCCCCTGCTATTAATCCCATATTTAGTAGGAATAAGATTAAGATACTACTGTATAAATCAAAGAATAGTGGCTTTACTTTTGGAACAGCTTCTTCTCCTAAAAAGAAACCGATTAATAGACTCCCTGTTAAAAGTAAAATACTTTTCCCGAAGATACTTTCTCTCAACACCTCTTTATCTACAAATTGAAAAAGTGAAGGTTGTATACCTAACTGATGTGCTTGTACTGCAGGCACCTGCTTGCTCTTTTCAGCAGCTTTTAATAAAAATAACGATAATAAAATTGCAGGACTTTCCATTAAAACGACTAAAGCATTCATAAACCCTTCATAGCTTGTTCCGACTTGATCAAGAAAACTAATGCCCGCCCCATACGTTACAATACTTATTGAACCATATGTTGCAGCTATCGCAATCGCATTAGGGAAATCTACTTTCAACCTTTTTAAAATGACTAATGTGATACAGGGTATAGTAATACCAAGAAAAATTGCACCCAAAATCGGAACGAACACGGAATGTAGAGAGTAATGTGAAAGTTCAATTCCTCCCTTTAAACCTATAGCTATTAAAAGATAAATGCTTAAGCCATCACTTAAAGCCTGCGGAAATTTCAAATCAGATTTAAAGAGAGCCGCTATCACTCCTAATACAAAAAATAAGACAACTGGTGAAAATAAATTATTTGTCAATATTTCTAGCATAATTACATTCTCCTTTGATACCTATAATTAGAAATCGGAAATAATCGAATAAAAAAAGACAGCTAAACAACTTTAACATCATGCTAAAGTGTTAACTGTCGGTTTAACTTCAACTAACTTTTCTTGTTTTTTGAAGTTCTCCCTGTATAATTTTGAAAAAGACTAATGAAAAGTCCTTTCATAATCGTTATCTAATCGAAACACCATAATACGCTCACCCGATTGTGTGCTTATATCTGTAAAAAAACTTCTCACTTTTTCATTTGTTATACTTTGTATCATTTCCTTTAGGTCATCTACTCCCGATTCAACTAGATCAGATCGTATTCTTTTAATAGATAAGATTCCTTCCTTCGTTTCACACACCGCGTATTCAGCTGGTGTTAAAATACCTTTCAACGTAACGACAATCATATCTCTTAAAATATCAGCTTTAACGGATACAGAACCTCGACCTAAGTATTCCTTTTCCCACAATGTAATGGCTTTACTAATTTCACTTTCCATATATCCCTTTGTTTTATTCATTTAAGTACCAACCTCCATGTACAAAAAAACGGCATATTCCCCAATGGCAAATAAAGTGAGGAATATACCGATTTATCTTTAAACATTCTTCATATTGGGCTGAAGCTTTTTCATGCTGTCAAGTTCATTAACAGTCTGCTAAAGCGAAGCGAGATATGAAGATTTTGAAAAATCTCTCAGTAAATTTATTTAAATTTACCTTTTTCTTAAATTGTTGTCAAGAGTAATATATATTGCTCTATCAAAGTTATTTTAAAAGTCCGGTTCCTTTAACGACTACCTCAACATCTACCACATACTCTACACTCGGATAGATTTCTTGCCACCTTTCCCATTCATCGTCAGAAGCATGGTTTGCTCGGTACAATAAACCTAATCCAAGTGGATCTAGTTGTTCCTTCTGCATCTTTTTTAAAAGATTGAGTACATCTTCTTTAAACTTCTCTTCAGCAAGGTCCTTACTCTTTTCTAAGTGAGCTTTGTTTCCGTCAAAAAGAACTTCTTCGATTAATCCTTCCATTCTCACATTAACCCTTACTATATCTTGGTTAGTAATATCAAAATCTGTTTTTGCCTCATCAATAGCAATATGAAATTGTTCTTCATCTTCTCTCTTGGCACTTAGTTCCACTTTATTAGTATGGTTTAAGAGAATATTGAGTATTTTTGTTTCTTCTGGAGAAAGCGTTAGCACCATTTTTTCTTTATTAAAAAGCGCGGCTTTATTAATTGTGAATACATCATCATCCTTTTTATTGACCTCAATAATCGGAAGTAACGGATCTAATCCTCTTTCCCTTAATCGCTTCCAAAAGTCAAATAAATACTCGCTTATGATATATGCTGATTCCGTTCCTGAATTCCCGAAAGATAAAAACAAAGCATTAGAAGGCAATCGTTCAGACTTCGGCTTCAACTGTAACACTTCCTTAACGGATGGCTTACCGATTCCAACCCAAGATATCTTTTGAATATCTCGCCTTCTTAAGAACCAATCCATTACATCCTTAACATTTTCTTTGGCCACTGATTCACCTAATAAAATAACCTTTGCGTGACTAAAATCTAGCTCTTTGTCAACTTGTGACTTTGCCATCCGAACAGCTCCACTAATGGAGTCGCTTTCTTGGTCAATAATGATAAAAGCTTGGTCACCTGCTTTAATATCTGCACTAGGAATAGCAATCTTGAGCAATACCCTATATTTATTTTCCTCACTCTTTGGTTCATCCACACCTATTGATACAACAAAGAAGCGCTTATCTATATCCTTATAACCACAAGCAGACAATGTAAGAGTTAAGCTTATTACAAAGATTACTAGATAATGTTTACCCATTTGCCTTTTTCCTCCTTGCAAGGAATAGCAACAGCAAAACTAATAGAGCTTCACTTGGTAATCGGACATTTAACCAGTACTCTCCAAATTCTAAAATGGACTGTTCTCTTAGTTGATACTCTAAAAAAATGACAATGCCTCCAAAGACTGCAAGGATCATGAAATGTATTATTGACCGATTCTTTACTTTTTTGTTATCCGTTCCAATCATGCTTTTTATCACCTCGAAAGCTACATGCCAGTGAACAACCACACTAATGATAGAAACACTTACATATAACAAAATAAAGAGTGTAATGAGCCTTTCAATTGGACCAAATTCGATAAATAAAGTGTCGGCGGTAGTAACCCATGGAAAGGTAAGATCCCCTGCCCCATCTGCCCCCCAAAATCCAATAGGTATAAAAAAAGTTGTGCACAAATTAATAAAACCAATAATAGGTATGACCCATAACCATTTTAATCTTACTTTCTCTTTAAATACTCTGTTAAAGATCACCATGTTAGCATATCCTGAAAACGTAAAGGATGCTGCTGCAAGTACACTTAATGAAGGCATCGCCTTAAAATGAGTACCAACCTCAACAATTGAATTCCAATTTATATACTCATGAAAATAGGCTTGTAAAATAATAATCAATATGAGTGGACTATTAACTACAAATAAGATCTCAATTGTGTATAAGACTTTGTCAGATTTTAATCTTGCTATCATCAATATCACGGCAATTGTAAAGACAGAAATCATATTAATACCCGATATATCTGGATTTACAAATCTAATCGTTACATTATTAAAAGCTAATAACGTAACACAGCCTGCTAGAAACCATATAATGCTAAAAAAGCAAAGAAAGAAAAGTCGAAACCACTTCGGAATGTTATTCAGTATCTCTGGCAAGCCTAAACGAGGAAATTTATTCATAGATAGTGTAAAAACATATAAAAATAGTGTACCTATTATACAGCCTAGTACGATTCCTAGAACAGAACCGTTAAAGCGCTCCTCTAATAAGATATTGGGAACATATAAAAAAATATTAATGAGCATATTGATAATCACAAGATAGAAGAAGTACCTATTCACTAGGCCCAACCTCTTTTCCGCCCTTTTTATTAGCATTGAATTCTTCGTCATTTGATTCGAAGAATAACTTTAAATAAGGCTTACCGTAGCTTTCTAAGTTGGCTAAATAGGCAATCACCAAAATAATACTAAATACTAACCCTACCATTCCAAAAAAAGTTGTACTTGCAAGTAAGAGATACTTCACGACTCGCATCGCAAAACTCATAGAGTTAATAGGGATGACAAAGTTAGAAATAGCAACAGCTGCTACTATGATGATCATTACATTAGAAACGAGACCGGCTTCTACAGCAGCTTGACCAAGGATTAGTCCACCAACAGTCGTCGCTGTAGACCCTATTGACTTAGGAAGCCGAACACTAGCCTCAGTTAGCAACTCCATCATGACTAGCATTAAAAATACCTCGAGGAAGGCAGGATACGGGACTCCTACCCGACTTCCCGCAATACTCAATGCAAGTTGCACGCGAAATAATTCTGGATTAAATGCCGTAATACCTACATAAAAAGCAGGTAATGTCACACTAATGATCAAACCTATATAGCGTAAGGAAATAATAAAACGACTGATCCAGAAGGATTGATAGAGATCTTCCATTGATGACATAAAATCATAGAAAACAGCAGGAACAATTAATGAAAACGGTGTCCCATCGACAAGTATCGCCACCTTGCCTTGAGATAGGTTGAGAGCAATTCGATCCGGCCTTTCAGTAATCATCATGGTTGGGAATAGTGATCGTTTCTCTTTTGTTAAAAATCGTTGTAGCTCGCCAGCAGCTTGAATAAAAGGAACGTCTAGCTTTTCAATAGATAGCTTCACTTCATTGAGGATATTCACATCTACAAATTTTTGATCATACATAATTGTAATCCTCGTTTGAGACACAGATCCGGCTGTCATTTCTTCTATTCTTAAGGAAGACTGAGGATAACGTCTTCTTACTAAATTGACATTAGACGATATATCTTCAGTTAAAGCATTTTGCGGACCTTGAATAACTGTTTCAACGGTGGCTTCGCCAATTGTATTATTTATTACTTTCGGAATCTCTACTAGAAAGCATGTTTTTTTTATGAACAAGCTAACTGAACCTTGCATGATCTTCTTTATGGCATCCTCTTTGCTAGGGTTAATTTTTACATTTGAAAGAGAATAAAGATAATCTATAAAATCATTTTCTGACAACTCAAAAAAAGGAATTATGATTAGGTTTTGTAGCGTTTTATCATCGCAGATGCTCTTTATATAAATTAATCGCGCTTTGTGACGATTGGCAAGCAAGTCTTGATCAACAACGTCTTGTGAAGATCCCAACTGCTCTTTCAGCCAATCTCTCAAAGATGACTTTTTTTGTAGAAACATTTTGAATAGCAGCTCCTTTATTCGACAAGGCGTTATTCTTATCTTGTTCGATTTTGAAAGGAATATACTGCTTTTATTGGATAAAAACACCAAAAAGACTTTATCTAAGATAAAGCCTACTAAATTAAACTAAGTTGTTTTTGCTGTATGTAATTTCATTTTTATCAATTTTGTATTAACCTATTATCACCACAGGAACTATAAGTTATTTGACAGTAAAGGTTTAATAATTCATCAAGTTCCTGACTACATCTGATTGTCTCCTCATTACGTAGTCCTTTGGTAATACCTATATGAATCATCTCGTCTCTTTTCACTTGAATCGCCTCAGCTAAAAACTCTTTCCTCATTTCAATGACTCCTCAAAACTTATATATAGGGAATTTCTACTAGATCTTGGAAAGGTTATTATAGCATTATTTTACTTTAATAGAATGTTTTCGCTAAAAGTAGCCAAAATAAGACAAGAATAGACTCTAGTGAGAAGGTTGGTTGTATGCATATTGCAATTGCTTTTTTTATTATTTTTGCAGTGTGGAAATGGGGTGACTGGCGTAATTGGCAAAAGTATCATACCGTTATGCTTTACTTTGCTGTGGGCAATTTAACCTATAACTTCTTAACAGCAAGCTATTTTCTCTGGAGATTAGATTCTGATCTTATTACTAATCATACTTTAACAGAAATGCTTTATACTTTTATCACTTTCCCTGGGTCTGCATTATTGTTCATTTGTAATTATCCAGAGAATAAAGGACGAGGTAAGGTCCTACTACATTACGTCTATTGGATTTTGATCTATGGCGTTATTGAATGGATAATGACAAAAACGGGTTATATAAAATACCAGTATGGATGGAGCTTAGCGTGGTCCATTGGATTTGATACGTTTATGTTTCCAATGCTAAGACTGTTTTATAAAAGGCCATTGATTGCTTATTTGTTATCCGTGCCTATTGGTATTTTCTTCATCTGGTACTTTAAAGTTCCAGTTCATATACCCGTTGAAAAAAGATAATAATTTTAGGAGTGAAAAATATGTCTAGTTTTGAAGAAGCGTTAGACGCAGTCCATCAAGCAGAAGAAGCCGTTTATCAAGCACAAGCAAGTAAGGGAGTGGAAGATCGTCAAAAATCAGTAGTCTCCATTCAAGTTGCAAAGGAAAAAGTACATATTGCTAAGATTGATGAAAGAGATCATGCAGAATCACAGCATAGACTTCATTTAGCAGAAGAACAACTCAAGCACTTGCATGAAGCACAGCAAGCGCTTGAAGATTGAATTTTTTTGGCGGTAACAGTAATTCTTAACTTACCAAATTATCATATCTGTTTTTTATCTTTTTCTTCCACGCAGCTGCTAACTCCTCAATGTCGAGGAGTTTTTTCATACCCTCAATATTATGTTTATCATGAAAGTAGATTTCGTTTGAGTAAAGGACGGAGACGGAATTAGGATTTCTACTTATCCTAATCAAGGTTGAATCTTGTTCAACCCACCCCTCTTTTCTCACTCTAGCCAAATAACCAGTAAAACCTGTCTGTACTAATCTACTTAATAAAGTCTGCTCTTTATTATATTTAGATAAGGTATCACACGGTATCCTTGATTGTGTGATTTCAATGACAGCATCACCTAATTGATATACATCCCCGATGTGAACGAGATCCTCTGATAACCCAGCAACCGTGATATTCTCTCCAAATCCTGGTAGTACTAGATCTTTACCAAATTCATTCCTCCACTTCTCATAATGATCAAAACAATATACTAGTACAGCTCGATCTGGTCCTCCATGATACTTAGTTTGTTGAACCCCATCATCTAGAAATCCATCTTTTGTAAGAAACGCTCGATCTACACTTGTTTTCCCTACGCCAGACACGATTTCCTTTTCTCCTGCTATGAGCGTTTTTGGCTTGCCAATGTTTAGTGATATGATTCTATACTCTGTCATCTTTAGCCTCCTTATAAAAAGTCTAATAAATATGTAGTACAACCTATATGTTTTGAATAGAAATGGTACAAGGTTATCTAAATTATACAACATCAGTAGGAGTGGTTGAGACGTGAGCGTATTTATTAGTTATATTTTTTTAGGGTTATCATTAGCAGCACCCATAGGACCAATCAATGCTGCTCAACTCGACAGAGGAATAAAAAGTGGTTTTTTTTATGCTTGGATTATCGGATTAGGCTCTGTGGCAGCCGATATTGTGTATATGTGTGCAGTCTATTTAGGCATGGTTCATTTTATAGAAATCCCATTTGTTAAGGCCTTCCTATGGTTATTTGGTTTCTTTGTGTTAGTTTATACGGGAATTGAAAGTGTGTTAAGTGCAGTCAACTTACAGGCAGATGATCGAGGAAATGCAAACTCGTATATAAAGACATTTTTCACCGGGTTCTTCATGGCCATTTCTAATCCATTAACGATCCTTTTCTGGCTTGGTATTTACGGCTCGATTCTGGCTAAAACTTCTGCCACACTCGCTACAGATCAATTAATGCTATATAGCTTTGCCATCATTCTCGGATTGCTTATATGGGATTTCGCTATGGCAGCGGTTGCTAGTAGTTTCAGAAGACTTTTAACTCCACAGCTACTTCGAACCATATCAGTCATATCAGGATTATCACTCATTGGATTTGGAGCTTATTTTGGATTACAAGCCTTCCATTTATTATTTTAGTCACGCAACGTAGCTGTTTACTTCATAATAAAAAGGAAGATTTCATTAAGAAATCTTCCCTTTTATTATGCACCCGTTTTTCTACGCTGATTGTTAGGCTTCTTCGTATGTTGGCTCTTCATTTTTGGAGACGATGTACCGCCACCATTATTGTTGCCCTTTGAGTTATCATTGTTTTGCTTCTTGTTAGCTAGTTGCTGTTTGATTGCATCTTGAAGGCTAATTTTCTTTTTATCCGTCATATTGATCCTACTCCTTTTAAGGCGTAAAAGTTATTGATTTTCTATCATTCCTTCAGTGTATAATAATATAGAAACTATAAACTGTAAAGGTGATACTATGTTTACGATTGAAGAATATACGATTGAGAAGTTAAATGACCCGACTGGACTCCTTACAGGAGATATCTATGAGTACAAGCTATTTATACATGTAGATGAAGAAGATGAATTGTATACTGAGAACGGTGTATATGTCAGAGTAATATTTAAGATTGAAAATGATCAGAAGAAGATATCGCAAGCATCCTTTCATGAAAGAGTATCAGATCGATATATTGATTTCGAACTGGAAGAAGATGAAGAGGAACTTATCCTCCAATTTTGTATAAATAATCTTCCACAGGATCTAGAATAATATGCTAGAGGAGAGGCTCTAGTCCTCTCCTTTTAGCTTACTCTTCTTATAAGATGATAGGCAAGATTAGCTTTTCTTTCTGGCTTCTTATTATGAATTAAGAGCACTAATCGGAACAGTACTCCAATAAGTGTTGTACGTTTATATGCAATATAACGTGGCTCCCAGTGAGTTGCAAATTTTGATTTAAAGTCCCTAAGGCCTTTAAATTTGTATATTGATTCCCCATGATTATAGATCATACTAGCTGTCCACTCATATACTGTTCGTGGCTTTTCACCCGTACAAACGTTTGAGAGAGGGGCCATCCCAAGACTGCAATAGTCATACCCCATGTTTTTCCCCCATAAGAGTATGGAAGTAAATAGATAATCCATTGTACCAGGCGGACTTGTTGGTATATAGCGCATTAAATCAACATGTATAGTTGATTTACCATCATGACTAAGATTACCTGGGAGGGTTGCAAAAGCTACTACGTCTTGCTCTTTGTTTACTACTAAAGCTATTGGAAATCTAGAGATATACTGATAATCAAAAAAACTAACTGAAAACCCTTTTTCAGAACGATTGCCTAGCCATACATCTGAAACAGATTTAACCTGATTCATCACTTGATTAGAATGAGGTGGCATCACAATTTGAACAGAATAGCCTTCCCTCTCCAGTTTATTTCGTGAGGTTCTTAGTTTTCCTCTCTTTTTGCCCTCTAAATTAAAATCAGGAAGATATACCTGTGCTTCCTCTCCAATTTTAATCACTCTATATTGTAATTTCTCATACATTTCTTTATAGTTTGACGAAATTTGGTAAAATATAGGCTGTTTAATTAAACTAGCTTTACATTTGTCCTGAAGTTCTTTTATTGCTTCTTGATATAAGCTACGCTCTCCAATTGGATCGCCAAGCACCACAATTCTACCTGCCATTTTTTGAAAGCTAAAGTAAACAGAGCGGTTAACTGCATAATATCCAAATTTATCATTTAAGAACATAAGGTGTGATAAAAAGTGACCACCATGGTTGGTGATAAAGCTGAATAATTCTACTAAACATGAGGTGTTTAGGATCTTTTTATTTACTCTCATTTTATAAAAAGAGTACAGCACGTATCCGAAAAGAAGTAAGAATAGAAAGATAAAAATATATAATATTGTGCTCATGGTGCCCTCCTGCACAAAAGAGTTTCAATCTATGCCTCTTATTAATGAGTATCTATCTTTAAGATAACATTCCTAATAAAAGATAACATAAATTAAGGTTCTTGGGGATATATAAATTACTTTGAATATTACTAATTGATAGTAAGATTGTCTAAAAATAGAAAAGTCCTTACTGGTTAAGTAAGGACCTTTCACTACCATTTTAATGCCATGGTTAGAATGCAGCAGTCTGTTCCATGAGACTGATTATTAAATTTCATAATAAGTTCGTCTGGATTGAATTTAGTTGTCACATCTGATTTAATCCCTGTCGATTCAATTAGATTTACTACTTTTTCTGTTTCGGAATGTTGTGCTGCATTCATCACTTTATACGCAAAGTTTTTATCATCTGCAAGTTTATCCAGTACGGTCGATGCATCTCTTAATAATTGCTTAAACGCATCTGCTGACTCTGTGAACATGGTGGTATCAACTTCAGGATATTGCCGACCGGTTGTGTATCTGTTCCATGGTTGTCCACCGAAGTATTGATATTCCCTTTGTATTGTCATGTACATCCTCCTTATATTCTATACTCCTACACTGTATGTAAAAAGGCTTGGGAAAGAATCCTCTTATATGGAATATTTTTACGTAAACAGCCTAAAGAAAAATAATGGAATATTAATTTAAACGATACGGACAATAAGACTGGAGGTGATTTCATGACGAAATATAATAAAGAAATGCCAGACTTTGATTCTTTGTCAGATAGAGTAATTGCTAAGCCGACAGAAACTCCAATTTTCGCCATTAAGACTAACTTAGATTCAGATAGCCCTAAAGAGGATAATCCTTACTACACTGAAACGAATACTAAAAATGAACGTGAAGAACTAGATAAGTTTTTTCGAAATTCTTAAGGGAGTTGAATCAATTGGATACTACACTTGCCTATTTAAGGGAAGTTCTATCTAACTATACAGAAGATTACGCACTGTCTAGAAACATTTATGTAAAACTAAAACAGGCTGCCTCTGAAGGAGAGTTAGCTTTCGTAAGATCACTGGATCAAGAGGAAACTCACTTCTTAAACAGGATATTACCATCAGAAATTGACCATGCATTAGATGAACAAGACTACACAAGGATGTCTGAACTAAACCATGTATACGAATTATTAATATAAGTTTTTTGAGTATTTGAACGAAAATAAATTCCACCTTAGGGTGGTTTTTTGTTTACTTAGAAAAAAGCAAGAAGTGTGAAAAGTAATCGATTGATTCAATGTTTAAAGAGTAACAAAACTAAAGACACCGTAATAAATAGAACCCTAGCATTACAAGTTCTTACTGAGGATGCCTGTACATATAATTGACTTAGACAGCAACCTGAGAGGAATGGTATGTGTTTTGTTTGAACGAATAATCGCTGTTACAGTAGGGAGCATTTTAATTGGTATTGGAGTTAACGGGTTTTTAATTCCCTTTCATTTAATGGAAGGCGGCATGATTGGTGTAGGATTAATTGCTAAATATAAGTGGGGGTTTGAAACTGGATTAACCATTATTATCTTAAGTTGTCCTATATATATTTTTACATATTTCTATAACAGAGGATATTTCTTTTCCAGCATTCATGGGTTATTACTTTCTTCCTTTTTCATTGACATATTAAAGCCATTACGTACTGCCTTTCATGTTCCAATCTTAACAAGTGCCATTATTGGGGGTTCTTTAATTGGTATAGGTATTGGTCTAATGCTTAGATATAAAACAAGCACAGGTGGTTTAGATTTGCTGGCTCAATTTTTCTCAACCATTCTCCCTTTAAATGTTGGGGTCATCATTTTTATATTTGATTTCTTTATTATTATGACTGGGAGTCAGCTGGTCGAGACTGCTTCCTTGTTACATTCAATTCTAGCGGTGAGTTTTGTGGCCTTATTTACTACCTACTGCACTTATTCTTATACAGAAAAATAACGCCAGGAAGCCTGGCGTTATTTCTTTTTCCGTGATGAGCTATTTTGTTTATCTACGTTTCCATCAACAGTTCCCTCAATATAAGAATCTGTTGCTTGTTCATGAGTAGTCGCTAACCCTGCTTCTACTTCATTAGCGTTTTCATAAAAAGAAGGATCAAATTGCTTTCCTGCAAGTTCTTCTTTTTTAGCCATATTGTTCCCACCTTTAATTATTTTTCTTGGCTCTTTTCTTATAGATTAGGTTAAAATGCAACCATGTCTTAGAAAAGAGCCTCTATTCTTAAATAGCGTTTGACTGCTTTAAGAAAAATATTCAAATGAATTCGTGGGCAACCTAAAAACAGGAGGTGGAGTAGTCATGAATAAAGAAAAACCCTATCCATTTTCAACCAAGCAATACAGTCAAACTGATGTTGAAGAAGTGAAAAGATTGAATGCCCAATCAGGACTTTCCTATAATGAAGTATTTGCTCTCCTTGGGAAACGATATCTAGATCGCGAGCAAAGCAAACCCTAAACTGATATGGAAGGCCCTTTGAGTGCCTTCTCTTTTTTCCTAGATTTATATTCTATATAAACCACCACTAAAAACGAGAATGCCCCTAACCAACGTATAATCGATGAAAACGTCATAGCGAAATGTACTCCATACAGTTCTAGAAGCCATACTCCTATTTGAGGTGCAATACAGCCCATTAATGCAATAAGGAAATTATAATTTGCTAAAAACGCTGTTCGATTCTCTTCAGGAGAAACACGTAATAATTGATTAAACAGGAGCATAACTGTTCCCGCAACAAAAGTCCCCGTCCAAAGATTCGTTAGGGCTAAGTAATATAAGTTAGTAGAAAGTATGGTTAAAAATGGTGCCGTTCCAATCCCCATAGCAGCAATAAACAACATCACTGTATTTCCATAACGGTCAGAAAATCTCCCCCACCACTTATAACTCACAATTTGTGAGATCTGGTTGGCTACTGTAAACACGCTAATCCAAAAAGCTGTGGCATGAGCATCATTTATTTGATAAATATTGAATAATGGCCAAGCCATTTGCCAGCCAAAGTTGAAAATAATCGCACATATTAAGAAATAAAGATACGGTTTATGTTGGAATATTCCCGAAATCATCTTCATACTGAGAGCATTCTGTTTTTTGACTGTCTTTTTGATCTCAGTATGCTTAATTAAGTAATAAACTTCTAAAATTCCAAACAAGAATCCAAGTAAGAAAATCCATTGGTAAGGAACAGGATCCGTCTTATCAAAAATATTTAATAATGCTCCGGTAATGAAAGTCGTTATCATCCCAACAATCGTTAGGATTTGACTTCTTTGACTAAAAAACTTACCTCTTCTCTCATCAGGAATTAAATCTCCAATAAAGGATTGCCATGATAAGGTTGCAAGTGCATTCGGAAAGTTTAGTAAGCCTATAAATACAACTAATATCCAAGCATGGTTCGTATATGGAATGAAAGGAATTAAACTGATTAAAAACAATCCAAATCTTGCGGCAAAAATACTATAGGCTGTAAAAGCTTTTTTCAACTCTAAACGACTTATCCAAATAGCCCCTGGTATCATGGCTAGCATTGTCATTAGAGAAGGCATGGAGCTTATCAGTCCTATTTGAAAGTTGGAAGCACCAAGAACCTGAATAGCAAATAAGGGGATAAAACTCATCATAAAGCTTTGTGCAATAATGGAGGCAGCACCATTCCAAGTACTTAACCTTTCATTCCTCTTGATGATGTCCATTGAATACTTCATTGGAGTTCCTCTTCTTTCAGTGAATTTTCGAGTCTCGAAATAGTTTCTAAAAGGAGTTTACTCCTGTAATGAGTAACTTGCAAGATAAATTTAAAAATCTGAACAACTAAATTATTTAAGAAATATAAAAAAAGAGCAGAGAATATTCTCTACTCCATACTCACACCTTAGGTTTAAAAATGGACCCTACCTGCTTAAACATACCATTTAATTGACTCATGGTATTCATCATCTGACCAGCAGTATCCATCATCTTATTAACGTCATATCCACCCTCTTTTGTCTTGAATTGATTAAGAATGGATTGGAAGCCTGTTGACTGTGCTTGTTGAGGCTTCGTTTGCTGATTTGGATACGGCATTTGAAACGGAATTTGATTCTGGGCATTCATAAAGTTTAGATTTTGATTTGGGTTATTACCATAAGATACATAATTTGCTTGGCCCCCTTGATATGGGTACATTTGTTGTGGATTAACAAATTGGTTCTGCTGATAGTTATAATAAGGGTGCATTGACTGATTTGGCATAAAAGGGTTCCTGACCATCCTTCTTCGTTGTTTTAGACCTAGCATCAGATAAATCCTCCTTAAGAAATATAATTAATAAAGGCTTACTCAAAATTTTTACAATGTATTAGTGTACATACATAATCAACAGAAGCCTATTTATTAGTAGTTTATGAATAAGGAATGCTGATGTGTGAATGAAAAGTTAAATGGCATATTCGTTAAGGCTTTTTCGTATAGATTGTTGCCTCGTAAAAATCCCAAAAACTGGATTTCCACACACTAGTTTAAGTGACCTGCTTTTCATCTAAACAGTTGCTCTTTTCTAAACGATAAATAATACATTTAACGTTAAAAGTAAGTTCAACTCTAGCTGAAATAGGTTAAAAAGCAACAAAGTTTTAGAAAAGAGCCTTCGTTAAAGTGCTCTAATATCGACGGATGGCGCAAATATTGTCGGAAGACTAAATTTTTAAACAAAACTGATTCGTCCTCCTTCTGTGTTACCATATAGCTAAACAAACAGGGGGTGCTTGTATGAATGTAAAAGAATTACACATGAGGTTTATCTCCAGTAATAATAAAGAACCACAAGACGATTCGGATCTACTACAGTTTGCTAAGGTATCCTATATAAGGGGAGAGCTTACTATTATCGAATACCGAGGAATTGTAAAAGAAATAGAGGAACTGTTAAATAACACCCCAACGATCTAATTCACCTAAACAATTTACTCATGACAAAAGTTACCTTAGTGAAATTGGCCTTATTTAAGCACATTAATAATGTATCCTTAATAAGGGAGTGAACACGATGGGACGAGGTAAATCATTTAAGCATAAAACAAAGGGTCATGACCGAGAACTACCTTTAAGTGGTGAACAGGTTCAATCTAAGAACACTGAACATGTGGAATATAATATTGAGCCTGTAGCAACAGCTGAACGACCTGCTGTTTCTATGGAAGTAACCAAGGACAGTGATTTAGAAGAGAATGCTTATAAATAAAAGCAAAATAAAAGAGCCTCTTGGCTCTTTTTATTTTGCTCTTTTCGCTTTTAACCCTAGTTTATCTAAAGTTACGCTTATCTTAAACGTAAAATGACGTATTTATCGTTTAGAAAAAAGCGACTTTCAAGATGAAAAGTAGAAGACTCTGTACTAGTAAGTAAAAATCCGGCTATTTGGATTTTTACGAAAGTAAGAATTTATACAAAAAGAGCCTATTATTTTGTCTCTATCTTTTGGACGATGGATTCAAGGTTATATTGATTTGATCGAATTAACTCCTTAAAACGCTTCTTACTAGTAGCAGGAAAGAATGCTTGTACCGAAACAGCTGTTATGTTTTCTTTTAAATTTTCAACCTGTTGCTTATGAAAGTATTTCGGCTTGGTTTTCGCAATCCATTCAAGTACATGCACTTCCCATACTTCTAACACATCTCTTACTTGATCTGCATGAGGTTTAACTGTCTCAAAAAAATCTGGAGATTCACCTGTCTCTTTTACATTCTCATATATAGAGTCCAATTGTTCATTTAATTGTAGTAATTGATTAGTATGTGTTAATAATTCATTCATTTTTTCACCTACATTATAACGGTATTGTTTACTATCATACCGTTATAATATAGGTTTTATCAACCTATCTACCTAGAGCAAACTTAAATGACGGTCTAACTCTTTCTTTTTTGCTCATTATAGCTTCAACCTTAGAAAGTTGTGATTGGATAAATTCGACCTTTTCCTGCTGCACGATTTTCACTTGATTGATTTCAATTTCCGTATGGGACTCCACTGTTTCTTCCATATGCTCAATGGCAGAAAGCACTTCATCAAAAGCCTGTTCAATTAGATCCATCGAAACGATTTTATTCACTTGAATCCCTCCACCTATTTTCGTTACATCCATATTCTACAGCGCTTCCTCATCATCCTTTACGCTTGACAAAACTAGTGTCCGTTCGGCAAAGAAAGTGGTTTCCGACTGTTTCTCAACAAAATATCGACAAGAAAAAAGAAGAATGAAAACGGTTAGCTCGTTAAAAACTAAACAGAAGGAGGTGTCTGTTCATGACAAACAAAAAGGAAAACAACGCAAATCCAACTAATAAGAATATAGAAGAAACAAAAACGGGTTATGGGAACAAAAAAATGGAAGGTCCTAATCGTCCTTCTACCTGATAAACAAAAGCAAGGGGTCACCTCCTTGCTTTTATTGTTTTCCCATTGTCTTACTTTTCACTAACCACTTACATTCCAATTACTTTGTAAAAAAATTTGTAATCATGGAGTCTAAGTTAATACCCGCATGAAGTTGTTCTTGCTTCTTCTTGTACCAGTCATTAATGTGTATCTTAGTTAAAGTTCTTTTATAGTCTTTCTTCCATTTTTCAATTTGTTGATCCGTTGCCCCCCACCCAGCTCTATCCTTTCGATGATGCTGAATAACCGGGAAAGATGAACGTAAAGTCGGAGTGTCCGTCTTTTTTTCTTTAAACACAAACTGTTCATAATCATGCCTTGACCCAGTATGAGGAACTTTGTCCGAGAAATCAATAAAGTCATTTACTAGCTCTGGGTGAAATAGGATCTTTGCTAATCTCTTTCCAAGTTCAATTCGATCATCCACCTTCTTAAAATCATGAACCGAACTTCCATACAGTTCACCTTTTCTTGTTGGAAATAATACCACACTAAAATGGAGCCAGTCCTGCAACATAAATAACCATGTGTTAAATACTTCCTTTTGATATAAGGGACTTTCAAGAACAGGTCTTTGAATTAGATTTTGTTCATTTATAATTAAAGAAATTAATAAGTTCTCTTCATCTCCACACTCTAAAAATTCAGTCCATGCTCTACTCATAAAGGATGATATATTAAAGACCGGTAGTAAATGTGTCAAATCTTGCTTAAGACTTTTGGAAAGCTCATAAATATATAATTGAGGATACGCATCTGAGAAAATAAGCCAATTCGCGCGCTCGTAAGTTAAAAACAATCTTTTTCTTAGCTCTTTTGAAAGAATTTTAGGAAACCAATCTCCTTTTAGATCACACATATTCCAACCAGCATTCCTTGAAACCATACTAGCTAAAAAAGCCCATTTTACTTCCGGATTACGTTTAAAATATTGAGCATAGGTATTTGTCCTCGTAATATTATCTTTGTTCTGGAGGTTCACAAACGCCTTAATGTGACCAGCAATTTGTTTTTCTTCATTTGATATATGAATGGTCCTCACCATACCTTTTCACCTCTTCTCCTTATCCTCCCACCAATTGTGTGAATTATATCAATATGTAATTTCACAACCTTTTTTATTCATTTTTTGGTATGATACTTAGTAGGCTTGCGAGGTACATACAAATAGAGTTTTTGTTCTTGAAACTTCTTTCTTTGTCCATACGTCTATAAGATGTACCCTCGTGCTTGGAGGAGATAATTATGTCAATTCGATATCCGAACGGAAAGGTTTATCAAACAAGTAAGATAGCGAAAAAAAGTCAGGCAGAAAAGAAATTTTCATTTAGTAATCGTGGAATGACCCTCGAAGAAGATCTGAATGATACGAATACTTATTATCTAGAAAGACAAATTGCGGTTATTCATAAAAAGCCGACACCGGTGCAAATTGTTCAAGTTGATTACCCAAGTAGAAGTGCTGCAGTCATTAAAGAAGCCTATTTTAAACAAGCCTCTACTACTGACTATAATGGAATTTTTAAAGGAAGGTATATTGATTTTGAAGCAAAGGAAACTAAGAACAGTACCTCCTTTCCACTTCAAAATTTCCATCAGCATCAAATTGATCACATGAAGCAGGTTTTGGACCAGGGTGGTATTTGCTTTGTCATTTTACGATTTAGTTCAACAGATGAGATTTTTCTACTTGAAGCCTCATATTTATTAAACTTTTGGTCGCGCCAAATGAATGGTGGCCGTAAATCAATGACAAAGGCAGAAATTGAAGAAAAAGGCTACAAAATTCCGATTGGGTATCAACCTCGTATCCACTATATTGCTGTTTTGGAACAGCTGTATTTTAATTAATTTTTGTAGTTTTACGTTGAAAGGCAGGAAACTAGCATGGCACAAAACAAATCGAGAGCAGAATTGAAACAAGCAAAAAAGAATTCAAAGAAAAAGAATCATTCTGCTGGCTCATTATTAAAAAAGGTTATTATTGCTTTTTTTATACTCGGTATCATTGGTATACTTGCGGGAGGAATTACATTCTTTGCTCTAGTTAAAGATGCACCTCCGATTGACGAAGCATTATTAACAGACGCAGTATCTTCTAAATTATTAGATAAAGACGGAAATAAATTTGCTGAGATAGGTATTGAAAAGCGAACACATGTCAACTACAACGAAATTCCTAAACTCATGGAGAATGCCATTTTAGCTGTTGAGGACATTCGTTTTTATGATCATAATGGCGTTGACTTAAGACGTCTAGTAGGGGCAGTCATTGCAAACTTTCAAGAGGGGTTCGGCGCTGAAGGTGCGAGTACATTAACTCAACAGGTAGTAAAGCTATCCTTTTTAACTCCTGACAAAACCATTGAACGTAAGGTTCAAGAACAATGGCTTGCGATAAGGTTAGAACAAAAGTATTCGAAAGAACAAATCTTTGAAATGTATGCAAATAAGATTTATTTATCTAGTATCCCATCTTATGGTCAAGTTTATGGAGTTGCATCTGCTGCGGAAGCATACTATGGAAAAAAGCTTCAAGACTTAGAGATACATGAGGCGGCAATGATTGCAGGAATGCCGCAAAGTCCTAATAACTATAATCCTTTTGAACATCCAGAAGCTGCTCAGAAGCGTCGTAATATTGTCTTAACACTTATGGCGAAACATGGCTTTATTACGGAAGCAGAAGCAGAAGAAGCAAAAGCAATCCCAGTCCAAAGTACCCTCGTTCAGGGGCAAAAAGACCCACAACCATATGATGCCTTTATTGATCAGGTCTTAAAAGAACTTGCTGAATTAGGAGACATTGATGTTTCATCAGCTGGGTTAGAAATTCACACGACGCTAGATCCAGCAGCACAAACATATGTGGAACAAGCGTTAAATACAAATGATATAATTGAATATCCAAATGAAGAGTTTCAAGCAGGTATTGCGTTAATAAATACACAAACTGGAGAAATTCAAGCGATTGGTGGAGGTAGAAACTCCAATGTTTCTCGAGGGTTTAATTATGCCACTGCCATTGATCGTCAACCTGGCTCAACGATTAAACCAATTATTGACTATGGACCTGCTATTGAATATCTTCAATGGTCAACCTATCAACAAATTGTAGATGAACCTTATACCTATTCTGACGGATCATCTATTAAAAACTATGATGGGAAACATAAAGGCCAGATGTCAATTCGCCAAGCTTTAGCAGATTCAAGAAACATCCCGGCTTTAAAAACATTCCAAGAGGTTGGCGCTGACCGTGCAGGTGAATTTGCCTCTACACTTGGCATTCGTGTTGGAGATGTTTTCGAGTCCCATTCCATTGGTGGCTTTAATGGTACTTCCCCTCTCGAGTTAGCTGGAGCATTCAGTGCATTCGGTAATAAAGGTATCTATAATAAGCCACATGCTGTTACAAAGGTTGTTTTCATGGATGGAACAGAGACTGACCTAAAGCCAAAATCAGTGACAGCTATGAAAGAGTCCACTGCATTTATGGTTACCGATATGATGAGATCAGTAGTGACAGAAGGCACAGGTACAAGTGCTAACATTTCTGGATTACCAGTTGTAGGTAAAACTGGTACCACTAACTTCCCATCTGATGTAAAGAAGAAATATGATATTAAAAGCGGTGGGGTAAACGATATATGGTTTGCCGGCTATACTCCTTTATATACAGCCGCTGTTTGGACTGGATATGATACACCTGAAAAAGGATATATACTAAGCAGTAATGAAAAAGCAATCGCTAAGCAATTGTTTAAAGCAGTCGTATCCAAAGTATCTGAAGGGAAAGAAACAGGTGATTTTGTTAAACCGAATAGTGTCGTTCAGGTTGCTGTTGAAAAAGGTACGAATCCTCCAAAGCTACCAAGTGAATATACGCCTGATGATCAAATCGTGAAGGAATACTTTATTAAAGGAACAGAACCGACCGAGATTTCTGAACAGTATAGAAAGATAGATGCACCAACAGAACCATCTATTGCGTATAGTCCTGAGACTGATGAAATTACTTTAAGATGGAATTACCCGGCTGAACGAAGAGAAGGTATTGTGTTCGAAGTTGAATACTCCGTAGACGAAGGACCTTTTGAATTATTAGAAACCGTTCAAGAACTTGGACTCATTGTTCAAAAACCAATTCCTCAAGCAATATATCACTTTAGAATAACGGCATATAGACAGGATGATCCTGAAAATAGAAGTGATTCTATTGAAGTTGTCATTGAAATTCCTGCATCGTTAGAGGATGAATTAGACCTCATTCCAGATGAAGATGATGAGGAAACTGAGGGAGAAAACGAGGAAAATGAGAGTGGAAATGGCCAAGGTAATGGTAATACAGGTGGCAACGGTAATTCAGGCAATGGAAACGGTAATAATAACAATGACGACTAAACAACTTATAAGATAAATGAAAAACAGCCTAAGATTAGGATCTTGGGCTGTTTTTCTCTTTTAATATAGAAAGGTAATATTGTTTCGTTAATTCCTCAAAAAGCTCCGATAACTGAATAAAAGAATGGTAATGATCGGGTGCCCCCAATATGTACTCCAATCGTTCAATACAGTTAACAGTCTGGTAAGGTAATCGTTGCAACTCTATTTTCCAATCAATTAGAGAATGCACCGGCTGTTTATTAGTCCAATGGATTGCCATGATAAAGAAGGCAATCGCCTTTATCATGAATGGCTTTGCTTCCCTTCGCTTTCTGTTTGCAAACCACTCTTTTAAAAGAGGCTTGTATTTCTCCCATGCATCTAATAGAAGTGGTACAGACCTTTTTTTATCTTCCCAGGGCATGTATGCTTCTATCCCTTGTATGTTAAGTAAATCAAATAAAAAAAGATAACTATGTTCTAAAATATGAAATGATTGAAGCTCACCTAAATTTTCAATAACAATTTGGCTCTTCTCTTTAAAGAAAAGAGGATGGAGAAAAGCTTTTGGAACGTTAACGTACAGTTGCTCCCTCACTCTTCCTACCACCCTTCATTCGCTTTTGACCTTCTCTGCATACATCCAATAAAGGACATACCTCACACTGAGGATTCTGGGCCTTGCAATGATAACGACCAAAAAAGATCATTCGATGGTGTGTCACCGACCATTCTTCTTCTGGCACCTTTTTCATTAATGTTTTTTCAACCTCTAATACGGAGTCCTTCCAGCGGCAGATCGCGAGTCTCTTACTAACACGCTCCACATGTGTGTCTACGGCAATAGCAGGTATATCATATGCTACCGATACCACAACGTTAGCTGTTTTTCTACCTACACCAGGAAGCTTGGTCAGTTCATCACGGTCTTTTGGTACAATGCCACCATAGTCATCAATCAGCATTTGGCTTAGCTTTCTAATGTTTTTCGCCTTATTACGGAAAAGCCCAATAGACCTAATATCATGCTGTAACTCCTCTTCCGACACTGCTAAATAATCTTCTGGCGTTTTATATTTTTGAAACAAATCCTTCGTTACCTTATTAACAAGCGCATCTGTGCACTGAGCTGATAAGCTAACAGCAACAACGAGTTCAAATGGATTAGAGTGATTCAGTTCACAGTGTGCATCCGGAAACATCTCACCCATTGTGTCTAAGCAAAAACGTATTTGCTGTTTATTAAGCATAGTTACTCACCCTTTATTCTTGTTCTAGCCAATGAAAAGAACCTGTTTTCGCCTGATTTTGACGAATTTTAGACTGCTGGTGCTGTCTTACTCTTTGTCCATATTCATTCGCCTTCTCTACAGATGTGACACCATTTCGTTTCCATTCAAATAGGATTCGATCTATATAGCGAAAATTCATTTTACCTGATAATACAGCTTCACGTAAGGCTGCCTTTATTAATAATGGATCATGGTTTTCTTGATCTAACCATATTGACAATGTCTCGATTTCAATTGGCGATAATGGTCGACCAAATTCACTTTCAAAAAGACTATATAATCTAGACTCCAAGCTTCTTCTATTCTGCTTGTCTTCTTCTTTTGAATCCTGCAGAAATAAAATGAGCATTTTTTCCCAAAGTGGTTGTAGCGAATATCGTTCCCCTCTTACACTACCATTGTCACTCTCTTCTATCTTTAAGAAACCTTTTTGTAAAAGCTTTCGTAAAGTGTCCGTACATTGATTAACAGGTAATGTCATTCGGCTGGCGATCTCGTTAGGAGTAGGAAAGTTGTTCCCTTTTTCTATATAGGAATGAACATGAATAATTAACATAAATTCAATTTCATTTAGACCAAGTGTTACGTAATTATTAAGTAAGAGTCTAGGTATTGAAAGACTTCCCTGCTCAAACCATTCAATCATCTTTTCCTTTTTCAACATTACCACCCCTACTTCATCCATTCAGATTTAAGTATATCATGAATTTCTCTCTTGGTTTGATAGTAAAACTTGGCTCCCTTGTATGTTCACTCTAAATAATAGGCTCTGTTAAACTTCAGTGTTGATTTTCGTTTCGGGACACTCGCTTTCCGCGGGCGGGTTCGGGAGCCTCCTCGGCGCTTCCCGCCTGTGGGGTCTCCCTTACCACGCTCTCCCGCAGGAGTCTCGCATCCCTTCACTTCAATCAACAGTGCAAAAATCAACAATATCCTTTAACACAGCTAAATAATAAAAGCTAGAAAAAGAGCCCTAAAAGGGCTCTCAAGAAAATTATTATGGATATAAACGGTTTAAAAGTCTTGGGAACGGAATTGTTTCACGTACATGGTCAGCACCACTAATCCAAGCAACTGTTCTCTCTAAACCAAGTCCAAAACCAGAATGAGGAACAGAACCATACTGACGAAGCTCAAGGTACCACTTATACGCACCTTCCATTAGTCCGTGTTCTTCTAAACGCTGTTTTAAGATTTCGTGGTCATGAAGTCTTTCCGAACCACCAATGATTTCTCCATACCCTTCTGGTGCAATTAAATCTGCACATAGTACAACATCTTCACGAGTTGGGTGTGGTTGCATATAGAAAGGCTTTAAAGATGTTGGATAATGAGTAATGAAAACTGGCTTATCATAACTTTCGGCAATAGCCGTTTCATGTGGAGCCCCAAAGTCATCTCCCCACTCAATATCAGTAAAGCCTTTTTCCTTTAAGAACTCAATTGCATCATCATACGTAATTCTAGGGAAAGGAGCTTTAATGTTCTCAAGCTTAGTCACATCTCGTTCTAATACTCCAAGCTCTAGCTTACAGTTTTGTAGGACGGATTGAACGATGTAAGAAACATAATCCTCTTGAACTTTGAGGTTATCTTCAAACTCATAGAATGCCATCTCGGGTTCAATCATCCAAAACTCAATTAAGTGACGGCGAGTTTTAGACTTCTCTGCTCTGAATGTTGGTCCAAACGAGAAAACTTTCCCTAACGCCATTGCAGCAGCTTCCATATAGAGCTGCCCACTTTGGGAAAGGTAAGCATCCTCATCAAAATATTTAGTATGGAATAATTCAGTAGTCCCTTCTGGCGCACTTCCAGTTAGGATTGGTGGATCTACTTTAACAAACCCATTGTTATTAAAGAATTCATAAGTAGCACGTATTACTTCATTTCTTATCTTCATGATGGCATGTTGTTTCTTTGAACGTAACCATAAATGGCGGTGGTCCATTAGGAATTCAACACCATGCTCCTTAGGCGTAATAGGATAGTCAACTGACTCATGAATGACTTCAATATTTTGAACACCTAACTCAAAACCAAATGGAGAACGCTCATCCACTCTAACTTCTCCTGTTACATAAATAGAGCTTTCCTGTGTTACTGACTTTGCAGCATCAAACACACTCTCTTCCACTTCACTCTTCACTACTACTCCTTGCATAAAGCCAGTACCGTCTCGCAGTTGTAAAAAGGCGATTTTTCCACTTGAACGTTTATTAGAAATCCATGCTCCAATTGTTACTACTTGTCCTACATGTTTTCCTACTTCTGCTATTGTTGTTTTCACTAAAATTTCCTCCTAAAGCTAAATACCATAAATATGTATAACCTATATTATATATGATGATGAATCAGATACACAACCGCATGTGTTTTTGAAAGGCTACTTTCTAGATGAAATGTAAAAGACATTATACTTGAAAGCAAAATATATGCTAAAAGAGCCTATTGAAAAGGAAAAGGGCTAAATTTAGCCCTTAACCTTTTCTGTCATAAAGCTATGCATCCGATCAACTGCTTTTTCTAGATGTTCTAATGATGTGGCATAAGAGAGTCTGATATTATCAGGTGATCCAAATCCAGACCCCGGAACAACTGCTACTTTTTTGTCCTCTAGCAGTCCCGCTACCCACTCATCTACAGAAGCATAACCACTTAACTCTGCAGCCTTTGAAGCATTAGGGAATAAATAAAATGCACCTTGAGGCTTAATACAAGTAAAGCCTGGAATTTGAACCAATTTATCATAAATAATGTTTAGTCTCTCTTCGAAAGCTATTCGCATGGTTTCTACTGCTTCCTGTGGACCCTGATAGGCAGCAATGGTCGCGTATTGTGCAATAGAAGTAGGGTTTGATGTGCTATGACTCGCTAGGTTCGTCATTGCATTGATAATTTCTTTATTACCTGCAGCATACCCTATTCTCCAACCTGTCATGGAATGTGATTTTGAAACACCATTGATGATAATGGTTTGTTCTTTTAATTCAGGAGTTAATTCTGCAATAGAAACATGGCGATTGTCACCATACACTAGCTTCTCATAAATTTCATCTGAGATAATGAGAATATTATGTTCCAGGCAAACATCACCAATTTTTTTGAGTTCTTCGGCAGAATAAATCATTCCTGTTGGGTTACTAGGTGAATTAATAATAATCGCCTTTGTACGCGTTGTAACAGCTTCCTTAATTTGTTCTGGAGTAATCTTATATGAATTGGCTTCTAATCCATCAATATATACTGGTGTACCTTCTGCAAGCTTTACTTGTTCAGGATAACTAACCCAGTATGGAGTTGGGATGATGACCTCATCACCTGGATTAAGAATAACTTGAAACAGTGTATATAGAGCATGTTTTGCACCAGAACACACAATAATTTCCGACGGTAGATAAGTTAAGTTTTGATCTTTTTCAAACTTGTTGATAATTTGTTGCTTTAATGTTGCTAATCCACCAGTTGGAGTGTATTTAGTATGTCCTTCGTTCATAGCTTCAACGGCAGCTTGTATGATATGTTCAGGTGTATTAAAATCCGGCTCACCCGCTCCTAATCCAATTACATCATGGCCTTGTGCTTTTAGCTCTTGTGCCTTTGCAGTAATGGCTAACGTAGAAGAAGGCGTAAGTGCTGCTACTCTCTTTGCTAATTCCATCTCGAATGTTCCTCCTTAAAGTGTATACCTTTTAATAAATTCACCGTCTTTAAATGTTACATAGTAATATGAGTATCGATTCTTTTGGTCTACATAAATAATTTCCCAGATAGGCACATTTTGTTCAATACCTAAGTTAATTGATTTTATCTCCACAGGATTTCGATCATTTTTCAAGATATTAATGGCTTCATTAGCAGTAATGCCTTTCTTAGGGTTCACCACAATAATCTCATCCTCTTGTTCTGAAGGCACACAGAAGATCTGTTCTTGTTCATCGACTGTACCATATATTATGGTGTAAGCTTTCGTTCCGTTATAAAAACTTACTTCGTTAACGGATAAACCAGGCTCTTGTTTTTTTACAGTGGCTGTAGCTTTTTCAGTTATTTGATTACGATATGTATGTGCTGATCGATAAGTGTCTATAGTTGTCCAGACAGAAATGATTATAATAACAATCAGAAATACAATCCATTTTCTCATCATGGCGCTTCCTTATGTACGGTATATAGTAAAGACGGCAGTTTCTTGGTCATTTTCATCTAAAGCTAGTCCAAACATGAGATCTTGCTTTTTTAATGTACGGTTCAGGCTATCTACAATTTTATATAGGTCAGAAGAATGTTTAATCCGTACTGTTGATAATACTTGAATCTTACTTTCCATTTTATTTCCTCCGATAATCACAAATTTTGCAAGTTATATGTAAAGCTTTTAAGGCAACAATAAATACTACAACAAGTAAGTATTGTTGTTACCACTATTATAGCAGTTTACGTAAGAAGTAAAATGGTTCGCTACCACTTTTCAAATAAAAATTTCTTCTACCCACACTTACAACCTGTTGCTACATGCATCAGGTCTTTTTTATGGCTTCGTTTGGTGTTGCACAATGTTTTGTGGGGTAAAAGAACAAACTCCTTCCTACTCTTGGTAGGAAGGAACCTTTAGTTCTCCACAGAATTACTACTCTCGACAGTCAGAGTAATGACTTCATAGTGATTTTCCGTGCACCTTATCGTAACATTACCGAACTGTTTCGTGTAATAAATGTCGATCCAAGTGTTTTGAAGCCTCTCGAGTACATCAGCACTAGGGTATAAGCTTTGCTTGTTGAATATGATAGCTATTTGTGGATCCACAGCTTCTAATAATTCTTGAGATGTCCCATTATTGTCAGCAAATTCAGCCACTTTAATAATATTTACATCTTTCAACGTGTTCTGATTGATTAATTCCTGCTCGAGTACCTTACTTGCGATAGACATAAATAAAAATCGGTGATCGCCAAATTTCATAGAGATATTCATGGATTTCTCCTGATCTGTTACTTGTAACACATTTGCCTGTAGTCCTGGTAATAGCTCTTTCTTTCCTACATCCCAGTTTTCTAAAGGTATGTTAATTGGAAGGTCTTCTTTAGTAATAGATGAGGGTACTGCTACACTCTTAACAGCGTATTCCTTAACCAACCAATCAAGATTACCTATATAGTCTTCACCTAGCCTAGTAATGATTATTTTCTGAATTGAGGTTACTCCATATAAATCCAGAGTCTTCTTTAGCTGTGCTTTAGAATTATCATTACCAGTATTAATAAGAATGGCTTCACCTTTCCCGTTTTGAATGACGGTTGATTCACCATCAGGAAGATTTATGAAAGTAAAAGCGATCTCATCTCCCATTAATTTTAAGTCTACTTTTTCTATCTTTGTCGGTATATCTTGATGATCTTGAAATCCTGTTAACATAATTACGACACAAAATAGCCAAAGGACTTTTTTCATACTAATCCCTCCAAAAAGGTCTAGCATTATAATGTGTCATATTTCCATTTTCTATGAAAAAAATATTTTTCTTAGTTAATCCAGTTTTTTACGTCTTGAAGTAAGGAAGGTAGGTTACCTTTCTTTACAGATAATTCAGGTAGTGACTCTATAAACGTTTTACCATACCAAGTTGTGATAATTCTCTTATCAAAAACAAAAACGACTCCTTTGTCTTCCTTGCTTCTGATCAATCGTCCAAACCCTTGTTTGAATCGGAGAACCGCTTGTGGAAGTGAAAGCTCATTAAATGAATTTACTCCTCTATTCTCTAATTGCCTTGCTTTTGCTTCAAATAGTGGTTGGCTGGGTGGTGTAAATGGTAGTCGGATAATAATAAGACAAGATAATGCCTCACCAGGGAAATCGACACCTTCCCAAAAACTACTTGTCCCAAATAAGACAGCCTGTTCACTCTGCATAAAGGTTTTAGTAATTTTTGACCTTCCTCCACTGCTTATCCCTTGACCAATTAAGGTAATACCGGCGAGTTCAAATTGATCTTTTACCTGGAAAAAGGTTTTTCTTAGCATATCGTAAGAAGTAAATAAGACCAACATTCTCCCTCTTGTAACCCTTGCAATTGCTGCAATATGGGCTGAGATTGCTTGTATATACTCTTCATGGGAAACTGCTTTTATATTTGGCAGATCGGTCGGAATCAGCACTTGCGCTTTAGCCGAGAAATCAAATGGAGATGGGAAAGAAGCTCTAATTGGTTGGAAGTCAACAAGTCCTAACCTCCCTACCATGAATTCAAACGATTGCTGTACACTTAAAGTGGCAGACGTAAAGATGACACTGTCTTTTTTAGATAATAATTGGTCTGCAATCATCTCACTACTATCAAAAGGTTGCATAAATAAACCCGTCGAGTTAATGGCGCCTTTTTCTTCAATTTCCATCCATGTTACGTTTTGATCTTGCTCAGATAAAAATAAGCGGATTAGGCTCTCTTTCCAGTCATGCATGCGGTCTCTTATTTGATTAAAATCCGTTGCAAGCATAGTCAGTTTATTATTCACTAAGTTTTCCTGTTCAAGCTTCATCGTAACCTGGTTCATAATTGTAATGGAATCCACTAGGCAAAATCTGATTCGATTTACTGACTCAATAATGGCATTCCATTTCATTCCTTCTTGTGTAGCAGCATCAAACTTATAAATAATTCGATTGCTTTCCCGGTTATCTTTTTTTGCCTTAGAGAGTGCGTAGGACCTTAACATTCTAAATAATTCATCAAGCTCTGTTTTTAAAAAAGTTGTCTTTTCATCAAGAGAATAGAGGACAGTCGCTATACGTTTCTTCAATAGCTTGTTTAATTCCCTAATGATACCAACTTCATGTAATGTACCTAATCTACTCAATGTATAATTAATGGAAACATAATCAAGCTGTTTGCCTAAAAATTCGGAAACAATATCCGCAAAATGATGTGCTTCATCAATAATGACATCTTGATAAGCAGGAATAAAAGGCTCCTCAAAAATATCCTTACATAGAATAGAATGATTGGTAATAATTAGATCAGCTTGTTCAGCCCTACTTTTCATTTGCTGATAAAAACAGCGGTTCTGCCAATGGCTTGCTATCTGTTCTGTTTGGGAATAGTCTGTAGATAATCGTTCCCAAAGAAACTGTCCACCTGAAGGGAGATTAATTTCCTCTACATCTCCCGTTTCTGTTTCAGTAAGCCAAATCAAAATTTTTGCTTTTGTGAGTATGCTGTCATAATTATCATCAGATTCTTTTAATAGCTGCTCAAATCTAAATAAGCTTAGATAATGGTAGCGCCCCTTCAACACGGCAACCGATACTTCTACTTGTAACGCTTCTTTTAAGTATGGCATATCGCGCTGAATGAGCTGATGCTGTAGTTGGACCGTATTCGTACTTACTACCATTCGCTTTCCTTTTGAGATGCTGTGGACGGCAGAAGGTAACAAGTAGGCCATTGTTTTACCAAGACCAGCTCCTGCTTCAATTAATGCATGTTCGCGACTATGAAGAGCATTTTGGACAAGATCCATCATATCCAGCTGACCTTCTCTTACTTCTCCTTCTAGGAATAGTTGGTTTGCCTTTACCTTTTCTATAAAAGATTCTCTGGCTGTTGGATAGGAGACTTTCTTTTTTTGCTCTTTACGTCCGTTATCGTTTTGTATCTTACGTAGAGCTATTCCGTTCAAAATATCAAACTGGTTATCGTTCTTTCTTCCTATGTCGCTCATTAGAATGTCTTCTAGTAAATCCTCTAAATCACTTGTAAAACTAGCAGAAAGCTCAAGAAGCTTTTTTATCGTAACAGAAGGTAGTGTTGTAAGTTTAGTCAATAACCTATCCAATAATAAGGCAGTAACTTGTGCATCACTATCGGCTTGATGAGGACGATCATGCTGGAAGGAAAAATGCTCCGATAATCCACTAAGTCTGTAACTGCTTAGGCTTGGATATAGAAATCGAGTCATTTCCACTGTATCCAGTACAGGACCCAAAAACGGTTCATAACCAGCAAATCTCAATTCTTCTTGTAAGAAGCTTAAATCAAAAATCACATTATGAGCAACAAAATAGGAGTCCTCTAGTAGATTTAAAATGATTGGAGCAACCTCTTCAAAGAAAGGGGCATCCTCTACCATTTCATCATTTATTCCAGTTAGCTGCTCAATAAAAGGAGAAATAGGCTGAGACGGATTTAAAAACGTTGAATAATGGTGAATGATTTCACCATTTTCATATACCACAGCTGCAAATTGTATTATTTTGTCTCCCTTTTTAGGAGAGTTTCCTGTTGTCTCTAAATCAATTACAACAAATCGATGCATGATATAACCACCTCGGCGAACACGTCCATATACTTCCTTCAAAAATAACATAATTATCCTGAAATTACTATTATCATTAATGGAGGATCAAGTTTCATTGCTTTCATAATAAGTATAGTGCAAAAAAAAAATCCCTTTCTCAAGGGATTTTTTTACATAATAGTGCCCGCTGGCTCTTCTTTTAACAATTGGATAATTCGGTTATTTTCATCCATTATAGCTACTTTTGGATGATGATTTTGCACTCTTTCTTCTGGAACTAATGCGTAAGAAATGATAATCACTACATCATCCTTTTGAACTAGTCTAGCTGCAGCACCGTTTAAGCAACATACACCACTGCCTCTTTCGCCAGAGATAATATAAGTTTCAAATCGTTGACCGTTGTTGTTATTAACAATTTGCACCTTTTCATTTGGTAACATTCCAACTGCGTCTAATATATCTTGATCTATAGTAATACTGCCAACGTAATTAAGGTTTGCTTCCGTTACACGGGCACGATGAATCTTGCCATTCATCATAGTTCGAAACATGTAATATATCCCCCTTTGCCGACTTTCTCAGCAAATACTAAACTTCCATTGTCATATTATCAATTAGTCTTACATTTGTAAACCTTATTGCAACGGCAATTAAAACCAATCCAGATAAAGTTGTTAACGTTTTCAGGTCTGGAAAAGAGTAGATCTCAACATAATCAATTACAGCTGATGAATGACTTTTTATATACTCCTCCATTGCCGCCTGTACCACTTCAGGATTTGTCTCTCCTTTTTCAATCAGTTCTCTCGCTAATTGAAGTGATTGATAAATGACGACCGCTTGTTTTCTCTCTTCGTCTGTTAAATAGACATTTCTCGAGCTCTTTGCAAGGCCGTCCTTTTCCCGAACTGTTTCCACGGGAATTAGTTCAATTGGAAAATTATACTCATCAATTAATGAAGAAACAACCGCAACTTGTTGTGCATCTTTCATTCCAAAATATGCATAGGTCGGTTGGACAATATTAAATAGCTTAATAAGAACCGTTGCCACACCGTCAAAATGGCCTGGCCGCTTACTACCACAAAGTATATCTACTTTATTCTCAACTGATAGCTTAAATGTCCTATTATGTTTATACATTTCTTCTACACTTGGATAGAATAACAAATCAACCCCAGCTTGTCGGGCAAGCTGCTCGTCTCTTTTAATATCACGTGGATATCTTTCAAAATCCTCATTTGGGCCAAATTGTAGAGGATTAACAAAAATACTCATCGCAACATAATCAGATTTTTCACGAGCATTTTCTACCAATGTTAAATGTCCTTCATGAAGAAATCCCATGGTTGGTACAAACCCAATCGTTTTCCCCTGGTTTTTCAAGGACATTACCTTATTCTGCATATCTTTAACGCTTGTAATAATTTCCACTACTTCTTTCCTCCATACAAATGAACTAGCTCTTCTTCCTTCATGGTGAAGGAATGTTGATCAGAAGGAAAATCCATTGTTTTTACATCTGCAATATACTGAGCGACACTTCTCTTTATTTCTTCATTACTATCCATATAAGTCTTAACAAACTTAGGAACTCTAGAAACTCCAAATTTAATTAAGTCATGGAAAACAAGAACTTGTCCGTCTGTCTTATTACCTGCTCCAATTCCAATTGTAGGAATAGATATATTTAAGGATATATGTTCCGCTACCTGCTTCGGCACACATTCTAATACAACTGCAAAAGCACCAGCTTCTTCACATTTCTTGGCATCTTCTAGTAAACGTGCTGCACTTTCCGCATCTTTTCCTTGAACAGAGTAACCGCCTAAAACCGCCACTGATTGAGGTTGAAGACCTAAATGAGCCATCACCGGTATACCAGCATTCGTTAATAAACGTATTAGCTCAACTACCTCTCCAGCTCCCTCAAGTTTAAGTGCATGTGCCCCTGATTCTTGAAATATTTTCTTTGCATTTTTTAATGTATCTTCCTTGGAAATATGATAGGACATAAACGGCATATCCGTCACAATAAACGTGTCCATTGCGCCGCGCTTTACTGCCTTTGTGTGATGAATCATGTCATCAACTGTTACTGGGATTGTACTATCATATCCTAATACAACCATCCCTAACGAGTCACCTACGAGAATTAGATCAACTCCAGCTTGCTCAGCAAGTTTACCAGTTGGAAAATCGTAGGCAGTTAACATGGCAATTTTTTTTTCTTCTCGCTTCATTTTAATAAAATCTGTTGTTTGTTTCATTCATTCTCCTCCTTTAATAGAGGTAATGAATAAACCGACGAGAATGAGAATCGTGATGTTTTTTGCTGATAAATAGCAAAAAAATCCTTCTTATTGGAGAGAAGGATAATAAACATAGCACTTTTCGGTTTCATTCATCCCTCTGTCCTAGTCCATATGGATCAAGGCAGATTAATTTTCATAAGACTTCCTTCACTGGTGTAGTTCCTATTTTTGGATACTACCCGAATTCATTATAACAAGTATTACTTTTTTAGGCTATTGCTTTCACTTAAAATTACTTATCTAATTTCAATATCTGCAGAATGAATATAATGTCTCTTTCTGTCTTCATCCTCAATAATCAAGACACCTTCATCCGTGATTCCAACTGCAACTCCGTGGATTTTTCCATTTAGCGTGCTAGCAATTATATTTTTCCCAATACTAATGGCATATGCTTCCCATAGTAGTTTTATTGGGTAAAATCCATTCTGTAAGTAGTGTTCGTAGAGTTTTTCAAGCTTCTCTAGAATAACCTGAATCAGTTCCGCTCGATTTATTTTTTTCTTTCCTTCAATACGAAGTGAAGTTGCTCTTTCCTGCAGTTCTTCTGGGAAGTCATCTTCAACCTGGTTTACATTAATTCCAATTCCGATAATGATAGAATTGATTCGATCAGCCTCAGCTTGTAACTCTGTAAGGATTCCTACTGCCTTCTTTTGATGAAAAAGGATGTCATTTGGCCACTTTATCTCGGGCTCTAATCCTGTTACTTCTTGAATCGCTTGAGCCATACTTACAGCTGTTAAGAGCGTTAGTTGTGGGCTCTGTGGTAACGGAATGGCAGGACGCAAGATGATGCTCATCCAGATTCCAGTATACTTTGGAGAATACCAAGTTCGGTCTAAGCGTCCTCGACCTGCAATTTGTTCTTCTGCCACTATAATAGTTCCTTCTACAGCACCTTCATAGGCTAATTTATGGGCAATTTTTTGTGTGGAACTTACTGTTTCCTCGTAATGAATATTTCTCCCTAAAAATTTGGTTTTTAATCCAAGCTGAATTTCATTTGATGTAATTTTCTCAGGTTTCATGGTGATACGATAGCCTTTTCTCTTAACAGCTTCTAACTCGTATCCTTCTTTTCTAAGGTCCTCGATATGTTTCCATACCGCTGTTCGTGAACAACCAAGCACCTCACTAAGTCTTTGCCCTGAAACAAACTCTCCTTCAGCATGGGTAAAAACCTCTAATAGTCTCTCCCTTAAAGCTGATTGCACGTATTGAGCCACTCCTTTATTAATTCCTTTTGATTGTCCAACTTACCAACTAATATATCATGTTCCATCTTACTTAAAACTTTACTAACCCAAGGGCCAGGAGGTTGACCTACCATCTCAATCAATTCGTGCCCGTTAACAGCAAGATCTGATTTATCATATATAGGTAATTTTTTGTATGCGTCGAACCGTTTACTTACTTCGGTTTCATCTAGTTGTCCTAGCTGTATTAATCGTAGACGTTCTGTAGAAATGGTAAGCTCCTCTCCAAGCTTGTACATAAGTAGATTAGTCCATCCTGTAGCCTGAATCTCTTCAAGGCCTAAGACCATACTAGTGGCTTCTTTTATAAGTCTAGTTGGTAATTTCCAAGTCTTTAAAAACCACTCTGTTTCTTTCACCTTTAATACCGTGCAAAGTAATGCCCATTTTTCTGTTCTTGTTTTTAACAAGTTGCTGTGGATGTTTGGCCAGTGTTGAAGTTGATCCCTATAAGATATCAAGCTTAGAATCTGTTCTGAAAGGCCAGTCTCCGCTAGTAGTTGCATGGCCGACTTACAATTTATACCAGATAAAGTTTTTTCCAATTCGACTGAGATCCGCTCTATGGAAATATGATGTAACAAATTTGCATTAGCTTTAATTGCCAAAAGAGTCTCTTGTTCAATGTCAAAGGCAAGCTGACTATGAAAACGAATTGCTCTTACCATTCGAAGAGCATCCTCCTGAAAACGTTCATGAGGAACCCCAACTGTTTGAATCTTCTTTTCCTTAATTGCAGCTTGTCCATGAAACGGATCAAAAATTTGTCCGTGTTCATTCATAGCGATGGCGTTCATTGTAAAGTCACGCCGCTTTAAGTCCTCTAGTAGTGAATCGATAAACTGGACATTCGTTGGCCTTCTATGGTCAAGGTATTCGTCGTCTTTACGAAAGGTTGTTACTTCAAACGCCTCTTCCTCCAGCATCACCACAACAGTCCCATGTTCAATCCCAACGGGTATGGTCTTAGGAAAAAGCTCCATAACCTGCTCTGGAAGGGCAGACGTCGATATATCAATATCACCAATCGGGCGATTCATGATCGTATCCCTAATCGCCCCTCCGACAAAATAAGCTTGATATCCTTTTTCCGTTAATCTCCGTACTATCTTATAAGGTTTCTCAAAAACTTCTTTCACCAAGACCACATCCACTATTTCGATAATGTTTGAGTATATATTTCTTCATATTGCTGCAGTATTTTAGTTGAACTAAACTCTTCCCTAACACGTTTCTCCGCATTTATAGACATTCTCTTATGAAGGGCTGGGTCAGAAAGTAATGTTATAGCTCGATCACTGACCATATTCACATCCCCAAGCTCACACAAGTACCCGGTTTCTCCATCTACAATCACTTCGGGAATTCCACCAATTCTTGTGCCAATACAAGGCACACCACAGGCCATCGCTTCTAATAGCACCAAGCCGAAGCTTTCTTTTTGAGATAAGAGTAGCTTTAAATCACTCATTGAATATAAATCTTCAAGCTTATCCTGCTTCCCTAGGAAAAGCACTTTTTCAGTTAGATTTTTTTCTTTCACCAGCTTATTTACAACTGTCAATTCTGGTCCATCGCCAACTAATAATAGCTTAGACGGAATATGTTTTTCAATTTGCTCAAATGCTAAGATGACATCTGTCACTCTTTTTACAGCTCTAAAATTAGAAGTATGTATAATTACTTTTTCTTCAGATTTAATCCCGTACGCTTCCTTTAAGGCATTTGAATCTTTTCTATAATAAATACGTTCATCTAAAAAGTTATAAATCGGCGTGATGTGTTGATCAGGTTCTAGCATTTCATACGTTTGTTCAATTAAAGATTTAGAGACTGCCGTTACGGCATCTGAGCGTTCTATACCAAATTTTATTAAGTCACTCATTGATGGATCATAGCCTAATACGGTTACATCCGTTCCATGCAATGTTGTAACAATTTTCACATCCCGCTTTGCCATTTGTTTTGCAAGTACAGCACAAACGGCATGAGGAACTGCGTAGTGTACGTGTAGTAAATCTAACTCTTCACGGTCTATTACTTCTGCCATCTTACCTGCCAATGCTAAATCATAAGGTGGATATTGGAAAACAGAATAATGATTAACTTGTACCTCATGATAATATATATTGCAATATACCTTGTTCAAACGAAACGGAAGGCTTGAAGAAATAAAATGGATTTCGTGACCTTTTTCTGCTAGTAGTTTTCCAAGTTCGGTGGCGATCACACCAGACCCCCCGACAGTTGGATAACATGTAATACCAATTTTCAACTTCATTTGTTCTCCCCTAACAACCCACTTCCTATGAGGAACGGTTTTTTACTGATAAAGCCTTCCGCATACGCGACTCCTGCTTCTTGTCCATACAGTTTTTCTCTACTCAGTATGTTTTCTATATATCCGTTCACTAATGGTGTATCTACACTTCCAGCTCTTTTTGTAAATTGACTTTCATAAGCTCGTAAACTTTGAATTTTTGTATCCATCGTGTTGGTAATATCCATTAAAAAAGTCGGTACGTGATATCCATTGATGACATAATAAAACAAATGTGAAATCTTATGCGATGGAAGAGAGTCATTCACTTCATAGTTTTTTATCCCCGCTGAAAAAACAGCCTCCTCAACCAATGAGGCACATCGACCATGATCAGGATGTCGATCTATTTCATATGGCACAAACACGTAGGTAGGTCTATATTTTCTGATGATATAGGCAATTTTCCTAATATACTCTTGAGACATAAATAAGCCACGATCTGGTAACTGTAGGTTCTCCCTCAACGTAATTCCTAATATTTCACCCGCTCGCTTTGCCTCCTGATGGCGAATTTCAACTGTTCCATTTGAAGAAAGCTCAGCTTCCGTTAAGTCGCAGATTCCGACTTTTAGACCTTTACTAGTATATTTGGCAATGGTTCCTGCCATACCAATTTCTACATCATCGGCATGTGCTCCAAATGCCAAAATATCAAGCTTTTCATTAGGACTGGTCATGTACAATCTTCCTCCAGGTAAAATCGCCTCGTTTAATCCCATTAATTAAAATTTCAGCTGTCCCCATATTTGTTGCCAAAGGAATATTGTAAACATCACAAAGTCTAATGAGTGCCGTCACGTCAGGTTCATGAGGCTGTGCTGTTAATGGGTCTCTGAAGAAGAAAACAGCATCCATTTCATTTTTAGCGATAAGTGAGCCGATCTCTTGATCTCCTCCCAGGGGACCAGATTTAAAACGAGTGATGGAAAGACCTGTTGCTTCCGTTATTTTCAGTCCCGTCGTACCTGTTGCATATAATTCATGCTGTTCAAAGATTGTCTTATAGGCAATGGAGAATTGAACGAGCTCTGGCTTCTTCTTATCATGAGCAATTAAAGCAATTTTCATGGTTTCCCCTCTATTCCATAATGTTTTCTAAACCGTACACTAGCAGATCAATTTTCATTACGGTTTCAATCGCTAGTTGTACGCCAGACATAAACGATTCTCTGTTATAGGAATCGTGACGAATAGTTAATGTTTGTCCATCCCCACCAAATAAAACCTCTTGATGTGCAATTAAGCCTGGCAACCTAACACTATGTAATCGAATTCCTTCAAAATCTGCACCTCTTGCTCCTGTTATGTGTTCTTTTTCATCAGGATGCCCCTGTTGTTTTTTCTCTCTCACTTCTGCAATCATTTCAGCTGTCTTGATCCCTGTACCACTTGGCGCATCTAGTTTTTGGTTATGGTGAAGCTCAATGATTTCGACATCTTGAAAATATTTAGCGGCCATTTGCGAGAACTTCATCATTAAAACGGCACCAATAGCAAAATTTGGTGCAATAATAGCACCTAATTCCTTTTGTTCAGCTAGATCTTGAAGCTCGGTTAAATCCTGTGCGGAAAAACCGGTTGTTCCTACTACAGGTCTAACTCCATATTCAAGCGCAAGTTTCGTATGCTTTCTTCCAATTTCAGGAGTCGTTAAATCTAGAAGTACGTCTGGTTTTACTTGTTGTAAACAAGTTTCAAGGTCTTCATAGATAGGTGCATCTAATGCAGGTAAGCCTTCAATATCGGATATAAGTTTACCTCCGTTAATGCGATCTACTGCTCCAACCAAGCTAAAATGTGGTGTAGTATGAATTAAGTGTAAAGCTTCCTTACCCATTCTACCTCTTGGTCCTGCTATCACAATTTTTATTTCATTCATTTTAACACTCCTACTCTTCTTTTTTAGTCCAACGATCTTTATCTCGTGTATTGAATTTTTTCATAACCAAGTTATGAGATTCTTCTAAGTCAATTTGTAACGAATTAGCAAGACAAGTAAGTACAAAGAGCATATCCCCAATTTCCTGCTCCATTGACTTTTCTTCCTCTGTTGACTTTTTCGGCTTCTCACCATAATAATGATTAACCTCTCTTGCTAACTCACCTAACTCCTCTGTTAACCGTGCTAGCATCGCTAACGGGCTAAAATAACCTTCTTTAAACTGCCCTATGTATTCATCTACTTCTTTTTGAAGTTCTTGCAAGGTTTTCGCCATAAGTCTTCACCTCATATTTTTCTTCTTCCATGTTAGCTAAAACAACGTGATTTGACAAATATTAAAATTACAAAGTTAAATTGCCCTTCTACAACGTATCGTCTATAATTTGTAACGGATTGGAAAATTAAAACTGGAGGCTTAATATGTTTGGAAGAATTAGATTTGTAAATATTTTCTTCATTCTACTTGGATCAGCCATTTTTTCGTTTGGACTAGTCAATTTTAATATGCAGTATCACCTTGCTGAGGGTGGGTTTACCGGTATTACCTTATTACTTTTTTTCCTATTTAAGTTTGACCCTGCAATCTCAAACTTACTTCTAAATATCCCATTATTTTTTATAGGATGGAAAATACTCGGAAGAATTTCGTTTATTTATACAATGATTGGTACATTTAGCGTATCTGGATATCTATGGCTATTTCAAAAGTTTCCAGTTAATTTTGAACTCGAAAATGATATAACATTGGTTGCTTTATTTGCCGGTATTTTTATTGGGGTAGGATTAGGAATCATCTTCCGTTACGGTGGTACAACTGGTGGAGTTGATATTATTGCACGTCTAGCGCGGAAGTATATTGGTTGGAGTATGGGAAAAACCATGTTTTTATTTGACTTATGTATTATTGCATTATCTGTTATTACATACCTTTCTTATCGTCAAGGAATGTATACGCTTGTCGCCGTCTTCATTGGTGCAAAGGTTATTGACTTTATGCAAGAAGGGGCATATTCAGCAAAAGGGGCTACAATCATCTCAGAAAAAAATAATGAAATTGCTGAGAAAATTCTTCATGAAATGGAACGAGGAGTCACGATTTTACGTGGGATGGGTTCATTTACAAGACAAGAAAAGGAAGTACTTTATTGTGTAGTAGGTCGTAATGAAATCGTTAAGTTAAAGAATATTATTACTTATGTTGATCCACATGCTTTCGTAGCTGTATCAGATGTTCATGATGTCCTAGGAGAAGGCTTTACTCTCGATGAAAATAAGAAACCGCTTCGGGAAGAGTAAACAAAATGAATACATAAAAAATCCTACTTGAAAACATATCAAGTAGGATTTTTTTATTAATCTTCGCTTTGCATCCCTGTGTAGATTAGGACTAAACGAACTAATTCTAAAACTGCAACTAGAGCTGCTGCAACATAAGTTAATGCCGCTGCATTTAATACTTTACGTGTTTCGCGTTCTTCATCATTCCTAATAATACCCGCTGACACAATTTCATTCATAGCACGGTTTGATGCATCAAATTCAACAGGAAGTGTTACAAGTTGGAATAATACCGCTGCTGCCATGAAAACAATACCTAGTAATACTAGCCCACTAATGCTAGCAAAGAAACCGATAAGAATCAAAATCCAAGAAAAATTAGATCCAATATTAGCAACTGGTACTAGTGCATGTCGGAAACGTAAGAAAGCATATTCTTGCTGATCTTGAATTGCGTGTCCAACCTCATGTGCTGCTACTGCAGCGCCTGCAATAGAATTACCATAGTAGTTATTTGTTGATAATCTAACCGTTTTGGAGCGAGGATCATAATGATCCGATAGAGTTCCTGGAGTTTCTTCAACACCTACATGGTATAAACCGTTATCATCTAAAATTTTTCTGGCTACTTGTGCCCCCGTCATCCCAGATGAAGCAGTTACCTTTGAGTATTTCTTGTAAGCACTTTTTACTTTCATCTGAGCAAAAAGCGGAATGATAATGATTAACGCGAAGTAAATGATAAAGCCCATAAGTCATCCTCCATAAAAAACATTATAATATTATCTTAATTGTAAGCAAGACATATAGTGGTGTCAATCATTTAGCCTTCTTCTAGCTGCTTGTTTTTCTTTGTCTCCCTTATATTTTCTCCAGCCTACGTAAGATAATGTAACGATTATAATACTTCCTGTTGAGATCATCACCCAGATCAATGAAGGATCCGCATCATCCTCTTTCATTTGCTTAAACATACGAATTAGTTCATCTTCCATAACTTCCATATGCTCCATCCTAGACTCATGCTCTAACAGTTCGTCACGTGATTGATCCATATACGTCACATATGCATTTATTTTCTCAGTTTGTTGGACATCAAGATCAAGCTTAACACTAGGATAAATGATGTCATACTTTCCTAGAAAAACATTAAGTTCCTGCTGAAAGACTTCAACATCACCTGCATTTACTGCCTCTTTTAGTGAATGGAAGGTTGTCATAACGGAGGTTTCCATCTCTGCCCATAATGGTTGATGCTCAGATTTAATAGCGTCTACAATAAGGCGGAATTTTGTCACTACTTTAATGGCATCCTCATGAGTTATCGTTTCAGAAGTTAGTATCCTTCTAGCCTCATCATTAGAAGTCGAGATAATCCTAATCTCATCCATCGTGAAAGCATTATCATGTATTGTTTCTTTCGAAAACTGATCTGAGAAATAAGAAAGTAGCTTTTCTGCATCACTATATTTTTGATGCTTCACTAGTTGAAGGGCTTGATCCGTTATAATATCAAGCTTTTCCCAATTATCTGTATGATTTGCTAGTCCGATTGAAGGTGTTATTAATACTAGAACCATAGTTACTACCATTATCCATCTACTCATACTTGTCCCTCCCCTTACTACTTATAAAATTGTATGAGAGGGTGGACAAGAGTAGACCATTATAATGTTAATTGTGTTCTATTTTTTCGAATACAAAGAATGTAGGCTATTAGAAGTGATCCTAAGCTCAACCAAAACGTAAAATAACCAATGTATGGGATATAATCATCCAGTCTATACCTCGGATACATAAAAAAGACGTAATCAATGATATCATTATGTAATGTCCATACTCCAGCTAGCAATAAATGCCAAGCCTTCATTTTATAATAGGGCGCATAAAGTAGTCCTTGAATCGCCATTGCAGCATGAGAAGCAATTAGCATGTAACCTTGCCATGGTAGTTCTCCCTGAATGGATAGAACTAAAAGATTCATTACTACTGCCCATATACCGTATTTAAATAACGTCACAATGGCAAGAGCCTCAAATATGGGCCAGTTTTTATTAAGAAGAAACGCTACGAGCACAAACACAAAAAATAAACTTGCTGTTGGACTATCCGGAACAAATAGTAAGAAAATGGAGGGAGTGTCAGCTAGTTGCCATCCATACCATTTATAACCGTAAATTGTTCCTGCTAGATTGATGATCAATAATGTCCACAGAACCCAACGTTGACCTAGGAACAATTGAAACCATTTTACCATCCCTTTTCCTCCCTATTCGATAATTAGTAAAGGCTCTTTTCAAAAACTTTGTTGCTTTTCAATCTTATATTTCAGCAATTTTGCCATATTACTATGATTAAACTGATTTTTTAAAGGTTAAAAAGAGCAAGTATCTAGAGTTGAAGCAGAGACTTTGTACTAACAAGTAAAAATCCGGGTTTTGGGATTTTTACAACAATCTATACGAAAACAGCCTTAGTAAAAAAAGCTGACGTATTCGTCAGCTTTTTCATCTCTATATTATTCTTCACCAATTGAAACTACAAACTCTGCAAGCTTTTGTAGTTCTTCATCAGTGCCTTTAAAAATACCAGCAGGCATACCGCCTTGACCATTAACAGCGATATTAGCGATTTCTTCAGCTGTTAAACCGGTACCGATTAAAGTTGGTGCAGCAGCTGTTCCTGCTAAGTTCGTACCATGACAGGATAAGCAAGTTTGAGCTTCAAGAATTGCGTAGCCCTCTGCTTCCGTGTCAATTGGAACCTCTTCAACGATCTTACCCATTTCAGCCTTCGCTTCCCAGTCAGTTTGAACAACTGATTCCCATGTTAAGAATATAGTTGCTGCAACCCCTAGAAGCATCATACCAACAGCAATCGGACGCTTAGAAGGACGACGTTCTGGTCCACGATCTAGGAAAGGTGCTAACATTAATGCTCCGAATGCTAGACCCGGCATAATAATCGCACCTATGACCGTGTACGGTCCCGCTGCAAACTCATATTTTAAAAGTTGGTATAAGAACAAGAAGTACCAGTCAGGTAATGGAATATAACCTGTATCTGTCGGATCAGCCACACGCTCTAGTGGTGGTTGATGAGCAACAGTTAAACAAAGGAATCCGATTAGAAACACAGAACCTACTAACCATTCCTTTAATAAGAAGTTTGGCCAGAATGCTTCTGTTTTTCCTGGAAATTCCGAGTAATCCTTAGGGATATTAGGTTTCCTTTCAGCAGGTACACGTGAATCCCCAACAAATTTCATACCTTTACCACGATGCATTCATTTCCCCTCCTTTTTTCTAGGTGGAAAAAATCTCGAAAAATCTCAAATTAAACTAAACCAATTTCCCGCAAATTTTTTCTTCGTATTTTTAAGAAGATTTTTTAACAATTTTAATATTAAAGCGGTCCAGAAATACCTTGTTTACGAATCATGACAAAGTGAGCTCCCATTAATCCTAGTAAAGCACCAGGTAAGAAGAACACGTGAATGGCAAAGAAACGTGTTAATGTTTGTGCACCGACAATTTCAGGGTGACCTGCTAGTAATGTTTTTAACATTCCACCTATAAACGGTGTAGCAGCGGCAATCTCTAACCCTACTTTTGTAGCAAATAATGCTTTCATATCCCAAGGTAATAGATATCCTGTAAAACCAAGTCCTAACATTACAAAGAAAATTAGAACTCCTACAACCCAGTTTAATTCACGTGGTTTCTTATAAGCACCTTGGAAGAATACACGAAGAGTATGTAGGAACATCATAACAATGACCAAACTCGCTCCCCAGTGATGCATTCCACGAACAATTTGTCCGAAAGCCACTTCATTTTGCAAGTAATATACAGATTCCCACGCATTCTTAATATCTGGAACATAGTACATCGTTAGGAACATTCCAGAAAGAATTTGAATTACTGTAACGAAGAATGTTAATCCTCCAAAACAGTAAACAAATGCCGAGAAATGGTGAGCAGGGTTAACGTGTTCTGGAACCTCATGGTCCGCAATATCACGCCACATCGGCGTAATATCTAAACGTTCGTCTACCCAATCATAAATCTTGTTTAACATGTATTACGCCTCCCCTCTTGGTTTTGCTTTTCCTAAGTATAATTTCCCGTCTTTTACTTCAGACACATAAACATCTAATGGTGCTAGAGGTGGAGTTCCTGGTACGTTTGTACCGTCCTTTTCATACAGTCCATAGTGACATGGACAGAAGAACTTATTCTCATTTGCTGGATCTGAATTCCAGTTTACTGTACAGCCTAGATGCTTACAAACAGGTGATAATGCAACAATCTTATCGCCTTCTTTATATACCCAAGCTGATTTTGGCTCTTCTGACTTATACCAAGCATCAACTTGGTCAATTTTAAAGTCAAAGCGTTGAGGTTCCGCTGTAATATCCTCAACATTGGCAACAGGAACTAAATCCTGTTCAGTTGCAGGACGTAAAACCGGATCTAAAGCAAAACGAACCATTGGCATAAGCATACCTGCAGCCATAAATCCACCAACACCAGTAAGGGTATAGTTTAAGAATTGACGTCTTGAAACCCGATGCTTTTTCTCACTCATCATTTTCCCCCCTCTATACGAAGCTAAGTCCGTTCGGACAAACTTTAACACTTATAAAACTAGGACATACTCATGATATATCAATATTGATATCAGGTCAATAATATCATTATCATTATAGCAGTCTAATATGTATTATCTTGCTAGTTCCTCCATGCGGATAACAATAATGGTACAATTTGTTGGATTTGGTCTGTCATAATTTGCTGCTTCACTTTCGAATCAACATGTTCTAAAGGAACTGCTGGAAGCCAAATTAACGCTTTTCCCATCTCATTTTCGAATTGCTGCCAACTAGCATCACTTGTTATATAAACAACATGTTTAAAATCTTGACCTGTTAAGGAATTTTTCCATTCTATCAGCCTTGAAAACTCCTTCTCAAGCTGCTGATCATCTTTTAAGTAAGTAAATGGTGGGATCAAAAAAACTCTTCCTTTAAACTGTCTTTCCAATTCATTTGTAAGAATAGAAATAAATTCACCATTTAATACAATGTTTTTCATTTGGGTACCAGTCGAAATTGGAATGAGAGGTATAATCACTGTGTCTACATACTCTTTTGACTGTAAGTATAAATCTGCGTCAGCTGTTATCCACTTCATCGTAACCCTCCCTATAGAAGTCTCGATTTTATTAAACCATACTCTCTCTATATTTTCATCCACTATCAACTAGTCCATTCATGATTAGTGGCATTTCTTTACATTCGTTCACAAAATGTTCTAATTTTGTTATTTTGTGTGCGATTGGAGATGGTTTTTGGATTTTTTGCTTGAGGTAGTTTGTTGTAGTTTCTAACTAGTCGATTTTGTTTGGGAATTTTATCTATTTTGGTTGTGTGGACTTTCTATTTACTTGCGTCCTTAGCTTGTTTACTTGCGACTTTCATCTGTTTTCTTGCAACTTCACTTCGTTTTCTTGCGTTCTCCCTATTTTCTTGCATCCTCGACTTCTTTTCTTGCGACTTTCATCTGTTTTCTTGCGACTTCACTTCCTTTTCTTGCGCTCTCCCTATTTTCTTGCATCCTCGACTTCTTTTCTTGCGACTTTCACCTGTTTTCTTGCGACTTCACTTCCTTTTCTTGCGTTCTCCCTATTTTCTTGCATCCTCGACTTCTTTTCTTGCGACTTTCATCTGTTTTCTTGCAACTTCACTTCGTTTTCTTGCGTTCTCCCTATTTTCTTGCATCCTCGACTTCTTTTCTTGCGACTTTCATCTGTTTACTTGCGACTTTCATCTGTTTTCTTGCAACTTCACTTCGTTTTCTTGCGCTCTCCCTATTTTCTTGCATCCTCGACTTCTTTTCTTGCGACTTTCATCTGTTTTCTTGCTACTTCACTACTTTTACTTGCGACTTCTCTCCATTTACTTTCGCCAACAAAAAAAAACACCTTGCTAACGCAAGGTGTTCCGTGTAAACGCTTGTATTTTCTGAGTTTGCTAAAACGAGTAACTCGTACGATATAACTAGTGTAGTCGGTTTAACAATTCCGTCAATCTAATAAACTCCTCTTGATCCTGCTTATCAAGAGCCTTATCAATCAAGGTAAGAAGCTTATCTCGTTGGAAGGTAAAGATTGATTCTTCGAGAAACTTCTCTGCCAGTTTTTTATCCTTATCGCTAATTCCTAGATGTTTTGGCATAAACGGGTTATCCTCTAGGACGAGGACATAATGAGAGGAGTGAAAGGATTCTCGGAAGTTTAACTGAATGTATATGTCTTCCTCACGATTCAGTCGGATATCATGAAATGATTTTTCAGCATCAGTAGTCATGACATTCTCTTTATAAAATCGGAAAGGCACATCATCTACACAGTGTGTTGACATGATAATTCCTTTTGGGCAGTACTGAGCCTGTTCAACAAAGTGTACTTTTTTCATTAATTGATCATGACTCATTAAGTAATTGAGAATCCATACACACTCTCTTCTTTTTAGCTGATAATTATTTAGAAACCAACGAATAAATTCTTTTTTTTCATTTACAGATACAGGGGTTGCCATTGTTGTCCCTCCTCTGTTCTTAATGAGTTTAAGTGCTTTATTTACTTTAGGCTGTTTTCATATAGATTGTTGCTTTCGTAAAAATCCCAAAAGCCGGATTTTTACTTGGTAGCACAAAGTCTCTGCTTTAAATCTAGAGAGTTGTGCTCTTTTCTAACTTTTAAAAATCAGTTACTCATATTAAATATGGTGAAAATTACTGAAATATAAGATTGAAAAGCAACAAAGTTTAGAAAAGAGCCTTACTTTTAAGATTCACCACTCTTAAATGAAACTCCTTCTTGCTTACAGGTCATTTTCTAGCTGTAATACTAGCTCTTCGATATCAATTCGGGTTTTGTCTATGCTGAGTAAATGCATAAACTGTGTTAATGCTTCCTTTGTTAACCCTTCCTCTAAGAGAAAACGTCCATATTCTTCCAAGAAATCTGGTTGATCTTTAAAAAAAGTATATGCACTATGGTAGTGTTTTAATGCATCTGAATATTCTTCTAATTCCTTCTTTGCAGTGGCTAAGTCCCAAATTAGTTGAGGATCTTCATCCCCTGTTTCCATTGCAGCCTCAACAAGTGGAACAACCTTTTCAAAGTCGCCCTCGTTCATATAAATTCTAGATAACAGAAACGCCGCTTCTACTGATTCATGATCTACTTCTCTTGCTTTCAGTAAGTAAGTTTTAGCCAGTTCGTAATTACCAACCTTCATCTCAAGCTTTCCACCGTATACATATAACTCTTTATTATACTCATCTATTTTTAATCCATCCTGAACAGCCTCTTTAGCTTCTGTAAGCAGTTCCTCCGCTTCATAGGATTTGGCTAGCACTAAGTATAACGGGCTATAGGCTGGGTCCATGTCTTTTAAATCTAAGAGCTTATTAATTGCTGTTTTATAATGTTCCGCTTGAAAGGCAGCACAGGCATATCCAAATAGACTATCTATTTCTACTTTATCAATTAAGCCTTTTTCATAATGAGTAAAGGCCTCCTCGAATAAACCAGTAGCTGCATAACTTTCTGCCAGTCTTAAGTGAACATTTATGTCTCCAACATGTTCTTCCGTCTGTAGGACTCCCTCATAATAGGGTATGCTCTGTTTATAATTACCTCTGCCTGAGTAGAATTCTCCTAAAGCAAATGAAATAATTGCGTTATTTGGCAGTAACTCTTTCGCTTTTAGAAGCTTTTGTTCCGCCACTTCATCTAGACCTTGCATTTGATATAAATCTGCTAGTAATAACAAAGCTCTCGGATATTCTTCATCCTCTTCTTCCACATTGCTTAATAACTCAATTGATTGTTCCTCTTCATCAAGGTCAATATGAACTTCTGCAAGTAAAAGAAGTAGTTCACTTTCATTTGGGTATAAGTCAAGTAACGAGATTAATAGAGCTTTTGCTTCTTCTAAGAATCCAAATTGATAATAGGCTTCTGCCACACTATACTTCTCATCATCTGTTGCTTGTGGTAATAAGTTTGAAAGTTCGGCTAACCCTTTTTCTACTTCTCCGTATTCAACTAGTTCGATTGCTGCTTGTATTGTTTTCATTTTGCTCCCTCTATTAAAAAACTTGTGATTTACGAACAGAGCCTAAATTAAAAGCTCGAGTCATAAAATCCTGGTACTTTTACCGTGATTCTTTGTCCGAAGCCAGGATTGATAAAATATTGTTCATTCACTTTTATAGTCCGTCCCTTTTGAACGGTTATAATAGGATTACTCATATCATAGTTAACTTCTGCCTGATTCGCAAATTCCCTGCTTTTTTCTGCATATAAATTGTAATCTAAATCACCACCAATTCGTAATTCTCCTTTTAGTGGCGAGATTCCAATTTTTCTTATTACATTTAACTCGAGTGGTACACCTGGAGCAGGACAACTCGGTATTGTCGGAATACTTTCCTCATGAAGTAAAGTTTTCCAGTTCTCTGTTAATCTTCTTACCTTCCCCTTTGAAGGCTCGTCTTGCCATATGGGGACTATGGACAGAAAATAAGGATATAGAGCATCTCTAATCCATGCCCATGCAATTTGGTACATATCTACCTCCTGTAGCTCTACAAACAGAACAGGGATCTTTAGCCTTTTACATTGCCTAATAAAACTTGGCGTAAGTGCCCTGGAGGGGATTTTTACAGCAATACAATAATCAATGGGACTATTAATCATTAAGTGAGCTATTCTCTTAACAGCTACTTGTAGCTCACTCTCATACTGTGCTGTGACAGTTACCACAATTGTTGTACATCCCTTACTTATAAGTTTCTTCACATGTTCCTTAAGTGCCAAAGCAGATGATACATGTTCAATTTGGAAGTCTAGCATTACATGGCCAGGGGTTAATAGATATGGGGAAGCATCCATCTTTAATAAATTTACGTTGTCCATATGGGGTCTAATATACTCTATTTTATTATTTTTTATAGAGAAGGAGCATTGAATAATTTCCAGTTCTTTTATCACGTTGGCACGGTCAATAACATAAGGCATTTTAAACCCTCCTCAATAAGCTAGTCCATAAATATACCCTTATGACAGGCTATGAGCGAAAAGAGGAAAGTATGATTAAATCATGGTGCCTAAGAACAAAAGGCGCAAGCGCCCCGGTTAGGTTTTTTTATAATTTCCTAAACAAGAACAAAGAGACTGTCAACCAGGTGATTGACAGTCTCTTACGTTATTTCACTAATTTTTCAATATGTTCAAAAAAGGTTGGGTAGGAGACAGCGATCGCTTCTGTGTCTTCAATAAACATGTCACCTTCAGATAGAAGTGACGCAATTGCAAGCATCATACCAATACGATGGTCACCGTGGCTATTTACCTCAGCACCACGTAATGTTCCTTTTTTACCGTGTATAATCATACCATCATCTGTAGCCTCAATGACCGCACCAAGTTTTGATAACTCATTAACAACTGTATCAATCCGATTTGTTTCCTTGACCTTTAACTCACTAGCATCTTTAATGACAGTCATACCTTCTGCTTGCGTGGCTAAAAGTGCAATAATAGGTATCTCATCAATTAAACGTGGGATGACATCACCACTAATTTCTATACCTTTTAGCGTAGACGTTGAAATAGTCAGATCTGCAAAAGGCTCAAAATTCTCTTCACGTTTATTTTCTACCTTAATGTTTGCCCCCATTTGCTCAAGAACTTCAATAATTCCAATTCTTGAAGGATTAATGCCTACATTCTTTAAGACGATCTCACTATTTGGAACAATAGCTCCCGCTACTAGAAAGAAAGCCGCAGATGAAATATCACCTGGAACAAAAACGGAGGTAGCCTGTAATGATTGTCCGCCTTCAATTGAAACAGAATGGCCTTCTACTTGAACATCGATACCAAATGCTTTTAACATTCTTTCCGTGTGATCTCTGGATTGATGAGGTTCTGTCACGGTTGTGATTCCTTCACCGTTTAGTCCCGCTAATAAGATAGCAGATTTCACTTGAGCACTGGCTACAGGTGATTGATAGGTTAATCCCTTTAAACTTCCACCTCTGATAGAAATTGGTGTAAACTGACCGTCTTCTCTTCCATCTATTTTAGCGCCCATTTCTCGTAATGGATTTGTCACACGCTTCATCGGTCGCTTAGCAATAGAAGCATCACCAATTAGGCACGCATGAAGGGGAAGCCCTGCTAGTATACCAAGTATAAGTCGAGTTGTCGTTCCAGAATTCCCAACATCTAGTATCTCTTTTGGTTCCAATAAGCCTTCAAACCCATTTCCCTGAATTGTCACGCTCTCTCCGTTTCTTTGAATGTTTACCCCCATCTTTTCAAAACATGAGATCGTACTTAAACAATCCTCTCCTGGCAAAAAGTGTTCAACTGTAGTGGTTCCATTTGCAATAGATCCAAACATAACTGCACGATGGGAAATAGATTTATCCCCTGGAACGTGTATCTCCCCATTTAACGTTGAATTAAAGTAATTTACCTTCTTCATCATTAACCAGTCTCCTTACTGTGTTACGTATGTTTCATATTTGTTTAATTCTAAGCAGTTTTTTGCTCGATGTCGATCTTCTTCTGTTTGAAAGCTTAAGCGAAGGACCCCGTATATATCTTCTCTCGCTTCTATGATTCGAATGTTCGTTATGCTAATCTTGTTTTCTGCCAGTATGGCTGTAACTTCAGAAATTACGCCTGGATAATCGGGAACATCTACAAATAAATCATAAAAAGAAGGAATGGCGCCTTTCGTCTTACTTGGAAGTCCATCTCTAAAAGATTTAGCTGTTTCAAAATAATCATAAATTCGATCTGCGTCAGTAGTCTCTATCATCGTACGGACCGTTTCCATTTCTTTCATCCATTTATTGAATAGCTGTAGCAACTGTTCTCGGTTATGTAGTAGAATATCTCTCCACATGGTTGGACTAGAGGATGCAATTCTTGTAATATCTCTAAACCCTCCTGCTGCAAGTCGGCTTATATCATGTTTCTCGTTTTGATAAGTGGCCACATTATGAACGAGACTCGCTGCAATAATATGTGGAAAATGACTGATTAATCCTGCTATTTGATCATGCTCTTCTGCCGTCATTTCAATGAAATGAGCCTTTGTTCCAACTAGTAAGTGCTTTAAAGAATCAATGGCAACTCTTGGGGTAGTAGGACTCGGAGTTAGGATATAAAATGCATTCTCAAACAAATGAGCTTTTGAGGATTCTACCCCTGTTTTATGTGAACCAGCCATGGGATGACCGCCAATAAAGTAGACTTCGTCTTGGTTTAGAATCGCACTCTTTTGAACGATTTGTGTTTTGGTACTGCCAACATCTGTTATAATTACCCCTTTCTTAAGTGGTAAGTCAGCAAGTGTTACGAGTAGCTGCTCGGTTTGCGTAACCGGCGTGGATATAATAATATAATCTGCCTTACTAATTTCAGTCGAATAGTCTGTTGTAGTCTCATCCACCACATGAAGAGCCTGGGCAAGCTTTAAGCGCTCCATTTGGATATCGTATCCTACAATCGTTACATCTCTTTCTCTTTTAATAGCTAGACCAATGGAACCTCCGATTAAGCCGAGGCCAATAAGTAAAACTCGTTTCTTCATGTAATCACCTGCTCTTGTTTATAGCTCAAATGGCTCTTTAATACCCACACAACGATAAATATGTAGACAAACAGGTAGGTTCACCACCTACCTGTTTGTTCGCCTATTATTTAGTCAATAGTTCTCTTAATACAGAAATAATGCCTTCATTCTCTTCCTCAGTACCAACAGTAACTCGAATGCTCGTTGGGAATCCAAGTGCGTTACCGGACCTAACGATATACCCTCTCTCTAACAGGTATTGGAAAACTTCATTCCCCTGTAGGGTCTTAAAATCAATTAGAATGAAGTTACCTTGTGAAGGATAATAGGATAGATTTTGTTCGTTACAGAAAGACTCAAATTGCTGCAGCCCTTTACGGTTTTTAGCTCGACACTCTGCAACGAATTGTTGATCATTTAACGATGCAATGGCAGCAGCCTGGGCAATTCTTGATGTATTAAACGGTTCTCTTGCTGGTTCAACCTGACGGATAAAGTCTGCATTCCCAATACCGTAACCAATACGTAAACTTGCAAGTCCATATACTTTAGAAAATGTGCGAAGAATCATCACATTTGAATATTGTTGCAACAAAGGAACTGTTTCTAAGAATTCCTCTGAATCTATATATTCATAATACGCTTCATCAAGTACGACTAAAGTACTTTTAGGAACACGCTCCATGAAAGATAAGAGATCATCTTTTTTAATTAAATTCCCAGTAGGGTTATTTGGACTACATACCCAAACAATTCGTGTATTTTCATCTATTTGCTTTAACATGCCTTCTAGATCATGGTTTCCATCTATTAGCTCAACTTCTCTAATTTCTGCTCCCTCAATAACAGCATTATGCTTATATTGTGGGAATGTAGGAGTAGCCATTACTGTATTTGTTTCTGGTGTTAATAGTGCACGGCAAAGGATTAAAATGATCTCATCTGAACCATTACCAAAAATTAATTGGTTTGCTTCTACGTTTAGATGATTAGCAATTGTTTCACGTAGGCTCGTTGCATATCCATCAGGATATAATGCTAAATGTTCAATTGCTTCTTTAATTGCTTCCTTTGCTGCAGGAGAACAACCAAATGGATTTTCATTCGATGCAAGCTTCACAATTTTTTCTAGACCGTATTCTCTTTTGACTTCTTCAATTGGTTTTCCTGGTTGATAAGGTTTCAAAGATATTAGCTGTTTTTTCACTTCCATTTATAATGGCTCCTCTCTTAAACTGCCGAAATAGGAGATATAATGGACTTTACATAATCCTCAAATTCTTGTAATGCTGCAACATGAGTATCAGGATTTTGAATATTAGCTTCTAATTCAGACAGCTTTTTTAAGAGAGCACTCCCCACAATCACACCATCACACACAGGTAATAAATTTGTCACCTGTTCTGCATTTGATATACCAAACCCAACTGCCACTGGTATGTTCGCGTGTTTTTTTACTGATTCAAGGAATGGGTAGACACTGTCATGCAATTCTTTACGTACACCTGTCACGCCTAAAGAGGATACACAATATAGAAACCCTTCAGCTTCACTTGCAATCATCTCAATACGTTTCTCTGATGTAGGTGCAACTAAGGATAGCAAGAACATTCCTTCTTCTTTACACTTTGTACGTAACCGGCCACTCTCTTCAAAAGGTAGATCTGGAACTAAAAGTCCATCAATATCATTTTCTTTCGCTAAAGCGAAAAAGGATTCTTCCCCTAATTGTAGCACAGGATTATAGTACGTAAAAAGTATAATTGGTATTTCTACACCTTTTTTTCTCATTACACTTACTAGATTCATCGCTCTTTTAATAGACATTCCATTTTTTAATGCTTTTGCAGCAGCAGCTTGGATGATGGGCCCATCAGCAAGAGGGTCTGAATAGGGAACCCCTAACTCCAACGCTTGTGCACCTAACTTTTGTAGCATCAGAGCTAACTCGACTGTTGTATCTTCATCTGGAAATCCTGCTACAATAAACGGAACAAATAAAAATTCAGTAGCTGGAATTGTTCTTTTCACTGAAGTAGTCATTATGCCTCACCTTCCATTCGTTCCATTAGAGTATGCACGTCCTTATCTCCGCGCCCAGATAAACAAACAAGAATCGATTGAGTTGGTTCCATTTCCTTTGCAAGCTTAATTGCACTTGATAGAGCATGAGCTGATTCAATCGCTGGTAAAATCCCCTCTGATTTCGTTAGGATTTGTAACGCTTCTAATGCCTCATCATCCGTTACACTTACATAGTCTACTCTTTTAACACTCGCTAAATAAGCATGCTCAGGACCAATCCCCGGATAATCTAATCCAGCAGAAATAGAATATGGCTCTGTTATTTGTCCATTTTCATCTTGCAAGAGATACGTTAATGAACCATGAATAACTCCAGTGGTTCCTTTTGTGATTGTAGCGGCATGGTGCTCTGTATCAACACCCATTCCTGCTGCTTCCACCCCAACTAGCTTTACTGGATCTTCTAAAAATGGATAAAACATCCCCGCTGCATTACTTCCTCCCCCTACACATGCAACAACTGTGTCTGGAAGTTTTCCTTCTTTTTCTAAAAATTGTGCCCTCGCTTCATCCCCAATAATACGTTGGAAATCACGCACCATTTTTGGATAAGGATGAGGTCCTACAACAGATCCGATCATATAAAAATGATCTTCACAATTTGCTACCCAGTAGCGAATGGCTTCGTTAGTTGCATCCTTTAATGTACGGTTACCACTCGTAACCGGAACAACCGTAGCTCCTAAAAGCTTCATTCTAAACACATTAAGTGCTTGACGTTTTACATCCTCTTCGCCCATAAACACAATACAGTCCATTCCAAACTTAGCCGACACGGTCGCTGCAGCTACCCCGTGTTGTCCTGCACCTGTTTCTGCAATAATCTTTTTCTTTCCCATACGCTTTGCTAATAATGCCTGTCCGATTGCATTATTAATTTTATGAGCCCCAGTATGGTTCAAATCTTCTCTTTTCAGGTAGATTTTTGCACCACCAAGCTCTTCCGTTAAGTGATCTGCAAATGTAAGTGCTGTTGGACGTCCTGAGTAGTTCTTTAGTAAGGATAGATATTCTTCACGAAAAGATTCATCGTTATTTGCTTCTTCTAGTGCCTTTTCAATTTCTTCAAGTGGATTCATTAAAGTTTCTGGAACGAATTTCCCACCGAAGTCACCAAACCGGCCAAATTTATCTGGATATGTTGTTAACATAGTTTTCAACCTCTTTTTCTATATTCTTTATTAGTTGTCTGCTCTTCTGTTCCTCTATTTCGATTCCTGAAGCCAGATCAATTCCTATTGGATGATATTGTAAGAGTTGACTAATATTTTCAATTTTTATACCGCCTGCTATAAAACAAGGTACCCCTTGGCGATCAGCCTCTTTAAGGTAAGAGGGAATTGCCTCCCAGTCAAACGTTTGACCTGTTCCCCCCCACGCCTTTGGCGATTTTGTATCAACCACATACCCATCGGCAATAGAGGAAAACTCTTTCATATAATCTAACGATTGATAGTCATGGTGAATAGCCTTCCAAACCGCTAGTCCTGTCGTTTCTTTTAGCTTTTGTAAAAAAGTAGGGGATTCTTTTCCATGACATTGAATGATATCTAATGGGACCTTGGCTAGAACAGCTTCAATCTCTTCTAAATTTGCATTTACAAAGATACCTGCTAGCTTTTTCCCTTGTGGTAATGGCTGTTCTTGGATCCAGGATGATACTTGTTCTGGTGTTACTTGTCGTTTACTTTCAGCAAAAATAATCCCAATGACATCCGCCTTACTAAAGATCACTTTACTCCAATCTTCAAAACTTCTATTACCACAGAATTTTACTAGAGGCTTATACAAGGTGACCCTCTCCAAAAATCCTCTCAATTCCCTTCCCTGGGTCATCTTCTCTCATAAATGCCTCACCTATTAGGACAGCATGAGCGCCTACGTCTTTTACATAGCTTAGGTCTTCATAACTGTGAATGCCACTTTCACTTACAACAAGACTAGATTTTGGCAGATACGTAATGATCTCCTTCGTATGTTCAACACTTGTTTTAAAAGTCGATAAATCTCGGTTATTAATACCAAGAATGGTAGGGGTAATTTCCTTTAGTAGCGCTTCTACCGTTTCAATGGAGTGTACTTCCACTAGACATTCCAATCCGATTTCTGTAGCTTCTAAATAAAATTCTTTAAGTTTTAAAGGTTCAAGTACTTCACCGATTAATAAAACGGCGTCTGCTCCTATATATTTACTTTCTAATAACTGTCTGCGGTCTACGATAAAGTCCTTTCTAAGGATCGGTACATTAACTACCTGTTTTATATTTGATAAATACTGTTTGGAGCCATGAAAAAACTGTTCGTCCGTTAAAACCGATAAGGCGTCTGCCTTAGCAGACACATATTGTTCAGCAATTTTAACAGGATGAAAATCCTCTCTAATGACTCCCTTAGAAGGTGAAGCCTTTTTCACTTCCGCTATTAACCCTAGGCCTCTATTTGGTTTTCGGAGGGCTTCATATAATGAAAAATGTGGAACCTCCAGTTGAACAGGAAGACTAAACTGAAGCATTTCCTCATGTTTAACCTCAATGATTTTATTAAGCATAATGATGAGCCTCCTTACGACTTACTAACGATTGGATATGTTCGATTACTTTTCTAGTATCAATCGCTTCTCTAGCTAAGTCAATTCCTTCTTGTAATGTTGCGGCTTTACCTGAAACGTAAATGGCTGCTCCTGCATTCAGGAGAATAGTATGTTTAGCACTGTCATTAGATTGATTTGTAAAAACTTTATTGATTAGTTTAGCACTGTCTTCAATGGAAGTGGCTTGGATATCAGAAAGTGTTCCAATTGGTAAGTGAAAGTCATTTGGATGGATTGTATATTGTTTAATTTCACCATCTTTCAACTCAACCACATCTGTATCCGTTGTAATGGAAATCTCATCTAACCCATCTCTTCCTGTTACTAAAAGAACATGTTTTGAACCAAGACTTTTTAATGTTTCTGCCATTTTTAGCGCAATCTTAGAATCATAAACACCAATGACTTGCCTCTTTGATAAGGCAGGATTGGATAAAGGTCCAAGAATATTGAAGACCGTACGAAAGCCAATTTCTTTTCTTGGTCCAATTGCGTGTTTCATCGCAGCATGATAATTCGGAGCGAATAGGAATGACATATTGTGATTCTTCAACGCCTCTTTTGCTTCTTCTTTAGAAGATTGAATGGGTATCCCTAAATGCTCCAACACATCGGCACTCCCACTTTTAGATGAGACTGCTCGATTGCCGTGCTTCGCAACCTTTATACCTAATGAGCTTGCAACAATGGCAGAAGCAGTTGATATATTAAATGTTGATACTCCGTCCCCTCCTGTACCACATGTATCAATAACTTCTTCTGTTTCATCAAGTTCTAGCGTATTCATATGGCTTCGCATCGCTTTAGCAAATCCTGTGATTTCTTCTACGGTTTCTCCTCTTAACCTTAATATTGAAAGGAGACTTGCAATTTGACTTTCAGTTGCATCCCCACTCATTATTTCATTCATTACCTCTTCTGCCTCAGCTACTGTAAGTGTTTTTCCTTCTATACAATCGAGTAAAAGATCTCTTAACACTTTACTCTCTCCTCTCTACTAAACGTTCTCTCAGCTAATTGGATTGCCTTGATGACGGCACTTGCCTTATTAATGGTTTCTTTATATTCAAGCTCAGGTATTGAATCAGCCACGACACCAGCACCTGCCTGAACATAAGCAGTTTCGTTTTTAACAACTGCTGTTCGAATGGTTATACAAGAATCTATATTCCCGTCAAAACCAATGTAAGCAACTGTTCCTGCATATACATTTCTTGCCACTGGTTCAAGCTCTTGAATAATTTGCATAGCCCTTACCTTTGGTGCTCCTGAAACGGTACCTGCAGGGAATGACGCTAGCAAAGCCTCTACTGGCTCAACATCCTCTCTTATTACACCTGTGACCTTTGATACGAGGTGCATAACATGAGAGAAATAATGAAGCTCTTTTACCATTGGTACCTTTACACTTCCATATTGGGCAACCCTACCTATATCATTTCTTGCTAAATCTAACAGCATATAATGCTCTGCCTGTTCTTTTTCATCCTTTAAAAGCTCAACACCTAGCGCCTGGTCTTCCGCTTCTGTCCGTCCTCGTCTTCTCGTTCCCGCTATCGGATGAATCTCAAGATGTCCGTTTGACACTTGAATCAACTTCTCTGGAGAACTTCCCACAATCTCACAGTCAGGAAGCTTTATATAGAATAAATACGGTGAAGGATTAACAAAACGTAAAACTCGATAAAGGTCAAAACCTTTTGTTTTAACCGGAATCTCAAAACGCTGAGATAGTACCGTTTGAAATACATCACCTGCTGAAATGTACTCCTTAATCTTTTTCACGTGTTGAATAAATGTTTCTTTATCATAGCTAGATTTTACATTTGTAAAATCTACTTCAAAGTCTTTAGGGTTTAATAGTGGCTCATGTAAATACTGCCTTTCTGATAGGGTTTTAAAATATTCCTGAATCACCTGTTCTGCTTTTCGATAAGAATGCTTTTTCTCTTCAAGACTTTCATCACCATTTAGTTGTGCATAATGGATAAACGTCATTTCTTTCGTAGAATGCGCGTACACGATAATCGTCTCACAATATAATAAGTGATAATTCTTTAATTGAAGATCATCATTCGCGTGATTTGGAACTTTTTCAATAGTTGAGACAGCATCATAGCCTATATATCCAACTGCTCCTCCACGAAAAGGAATGTCACGTTCAATTTCTTTTACCTTTACATGTTCCTTCACAAATTGAATAGCTTTTTGTAGCTCTTTTGTTTGGTAAAGAACTTCTTTTTGTTTATTAATGACATGGATTTCATCTTCAACCTCTTCTATAGTAATAAATGGATTTAATCCAATAAAAGAGTAATTAGACCATGGAGACTGTTCATCATTACTTTCAAGAAGGTAAACAGCTTCTTCCTTAAATGCTTGGAATATTTGAATAGGGGTTAATGTATCTACAAAATAGGATTGTAATACAGGGATGGTACGGTAGGTGTTTGTATCTGTTAAAAATGAAGTTTCATTATACGTGGTCATGGTTTCACTCACTCCTCCAAACGATTAGTCGTTATGGGAGAACGAGAGACATCGAGGTGTGAATATAACCTGGATCATCCCCAGGATATACTTTTTTACGATATTCATTTAAGGAAATATAAAAACCCAAAGACAAATAAGCCTTTGGGTAGAATTAATCGCATTTTTTCTCAGCTAACCTCAACTATCTCAACTCATTCTCATCTACCCTATTATTCTATAGGTAACTCAACTAAACTATTCTTTTACTAAACTAATTCCATGTTATTATAATCCGGACCCTTTTGTCAACCTTAGATCCGGTCTTAAATCAATCGCACCTTCTTGATAGACGTGCTTTACCTCATGGGGTGCAAGGTTTGTGTTGACAGTCATCATAATTCTAATACATTTTTTCAATGAATTTGCTACAGGGATCTCCCTTGCACAGGTCACAGGAACGAAGGTGAAGCCAACTAATCTTCTTAATGCTTTAGCTGGAAATACAGCATCAATATCATCCGTTACGGTAATAAGGATCGTCGCGATATCAGAGGGTTCCACATTGTTCTTTTCTACCATTTCTCTTAACAACATTTCAGTTTTATCTAATATCTCGACAGCCTCATTCTCACTTACTGTTGTTGCTCCACGGATTCCACGAATCATACTGTTCCCTCCCTATAATATTGTTGAAGAATTTCCAGTATCACTTCATCCTCAACTTCTTTTATAGTTAAGCTACCAACTTCATTCATCAAGCACATTCTAATCGTACCTTTTAGTGCTTTTTTATCCTTTTTCATTTTCTTAAGTAATGATTGTGCCTCAATCGTAGTTGGAAATTCAGGAAACCCAAGCTTATGAAACCACTCTGTTAGTTCATTAATTGGTAACGCTACATGTAACAATCGTTCACTTACCTTCATTGCAAAAAGCATTCCAATTGCAACTGCATCCCCATGGCTTATTGAACCGTAGCCTAGCTCCGATTCTAGACCATGAGCTAGCGTATGACCAAAATTCAAGTAGGCACGAATTCCGGTTTCTTTTTCATCCTGATTGACAACCGCTGCCTTTACTTTAATGGCTCGACATAGTGCTTCTTCGAGGACTGGACCTTTTAAATCTTTTAACGTAGCTACATTTTTACGCAACCACGGGTAAAAGTCCTTATCCCAGATCAATGAATGCTTAATAAGTTCCGCAAAACCCGCTCTCCATTCACTTTCTGGTAAAGAGTTTAAAAACGATAGATCATATAACACTGCTTCTGGCTGGTAAAAGGCACCAATGGAATTTTTACCTAGATGATGGTTAATGGCAACCTTTCCTCCTACAGCACTGTCGTGGGCCAATAGAGTAGTTGGAGCTTGGATAAATCGTATCCCCCTCATATATGAAGCTGCAACAAATCCTGCTAAATCTCCTGTTACTCCTCCACCTAAGGCAACAATTAAGGAATTCCGATCAAGGCCTTTTTCCATTGCAAAGGTTTGACACTCATAAAATAGCTCAATGGACTTTGATTTTTCACCACTTGGTACTTCCATAGAATAAACCTTTGCGTATTGACTAAATACCTTCTGAACCTGCTCCAAATACAAGGGAGCAACAGCTGCATCTGCAATAATTAAGATAGAGGAAGGTACGTTCTTTAGAATCGATTTAAGAAACGATGGCTGGCCAAAAATGTTTGAACCTATTATTAAAGGATATTCCTTTGAATTCGTTTGTATTAATAGTTCATTCATTAAAAATTCCTCGCCCACTCGTTCGCCTTTTCAATATTCTCTTGAATTAATTGAATTCTATCTTGACCAAACTGTTCAACGATTGCATTTGCCAATTCCCATGCAACAACCGATTCTGCCACCACACTTGCAGCAGGCACTGCACAGCTATCTGAACGTTCAATACTCGCCTCAAATGGCTCCTTTGTTTCAATATCAACACTTTTTAATGGTTTATATAAAGTTGGGATTGGTTTCATAACACCACGTACTACAATAGGCATACCTGTTGTCATTCCACCTTCAAACCCACCTAGATTATTTGTTCTACGAGTATAGCCTGCTTGTTCATCCCAAATGATTTCATCATGTACCTGACTTCCGGGAACTTCAGCAGCTTTAAAGCCAATTCCGAATTCCACACCCTTAAAAGCATTAATGCTGATAACAGCAGCTGCAATTTTAGAGTCTAACTTACGATCATAATGTACGTAACTTCCAACTCCAACCGGTACTCCCTCAACAATAACCTCAACAATACCACCGATTGAGTCTCCATTTTGTTTTGCCTGATCAATAGCTTCCATCATTTTAACACCAGCAGTTGAATCAAAGCATCGTACAGGCGATTCTTCTGTAACCTCTTGAAGCTGGCTAAGGCTCTCATATTGAGCAGGCTGTGCCTTAACTCCACCAATCTCAAGTACATGTCCACCTACTTGAATGCCTAATTCACTTAAAACCTTTTTGGCTACAGCTCCAGCTGCCACTCTAACTGTCGTTTCTCTAGCGGATGAGCGTTCTAGTACATTTCGCATATCACGATGACCATATTTGATGGCGCCATTTAAGTCAGCATGTCCAGGTCTAGGTCTAGACACCTTCCTCTTAATATCTGCTTCATCCAGTTCAGTAGGTTCGATTCCCATTATATTTGTCCAATGCTTCCAATCATTGTTCTCGACCACTAATGTAATAGGTGAGCCAAGAGTATATCCGTGTCGAACTCCACTCACAATTTTGACCTGATCTTTTTCTATTTGCATGCGACGACCACGTCCATGCCCTTTTTGTCTACGCGCTAATTCGTTATTAATATCCTCAGCGGTTAATGGGACACCGGCAGGTACTCCTTCAATAATCGTAGTTAGTTGTGGTCCATGAGATTCCCCAGCTGTTAAATACCTCATCTGTCCATTTCCTCCTTTATCACTTTAAAGCTTTTATGTATTGAATATAATTACATACAAATATAACATACTTTTAAAGTATACGAATAGATAATTTTTAATTATTTTAGTATACAGGAAGATGGTAGAAGAAGTAATCTTTTCCATTTTATTTTTCATTTTTATTAAGTGCTCAGTTGTGAAATCATATTTTTTAGGTTGTGCTTTAAATAAGAATTTATAAAAAAATAGGCCCTCTTTTAGAGGACCTACACTTTTCTATAGAAGAAAGTATCTTCTGTCTCAAATTGATAGGTTTGTGGGTTAAAGATTTGTTCGGTACTTCCAACAAACAGAACACCACCTGGTTTAAGAGCTCGGCTGAATTTATGATAAAGAACATCTTTCGCTTCATCAGTGAAATAAATCATAACATTCCTACATACGATTAGGTCAAAGTTTTGTTCAAAGTTGTCTGCTAAAAGATTTTGCTTTTTAAAAGTTACCGTTTTTTTAACAGCATCCTCTACTTTGTAGAACATTCCATCCTTTTGAAAATATTTCGCTTTAATATCAAGTGGAACCTCCTGTAGAGATCGCTCGGGATAAATGCCTGCTTTTGCTCTTGAAATAGCATTACTATCTAAGTCAGTCGCCAGTATACTAACATCACTAAGTGACATAAAGTTACTTAGTACCATTGCGAGAGAATATGGTTCCTCTCCTGTTGAACAAGCAGCACTCCATACTTTCAAACGCTTATTTTGTTTTAATAACTTGGGAAGTATCTTCTCTTGCAAAACTTTCCATCTTACAGCATTACGGTAAAATTCCGACACGTTTATGGTCATCCGATCTAAAAATTCATCAAATAATTTTTGGTCAGATGTCATCGCCTTATAAAAATCATTAAAATCTTTAAAACCTCTTTTTTCATAGAGCGAGGTCAATCTTCGTTTCATTTGGGCTTCTTTATATAGTGCCAAATCAATGCCCGTTTTCCTTTTTACGTTTGTGATAAAATCTAAATAATCCTGCGACATGTTTGTACCTCGTTAAATGAATTTAGCTCATTACTGGTTAGGCTATTATTTAATTTGATTATACAGGAATGACCTAGCCTCGTTAATCCCTTAATTATTAATTATTACGAAGTGATGGAAACTAAGGTTATAACTTATCTTGTGCTGAACAAGGCTAGGTTATTTGACCTCGAGAGGAGTTCGTGCAAGATTAAAATGAACTCCGCCTATTTATCAACCGATGATAACTTCTATAACCTCTTAAACAAAGGCTCTTTTCTAAAACTATGTTGCTTTCTAGCCTATTTCTTCCGAAGTAAAACTCACTTTTAATAATAAATTACCGTATTTATCGATTAGAAAAGAGCAACTGTCTAGATGAAATGCAGAATACATTGAACTAGTATTGAAAGCAACAAACTTTACGAAAAAAGCCTAAACAAAAAAAACAACCAGCTCTTAGTGTAGCCAGTTGTCTTCAACGTTACGTATATAATTAGTTAGACCATTGGTTGATTAACTTCGTGTATTCTACTAACTCTTCTTGCTTAAAGAAAAGATTGATTTCGCGCTCTGCACTCTCTGCTGAATCAGAACCATGAATGATGTTCTTTCCTACAGTTACTGCGAAATCTCCACGAATTGTTCCTGGGGCTGAATCCTTAGGGTTTGTAGCGCCCATCATTTGTCTTGCAGTAGCGATAACATTTTCGCCTTCCCAAACCATTGCAAATACAGGTCCAGATGTAATAAATTCAACTAACTCACCGAAGAAAGGACGTTCTTTATGCTCACCGTAATGAGTTTCAGCAAGTTGAGTAGGAATTTGCATTAATTTTGCTCCTACAAGTTGGAAACCTTTCTTTTCAAAGCGAGATACGATCTCACCAACTAGATTACGTTGAACACCATCAGGTTTTACCATTAAAAATGTTTTTTCCATTTTATATCACTCCTGTTACATTATGTATAAGCTTACAAACAAGCCCAAACAAAATAGTAACACGCTTTCACATGTTTCGCAATACAAGCTAAAATTTACGCTTACCAATATACTTTGCGATGTTAATTAATGCATTCTTTGCGGTGTTACTTGGAAGGTCTTCTATTACTTTTAGTGCCTTTTGCAAATACCACTCACTATACTGAATGGATTTCTCAATACCATCACTCTCTTTTATGGCAGAGATAATAGTGTTCAATTCTTCATGATCAATATCTTCATGAACTCTCTCGATTTGTTCCCTAAGTACAGAATCTCTTAATGCAAAGATAACTGGAAGTGTGATATTCCCTTGCAATAAGTCTCCACCAGCAGGCTTCCCTAATTCCTTTTCAGTCGATGTAAAATCAAGGATATCATCGATGATTTGAAAAGACATTCCCACATAATAGCCAAATAGGTAGAGTTTTTCATGAATTTCACGCGGAGCGTTCGTCGACACCGCACCTAATTGACAGCTTGCAGCAATTAGAATAGCAGTCTTTCGTTTTATTCTTCTTAGGTACGTTTTTAGATGTTGATTAAAATCATATTTTTCTTTAATTTGCTCAATTTCTCCTATACTCACTTCTACAATGGTATGAGATAAAATCTTATGAGCAAGCGGATTTTCAATATTCGTAATTAGTTCTAACGATCTTGCAAAAATATAATCACCTGTATACATGGCTATGCGATTGTCCCATTTTGCTTTAATCGTCGGCTGTCCCCTTCTTAGGTCCGCATCATCTATGACATCGTCATGAACTAGGGTCGCCATGTGAATCAGTTCAAGAGCAACTGCTGCGTTTTGGATGACCTGAAGCTCATAATCACCAAATTTACCGCCTAGCAACACAAAAACAGGACGAAGTCTCTTTCCTCCTGCCTGTAAAGTGTGCAATGAAGCCTCCTTTAATAAAGGATGCTCAGACTTAATCGTCTCTTGAAGTTCTTTTTCTATTACTTTTAGATCCGTATTCAAAAAAGAATACATTCTATTTAACTTCATCTAATTCACCTAAATTTTTCTGCGATTTTACCTCAGGAGAACTACCTTGGTTTAATTCCAATATGTGTTGCAGCTACTCCAAATGTATGAGGCTTAACTTGTACATCTGTAAATCCTGCGTCCTTAAACATAGTTGCTAATTCAGTCATACCTGGAAAGTCTTTTGCAGACTCCTGTAACCAGGAATATTCTTCATAGCTTTTTGCAAAAAGCTTACCAAATAAAGGCATGATGTGTTGAAAGTAAATATAATAACCTTGTTTAAAGACCGGTAATTCAGGTTGAGAAGTCTCTAAACACACTGCTTTCCCACCAGGTTTAACTACTCTGTACATTTCCTTTAGTACCTGCATATAATCTGGAACGTTTCTTAAACCGAATCCAATTGTAACAAAATCAAACGAATTGTCTGGGAATGGTAATGCCATTGCATTACCGTGAAGTAATTCCACTTGGTTCAGGTGAAGTTCTTCTACTTTCTGTTGTCCGACACTTAGCATATTTTTACTGAAGTCTAGACCATATACTTTCCCCTCAGGTCCCACTTCATTTGCTAGAGCTATTGTCCAATCTGCTGTTCCACAGCAAAGGTCGAGCGCATGATCTCCCTTTTGAACATTCATGATTTGCATAGTTTTTCGACGCCAAGCTATGTGTCGTTGAAAACTGATAATGGAATTCATTAGATCATATTTTCCAGAAATCTTTTCAAATGTACGATGAACTCTTTGTTCTTTAGATTCTTGCATACTTCACCCTTCTTCCACTATATGATGCACGGGACGATTAAACCGGTTGACAATACTTTGCACTCCACTAATCACTTCGGCCGTAAACGTAGATGTTGAAAGGATGGTTTGTATTCGATCCTGTGTATGTTGAGCTAAACGATCAAACTGTTCCAACACTTCATCCATACTAGAATGATTAGTGCTAAAATCTCCTGTAATAACAGAGAAGCCCGTTTTCACATATCTTTCTTTTTCTCTATTTATACGTTTAAGTAACAGTACCTCTGAAATGACTGTTTTCCAATTTGTTAACTGATAGGTTTCCGCCATATTAATAAACAATTCACTTTCAATAATTCTAAGGCTTTCAGTAATAGAATCTGAATAGGAAGGATCCTGTCTATATACCCTTATTTTGTGTTCATTAATACGCTTAATACAAGTAGCAATTGATTTTATCATGGTAACAGCATCTACTTTAGAAAGTAGACTGTAATATAGCCCACTATAATAGTCACCGGCTAACACTTTCAGTTGCTGCTCCGTTTGCTGAATACTTTGCAACTTCTTTTCTACAGACACTTCTTCATGTATATCTAAGGCAATTTGAACAAGCATTGTCGATATAATATAAGCCTCTAATGTATCGTCTAAGTCCATATCTTGACACATTGCTATCAATAAGAAGAGCTTGTCTTCATCTATTGTAGGTGGCTCAAGATACTTAATAAGATAGGAATGGTGAATATATTGGTTGATCTTATCGAGCATATATGAACTTTTACTATTAATGTCACTCACATCTATCACCCTTGTCCCCATTCAAATCCTTATTTCTCTTACTATTTATTGTTATGCAAATACTTATACAACTCTATTGTATTAAAACCACCATTCATTATAGCATAGTCACACAGGAATTGTTTAACTATTCGTCTATAAATTACGGAATAGTTTCTATTATTGTCAGAAAAAACCATAATTAGGAAAAGAGATTCTAAAGTAGAAAAACTTGGCTATTGCCAAGTTCAAAACTAAGAATAATCTTCTCTTTGTCATCATGCTATTTTATAAACTTAGTTGCTTTCTATCTTTTTCTAGGCTCTTTTCTAAAACTTTGTTGCTTTTCAAACTGATTTTATAATAAGCATATCCCTTCTAATACTATAAGACCAAAGTGATAATTGTTAGAAAAGAGCAACTCTCTCTATTTAAAGCACTGACCAGTGTACTACCGAGTAAAAATCCGGCTTTTGGGATTTTTACGAAAGCAACAATCTATACGAGAACAGTCCTTATTTTTTATTCTACTTCCGTATCCATTTGGCCATGAGCCGTCAAAATAACAGCTTTGCCTCTAATTTTAACGGCAGAAGTATGCTCGGTGAATTGGGCAATCATAACTTCACCCTTGTCAAGTTTTTCTGAATGATGAAATCTTGTATCTGATCCTCTCGTTAATCCGATTACATTGACACCATTTTCCTTTGCTTTAATAACAAAGAAGTCGTTATTAGTTGTTTGCTCTTTCATCGTTAACTCCCCTTCACTCGCGAAGTAGTTTCGTTTACAATCTCTAAAAAAGTTATTGAATTATTGCTTTATAAAAGAGAGTACTTCTGCTCTTGCAGACATGTCATCAGCAAAAACTCCACGAACGGCAGATGTAATGGTAGAAGCACCTGGCTTTTTAACGCCTCTCATTGTCATACACATATGTTCTGCTTCAACAACAACCATTACTCCTAAAGGTTCAAGAGATTCCACAATTGAATCAGCAACTGTAGAAGTTATGCGTTCTTGCAGTTGAGGTCTCTTTGCAACGGCTTCAACGGCTCTTGCTAACTTACTAAGACCTGTTACTTTTCCACCTCTTGGAATGTAAGCTACATGGGCTTTCCCATAGAAGGGTACTAGATGATGCTCGCACATAGAAAAGAACGGAATGTCTTTAACTAGTACAAGCTCTTCATGATCCTCTCCAAAAATGGTTTTAAAATGTTCTTTAGGGTCTTCATTTAGTCCAGAAAATACTTCAGCGTACATTTTAGCCACACGTTTTGGAGTGTCTAATAGTCCCTCACGATTAGGATCTTCTCCAATAGCCTCAAGTATTAATTTCACTGCATGTTGAATTTGTTCATAATTTATATTAGACATGACAGGTTCCTCCTGTTGTTGTATGTATTCTATAAAGCAAATAAACAAGTGCTATGAAAAAATGTAATGTTCATGAGCAGTGTGTTTAAGTATAAAGTCTTATGTAATAATTTAGACAAGATATTTGATTAGAGCCTTGTCTAAGGAGATTTTAGCATAGTCGTGGTATAAAAGGCAAAAAAGAAGAGTCGCACAGTGTGCGACTCTCTCTCCCTAGTATGTAAGGATTATTTTACTGCATCTTTAAGAGCTTTTCCTGGTTTGAATGCAGGAACTTTGCTCGCAGCGATTTCGATTTCTTCACCAGTTTGTGGGTTACGTCCCTTACGAGCTGCACGCTCACGAACTTCAAAGTTACCAAAACCAATTAATTGAACCTTATCACCATTTTTAAGTGCTTCTAAAATTGAATCAAAAACAGCATCAACTGCTTTTGTAGCATCTTTCTTAGAAAGTTCACTAGCTTCTGCTACTGCGTTAATTAGATCTGTCTTGTTCATGCCATTCACCTCCTCCCAAATGGATATTCGGTGCATATAGTCTCACAAGAGATATACGTCACATTCATTTTCGTTTTACAAATGCGATATTACACATAAGTCAGTGATTGTGAAATAAACAACTTACTATCATTACTTCACAATTTTTCAAGTTTCTATACTTGTAAAAGCAAGCAAATCGCCTGCAAGCCTTATATTAAACGATATTTTGACATAATTCAATACATTTCCATAGAAATCTTTCAAATTTAGTCATATTTCTCCATTTAAGGAAACAATTATTTCCCCGCTGTCGTTTATATTATCTTCATTTGCTTGTTGTTTTTCCATAACCGCTGGTAACTTAGGACAATGTTGGATAATTCCCTGTCTTTTGAATTCTTCAGGAATCCAATGACATGTCGTTTTTTTTGAGTAGTTGGAACTCTTCTTGCGGGTTTATTCAGTTTTCTTGCCAGATCGTTATTCATACTTGCGATTTCATCTCACTTTCTTGCCGCAGCTCCATTTACTTGCGACTTCAAACTACATTCTTGCTAGTTTCTCTTTTTTCTTGCAAGTTCGTATTATTTTCTTGCGAATACACCATTCTTTAACATTGTAGTTGTGTTCGTAATCTTGTCTCCACGCAAATAACATCTTTTTAGATACAGTAGCCAAATGCATTCTTCTATACAAACAAAAAAAAGACCCCTTCTCGGAGTCAGGAGCCTATAGGATAATAGCGATTAAACCGCCAGATCCTTCGTTAATTATTCTCTCTAGTGTTTCTTTTAGTTTATATCTTGCATTTTCAGGCATTAGTGAAAGTTTAGCTTGAATACCTTCACGCACAATGGAGCTCAGTGATCTGCCAAAAATATCTGAATTCCAGATTGATAGTGGATCGTCCTCAAAGTCCTGCATGAGGTAACGTACTAACTCCTCACTTTGTTTCTCTGTACCGATAATTGGTGCAAACTCTGATTCAACATCCACCTTGATCATGTGAATAGATGGAGCAACAGCCTTAAGTCTTACACCAAATCGTGAACCTTGTCTGATGATTTCAGGCTCATCTAATGCCATGTCAGATAAAGCTGGAGCTGCAATACCATAACCAGTTTGCTTCACCATTTTTAAGGCATCAGCTACTTGGTCATACTCCGCTTTTGCATATGCAAAGTCTTGCATTAGTTGTAACAAGTGGTCTTTCCCTCGGATTTCTACTCCTACTACCTCTTTTAGGATTTGATCATATAATGCATCAGGTGCATATAGATCAATTTCCGCTACGCCTTGCCCCATTTCAATTCCCGCTAAGCCGGCATTTTCAATGAAGTCATACTCGCTGAATAGACCCACTACACGATCTACATCACGAAGACGTTTAATATCTTTCACTGTATCTTTTACAGCATCTTGGTAGCTTTCACGTAACCAGTGGTTATCACGAAGTACCATTACCCAGCTAGGTAGGTTAACATTAACTTCTAACACTGGGAATTCATAAAGTGCTTCACGAAGTACGTTATATACATCAGATTCTCTCATGCTTTCTACGCTCATCGCTAGAACCGGAATATCATACTGCTCAGACAACTTTTGACGAAGTTGCTCTGTTTCAGGGTGATGAGGGCGGACTGTATTGATAACCATGATGAATGGCTTTCCAACCTCTTTTAGTTCATTAATAACTCTTTCTTCTGATTGAACATAATCGTTACGAGGGATTTCACCAATCGATCCATCCGTCGTGATAACGACTCCAATCGTAGAATGTTCTTGAATTACTTTTCTTGTCCCGATTTCTGCTGCTTCATGGAATGGGATTGGCTCCTCATACCATGGCGTATTAATCATTCTTGGACCATTCTCATCTTCGTAACCTTTTGCACCAGGCACTGTGTATCCCACACAGTCTACTAGACGAATATTTACATCTAATCCATCTGAAACATGTAGCGACACAGCTTGATTCGGTACAAATTTTGGCTCAGTTGTCATAATTGTCTTTCCTGCTGCACTTTGAGGCAACTCATCTTGTGCGCGTGCTTTGTCAGCTTCATTTTGAATATTAGGTAAAACTACTAATTCCATGAACTTTTTAATAAAAGTAGATTTCCCTGTACGAACTGCACCTACAACTCCTAAATATATATCGCCACCAGTGCGCTCAGCGATATCCTTAAAAATATCTACCTTTTCCAAGTGATCCCCTCCCGATCTTCAAACTTCTTCTTGGGATAATAATCTATCCAAAAATGACTAATAATCTAGGACAATATATCTTATGATGTTGTCCTATTTAATTATGACTATTGTTGTAGAAATTTTTTTGAATTCTACTTGAATGTTTTGCTATGTTAAAGCCATCTGTGGAGTAGTAGGCTTACGTTTTTCTTTAACAAAGCATAAGTATAAAAGGGTATTTGCACCTGTAAAATGAAAGAGTCCCATTTTACAATTTGGTAGCTACTCTTGAAAGATTTACCTAGAAAACAAATAGTTTCGTTACTAGGTTCGTCTTTCAATGCAAATAAGAAAGTATTCACTTTCTTACTTACAAAACAAAAACCCTTCTGTAGAGTGTATTCTAATCAGAAGGGTTCATGACAAATTTAGTAAATTTTTTTTAAGAAGTGTTTTCGTATAAATTCTAATTGGCAAAGACTAATGTTTTTTGCTTTATATTTAGAGAGTTGAGATTCAGATAAAGCCATCTATATCGCTTTATACATATTAGTAGCCAATTTCTTACTCCAACTCATCTAAAAACACAGGTTCGTTGTTGTTAATGGTATAAGGTACTGAGAAGGCTGGTACAAATACTGAATCTAGTAAGAGTAGCGGCCGTATATCATCACCAGGCTGAAAATTGTGGTCAGATTCTTGTAGCAACTTATATAAATCTATAGAGTAATCAATATAAATTTCGCCTTCATTGCTCATAATAAACGGTAAGTTTTCACCTGTGAAGGGACTAACCACAAAAGGTGGTTCTTTATAACCTAATTTTTCATAATCAATTGTATAGATATGACTAGCTAACACTTGATCTAATGGAGCATATCCTCCATTTGTTTGTTTAAACATATTGATCCGTGTCTTTAAATCCCTTATTGCATCTGCTAGACGTAAATCAATCAGCTTGACGGTTGGATTTTCCTCCACGTCTACTAATACATACTGATAAATGCCTCCATTTTCATACGCAGTAGAAGGTGGTTCTGCCATATAACGAGGAACAACTTTCCCAAAATCAATCGGGTATTTTTGATAGATAGGTGTAGCCATATCACGATCTTTAATTGGCAATAACCCACCACTGTCCTCTTTAAATTGATTGACGGCAGACTGCACGGAAACAAGTTGTTCTTTATATGGGATTGTGTTTTGTGCTAATCTGTCATCCGGGTATAAACAGCCCGATAGAAGAACAGTACAAAGAATTAAAAGAAATGTATATTTTTTCATCACGATCCGCCTTATCTAAGTTATTTATTATGGCTGTTTTCAGCGGTCTAGGAATAAGACTTAATTACCCATTCACCGGTCCGCTAAATACAACAAATAATATGACAATTCCCGCAATAATCATCATACTATATGCTAATATGGCTGTAATCCACTTCAAAACACCTTTCAATTTATATCGACTTAGCATAATAGTCATAACTGATAAGAACATTAATCCCATAGCACCAAGGGCAAACCACATTTTTATAAGTCCATCTGACATACTCTCACTCCTTCTTAAATCGACAAATATTATACCATAAAACCACATCATTTTTGAAAGCTTATTTCACCTCATCCTATGTACAACCGAAAAATTAACAACAAAAAACTGAAGTAAAGGGGGCATCCTTACTTCAGCACGACTAGATATATCCATACAACAAAGCAGCTCATTACAAAGTTTGCTTCGTAGTATTCTATGCAACTCCTAGTATAATGGCATCAAACGGTAGCCTATTTATACTAAATTATTTTTTGAACATCTTACCGATTGTATTGATATCCATCGGCATGTTGTTATTAATAATAGCTTCCACAATTTTATCTTCTTTCTCTTTCGTAACTGGCTTTCCTGCAAGGGCAGAAACTTGCTTAATTAATTGACGAACTGTTTGTTCATCTTGAAAGTTAGCACCTTTGACAGAGTCAGCTAAACCAAAGATATCTTCTTTTTTTATGTTCGTTTTCTTTTCAATGTTATCAAATAAACTCATAAACAAAAATCCTCCTCCGCATAAGACTCACCATATCGTATGCAGGATAGAGGATTCTGTGATTAAATATTAGGCTTGATCTTAAATTTCGTCTAATTTTCTGCTCGGTCTAAGATTGAAGCAAGGTCTTCCATCTCATGAGTTTTACCACGAGCCATAAGGGTGTCTACAGCTTCTTTTGGTGTCTTGTTGTTGAACAATACATCATACAATGCATTTGTAATCGGCATACTGACTTCCATTTTTTGAGCTAGCTGGTAAGCCGCTTTAGTTGTCCGCACCCCTTCTACTACCATTCCCATGTTATCTAAGACTTCATTTAGGCTATGACCTTTTCCTAAAAGGTTCCCTGCTCTCCAATTTCGACTGTGAACACTTGTACACGTAACAATTAAGTCACCTATACCTGTAAGTCCAGCGAAAGTTAGAGGGTTTGCTCCCATAGCAACGCCAAGCCTTGCAATTTCGGCAAGTCCTCTCGTCATTAATGCCGCTTTTGCATTGTCACCGTATCCTAGTCCATCTGTAATACCAGCAGCAAGAGCAATGATGTTTTTAAGTGCTCCACCAATTTCAACCCCTATGACATCGGGATTCGTATAAACCCTTAAATGCTGATTGATAAACATGTCTTGTATTCTTTCAGCTGATTTCATATTCTCACAAGCAACCGTAACAGTGGTAGGCTGTCTTCTACTTACCTCTTCTGCATGACTTGGTCCAGAAAGTACCACCACATCTGCTAACAGCTCAGACGGCATTTCTTCACTAATGACTTCAGACACCCGTTTAAACGTTTCTGGTTCAATCCCTTTACTTACATGAACAATTGTTACAGGTGTTTGAAGTACACTTCGAATTTGGGCCATTACCTCACGAATCGCTTTTGTTGGTACCGCTAAAATAATAGTATCTATCTCTTGGAGAGCACCTTCTAAAGACGAATATCCCTTTATATTTTCCGGAAGCTCAATGCCCGGCAAATATTTCTCATTCGTTCGTTTCGTATTAATTTCTTCGATCTGTGATTCTTTATGACCCCATAATTGTACTTGGTACCCATTATCAGCAAGAACAATAGCTAATGCTGTTCCCCAGCTTCCGGCACCTACTACAGCTACATTCCCCATATTCATCCTCCCTCTCTTCTTATTTTCTAGCCCTCGCAAAAATCTTAATCGGAGTTCCTTCAAAACCAAAGGCTGCACGGATTTGATTATCTAAGAAGCGTTCATAAGAAAAGTGCATCAGTTCAGGTTCATTAACAAAAACAGCAAAGGTTGGTGGTTTTACAGCAACTTGAGTAGCATAATAAATCTTCAAGCGTTTCCCATTATCTGTCGGTGTTGGATTCATAGCTACAGCATCCATTACAACATCGTTAAGTACATTGGTTTGCACTCGTAAGTTATGATTTTCCGCTGCCATATTGATCATCGGAAGTAATGTATGAGTTCTACGTTTTGTCTTTGCCGATAAAAACACAATTGGTGCATAGTCAAGGAATTGGAAATGAGCTCTAATTTTCTTCTCATATTCCTGCATTGTTTTCTCATCTTTCTCAACAGCATCCCACTTGTTTACAACAATCACAACTGCACGTCCTGCTTCATGCGCATAGCCGGCAATCTTTTTGTCTTGTTCTATAATTCCTTCTTCTCCATCAAGAACGACAAGAACAACGTCTGAACGCTCAATCGCACGTAAAGCACGTAGCACACTATATTTTTCAGTGCTCTCATACACCTTTCCTTTTTTACGCATTCCTGCCGTATCAATAATGACGTAGTCCTGACCATCTTTTGTATAAGGAGTGTCAATAGCATCTCTTGTTGTCCCCGCAATATTACTTACAATTACTCGTTCCTCACCTAGTAGTGCATTAACAAGTGAGGATTTCCCTACATTTGGACGGCCAATTAAAGAGAATAAAATGGTTTCTTCATCATAGTTCTCTTCTTCTCGTTTTGGAAAGTGAGAAGCTGCTACATCTAATAAATCACCAATTCCTAGTCCATGCGAGCCAGAAACAGGAACGGGCTCTCCGAATCCTAAAGCATAAAAATCGTAAATATCTGTTCTCATCTCAGGATTATCTATCTTATTAACAGCAAGAACTACTGGCTTGTCTGAACGATAAAGAATCTTGGCAACCTCTTCATCGGCTGAAGTCACACCTTCTCGACCATTTACCATGAAGATAATGACATCTGCTTCATCAATGGCTACTTCAGCCTGCTGACGAATTTCTGCAAGAAACGGAGCATCTCCAATTTCAATACCACCTGTATCAATTATGTTAAAGTCATGGTTTAGCCATTCTGCTGAACTGTAAATACGATCTCTTGTAATACCAGGAATATCTTCTACTATTGATATTCTTTCTCCGACAATTCTATTAAAAATAGTTGATTTCCCTACATTTGGTCTTCCAACTATTGCTATTACTGGTTTTGGCATTGTTTACTTCCTTTCTATTCTTTCCACATAGGAATTTACACGTATATCAATTTAAGTAAAAGCTAGGAAATCCCTTCCATTTAAATAGAAGGGACTTAACCTGCTAATCCTTTTAATCCTACCAAAAATGTGTAGAGAGAACAATGTTTTCCTTAATGCTTCACCACGATATACACTTCGTCGTTCAATTTATGTGCAATTCCATCTGTGATTGCTTCAATATTTTTAGCAAACTCGTCCATCTCTTCTACTGAATCACATATGAAAATTGCTGTCCCACCAGTAGCTTTTTCCCTATTTGTTGTGATCACAGCTAGAATAAATTTTTCTAAATTCATTTTAATTTTTTCCCCTTTTGATTTGCTTTTGATTCAGTCGGCATTCGAATGGCATTTTCTAATGTTGGTACCTGTCCGATTACCTCAATAGCCTTTTCATAATCTTTTTCCTGTGGTAAGACAAAAACTCCTATACGACCATCATCTAAATCTCGTTTTGCCAAAGGAACTAACGCCGGAGTTCCTGAGTCACGATAAACTCCAAGAGCTGTAGAAACATCATGGAGAATAGCTTGTCTCTGACCTAAGTTTGCAATTGTTGACCTCGCATTAAAGTTTTTTGGCCGCAGAATAAATCCCATTCCATATTTTAGTACTTCTTTTTGACGTTCTGGAATACCGATATTCATAATATAAATGTTATCCACATATAACCCAGCACCATCAAACCTTGGTTCTACGTACTCAATATCCACAATATCTTTTAATTTCCCGCCACTCATAAGCTTCTTTGAAAGTAATAGACCAATTAAACCTGCTACAAGTCCTGCCCATATATTCCAAACAATATATGAAAATGTTGAAATGAAGGATGTAAAAATAACTAAATAGTTTCTCCCTTCGAACGCCACAGCGATTCCTTCTATATATGTATTACCTCTTGAAACGAGTTCAAAATCGTCTAATTGGGCCAGTGTGTTTCTTTCCATATTGCGTACTTCTCTAAATTGAGAGGCAGCTAAGGTTAAAAACGTTATGGCTGTAAAATCTTCCTCCATAATGGAAGGAACTGCGACAGTACCAAGACCTGCAGCAATAAAGCCGAGGGCTATATGAATGATTTTCCCATGTAAGTATGTCGGATATTGACGGTAATCTGTTCGTAACATATATAGACGTGTAAGGGTACCGACAACAACCCCGAACAGGATTGGATAGGTATATTCACTCATTAAATACCAGCCTTTCTCTTGTTTGTTTTTTTTATGCTTTGATTAATTGCAGCAGATAACTTTTCAAAACCGTTCCAACATGAAATACATGTAAGTCCAATCGCCGCAATATCAAAGAAGGATAAAGCTCCAAAAATGACTGGAAATGAAAAGTAGTCCATAATAATTCCATATAATAACTCACCTTGACATAAGCCAAATAGAAATATGATATACCGCTCCTTTTGATTCTTGACTAACAACAATGCTAAATAGGTTAGCAAGACCGCCACCATAAAGGAAGGATGGAACATGACCCAAACAGGATCATAAATTTTGAACAAATGGAAACTGACATAAGAAAACGACATGATGACTGTACTTATAAACAAGTAGAGAAGCTTCATGTAAGAATAATGAATAATGAGTACGAAATTACACGCAAATAAAAAAATGAAACCGATGGAGGCCTCCGTTTGCAAAATGTCAATATTTTTATGAGCGGTAATAATTAAAATAAGTAAACATGCAGTTAGTACTGTTCTCAACTTCCCTTTTGGCCAAAAAAAAGTAAGGATTACCCACCCTATCCAGGCTAGCCAATAAAACCATATACCTTCCAAAACCATCCCTCCTATCATTTCCATTATTGCTTCATTTATTAAAAAATAATCAAAATAACTTACTGAATGTGAATGTTGTCTACTGGAAACGATAAAAAGGAAACTGAGAAGGAGGGATGACAATGGGTAAAGATCGACAAGAAACTAAACTAAGAAAAGAAAAAAGAGTAGAGTCAGATCGTGACCAGAAACTGACATATCCTGGTTCAACTAGAATGGAAGGCCCTGAAGCAGCAAGGGAGCGAAACAGCTAAAATTAAATGTTAATAGAATTTTTTAATTAAACCGCAAAAAAAACAGCCAATGGCTGTTTTTTATTTACTATATAAAGATGTATTAATCCCGCGTTCATGCAACCAGTGGTGAGTCGGTCCTTTAATTACTATGGGAGCCGTTTTCAGATCGTTGAAATTCTCTTTTCCAAGGGCCGTCATAATGAACTTTATCTCGTTATGAAGCTTCTCTACTTCCTCTACAACCCCATTGACACCATTTTGAAGCAAAATCTTCAAAAGATAGCCTGCCATTCCTACACAATTTGCACCAAGCCTCATCGCTTTCACAATATCTAAAGCAGACATAATACCACCAGAAGCAATCACAGACAATTTAGGGATTTGCGTGGTCACTTCAATCAAAGAAGAAACAGTGGGAATTCCCCAATCATTAAAGAACTCAATAGATCGCTCTCTCCTTATGTTCTCTATTTTGGAAAAGTTTGTCCCCCCGAATCCCCCTATATCTACTATGTCCACACCGATTTCGTTTAATATTCTCGCAGTCTCATAGCTCATGCCATAACCGACTTCTTTCACAATTACTGGAACAGAAACGTTGTTTACAATGCTTTCAATTCTCTTCCAGGCGCCTATAAAATTCCGGTCGCCTTCTGGCATTACTAACTCTTGTACTACATTTAAGTGGATTTGAAGAGCATTCGCCTCAATCATATCAATAGCCTTTTGAGCTTGATCAACAGATGCCTCGCTTCCCAAGTTGGCAAATATAATCCCATTTGGGTTTTCTTTTCGAACAATTTCATATGTAGCTTGTTCCGTATGATCTTTAATAGCTGACATTTGAGAACCAACCGCTAAAGCTAAACCACATTCCTTTGCAACAATGGCAAGGCTCTGATTAATCTTTAGTGTTTGCTCGCCTCCACCACCTGTCATCGCATTGATAAGAATAGGCGAACTTAAGGAAAGTTCGCCTAACTTACAATTGTATTCGATGTCACTTACCGATATATTTGGTAAGCTTTGGTGAACAAACTGGAGGTCTTCAAATCCATGAGCACGGAGTTGACCTACTTCGACTGCGTGTTGAATATGATCAATTTTACGTTGTGCTCTTTTCACCGTAATCACCGTTATTTTAATTTTTTAAGTTGATCTCCAATCATATCACCAAGGCTGAATCCTGTTGATTCTTCTTTTTGTTGGTATTCGCGGTAGTCAACCTTGTCTTCTTCTTCTAGAAGCTCGCGAATACTTAAAGAGATACGTTGATCTGCTACATTCACATCAAGCACTTTAACTTTAACTTGTTGTCCCACTTCTAACGCCTCACCTGGTGTAGCAATGTGCTTGTTAGAAATTTGCGAGATATGAACTAGTCCTTCCACTCCAGGGAATAGTTCAACAAATGCTCCGAAAGACACTAATCTTCTAACAGTTCCTTCTAAGACAGAACCTACTTGAACCTTAGTTGCTACTTCATCCCATGGTCCAGCAAGAGTTTCTTTAATTGATAGTGAAATTCTTTCATTTTCAGTATCTACACTTAGGACTTTAACTTTTACTTGTTGTCCTTCTTCTACAACCTCTGATGGCTTACTTACATGCTCATGAGAAAGTTGTGAAATGTGAACTAACCCATCAATTCCACCGATATCTACAAAAGCCCCAAAATCCGTTAAACGTTGTACAGTTCCATCAAGAACTTGCCCAACCTTTAAGCTCGAAATAGTTTCTTTCTTTTTTGAACTTTGCTCCTCTTCTACCACTGCACGGTGAGAAAGGATTACTCGGTTCTTCTCTTTATCAAGTTCTACAACCTTCAGAGTAAGTTCTTTACCTTTGTAGTCAGTGAAATCTTCTACGAAGTGAGCCTCGACTAGAGAAGCTGGAATAAATCCTCTCACCCCAAGATCTACAACTAATCCGCCTTTAACAACGTCTTTCACCTCAGAAGTGAATACTTCACCAGATTGGAACTTTGCTTCTAAGTCTCCCCAAGCTTTATCAGCATCTACTGCTTTTTTAGAAAGAATAACAGCATCATCTTCAATTTTTGTTACTTTTAGTTCTAAAGCGTCTCCTTCAGATACTACTTCACTTGCGTTTTCCACATGTAAGCTTGATAATTCACTAATTGGCACAATTCCTTCAGATTTATAACCAATATTTACGAGAACTTGCTTTTCTTCCACTTTTGTTACTTGACCTGTAACAACACTTCCAACCTCTAAGTTCGCTAGTTCCAATACTTCTTGATTCATTTCTTCCATTTTTAAAGCGCCTCCTTATTCAACACAAGCGACAAACCTGTGCTAAAAATATTTTATTTTGAGTATGTATGAACCTTTTTAAAGAAACTCTTTTTTCTAACTTCTAATAAATACAAATATTTGTCAAGTGATATGATTGTTTATCTAGGTAGTTTTCGCATGGATTGAAGATTTCCTAAAGATCTCAAAAGACGTTTATCTATATTTTTGCAAAAGCTCTGCAATTGTATCCATAATTAAATCTGTTGCATCTTCAGCAGACCCTTTTTGTTCTTTTACCTGTTCGAAATCAATAGGTTTTCCAAATACTACTTTTAGAGGCTTAAATGGTTGATAGGGTCCAACAATGGCGCAAGGTACAACCTTTGCCTCCGTACGAAGAGCAAAGAAACCAGCGCCTGCTAAACCTTTACCAAGCTCTCCAGTTTTACTTCTCGTTCCCTCAGGAAAGAGACCCAACACCTTACCGTCTTTTAATAATTGCAACCCTGTCCGAAGAGCTTGTTTATCACTCATACCTCTTTTGACTGGGAATGCATTTATTTTTGGTAAGATATTTTTTAATACTGGTACTCTAAACAATTCATCCTTTGCCATAAAATGTATCGGTCTTGGAGAAGAAATTCCAACCACCGGTGGATCTAAGTTATCAATATGATTAGAGCATATTAAAACCCCTCCACTTGTAGGAATATTTTCTGCCCCAATAACTTCAATTCTATAGATGGGTTTTAAGACCGTACATATTGCTTTCCCAATATTATAGAGATTCAATTCCATCAATCCTTTCATGAACAATTGTCATGATTGTATCAACTACTTGAGCGATTGATAATGAAGTCGTATCAATTTCAACCGCATCTTGAGCCTTGATCAATGGTGAAACTTCTCGTTCTGAATCTAGTTTGTCACGCTGTGCTATTTCAACCATTAATTGTTCTAAATCGGCTTCAATGCCTTTTTTTATGTTTTCATCATACCTTCTTTTTGCACGTTCCTCTACAGATGCAAGCAAGAAAACCTTCACCTCTGCATGCGGAAGTACCTGGGTTCCAATATCTCTACCATCCATGACTACTCCACCGTGTTCGGCCATGTTCTTTTGCCTTTGTACCATTTCCTCGCGGACAAGACGATGTGAAGCGACATGCGACACATTATTTGTAACCTCATTGGACCTAATCTCATCTGTTACATTGACTCCATCTAGGAATACTAGCTGTCCTTCACTAGAGGGGTGAAGTTCAATAGATGTATCATTTAGCATAGATGAGAGACTCTCTTCATTGTGTACATCTGTATTCCCTTGCAAAGCCTTGTATGTTAGAGAACGATACATAGCACCTGTATCAATATAAATGTATGTTAATTGCTCTGCTATTCTTTTTGCTACCGTACTTTTTCCTGCAGCTGCAGGTCCATCAATGGCAATCGAAATCTTATTCTTCATTCTTCCTCCTGAAAACACAACAAGTTAAATTTTAATTTTTTCTGTAAATATACTAATTAACCAAAGAAAAAAGCAGGCTCTACCTGCTGTTAGTTATGTATGAAATACAGATAGCTACTCTTATTTTATCATAGCTTATTTTACTGGTCGAATGTTTCTACCACTTTACTATAAGAATCCTTTGTTACCCCTTCATATTGGATAACCTTTGATAAATATGGAGAAATTTGATGATTCGTCATCATTACTTGCGCTGCAACTAAGCAAATAATTTGAATGAACACAATTTTGATCAGAATACGCTCTATATTTTTCATAGAAAAATCCCCTCTAATTAGATAGTACTACTAGTTTTAGGGGGATTTGATGTTTTTATACTAGTTAATCCCTTTTCTCTTTAAATTTATTTGACACTCAAAGGAGAAACGGATGAGTAACTGACGATCAGTACCACTTATATCTACAAATTCTATCGGCATTTTATTACGTTCACCATTTTTTCCTGGTATTGTTCGTATGGCCTTAGAACGAAGATTTAAATAATGATAATCTCCGGATTGCATCGGTAACACAACCCAACAGTTAAAAAGCGTGCCTGGCTGTATGTTTGCTTTAACAGGTAAGATTAAAGCAGCTCCGCCAGCACTAACATCACTTGTAATTGTCACAAAAGGTTCAAATTCACCTCGAATAGGATGTGCCGCAACGTCAACTGCTGTGTCCACTCGAACAAACTGCCTTCTTTGAATTTTAACTAGTTGTTCTTCTTCTGGAAAGGAGATGATAATCATCGGGATGTTCTGTTTCGTCCTCCCCTTCACTTCTGTTTCGAACATATAAACCGTGTTATCCTTGCCTACAAAAGAACCCTTCAGCTGAGATCCATCAAGTAAGAATACCGTTCTCCCTGTATCCATACTAACTGGATAATCTATATATAACTGATCACCTTTTTTCTCTACTAGCTTACATCTATATCTCTCATTCACTATAGAATTCTTAGGCTCTAGTATGATGGTGTCTCCGATGTTAATCATGAAAATCCCTCGCTTAATTTCCAAATACTAGTTTTATTATCTCATGGAATGAAAAAAAGGAAAAGCCAAATTGACCTTTCCTTTTCTAAAATAAATTACACTTCGTTTTGGTAAAGCTGTTCAGAAGAATTTAGTTTTTCAACCTTTTCCTCGTAACCTGTTTCTGCATTAATTAAAATTCGGTAGGTATCATCATTAATTGTTCCTAAGAATTCATAACAAAGTACTTCCTCATCTAAATCATTTCTAATGACAGCCAAACGATCTTCCATGACCTCGACACCCGGATTTAGTTTACCTCTTGCTTCTTCTAGTGATAACGATGCTTTTGGTATCTCACGATCATGGTGAGCCATTAAGTAAGCTCTTGCTGTAAAGCCAACAATGTTACCATCATCTAGAGCCACTTTTATGGTGATAGCATCAGGGAAAATGCGAACATTATCTTTTACGGATACAAAAGTGAATACCCCAATATTATCGTATTGAGCACTTTCATACATTTCCAAGTCCTCAAACTGATGATCCTTTAAATAAGTAACGGCATTTTCCATTGCTTCATTCAAACCAATTTTCCGTTCTTTTACATCTCTGCTACGCAATACCCATATTGGATAGCCACCTTTTTTAGTAACATCCATATAGATCTGTGTATCAGCTTTAGGGTCGTCAATTTCTAGACTATAGAACCCAAAATCGGAGCCTTCACCATTTTCACTAACTCGAATTTCTTCGTTCCCTTCAAGTCCAAGAAAATCTTTGGCTATTTCTTTCGCTTCATCTTGACTAATTTGCTTACCTTTTAAGTACTTAAACTCATTTTTCATGTCCATGTTCATACTAGTAAACGTCGGACCGAAATCAGCCTCTGAATATGCCTCAACATTTTTCTCAACAGTCTTAAATCCGTCAATAATTGTATTGTCCTGCTGGTTATCTGTCGCTAATGCCATTTGCACGTCCATCCAGCGAAGATTATTTTCAAGAACTAAATGCTGTACCTTTCTTAGCTCCTGTTGAATGTCACCCGATTTTTCATATAAAGATTGTAATGTTTTATACTCTTCTTCAGACAAAGGTTCATTATCTAAGTCGCGTACAGCTGTCCGATAACTGAATTCACCAATTTTCGCCAAAAATTCTTCCGTTTTATTAAACGGTAAAAGAGTTAAAGGCAATTGTCCTACATCAGAATGAGCTTCTGATGTTATTCTCCAAACTTCAGCTAGGGAAGGAGATAATTGCTGTCTTGAGTTCATTGCTAATGTTGAACCAATTTTATCGTTTAATAAATCAATTTGATACGTTAAATCATGAAAGGCTCTTTGATAATTATTTTCTGCATGAATTAGAATCGCATTTTTCTCAATATGTTCTTGATAACCCCAATAGGCTGTTCCCGTAATAGCTACGGCAAGAACTCCAATGATTATTCCTCTTAACATTCTTTCACCCCTCTATCTACAGAAGATGTGCTTACCAATTCGCTTAATTTGCGGTCTACCCCAAATCCAACCACTAGTAGCTGTGTCAGGATTGAAATAGTAAATTGCATTTTCTGTTGGATCAAAACCGTTAATTGCATCAAGAACAGCCTTTTTGGCCTTTTCATTTGGTGTTAGCCAAATTTGCCCATCCGCTACAGCGGTAAAAGCACGTGGCTCAAAAATAACGCCAGATACTGTATTAGGAAATGTCGGACTGTTTACTCGATTTAAAATTACAGCCGCTACAGCAACCTGACCAATGTATGGTTCGCCTCTTGCTTCTCCGTATACTGCATTTGCCATCAGCTGTATATCATTTTGTGAGAAGCCATTTGGCATATTTACTGCTGTTTCCTTAGGTGCTGGTGCCTCTTCTTGTTCAGGCTTTTCTGCTGGTTGTTCCTGTTGTGTTTCTTGTTGTTCAGCAGGTTGCTGTTGCGCTGGTTGATTTTCTTGTGGGTTAGCGGGTTGCTGTTGCCCCTGTTGATTTCTTTGTGGGTTAGCAGGTTGCTGACCACCTTGTTGATTTCCTTGTTCGTTAGCAGGTTGCTGCGCTTGTTGGTTAGCTGGCTGCTGCGCTTGTTGGTTACCTTGTGGGTTAGCTGGCTGCTGACCACCTTGTTGATTTCCTTGTTCGTTAGCAGGTTGCTGACCTTGTTGGTTAGCTGGCTGCTGCGCTTGTTGGTTTCCTTGTTTATTAGCTGGCTGTTGTGCTTGCCCACCTTGTCGACCCTGGAATTGCTTCATCTGAGTCGCACGTTTTTGTTCAGCTGCTTTTTTTGCCTGTTCAATGACTTGTGGACTTGGAGCTGTTTGTTTGTCTAATGGCATACCACCATAATGTGTAAAACGATTCCCCTGTTCGATTTGCTTATAAACAAAGTCTTTATAATACTTTGTTGCCCTTATTAACATTTCTTTAGTTTTCTGTCCTACAAAACCATCAACCTCGGTTAGACCAAATTCTTTTTGAAAATTTCTAACTGACCAATATGTTGACCAACCAAAAACCCCGTTAATTGGTCCATGATAAAAACCGTTATATTGTAAACGGGCTTGTAGTTCAATTACATCATCTCCAGTTGCTCCTCGTTGGATGATTTGGTCACTAAATGCATAACTTGTTTGAACCGGGATGATTGATACAATTATACTGAAACAAATCATGATGCAAAGAGGAATTCTCCAGATTAATTGGTGCCTCATCTTTTTACCTCCTTAACCATTTTCTTAGGTGTCTAGAAGTATTTTCTGTAGTGTTTTAAATTTTATACAAAAACTTGGATGGATAAGAATATAATAGGGGTTTTCCCATGGAACGAGTTGAGGAAGTATGAGAAAAAAAGGAAGAAGGCGATGCTTGGTGGCAAGAAAAGAGGTGAAATTTGCAAGTAAAAATGAAAAGTTGTAAGAATGTTGCTTATAGTCGCAAGTAAAAAATCTTTACGCAAATATTTTGATCCAAAACGCAAGTAAATTTCTAAAGTCGCAAGAATGTTGCCTGAACCTGCAAGTAAAATGTCTTTCCGCAAGATTTTAACCCCAACTCGCAAGTAAAATCGAAAAGTCGCAAGAATGTTGCCTGAACCCGCAAGTAAAATGTCTTTCCGCAAGTATTTACCGCAAACTCGCAAGTAAAATCGAAAAGTCGCAAGAATTTTGCCTGAACCCGCAAGTAAAATGTCTTTCCTCAAGATTTTAGACCCAGCTCGCAAGTAAATTTAAAAAGTCGCAAGAATTTTGCCTGAACCCGCAAGTAAAATGTCTTTCCGCAAGATTTTAACCCCAACTTGCAAGTAAATTTAAAAAGTCGCAAGAATTTTGCCTGAACCTGCAAGTAAAATGTCTTTCCGTAAGATTTTAGACCCAACTCGCAAGTAAATTTAAAAAGTCGCAAAAATAAGGCCTAAACTCGCAAGTTATCAAGAAGCATGCGCAAGCATACTGCAAGGCACATGTGAACAACACAATGGTTACTCCTTTTCACGAAACACCTACAAGAAAACAGCACAAAAAAACAACTGACTCATTGAGACAGCTGTTTCACACTTGGATTTTGAACGATTCTTGCAAGTCTTGCCTTTCTCAAGCCAAGCCACCACAAAAAAATCATGAACGGAACCATAAAAATAACCCATTTTTCAATAGAATAGATTATAAAGTTGTATGAACCATGAAGTAGAAATGGTACGAAAAGAGAGTATGAAAACAATCTTTTTCTTGTGTTCCCTAAAGAAAATTTTGTTTTCCCGAGGTAATACCCCATTATGACACCGAACAGTGCATGACTAGATACGGGTAAGAGGGCTCTACCAAACGCCACATCCACACCGTGAGCGAATAGATAAAGTATATTCTCTGCACTTGCAAAACCCAGAGAGACGGACGCTCCATAAACAATTCCATCATATATTTCATCAAACTCTACATGCTTATAGGCAACGAAAAAAAGGATAAACCACTTAAAGAACTCCTCAAGTAGTCCTGAAACTAAAAAGGACTTAAGAAGGTTAGATTGAACAATTCCCTCTTCTGTTAATACATATTGAATAAACATAATTGGGAATACGAGGATCGCTCCAAACACAAACGTTCTGAATACCATTGATATAGGTTCTGCTTCATATTGATCTTTTAAGTAAAAATAACTGAGCAAGGCAACACCGGGGGCAATACCCGCTGTAATAATTCCCAGCATCATGTGTTCCTCATTTCTGTTCGACTACTAATAGTCTATATTCTTTAATTACTGCTTTTTGTGAATGTATATTTAATGTTAAAATCTTTAGTAGAACAACCCTTCTTTACATTCATTATTACTTTCTTATCGTAACATGTTAGAAGATAATTGAGAATGAACATTTTATGATCTATGGAGGACTTATGAAGAATATTTTATTACTACATACAGGTGGAACCATTGCAATGAAGGAAGACAAAGAAAGTGGTGCGGTTGGACAAGTAGGAAATCATCCACTTAACGAAGCTCTCTCTTCTCTATCAGAATATGGAAATATTATGACTGAAGATGTATTTAATTTACCATCACCTCACATCACCTCAAAAGAAATGCTTATATTAAAAAATAGAATAGAGAAGGCTGCCAACAATGACAATATTGAGGGCGTCGTCATCACACACGGGACGGATACGCTAGAAGAAACGGCCTACTTTCTCGATCTTACAATCCAATCTACCATACCAGTGGTTTTAACTGGTGCCATGCGATCTAGTAATGAAGTAGGCTCGGATGGTCCTTATAATTTACTCTCTTCAATAAAGGTCGCAGCTAGTGACGATGCTGTTGGTAAGGGCGTTCTTGTAGTTCTTAATGATGAAATACATACTGCTAAGAACGTAACAAAAACCCATACCAGTAATGTTGCAACTTTCCAAAGTCCTCAATATGGGCCAGTAGGAATTGTAACGAAACGTGGGGTATCTTTTCATCACGCTCCGATACATCGTGAAAATTTTGTTATCACAAATGTTTCAAAGAAAGTTATGCTATTAAAAGCTTATGCAGGGATGGATTCCACCCTGTTAACTACTCTTTTGGATATGGATATTGATGGAGTTGTAATTGAAGCACTTGGACAGGGAAATCTCCCACCTGCGATGATTAATGGGATTACAGCTCTCCTAAAGCAGAACATCCCTGTTGTCTTAGTATCACGTTGTTTTAACGGTATTGTACAAGACATATATGGATATGAAGGTGGCGGTCGCCAATTAAAGGATCTCGGTTGTATTTTTTCTAACGGATTAAGTGGACAGAAGGCAAGAATTAAATTAATGATCGCCCTAGAACAAACAGTTGATTTCAAAGAACTTCAAGAAGCTTTTTTAAACTAAGACTTTATTCGTATAATTATTTCTTTCTTAAAAATCCTAGAAGCCATATTTTTACTTACTAGTATAAAGTCATCTACCCTTCATCTAGAAAGCCGCTCTTTTCTATAACAATAAATACATCTTTTATCGTTTAGAATATGCTAATCTCAGATAAAGTAGGCTAAAAAGCAACCCCTAACATTAGTTAGGGGTTTTTCCTACTATAGACGCTGCAATTAATCCACCATGAAAACGTCCATTTTCAATGAAGATTTCATTCGCATTATTACCAGCGGCAATGACTCCGGCAATGTAAACTCCATTGACATTGGTTTCCATCGTAGTAGGATCAAAAAATGGACGCCCTGATGAATCGTCAATGTTCACACCTATTCCCTTCAAGAAGGTATGATCCGGATGATATCCTGTCATCGCAAACACAAAATCATTCTTCATCCTGTATTCTTGACCTTCTTTTTCAAAGAACACTTCATGTTCTGTAATTTTAGTGATGGTTGACTGAAAATGCATCGAAATTTTCTCCTGTCGAACTAAAGATTCAAATTCTGGCAGAATCCAAGGTTTAATACTTGGTGAATACGTTTCGCCACGATAAAGGACAGTCACTCGCGCCCCTACTTTTTCAAGCTCAAGCGCAGCATCAATTGCAGAATTTTTCCCTCCAACTACGACTATATCTTTATCAAAATAGGGGTGTGCTTCTTTAAAATAATGGAACACCTTATCTAGCTTTTCACCCGGAATTTCTAAGAAGTTTGGGTGATCATAATATCCCGTTGCAATAACGACGTACTTTGCTTGATATTCGTTCTTAGCCCCATCATTCTTAATTGATTCTACCGAGAATAAACCTTCTTCTTTAGGATGTACATGAACAACTTGTTCAAATGAATGAATGCGTAGCTCCTTTTTCTGTACGACTCTTCTATAATAAGCTAGAGCCTGACTCCTAACAGGTTTTCGATTCTCGGTGATAAATGAGACATCTCCAATTTCTAGTTTCTCACTTGTACTAAAAAAGGTTTGGTGAGTGGGATAATGGTAAATAGCGTTTACAATATTCCCCTTTTCAATAATTAACGGATTATATCCTTTTTCTTTAATTGCAATGGCAGCTGCCAATCCACAAGGACCACCACCGATAATAATGACATCTTCTTTTAACATTTACTTCCCCCCATTTTTTATAGGGTCAATCGAATATCAACTTGGCTTACTATTTGTTTGAACCCTTAAACTTTAATCATACCTTCATGGAAAGAGCCTCTAAACATATAAAATCCCCTTATCATATGTAATGATAGGGGATTTTATAGGTGTATGCAATCTTTTAGCAAGTGAAAATAAGGATCTTACTTCCACCTAGTATTATTCATGAGTGTTTATTAAATCCAACCTCTAAATCTTGAGGCTTCTGCCATCTTACGCACACCCACCATATAGGCTGCAAGGCGCATATCTACTCGACGTGATTGTGCAGTATCATAAATATTATTAAACGACTTCACCATCACTTTTTCGAGCTTTTCTTCTACTTCTTCTTCAGACCAGTAATAACCTTGGTTATTTTGTACCCACTCAAAGTATGAAACCGTAACTCCACCAGCACTAGCTAAAACATCCGGTACAAGAAGTATTCCACGCTCTGATAAAATTCTTGTTCCTTCAAGAGTTGTTGGTCCATTTGCAGCTTCAACTACAATGCTCGCTCTAATATTATGAGCATTTTCTTCAGTAATTTGATTTTCAATCGCAGCTGGTACAAGAATATCGCAGTCCAGTTCGAGTAATTCTTTATTCGAGATTGTATTGTTAAATAGCTTTGTCACCGTACCAAAGCTGTCTCTACGGTCTAGTAAATAATCAATATCTAATCCTTTTGGATCATATAGTCCACCGTAAGCGTCAGAAATACCTATAACCTTTGCACCTGCATCATGCATAAATTTAGACAGGAAGCTTCCTGCATTTCCAAATCCTTGCACTACTACTCGTGCACCTTCTAAGTTAATGCCACGTTTTTTTGCAGCTTCTCGAATACAAATTGTTACACCCTTTGCAGTTGCAGATTCACGCCCGTGTGATCCGCCCAGTACTAAAGGTTTTCCTGTAATGAATCCAGGGTTATTAAATTCATCAATTCGGCTATATTCATCCATCATCCAGGCCATAATTTGTGAGTTTGTAAATACATCTGGTGCTGGAATGTCTTTCGTTGGTCCAACAATCTGGCTAATTGCGCGTACATACCCACGACTTAAACGCTCTAATTCTCTAAAAGACATTTCACGAGGATCGCAGACAATTCCTCCTTTTCCTCCGCCGTAAGGAAGATCCACAATACCACATTTTAAACTCATCCAAATCGATAAAGCCTTTACTTCTTTCTCTGTTACATTTGGGTGGAATCTAATTCCTCCCTTTGTCGGTCCAACAGCATCATTATGTTGTGCACGATACCCCGTAAAGATTTTGACAGATCCATCGTCCATTCGAACCGGAATTTTTACAGTCATTAATCGAATAGGTTCCTTTAATAACTCATACACTTCTTCAGGGTACCCAAGTTTCTCTAACGCGTTATGTATGACAGTTTGAGTAGATTTTAAGACATCTAATTTATCACTTTCATGAGAGTGCTCTGTGTTCTTTTCGGCTACCATCTGTAAACCTCCCAAAAATTTTACCTTAAGTATTGTTTCCATTCGGTAATTAGTATACACCTTCATTTAGTTTATGCAAATAAGAAAAATAACATTTTCTTGTTTTCACTCGATTTTTTTGAAAACGATTACATATTGTGTTTGTTAATATATTTCTATATCATTTTTCCCGTTAATCCTTACTTTAGACAAAGAATGCCCAATGTTTCTCGTTATAAAAATGAAGAGCCGGTATAGGAATACTCCTATACTGGCTTCTATCTTAGAAATATTCGTTTAACTGTTGTAATGCCTTTTCTGAGATTAGTTGTTTCCCGTATTCCGAAACCCTGTAGGTGGTAACGGTGGCTGGATTACCAAACTCAGCTAACAAGGCAATCATATTATCTACATTTTGCTCTCCAAACTCCGTATCCTCAAATAAGAGGTAGTAGTGGTTTTGGTAGTGGAATAACGAGCCACCCATAATATCTAAATTAAACATTCTCTTAGCTAATGCTAATACATCTTCAAAAGAATGAAACTCATAAAAAATATCGTAACTTTCATCTAGAGTAACTTGCATTTCAATGTACTCATCCAAAAAATCATCTGCGTCATCCGCAAAATTCTGTTCTTTTGTCACAATGACTACCATTCCTTGCGCTTGTAAGGAAAATACTTCTACAGCAATGGGGCCATCTGCTTCAAAACCAAGCTCTAGACTGGCTTCATCCATCATATCCCTAAAAAGCTGTTGCACCTTTGGGGCATCTTGCCAAAGGTCTTCCTTAGTTAAACCGCGTTCAAGGAGGTCATCAAATGTGAGAAATACCTTAATTTTATTATAGGTTAAACGTTCTAAGCGCATATTATGGTAACCTCCTTACCATCAACTCCCACATCCTTGCTATTACTATATGATTGGATCGTAAGATGGTTCATCACATTTTCACTCTCAGTTTACACCTATTTAAAGAAGTAAGACAAGTCATCTATGCTAACCTAGTATCAATCCATGAATCCCATTCTTCTTTTGTATTGCCGAGTAAGTGTGTACCATATTTCTCTTTCTTACTTTCATCCAACAAGTTGAATGCTGGTCCGCCAATTCCAACTTCTAAGTCCGCATGACTCTCCCTTAAGCGGTCAACGAGAGTGAGCGTATCCAGTAAGTTATATACCATTGTGCAAGACAAGAATAAGAATCTAGGATTCACCTCTTTTAGTACAATGTCCATATCATTCGGCTCAATACTTGCCCCTAAGTATATGACTTCAAAGCCTCTCTTGCGAACATAAAGTGTAAAAATGAGTAAACCCAATTCATGCCACTCATTTGGGCCACAAACTGCAAGCACTTTAGGTAAGTATGGATTAGTCGGTAACGTATACATAATGTGTCCGATTCGTGATCTTAAGAAGGATGAAGCAAAATGTTCATGAGCACTGGTGATTTTACCCTTTTCCCACAAATCGCCAATCTCCACTAATACGGTGCCTAAAATATCTATTGCAACCTTATCTAGGGAATACAAGCTAAAGGCATAATTTAAGTACTCATGAGCCTGATTTTCATCAAACTGTAATAAGCTCTTTGTCAATTTATGGGCTAGCTCAAGATCTTGTCCCCCACCGCTAGACGAATAAGATATCGTCTCTGATACTAAGCCACTATTTTCTAATAAATTTATTGCCTGACTAATGGTAAAACCTTTATTTACTTTTTGTATGAGCCAGTTCAAAATCTTAACATGCTCTTCTGTATAGAGACGGTGACCTGCCTCATTTCGTACTGGTGCAATAATTTGATATCTTCTCTCCCACGCTCTTAGCGTTCCGGCCTGAATCCCGAGCATTTGAGAAACGGCTTTTATATTATATTTACCTTCTGGTGAAACCATCTAACATCCTCCATAAAACATTATATCCTCTTAGAATTATAGCCAACAATACCACTTGTTTAAACTTTGTACAAGTTTTGTTATATCATTTTTTTACTTTTTCTTTTTACTTTTTCGAGACGATAATTAGATTAGATTCAGCTGGTGCTCCTAGTCTTAAAGGAAGAAAGGTAGTCCCATACCCATTACTAATGAACACTTTTGCCCCATTCATTGTCTTTAATCCTCCTTTTGGATGAAGTCCCCATTTCCAAAAGCGAATTTGACCTCCATGTGTATGACCACTAAGGACTAACTTAATGCCATGCTGCTCTTTTAATTCCTTCACAATTTCAGGATTATGACTGATCAAAATCTTAAAACTTTCCTCTTCAGCATCAAATAATGCTAAATCTAAACGTGCTCTTTTTGTACCATAGTCATCAACACCTAAAAGACAAAGCTTTTCACCCTGTCCCGATTCAAACGAAACGGCTGTATTATCTAATATCTTAATTCCATAATCTAGTAATATAGAGTCCAGTTCATGATAATCTACTTCGTAATCATTATTTCCCCATACAAAATAGGTGGGACCTAACTCTTTTAAATTTTTTATATTTTCCTTTACTCTTGTGAAAGGGACTCTTTTTTCAGTCAAGTCTCCTCCAATTACAACCAGATCCACTTTTCCTTTTATTGATGAAAGCATGGACGGAGATATGATTCTCCTATGTATATCTGAAATGAAATAAATAGAGATAGTCCCAAAACTCTCAGGAAACTCATCAGGTTTTACCTGTATGGTTTGAACTACATCCCGATGAGCTTCCATAAACATATAAATGACAAGCCCCAATAGTAAAACAAAGCTCCCAATAAGGAAGTAAATAACCAACTTTCTACAACCCCTTCTGTCTATCCAAATATGGTAAATAACGGTTTATTTTTATAGAAATCATACCATAAATAAGGGAAAAACATAAAAAGGCAAAGCCAACTTGTGGATTTAGAAAGAAGTGGATGGCAAAATTAATGATAACTAAATAAGGGATCAACACTTCAATAAGATGAATTCTGGCTCCTTTTACTAAAGCATACGTCTTTTCCATACAATCTCTAATCAGTTTGGCATTTGCAATGAAACCAAAGAAAAAACAAAGCATTCCAAAAAAGAAACCAACTGGATTTAAGATTGTACTAGATAAGAATTGACTTATGTTCATGAAGGGTGTGATTAAGCTTGAAGCCATCAAACCGCCCATGAATCCAATAAATAAACAAACGATTGAAATCATCATAACGAAAAACCCCCTTACCACTCATAGATATGATGGAAAGGGGGTACACATGATTCTCTATTTTATTAATCTTCTGTAATATCTAGAACTCTAAATCCTACACTTTCTAGCTTTTTGACAAACTTATCGATGTTATCATTCTTTTCAACCTTCATAACAATTCGTCTAACTAGCTTATCGGTTTCGTCAAAGGTGGATAGAGAAATAATATTTTCATGATATTGTTTTGCGATTTCTGCTAAACGTGCAATTCTTCCTTCTGTTTCAACTGATGAAAAAGCAATACGAACTCCTGGACGATGCATACCAAATGCACTTTGGAATTGCTCAAGGACGTCATAACGAGTAACAACACCTAGAAAATTCAAGTGTTCATCTACAACCGCTAAGATCGGCATATCCTTTAACATGACTAAGGTTCTCTCAAAGATTTCTTCTCCCTGAAGATATATGTCTTGTCTAGTAGCTATTTCCCCTGCTTTAGTTGTTGTTAAATAAGTCTCTCTGTCACCTGGTCTTTCAAAGAAGCATTCATACACATGGTATCTAGTCACCATGCCGACATATTTACCATTTTTTAGCACCGGAACTCCATCCACTGAGAGATCTTCCAGTTTTTTCAATGTCTCTTGTATGGAGTCATTAAAATCAACTGTGTGACTCTTATGTTTCGGAATCATAATACTCTTAACAAACATTTTAAACACCCCTTTTATTTAGGCTCATTTCTATATCATTGCTGCTTTCAGTCTACTCTAACTATGATGGTCTCTCTTTGTTCCCTATTGAAAAGAGCAACTCTCTAGATAGAAGTAGCCAATTTTATGAAAGCGACAATCTATACGAAAACAGCCTATACTTATACAGAACAAACTGTTTTTTCCCTTTATACTTCCATCCCACTTATTCCATTCATTTATATTCCACAGTTTGGGTTAAAAACCCTCTTATTGTTAGACATTTTTATGAATATTTACTCATATAGTTTTATGAAGCATTCAAAAGATACCAGATTACTACAACTAGATGAACAGGAGGGTGTCTTATGTACACATCAAGAAAGAAATACCATCCGTACGTCAGTCCGTTTGATCCATGTCCACCTATAGTGGTTAAATCCTATTCTACACCGCCACATTTATATATGGGGTTACAACCCTATGGTTTACCTCAATTTTCACCTAAAGAGGCATTATATAGTGGCACCCTATGGCCAGCTTTTTATGATCCTTATTATAATCCACATGAAAAGCCAATGAGGGAGGAGAGCTAAATGAAACAGCTTCCACCAGAGTATTATTCTTTATTAGAAGAACTACAGGCTGTTGACTTTGTTCTTGTAGAGTTGACACTATACTTAGATACTCATCCAAAAGATTACGATGCCATTAGACAATACAATGAGTTTGCTAAACAACGAGGGTTATTGAAGAAGCAAATGGAGTCAAAGTATGGTCCTTTACAACAATATGGAAACAGTTATTCTGGCTACCCATGGAATTGGGATGACGCACCTTGGCCATGGCAGGTTTAATAACATAACCTTTGGAGGGATGTGTTCACATGTGGATTTACGAAAAAAAACTACAGTATCCGGTTAAAGTCAGTACGTGTAACCCTACCCTAGCAAAGTTTTTGATAGAACAATACGGTGGTGCAGACGGAGAATTAGCCGCTGCATTAAGATACTTAAACCAGAGATATACCATTCCTGATAAAGTTGTAGGATTACTTACAGATATTGGAACCGAAGAATTTGCTCATTTAGAAATGATTGCAACGATGATTTACAAATTAACGAAAGATGCGACACCTGATCAGCTAAAGGCAGCAGGCTTAGCACCTCATTATGTTAACCATGACAGTGCACTTTTTTATCATAACGCTGCGGGCAATCCTTTTACGGCGGAATATATTCAAGCTAAAGGTGATCCTATTGCCGATCTATACGAGGATATAGCTGCTGAAGAGAAAGCAAGGGCTACTTACCAATGGATTATTAATATGAGTGATGATCCAGATTTAAATGATTCATTACGATTTTTAAGAGAACGAGAAATCGTTCATTCTCAACGTTTCCGTGAAGCAGTTGAAATTCTAAAAGATGAACGAGATAAAAAGGTGTTTTTTTAAGGGGAAAACCAGATTTTGGAATTTAACGAAATAAACAATTTATACGAAAAGAGTATTTTTTAATCGATTTTTTTATAGAATTCTCTTTTTTCAACATAGAACCACGAGCATCCTCGCTTACTTGCGAGGCCTCGTCAGGTTCTTACGTCCATTTATCGGCTTTCTCCTCCACAATCGTCCTATCGGGATCTACCTATTTATTTTCGTGATACAAATTAATATCCTTCTCCATTTTCATTTTCTGGAATACTTCATTTCTCTGTTCCCAATCGAATGGATATCTCCAAAGTAAATGACTCTTTTGAACAATCTCCTTCCTTAGGTCCTGATATTCTTTTTCATGTTTTTCTTTTTTCTTCTTAAAATGAGAGCCCAATCCTCCTAAGAAAATGAGAAATCCAATTAGAATATAAATAAATCCATCAGCGATGATTGCAGAAAACATGAGGTCAGCACTCGTTCCATACGGCTTAAGAATAAAATAATTGATATAGTAGAATAGAATTAGAAAGAAAAACAATGAACACCAAGTACAGAAAATTAGTTTTTTCTTATAGTTATCAAACTTCACTTTATGTTTATATACATTTTGCAGCATAATCTTAGTTGGTTCATCTGTATGACTTCCAAGCTCTTGAATGAATTTTTCCATTTCATTCTCACCTCTCTCATTTACTACTTGTCTTATTATATTCACGTAAATGGAAGGATAGAAGAATAGAGATCAGAAAAGAGCCTAAGAAAAAGACCAAATTAACTATTTGGCCTCAATCCTAACTTATCTGGTTGATATTAGGTATTACTTAGTAGCATTTGAAAGTTTCAGTGGAATCTCTAAGACTTGTCCTTGTTCCACTTTATTCTCAGAGAGCTTGTTCCACTCTTTAATTAACGCTTCACCATCACGGCTATTATAATAAAGCTGAGAAATGGAATAAAGAGTCTCGCCTTGAAGAACAACATGAATCTTAACGTCTTCACTTGCCTTTGTATCTGACTGTGAAGAAATAGACGTATCTTCAGGTTGTTCCGTCATTTCTTCCGTCTCATCACTAACAATCTCTTCATTTGTATTGTCTTTATCCTCTTCTTCTTGCACGGTGGATTTCTTATTAGAGCCTATGGATATTTTTTCACTATGCGATAATTGTTCCTTTGTAACCTTGCTTGTTGCCGGCATCTGATTATTTTGATGATACGTGTACCCCAAGAATGCTATAGGTAGTAGCACTATTAAGAGGGTTAAAAAACGAAGTAACGGAAACTTCAACTTCAATTTTGTTTTCTTTTTCTCATCTTTTGCTTGATGAATCTTACTACGAGGCGGTAATGAAAGAGCATCTTCTGAGCCTTGCAATTCCTGCTGTTTCACATGCATTTTTTCTCTTAATTGTTGTGCTTGGTCTCGTTGCTCTTGAAAGTCAGACATGCCCTCACCCCTCCTTGCTTTTTTTCCTATAATCTAAGCTTATTTTAATTCCGAACACAAAGTCTATTAAAAAATGGGCAAAAATTGTCACCCAAAGATTTTCTGTCACTTCATACAATATTCCTAACAAGAAGCTTAATGTGGTAACAATGATAAATAACACCCATTTTTTAAGGTAGCGAACATGCAATAGAGCAAACGTTATACTGGCTACCACTATGCCGAAATGTGTCTGGATGACTCCACGAAATAACCACTCTTCAGCAAAGGCGATTAACCAGCACAACACAAAAATGTGAAAAAATGACCTTGATTGAAAAACTCGGTCATTAATTCCTCCGTCGTCAAAGTATCGTTTGGGCAATACCTTCATTAACCATAAATCGAAAAAGATAACCGTAAGCCCCGTTGCACCACCATACAATAGGATCTCCGTTATATCTAACTGCCATATTGACTGAAAGCTATCGGTATCAAAAAGGAAATAAGCCGCAATAGTAGCGACAGTTAATAAAAGAAATTGTGTCAGGTACAGGTGGAAGAGCACCTCCCGATCTGACATTTGTTTAATCAGTTCAGACTGATCCTTCATGGTAAACACTCACTTTATTAGTATCAATTTTAACTCTTGTTGCCAATCCTTTACCTTTATCTCACTTGTTTCACCTTTGTTTTCATACAACTGATAGTCCACTTTGCATAGGTCACAGCATTGGGGAACAGGCTTTGTTAATTTTTCATCAAAGATTGATAGGTATCCTTGTCTTCTACAAGTAGTAGATGTATGCATCCATTGGCTCATTTCTTGAAGTTTTTGATGCTTATAGACTAGGCGCTTTTCAATTAAGGTCTTTATATGTCGTAGAAACTCTTCAGGCAGTATATCTTTTACTAGGCGACCTTCTATTAACCACCCACCGATTTCAAGTTGATATTTAATAAAACGCCAACCTGTTTCATTTATAGTCGAGAATGCAAGTAATTCATCTTCTTTTATAAGCTGATGTAGAGGAACATTGTTTTTGATTGTGGCGACAATATGTTCTAGTTCATCTTTTGATGGAAACTCTTGCTGTATTAATGCTTCCGGCAGTTCCTGATCACTTGGTGAATGAAGCAAAATCCCGATACTAGGTAATCCATCTCTTCCTGCTCGTCCAATTTCTTGAAGGTATGCTTCGATGGTTGTGGGATAGTGAAAATGAATAACATACCGCACATTCGGTTTATTGACCCCCATACCAAAAGCATTTGTACAACAGATAATTTGGAGTTGATCTGATAGAAACTGTTGTTGAATCAACATTCGTTGTTCAGCATCCATCCCCCCGTGATAGTAAGCAACACCCTTAATCCCTGCCTCTACTAACAATGAAGAGATATGTTCAGCCCACCAGCGGCTAGAAAAATAAATCATGCCTGGTCCCTGAAGACGTTGTACCCATTCAATGAGCTTTCTTTTTTTATCGTCAATTGTAGCAACTTTTTCAACATTAATCGAAATATTGGGCCGATCTATGGAATGTAGGTGATAATGAACATCTTTAAGCTTTAAAAAACCAACGATATCCTTTAATACCTGTTTTGTGGCAGTTGCAGTTAGTGCCAAACACGTTGGAGAACCTAATTCCTTCATCACACTACTTAATTTTAGATAATCTGTTCTAAATTCATGTCCCCATTGTGAGATGCAGTGAGCTTCATCTATAACAAATAATGAAACATGAAGTCTTCGTAACTTGTTCATGAAATACGAATTCTGTAACATTTCTGGTGACACAAAGATATATTTATATTTCGCTAGATCTTCTACCACTCTTTTCTTTTCTTCGAATGATAAAAAACTGTTTATGGCCACAGACCTTTTTTCACCAATCATTTGTAGCTGATGAACCTGGTCCTCCATTAAGGATAGTAAAGGAGATACAATGATAACGGCCCCGTCAAGAATATATCCAGGTAGTAAATAACAAATGGATTTACCCGCCCCAGTTGGTAGCATGGCTACCACATTTCTGCCAGCTATTACATCTTCTATGATTTCTTGCTGCCCTTTTCTAAAAGAGGTATATCCAAACCGTTCATGTAAAATGTTACGTAGTTCCATGCGCACCTCCTATTTTGGCTAAAGCCAAGCGGATTTCAAAATAACTAGCTTCTACAGGTAAGTGTTGTTTAATTAGTTTCAATTGGTTTGATTTCACCGTTTGAATACACTCTAAAATAGTTACATACTTTTCCTCATCTAGAAACGGAGAAATATCAAATGAAGGGTTCATTAACGCAATTTCTACAATATGATCTTCTATTGTATTTTTTTTTAGTAATCGAATTGATGCTATTTCCTCTACACTCTTACCAATCATTAGTAACTCTAATGTCTTTGTGGTTGACTGAGTTAATGGAACAGTTTTGTTTGTTATGGTTGTTGCAAGTTGTGCGAGCAATGGAAAATCTGTTGGAAACTTCTCAACTTGATGTAATAATTCATGCAATACCGACTGGAAGTATATCGACACCTGTACAACGTCCATTTCAAGCATATTTGCGATTTGGTCGTTGGTAGATCCTACTCGATTAATACCTGTTAATTTATAGACAAAGATCATTGATTGTTTCTCATCAAGCTTAAATAAAATTGAGTACAATTCATCGTAAAGATGACTCGCTACTTGTTCCCTAGAAACAGCTTGTCTTCTCAGAAATAATTTGACCCACTGAAGGATATTTTGATCACGGTTTATGGGAATAAACCGGGGTTCATGATGAATAAGATAAGACAAGCATTGTATGGTTAAAGAAAGACGTTCCCAAAATACTTTTGTATCCCCTGAAAACCTCCAACCGCTTAAACCTTGTGGGAGAGAGAATGTCTGGAGGTATTCTTTTCCTTTGTTTGTAACAATAAAAGATTCCTTTTCGTTTTGAGCAATCATTGCAGTGTTTGAAAGTTCTTTTATCGCAGCCTCAAGAACGTCTCTTTTAAGTCCGGGTATAACACCAAATAATAATTCAAGTTGGAATAGCTTTGCGTCTTGAATAGTCTGAGATGAACGTTTTCCTTTATACAAGTGATAGATTGAAAAAATAGACCGTTCTCCATTAATTTTTTCTAGTCCGTATAAGATTATGAAATATAGATACTTCATCGGCAGATTCCTTTTCTTATTCTTCCTTATATTTTATCAAATTTTTAAGGAAAGTGGGTTAGTTTATATTTTCTTGGAAAGGGTATTAATATAGGTGAAAACCTTATGTGATAAGCATTCTCAATGAGTTTCTTGTTGAAAAGTTGGCCAAACAGTTTTACAATATGTATGAAGGAATTCGTTTCCACTTTACAAAGTTACTGTACTAATGTAACGATGAGTGGTTTCACCAAAAAGCGCTATTCTAGCATAAACTAATTATGTGTAATTTTATTCAGGAGGTTTTTTCTAATGGCAAAGTATACAATCGTTGACAAAGAAACTTGTATCGCATGTGGAGCATGTGGTGCAGCAGCACCAGACATCTATGATTATGACGATGAGGGAATTGCATTCGTAACACTAGATGACAATGCAGGAATCGTTGAAATTCCAGATGTATTAGTAGAAGATATGATGGATGCATTTGAAGGCTGTCCTACAGACTCCATTAAAGTTGCAGATGAGCCATTTGACGGAGATGCATTAAAATTCGAATAGTACTAGATATTCTCTAGTTACATTTAAAAAACCTCTGTTTGACAGAGGTTTTTTTTATGTTTTTTATAATTAGGAAAAATACTGTTCCCTACTATGAAAAGTGTCACTTAGTTCAATATGATTGAAGTTCATTTTATGCACGGGTGAAAAAGCCTTTCGCGGAGTTAATACGAAAGGCCTTATGCCATAGAGACGACTTGTATCAATTATAAAAGCGCTATAAAAATAAGGTAATGTATTACTCTTGTTGTATTGACAGCTCTTGGCCAATCAGGATTATGTCAGATGATAACTGGTTCCATTCCTTAATGGAAGAAACAGAAACATCATATTTCTCAGCTATGCTCCAAAGTGTCATCCCTTTCACAACTTCAACAACAAGTGGCTCCGCTTTCTGAATAGAGCTTGGTTCTGTTTTATTTTTTTCCAATTCGTCCGATAATTCTTCTGTATGATAGTCCTTAGAAGATACGATGACAGAAGTTGACAGTAACTTCTCTGCTTCTTTTTCTGTTATATTCCAATCAGCAACCTGTTCATTCTGTAAAACGTTTTCTAATAACGCCACTTTTTCCTCATGTTTCTTTTCTGCCATAGCTTGTTTCACTTCACCATCGATTAATACCGATACATCTAGAGCGTGAAGAGGATTAATGGAATTAGTTTTTTCAACGTTCCAATCTCCCATATGTACTTCAAAATGTAAATGAGCACCTCTTGATCTACCCGTATTACCGACCTTACCGATGACTGTACCTTTTTTTACTTCTTCGCCTTCTTCTACAAATCTCTCACTTAAATGTGCATATACCGTTTCAAACCCTGTTGGATGCTTTAAAAAAATCACATGGCCATAAGATGATGAATAATAAGATTTGGAAACAACTCCATCCTCTACAGCAAAAGTATCTGTCCCAGTTGGGGCGGCGATATCAATCCCATGATGATTCCCACCTCTTGTCCCAAAATGATCCGTCAATTCTCCGTAGGTTGGCCACACCCACTCAATGGTCTCTGCTAATATTATAGGGGATTCAATTTCCGTAGCAGCTGCTCTCACGGTCTTTACACTGAGAAACATGCAGGCAATACAAAATCCCATAATTAATACAATTAATAAACGCCTTGATAAATCCAACATACAACTTGTCCTCCTCTAGACTTCTGCTTTTTCTCATTTACTCTCACACTGGGGTGATGTTTAGCAGTTTGGTTTAACTATTTCTTCAGGTTGGAATTTATGAATACTCCTAAGTGGTTACTTTTTCCTTTTTCCAGAAAAATTACTCACACCCTGTAAAGTTTTCCATCAACGTTATAGATTTATGAGGACAAGTTTAAAAATAGACCAAAAAAATAGAGGCAGTTAGCCTCTATTTGGTTAGATTAAAGTTAATATAATTAGGTGCAAGTGGTACTTGGACTGGATTTGGCTGATTCTTTACTTGTAATTCAATCCCATCCATTCGTTCAGGTGTATTTTCAAATGTTACATCCTGATAGCCAAATTCTTTTGCTGTCAAAAGGATCGCTTTTATCATTAAGATATGAGAAGAATCCTCCTGGTTAATGCTGCTTTCTGGAGAAAAAGTAACCAGCAAACTGTCGTTATCAATTTCGGATGTTTCTATAGTAATATTTGATGGTATGGTAGGTTGTAAATGGTTTTCGTTTCCTTTCATTCCTTCAAGAGCTTCTCCAAAGCTACTATATGTTGCATTGGAAGGTACAAGATATGTTGCTCCATTCCCACTAGTAGATGCAAAATAGCCCTTTAGTGTCGACATTGATAAACTAATTGTATCACGCGGACCATATTTTCCAAGCTCTACCTGAGTACCGTCTTTCATTTTCAATATTGCTTCGGTATAACCCATCCATCTTAACGTTTCAATAATACCTTCAAAATAAGCAGTATCCTCAAATCCTTTACTTACAAATCCTTCTGGAAAAATCACTTCAACTTTATTATCTCCAACTTCTTCAAAGTCGAGATTACTTAGAGGTGTCACACCTAAACCAAAGTTTTCATAAGGAAGTTGATCAAGAGCTTGCTCTACTAATTCTAGTCTTGATGTTGCTGCGTCATTCAAAACAAATGTGATTGGAACAACACTCATGTACTGTTCATCAACAACACCAATCGTCACATAATTGTCATCTGCACTTGTTAAAATTTGATTTAACACTGGAGAAGCAACAGTTATTTCCATACTTTTATCCATACTTGCAGCACTGTTCTCCCCTACGATTGAAGTGGATTCTGACTCGCCTTCTTTTATCATTGTCATCTCTTCATTTGCTTCTTCAACACTTGCACTCTCTTCTGAAGAGCCACCAGAATATTGGAGGAAGGAAGGACCAATCACCATAATTAGGAGTACGGCTGCAACCGCGGCTATACTTGGAAGGACCCATGTTTTGACCGTTTTCTTCCGAACTTGTTCTTCCTGCATACGTGCGTTTATTTTGCGGTATAATTCATCTGAACTTTGCCGGTCCTTTATATGAGGCATATGCTGAAGAAATTCCTCTAGCTGCTTATCGCTCCACTCTGATTTTTTCAACTGTACTCCCCTCCTTTCCCATTGATTCTTCCATAATTCCCTTTAACGTTTTAAGTGCACGGTGCTGAGTGGTTTTTACTTTACTCTCTGTCCAATCAAGAGCCTCAGCTGTTTCTGTGATTGATAATGATTGCATGAATCGCAAAATAATCACTGCTCGCTGGTCCACTGTTACTTGATCTAAGCATTGATACATTAATTTTATTTCATCATTTTGTAAGGCAATCTCTTCAGGTAAGGGTTGATGGTCTTTCACTTGTTGCGTGTTCCAATCAAAAGTCTCAAGCAGTCGCTGCTTCCAGCCCTTTTGCTTTCGGAAATGGTCAATGGCTACGTGTCTAGCAATTGAAAATAGCCAAGTTTTCTCGCTACTCTTTCCTTCAAATCGTTCGTATGCTTTTAACACTTTAATATAAACCTCTTGTACCAAATCCTCAGCTTGTTCCCGATTTCTTACCATGTAAAATAGGAACTGAAATAAATCCTGATGGTATTTATCATAAAGCTCTTGGAACACGGTGTTCATGCCTTACCCTCCCCGTTAATGATATAGTCGTATGTAAATGATAAAAAGTTACAGTTTCCAGTAAATTCTTTTCTACTATTATTGTAGCATCTTAGATTCCGGACTATCTATATTATTTTTCCCTCAGGTACTAATAAAAGGGTTTATAATAAGCTTACTTCAGGTAATGTAGTCTAAGTATTAGAAAGGCTGTTTTCGTAAAGATTGTTGCTTTCGTAAAAATCCCAATTGCCGGATTTTTACTCGTTAGTACAACGTCCAGTGATTTAAATAGAGAGAGTTGCTCTTTTCTAACAATTATCACTTTGATTTTGCGTACAAAATAGGGTGGGTTTTAGAAAAATTAGCTTGTAAAACAACAAAGTTTTAGAAAAGAGCCATTAAAAAAGAGCCGCCTACCAAGCAGCTCAGGAACATGTTTGAATTTTGCTTTTTTCTAACAATGGTTACTTCATTAAATAGAGAGGAATAGTAGCTTGAAAAGCAACAGGGTTTCTAACCACCTTATTTCGCAAACTCTGAAAGATGTGAAATTATGTTGAAATCCTTTATAACCCACTTGTCTTGCTCGTACTGGATATGATTCATACATGCGTTTAACAATGGAGTATGTAACTCCAATGCTTCTTCAGATAATAGATCGAATAACTCATGAATGACAGCTCCATGTGCGACAAGTACGACTCTTTTGCCTGCAAATTTTTCATTTATTCTTGTAAGACCTGCTAGAAGTCTGTTATGAAAATCCGTGCTATTTTCTTGATTCGTGTAGCTACGATTTGGGAATATAACTTTTCTTTCTTCTGATGTCATGCCTTCTGCATCGCCAAAAAATTTCTCTTGAAATTCTTCCATTAATACTAATGGAAGTTGTAATGCTTCATTAATGATTTCTGCCGTCTGCCTTGCACGCTTTAAAGGGCTTGAGATGACAACATCCCAATCAAATTGAGTTAAATAATCCCTACATTCTTTAGCTTGTCCTATGCCTCGATTATTTAAAGGGATATCCACTCTGCCCTGAAGTCTACCTGCTGCATTCCAATCGGTTTCTCCGTGCCTAATTATATAGATTGTTGTCAACCTAGTTCCTCCTCATATTGTATGCTGCATCGTTTTAAAAGTTTTAGTCTAATAGAAGTAATACTTCAAGCACTTGTTATATCTTTTATCCTAGTATACTAAAAATCTTAAAAATTTTTAATAGTAAAATGCCCAGAGTATTATACAACTCTGAGCGACAATATAATGATTATTTACCTTATTATTTTTGTATATCTTATCTTCGATTACTTTTTGGATCAAAAGCATCACGTAAGCCATCACCGATAAAGTTTATACACAGTACTGTTATAAGAATGGCTAACCCTGGTGGCACCCAGGCTTCCGGACTGTTTCTGAGTATTCGTAAGCTTTGTGCTTCAGAGATCATATTTCCCCAAGTTGGAGTTGGTTGAGGAATACCAAAACCAATGAAACTTAGACCTGATTCAATAATGATTAAGGTTGCCATCATTAGTGTTGCGTTTACGACAATGGGTCCAATCGCATTCGGTATAAAATGTTTGAAGATTATTCTTATGTCGCTTGCTCCAATTGCTTTTGCACCAAGAACAAACTCTTGTTCACGCAAGGACAAATAGGTCCCTCGTATAATCCTCGTTAAATTAGGCCACGTTGTTAAAGCAATAATAAAGACAAAAATTCCTATCGTTACTTTTTCCAATAAAGCCACAATCGTTAAAACTAGAACAAGAAATGGTAGGACGAGCATCATATCTGCTGCCCGCATGATGATACTATCAATTTTCCCTCCATAATAACCTGCTATGGATCCAAGTGTCACCCCAATAATTAAAGTAAAAATCATTGAGCTAAAACCTACTATAAGCGAGATTCTGCCGCCATATAGTAATCTAGACAAATTATCTCTTCCAGAACTATCGTTACCAAGCGGATGTTCTTCACTTGGAGGACGTTCAATTAAGGTTAGATTGGACTTTGTTGGGTCCTGATCTGTAATCAAAGGAGCAAAAATAACAGACAAGACAATAAAGGTTAAAACAAAAACTCCAATTACTGCTAGCTTATTCTTCATAAACCTTCTAAAAGCAAGCTTAAAGGGACTAGTCCCAGCTTTTTCTTTCGTCATGTTGGTATTGACCGATTCTTGTAAATTAGTTTGCATCATATCACCTCAATCATAACGGATTCGCGGATCGACAATACTGTAAAAAATGTCTGCTAGTAGGTTACCAACAAGTATACAAATACCTAGCAATAAATTAATGGCCAATATGACAGGATAATCTCTATTACCAATTGAATTTAAGAATAATGTCCCAATCCCCGGATATTGGAATACTCCCTCTGTAATAACAGCTCCACTTAAAAGTACACCAATTTCAAATCCTAATAGTGTAATAATCGGGATTAATGCATTTCTAAGTGTATGTTTATAAAGGACCGTTCTCTCTGTCATTCCTTTTGCTTTAGCAGTTCGAATATAGTCACTAGCCAAAACATCGAGTACCTCTGATCTTATATAACGCATATATGCGGCTGTCCCCGCTAAACCAAGTGTAATTCCAGGTAAGATTAAGTGTTTAAGCTTGCTATAGATTAGTTCTATACCTTCTAATCCCGGTTTTGACACTGAACCTTGTGAAGGTAGCCAGCCAAGATGGATTGAAAATATATAAATAGCCACTAATCCAAAGAAGAAGTTTGGAATAGCAAGTCCAAGAAAGCCGAAGGTCGTTGCTCCGTAATCTAACACAGAATACGGTTTTCTAGCGGAGTATATTCCAATAGGAATAGAAATGACTATCGTTATAAAAAGGGAGAATAAACCAAGATATAAAGTGTTTTGTAAGCGGTCACCTATTAACTCAGTAACGGTTCTACCTTTATATACATAAGATTTTCCGAAATCCCCTTGTACGACAGATGATAACCATCTTCCGTATTGAACAGGAATGGGATCATTTAAGCCAAGCGCTTCTTTTTGTTGTTCGAATACTGCTGGATCAATATTAGGATCTAAAAACTTTCCTGATATCGGGTCACCAGGTGCTGCAAGTACAAGTGAAAATACAATCATGGTAAGGGCAATAAGCATTGGAATGAATATAAGAATTCTCCTGATAATATATTTGTACATTGGTTTCCCCTCCATTCGCTAAAACTAATTAGAATAGGCTGTTTTCACGATTGATGCCACGTTAAATTTTCTAGCTAAGATTTAGAATGTTGCTCTTTTCTAAAGATACTATGCGACTTTAACACAACATACCTTTAGAAAAGAGCCTAAGAAAAAGAGCAGCGGCGCTAGACCGCTCGCTCTATCCATGTATGAAATCTCTTACTCTGTTACCGACCATATGTGTGAATCGTTGATAAATGAATATGGTCTTACATCAATACCTTGAATTCGGTTATTATAGGCCCATAAGCTGTTTTGTGCATAAAGGATTAAAGCAGGTAGATCGTCTTGGTACATTACTTGCCAATCGCTATAAACCTTTGTTCGATATGCTTGATCAAATGCATCTGGTGGTGAAAGTGCATCTAGTAATAACTGATCTGCTTCTGGATTGTACCAGCGCCCAAAGTTATAACCAGCTTTTGATGACCATAATCCACTAGGATCTGGATCAGCACTTCCTAGACTCCAACCAAGTAAGTATAGATCCCAATCTTGATTATTCTTATCTAATGCTTCTGCATAGGCTGCAAATTCCATAGGTTGACGAAGGTCAATCTTGATTCCAACAGCTTGAAGATATTCTTGAATGATTGGAGCAGAACGCTCACGGATTTGGTTACCGATTGGATAATTTAACGTTAACACCCATTCGTTCCCATCTGGATCTTCTCTAAAGCCATCTCCATTTACATCTTTGTATCCTGCTTCATCCAATAACTCATTAGACTTATCCGGATCAAATGGATATTGGTTTGGATTTTCTCCATCATATGCCCAGAATTGTGTCGCGATTGGTGCATTAATTACCTCTCCACGTCCATAAAGTAATCCGTCAATTAAACCTTGACGATCAACAGCATAAGCGATTGCATGGCGGACTCTCTTATCTGAAAGCTTTTTATTTGGTACGAAGTTTTCAGGATTAATCGTTCCTGCCTCAGCATCTTCTTTTGTACGGTGGTTAATGTTCATCCCCATTAACTGATAGCCGAAATCTGGCTGTTCGATAATTGAAATATGTTCCATCGCACTCACTGTTTCAAAATCTGCCGCTTGGAATCCATTTGGATCGGCTACAAAATCAATCTCTCCGTTTTCAAGAAGTCCTAAAATTACGGCTTGATCCACAACCCTCCAAACAACACTATCCAGCTTCGGTTCACCTTGCCAATAGTCAGCATTCTTTTCTAACACATATTGCTCTCCTTCAATAGCTTCTGCGTACTTAAATGGACCAGTACCAATTACTTCACCAGGATTTAAAGTAGCACCCGCTTCAGGAATTTCTGCAACCGGAATGTCCTTGAAGACGTGTTCTGGGATGATTGAGAAACTAGCATCCTTTAACGCTGTTACGTTAGGTTGTGTAAAGTTAAACTTAACCGTATAATCATCAACTTTTACAACACCTTGGAAGTCAGTTGTTTTTCCTGTAGAGAAATCCTCGTAACCTAGTAATCTAACTACAAAATCAGTACGAACTCCACCAGCTTCAACATATCCTGGACTTGCCATTGTTTTATAAGTGAAGACAACATCATCTGCTGTAAACTCTTCACCATCATGCCACTTTACACCTTGCTCTAACGTAAACGTAGCTTCTGTTTGATCATCATTGAACTCCCATTTAGAAGCTAAATTTGGAACAAAGTTTAATTCATTATCTTGTGTAACGAGTGCTTCATGTGTAAAAGATAGAATGTTAGCTTCATAGGCTTCTGTATAGAATATTGGATTAAAGACCCCAGTCGGTGCCGTATCCATGGCGCCAATGATCGTACCACCAGATACTTCCTCAGTTGGTGTTTGATCATCGTCTTTTGGATCCTTTTCTTCACTTGTTGTTTCACCATTTCCACCTGAACAAGCAACTAGCATGGAAAACAAAATACCAAAAATGATTACATGAAACCAATTCTTTTTCTTCAAACTCTTCACCTCTCAATTTTATTTAGATAGCTTTTTGTGACAACGCCAGAAGTACACCCTTTCCTTTACACAACCACCCCCTTAAAAGCGACCTTCTTCCCTTTAGTTATATAAGTGACATGCCACAAAATGCCCATTATTTACTTCAAGAAGCTCAGGTCGTTCGATCGAACATTTTTCATGAGCTTTTGGACATCTCGTTCGAAATGCACAGCCAGATGGTGGGTTGGAAGGACTCGGTAGATCCCCACTCAGAATAATTTTTTCTCGTCTTTGTTTTCGGTTGGTTGTCGGTATCGCAGATAGAAGTGCATTTGTATATGGATGTAGTGGGGTGTCGTATAGAGCTTGTTTAGGAGCTAATTCAGCAATTCTTCCTAAATACATGACGGCTACTCGATCACTAATATGTTTAACAACACTTAAATCGTGGGATATAAATAAATAGGTTAAGTCAAATTCATCCTGTAGGTCACACATTAAGTTTAATACTTGTGCTTGAATGGACACATCCAAGGCTGATACAGGTTCATCACATATGACAAATTTAGGTTGCAAAGCAAGAGCCCTAGCAATTGAGATACGTTGACGTTGACCACCCGAAAATTCGTGAGGATATTTTAGTCGGTCTTCTGCACGTAATCCGACTTTTTCAAGTAAATGAATGGCTTTATCATTCCGTTCAGATTTACTCATCTTTGTTTGAACAACAAGTGGTTCCTCTATTAACTCAGCAACACTCATTTTTGAGTTTAAGGATGCAAAAGGATCCTGAAAAACAATCTGCATATCACGTCTATACGGACGGAGCTTACGATTGCCAAGCTTTGAGATATCATCATCCTCAAAGAAGATCGTTCCTTCTGTAGGTTCTAATAGACGTAATAACACTCTTCCTAAAGTTGACTTTCCAGACCCAGACTCTCCAACAATCCCTAGAGTTTCCCCTCTTATAACTTGTAATGACACATCATCTACTGCCTTGACGTGACCAATTGTGTGCCTTAAAATACCACCTTTTATTGGGAAGTATTTTTTTATGTTATGAGCTTCTAGAATGAAATCTTGGTTCTGTGCTGAATCCTTTCCCTTTTCAATTACTGTCACTAGTACCCCCCCTTAGTCATATAGGTAACACCTTACGAAATGGTCTGTTTCATGTTCAATAAGCTCTGGGTTTTGTTCTTTACATGTATCCATTGCATGTGGACATCGATCGTAAAACCGGCAACCCTCAGGAAAGCTGTACGAAGGTGGCACCGATCCTTTTATCGCACCAAGTCTAGTAACATCTTTATCTATGTCCGGTAAGCTTTCTAGTAGTCCAGTTGTGTAAGGATGCTTAGGATTCTCAAACAGCTCTTCTACACTTGTCTTCTCTACAATTTGTCCCCCATACATAACGAATACTTGATCTGCATATTCGGCCACCACACCTAAATCATGTGTGATAAGTAAAATAGCCATATTAAATTTTCGCTTCATTTCATTTAATAAATCTAAAATTTGGGCCTGAATGGTTACATCTAATGCAGTTGTGGGCTCGTCCGCAATCAGCAACTTAGGATCACAGGAGATCGCAATTGCTATCATGGCTCTTTGTCGCATGCCTCCTGATAACTGATGTGGATACTCCTTCATTGTTTCTTCTGCTCTTGGAAAACCAACAATCTTCAATAGTTCAATTGCCTTCTCGTAAGCTAGCTTTTTATGTATTTTTTTATGCTTAACAATCGTTTCAACAATTTGTTCCCCAATGGTGAAAACAGGGTTTAATGCTGTCATAGGCTCCTGAAATATCATAGCAATATCATTTCCTCTAATTCTTGCCATTTGTTTTTCAGACATGTTTAACAGGTCTTTATCACCGAACAAGATAGATCCTTCTTTAATTTTCCCTGGCTTACTAACAAGTTTCATAATGGATAGAGAAGTGATACTCTTCCCACTACCTGATTCTCCAACAAGTGCTACAGTTTCCCCAGGTTTAATCGTAAAATCTACTCCATCTACAGCCTTAGCTACTTTTTTGCTATCTAAATAAAAATATGTTCTTAATCCTTTTACGTGTAATAACTCAGGTTGCGACATTTAATCACCCTCAATCTTACAATTTGATTACAAATGTTTAAGCCTGTGAACAATTTATGACAAACCCAAAACAAATATGTACATCTTTTTAGAAAATAATGAATAATACGAAAATATATGTATATTACGATATTTCGCTTATAGAAATGTTTATATTCCAAAGCATAAAAAAAGCCTGAGGAATCACTCCTCAAGCCTACTAATATGGATTTATAAAGAAAATAAAGTTATCTTAGTGATAATTTTTCATATCAGTAATTATTGTAATTTTTTGTGAAGTTTGATTAAATATGGGGCTGTTTCCATAAGGATAGAAGAGAATAATTTTAATCATAGCTGATTAACACACAAGTAGAAGGTCCAGAAACGGAATTTTAATTGCTGATGCTACTGCACTAATCGTCAAAGATAGAATCATCATTATCTTTTTCCTATGCGAACTCATTTTTCTTTCCTTTTCCCATCTCGAAACACAATCGCACTTCTTTCATACCCCACATCTTTTACTCCCTCTGGTCTTAGAAGCGATGGTTGTAAATATTAAAATGGCTTCTATGATTATGCCAACATAATTAATGAATTTGATAGGCGCTCTTTATGAATATAATAGTTAGGATGAATGGTAGAAAAACTGCAACAAAAGCAAATAATGTTCCCTTTATGATGCGGCAGTTTCCTTTGTTTAAACGTACTTCCAATCTATTGATCATCCAGCCCATCCTTCGAACTGGATGCGGTAACATCTTGGATCACTCATTAATGCATCTAAAAGCAAGGCTAAGATGACTACTACAATATGTTTAATCACGCGTTTAGTCCTTTTCTGTTTAGATAGTTCATAATGGCTTGATGGGTGGCACTAGCTACCATTTTCCCCACTTGTCTTCCGATAGGAGTTAACGGTCCTCCGTATTCAAAACCAATACCTGTTTGACTAGCTGCGATACAAATACTGTCTGTTGAGGTCCCTGTAGCCATTGTGCCTGTAATGGGGTCCATAATTTTTAGAGTTGAAAGTGCTCTCGTCTTGGCTTCTGTTGCAGTAGATAAAACCTGAACAAAAGCAGCCTCCGTTAGTTTTGCTTCGATTAATATAAACGTGTTAATCGTTCCTGGTTGAAGATTAGGTAGCTCATGCTGCCAGGCATTCGATGCATCAATGGCATTACCAGTTCCTGCTGTTACCATAACCATAAAAGCTCCCGCTTGCGTTTCTGTCTGTTCAATGACTACATCTTGCAATTGAACGGCAGTCATCATGCCTACAGTATTTGTAACATCCAAGCCATTTGTTTTAAGGTAGGTCTTCATTTCTTCCTTAGCGTCATCACATTGATAATGTAAATCTACATGACGATTCACAAATGTATGTGACCAACCAAAACCATCTCCAATTACCGCAGAAGATAGTGTCTTAAATTCGTGATCCGATTGAATGACAATATGTGATGACTGGTGTTCAATCTGTAAACGATCTATAACAGATTGTCTAGAAGACTTCTCAATTTCTGGAAGCAACCCAATCATAGGTTTGGCCAATTCTGGATGTTCTTTTCTAATAATAGCCGTGTCATATATACGTTCTAACAAATTAGATTGCATGATTTGTTTTGGAGTTCCTAGTGAGACTAGTTTCCCTTCGTGAAGAAGTAAAACACGGTCACAATAAAGACTTGCCAAGTTTAGATCGTGAAATATTGAAATAACTGTCAACTTTTTTTCTCTTCTCAGTCTCATTAATCCATCTAGTAAACCAATTTGATAAGAGATATCTAAATGATTGGTAGGTTCATCTAGTAACAATAAGTCTGGTTGCTGAGCTAATGCTCTTGCTAGAAAGACTCGTTGTTGCTCTCCACCACTAAGTTCCCCTATTCCTTTATCCTGTAAATGTATAAGCGATGTTTCTTCTAACACTTCTTGAACAATATTTTCATCATGTTGAGACCAATTGGAAAAGAGTCCTGTTTGATGAGCATATCGTCCCATCTGCACGGTTTCCTTTACAGAGTATGAGAAGGCTGTATCTGTCACTTGTGGCAAGACAGCGACGGTTTTGGCAAACTCTTTATTTGAAAAATCTGATATGGACCGGTGATTAATTGTAATACACCCACCAGATGGGCTAAGTGTTCGAGATAACAGCTTCAATAGCGTTGTCTTCCCACTACCATTTGGTCCGAGTATGCCAAAAAACTCACCTTTTTCAATAGAAAAGCTAATAGGTTTTATCGTTTGATCATGATGATAGGAAAACGTAAGACCCTCAATGTTAATCATGTTTTCACATCCTTGCTTTCTTACGATAATATAATATCACTGCAAACACAGGTGCTCCTACAAGTGCAGTAATAACACCTATTGGTAGTTCTCTTGGTGCAATAATTGTTCTGGCCGTTAAATCGGCAAGAACTAAGAAAACTCCACCGTGAAGCATAGAAATTGGCAGTAACGTAACATGATTGGGTCCCCATAGAATTCGAGTTAGATGTGGAATGACTAATCCGACAAACCCAATGGTTCCTGATACAGCAACAGAGGCTCCGGTTAATAAAGAGGCACTACATAAAATAATAAATTTTCTAAATTGAACATTAACACCTAGCTGTTGAGCTGATTCTTCACCAAACGAAAGGACATTCAGTTCCTTCGTTTGTGTTAATAGAAGGACCACACCTATTATGAAAAAAGGAAGCATAAGGTTAATATATTCAAAGCCCCTCATGGATACACTTCCTAGTAACCACGAAATGATTTGCCTTAGCTCGTCTCCTGTTAAAGCAATCATTAATGAAATAAACGATCCTAAGAAAGAACTAAATATAATTCCAGTTAAAATAATGGTTTCCACTGTCATTCGCTTTTCAACCAACTTGGCAAAAGCTAACACAATAATAAGGGTGATAAAAGCGGACCCGATACTAAAAACGGGAAGTGTGTACATACCTAGGAAAGGAATTTGTATATTGAAGAATAGGACCATAACTGCCCCAACAGAAGCCCCAGAAGAAACACCAAGAGTATAGGGATCTGCCAGTGGATTTTTTAATAGTCCTTGAAAAGCTGCTCCCGCCAAAGAAAGTGATGCACCTACTAAGAAGGCTAGTATCACCCGAGGTAACCTAATTTCCATCACAATATTGACAAGCATTGGTTCTATTGGTGAAGATAATGTAACCCCAACTATTTCTTGAAGAAAAATGGAGATAATAGTAGAAAAGGGAATCGATAGAGTACCTATCGAAATCCCTAATAGAACGGCGATGAAACAAGTAGTACCGCCAATGATATATGGAATCAAACGATTATTCTGTAAATACTTCCGGATAAACGACTTTTGCAAGTTCCTCTACTCCTTCAATTAAACGAGGGCCAGGTCGTGTTACTAAATCTGAATTAATGTCATAGACACGTTCATTTTGTATAGCAGGGACCTCATTCCATGCTTCTCTCGCTAAAACATTTGCTTTTACATTTGGATCGTAGCTTCCGTAAGTTGTTACGACAACGTCTGGATTTAAAGCAACGATTTCTTCTTCTGTCATCATAATCCAACCTTCTTGTTCCCCAGCTGCATTTGTTGCGTTGATAACTTCTAACATTTCATGCATGAATGTACCTTTACCAGTTGTATAAATTTCAGGTGCACCTGAAACCTCAACCCAAACAGTAGCTTTCTCTGTAATGCTTGTGGCCTTTGCTTGAATGTTAGCAAGATCTGTTTTCATTCCTTCAATCAATTCATCCGCTTTTTCAGTTGTTCCTGTAACTTGTCCAAGTAAATGAATCGTATCGTAGACCGTTTCAAAAGAATCAGCATTAGGAATCACCACAACTGTAATACCTGCATTACGCAATTGTTCTAAGCCACTCTCTGAACTTTGAGCACTAGATTCGTGAGCTAATACTAAATCAGGTTGAAGAGATATGACCTTTTCAACATTAATTACCATGTCACCAATTTTCTCAACTGATGCAACTTCCTCTGGAAAATTATCAAATTCAGTAACACCAACAACTGTATCCCCCATGCCCAAAGCATAAACAATCTCAGTATTACTTGGTATTAGAGAAACAATCTTTTCAGGTTGTGCTTCAATCGTAACTTCATTGTCAGAAGCATCAGTAACCGTTATTGGAAAACTACTTCCTTCAGACGCTTCGGTATTCTCTTCTTCTTGCTCCACGTTACTTGTTGTTGGTTCTTCTGTACCTCCACATGCAGCCATTGTAAAGACTGTGAAGAGAGCTAGAAGAAGTATAAGTAGATTTTGCTTTAATTTCATTGTGCTTGACCCCTTTATTCCTAGAGATTTTTGTATGTAAGTGCCCATAGGCTCATTACCAATTATGACAAGTCAGGTTCTAAAGGGGGTATAAACGAAAAAAGCTTCCCCATATTCATGGGCAAGCAAAAACGATCAGTATCATAACTACCATTGACCGTTCCTTCTTCTCAACCCCCGAAGATTCATGAACATTCCGTTTAAGGCAGGTCTACTGACTTGTGCTTCTTCCTACTTTGAAGCCTTCCCATAGGAAAAGATCTCTATCTCTTCTTACAGTGGCTAGTTTCATTTCGTCTGCACTTACAGTTGCGGGGACAGCTCTGGATTTTCACCAGATTCCCTTTTAAGTCAATGAATCATTGAGCACCTTAAACTTACAAAATATTTAATTGTAATTTCCAATTTTTATCTTACACGAAGCCTATCAATCAGACAAGTACTTTTTATCTGCCATTTTGATTGGGATTATATTCACAAATGTTTCTTATGAAACAAGAATCTTCGTCAATACCTGTGAAAATACACCTATTTTCGTGGTAAAAAGAAGGAAAATGTCGTACCTTCGTTTATTTTGCTATGAACAGATATTTGACCGTGGTGTGCTTCAATAATATTTTTTACAATGGCTAACCCTAATCCTGTTCCACCTTTACTTCTTGTACGAGCTTTGTCCGCTTTATAGAATCGTTCAAACACGAATGGCAAATCTTCATTCGGTATACCAGAACCGGAGTCTTGTACATCCACCTTGATACCATTATCCAGCATTGTCGCTTTAACCGTGACATTTCCTGTTGGATCGGTATGTCGAATGGCATTATCAATTAAATTAGTAAATACTTGTTCAATTCGGTCTGGATCAAATGATACTTCCTCTTGATTACATTGTTCACAAGTGTAGGAAAGGTGAATTGACTTTTCTTTAGCTAAGCCTTGAAACTTTTTAACCACCCGTTCCAAGAACTCTTGAAAGTTGGTCGGTTCTTCTTGTAATTCAATATGTCCTGCTTCCATTCGAGCAATATCTAACAGCTCATTTACCAATCTGCCCATACGAAGAGATTCCTCATAAATGACTTCGGCAATCTCTCTTTTTTCTTGCTCTGTTGCCGCAATATCATCAATAATCGCTTCACTATATCCTTGTAACATGGAAATGGGTGTTCTTAGTTCATGCGATACATTAGCAATAAAATCTTTTCTCAGTTTATCTAGTCGTCTCTCTTCTGTCATATCTCTAATAACAGCAACCGCACCCCTTATACTATCATCGTTATAAAGGGGGCTCATGACTACTACCCAGCTTCTTCCTTGAAAGGTCATCTCAATAAGTTGTTCCCTTTCAAGCGAAACAACCCGACTAAAAAGCTCTTTCATCTCTAAGGGGATATCCTTTTCCAAGTCTTCATCCATTCCGGATTCATAATACCAAGCCTGTAAAAATCGTTCAGCTGGTGGATTAGAGATTTGCATCATGCCATTACGATTTAAGGTAATGACACCGTCAGCCATACTGCTTAAAATACTGGACAGCTGTTCTTTTTCTTGCCTTAGTGCATCAATGTTTAACTTTAATTGCTTTCCCATTTTATTAAAGGCAACTCCAAGGCTTCCAATCTCATCATGAGTCAAGACTGGTAAACGTGTTTCAAACTTTCCCTTGGCGATTTCAAAAGCTGCCTCTCTCATTTTTATTAATGGTGATGTAATACGGGAGGATAAGAAAAAGGCAAAAAAAGTAGTTAGCATAAACGCAATCCCAGCAGCCATGAAAATAAGTCTTGTTGTTTGTTCAGTCGTTTGCTCGACAGCATCTAAAGATTGATACAGAAACACAGCACTCTGCTTGTCGTTTTGTGAAGTAAATGGAACACCCACAATAATGATTTCATTCGTATCGGTAGAATCTGTCAGGATGGAAGAGTATTCGGTTTCTTTTATAACCATTTTTTGTTCCGCCATGACTTTAGATAATTCTTCATCCTTAATGATGGAGGATAAGGGAATATCAATCATTTGTCCATTAGCCGGTGAGTACCAATAATGTTGGTCATCTTGAGCAATTAAGACCTTAGTAGAGGAATCCACTATTTCCCATGAGATGGAACGAGCAAGTCCCTGATCTTCATGAGACTCCATGACTCTCGCGATCTTACTTGCCACCTGAGATAGCTCGTCCTCAGCTTTTTCAACATGATACTGTTCAAAAAATTCTAGTAGCATAAAGGTAAGTATAGATAAGACAAAAGAAACTAACAGCAATATGGTTATCCATAACTTACCAACTACACTTCTCCACAGTTTCATTCTTCTACAACCTCAAACTTATAACCTACTCCCCAAACGGTAATAATCATCTTTGCAGCGTTCTCAGAAACCTTATTTAGTTTTTCTCTTAATCGCTTAACATGAGTATCAACTGTTCTCAAGTCCCCAAAGAACTCATAGTGCCAAACCTCTTTTAACAATTGTTCCCGGTCGTACACTTTATCCGGTGATTTGGCAAGGAAGTAAAGAAGTTCGTATTCTTTGGGAGTTAATCCTACTTCTTTCCCATCAGCTGTGACACGATGAGCATCGTTATCAATTGTTAAGTGTGGAAACACGAGAACATCCTTTGTAATGGGTTCTGTATGTATAAATGATGTTTGGGAAGATCTTCTCAATAACGCCTTGACCCTTAGAACCACTTCACGGGGACTGAAAGGTTTTACGATATAATCGTCAGTACCCACCTCAAATCCTTGGACTCGATTCACTTCTTCCCCCTTAGCGGTTAGCATAATAATCGGAGTCGCTTTAAATTCTCTTAATTCTTTACAAACTTCAATACCATCTTTTCCAGGCATCATCACATCTAGAAGAATAAGGTCGTAATCCTTGCTCATTGCCTTTTCAAAAGCTTCAATTCCATCTTCAGCTTCTTCGGTTTGATACCCTTCTCTTTCTAAGTACATTTTTAAAAGCCTTCTGATTCTTTCCTCATCATCAACAATTAATATATTTAATGCTTGATTCATTTCATTCACCTCTGTTTATATGTTTATTTGCTATCATACAGACGCGTAAAACTTTTTAAAAAAGCCTTCACAATAAAGGTGAAGGCTTTCTTTTTTCTATACATGGTACCATTATATCGTATGACTAGTTATTACGCATAGGAATGTAAGCCCGCAATGACTAGGTTGACTACAATTAGGTTAAACATGATGATAACAAATCCTAAAACCGCTAACCAAGCTGATTTTTCACCGTGCCATCCTTGAGAAAGGCGAAGGTGTAAAAAGGCAGCATAAAACAGGAAAGTGATTAGAGCCCAAACTTCCTTAGGGTCCCATCCCCAAAATCTCGTCCATGCGATTTGTGCCCAAATCATTGCAAATATTAATGCTCCCAACGTAAAGATTGGGAAACCAATTGCTACTGAGCGGTACGTAATTTCGTCTACAACTTGTGGATTTACATTCTTCGTTAATGGTTTTAAAGCCGCTGCGATTCGTTTTCTTAAGATTAATCTTAGCGCCCCATACAGAAGAAGTCCTACTCCCAATGACCAGACTAGTGTATTGAACTTTTTAGGAGCTTGCTCCCCCTTCATCCAAGAAGGTGCATTAAAAATTGGATGCATTGTGTCCGTACTAATTTCCGTTCCGTTAGCTGGACCGACAATAGGAGGTAATGTGTAATCTAATTGTACCTCTTGATTAATATTAGGGTCCATCCACGTGAAAGTAGCTTCGTAGTTTGATAATGAAAAACCAACGGTTGCAATAATGAAGCCTATAACACTTAGTATGCTATACATAATAATTTCTAGCCATAATGTACTCTTACTCTTTACTGTTTGATCGACAACACGAATCAAATAGATAAGCCCTGAAGCAAAGCTAACGGCAAGAACAGCTTCTCCAAGCGCAGCAGTAGTAACATGGATATGCAGCCAATCACTTTGTAGCGCAGGAATTAATGGAGCCACATCACGTGGAAACATACTAGCATACGCAATGATTAATATTGCAACGGGTAAAGTAAATAATCCTAACGCACTACTTTTGTACATAAAGTAAAGAACAATAAATGCTAACACCAACATCATTCCAAAAAATGTGGTGAATTCAAATAGGTTACTGACAGGTGCATGGCCCGAGGCAATCCACCTTATAATAAAGTAACCCAACTGAGCTAGAAATCCAATTACGGTTACGAAAATACCTATTTTACTCCATTTATTAATTTTCACTTCACTTTGCTTATCACGAATTGCCCCTCCAAAAAAGAAGGTCGCTACTAAATAAAGTACAAATGCAATATAAAGTAAGTTACTACTTAAACCAACCATTTTTATCCCCCTTCCTTAGGCAGGCTTTTCTGTATTCGACTGATCAATCGGTACAGGTATATCTGTTCCTGCTAGAACTAATTCTAATTCTTTTTTAACCCCAAACCAATTTTTGTTCGTATGAGCAGCAATCCATATCTCTTGTCCCTTTTGATGAACCCAGATACGACGGTGATTCCAGTACATTCCTTGGATGACACCAATCATGAAAATAGCTCCTCCAACAGCGAGAATCCATAACGTATAATCTCGTCTAACAGTAAGACCAGAAACGTTTTTCACTTCCAGTCCGGCAAATTCAAGTTTATATTTATTTTCACCTAATGGCTCAAGATTCTCTTGAATTGCTACAAAACTCACTTCGCCATCAGGGGTAGAAGGGGTAAACATATTAAAAACAAAAGCAGGGTTATTAGGAACTTTAGATTTAGATGCAGGATTTTGATCGTCATCAAAGTAGAAATCCGCAAAGTAACTCATTAGTTCAACCCGATATCCATTACCTAAGTCATAATCTGTTGCTGGGTCCAATAAATTTACTTTAAACGGACCTACCTTCTCTCCCGTTGCTTTATCTACTAGATTAAAAGACATCGAGTTAAACTCGTTTAATTTATAATCTACTTGATAAAGGGCATAGCCATCATGCTTCAACGGCTCGTTTACACGAATATCATGTTCTTTTATTTCTTTTAGCTCAGGCTCTGCGCCATGAACAATTTCACCCATCCGCTCATATAGAATGGTATCTGTTTGATAATTTTTCACAACAGATCCCACACGTTCAAGTGCAGCATCAAATACTTCTGGCTCTTTTTCCCGGTCATACAGTTCTACTTTAAAGGATTCACTTTCTAAGTAGTATTTCCCTTCAGTACCAGGAATTACTTTTGTTTCGCCTTCTCGAATCCAAAGCACTTCATCAATATACATCTGTGGTACGAAACGAAGCATACACCCTATAAGGAATATAATAAGTCCTACGTGATTGACGTAAGGGCCCCATCTCGAAAACCTATTCTTTTCTGCTAATAAGCTACCTTTTTCTGTTCTAACGTGGTACTTGCGTTTTTTTAGATTTTCCTTAATATTTTTAAACACTTCGTCTTGTTTTTGTTCTACGCTAGCTATCCCAAATATTCGTTGACGCTTTAAAAAACCTTCATGTCGAACAACACCTTGTTTTTTTAGGGCACGATATAACGGAACAACACGATCAATTGAACAAATTACTAAGGATATCCCAATAGATGCAATCATAATGAGGAACCACCAAGATCCATATAAATCATGGAAGCCAAGGTCATAATATAACTGTCCTGACCAACCATATTGGTCTTTATAGAATTCACTTGGAGAAACATTAGGTGGGATATACATCTCTTGAGGATAGATTGTCCCAAGAGCTGATGCAACTAATGTTATAACAATTAACCAAACCCCTACTTTAACAGAAGAGAAAAAGTTCCAGATCTTATCGACCATTGTCTTTTTATAGACTTGTGAACGTCTGGCACTTCCGTCATACCTCATATCTAAGAGCTTTTCTGGTTCTTTATCTTCAAGTGGTTTCCCACATGACTCACATAACACCGTACCATGTGGATTCACATGACCACATTCACATTTTACGTTCTCCATTCTCCTCACCTACTTGTCTGTTACGGTTTAATCATATTCATATAGTCATAAACCATTTTTTCTGTCATGGATCCTGTAATAATCTCAACTACTTTCCCATCTTTGTCTATAAGAAATGTGGATGGAATAGGTCCAACACCATATGCATTTAGTACTTGAGAACCTTTATCTATAGGAACTGGAAAAGTTAGATTATACCTCTTTATAAAATTGTCAATTACAATAGGTGCCTCATCAACATTTATTGCTAATATTTCAACCCCTTGATCCTTAAAATGCTGGTATTGGTTCTCCATATACGGCATCTCTCTTTCACAAGGCTTACAATAAGTTCCCCAGAAGTTTAAAAATACTCCCTTTCCGCGGTAGCTTTCTAGTTCGTATTCATTCCCTTCAAGATCCTTAAGTACGAAGTTAGGAGCGACACTTCCTACTTGTACTCTTTCTTTACTCGTAAAGAAATTAGCATATAATGTATAGCCTAATGCAGCAGCTAAAACAAGTAATATTAAAGTCCTAATCATCAGTCGATTCTTCTTCATCGTACTCTCTCTCCTTTTCCCCTTAGAGACTAAATTAGTTACTACTATTCAGTCGGCTAAGTACAATCTTAATAAGGAAAAGCACCTTTTATCTTGGCTCATTTCTAGTACTTTGTTACTTTCTAATCTACTTTAGCTGAAGTAATCTAGATAAAAGTAGATGCTTGAAACTAGTAAGTAAAAATCCGGCTTTTGGGATTTTTACGAAAGCAACAATCTATACAAAAAGGGCCTTTATCTTTATTTGTTCCTGTCTCATAGAAATTGTAAATTTCATCTATAACTCAGATGGACACAGGTGTCTCTATTATAGCATTCTAACGAAGAATAGCCGAATTTAGAATATGAATCTTATGTGACAAAATGGTCGTCTGTTTTTACCTTCTACTCTTAACTTGCGATTGAGCTCGAAGCTGTTTGACCTCATGTGGTGTCAATTCTCTTGATTCACCTGGTCTTAAGTTATGAAGAGTCATAATTCCATACTGCTCTCTCTTCAGTTTCAATACAGGACAACCAATCGCCTCAAACATTCTTCTCACCTGTCTGTTTCTTCCTTCATGAATGATAATCTGTATGATTGATGTATTTTTCTTCCGATCAGAAGATATTAATTTAGTCTTCGCAGGGGCAGTTAGGCCATCTTCTAGTTTAATCCCGTTCGCAAGTAGACGTAGTTGTTCTCTTGTTGGGATGCCTTTCACTTTTGCTATATACACTTTATCCACTTCATGCTTAGGATGCATAAGCGTGTTGGCGAAGTCTCCATCATTTGTTAGTAGCAATACACCTGATGTATCGTAATCTAATCTTCCAATTGGATAGATTCTCTCCTTTAGATGTGGAAAGAAGTCCGTAACTACTTTTCTCCCTTTATCATCCGAAACACTGGAAATTACACCAGTAGGTTTATATAGTAAAAAATAGACAGGTTGCTCACGTTCAACCGGTATCCCACTTACCTCTATTTTGTCATTGGAAGAAACCTTAGTACCAAGCTCCTTCACTACTTTCCCATTAACCGTTACTGTTCCTTGTTGTATTAACTCTTCTGCTTTTCTTCTAGATGCAATCCCGGCTTGGGCAATTACTTTTTGCAAACGTTCCATGTTTTTTCACCTCATTCTACATATTAGCTTGTCCATGTCGAATAAACAAGAAGCATGTTTATTAATTGAATCTTTTCGTATGGCTCTTTTCTAAAATTGTGTTTCTTTCTAGCCTATTTCATCTGAAGTAAAACTCACTTTTAATAATGAATTGCCGTATTTATTGAAAGAGCAACTGTCTAGATGAATAGGAGATGACATTGAACTAGATCGAAATCAACGAAATGGTAGAAAAGAGCCTTAATCATTTGCTACCAATTTAGTTTTGGTATATAACAAGACTCTATACGTGCAGAATGTCTTAACATAAGTAGTTGAGTCTTTAAAAAGGAAAAGACACCTCATATTTAAGGTGTCAACAAATTATCCTCTATCCGAAGACAATGGTAACTACAACAATTGCCGCAATAATTCCCACAAGGTCTGCAAGGAGACCTATTTTAAGGGCGTCACCCATTTTCTTAATGCCTACTGCTCCGAAATAGACAGTCAAGACATAGAAGGTTGTATCTGTACTTCCTTGTAACGTGGAAGCAAGCCTACCTAAAAATGAGTCAGGTCCATAGGTACTAATAATATCACTAGTCATCCCAAGAGCCGCTGTCCCGGAGATTGGACGGATTAATGATAATGGAACAATTTCAACTGGGATTCCCATCATATCAAAGAGTGGTTTAATAAAACTAGTGAAATACTCCATGGCGCCTGATGCTCGAAATACTGATATAGCGACGAGCATACCAACTAAATAGGGGATAATGGAAAAAGCAATCGTAAGACCTTCTTTTCCCCCATCTACAAAACTCTCATATGTCGGAACTTTTTTAAAGGTTCCATATAATAGGATGAATCCAATAATTAAAGGAATAAGCCATAGAGAAACCGTTGAGATGATGCTCATTTTCGAATTTCTCCTTTCCTCACTCTGCGATAATGGAAGTAACGATCAATTAGGACAGCTCCTACTGTTGATAAAAAGGTTGCTACTAAGGTGGTACCTACGATTTCTGTTGGGTTGGCAGAGTCATATTGCATTCGAATCGCAATAACAGTTGTTGGAATTAACGTTAAGCTTGAGGTGTTAATAGCCAAAAAAGTAATCATCGAACGACTGGCACTATCTTTTCCCCCATTAAGTTCCTTCAATTGTTCCATCGCTTTAATCCCCATAGGTGTAGCAGCATTGCCTAATCCAAACATATTGGCAATCATGTTCGATAGAATATACCCCATGGCAGGGTGTTTAAGTGGTACCTCTGGAAACAATCGTCTTACAATTGGTTGAAACAGCTTTGCTAATGCTTCCAATAACCCTGCATTTTGTGCGATTCTCATAAGACCTAACCAGAACACAAGTATACTGATGAAACCAATGCAAATCGTAACCGCCTCTTTTGCACCAGTAAAAACCGCTTCATTTACTTGCTCCATTGTTCCATTTATCATTGCAAACACTATTCCAATTACTGTTAATAGCATCCAAATGATATTAACCATAAAAATCTGCACCTAAGAAGGAGAAGAATAGACTTTTAAATAAGTCAAAAATTGATTTTTTAGGTGCTGGCATACTTTCCGTTTCAAAGAATATAGCCTGTTCCCCAATCACATCTTCACCTAAATAGACAATCGCTTTTCCTACTGGAACCGGAATATCTTCAGGAGATTTCCACTTTGAAGGATCAGGTTTCAATAACTTTAACTCCACCTGAAACTGCTCTCTTTCTTTTCCTTGAACAGGGTAAACAAAGTCATGGTTGTAATAGACCTTGTCTTTATAAAAAGAATCTTCTAGTTTTGACAATGTTCCTTGCTTTAGTATCTTTACTAAATCAAAATGATCAAATCCAAACTCAAACATGGCGATATGGTCATTCCAATCACTAGGAGCGTTTAACGTAACTGCAATAAGATTCATCTCATCTTTTGATGCCGTCGAGACAAGCGTTCGCTTTGCACGTTTGGTATAGCCTGTTTTTCCGCCCGTCGAATTGGAATATAGTCCAGTAAGGAGCTTATTTTTATTTTTCCATACGCGATCCCATTTTTCCTCGGGATGTGGAGAGCGATATACTTTAGTGCCTGAAATCTCTTGGTACTGCTCATTTTGCATAGCATACTTCGTTAACATTGCCATATCATAAGCAGTTGAGTAATGTTCTTCATGATCATCTAACCCATGTGGATTAGAGAATATCGTATTTTTCATTCCAATTTCTTCTGCTTTTTGATTCATCATATAAACAAAGCCGTCTATACTACCCCCAACATGTTCCGCAATGGCCACAGCTGCATCATTACCTGATCTCAGCATGAGTCCATAAACGAGGTCTTCAAGGGGAATTTTTTCTCCTGCAACTAAGTAAAGAGAAGAACCTTCCGTCCCTTCTGCATTTTTGCTTACTTTTACTTTTTCTTCCATTTTTCCTGATTCAATGGCTAGAATTGCCGTCATGATTTTCGTAATACTGGCAATTCTTCTCACCTCATGCTCCCGCTTCCCAAACAGAACTCTACCTGACTCCTGCTCAATTACAATCGCACTTCTAGCACTCACTCCAGGTGCCGCCAGCGCGTTATTTGCTGGTAAAATCATCACAAAAAAACACAAAATTAGTATGTATACGAGCGATGTTCGCAGCCTCATCTGTAATCCCCCCGCTTTTTTCCCTGTTTTTGTACAAGTTTATGCATGACCTGTCCAGTTATGATGAAAAGTTTAAAAGAAAGAGGGTTTTCATATATATTGTTGCTTGGGTCAATATTCATGGAAGAGGGTACTCGTATATATTGTTGCTTGGGTCAAAATTCATGGAACCGGATTTCACATATTAATATTAGTGATTATGCTTGAGAAGCTCGCTCGCCCAATCAAGCAGTGTCAGGAAGGCTAATATAGGGTTTTGTGCAGTTATTCTTGATTTGTGTGCAAATCCCTAGAGTTTCTGTACAATCCCCTAATCTAGCATCTACGCTGATCTGGTTTTATGCGTAACTACCTTCTTTTAAGGTTGGATCATATATTAATAGCTTTGTTCAACTAATAGATGCCTAAATTTTTGCTCAAAACCAAAAAACGCGACTGAGTCGCGCAAATTCCTTATCAAAATGGCTTCCACTTTAATTTTGAAGCTTGATCAAATCTATCTTCTACCTCATCCCAGTTTACAACATTCCACCAATTCTTGATGTACTCGTTACGGTCTGCTTGATATTGAAGATAATAAGCATGCTCCCATACGTCTAAAACTAGTAAAGGAATTGTATCCCACTGAGTCATCAACTGATGTTTCTCAGTCTGAAGAATTTCTAAGCGATGTGATCTTGGAGACCAGACGAGTAGTGTCCAACCAACACCCTCCACCTTACTCGCAGCTTCAGTAAAATGCTCTTTAAATCGATCAAAGCTTCCAAAATCCTTTTTTATTTGATTTAGCAAACCTCCAACTGGCAGGCCTCCACCATTTGGTTTCATAATAAACCAAAAAATGGAATGCAAATAATGCCCGGACCCATGAAAGGCAGCCTCTCTTTCCCAGTGCTTTAACAGGTCATAATTATTCGTATATCTCGCCTTTTCCATCATTTTTTCCGCTTTGTTTAGACCATCAACATAGCTTTGATGATGAGTATCATGATGAAGCTTCATAATCTCTTCTGATATATATGGTTCTAGTGCATCATATGGATAGGGGAGTGGTGGTAACACATGCTCGCCAATCGGAACACGTCTATTAACTACATTTCGTTCTGCACCAAATAGAACTTGTGCCTTCTGAAACAATGTCACAACCATTCCCTTGACTTCATCTATCCCCTCTGTTGAGACTTCACCCTCGGAACTTAAATCTTCTACTTTTGCGGTAAGGATAGAAAGCTCTTGATCTAGCTGTAAATAAGGCTCTGCGGTTAGATTAAACTCTACTAACAATCCTTTTAGTTGGACTGCCCACTGAGCTACCTCTTGAAAGTACTCCATATATTTTTGATGTTCCATTTTATCCCTCCTGTTACGTTCACCCACTATCATATGGCCCCTTTCATCCAAAAGTGCTACACGGACAAATGAAATCTACAGGCAGGAAATAAAGGATCTCCTTTTATATAGAGCTAGTAAACACAAAAAAAAGGATTGATTCCTGTTTATTCAGGAGTCAATCCTTAACTTTTTTATGATTGCATCATCTTTGTACGATAATCAGTTTCATAATATTCAAGCTCTTCTCTAACTTTTTGAAATTGACCCTCAAGCTTAGAGAATAAAACTGCTAAGGAAGCAGGAGCTTCGTCTGAGAATTTAATTGCATTTTTGCCTGTATAAGCTGAACGACTATTTTCAAACCAGACATCGTTTTTGGGTGAGAAAAACTCTTCAATACATTGATGATAGATCTTGTATAAGGTTTTCTCCGCAGCTGGCTTTCTGAAAGGAGTCGTATTTAGTACAACATGACAAGCATCAAGTCCTTCTTCACAAAAAACCACTAAACGTCTCAATCCAGATAAAAGCTGCTTATAATACTCTTCCTTATCTTCACTGCCTTCACTTTTTAGTGCATCAATCGTTACTCCGTTTAAATAATCTGAAACAACTGTTACCGTTTCATCAAGGAATGCCTCAACTTGCTCTATTTGACTTAATACTATATCGTTTCCCATTGTTGCTTTCCTCCAAATTATCCAATTTTTTTATTTATATGTAGAAATCTACGGTTGTTCAATAAACAAAAGTGGAGATTCCAATTGATAGCTTCCTTTATCAGCAAGAACCTGGAAGAGTTCTTTCACCTTATTGTAATCTATGTCTTTAAAGTATTGTGAGAACTCTTTTTGTGTATTTACGTATACTCTCTTCCTGTTGCGAAATCCTGGATTCTTCAATAAGCATACAAGAGCAACGATGTCTTTAAACAAAACATCTCTTCCTGATACTTGAAAAACAGGGTCTTCTGTAAAAGGAGTAAACTCTGGAAATACTTCATCAAAGTAACGGATATATAGGAGATGAAACGTTTTTTCTTCTCCATCTTCAACAAATGTTACTTCTGATTGATTAAAGAAGTCTTCAGAGGTATTAGGCTGTGCCTTTTCTAACTCAAACCCAGAACAATCAATAATTTGCATAGTCTCACCTTTCTATCTGCTGTTTGTTCCATCTTACCATAACTTTACGTTAGATCTTCAAAAGCTTCTGCAAATTTTTCAAAAAATAAGTCAGCTTCTTCTTGAACAAACTCATCTGAGGTCTGTTCAGGTAATTTTGGTAATTCCTCAATAGACTTCAATCCAAAATAATCTAAAAATTCTTTAGTTGTACCATATAAAATGGCACGACCTGTTCCTTCTACTCTTCCAACTTCTTTGATTAACAGCTTTCCAACAAGGGTCTGAATGGGTCTATCCGTTTTCACCCCTCGGATATCTTCAATCTCGGCTCTTGTGATTGGTTGCTTATAAGCCACAATGGCTAGTGTTTCAAGAGCAGCTTGTGAAAGAGTGTTGTTGGATGGATTTTCCATTAACTTTTTAAAATAAGGGGCATGTTCTTTCTTTGTTGCTAATTGATACGCACCAGCAATCTCAATTATGCGTATCCCTCTATCCTCTTGATCATATTCTTTTTTCATTTCAGTTAAAATATCTTCTACTGTGTCTGCATGGAGCTCAAGAACTAACGAAATTTGTTTAATACTTAGCCCTTCGTCCCCTGCTGCAAAGAGTAGGCCTTCAATAATCGCTTTCCATTTATGAATGTCCAATAGTAGATTCTCCTTTCTTTAGCGAAAGAAAAATGGCCGAAAAATTCTGTGTCTGTTCTATAAGAATCGTATCGGTTTTCATCAATTCAAGTAATGCTAGAAACGTAACAACAATATGTTCTTTATCCTCATAAGGAAAAAGGTCTAAAAAGTTCTTTCTTTCATTAACTTGTAATGAAGACAGCTCAGACATAATCTGTTCCATTCTTATTTCAATAGGTATTTCCTGACGAGTAATACGGGTTTGCAAAGGTCTCTGTAACTTCTTACGGCGAAGAAGCTTTTGGAATGCCCCAAGCATGTCATATATATTTACATCAAGATTAACCTTTTCTTCTTCTCCGCTTATAAATTCACTAAGATCACTAGGTGCTCTTGTAAACATTTGCCCACGTTCTTCTTCTAAATTCTTAAGGTCTTCCGCGGCTTCTTTATACTTACGATATTCAATTAATCGATTCATTAACTCATCACGAGGATCTTCTTCCATGTCAAATTCCATATCCTCGTCAAATAACTCCTCCTCTTGTTTAGGAAGGAGTAGTTTACTCTTTATTTCTAAAAGCGTGGCCGCCATCACTAAATACTCACTTGCAACATCCAGCTGCAATTCCTGCATGGCATATATGTATAATAAGTATTGCTCAGTAAGCTCAGCCATAGGTATATCATATACATCAATCTCATATCGATTTATTAAATGCAACAAAAGGTCTAATGGACCTTCAAATGCATCAAGCTTAACACTATATTGTTGCACGATCATCCCACCATTATTATCCTTTACACGCGTTTCTACGCGTAAAAATAAGCTATACTAAGTATAGACGATATTAAAAGCTAGTCCAATAAAATTTTATTAGAAAAACTTGGTTTTGTCCGTGTCATACCAAATATTCATGATACACTACTAATAAAGTTTTTTAAATTTAAGGTGAGGTGAAGGGATGTTTCCGCAAGCCTATATTAATTATTTGGTACACTTCCATGGAGATCGTGATTATTTCGAATGTCATGAGGAACTAGAAGAATATTGGAAAGAAGATGATAGGGATCATCGAAAGGATTATTGGGTAGCATTTATACAAGTGGCCGTCTCTTTATACCATCAAAGACGAAACAATTTCAAAGGGTCTTTACGAATGATGAATAATGCAAGAACGATCCTTCAAAATGAAAAGGAAAACGTCACAAAACTGGGCCTTCATTTTGAAAAGCTATTGTCCATTCTCGACCAAAGAATTGCTGCTATTGAGTTGGAACAACCATATGCAAGTATATCTCTTCCCATTACAAATCAGACTCTCTTGACATTGTGTCAAAAAGAATGCGAAAAAAGAGGACTAATTTGGAACTCTGCTAGTAATTTAAATGATGAGTATCTTGTCCATAAACATAAGCTTAGAGATCGTGCGGATGTCATACAAGAACGTCTGAAACAAAAAGAACTAAAGAAGAATCGGACACAATAAAAAGGCTGTCGAACGAATCGACAAGCCTTTTATTATTCTACATGATGAGTTTTATCATCTCTATCTTGGTCACATTTCTCAAAAAACGGTTTGGTATGTTCTGTCGGGACTATCGATTTATCTGGAAGCATTTCTTTCAATGCTCTTACCATCTTCTTTCCAATCCCTTGATGTCGGTGTGATGGATTGACACATATGTGATGAATTTCAAGATTTTGTTCGTCAATGAAGGATATCCCTATGATCCCGATAATATCGTCTTCTTTCCAAAGAAACAATTGCCAGTTCTCTTCGTTCTCATACTGTTTCATAGATATCTGGAGCTTTTTCAATTCCTTCTCTGTCGGCATAAAAGAAAGAAGACCCATTGCAATTTTCTCAAAATTTTTCTTATATCGAATTAGCATAGTAACCCCTCATTACTGAAATAACGTTCTAATGGATAGATTATAACAAAATTCTTCAGGAATTTGTTAATAAAAATCTATAACACCTAAAATCTATTATTACTTAAGTCCTATATCTTTAAACATTAAGCTTGAAATGAGCGTGCTAAATTAGCCATTTCGATAGCTGAAGCAGCTGCTTCCCAGCCTTTATTACCAGCTTTTGTCCCAGCTCTCTCTACAGCTTGCTCAATTGTATCTGTTGTTAAAACACCAAATATAACCGGTACACCTGATTGCATGGAAGTCGTAGCAACTCCTTTTGCTACTTCGTTACAAACATAGTCAAAATGTGGAGTAGATCCACGGATGACTGTACCTAGAGTAATGACAGCATCATACTTATTTGTTTCTACCATTTTTTTTGCGATTAAAGGAATTTCAAATGCACCTGGCACCCATGCAACATCTACATCTTCTTCATTAATACCATGTCTTCTTAACGCATCTTGCGCTCCACCAAGAAGCTTGCTTGTAATAAATTCATTAAAACGCCCTACAACAATTCCTACTTTTAAACCTGTACCTACTAAATGTCCTTCAAATACCTTACCCATCTATACTCATCTCCTGTTATCTATACTTTGTTTAGCTTTATAAAATTTAGAACAACACAGTTAAATTCATTATGTATGCTGTAATCATACATAATTCGCTATTGTGACGCAATCATAACGAGCTTTAAAAATGAAGCATATGTCCCAGTTTTTCATGCTTTGTCTTCAAATAGCTTTCATTTTCTTTCTTCGTTGGAAGCTGAATAGGAATTCGGTCCACTACCTCTAAGCCATATCCTTCTAGACCGGCGATTTTTCTTGGATTGTTCGTTAAAAGCTTCATTTTCTTGATCCCTAGATCCCTTAGTATTTGCGCGCCAATCCCATAATCACGCAAATCCGGAGCAAAGCCTAACTGCTCATTAGCTTCAACCGTATCATACCCTTTTTCTTGAAGCTTATAGGCACGCATTTTATTGATTAAACCAATGCCTCTTCCTTCTTGACGCATGTATAATAGAACACCGTTACCTTCCTTCTCGATTTGGGACAAAGCTGCATGAAGTTGTGGTCCACAATCACATCTAAACGAACCAAATACATCACCAGTTAAACACTCTGAATGAACACGTACTAAAACAGGCTCATCTTCAAGTATTTCACCTTTAACTAACGCTACATGTTCTTGACGGTCTACTACATTTGAATAACCAACTGCTTTAAAATCACCGAACTCACTTGGTAACTGTATTTCCACTTCTCTTGTGACTAGTTTTTCTTTCTTTCTTCGATAAGAAATTAAATCTTTGATGGTAATCATCTTTAAGTCGAACTCATCTGCTATAACTCGAAGATCTGGTACACGTGCCATTGTCCCGTCTTCTTTAATAATTTCACAAATTACACCAGCAGGTTCTGAACCACATAACCTAGCTAAATCAACAGCTGCCTCTGTATGCCCCGCTCTTCTGAGAACCCCTCCATCCTTTGCAATTAAAGGGAAAATATGTCCTGGTCGTTTAAAATCCCCTGCTCTTGCTTCTGGATCAATCAGTCGTTTAATGGTCTCTGAACGCTCATACGCGCTTATTCCTGTTGTCGTGGTCTTATAGTCAACACTTACCGTAAAAGCTGTGCCGTGAGGGTCCGTATTCTGCCCAACCATTGGTGCCAAGTCTAAGCGAAATGCAGTTTCTTGTGTAATCGGTGCACATACTAGTCCTCTACCATGTTTGATCATGAAGTTAATAACTTCTGGGCTTGCTTTGTCAGCTAAAGCGACAAAGTCACCTTCATTCTCCCTATCTTCGTCGTCACAGACAATGACCACATTTCCCTGCATTAATTCATATATAGCTTCTTCTATTCGGTCGAACATTTATGTCATCCCCAATCATCATAAAATTGTATTACAAATAGCCATGCTCTCGTAAGAAGCTCTCTGACACACCTTGGGATTTTGATTCTTTTTCTCTCAGCATGACAAACTGTTCAATATATTTTGCTAATATATCACATTCTAAATTAACGATTTCTCCTATACCTTTTCCACCTAATATGGTTTCCGCCATTGTATGTGGAATGAGCGATATGGTAAAGCTTTGATCGGTTGTTCCAAATACAGTGAGACTCGTACCATCTACACAAATGGATCCCTTAAGTAAAATAAAGCGTCTCAATTCTTCAGGTATTTCAATTTCGTAATAAACAGCGTTAGACACTCTCGTTTTTTTAATGATTTTGCCTATTCCATCTACGTGTCCAGAAACGAAATGGCCACCAAACCGTCCATTTGCTGCCATCGCTCTTTCTAGGTTAACGTGCGAACCCGCTTTTAAGGTTTGAAGTGAAGTAGCTCTAACCGTTTCAGGCATAATATCAACAGTAAATTTATTATTTGTAAAAGAGGTAACTGTTAAGCATACCCCGTTTACTGAAATACTATCTCCTAGATGAACATCGCTTACTACTTTTTGTGCCTGTATGGTCAGGACAATTGCTTCCCCATGTTGTACCATACGATCGACTGTACCAATTTCTTCAACTATTCCAGTAAACAAGTCATCACCCCTTTTCAATCGGCACTGAAATTATTTTTATATCTTGACCAAGTTGAGTAATAGATTTAAACGTCAAAGGATGGGCATCACTCATATTAATAATCCCTTCACCTCCGATAAAACCTGGAGCCTCTCGTCCACCTACTAGCTTAGGAGCGATGTATGTGACAACCTGGTTAAACGCTTTCTCCATTAAGAAGCTGCCATTCACTTCTGAACCACCTTCCACCAAAATAGATGTAATAGCGTGCTCTCCCAGTTTAGATAAAAGGTCTGTTATTGTTATTTTTTCACTTTCAAGTTCAATAAGCTTTACACCCTGATTTATATAGGCTTGTTTTTTCTCATCTGAATGATTCGATAAGGTAACAATCCACGTCTCTGCTATTTGATCAGTCACCACTTTTGCATCTAGCGGAGTTCTTAGATGGTGATCCAGGATTATCCTGATTGGATGTAAGCCACCAGCTTGTAATCTTGTGGTGAGACTTGGATTATCAGCGATAACTGTGTTCACTCCAACTAAAATGGCGTCATGAAGATGACGGTATTTGTGTACATCTTCTCTTGCCTCACTACCCGTAATCCATTTACTACTACCAGATACAGTAGCTGTTTTCCCATCTAATGTAGTAGCAGTTTTTAGGGTGACATATGGTTTTTTAGTTGAGATATAGTAGAAGAACATATCATAAAGTTCATTAGCTTCTTTCTCAAGAATGCCCACTTCAACATCTATTCCTGCGCGTCTTAATCTCTCAATTCCTTTCCCACCTACTAGGGGGTTAGGATCCTTCGTCGCAATAACCACTCTTTTTACATGATGATCAATCAGTAAATTAGCACAAGGTGGAGTCTTACCAAAATGACTACAAGGTTCTAACGTGACATAAACAGTCGAGTTTTCAGCATGAGTTCCTGCCATTTTAATGGCCTGAACTTCTGCATGCCCTTCCCCTGCTTTCAGATGTGCTCCCATCCCGACAATGCGTCCGTCTTTCACAATAACTGACCCCACAGGAGGATTTGGACTCGTTTGGCCTTTTACACTTTGAGCCAAGTTAAGGGCTATTCTCATGTAATCAAGATCATTCATTTAAGATCCTCCTTTCATGATGTGGACATTATAAAAGGCTCTTTTCTAAAACTTTGTTGCTTTTCAAGCCCATATCTCTAAAAACCTACCCTTTTTTGTTGGTAAAACCGAAGTGATCAGTGTTAGAAAAGAGCAACTCACTATATTTAAAGCACTGGTCACTGTACTACCTAGTAAAAATCCGGCTTCCTGAGATTTTTACGAAAGCAACAATCTTTACGAAAACAGCCTTATAAAAACAAAAAACCCTAGGACTACAATCCTAAGGGTGATGTATGTATATACGAATTAAGAGGAGATTGATGCGCAACCCTAATAACCCTAATTTGACTATAAAAATGTCGAAAAAGGGTATAAGGACAGAATTTTTCTAATAAGAAAAAAACGCCTCTTACGTATTCCTACATCCTTCTCCCATCCAGACTATACTGTCGGCTTTGGAATTTCACCAAATCAGCCAAATTATTGTTATAAAAAGGCTCACGGGCTCTGAATCATTAGATTCTTACCGCCGGTAGGGAATTTCACCCTGCCCCGAAGGATTGATATTACTTGATATATGTAATTTTCATTATTATACCATATATGAAAGGTGTATTGTCTAGTAAAGGAAATTGAAAGCTTTTTCTGTAGTCACCTGTTTTGTGATATTCCAAGTCTATAGTGTGAAATTATTGATTTTTTAATGGAATTAACTAAAGAAAACTGGAATAATAGAAAATTTCGTGGAATAAGTTAATTTTTTCGTGAAATACGTTTAACACGGATAACAAACAGGTTCAAACATGAAAAGATGTGGCTTTGACACCACACCTTTACCAATTTTAGCTTGAAAAGAAACAAAGTTTTAGAAAAAGCATTACTTATTATTGTTTTGACACACCCGTCGGTCCAACATGTCGAATATGCTCATTTTCTTTATTTGCTTTTTCATTTACTAATGCTTTTTGATCTACCTCATTTGACGTTTTCTCATTGCGTTTTGCCATAATAGAATCTCTCCTTTACATTGAAATCCTATATAGTTTTCTTCAGAAACAATAAAATATCCCCTCAAATCCATGAGGGGATAACTAGTAAGCTTACGCTTCTACTACTTTTACTTCTTTCATTTTGTCGCCTTGTTGAATGTCGTCAACAAACTCCATTCCTTCTACTACTTTTCCAAATACAGTATGAACACCGTTTAAGTGTGGTTGTGGTTCATATACGATAAAGAACTGACTTCCTCCAGTATCTTTACCAGCATGAGCCATTGAAAGAGAACCGCGTTCATGCTTATGTGGATTTCCTGCTGTTTCACACTTAATTGTGTAACCTGGTCCACCAGTTCCTCTACCTTCAGGGCAACCACCTTGTGCTACGAAACCAGGAATTACACGATGGAATGATAATCCATTATAAAACCCTTTATTAATTAGAGATTCAAAATTCTCTACTGTTCCAGGTGCTTCGTTTGGAAACAATTCAATTTTAACTTGTCCACCATTTTCTAAATCAATAACTGCATACTTACTCATATGTAGTAATCTCCTTTCAAAACTATGTATTCTTAAGTATTATAACTGTTCATACTAAAAAATGAAAATTTCTAGAAAGAATAACTATTTACTTTTACTCTAAAGTACAGTTTCCGCTTCTTTTAATAGAGAGAGTTACTCTTTACAAACAGTAATCACTTCAAATTTATCGTTTTAGATAGGATTACTATTAGTAATATCAGCTTAAAAAATAAATTTTCAGCAAAGAATCTTCTATTTTTACTAATTTGTAGAAAAATAAAGGTTTATATTTTTTGCAATTCAGTGTATATACTATATAGGCGCTATTATATGAAAAGGAGTGATTTCCTTGAAGAAGCATTTTTCAATCCTACTTGTGTTAGTATCTCTACTTACTCTTCCAATCGTTGCATTAGCAGATGCAGCTGTGGGAGATCAAATTGTCACATTAGGAGAAAGTTTAACGGAAGAACAAAAGCAAGCTCTATTAACTGAAATGGAAGCACCAGAAGATGTACAAATTGTCACTGTATCCAACGAAGAAGAGCATAATTATTTAGGAGAATATATACCAAAAGCCCAGATTGGGACAAAGGCCATTTCTTCATCAATCATTACCATTGCAGAACCTGAAGCAGGTTTGCAGGTTACAACCAATAATATTACGTGGGTAACAGAAGAGATGTATACCAATGCTCTTATCACTGCGGGTGTAAAGGATGCTACCATTTACATAACTGCACCTTTCCAAGTATCAGGTACAGCAGCTCTAACCGGCCTATTAAAAGCCTACGAGCTATCATCTGATCAGGCAATTCCTGAAGATGTAAAAAAAGTAGCTAATGAAGAGATGGTAAAGACAGCTGAGCTTGGAGATAAGCTGGGAACAGAAGAAGCGGCAGCATTAATGGCAAGAATTAAAGAAGAAATAGCAAAAAATGCGCCACAAACAGATGAAGAACTTCGTGCAATCATTGAAGCCGCAGCTGCTGAACTAGGACTAACTTTAACAGATGAAGATATCAACAGCTTAATTGCACTATTTAATAAAATGAAAGAGCTTAATATTGACTGGAATCAAGTCGGTGAACAGCTTAATATTGCGAAAGAAAAGCTAACTAACTTCTTACAATCAGAAGAAGGTCAAACCTTCCTAACGAAGCTACAAGAGTTTATTGTAAGTGTATTTGATGCCATTCGCGCATTGTTTAGTTAGGCTCTAGCCTATTTAAAAAGAAGAGGGGAATCCTCTTCTTTTTTTAGTTATTAGGGCAAGTTTTGACACTAATACTTGAATTCTTTTCTAAACTCACCCTTCCACTAAGGCCTGATAAACTAGTAATTCATCATGCAGCTCCACTAAAATAATGTACGGAGCATCCCCTTCCTCATACGTTTGACCATTCACAGAAAAAAGTTTTGTTCCCTTTGGAAGTTTGAAAGCATAGAAATTTCTAAACCACCATGTGTTCGTGGTTTGTTTTTTTATTATTCCTATTTTTTGAGATTTCTCATATTCGTTCTCTTTAACCCAATCGGCATTTGTAACATTGGAGAACACAATCCCGTCTAACAATAGGATATCCGCATTCGGATTGTTCTTTACTATTTCTTTTACCGTAAGATTTCCAAAACCGAAACTTAGATTAAAAGTGCCGGTTACCACTCCCAAAAACAACAAACTAAAAACTAAGATAATAACTATCGGTACTGCAGATCTTGTTTTCAAGCTTACTAGATTCTCCTTTGTAAAAGGCTCTTTTATATTACTTAAATTTCTATATTCTTGTATCTTCTCCTGCCTGTATTTTCGTAAACTTATGAGATATCGTTATTGTTGAACAAAAAAACATACCAATTCGTCTGAATTGATATGTTTTCTTTAGATCTTTGCTATCTATTTTTGCGTTAGTACCTGTTTTAAAGGAAGATCTAATTTAATTAAATCCTCATAGCTTTCTCTTTTTACAACCAGTTCCGCTTTGCCGTTCTCTACAAATACGACTGCCGGACGAGGAATACGGTTATAGTTATTCGCCATGGAATATCCATATGCACCTGTACAGAATACAGCTAGAATGTCATCGGCAGAAGCTTTCGGTAGATCTATGTCCCAAATTAACATATCACCTGATTCACAGCATTTCCCTGCAATAGATACTGTTTCTTCCTTTTCGTCTTTCATTCGGTTAGCCAGTACTGCCTCATATTTTGCTTCGTAGAGAGCTGGACGGATATTGTCACTCATTCCACCATCAACTGCTACATATTTTCTAACGTTAGGCACATTTTTCTGTGACCCTACCGTATAGAGCGTTGTACCAGCATCACCTACAAGAGAACGACCTGGCTCAATCCAGATTTCTGGCATATCTATATTTAATTCTTCTACTTTTTTCTTTACAGCTTCTACTATTTCAATTACATATTGCGACACTGGAATTGGGTCATCTTCAGCTGTATAACGAATGCCAAAGCCTCCACCAAGGTTGACTACCTTTGGAACATATTGCAGCTCTTTCTTCCAACTTTCCATCTTTTCGAACAGCTTTTCAGCGGCCATTACAAACCCTTTCGTTTCAAAGATTTGAGAACCGATGTGGGAATGAATACCAAGTAACTCTACAAACTCAAAGGTTTGAATAAGTTGGATGGCTTCGTCTGCTTGACCACTTTGAAGGTCAAAGCCAAACTTAGAATCTTCTTGACCTGTTAAAATATAGTCGTGAGTGTGTGCTTCAATACCCGGAGTCACACGAATTAAGATTTGTGTCTTCTTCTGTAACTGACGGCAAATGTCTTCTAGTAAGGATAGTTCATAGAAATTATCGACTACAAAACAACCGATTTCTGCATTTAATGCCATTTCAATTTCATATGGACTTTTATTATTTCCATGAAAGTGAATTCGCTCAGCAGGGAATCCAGCAGCTAAGGCGGTATACAATTCTCCACCAGATACAACGTCTAGACTTAAACCTTCCTCTTCTACAAGTTGGAACATAGCGATAGATGAGAAAGCCTTACTTGCGTAGGCAACCTGTGCTTTTATATTTAACTCTTCAAATGTTTTACGAAACCCACGAGCACGTTCTTTAATTAATGCTACATCGTACACATATAAAGGTGTCCCGAACTCTTTTGCGAGAGTAGCTGTATCTACCCCGCCAATTTCCAAGTGGCCTTTTTCATTTACTGCACTCGTTCCGTGTAGAAACATATCCTTCTCCTCATTCCTGTTCAATTTACGTATACTATATGTTATTAAAAAAAACAGTTAATAGCAATAGCTATTAACTGTTAAATACTTAGTTTGTTAAAACAAACTCTAACATAATTAAGTTACCTTCGCAATTATTGTGCTGGTGTTCTTCGCTTATTTTGCGGATGCACAATACTTGGTCGTAATTTTGAACCTGGAACGGAGGATCTTACTAAAATTTTTAGAAAAGCAATCGGTTCAAAAGGTAAGAATGGCCATAAGTACGGTGTATTTAATGACTTTATACTCGCTAGGAATAACAAGTGAATGGTCATACCTACTACAAGTCCAGGAACATGGAAAATCGCTACTAATATGAGCATAAAGAGTTTAGAGATTTTGTTAGCTATACTAAGCTCATAACTTGGTGTAGCAAATGAGCCTATCGCTGAAATTGCTACATACAAGATTACTTCCGGAACGAATAAACCAACATCAATAGCAATCTGTCCAATTAGGGCTGCCGCAATTAAACCCATTGCAGTAGAAAGTGGGGTCGGCGTATGAATGGCCGCCATTCTTAGAAACTCTATCCCTATCTCAGCCAAGAACAGCTGCACTACTACAGGAATATTGGTCAATTCGTTTGGACCGATAAAATCTAAAGGCTTTGGCAATAGATGTGGCTCTAGAACAAATAGAAACCATAATGGTAACAAGAATAATGAAGCAAATATTCCTAAGAATCGAACCCACCTTACAAATGTACCTACTGCCGGAGCTTGTCTATATTCTTCAGCATGTTGGACATGATGGAACATAGTGGTTGGTGTAATGATGACACTTGGAGAAGTATCAACAATAATGACAACATGACCTTCTAGTAAGTGTGCTGCTACGACATCTGGTCTTTCCGTATAACGGACTAACGGATATGGATTATAACCTTGTTTCACCATGAACTCTTCAACCGTCTTATCAGCCATGGTTAAGCCATCTGTATCAATTGACTTAATCTCTTTTTTTACAACCTCGACTAAACCTGGGTCTGCAACATCTTCAATATATCCAATACATATATCCGTTTTCGACCTTTCTCCTACTTGCATGATCTCATTACGGAGACGTTCATCACGTATTCTTCTTCTTATCAGCGCTGTATTGACAATAATGTTTTCTGTAAATCCGTCTCTGGACCCTCTTATTACTTTTTCTGTATCTGGTTCCTGAGGAGTACGTCCAGGGTAACTTCTCACATCGACAGTAAGCCCTTCATTCTCTCCTTCAACTAAGAACACAACAAGTCCAGATAATAATTTATCTACGACCTCATCAAGATTTTTAACTTTTTCAACCTGTTGGTGGTTAATATGGTTTTCAATCAACTTAAACGGATCTTTCCCATTACCTTTATCTGTTTCGTTTACGAATAACAACTCTCTCACTATTGAAAGGATAAAGCTGGTATCACATAGTCCGGTTAGAAAAAGTAAATATACTTCCGTATCAAGGATTTTTAATTTCCGGATACCAATATCAAAGCTAGTACCCATTCCAATCCGCTCTTTAAAATATCTTTCATTCTCCTCGAGTACGGGTGAAATAGGTTTCTTCTTCTGAGTTTGCTCCGTCATAAAATCCACTCCTTTCTAAAATAACTTCTACTGCTTTCAACGTAATGGGACAACCTTTCTTTACGTCATCTCGACCTGCCATTTTTCCTATATCACCTATACCGACAACAATAGGAACATCAAGTTGATCTAAACAGTAAACCGTGTCACCATTTATTCTCCCAACTTCCAGTTCTCGTAGTCCATATTTATCAATGCCAAACTCTGTTAATTCCCCGAATCGGTCAATACATACATCCACCTTTGTCCATTCAACTTGATGTGAATTTGAAGCCACAGCTATGACACCAAGTACTTCAATTTGTTTGTGGTTAGCTACATAAATAAGCGCCCGCTCTCCTGCACCTTCACCTATATATCCACAGTCATCAAATAGAACAAACACTGGATCATAAGGAGTTTCCAAAATTAACTCTACAAGTTTTTTACCCGTTAAAAGAGAGGGATTCCCTTGAGATTGTGAAATACACCGCCCCCCTACATGGTTAGACGCATACTGAACAGCTTTTAACGCATATTCATCTCCATCTGTCACTAGAATGACCCTTCTCTTTTTTTCCATAAATCCTTATCCTTTCGGTTTGAATAGTAAAGCAATGATAAATGCGAACAAAATGGCAGAAGAGATACCAGCAGAAGTTAACTCAAAAATGCCAATTCCAATCCCTATAAATCCGTGGTCCTCCGCTTGCTGCATTGCACCATGAAGGAGGGAGTGACCAAAGCTTGTAATCGGAACGGTTGCACCTGCACCAGCAAACTCAATTAAACGGTCATATAAACCAAATCCGTCTAAAACAGCTCCTGCTAAAACAAAATAACTCATGACATGCGCAGGTGTTAATTTGGCAAAGTCTAATAAAATTTGACCTACAACACAGATTAATCCCCCTACAACAAAGGCTGTAATATATTCCATTACTAAGCATCACCTTCTTGTACAGCTTCAAATACAACACCATGAGCAATGGTAGGGATGGTTTCTTTTTGCTGAATCATAACTGGACTTAGTAGTGCACCTGTCGCAACGACTAAAACTCTTTTATATTTACGTTCTCTTAGTTTATCTATTAAGTAACTGTACGTAACGACCGCTGAGCATGCACACCCGCTTCCACCAGCAAAGACCTCTTGTTCAGGTCGGTAAATCATCAACCCACAATCATTATGAAGACCTGAAATATTAATATCTTCTTCTTTTAAAAGCTCTTTTACAATGGGAGAACCAATGCCTGATAGATCTCCCGTTATGATTAAATCGTAGTCTTCTGGAGTCCGGTTTAAATCCTTTAAATGCTGTTGGATTGTGTCTGCTGCAGCAGGTGCCATGGCAGCCCCCATATCATATGGATTTTTCACACCGTAATCCACCACTCTTCCAATCGTTGCACTCGTAATCTTTACTGAGCTCGGTTCTTTTCCTACAAGGATCGCTCCTCCACCTGTCACTGTGAAGGTTGCGGTATCAGGCTTTTGCCCTCCATATTCTGTTGGGTTTCGGAATTGACGTTCTGCCGTTGCATTATGACTGCTCGTAGCGGCTAGTATCTTATTCGCATAACCACCATCTAACAGAGCAGAACCGACTGCCAATGTCTCCATGGAGGTGGAACAAGCTCCAAACATACATAAAAACGGAATACCTTGCTTCCTCGCGACATAATTAGCTGTAATATTCTGGTTTAATAAATCGCCTGCTAAAAATAAATCAATATCTTCTGGTTTCGTATCTACTTTAGTTAAACAGGCTTCAATAGCTTGTGACATGAGGTGTCGCTCCGCCATCTCCCAGTTCTCTTGCTCACAGTATAAATCCTTAAAGCAGTGATCAAAGTAATCACCTAATGGTCCGTCTGCTTCCATTGGACCAACGGCTGTACCTGTTGATTGTACATAAAGGGCGTTTTGAAATTTCCACGTTTGTCCACCAGTTAGTCTCATACATACCCTCCTTGCTTTCTCACTTTGATTTACACCAACTATATAGATAATTGAAAAGTCTATTCACTGTTAATTATTGCTCTCGAATATTTTAAGCTAGAATCTTACTTACATCGCTAGTGAATATAGTTAGAGGAAAATGACTTTTATTCCATAACGAATGATTCCAATCACATAAGCCCCTACTACTCCGAAGACAATGACACTCCCCGCTAATTTGAACATGTTAGTCGCAATTCCAAGCACTATTCCTTCACTTCGATGCTCAAGCGCAGCGCTTGTCATAGAATTCGCAAAGCCTGTAACTGGAACGGCGGAGCCTGCTCCGGCAAACTGTCCAATTCTGTCATAGACCCCAAAGCCTGTAAGTAAAGCAGATAGTAGAACAAGTGTGGCAATGGTAGGACTACCTGCCGTTTTCTCGGTAAAATTAAAATAATGAATAAAGAAGTTTTGAATCAATTGGCCAAGCATACATATTAATCCACCCACAAGAAACGCTTTGACACAATTTGAAATATAAGGAGGTTTCGGTTGAAAGTTTTTAATCTCTTTTAAATAATTCTTCTTAAGCTTTGACTCTGATGCCATTTTTGTTCGCTCCCTTCTATAAGTCAACGAAATAGATCCAATGGAATAAAGAGCCTAACACCTTTCCTAATACAATCGCCATGACTAATACTAAAATCTTTTCAAATACACCGATTCTTTTCATCAGAATCGGCAGTACATTAAGTACTTCCGTTAAAGCAGCTGCAAGCATTCCTACAAAAACACCACAAAGAAGTCCGATTGGAATGGACCAGTAACCAGTAATATGAAAGCTATGATCTCGAAGACTTAATCCCCCACCTGTAATGGCTCCAAACACAATTGCCCATTCATACGCTTGAATAAATCCAGTTGTTTTCGTCAATTGTGTTAATCTTGGAATGATTCCTAACACGGTTAAAAACGCGACCAACCCTGCTCCGACTGCAAGCCCCCCAGCAAGCCCTATTAAGAGTAAAAACATAAACTTAATGATCATGAAGTTTTTTGGTACTTTCTTTATTTTCATTCATTATCACGTAGCGGTCTAAATCCTGCTGGTAGTTGAACATCTCCACTTCTAGAGGGCTAGGTTCTTCATTAAGACGTTTTCTAAATAGGTGATTAAAAAACAACACCATTCCAAGACCAAGACCGATCGAGTATGGGATTTGCAAAAGCAACGGCTTTTTTACTGTTTCCCCCGTAATAATGTAATAAATTCTCTGATGAACCTCACGCATGCTAACGTCTTCATGAAAATTCATAATAGCTAACGCAGCACCAAAGAAAAGCAACAACCAAACAGCCACGAAGAAAACAGGTGAAAAATTCCGCTTTTTGTACTCAATTTCTACTATCGTTTGGGAGGCACCTGTAATCTGAATATCAACATGTGGAAATAAGGAATAAATTTTCTCAATCACAGTCATCACATCAATAATAACGATGTTTTTATCACTCATATTAATGTGATATACAATCTTGTCCTGAATGATCTTCTTTAACGAATCATTAGAAATAATTTGAGCAAGATCACCGATGGTAACCGTATGATTCGGCATAACCTTTATCTTGTGGCGCATCCTTATATATAGCGTTTCTTCCATCGATATCACATCCTACACAAGAATTTCCTTGTAACCAATAGTATGCTTGACCGGCGTCGCTCTAATGCTTGGGTAATTGTACCAACTCCAGGTGACAGGCACCACCCGAATTTTGTCGAAACCCACTTGGTGACAGGCACCACCCGAATTTTGTCGATTAAACACAAAAAAGACCGTGACGGGCTAAACGCCCATCCGGTCTTTCATTTGTTGTAGTATTTTCTTTTCAAGTCTAGATACTTGAACTTGTGATATACCTAATCTTGTTGCTACTTCAGATTGTGTTTGATCCTTATAGTAACGGAGAAAGACAATGAGTCTCTCGCGTTCGTCTAAGTCTCGAATGGCTTCCTGAAGTGCAATTTTATCAAACCAGCCGGTTTCTGTGTCATCAGCAATTTGGTCAAGAAGTGTGATAGGGTCTCCATCATTTTCATAAACCGTTTCATGAATAGAGGATGGTGCTCTACTTGCTTCTTGTGCGAGAACGACATCTTCAGGGGATATCTCTAAGCGTTCAGCAATTTCAGTAATGGTTGGTACTCTTCCGTGAATTTTCGAAAGCTCATCCTTAGCTTTTCGAATTTTATTTCCCATTTCCTTTAAAGATCTGCTTACCTTTACAGTACCATCATCTCTAATGAAACGCTGAATTTCACCGATAATCATTGGCACCGCGTATGTTGAAAACTTAACATCATAGGATAAGTCAAATTTATCAACCGACTTCAGTAAACCAATGCAACCAATTTGAAATAAATCATCGGGTTCGTATCCTCTGTTTAAGAAGCGTTGGACCACGGACCAGACTAGACGCATATTCTTTTGGACAATTAAGTCCCGAGCTCCCTGCTCGCCAAGCTGACTTCTTTTTATTAAATCCTTGACCTCATGATCCTTTAAGTATGCCTCGTTCTTTTCTTTTTTGACCTCCACATCCATATGCAGTTCTCCTTAGTTACAAAGCGCTTTGCTCTTCGTTAAATGCTTAGTTAAGCGGATGGTTGTACCATGTGTTTCATGAGATTCAAGTTCAAAATCGTCCATAAAGTTTTCCATTATGGTGAAGCCCATTCCAGAACGTTCAAGCTCTGGTTTTGTGGTAAACAACGGCTGACGTGCTTCTTCAATATCACAAATACCAATTCCGTTATCGCGGATTGTTAAATGTACGGTATGATCATCTAATACCACGGAAATGTAGACGATACCCTCTGGGTTATTTTCATAGCCATGAATAATTGCATTTGTAACAGCTTCTGAAACGACTGTTTTAATTTCCGTCAATTCATCCATCGTCGGATCTAATTGAGTAATAAACGCTGCCACGGTTACACGGGCAAATGACTCATTTTGACTTAGCGCAGAAAATTGAAGGTGCATTTCATTTCTCACGTTATGCCACCCCCAAAGTCTCAAGTGCAAACTGTTCATTTTCCTCAAGACGGATAATTTTAAACAAGCCTGACATATCAAATAATCGTTTCACTGCTGGTGATATTGCACATACAACCATTTCTCCACCAGCATTTTTAATTTGTTTATATCTACCCAGAATAACTCCTAGTCCAGAGCTATCCATGAATGATAGTTGCTCTAAATTTAAGACGATATGATTGATATTATTTTTTTCTAATGATGCTGTTACTTTTGCTCGCAATTCTTCCGCTGTATGGTGATCTAGTTCACCTGTTAGACGGATGCAAAGTACGCTATGTTTGATTTCTAAGTCAATCGAAAGACTCACTTTTATTCCTCCTTAATTTAGGCTAATGAGTCATTTCGATATTTACATTTAGAATTCCTTCAAGGTGACAAAACTAGTGCTTATTCGTCTAAATTAGTCAACATACTACCCTGTCTTCGTGAATAGACCGAAGGAGCGCTTGAATAATTGCCACCAATTAGCCATTTCTACATCTTCAGCAGCTAATATAGGACTTTCGACAATCGTTTTATCACTTCTCTTAATAATTAATGTACCTAGTTCGTCTCCTTTTGTAATAGGAGCTTTCACATTTTCATTAAGTACTACTTCTTGTGAAACATCATCAATGTTTTCGCCTTTTTTGGTTAACACAGAGATGCTCTCAGATGTTACGACATCCACATATTTCTGACTTCCTTTGCTCACCTTCGTTTTTCCAACCACAGCCGAACGATCTAACATTGGGTGTGTTTTATATTGACTAAAGGCGAAATCAAGCATTTTGGTTACTTGAGCATTACGATCTTTTGGAGTGGGAGCCCCCATTACAACCGCGATTACACGCATATCATCTTTTTTCGCTGTAGCAGTTAAGCAATATTTTGCTTCACTTGTGTAACCTGTCTTTAACCCATCTACTCCAGGATAAAATTTAACGAGTCGATTTGTATTGACTAACCAGAATTTCTTTTCCGTATCTTGACGGAGATAATCCTCATATAAGCTTGTAAACTTCGTTATTAGATCATACTTTAATAATTCCTTTGCCATAATGGCCATATCATGGGCCGTACTATAATGGTTTTCTGCTGGAAGACCAGTTGGATTCACAAAATTCGTGTTACCCAGTTCAAGCTCTTTCACCTTATCGTTCATCATCTTAACGAAAGCTTCCTCTGATCCTGCAATTCTTTCAGCCATTGCAACAGAAGCATCATTACCAGACGCGATTGCAATTCCTTTTAACATTTCTTCTACAGTCATTTCTTCGCCTGGTTCAAGGAAGATTTGAGAACCTCCCATTGAGGCAGCATATTCACTTGTTCTAATTTTTTCATCTAACGTAAGACTTCCACGATCAATTGCTTCCATAATTAGAATCATGGTCATTATTTTCGTCATACTTGCTGGCGGTAGCTTTTCATTACTGTTTTTGTCATAAAGAATTGTGCCAGTATCTCTTTCAATTAATATTGCTGATTTTGCCTTGTCTGCTAGTTCTACTTGTGATTCTTCAGCCATCGTTATTGCTGGAAATATCAATGATAAAGCTAATGACATGTATACGACGCGTTGTAAAATTGGTTTTATCATTTACAGAACCCCTCCATTCTTTATAGATGACATTTTTACCAATAAAAGGACATTTATACAACTTTATGAAAAAATAACCAGTTTTTTTATAAAGGTGACTTCCACGAGATTCCTGATAAACAAACCGTTTTTACTGATAAACCAATTAAAATTCCTGATATAGCTTGGAATTTACTGATATGCTTGAAAAATTCATGATAAAGTGTAAATTTTTCCAGATAAACATAAAAAAGGTAGAGTGATCATCACTTTACCTTTTTGCTCGCCCGAAGCTAACTACTATTTTATTTTTGATACAGGACGCTCGCGGCGCTTCTCGCCTGCGGGGTCTCGCATCCCTCCACTACAATCAACTGTTCAAAAAAATCAACACTATTCTTTAACACAGCTATGTTTTATAAGCATTTCTGCTAATAAAGCGGCTCTATAAGGAAGGTTAGAAATAGATACGTGTTCACTTTCTTGATGAGCCCCTCCCCCTAAAGGACCTAACCCATCAATAGTGGGGATACCGATACCAGCTGTTAAATTACCATCACTAGCACCACCAGAGGCTCCTTCTTCTAATTCATATCCATGTACACGAGCGATCTCACGGAGTTCTTCATATAGTTGTATTACTTGCTCCGTTCTCTCTAGTGGAAACCTCTCCATTGAACCAGCAACCTCCACTTTGGTACCTGTTATATAATGAGGTCGATTTAGAATAGCATGTTGAAGCTTCTCCGCTTGTTCCTTCTTCGTTATGCGTACATCAATTTCTGCATAAGCTTCTTTTGCTATTACATTTGATCTTGTTCCTCCGTGAATAACGCCAATATTTATGGAAATTCCTTCTTCTTGGTTAGACAGCTTTTTTAAGTCAATAATTTGGTGGGCTAACTCCTCAATCGCACTTGCTCCATCCCAAGCATTGATTCCAGCGTGAGCAGCAATCCCCTCTACTTTCATCGTAAATTTACCCACCCCTTTTCTTGCTGTCTTGACAGCACCATTAGGTTCTATACTAGATTCTGGAATAAATACGACCTTACTTTTTTGTGCTTCTTCCAAAATTAATCCTTTTGATTCATTACTTCCAATCTCTTCATCTGTTGTTACTAATAAGACGATATTACAATTCCCTTTAACGTTTAGTTCCTTTACAGCTTTTATCGCCCAAAGGGAGATTGTTAGTCCACCCTTCATATCAAAAACGCCAGGACCATATAAAAAATCTCCTTCTTCCTTTAAAGGAAGCACACCTTCATCCCAAACTGTATCCAAATGACCGATGATTAGTATCTGTTCCGAATTTTCATGATTTCCATATGTAAATTTGTACTGATTTCCGACTGTTTCTTTTTCAATTATGGTAATGTCTCCACCAATAAGTTGCGTAAATTCACGTTTTAGTTCTTTTCCACACAGGTCAACTAATTGCTTGTTCAGAGAAGGTGATTCCGCTTTTGTAAGTCGTATAAGCGTATCTTTTATATTTGTTTTATTTGCTTTTAAATAATCTAATACTTGTGACAAAACGATACTCCCTTTCTTCCATTAATCTCTATATTTCTCTCACGGTCTGTATCAACCAAGGAGGAATAAATACTTAAAATATGGTAAATGAAAAAGAATCTTACGGTCAAGTGAATTAAGAAATTTCAGAAAATAACATATAAAAATATACCTCCCTTTATTTCCTAGAGAGGTATATTACAAATTGTTGTTCATTTCAGTACGAAAGACGCTCACTTAACACAGGCTAGAGATTAGGAGGGTATTTTCAGTGTTCTCCTGTGGTGTCTCCCTTACAAATCCTTAAAAATGCATTATACTAAGCATCTATCGTCTCGTAAATAAGAGTTGGAGCAGCAACAGGGTGATCAACTAGCTTGATCGCAGTACGAATGCTCTCCATAATTTCTTGAATGTCTTCTTGGTTACTATGGATTGTTACGAGTGAATCCCCTACTTGAACACGGTCACCTATTTTTTTATTTAACTCGAGACCTACTGCTAAATCAATCTCCGACTCTTTAGTTGCGCGTCCAGCCCCTAATTTCATCGCGGCAGTGCCTATTTCATCCGCAATTATTTCTGACACATACCCTTCTTTATCGGCAGTTAGCTCGATAATATAGGTGGCAGTCGGAAGTTTTGTGGGATCATCTACAACGGTTTCATCGCCACCTTGGTTTCGTAAAAATGTCTTAAACGAAGCGAGTGCTTGGCCTGATTGCATGGATTGAATAAGTAATTCTCTAGCTTCTTCAATTGTACTAGCTTTCTCTGCAAGACAAACCATTTGACTACCCAGTACAAGACACAACTCCTCTAAGTCCTTTGGCCCTTTACCTTGTAATGTATCAATGGCTTCTTTTACTTCTAACGCGTTTCCTATAGCAAATCCTAGTGGCTGACTCATATCTGAAATGATGGCCATTGTTTTACGACCTACATTATTACCGATCTCAACCATTGCCTTAGCTAAGACCTTGGCATCTTCTAGATCTTTCATAAATGCCCCAGCCCCAGTTTTGACATCGAGTACGATAGCATCTGCACCTGCAGCAATTTTTTTACTCATGATTGAGCTCGCAATAAGAGGTACAGTGTTAACAGTAGCTGTAACATCTCGAAGAGCGTATAGCTTTTTATCCGCAGGGGTCAAATTACCACTTTGACCGATTACAGCTAGCTTATGCTGATTGACTAAAGATACAAATTGCTCATTTGTGATTTCCACATTAAAGCCTTCTACCGCTTCAAGTTTGTCAATGGTTCCCCCAGTATGCCCAAGGCCTCTACCAGACATTTTTGCAACCGGCACACCGACTGAAGCAACTAATGGGCCTAATACAAGAGTGGTCGTATCACCGACACCTCCCGTACTATGCTTATCCACTTTAATTCCCTCAATCATGGACAAATCAATTTGATCTCCAGATTCAACCATTGCCATCGTTAAGTCCGCACGCTCTTGGCTTGTCATATCTTTAAAATAGACGGCCATCGCAAATGCACTCATCTGGTAATCTGGTATATCACCTTTTGTATAGCCTTGGATAATAAAATGAATTTCTTCTTTCGTTAAAGCGATTCCATCACGCTTTTTCTGTATTAAGTCTACCATTCTCATTCTTCATCATCCTTTAGGTTCATTATCTACCCGAATCTTTGGAAAGTTTGGGTTTGCAAAGGTTCTCTCACCTAAATTTCTTAAGTAAATTCGAAAAAGAAAGGGTCACCGAAGACCCTTCCAATTGTTATACTGCTGCAAGAAATTCTTTTACAAGCTGAATAAATTTCGGCTTTGTACGGTTTGCTACTTCTACTACTTGTTCATGTGTTAATGGCTCTAACTCTTCTCCGATTGCCATATCTGTAATACAAGAAATTCCTAGTACTTTTACGCCCATATGACTAGCGACAATGACTTCTGGTACCGTTGACATTCCAATCGTATCAGCACCAAGGTTACGAAGCATAATGAGTTCTGCAGGTGTCATATAAGTTGGCCCTGTAATACCCGCATAAACGCCTTGTTGCACTTTAATAGAAAGGTTGTTTGCTACTTCCTTTGCTTTTTCAATGTATTCTTTTGTATATGCACGGCTCATATCTGGGAAACGTGGTCCTAGTTCAGATTCGTTAGGTCCAATTAAAGGGTTTTGTCCTGTCATATTTAAGTGATCCTCAATAAGCATCAAATCACCTGGTTCGAACTCTTTATTCATACCACCACAAGCATTTGTCACTACGATTGAATGAACACCTAACCCTTTCATTACACGCACTGGGAATGTAACTTCTTGCATGGAATATCCCTCGTAGAAATGAAATCTACCTTGCATCGCAATAACAGCTTTACCTTTTAACTTACCGATTACAAGCTTTCCAGCATGACCTTCAACTGTTGAGACTGGGAAATTAGGAATTTGCTCATAGTCAATTTTTACAGCATCTTCTATTTCATCTGCCAATTCACCTAATCCAGAACCAAGGATTAGACCGAATTCAGGCTTTACTTTTGCTTGTTCTTCTATGTATGCTACTGCTTCGTTCATTTTTACTAATACGTTATCCATTATTGATTTCCTCCCATTTCCTTTACAACCTCTTTCACAAGTGAAAGGAAGCTTGCTTTTGCCATAGCTGTTGTTTCCATAACTTCATCATGCGTAAGTGGTTGATCTAAAATCCCTGCTGCCATATTTGAGATACATGAAATGCCAAGAACTCGTAATCCTGAATGTCTTGCTACAATTACTTCTGGTACTGTTGACATCCCTACAGCATCTCCACCAAGTTTACGAATCATTCTAATTTCTGCAGGCGTTTCATATGATGGCCCTGTATTTCCAAGATAGACACCTTGTTGTAAATCAACACCAATACGTCCTGCTACCGTTTTAGCCAGTTCTTGAAGTTTTGGACAGTAAGCATTAGACATATCTGGGAAACGAACACCAAAGGCTGGATCATTTTTACCAATCAATGGGTTTTGACTCATATTATTAATATGATCTGTAATTAGCATTAAGTCTCCAGGCTTAAATGCCGTATTAACCCCTCCTGCAGCATTCGTGACAATGACCATTTCTACGCCTATTTCTTTCATAACTCTTACAGGAAACGTTACTTTATTTAGACTGTAGCCTTCATAAAAATGAAAGCGCCCTTGCATAGCTACTACCTGAACACCTTCAAGCTCACCTATCACTAACTGCCCTGCGTGCCCCTCTACAGTGGAAACTGGGAATTCTGGTATTTCGTGATAAGGAATCTGAACAGGATTTGAAATTTCGTCCGCTAACACACCTAGACCAGACCCTAAAATTAATCCAATTTTCGGTGTAGCTTGCATTTTCTCCTTTATATACTGAGCAGATTTTTCAATAATTGCTTTTTCCATATTATGACCCCTTTTTTAATTCTTTTAAAAAGCTTTTTCCGAATTCCGGCATTGTTACTTGGAAATTTTCTGATATAGTCGCACCCACATCTGCAAATGTAGACCTTATACTTAGTTCTTCTGTTTGACTAAATGAAGGACTGTAGACTAATAACGGAACATACTCCCTTGTGTGATCTGTACCTTGATGTGTAGGGTCGTTACCATGATCTGCAGTAATAATGAGTAAATCGTCTTCGTTTAAGTTATTTAATACTTCTGGAAGTCGAGTGTCATACTCTTCTAGTGCCTGACCGTACCCAGCAGGATCTCGTCGGTGACCATAAATGGCATCAAAATCAACAAGATTTAAAAAGCTTAAACCAGTAAATTCAGCCTTAGTCGTATTAACCAATTGATCCATCCCGTCCATATTCGATTTCGTTCGAATGGACTGTGTCACTCCCTCACCATCATATATATCAGAGATTTTCCCGATAGCAATCACATCTAGCTTTTGATCTGCTAATTCATTCATGACCGTTCTTCCAAAAGGCTTTAGGGCATAATCGTGACGGTTCGTTGTTCTTTTAAAGTCTCCAGGTTCACCAATAAACGGTCTTGCGATAATTCGTCCGACCATGTATTTTTCATCTAGTGTAATTTTTCTTGCAAATTCGCAAATTTTATATTGTTCCTCAATCGGAATAATTTCTTCATGAGCCGCTATTTGTAAAACGGAATCAGCTGAGGTATATACAATAAGTGCACCTGTATCCATATGTTCTTTACCAAGTTCATCTAATATTTCAGTTCCTGAAGCCGGTTTATTCCCTATTATTTTTCTACCTGTAAACTCTTCTAGCTGTTGGATAAGTTCAGATGGAAAGCCGTCTGGAAAAGTTTTGAATGGCGTTTCAATATGTAACCCCATAAGCTCCCAGTGACCAGTCATCGTATCCTTACCATTTGAAGCTTCTTGCATCTTCGTATAGTAGGCAAGAGGTTGCTCCGCCTTATCAATTCCCTTTATTTCTCGAATATTACTTAAGCCAAGCTTTGCCATATGTGGCATATGTAATCCGTTCATGTGCTCTGCAATATGACCTAAGGTATCAGAACCAACGTCATCATATTCCTTCGCATCTGGGGCTTCCCCAATCCCTACAGAATCCATCACAATTAAAAAAATACGTTTAAAAGGATATTTGGTTGACAAACCCTTCCCTCCTTAAATCAATCATTTATCTTTAATATACCACTAATTACTATACTTAATCGTCCACCTTTTTATTAATTGTCAGAGGTCAGACAACTTAAAGTATACCGTTAGTGCTCTTTGGCATCAATCTATAATTTTATGAAACTATAAAAACCTAGAAAAGAAACAAACTCTTTTCTAGGCTCTTGGATGAAATGTTTTATAAATATCTTTCATTCTAGCTTTTGTCACATGCGTATAAATCTGAGTGGTCGATATATCTGCATGCCCCAGCATCTCTTGAACAGCTCGTAAGTCTGCTCCATTTTCAAGTAAATGGGTAGCAAAAGAGTGTCTTAGTGTATGTGGGGTGAGCTCTTTTTTTATATTCGCATCTTTAGTCAATTTCTTAAGTATTTTCCAAAATCCTTGTCGAGACATTCGATTACCATGATGATTTAAAAACAGGGCATCTGTCGTCTTTTTACCAACTAACTCTTTTCTCCCTGTATTTATATAGAGTTCAAGTGCTTCTGTAGCAGCTCGTCCAATCGGGATAATTCGCTCTTTATTTCCTTTACCGATGCACCTTAAAAAGCCCATCGTTAAATGAATATCTCCCAAATCCAACCCCATTAATTCTGAGACTCGGATCCCCGTAGCATATAGTACTTCAAGCATTGCTTTATCTCTTAAACCAAAAGCTGTCTCACGTTTTGGTGATTCTAGTAAAATCTCAACCTCCGTCATGGATAGCACTTTTGGTAGCGCTCGTTCCGGCTGTGGGGTGTCAATATGAACAGTAGGGTCATGAGATACAGCTTTATCTCTTAATAAGAATTGATGAAAAGACCGAATGGATGCGATGTGCCTAGCTAGAGTTCTAGAAGACAACCCCATCTCCTTCATCTGTTTCAAAAAGCCCAAAATATGAGTTCTTGTGACAGTCTCTAGACTGCCAAGTTTCTCTTTCTCTATTAAATAATGCAAGTACTTCTTCAAGTCACGCTCATAGGATTGTATAGTGTTCGTTGCCAATCCACGCTCTACCGTTAAATAATGTAGGAAATCCTGTAATTGATCATTCAACTTCTTCTACTCCCCGAAGTGATAAAATAGCCATAATCGATCAACTAAACTTTTATTAGAATCTGAAACCATGGCTGTCACTTTAATGGCGGATCCTTCAGGTTCATCATATCGATGGTAACTCTGATATTCTTCATTAATCCACATAAGTCCATAATAAAATAAAATCGTACAGCCAGTAAATAAAATAAAAACCTTCATTGTATTTAAAGCCAATTTAAGCCATCCAGTCATGAGTTTTCCCCCTAAGACACTATTCCTATTCGAAAAATACATTCTTCATTAGAAGGTATATGCCAGATGGGACAATCTTTATACGTTAAAAAGAAAAAAACCCTTCATATTTTGAAAGGTTATTCCTCTACGGGTTCTTCTTCTTTACCGTTGCATCGATGACAGATCCCGTGGAATGTCAATCGATGATCTTTAATTTTAAAGTTCCAATCACGCTCTACAATTTCTTCAACGTCTCCAAGAAGATCCTCTTGAATTTCATCAACGGCTCCACACTCTATACACACAAGATGGTGATGAAAGTGTGCTGCTCCTTCTTGTCTGAGATCATATCTAGAAACTCCATCTCCAAAATTAATTTTATCTACAACCTTTAACTCTGTTAAAAGCTCTAAAGTACGATACACAGTTGCTAATCCAATTTCAGGAGATTTTTCCTTAACGAGGAGGTAGACATCTTCAGCACTCAAATGGTCTTCCTCATGTTCAAGAAGCACTCTAACTGTGGCCTCTCGTTGAGGAGTAAGTTTATAACTTGAAGAGTGTAGATGCTTCTTTATACGATCAATGCGATTTTCCATGTAATTTTCCCTCCCTCGCCATTCACTATCTAATTATAGCAAAAGTAAGGGAACTGTCAAAATAAAATCATTATCATATAATATAAATAAATATTGTTAATTAATAATTATTATTTATTAATAATATTTACAACTTGCTTCATGAGTAACGGTGAACTGTATGCTTCAAATGCTGATGCGAGAGCAACAAGACAACAAATTATAACTGCAACACCAGTGTAACGGGTAAAAATCTGCATAAACGGTAAACTGCCTCTTTTTGAAATGATCTGTCCAATTAATCGTAGTGAGAATGAAACAGCTATCGTTCCTATTATGATAAAGGCTGGGATAATAATTAGGTTTTGAGGAAGCACTGAAACGAATGATAGTAAAAATCCCTTAAACCCTAGTTGATTGACTAAAAAACCAACTGTAAATCCAACAACAATTCCTTTTAAAAATAGCAATATTAATATGATTGGTAAACCGATTATTGAGATTCCTAATATCCACATTAACCCGATGTATTTAATATGATGTGAATAACTCTGGAGAAAGAGATCATGTGCATTTGCAAATTCACCTTGTACAACCTGTCCAAAAAAACGGCTGAGATACATATATAGATCTGTTTTCTGAGTTACACTTAAACTGTTAACAACGATGGCGCCAAATACAATCCCCATCATAAATAATATCGTAATAAAAAGATAAATAGATGAATGTTCTTTTATATGAATAGATATCGTATGTTTCCATGATTGGTTCTTCATCGTAATCCCCCTATTAAAAGTTCTAATGGTCCATATTTGATTTTATGAATCATTTTCAAATCTATGACAATTTACTAGAAGAAAAATATTCCAGATAACAAAGGGGTTATGGTATACTCCTAAAAATGATCTTGTGAGGTGTGATGATGAAACCTATTTTACTAGACTTCCCTTCTGAATTTACCACTGAAAGACTTCTTATTAGAATGCCTTTACCCGGTGACGGAAAAGCGGTTCACCATGCAATTAAAAATTCTCGCAATGAACTAGAGCCTTGGCTACCTTTTGCAAGGAATGAACAAACGGAAGAACAACTAGAAGAAAACATACGCGAAGCTCATGCGAAGTTTCTGTTAAGAAAAGATTTGCGTTTCCATGTTTACCACAGAGAAACTGGGGAGTTTATCGCTTCGACCGGGTTACACCGCATCAATTGGGATGTACCTAAATTCGAGATTGGTTATTGGATTGATAGTCGTTACAGCGGAAAAGGCTATGTAACAGAAACTGTAGAGGGGCTTACTCAATTCGCTTTTGAAAAACTAGGCGCGCGTCGAGTGGAAATTAGGATGGATACTCGAAATATTAAAAGTAAGGCTGTACCCGAAAGGCTTGGGTTCACATTAGAAGGTATATTACGTCAGGATGATCTGGCTGTAGACGGATCTGGCGTTCGAGACACTTACGTGTATTCTAAGATACGATTAACTTGAATGAAAGATTGTTCAAGTAGATAAACCCAAACTCACTAGTTTGGGTTTATTTCTCTTATAAGTTTAACGTGAGACCGAACTGTTCAAGAATTCCTTTAAGCGAATTTGATACTCTTCTTCAGCAACGGTATATGCCTCTGTATGACCGGCACCTTCGACAATCCAAAGTTCCTTCTTATCTGTAACCGCTCCATCATATAACTCATACGCCATGCTTGTTGGAACCAATTGATCGATATCACCATGAATGATAAAAAGCGGTAATCTATTCTTCTTTACACTCTCTAATGCTGAAGCCTCTTCAAATGAATACCCTGCTCTTATTTTTGTTACAAGACTGGTGACTTCCATAATTGGAAAAGGAGGAAGATGATATAAATAGCGTAATTGATGAGATAACTCATCCATCACAGAGGTGTAGCCGCTATCTGCAATAATTCCTTTTACCTGCTCAGGAAGCGTTTCACCGCTTGTCATTAAGACGGTAGCAGCACCCATTGAGAATCCATGAAGAAAAATTTGATTCTCATTCTCTTGGTCTATTAGATAATTTACCCAACTTACATAATCCTTTCGATCATGCCAGCCATACCCAATATAATCTCCTTCACTATCTCCATGACCTCTTGCATCTGGCTTTAATACATCAAAGCCCAGTTCGTAATAATACTTCGTTACTCCAGGCATTTGTTCACTGCTTCCTTTATATCCATGTGCGAGGATTACCGCTTTTCCATTTGAATGTTCATTTTTTAAGAAACGTCCCTTTAATCGCAAACCATCATACGTTGTTATTTCAACTATTTCAAAGTCTTGATTGTTGGTCCACTCCATGACTTCAAGAAGCTTTGCTTGTTTTTCGTCCGTTTCCATCAAACTTGCGGCAGTCACACTTTCTCCTCCACCATGAAGTGCTGGCCCTTCCTTACTACGATTTATTGCAATATGATAAAAATAGTTACCAGCGATTATGAGTAACACTGTCATTACTACAAGAGTCACCGCACTTACTTTAATGATTTTATTTCGCAAGACCCTTCATTCCCCTTTACTCTATATATATAAATAATAGTTTACCAGAAAACCATCCCTATCACGGAAAAACCTTCTAATCTTTTATTTCTATTTATATCCAATGAACAAACCAATACGCCCTAGCAAAGCGGATTTTCCAAAAAGAAAAAAGCCCAAATCCCCCTAAAGATTTGAGCCTTTGATTCTTATTGTTCTACCTTACCATAACGTCCACCGCCACCGGACTGCAAGAGTAGTGTTCCTTTTCTTGCCTTAATAATGAATTCAGCAACGGCTGAAGGAACAATTTCATGTAATGCAGCTTCTGGAGCCTCGTGTATAATTGCCATCTCTGTTTTAAAATAGTTTCTTAATTTTTCTAATGTTTTCGGACCTAATCCCGGAATAAACTCTAGTGGGACTTGATGGATGTATGGTGGTCGATTTTTATACGTACCTTCAAATGATTTTAATTCTACTAATCGATCGTAGACCCCTTTTACTATCTTGGAGCTTCCGCAAGATGGGCAAGGCTCCTCTGACCTTTCAAGTAAGGTTAAGCACTGATCACAAGTTGTCCGATGATATTTACCAAGCTTAGGATCTAACCCATAGTTGGCTACAATTTCTCTTCCATCCTTACGATGAAGAGCTTTTCTTAACTCCTCAAAGGTAGGCTGTACCATTCGAATAATTTGGTGTTCACGTCCAATTTTTGGAAGCGAGTGCGCATCTGAATTCGTTACGTAACTATAAGAATGAAGTTCCTCGATTTGGTCTGCCATCATTGTGTCAGAGCTTAAGCCTAATTCAACAGCATCAATTAATTCAGGATTAAATACTTCCTTAAGAGTCGAGTGAACGCCCTTACCATAAAGACTTTTATATGGGGTAAAAATATGGGCCGGAATAAACAGCCCATCTAATTGACGAACCTTCGTCTGAAGTTCCACCGCTTGTACGTACATTCGTTGAGAGCTCAGGGTAATGTTTTTCATACGCTGGCTCATCCAAGCTGAAAATTCTTTCATCTTAGCTATAGTTGGTATAAACGCGAGTACATGGATGGGTCCCTTACAGTTTTCATCATAGATTTCAATCTCTGTCCCTAGAATAAGTGTCACATGTTGAAAACGCAAGCCACCTTCTTCTAGTTCTACCACTTCACCTTTTTGAATAAATGTTTCGAGTTCATGGAGAACTTCAGGTACATGACAATCTATAACCCCAATCATATCCAAGCCTTTTCTTTCAGTTGATTCTATTAAGATATTTTCAATTGTTAAAGAACGGGCTCCCGTAATCTTTACCGGTTTACCCGTAGCTGTCCCACCAATGTGAATATGTAAATCTACATAATACTCTTCCATTTATTTACGTTCCATCGCCTTTTTTAGTTCTAAATATTGTACGGCATAAGCTGTTTTTGCGTCATATATTTTTTTCTCTTCAATATATTGTCTTGCTTCTTCTAAAGTTAATGCTATAACCTCAACAAATTCATCTTCATCTAATTCTAGCTTATTTCCCTTTTCTGAGAGACCTTCAGCTACATATAGGTGTACAATCTCGTCAGCAAAACCAGGAGAAGTATAAAAGGAGATGAGATGCGTTAAATTCTTACATGTAAAGCCAGTCTCCTCTTCTAACTCTCTTCTTGCTGTCAACTCTGGCTGTTCGCCTTTTTCAAGCTTCCCTGCAGGAATTTCTATTAACTCTCTTTCTAGCGCTTTACGAAATTGTCTAACCATAATAATTTTTCCATCTTCCGTTATAGGAATAACGGCAACAGCACCAGGATGCTTAATTATTTCTCTCGTACTCTGTTTACCATTTGGTAAAAGTACCTCTTCAAATACTAGATCTATTACTCTTCCTTCAAACAAGGTTTTGGATGAAAGAGTCTTTTCTTCAAAGGATTCCATTTGATTCTCTCCTCGTTCTAACTAATTTTTATCCTTCATACATTTTAACATAACGAAATGGGGGAATTAAAAATGAAAATTCATATACACAAACAAGGTATATACATGGCAGGTAAAGCCTGGGAAATCCAGCAAAAACTGAAAGAGTATAGTCAATCCTATGAAACCGTCTCTGAATGGATACATGATGAGAAGAAAAATCCGAGGAAACATAATGTCATTCTCTTTCCGTTACAGAATAGGTAGATTATAGGTCATGTCATCTAGCAAGGCTTCTTATCACTAAATTTTCTTCAAGGATTAACACCTACTTGAAAACCCTCCTGTTTCCCCACTATTCGTCTTTTGCTAAAATATAGGAAGAATTAAACTTAGGAGGGCAAACATTGAAAAAACGTTATGTTGGCACATCTGACCTATTGGTTAGTGAGGTTGGATTAGGTTGTATGTCTTTAGGAACGGATGTTGAGAAAGCAAAATCTATTATTGATGAAGCCCTTGAGCTTGGGGTTAATTATCTAGACACGGCTGATCTATATGACCGTGGATTGAACGAGGAAATTGTAGGAAGGGCTATTAAACATACGAGAAGTAATGTGATCTTAGCTACGAAGGTTGGTAATCGTTGGATGGACGGGGAAGAACGCTGGAGTTGGGATCCTAGTAAAAAATATATAAAAGAAGCGGTTAAGAAAAGCCTAAATCGACTTCAAACAGATTACATTGACCTCTATCAGCTTCATGGGGGGACAATGGAGGATCCAATTGATGAAACGATAGAAGCGTTTGAGGAGTTAAAAGCTGAAGGGATCATTCGCTATTATGGAATCTCTTCAATTCGACCAAATGTTATAAAAGAGTATGTAGCTAAATCATCCATTGTGAGTGTCATGATGCAATATAGTATCTTGGATAGACGACCTGAAGAAGAAATTCTGGACTACCTGGCTGAGCATTCAGTTAGTGTAATGGCTAGAGGCCCACTTGCAAAAGGTGTATTGACTGATTCTTGGGCTTCAAAAACGCCTGAGAATGGATATCTTCAATTTACAGAAGGTGATCTTACAAAGAGCATAACTACTTTAAAAGACGCATTACCTGAACGATCTTTTCAAGAGTATGCTCTGCATTATTGTCTAGACCACAAAGCAGTAGCTGCTGTTATTCCCGGAGCAAGCAGTATAAGTCAGATTAGAGAGAATGTCAGAGCTGTAGAATCTCAAAGCATTACTAAACAAGAGATAGAGATCATTCAATCTAACTTTCCTGCCCAAGTATACCAACAGCATAGGTGAGTACAGAGAAAGTTAAGTTATGCTGGTAGAAATTGAATCACACTTTTAAGACTTACTTAACACTTTGAAAAAAACTGAATAACTATGACTCCGGTGGCAGTGGACTACTTTATAGTCTAGGAATCTAAATAGTTGTCTATAAAATCCTGTGTAGATAGAACAGTAGCAAATTCTTGGTGTACGGTTGCAAGAGAATAATGATGTATCGTATCTGCGTCCACATAATGGCCTCTATGATCAGTTTGTTCAAAAGCAGCCGTTGCATCTGATAATAAAAAGGTTTTAAAGCCTAAATTTGCACTCATCCTCGTAGTCGTTGATACACAGTGGGGAGTCGTTAAACCCGTGATGACTACTTCCGTCATTTTTTTTATGTTTAGATAGTCTTCTAATGATGTCCCTATAAAAGCACTATTGACCTGTTTTGTGAATATCTTCTCGTTTTCCAGCGGTTTCACTATATTTTTTATTTGAGTTGATTCATTTTCAAAATAGAAGAGAGAATGAGGATTTTCAGAGATATGCTGGATATAGATAACCTCAGACCCTCTCTTTCTCCATTCCGATAATAAACGTTTAATATTGGTTTCGGCCTCAGGATTATTTCTCTTGCCCCATGTTGGGTCAAGAAAAACGTCCTGAACGTCAATAATTATTAGTGCTCTATTCATTAACCTTCCCCCTTTAGAATTGGACAGCAAACAACATTTCTACGTCTTCTTACCAATTTCCCTCTACAATTAGGACATATATTAGACATTTCATGCGTGCATTGATCACAAAAAGTGCACGCATGAACACAAATATAAGCATCGTCATTTAAAGGGATTTTACTTTTCTCGCACGAGTCTTCATTAATACTCCCTTCTCCCCTCCTGTGATTAACTTATTTCTATTTTATTAGATATTGAAACGGTCGCATATGCTTCTCTTAAGGATTTAGGGTTGGTATACTTAAAGAAAACAGGAAAATAAACAAGTAAACCTGAAAATTAAAGGTGTGAGTTGAGAATGGATAGCATTAACCGAAAAATAATCGATATCTTACAAGTAGACGGTAGAATATCGATGACTGAGTTAGGAAAGAAAATTGCTTTGTCTGTGCCTGCTGTCACGGAGAGGGTAAAAAAGTTAGAAGAACAAGGGGTCATAGAAGGCTATAGGGCACAAATCAACTCCAACAAAATAAATAAGTCAGTGAAAGCCTTCATCTTAGTAAAAACACATAGATGTAAAGCCTTTAGAGAATTTTGTAAGGAGAACCCACACGTCATTGAATGTCATCGATTAACTGGAGAATATAGCTATTTAGTTAAAGTGGTCACTGAAACAAATGATTTTTTAGAGGAATTCATAGATGCAACTATGGAGTATGGGGAGCCTTATACGATGATTAATCTTTCTTCACCGATCCAGAATAAAGTTATATAGTTATCAATTAAACTATTATCTAGATGAAAAAAACTGGTTAAATAAACATCCATTGAAAAATGCCAATCAGATAAAGTACTGATTGACATTAAACAATGGCTTTTTTATTTTTGTGGATTTTTCAACTAAGCTCTTTTCTAACAATGATCACTTCGGTCTTATAGTAGTAGAAGGGATGTTTATCATAAAAGGCTGTTTTCGTATAGATTGTTGCTATCGTAAAAAGTCTGTGCTTTATATCTAGAATAGTTGCTCTTTTCTAACCTTTAATAAATCAGTTTAATCATACTTAATATGACAAAATTGATGAAATATAAGATTGAAAAGCAACAAAGTTTTAGATAAGAGCCTTAAACTAAGCAATTCTAACTAAGGGAAGTGTAATTTTAACTGTCGTTCCCTTATTTTCCTCGCTCTCAAACACAATTGTACCTTTGTGGGATTCAATTATTCGAAAGCTAACCATTAGACCAAGCCCTGTCCCCTTTTCTTTCAAGGTATAGAACGGTTCCCCCAGTCTAGGTAAAATATCTTTTGGTATACCAACCCCTGTGTCTTTTAACATAATTTCAATCTGATCATCCGACTTCTTTTTTACATATACAAAAAGTTGTCCACCATTAGGCATGGCTTCCATCGCATTTTTGATTAGATTAATAAATACTTGTTTTATTTGGTTACCTTCACAGATTAAAGAAGCTTGGCCGATCTCGTATGTCTCGTTAATGTCAATTTTATGCAATAATGCTTGGGGTTTTGAAAAAGATACCACTTGGTTCAATAGTTTAATCATATCCTGTTCACGAAAATGAACGGCTTGAGGCTTAGCTACTGCCATAAATTCATTGGTAATCATTTCAATACGATCTAATTCTGAGAGCATCAAATCGATATAACTCTTCTGGGCGAGTCCCTCCTGCGAATCTATTAACTGTGTAAAACCTTTTAACGTTGTAAGTGGGTTTCTTATTTCATGAGCGAGTCCAGCAGCTAATTCTCCTACGACTGCGAGCTTTTCTGATTTTTGAAGCAGCTCTTCCGTCCTCTTTAGCTGGCTAATATCAATACAAGACCCAATTACCTCACATACTTCTTCGTTTCTCTTAATTGGTTTTAGTGTAATGACACAGATTCTATTCTTGATGGTAACCTCAAAAGAAACATCCTGTCCTTTCCAAGCACATTCATATTTCGAATGTAAAACTTGTTTGATCTCTGCTATTTCGATTAGTTCTTTTAACCCTTTACCAACTACACAGTCTGGATCTAGGTCTAGTTCATACAATAGTTCCCCATCACAGAGAGTATGGATAAAATCATCATTAAATTTATAGTACTTAAATATTATGCCTTGTTGTTTCCGAACGGTCTCTTTTAATTCTTGTTCCGCTTCTAGTAATTTGGTTTCTACTTGCTTTTGATTGGTAAGGTCTCTAGAAATCGCTGCCATTTGAACGATTTCCCCAAATTCATTTCTTACTGGTGAAATGGTCATATTGATAAGAATCTTTCGACCGTCTTTTCTTTGTCTTATTGTTTCATACGCAATTAAGCTTTTACCTTGGGATACTTCTGCCACAACTTTATCAATGTTGTCCCTTAATTCTGGCATTAAATCTCTAAATAGTCTTCCTTTTATCTCTTCTTCCTTCCATCCATAGACAGACTCAAAGCCTTGATTGACACTTAATATTCTACCTTCCAAATTCAAAATCGTAATACTATCCGGTGTATGATTAAAAACCGAATGTAGAACCTCTTGTGTATTTTTTAATGTTCTTTCCGTTTCAGCATTCTGATGGAACGAAACTTGCATCCTTGAGAAAAAGTAGCCTTTTAAAATATAGGCATAACCAAATGCTTTAATGATATGACCTAACACGACATACAAATCGGAAATGCTCGAATAAATGGTTAATGTCATCTCACTAATAAGAAGGAATGCTAATGCAAATAATATATCGAAATCCGCTTGTTCTCTTGTTCTAATCAATTTTCTAGCTTTATATAGTAAGGCAATGCCAAGTAATAAACTACAAAAATATTCTAGGAAGTTTTTAATTGGTGTAGGCCCAGTATTGGCGATGATGAGGACAGGTAATTGCTTTTCGTAAGTATATATAATGGTAGTGATGGTTACTAAATAGATAATACTAATAATAGTAAGAATTTTTCGTTTTAAGAACGTAATTTTATGATCGGTAGACAAAATCAGTGAGAGGATCCCAATAGAAGCAGTTAAACGTGCAGTCATCCAAAACCAAGCCGTTTTTTCTATTGAACTCTCCGTAATAAAAAAAGGCATTCCAGGATATGTCATTAAATGAAAGAAATCAAGTGTGCCAACTGATAAAAAGATAAATGGAAGCCACAAAAGTGTCTGTTTCTTCGTGTCATCAAAGGCTTTCCATCCATACATACTAATAGCAAAACACACGAGCACACTAAATATCTCAAGAATTGTATGAATAAAAAGATGATTGCGAGAGTCATAGAAGTTAGTTAGAAAATCATTAAATAAGTAGACAAGTAAAATAAGCAGAAAAGAAATCTTTAATAGGTAAACAGCAAATCTATAAGTCTTAGGAGACGTTAGCATAGACACCAACCTAACAATTAATGGATTAATTACATATTTCTTCAATATTTACACTTAGTTGAATTTTATCGAACTTTGCAGGTTATAGCAATGATTTTACTAGTTCTTGGCATGAGCAATGCTTTGTAGGAAGAAACAAACATAAACCTTCATTAAATAAGAAATACTATTTCCGATTCAGAAATGGAGGAATACTTATGAAAATGCCCTTAACTTCTTTAACAAGTGGTATGGGAATAGAGGTACTTCCTGACCTTTATTTCTTTCCAATCCAAATTGTAAATATTTGCTTCATTGGAAAAGCAAATCAACAAGAATTTGTATTAGTAGATGCAGGAATGCCTGATTGTCATGAAATGATTTTTGAAGAAGCAGAGAACCGATTTGGACCTGGTGCCAAACCATCAGCTATTATTCTTACTCACGGTCATTTTGATCATATCGGAGCTTTAGAAGAGCTTCTAAACAAGTGGGATGTGCCCGTATATGCACATCAAGCGGAAGAGCCGTTTCTAACAGGACAGGAGAATTATCCTCCACCTAATACCGGAGCAGAGGGACTAGTGTCTAAATTATCTCCATTATTCCCGCGTAACAGTATTAACATAAGCAAAAATCTTCAAATTCTGCCACAGGATGGTTCTATTCCCGTACTTCCGGATTGGAAGGTCATTCATACACCTGGGCACACTCCTGGACATATCTCTTTATATCGTGAACATGATGAGGTGTTGATTGCCGGCGATGCGTTCGTGACCGTCGAACAAGAATCATTATACGAAGTTCTCACACAAAAACAAGAAATGCACGGTCCACCGGCTTACTTTACAATGGATTGGCAAGCTGCATCTAAAAGTGTGAAAAAGCTAGCTGCACTTAAACCTAAAACAGCGATTACTGGGCATGGACTGCCAATGACTGGAAACAATCTTATGGAAGGTCTTACCACACTTGCAGCAAACTTCGATGAAACTGAAATTCCGGAAAATCGGAAATAAGTTAGGAAGAACAGAATAGTACATAAGAAAGGCATTGTTTACATGCCTTTCTTATAAATTTCAGTTTCAAAAAAAGTGTCTAAGTTATAAAGGCTTAGTCATGCATTTATTATCCTCAAAATCAAACTTTCTATAAAAATCTTGTGCATCTAATATCCATGAAAATACGGCTTTATCAGTAACTACTCTTGCAAACCCAATTAATTTACCTTTCTTCTCATACACACCAAATGAAAGTGAATGTTGTATGCTTTTCTCCATTATCTCTTTTGTTCTAGTAGAAGCCCAATAAGTTTTTGAGAGTAAGCTATACACATCTCCTACATCAATTAATTCTTTTTTGTCACTAATCATAAATCCATCTTTATAGAACTCCAATAACATCCCTCTTTTCCTAGTATGAATAGCTTCTACTCTTATTTAAATTGAAAAAACTCTATTCTTTCCTCACCTGAGAACATATTCTTAACTTTATATTGATTATTTTCAACTTCATCTCCACCAATAATAATTACATTTTCTACCTTTTCTTTGTTAGCTTTCTCAAGAGCTTTTCCTAATTTTTTATTGCTCAACTCACATTCAACTTTAAATCCTCCTCTTCTAAGACTCGTTGCTACTAGTAAGGCTTCCTTGGGAGTACCTAATGGAATAATATAGAAATCTAGGTTATTACTATTTTGACAATCTTTTTCAGATGAACGGATTGCGGTATACATAACATCCAAACCGAATGAAATTCCTACTGTAGAGAAGTTTTCATTTGTGCCAATTAACCCACCAATTGCTTGATCATATCTTCCGCCACTGCCAATACTCGATTTAATCTTTTGATTTGATAAGAATATTTCATAAATGGTACCCGTGTATATCTCTAAACCTCTTGCTAAAAATGGACTAAAGACACAAGGCTTATCTACTCCTAAAAATTCTAAATAAGACTCCAACTCTTTTAATTCAGCTAACCCTTCCCTAACCTTTTCATTTTGAGAGGAATAAAGTTCAAAGTAGCTGAGTCTTGTATTTTCTTCATCGGTCAAAAACCGTTTCACTGAAATAATGGTTGAGTCTTGTAACGGTTGATCATAAAGCTCCGAGATAACAGTATCTACTCCTACTTTTTCAAGCTTATCTAGAATTAAGATAACTTTATTCATATTCTCTGATCCAATACCAAACAGTTCAAGCATACCTGTAAGTAGTTTGCGATTGTTATATTGTATGGTTACCTTTAAATCAAGCTTACTGAATGCATCTAGTGCCATTACCATTAATTCCGCCTCGGCTAACTGAGAATCTACTCCCACAATATCTACATCACATTGAGTAAATTCACGAAATCTCCCCGTTTTGATAGGTCCATCTCTAAATACTTTTCCGATTTCATATCTCTTAAAAGGCATTCTAAGGGTCGGATTCATGGCGACCACTTTGGCAAAAGGTATAGTGAGGTCATATCGTAATGCCAGTTCTCTCTCTCCTCTATCAGATAATTTGTACATTTCTTCTAGTATTTCAGCACCGCCTCCATACTTTGAAGCGAGTAATTCAGTGTAATTTAATATGGGTGTCTCTAATGGCTGACATCCGTATTGGATAAAGACGTCTTCTAGAGTTCTTCTAATGTTTCTTCTTATTATTTCATCATCTGGTAAATAATCTAGTGTACCTCTTACATTTTGATAATCCATCTTTTTCATCTTTCTTACCTCCAGTATTTTAGTGAATAAGTCTTTGTTTTAGGTTTGGTTCAATGTAAATTTCAAGTCATTCCTTCGTGTTTCTCTATCCTCAAAGAAATTGGTCCAATCGCCACATAAGTTTAGAAAAGATTCTAAAATAAAAAACCGCACCTGATGTAAGTATTAAACTTAATCAAATACGGTTTATTGATAAATAGCCTTCCTATTTGCGATTGTTAAAAATCGAATAGCAAGGCTACTTTTTATGATGATGTAGTTGTGAAAATAGTAATATAGTCGTCATTAATGGACGCATTGTACCCACCTCTAATTTTCATTAAATGTAGCATATTGCCATTATTTATGCAATATACTTTCTTCTTTTCATCCAAACGCAACTTGTAAAATTTTATATATACTTCACTAATCCCAATAATTAAAGATAATCTCTCCTACTGTTTTTGGCTGCCAATACACTAGTTGTTCCAATTCTCTTTGATGAAGCGTGTTTGCGTTTTTCACTATAATTCTTTTAGCTTTTTTGGTAAATTCTACTGTTTCACTCAATTGACTGACACTTAATATTAGATAATATTCTTTAAGTACTTCTGATAGTTCTGGATGTTCAATAAAGGGAAAGCTACAAACATCTATTGGACGAGAGGAAGTAAAAGCAAGATAAGGATAATGGCTATTTAGCAAGATATGAACATTTTCTTCTTTAAATTTAATTCATATTAAAGACCAGTACGTTAGAACCAAATAGAGAATAACATATTGAATTAAATTCTATCCCGTCTATTAATGGGGATGGCTGAAAACCAGTAACCCCTGCACTTAGATTAAGCATTCCCTCTCCTCCTATTTCATTCCTTACACAAAGACTGGAAATATACTATAAACGCTAATAAAATAATATTCTAAGTCCGTCACAATCTGCAAAACAATAAAAACGGCAAGCATCCCTAGTTCTACCGTTTCTTTTTCTAAGGAACTGCATGTTTTTTTTGAAAGTTTTAGCAATGCTCAACTTCTTTCGAACAAGCCTTCCTCCATTCATAGGCTATCAAAAAAAACAGCCAAATTGATTCATTTGACTGTTCTTTCGTGTGTATATTGTTGTTTACTTATATTTGCTCCAGTCCAAGCTACTTTCATTTAAGAGCTCTTCAAAGGATTTATTCTTCTCACGAAGACGTGCTTCTTCTTTTTTTCTCGCCAACTCTTCCTCTTTCTTCGTCTGTTCTTCTGCTAGTAGCATTTTTTGCTTTTCCTTAAGTTGTTGAAAGAGGTCTCCATTTAGTCTTTCTTTTAGTAAAACCTTATCATCGTCTTTTTTAACCGGTCTTGTTGGTTGTTTTTTCTTTGCCATTACCTTCACCCTTTCAGATGAATTTATTATAGCAAATTCTATTAATATGCGTTAAGTCTTACATTGTCATCAATAAGTAAATCAGGCTCTGTCATCTTCTTAATATCCTCTACAGAGTATCCTTCTGCCACTTCAATTAGCTGCAAGCCTCTTTCTGTAACATCAATAACTGCACGATCGGTAATAATTCGATTGACAACAGATTTTCCTGTAAGTGGTAAAGAGCACTCTTTTAGAATTTTTGGTGCGCCATCTCGATTTACATGTTCCATGATAACGATTGTTTTTTGTGCACCATGAACTAAATCCATAGCGCCTCCCATTCCTTTAATCATTTTGCCCGGAATCATCCAGTTAGCAAGGTCCCCTTTTTCCGATACTTCCATGCCACCTAATATGGCAACATGAATGTGACCACCTCGTATCATCGCAAACGATTCTGCACTATCAAAATAGGCAGCTCCTGGAATGGCCGTTACCGTTTCTTTTCCTGCATTAATTAAATCTGGATCCACCTCGTTTTCTGAGGGATAAGGTCCTATACCGAGTAAACCATTCTCAGATTGAAGTACCACTTTTTTATTTACAGAGATAAAATTCGCAACTAGTGTTGGCATTCCAATACCTAGATTTACATAACTACCGTCCTGAATTTCCTGCTCAGCACGTTTGGCAATCTTTTCACGTGTGTTTAGTTGTTCCCGTGTCATCGTAAGCCCCCCTATTTCCTAACCGTTAAACGCTCAATACGTTTTTGTTGTGTACCTACGACCAAACGTTGAACATAAATACTAGGAGTATGAATACGATTAGGATTGAGATCTCCTGTTTCCACCAGCTCTTCCACTTCTGCAATCGTTACTCTCCCAGCAGCAGCCATAATCGGATTAAAGTTTTGGGCAGTTTTGTTGTAGACTAGATTCCCCATTTTATCAGCTTTCAAGGCTCTAACTAAACTAAAGTCCGCTATTAAAGCTTCTTCTAGTAAGTACTCTTTTCCGTTAAACTCTCGGACTTCTTTGCCTTCAGCAATTGATGTACCAACCCCTGCTGGTGTATAAAATGCAGGAATTCCAGCTCCTCCAGCACGAATTTTTTCGGCAAGTGTTCCTTGAGGTACTAATTCTACTTCAATTTCACCCGAAAGTACTTGCCTTTCAAATTCTTTATTTTCTCCTACATAAGACCCAATCACTTTTTTGATTTGCTTGTTTCTTAAAAGTAGTCCTAATCCCCAATCATCCACACCACAATTATTTGAAATCACCGTTAAATCTCTTACATTAGATTCAACCAATGCAAGGATTAGATTCTCTGGAATACCTACTAATCCGAATCCCCCTACCATAAGAGTAGATCCGTCTTTAATGTCCTTTACGGCCTCATCAAAAGAAGAATGGATTTGCTTCAATGACTTCACCTCTCCACGTCTTTAAGATTGTACGTTCTCAACGACAGTTGCTACACCTTGGCCGCCACCAATACATAAAGTAGCTAAGCCCGTTTTGGCATTTCGTTTTTTCATCTCATGAATGAGTGTGACAAGAACTCTCGTACCACTTGCTCCAATTGGATGTCCAAGTGCAATGGCTCCTCCGTTTACATTCAAGATGTCTTTATTAAACTGCAACTCTCTATGAACGGCGATAGATTGAGCGGCAAATGCTTCATTTGCTTCAATTAAATTCATATCTTCTAAAGTTAACTGCAGTTTATCTAATACTTTCTTTACGGCTGGAACTGGTCCAATTCCCATTGTTGATGGATCCACCCCTGCTGAGGCATTCCCTTTTATCGTAACCAATGGCGTTAGTCCCAGTTCTTCTGCTTTTTGTTTACTCATAACTACAACAGCAGCAGCACCATCATTAATACCTGAAGCATTCCCTGCTGTTACACTACCATCTTTCTTAAAAGCAGGTCGTAACCCAGCAAGTTTCTCTTGTGATGTGTTTGGCTTAGGATATTCATCCGTATCGACTATAGTACTACCTTTACGAGTTTTAATTTCCACTGGAACAATTTCATCTTTAAATCTTCCAGCTTGTATAGCCGCTTGCGCTTTCTCCTGACTTAATGCTGCAAATTCATCTTGTTCTTCTCTCGTAATCTCATATTGAGTACATAGGTTTTCCGCTGTTACCCCCATGTGATAATCGTTAAAGGCACACCATAGACCATCCTGAATCATGCTATCTTTTAAGGTTTGATTGCCCATTTTAAATCCATCTCTTGCTCCTTCAAGTAAATAAGGGGCCTGACTCATATTTTCCATTCCACCAGCTACTATAATGTCAGCATCGCCTGTAAGGATTGCTTGTGTTGCTAAATGAATAGCCTTTAAGCCAGAACCGCAAACCTTATTAATGGTTAATGAGGATGTCTCAATAGGTAGTCCTGCCTCTAGTGCAGCCTGTCTGGCAGGGTTTTGACCTAAACCAGCTTGTAATACATTCCCCATTATCACTTCATCAACCTGATTTTCAGCAATACCCGCTCTATTTAATGCTTCTTTGATTACAATCGATCCTAGCGTCGTCGCCTTTACAGAGGATAATGCTCCATTAAAGCTTCCAATTGGGGTGCGTACTGCGCTAACAATTACAACTTCTTTGTTCATCATTTTATTTCCTCCTATGTACAATGAATACTTGAATTATTAAAGGAAGCGTTTACAATAATATCACAAACACTTTTCTATAGATAATACTTCTCTAAAAATGACAAAATTCCTTTTATTTTATTCGTTAAAAGATCGTTTACGAAATAGAATAAGAGATAGCTAGACTTGGGAATGGAGGAAAAAAATGAACTTACCGAAAAAAGTAACCATAATTGAGGTTGGCCCTAGAGATGGACTTCAAAATGATCCTAGTATTGTTCCGACTGACATTAAGCTCTCTTTTATTAATGCTTTAAAAGCAGCTGGTCTTAAAGAAATGGAGATTACCTCTTTTGTGTCTCCAAAATGGGTTCCCCAAATGAGTGATGCTTCAAATATCGTTAAAGCAACCTATGATCAATCTAGAAACATCGTCCTTACTCCTAACCGTAAAGGAGTTGACCGTGCGCTTCAGGAAGGTTGTAAGTCAGTTGCCGTTTTTGTCGGGGTAAGTAATACCTTTAATCTTAAAAACATAAATAAATCAACAGCTGAGAGCCTAAAAGAACTACAACCGATTATCGCTGAACTGAAAGAAAAGAAAATATTTGTGCGTGCCTGTATTTCCACTTCTTTTTACTGTCCATACGAAGGAAAAATACAAATGGACGATGTTGTTGCGTTATGTTCATCCTTTGTTGAATACGGAGTTGATGAATTAAGCGTTGCTGATACGATTGGAATGGCGAATCCACAAGAAAGCTTTTATTTGTTCTCCAAACTAAAAGAATTGTTTCCAGACACCCTTCTTACTGCTCACTTTCATGATACAAGAGGGATGGCTGTGGCAAATGTCTTTGCGGCACTCCAAGCTGGTGTAGATCGATTTGATACGTCTGCTGGTGGACTAGGCGGATGCCCTTTTGCAAAAGGAGCTACTGGAAATGTGGCAACTGAGGATGTCGTTTTTATGCTTGAACAAATGGGTATTTCAACTGGTGTGGACTTAACTAGGTTAAAGGAAGCGGTCCAACTTATAAAATCACATATTTCTAGATCCATTGATAGTAAATATTTTTCTCTTTCAGAATCGTAATATCTTTACTTTGTCCTTACATAATTCAACCTCTTTTGGCTACTTTAATAAACAGTTAAGCAAAGGGTGGTGAAAACATATGACAAAGTCTAAACAAAACGGACAAAAAGGAAAACCTTCAAATGAAGGAATCAACACAAAAAATGTAATGGCGAAAGAGGAAATGGAAAAGGCCATTCATCCAACCGGCAGACAAAACTCTCCTCAATAAACTGATTACGCTTGCAAGCACATCTTCTGGTGTGCTTTTTCTCGTTCATATTTGATACACTATAGTTGAACTTTCGTTTTCAGGGGGAAAAGATGAGAAAATTAATAACAGCAATCATTATACTTTTAACCTATACCATCTCTATAGGGTTATTTTTTAGTAATCGAATTATGTATATCAAGAAAAAAGAAGAAAAGTTTATACTAGACCGCGAACTTAAGGAACAACGGTTTATTTTATCCGATTATGAGAGCTTAGAAAAAGAAGAAATTATCATTCCCTCCTCTTTTGGTTATGACATTAAAGGAACCATCATTCCGAGTAAAAAAGAGTCTAGGAAGTTTATGATTATTTGTCATGGTGTGACGATGAATCGTATTAATTCCATTAAGTACATGTATCTCTTTCATCACCGTGATTTTAATGTCATCATGTATGATCATCGTCGACACGGTGAATCTGGAGGAACCACCACGAGCATGGGGCATTATGAAAAATATGATTTACAGACAGTCGTTCATTGGACTAAAGAACAGTTCGGGAACAACATAACGTTAGGAATTCATGGCGAATCAATGGGTGCTGTCACCACATTACTTTACGCAGGGATGCTGGAGGATGGTGCTGACTTTTACATTGCAGATTGTCCGTTTTCAGACCTTGAAGAACAGTTAACTTACCTCATAAGGAAAGATTTCAAGTTACCAAAACAAGCCGTTCTTCCTTTTGGGAATACATTTCTAAAATGGCGAGATAAATATGCCATCAAAGATGTATCACCCATATCATGTGTTCAAAACATTCAAAACCCTGTCTTGTTTATTCATAGTAAGGATGATGATTATATTCTTCCAACGATGTCTAGACAGCTCTATCAGAAAAAGAACGGCCCTAAAAAGCTTGTCATTGCACCGAAAGGATCCCATGCGTATTCCTATGGTGATAACCCAGAGCTGTATGAAAAAGTAATAGATGACTTCTTGCATGATTTCATTTAAGTAAACCTTCAAAAAAAGTTTTAAAAAAGAGTTTTATATTAAACTAATAGTAAGCTTGGCTATCGGAAGCCAAGCTTTTTATTATGAAGTAAGTCATACATTTAAACTATCTTCCATCATTAGTGTAGGTTATCCACATGTAACAGAACCCCATAATTCGCATATTTTAACAGCAGGAATTCAAAAGTAGAGGTGATTTTTGAATGTCTGCAATCTCCGGAAAAGACTATATAAACCGTATTGACCGGTTAAGAGCAAATGTATGGGTAAACGGCGAACAAGTAACCGGTAATATTTCCGAACATCCCTCCTTTAAAGGAATTATGAATAGCCAAGCTCGGTTATATGACCTCCAGACGAACCCAGATTTTAGAGATAAGATGACGTTCTCATCCCCCTTAACTTCTCATCCGGTTGGTGCCTCTTATTTACTACCTAAATCTAAAGAGGATTTAGAGTTTAGACGTATCATGATAAAAGAGTGGGCAAAGCAATCAGCTGGGCTTATGGGTAGATCCCCTGATTATATGAATACAGCAATGACAGCCTTTGCTGCTGGGAAGGAATTATTCGGGGAATATAATTCCACTTGGGAACAAAATGTGTGGAATTTTTACGAGATGGCTCGGGAACAGGACTTATCGTTTACACACACCTTCGTTAATCCACAAGTGAATCGATCTTCCTTTTACTTCACTGAGTTTGAGGAAGATAGTATAGCAGCACAAGTGGTCGATCAGCATGAAGAAGGAATTGTTGTAAAAGGAGCAAGATTACTTGCTACCCAAGGCGGAATTACGGATGAGATGATGGTGTTTCCTTCTGGCGGTACGTTAACAAGTGATTCGCTAGCGTATGCCTTCTCCATACCAAGTAATGCTAAAGGATTAAAGTTTATTTGTCGGGAGCCCTATTCTTATAGAAATTCAACTTTCGATCACCCGTTGGCTTCTAAATATGATGAGATTGATACAATCGTAGTCTTTGATGACGTAGTTGTACCTTGGAACCGCGTGTTTTTCCATCATAACAAGGAACTTCCGCAAAGATTATACACAGAGAGCAGTTTCTTCCCTCTCGTTCTCCATCAGGTTGTGATTAGAAGATTAACGAAATTGGAATTTTTACTAGGTCTTGCTCTTTTACTCGTTGAGACCATCCAGATTCAAGAGTACGAGCATGTTCAAGGAAAGATTTGTGAGATGATTACTAGTCTTGAGACCGTAAAGGCACTGCTTGAGTCATCAGAGTTACACAGTTCCCCTGATAAGTATGGTACTTGGGTCCCTTCTTATCATCCTCTTTATGTTGCAGCCACCATTTTCCCAACCATCTATCCTAGAATGACAGAAATCATTCAACTATTAGGAGCAAGCGGATTGGCTTCTTTGCCAACTGAGGAAGACTTTGATTCAGAGGTGAAGCCAGACTTAGATTTATATCTTCGTTCAGCAACTTTACCAGCAAAAGAGCGTGTTCAGCTTTTTCGACTTGCCTGGGATTATTGTATGAGTGCCTTTGGCTCTAGACAAACCTTATATGAAAGATTCTTCTTTGGAGATCCTATTAGATTGCAAGGGAACTTATTTAGAAAATATGACCGAGAACCGTATACGAAACTTGTTCAAGACTTCTTAACTAATCAGAAAGACTAAGATAGACTAGCACCCATTTCTTCATTTACTGTGTATTTGTCCATACCAAATTCGTTTACGCTCATATAGTAATAGTGGTAATACAAACTACTTCGTATTACAACTAACTAAATGAAAAAGGAGCGTGTTACAATGGGTTACGGTTATGGATACGGTGGCTACGGTTACGGTGGCTATGGTTACGGTGGTTATGGTGCAGGTAAAGGCTTTGCGTTAATCGTAGTATTATTTATTCTTTTAATTATCGTTGGCGCTGCTTACGTTAACTAATTTGCTTTAAAGTAGTAACCGTCATGATGTTTGTCTCCTTTATTGACCAGCTTCCCGCCTGAAGCTGGTTCTTTTTTATTTTCCTTCAATACTTCCTGTTCACTACAATCGCTGTAAAAAATCTTTATTCACAATTTGTATTTTATTACAATAACCTATAACATAAGTAGTTGAAGTAGAGATTAACTGGAGGGTTTTATCTTGTCAAAAGCACAAATAAAAGTAAACAATAATGGATCTTTTCGAGTAACAGGAGATGTCGAATTAGTGGACGCTGACGGTAATGTTTTTAAAACAAATCCTACGTTTTCATTATGTCGCTGTGGCCAATCATCTAAGATGCCGTTTTGTGATGGTAGTCATAAAGGACAATTTGAATCAGTTGTAAAAGCCGATCAGGAATAAATTGTTTTAACCAGCAGCACTGGGAGCTAGTGCTGTTTTTTTATTGGTTCTTTTCTTAACGTTCGATACGACACATTTTCTTAACATGAATTGAATTTTCCAGTTTCTTTCTAAAACGTACAATATTCTTCTTCTCAATGAATATAGATGGTGTAAGACAAACCTTTTAGAAAGGACGCCAATTCATTGAGAAAATCATTTCATTTCACTTTCTTTTCCTGCTTATTATTAGTTGGTTGCGAAAATAACCTAACAGAACCCTTACAATCAGCAAGTCATGTGTACATAGAAGGCTCACCAGAAATAAAATCATTTAGCAAAGAGTTGTGGTCTGTCACAGTCGATACAACTATACAAGACTTATCCCTCCTAACATATAAGAAAGATAGACCGATAGAATTCAATCCACTGCAAACTTTCGCCCACACCTATACAAATATAGAAGGAGTTTTAACTTTTCGTGGAAACCATACGAGAACGGCCCCTTCTTATGGGACAATCTCTTCTCCTCCGAAATCATTGGAAAAAGCTTGGGAATTTCAAACAAGCTATAGTCCTGATTGGGGAGGTGGCGCTGGGTGGACCGGTCAGCCTGCTTTAATCAAATGGGAAGATGACGTAAAACAAATAATGAATCTTAAAGAGGAGTTTAAAGCGAAAGAAGATTTTGTAGAGGTCATTTACGCCTCTTTAGATGGACATATTTATTTTTTTGATTTGGAAACCGGGGTTCAAAGCCGGTCTCCTCTTACCATCAACAACCCAATAAAAGGCAGTGTTTCTATTGATCCTAGAGGTTACCCACTTTTATATGTCGGTCAAGGCATTCCACAAACCGGTCATCATGAAATAGGCTACCGGATTTTCAGTTTAATCGATGGATCTCTCTTGCATTTTATTAAAGGTTCCGATGGCTTTGCTTACCGTTCATGGGGTGCTTTTGATGGAGCCCCTCTCATCAATAAGGATACGGATTCTATGTTTATAGGTGGAGAAAATGGAATTTTTTACTCCACTCTTCTCAATACTCGGTTTGATCAAGAAGCTGCTACCATCTCTGTTCAGCCTGAGACGATTAAGTACCGCTACAAAATAAACGGAAATCCTTCACAAGGAATTGAGAATTCTGTTGCTGCCTATAAAAACTTGCTATATTTTGCTGATAACGGTGGTAGCATCCAGGCACTAGACTTACGCAGCATGGAACCAATTTGGGCACTCCCTGCTACCGATGATACAGATGCTAGTATTGTTGTGGAGGAAACGAATAATGTCCCTTTTCTTTATACCGGTACAGAAGTGGATAAACAAGGTACCAGAGGTAACAGCATGCTGCGCAAAATTAATGGGTTAACTGGAGAGGTTGTGTGGCATAAAGACATTCCAGCCCTTAGTCAATTAGGCGCCCGTCCGGTCAATGGAGGACTCTTAGCAACTCCTATTATCGGTTCAAACAGTATATCAAACATAGTGATTTTTACAATTTGCCGCTATCAGTCAATGGAACGTGGCATTATGTTGGCTCTTGATAAAGAAACTGGTGAAGAAGTATGGAGTTTTGACATGCCACACTATGCATGGTCATCACCTGTTCCTATTTATACTGACCAAGGCGAAGCCTTTATTGTGCAGAGTGACTCAGTCGGAAACATCTATATTATTAATGGAAGCAATGGAGAAGTTATGGATACAACTAACTTTAATTCTAATATAGAGGCATCTCCAGCTATTTACAATAATATGATGGTTGTCGCTAACCGTGGTGGACAGATTGGCGCGTTTTATATTAGGTAGGTACTTGATGGAATTCAATTTGATATTGTAAATAAATAAAAACCATGGCTTCCCATGGTTTGGTATATGAATAGAATGTCTATTATAACTTTTGTTCAATCGATACTTCCTTGCCTTCTTGGTGCTTTTTGTTCGCATTTTCGGTGCTCGTTTCGGCAATTCCGATAAAAATAGCAACCGCCACAAACCCAATTAGTAGTTTTCCAATTCTTTCTCTCATTCACTCACCTCCTAGTTTGATTCTAGTATAAGAGGTGAGTGATTTTCAAATATTAACCATCAGAATAATAGATTCCATACTTTTCTACTAGTTTGATAGAAGTTTTTTGATGACTTAACCATTTTATAGTCTCTTTTCGCATACTTTGTTGTTTTAATGGCGTTAGTATAAGTAACTAGTCGTTCTATTGTGCTATAAATATTAAAAATGTGTTTAAAAGCAACAATTCTTACGAAAAGAGATTAAAGCACAAGCACATAACTATTACCAAGAGTATATTTTCACGAAAATATCCGTTATTCCAGCTTTTTCATCTATATTTCCACGAAAAATTTGGAAATTCCATATTTTTATGCCTTTTTCCACACTTTCACCTCATTATTCCATGAAAGTAAGAAATGCTATAGTTTCACTAAGCGAATTAGCAAACAGCTTTGCCAGCGTCCTAATCCGATAAGGCGCTGTCATGCCATGGCCCATCCGACAATCCCGTTACACAAAAGGGGCAGACTACGGTTACATTTAAACATAAAATTCTCCTCTAGCAATTGGAACGACTTTTCCCCCTACATTAATCTCAATACTTTCCTCTCGTTGCGCTGCTCTTAAATATAAGTGGCCAAGTCTACCAATTTCACGTCCTTGCTCTACACGTATATTAATCTCGTTTGAGTTAAAGTAACGATGCTTAACTAAATAACCTGCAAGACAGCCGTTGGCACTTCCTGTTGCCGGTTCCTCGGACACACCATAGTAGTCTCCAAAGTTTCTAACGTTAATTTGATTGCTTGGCTGATACGTTTCTGGACAAAATGCATGGATAAGTTTGGCATCCATACTATTTACTAGCGCAAAGTACTTTTCTCTATTAATGGCGCATTTCTCCAATGCTTCTAAATTCTTAAGGGGCACAATCATGGTTGGTAAACCTGTGGAAACCTCTTGAATGGGAAAACGTCGATCTAGATCGTCTAGCTCAATATTTAGGACTTCAAGTATTTTCTCTGGCGTATGTTCCCTTATAAAACTAGGTTCAAGTTGTCTCATCCATAACATACTTGTTCCCTCTTGTTCTTCAATTGTGATTGGAATGGTACCAGCTTTTACAAGCAATTTTATATTATTTACTTTCTCTTTTAATAATACCTGATTAATGATATAGGCAGTGCCGAGACTAGGATGACCCGCAAAGGGAACCTCTTCAACTGGCGTAAATATTCGCAACTTACATAAGTCATGAGTGACAGATTGGATAAAGGATACTTCTGCGTAGTTCACTTCTTTTGCGATATTTAGCATCTCTTCGTCTGTTAATGTTTCGGCGTTTAGAAAAACCGCCAATTGATTTCCTTCATATTTTTGTTCAGCAAAGACATCTACTATGTAATATGGAATGGTGTTCATCTGCCTGATCCCCTTTTAGTTTCTGGTGAAAGTTCTTATCTTTTTATATTACCTACACTGTAGTAAATAGTAAAAAGCCGACATTCATTTTCGTGAATTTTCTTTTACAATAGAACCACAACAACAGATAATTCCTGTTATAAAGCAGCTAACAACCATCGTCATTGATAAAAATTGAAAGGCTATGACGGTAGAAAGAAAGGTCCACAGTAGCCATAAGAACGACCCTTTAATTTTCACCATTTACTTTCTCAGCCTTCCAATAATAATCACTAATGGCATCAGCTAAAGCCTCCACAGCATGGGTTAGCTCCTCCATATTATTATCTACTCCCCCCATTTCCACAATTAATGAATGAGGCGTAAGATCTTGATTATAGACCCCGTTCACGTCTGAGCCTTGTTTTCCAATTAATCCTCTGCTCAGCCCTGGATACTTCTCTTCTAAGTATTGATGGAGCTTTAACGCAAAGGCTGCATTTTGTTCAAAGTCTGGATTTTCCTCCCCTATAACAAATGCTACTTTTGCATATGGGACGTTGTTAATGGACACCGTTGTCTGATCCTTTCGCAAGGCATCACGATGGATATCTAAATAATAAGCTGGTTTTTCTACCCCTCCCATTGCACTTTTCACAATTTCCCTTGATACTGTGTAGGCTCTTGAGGTCGTCCACCCTCGTTCCTTTAGTACACTTCCCATATTCGTCTTATCAACTATTGTATTGATCCCATTTTCCTCTAGCTTATTTCCTAGTAGTTCACCGATTAGGATAATATTTGTTTTAGAATCACTAGCCCTGCTCGCATTTTCCATGTTCTCTAATCCCAATAAGGGAAAATACGATTCATAGCTATGAGTATGGTATATAAAGATAGCCTCCTTTGAATGAGGGGTAACTGGCGTTTTAACCTTCTCCTCATTCAGTATCGCCAATTCCTCCTGGGCCATTTCTCTCTCCGTAAGTAATACCTCCATCGGCGGTGAGGATTCTATCGGCAAATTGGTAAAATTCGTGCCATCTCCTGCCACAAGAATATGTGCGTGATACGTTTGCAATCCAGGAAGCTCTGCACCTAATAAGCTTCTTATATCATCAAACCTTATATTGGTCGCAAGCTCCGCGCCTAAGCCCAGCATAGAAGGCTCCTCCCGTCCAGGCATCACACTGGAGAAATACTGATATTCACTACTAATCAAACTAAATAACTGTTCTCCACTTAGAGAAGGACCATTCCTTCCTAACTGATTAAAAGATAAAGATGGCTGATTCGCTATAACCAACGGAGCAACCAGTGAAAACAATAATGGCCTAACAAATAGCCAAACCATGCTTCTCGCTCTACTCGCTTTTAGTTGAATATACATATCGCCCTCCTAATCCCCTTTTTACCAATATATCTGCTCCACAATCAAATAGAACCCATATATTTACAAGCATTTTTCATCCCTTTAAAGCATCGGGGGCCAGGCCCCCAATGCTTTAAAGGGATGAAGGACATTTAGGTCTTATAGGACATGTAGGACGTGTATAAGTTTTCTTTATATACACAAGCTATTATCCACACAGGACAGTTAGTAATGTGGAATGTGCTTATTTATACTTTCTTATAGGAAGGAGTGCAATTTAATGGTAAGAAGGTTTTTAACTATTATGTTGGCTATTTTCTTAGCTACTTCTATGGTTGCTTGTGATGATGCACCTGGAGAAGATGAAATTGGTGATGGCGAAATTAATGATGAGGAATAAGAGCTGCATTTGATGTAGCTTCTTTTTATTGAATACAACTTCTGGGAGTTTTAAGAAGCCCATAACTTTTACGTACCCTTGAATTTTGGTCTAAAGTATTTGTACACAAAATAACCGACTCCTTCCATTTGAGTCGGTGAATTTAATTTATTTATTGTTAAAACTGACTTTAATACTAAAAACCCGTATGTAAATGTTTTTGAAAAGAGCAACTCTCTAGATGTAAGATAGATTGCATTTTACTACCCAGTAAAATCTAACTTTTATGATTTTTACGAATGCAACAATCTATTTGACTTTGAAACAGCCTATTTAGATCACACTGGGGAGCCCGGCGGATAATAATAAGGTGGAACCTTTAGCCAACCGCGTTTTTTGGCAAGAGTCTTTAGAGTTCCTCCAAAAGTTGACCATTCTAAATAAAATTCCAGCCACATTTTGCCGACGTCATCACGAATGGCATCTGCTTGACCTTTGGTTGACATCGTTAAGCCCACTATCAACTTCGCCATAATCCCATTTACAATTTCATCATCTGTCAATTTTACGCCTAGTGGGATATCATTACAATCCGATTTGGGCTTCGCTGAAGTTACATCAGGTAATGGAATACCTTCGTTCTGCATAAACGCACTTAATCTTTTTACATGCTTCTTGCAAAGACGCTTAGCGTCTTCTAGCATTTCTCTTACTTCATCATCTGTTGTTGTATTTAATGCGGCTTCTTCATATCTAATATACTCTTCAACCGCTGTCATGTATGTCCAACAGTCTCCAGCTTCAATAATATGCAAAGGCGCTTTCGGCTCATTTGTATCATCTATTGCTACTTTCAGCATATTTACCATTGCTTCAATTGGATTTGCCACCTTTACACCTCCTTGACGTTAATGTTCTTCAAAAAATCAGGAGATATGTATGGTAGTTAAATACATCCCCTCTCTTTTTGCTTGTCTTGGAGGTTGATAAATGGCTATGTTCGATTATTAATTTATTATTACAGGTACGCTGTCATGTACTTTGCATTAAGTTTCCGAAACACTCTTAACTATTACATTCCCAATTTTAACATCGACCTATCAATTTCCTGATCCAATCTTTCAATCAGGAGCAGTTCTTTTTGACGATCTATTTTTGAATAATGATGTTGATCACCTGGTTTTTTATCTTTTTCATCCGCTAAGTGGACAATTTGCTGTAAAGAGTTTAGCTTGAAATTCCCTTCTGGAAGAGCAGAATCTGTGTGGTATAAAATAGCGTGAGCAATCTCCTTAGCGGCCTGCAAATCCTCTCCTAAACGGACGAGTAATTTATGTGCCCGCTCAGCCCCTTTAATGGGGTGAATATCAAATTCACGATATTGCTGATAATCCCATTCCCCGTCATCCTTATACCATTCATAATGTCCAATATCATGGAGAAATCCAGCTTTTGCTGCCCAATCTGGATTTACGTTATATTGAAGTGCAAGGCGGAATGAATGATAAGCTACTGAAATGGCATGGGCCATACCCGACCGTCTGACATACTTTTGGGTAATCTGATGTTGATAAATTTCCTTTAAGGTAACCTGTCTCATTCTACCTTCCTCCTTTTTACGTTAAATTATCGATATATTATCATCTTTGCCATCATAAAGCAATTTACTTCTTCTAAATTTAGTTAAAATAATAAAAGGCTGCTTTCGAAAAGCAACAAAGTTTTGGAAAAGCCTACAAAAAAACACCCAATTATTCCAACCGGGTGTCCGTTCCATTACGTTGTTACATTTACAATAGACTGAAAAGGAACTTGAATCATGGTCCCTTCCTTTGAAACCACTCGTAGCTTCTGCTGAATTTCATCTACATAATGAATGGTTCCTCTAATAGTAAGATGATGAGTTTGGTTAAAATAAGTAATAGATAGCTCTGCTCCATAGGCCATTGCTTCACAAATGACTTCATTCATTTGCTCTAGCTTTTGTTCATCAAGCTCTGGCTTGGTTTCATATTCATCTTCTTTTGCCCAATCTCGTAAAAGTTTTACATGTTCCGGAAGCATCATGGCGGTCCACTTGATGTTCCCCCGATCTCGAATCATCTGCTTACTCCCCCTTATGATTTATGTCCACCGACCAGTGTACTTCTATGTCTTGCAGTTCCTGCGTTGGTATAAGAAACGGCCCGTAAGAGAGAACTTGAGCCATATTTCGCACGAATGGCATCCATTGTATAGCCTAAAGCACGCTGTTTTGGTTTTTCACTAGAGAATAAATTTAACTGAAGCTCATTATCCTCTACAATATTAGAGAGCGTAACGGAAATTTGTCTAACTGTTTTTCCCGCATAATGCTCTTGAAACAGTTCTAAACAAACATTGTAGAGATCTAATGTGATATTTGTGGGTTCATCAACCGTTCTTGAGCGGTGGAAGCCGCCACCAAATTCGTCCTTACTATACGCAATTCCTAGACTCACGGTTCTACCTGCTTTTTTGTGCTGACGCGCTCTTCTCCCTACCTCTTCACAAATTTCTAGGATCACATGTTTGACTTCATTAGGGTCGGGATAATCTCTCAGTAAAACCTGACTTTTTCCAAAGCTAATCTGCCCCTGCATAATCGGTGCACCAATATCAGATAAGTCTACCCCGTGAGCATGATAATAAAGCTGATTCCCCATAATTCCGAACTTTTTCTCAAGCAATTCCAATGGATAATTAGCGAGCTGTCCCACTGAAAAGATTCCCATCCGGTTTAATGTTCGTTCCACCCGACTTCCGATTCCCCACATTTTACTTAATGGAGAAAGAGGCCATAATTTTTTCTCCACATCCTCAAAGGTCCATTCGGCAATTCCTTTTTTCTTTGCCTCTAAATCTAAACAAAGTTTAGATAGCAACATATTAGGTCCTATTCCAATTGCACAAGGAAGCCCAAACTCTGTTTGAATATCATTTTTAATTTTTTTCGCAATTGTATAAGCGTCTCCCCATAGCTTCTCTACGCCATCGACCTTTAAGAAGCTTTCATCAATACTATAAGTATGAATCGCCTCCTTAGGGACGTATCGGTGAAAGAGCTTCGTAATTTCTGTTGAAATTCTTACATAGGTAGCCATCTTCGGATTGATTATCTGAATCCTCGGGTCTTTAGGGATTTCAAACAGGCGGGATCCTGTTTTAATACCGAACTCCTCCTTCATTTTGGGAGATGCAGCAAGCACAATACTCCCTTGACGTTCGGTATCTCCTACAACAGCCAAATAGCATGTAAGTGGATCCAGCCCGAGCATCACCGCAGAACAGCTGGCATAGAAGCTTTTCATATCAACACAAAGAATGCGCTCATACGGAAATTGACTGTAATCCATTATGTCTCCTCCAAAAAAAGAATGTATGTTCGTGTTTTAGTATACTCAATATTTTAAGCGAATATACGTTCGATTTCAAATGGTAATTTTAGGGCTCTTAGAGATTGACGTTGAAAAAGCGAGAAAGACATAGTATAACTGGATAGATTAGAGTCGGAGGAAAGCATGATGGAAAAAACACTTATTGAAAAAATGATTCGTAATTCTCTATATCAATACAGACATACCATTGATTCCATTCCTTTAGCCAAACGTGATTATGATTACTTATATGAGCGAATTTTAAAGATCTATCTTAATGGTGAAGAGGATTTACATGAAATTGTCGAGGATGTAGTGTATGAGTATTTAACAAACAATGAAGAGTAAAAGCCAGGATTAGCTCCTGGCTTTTATCGTTTCCCTCGTTTCCTTAAAAATGGTATCGTTGAAGCGTGGGCGTGTCATCCGAAACCATTGATAACAAAACACAAAAATTAACACACCGTCAATAAGGTCGCCACCATAATACATAAGCATTCCGCCCACTTCTGCTTCTGTAGTCGACACTCCACTAGGAGGATGTGCGTATATATATTTTGCTAAAATACTATGACTAGCAAGCGCACTAACAAGTACAATCGCTCGGTAAATGAAGCTCGTTGGATGAGGTGCTGGATCAATCGAAATAATAGAAATAGTAAACAAAAATCCCGCTATAAAGACATGAACATGAATAAGCACATAAAGAAGAGGATGCTCATGCATATTAGCAAATAGGTCAGTTGTGTAAAGAACCCATAAGCCACCTATATTTAGCAAAGAGGCAATGACAGGATTGATTAGGATCCGGGACGGGACACTTTTCAGCAGATAGGAAATACGCCGTGCCCACTTGACCGGAAGACTTCGAAGAATGAACGTCATTGGAGCAGACAAAGCAATGAATAAAGGAGCTAGCATGCCAAGTAATAAATGGGTAAGCATATGAAAAGAAAAATCATTGTGGGCTGCATTTGCTAAGGGACCGATTGTTGAGATAGCTATGCAACATGCACCAAGCGTCCACAAAATAGACCGATGCATAGGCCAATTTTTTAGACGAGCTGCTGCATTCCAATAGCTTATAATAGCAAGTAACAAGATTCCTAGACCAAACAGCTCAAGATTTGGTCCGGTCACAGCATGATGATGACTATGATTGTTCATACACCGCTTTACCTTCCTTTTTTTTCACTAATAACAGCACTCCGAACACAATCATTAAAACGGCGATGCCATTCCAAACAATATCGTAAACGATTACATTTTCAACATAGCGTATCTGATGGATTCTCATCAACTTATGCTGAATAATTCCGTCATATAGCTGAAATCCACCTCCACCAACCAGAACCCCTCCCCACCAGGTTTTCACTTTATAAGCATTTCGGCGTTTGAGGTCCGCAACCATGAATAACGCAGCAATTGTGGAAAACCAGCTGAATGCATGAAAAATGCCATCAGATACTAGCCCAATATCGGTCGTTGATAAATCATAAAAATGATGCCAATGAAGAAGTTGGTGAAAAACGGTTTCATCTATAAATGCAGCAAGGCCGAGACCAAACAGGACCCCTGACCAAATATTTTTAGATAAGTAGGTACCACTTACTGCCTTCTTAGTCATTACATGCAACACAGCCCTTCAATCTATAGATTCACATCACAGTTTAGCTAAGAATAAAAAGGGATAATCGACTCCAAGTAAAAATAGTCGTTCCGTTACAGAGAGAATGATAAGAGAAAAATCACAAAAAACTCACGGAAAAGTTCCATGAGTTTCACTTTATTATTTGTCCAAATCAATCACAATCGGTTCAAGCTCAATTTCAATATGACCTTTACCTGACATGAGACTTGCAATTTCAACAGGCTGAATAATTAATTGACTAGCACCTTCTTGAATGGTGCCAAAATCAGTCGTTCCGTAAAATGTTTTCCCATTATCAGGTGATTTTCCACCACCACCTAATCCATCCATATACACATGACCGAGATCATCTTTTATATAGAAGACAGGTGTCACACTTGGCCATTTCTCAAGTAACTCATCTGATACGATTTGCTCATAGCTAATCACGGTGGAAACGTCGGTAAACTCAATAGATTGAAGTGTGAAGCTAACACCTTCCTGCTGTACTGTTTCATTAACAAGCTGAAGATCACCTTCTAAACGATTGAGAGAAAAAGCAAAGGACCAATCACCTTCTACCTCTACATCATTGGATAAGCTGTAAAAGGCTTCTGGTTCCCAAGTGACTTCAATTACCTCTGGATGTTGAGACTCTTTAAAATGTGGAGTAAAAGATGTCACTCCCACATAGCGATTATCACTAATTTTCGAGATCTTAGAAGTGCCTCCACTACCAGTTGCCCCAACAATATTGAACCAATTCACGGCACGTACATCTAGATCGTCATTAAAATCATGTTCCGTTTCAATTGCAAATGACACCGTAATATTCGTACCGTCATATACCGCATTGTCAATCATGATAGTCATACCGTTACTCGTCTGGGCGAGACCAACATCTGTTGAGAAGGTTTCAAAATCCTTGTAGTCTCTTTCCGCATCATTAAAAAAATGAATGACATTATCCATAAATGGTATTTGTGAGGCAAGAGAAGGGAATGCAAAACCTGTTGCTGTACTTGTTCCAACGATAATCACAGCAGCGACAGCCATATTGCGCCAAATCGGTGCTTTTTCACGTTTTTTAAGTACATGTTGTTTCACGCGTGCCTTTTCAACGTCTGTTACGTCTAGTAACTCAAGTTGGTCAATATCCATATCAATCCATTCCTTCATACTCATACAAATAACTCCTTTAACTTCGTATTTGTCGCTAATATTTTCTTACCTCGATACAACCGATTATCAATTGCTGCTTTAGATAGGCCTAGATTGTCAGCAATTTCGCTATTAGATAGCTCTAAAAAATATTTCATGATAAATATATCGCGGTCGATTTCTTTCAATTGACTAATTGCAAGTAACAATGCATTTTTTTCTTCACGTTTAAAGACAGATACATCTGTTTGTAAAGCACTTACTTTTTGAACTAATGGTGCATCCGGTTGTTCATTTTCAATTTGTCTTTTAGCTTGACGGTATCGATCAATTGCTTTGTACTTCGTCATCATGCCAATCCATTTTTTGAAGTCTTGTGCATTTCCTTCAAACTGATGAGCATTTTGCCAAACCGTTAGAAAAACATCATTGATACATTCATCGATATCAGTTCGCTTCATATTGTGTAAAACCTTAGTCGCAATCGTTTTGACGAGTGGCATATAGGCATCAATGATATACTCAAGTGCATCTTCTTTTTGTTTCTTTAATCTACTAATAAAATTGGTTTGTGAACTTTTCATTTGCTATTCTCCTTATGTCATTGAAAAAGCTTTTTCATAAGGCTCTTTTCAAAAATTTTGTTGCTTTTTGGGCTACTACTATTTCTAATAGCCCTCACTGTTAAACTATAAAATCTAAGTGATCATGGTTAGAAAGAGCAACAATCTAATGAAAACAGCCTTTCATAGAGTACAACGAACGGTCCAAGTGTTTATTCTCAATTTATTTAATTTATTTTCTATGGGTTATTTGGAATCCCTGAATTTTCGGTTTTAGGAAGGGACATTGATAAGGAATTCTTCTAGGGGCAAACAATATAAAAGCAGAAGGACGGTCTCTTACTACTATAAGTAAACTAAGAACCGTCCTATATGATTTAAGGCTCTATTCCAATACTTTGTTGCTATCTAATTAATCTGAAGTTAAGCTCGCTTTTAACGATAAATGCCGTATTTACGTTTAGAAAAGAGCCTTATTTAACGAAAATTCAAATCAAGAATTTCCCGTGTTTCTCCATTTAACCTAAATACCATTGTATGAGGAGCATCTCCATATGGGTTTTCAACCGTTACATCCCATATGTTTTCGCGTTCGATATGTAAAATGGTAGTCCGAGGTGTCTCCTTTAAAATGGCAACATATTCTGACTCTTGCACTTTCTCTTTTACACCATCCTTAATAAGAACAAACTCTCCATTTTTTTCGTATCCGATTGATTCACCAGTATGCTCGGTTAGCCATTCTTCAATTTCAGATGATCTCTGTCTAGCCACATCTAGAACCGAGGATTCATTAAGTTCTTCATCATGCTTCAACAGGTCTAGTAAGAATTGTTCATTACGACTACACTTAAACGGGTTACGAAGTTCGTCTAATTCTTTACCTCCGCAAACATCTACCACAATCGCTTGTACCGGAAGCTGACTGTTCTCAACTTTTATTTTCCCAGCAGTGTTAATTTGGAAATTCTTATTCCCTTTGCCTTCATAGACAATACGCTGTCCATCCGTACGAAGTTGATAATAATCGTCCCCTTCAAAGTCAAGCATTGCATCGGTGATGAGGTCAAAATTAGCTAATACTAGCTCTGCATCTGTAAAAATATAGTCGTTCAAGTAGTCCTCATCTTCTACCTTATACCTTGTTACTTCTAAAGTTTTCCTGTCATTTGACAGATTAATAGTATAGTTAACGGTGCCTTCATGCGTCAGTTCAGCAAGTCCCAAAGCAAGACTCTCAAACGTTCCGTCCTGTTGGATGGTCATTTCAAGGCCCCGTAATTCAATTCTATAACCATCTATGTTTAGTTCATCCCTTAGATGATCCAATTCCTCTACCAGGCTTCCACTATAAAAATTAGTTTCTAGTAATTCTACATGATGTATTCGTTCATAGATCATATTTTCAATTTGCGGGATACATACACCCAGCATAAAAATGACCAGTCCAACGTAGGCTGCAATATGCTTCATATCAGCATTAACGTTGATCTTTCGAAAGAACAATAAAAATATAGCAAAACCCAACGGTAGCTTAAATCCGTCTAAATCCAACATAAAGGCTCCTAGAATAGTAAACCCAATCAACTTTAGCAGTAATAGTGGTTCTTCCTCTTTTGATTTTCTATAAAGCATGAGCACAACAATGAAGGTGATCATATATATAATCACTTGTATTGTATTATTCATCATGCCCTCCTTTATGTATTTCTACTTATTTTATAATCTATTATTTTATTGTCACTGTTTCCTATGTAGATTCGCATTTTCTTGCGAGTTCCACCTATTTTCTTGCCGGTCTCCTGGTTTTTCTTGCGACTTGGACCTGGTTTCTTGCGACTTCGAATATTTCTTGCGAGTTCAACCTATTTTCTTGCCGGTTTCTTGGTTTTTCTTGCGACTTGGACCTGGGTTCTTGCAACTTCGAATATTTCTTGCGAGTTCACCTATTTTCTTGCCGGTCTCGTAGTTTTTCTTGCGACTTGGACCTGGGTTCTTGCGGCTTCAAATTTTTTTTGCGAGTTCAACCTATTTTCTTGCCGGTCTCTTGGTTTTTCTTGCGACTTGGACCTGGTTTCTTGCGACTTCGAATTTTTCTTGCGAGTTCAACCTATTTTCTTGCCGGTTTCTTAGTTTTTCTTGCGACTTGGACCTGGATTCTTGCGACTTCGAATTTTTCTTGCGAGTTCAACCTATTTTCTTGCCGGTTTCTTAGTTTTTCTTGCGACTTAGCCTATAATTAAAAGGCTACCATATTTAATGGTAGCACTGAGCCGTTTATTTAATTTAGTTATTTTAAATCCGGATACCCTTGCTGTCTTAATGCTTCGTAAACTAGAATAGACGCAGTATTGGATAAATTAAGCGAACGCACATTAACAGTCATCGGTATTCTTAAGCACTTATCCTTATACTTTTCAATAATATCAAGTGGAATTCCATCTGTTTCACGTCCAAAAATAAAGAAATATTCATGATCCGGTTTACTGTAATTAAAATCGGTATATCTTCCATCACCGAAATTTTCAATAAAGAAAAAATCCCCCAGTGGGTTTTTCTCATAAAATTCGTCTATAGAATCATAATACCGGACGTTTACTTTATCCCAAAAGTCAATGCCTGCTGCTCGTAACATCTTATCATCCGTTGAAAAACTAAGCGGGCGGATTAAATGTAAAATGGAATTCGTTGCAGCACAGGTTAACGCTATATTCGCGGTGTTTAAAGGTATTTCTGGTTGATATAATACAACATTTATTGCCATTCTGGTTCACCTCTATCATTACCTAGTAATATGGCCATTATATATCACTTTAGCAGTTAAATCACTAAAGCGGGGTTAGATGTAAAGCAAATAACTATACGAGACTACATAAAAAAGAGACCAAATTAAATAATAATTCGGTCTTAATCATTATTAAATTACAAGGAAGTAAAGCTATTCTAAAACCTGAAATTGCTCATTTACCTTGACAACCAGCTCATTATCACCCATTAACTCAGAGAATGTAATCGTAAATAGTTGGTTTTCTTCATTTATTGATTTTACCCACCATGTATTGTTGGGATCTATTAATTCCTTTGCTGCTTGAATAGCTTTTGCATACCTTAATGCTTCTTCATTTGTTTTTACGATCATCTTGACAGCTGTAGCCTGAGCTGGAAATGATTCTTCTACTGCTCCAGTATGCCAAACCTCAACCTGCATTCCTACTGAGAGATCTGTTAGAGAGAGAGTCTCTCCATCTTCTGAAGATATAGCTGTTTCTTCTGTAATCTTATAAACAGTAGCATGAGGCTGTGACTGTCCTGTTTTCTCTGTGACTAAAATGACGTCCTCATTTACAGACATCATATAGCCAGTTATATCTTTTACACCATTATTTGCATTGATTTGAGTACAGCTTACTAAAATCATGAACAACCCAATTAACAAACCTATAAATGTTCTTTTTATCATATCTATCACCTCATTAAATAAGTCGGTGCAGGTTATAAAATGTTACAAAATTCCGAGTGGTTTCTTACTATTTTTTGGCTGTTTTCGTAAGGTAGGACCGAAAAAAAAACGCACGATAATTCGTACGTTCCATAGGTTATTTTTTGAAAAATGCTTTTCCGCCAACCTTTTCTACTAGCTCTGGAAACACTTGAGAAAACTTGCTTGCTGCATTCATCCAGCTCGGTAAATTAAGTTCTCTTGTCTGAGTAAACATGGCATCCACCATTTTACTTGCGACTAATTCCGGCTCTAACATAAAGCGTTCTACGTTCTTTTTATAGCCTCCTGATTTATCGGCAATTTCAAAGAAGTTTGTTCGAATGGGTCCAGGATTAACCGCTGTTACAAACACGTTTGAATCATTCAACTCCATACGTAGACTATTCGTAAAACCTAACACAGCATGTTTAGTTGCCGAGTATACACTTGATTTAGGTGTTGCCAGTTTTCCAGCCTGAGAAGCAACATTTATTATATGACCTTCCTTGTGCTTCAGCATAGTTGGAAGCACTGCCTTCGTACAGGCAATAAGACCAAACACATTCACTTCAAACATATCCTTCATATCTTGTAAGTTTATATCAATAACCTCTTCAAATATGCCAAACCCAGCATTATTAACTAACACATGAATCGTTCCACGGTCCTCAATAATGGTTTGAAAGGTTTGTTGGACTTTGTCAAGATCTCTTACATCAAGCTGGTAGAACGGACATGTAAGTAAATACTTCTGCTCAATAGATTGTGAGATTTGTTGGAGTTTCTCAACACTCCGAGCAAGCAAAATAGGCGTGCCACCGCTTTCTGCTACTTTATAGGCTAACACCTCTCCAATCCCGCTAGAAGCACCTGTAATAACAACATTTTTACCGTTCAATTTCATGTTTACGTTCCACCTTTATTTAGAATAAAAAACCCACAGCCCATCTTCTACCTTCATACCTACAGTTCCTGCTTCCACCAAGTAATCGAGTTGCCCTAACGTTTCAGATAACGTTAAGACCATCTCTTTTATATATATCTGTGGAAAAAGTTGCTGACAAACTTGAAGTGCAGTTAATGGGTGTTCTTTCAACATCTCTAATACTGTTTCAGCACGTTTTTCTTGCTTATGTAATCGTTCTGTCACAAGAGCAGAAGGATTAGTCACAACATCACCGTGCCCTGGATATACTTTTTTCAGCTGTAAATCCCGAATTCTCTTCAATGAATTATTATATTGCAATAAGGTTAGAGGACGAGCCTCTCCTTCCATCGGTGGCTCAATCAATGGGTTAGAGGAAATATGCCCTAGTAATAGGTCACCACCTAAAACTACTTTACTTTTCTCATGATACAAGACAATATGACTCTGCGCATGACCAGGCGTTTCAATCACTGTCCAACCATTTAACCCTGGCACTTTGTCTCCTTCTTTTAATTCCATAGTAAGTGAGCGCTTACAGCTATAAGTCAAAGTATTCCTTAACTTCCCAACTTTTTCTAAATACTGCTCACTTAATCCTAGCTTACTAAATAAATCGTAATAAAACTTGTCATGCTGCTCAAAAAACAATGGATCCTTTGAAATCCATGGCTGATTAAACCTATGCCCATATACAGGTAAGGCTTTGGGAAGATAATCAAGCATTCCGACATGATCAGGATGATGATGAGTAATAACAACCTGTTCGATATCATCAGTGGTAAAACCAAGCTTAGATAGCTCTATTGTAAAATGTTCCCACGCTTCTGGTGTTTTAACCCCAGCATCAACTAATGTTAATTTCTCTGATTTCACAATATGTACATTAACATTTCCAACAGGAAAAGGTGTTGGAAGCGATATACAGTATATCTCACACGGGGTCACTAGGACCTCTTGCATAGTTATCCCTCCAGGTGAAAATTCAGTCTAGTTATATCCATCTTAAGGATACCCTTTCCTTTTCCATTTGTCATTATTTTCAAATAATTATTTACCGAAATTTTTCATAATCTCTTTAGGAGGTGTCAAAACCCTTGATTGTTTAGGAAGAAGGAAGAAACCACTAATAAAATATAGGATGGAACTACCATAAAAAACAAAGTCCATTGTAAAAAAATCTGCTAAAAATCCGGCTGAGATAATGGCAAAAGATGAAAATAAAGCGGTCCAGAAATGATAACTCCCGATTGTTCCTGATCTATTTACATCATCCGTATACGTAGCTAATAACATTTTTTCACCGTGCTTTTGAAAAGCACCAAAAACTCCTAGAACAATCTGAATGATATATACCTGTAAGACACTAGTAACATGTGGGAATGCTAACAGTATGGACGCCATTCCCCAGCTGTTAATCAGGAGTAAATAACGATTTTCAATAGATCCGGAAATCCTACCTAATAAAAGGTAAATTAAAGCAGAACTTAATCCGAATAGACCATAGGAAAGTCCAAAAGCAGAAAAGCTAGATCCTACATTTTTTAAAAATAGAATGTAAAAAGGAAAGATTAAACTGCTGGCAAAAAAGGTTACACTCTGCGAGTACACGAGCAGACGTAGTTTGTTTTCTTTCATTACTTATACTCCTCATAAAAATAGTTATAAAACCGCTCATCCGGATCATATAGCTTCTTCTTAGTAAAGAATTCATCTGTACGTGGGTAAGCTGCTTTCATTTGTTCTTTCGTCGGATACGGCATATAAGGAAGATAGTAGCTACCATTATATTTCAAGGTAACATCAATCATTTTCTGTACAATAGCTTTTGTCTCTTCTTGTTCTTCCTTTGATATCCCTTGATTAATGAGCAAGACAAGAGCAAACATATCATCTTTGGCATAGGACAATACAGCTGACTCGTCCTTTTGCACATAACGAATTGTAATATTAATTAAATTTAAATCTTCTTCTAAAAGGGTCGTCCGTAATTCATTTATATAGGGGGTAAAATGATCAATAGGCACAAAATATTCTTGTAAAACATCTGTGTTAGAATCATGGTCATATTCAAGAAACTTTGATTCAGATCTCATCACATTATTACGAGTTACAAGACTACCATTCGTTTTTAAGAAGTACTTCTCCTGCATATCCCAAAGCAAGTTCTTCCCCCAACTAAAGTTCCTCGATAAACCAAGCAGAAACTTTGTTAAGAAAGTCATTCGATCAGTCTTCAGCTCATTGCGAAGTTTTAATTCTTGATTAGGAGCAAGGACATAATCCGTGACATACATATCTTTTAGAAAGTGATCAGAGGCTGTTGAAATACGTGCTAAATGCATTCTTACCCCCTCATTTCCAATCACTTCATTTTTAAAATACTCAGTATACTCATCAAAGTTCAATTCACTCGTTTCCATTGTATAAAGTTCGTCATCGGTCAATTCAAGCTCTACATCTAGAATTACTCCAAATAACCCATATCCTCCAATGACAAGTTCAAATAACTCTTCATTTTCGTCACGACTTACTTGAATAATGTCACCATTTTCTTGTAGTAGACGAAAAGAACGAATTGTATCTACTAATGACCCATAGCGAATGTCCCTTCCGTGTGCATTCACACTCATCGATCCGCCAATTGTAAATATATTTTGAGACTGCATCACCTTTACAGCAAGGCCGTATGGATTCACATGTTGTTGTATTTGATCCCAAGTCGCTCCGCTTTGCACCCTAATTATTTTTTCTTCTGGATTAAACGCTAGTATTTTATTATAGGAAGTCATGTCGAGAACAATGCCGTCTCTATAATATGTGTGCCCTCCCATACTGTGACGCTTCCCGGCAATTGAAACTTTTAAATCCTGTTCAGCGGCTTCTTGAATTACTTGTTTAATAGACGCTTCTTCCTGTCCTTTTACTAGTTTGTGAACTTTCACTGGCATTAATCCACTAACGTCTTCCATCACAGATGTAGAGGAACGAACAGGCTCAGACCTACTTATTGAAAACACAAAAGCGATCACATAACAAAAAATAAATAATAAGATAAATAGTCTTTTCATACATTCTCCTTATTATCAAAATCTTCTCACATAATTATACAATTTCTGTTAATATATTGATATAATACGATGACTACCAAACACGTTTACTCAATAAATAATGAGGAGGCGAATATAATCATTCGATTCTTTTTGCGATGTTTAGGCATATTTTCAATAGTACTTGCCATTGTGTCCATTTTACTAGTATTTTCACAAGTACTTATAGCTCTTTCGTCCTTCATGATCTTTTTAATAGTAGGTATAGTTTTACTAGCTTTAAGTGAAGTTATTAGACTACTCCATGAAATAAACCAAAAGCTTGAACTAGTACATAGACAGGAGGAACGTGAAAAAACAATTCAACCCTTATCCATAAATAAAATGAAAAATTGTATCAAAATTGAGGATGCAAAACAGATTTTGGCAATGTTTCAACGTCGAAAAGAAGATGTTTTACAAATTACTCCAACACCTTTGGTCGATTATTATTTTGTTGAAACAAAGGAAGCCGTTTATTTAGTTGAGCTTGGGGACTTTTTACCCTTTATTGTACCTAAGGAACGTTGGCAACCTCAGTTGCTAAGACATTTTGAATTAACATTCGCTACATAATTCTGCAAAAAGAAGGTGCCCCATGGTTCATAACACAAAATTTCACTACGCATGGATTATTTTAGCCCTCTCCTTTGTTGCCTTACTATCAGCACAAGGAGTTCGTTTATCTTTTGGAGCCTTTATGGAACCTTGGGAAGGAGAATTTTCGGCAAGTAGAGGGACCATTTCTTTAGTTGCTTTCATTAGCTATATTGTATTTGGAGTATCTCAACCATTTATTGGTCGGTTGATCGACCGATTTGGAGTAAGGGTGATCTTCTCTACTAGCGTACTAATCATTGGTCTTTCCACAATTGCTACCTTTTTTGTAACAAGTCCTTGGCAACTCATGCTTATATATGGAGTAATCGGTTCAATCGGATTTGGAGGGGCGTCAAATGTAGCAGGTTCCGTAGCTATTACCAACTGGTTTGTCGAGAAAAAAGGATTTGCCATAGGACTGATGACGGCTGGTTCAGCTGGTGGGCAACTATTGTTAGTTCCACTTTCACTTTTATTGATTACACAGTTCGGTTGGAAGTCGACCGTTTTAGTATTGGGAGCCTTTTTAACGTTTGTTGTGTTTCCTTTACTTTACATCTTCTTACGAACTCATCCTTCTGAAAAGAATTTGACCCCATTAGGTGAATCTGTTGAAGGAGAACAAGCATCCAAAGAGCAAAAACAGAAAAAAGTTCAAGGAATATCCATTTTCACGTTGTTAAGACAGAAAAATTTCTTGTTTTTATTATTTCCTTTTTTTGTTTGTGGTGTTACTACTAGTGGAATGATTGATACGCATTTAATTCCCTTTGCACAATATTGTGGTATTACCCCAGGAGTAGCTGGGGCTGCCGTTAGTTTATTGGCAGGATTTAATATCTTTGGTACCATCTTTTCCGGTTATTTGTCAGATCGGTATAATTGCAAAAACATGCTTGCCTTTTTATATGGTAGCCGCGCTCTCACCATTGTTATTTTATTATTTATTATTCATAACCCAGCTGCATTCGGGTTCTTTCTAAATGAATCTTACCTGTTACTTTTGTTTGGTATAAGCTTTGGGATTGTTGACTTTGCAACAGTGGCACCGACCGTAAAGCTTGCTACTGAATACTTTAAGCAAATGTCGGTCGGTGTGATTCTAGGTTGGCTTTACTTAAGTCATCAAATTGGCTCAGCACTTGGAGCTTATCTACCAGGGCTATTATTTGATTTAACTGGTGGCTACTCTAGTTCTTTTATTTACGCCATAATTTTACTAGTTGCAGCATCATGCTTTAGTTTCATGCTACCAAGTACTGTACATCATGTAAGGCCCGTACAGCATTCTGCAACATAAACATCTGAAGAACACCCAGGACCATACTATAATATAAAGATAAAAAACGTAGAGCAGAAATTAAAATGGTACCTATA
>NZ_JAJQKI010000005.1 GCF_023036475.1 Bacillus pinisoli
AAACGTACCCCATCCGGGATACGTTTTTCATTACTCGCCTAAGCCTTCTTTTATAATAGTCTCAGATAGTGCTTCAATAGCTGCATCTGCGTCGCTACCTTCTGCTGTAATGGTAATCTGACTGCCACTTGGAATACCTAAAGACATAACGCCCATAATAGACTTCAGGTTAACTGATCTGCCTTTATATTCTAAGTTAATATCACTGTCAAATTTACCTGCTGCTTGAACTAAAACTGTTGCAGGTCGTGCATGAAGACCTGAGTCACTCGTAATAGTAAATACTTTTTGTGCCATGATTCATTTCTCCTTTTTATCAACAATATGTCGAAAAACTATTCTTGTACTTCCTTCTTCCATAATCCTACCATTACTGCTGTAATAATTGCACCAATTAAGATCGCAAGCAAATATAATAATGGGTTTCCATCTACGACCGGAATGACGAAGAGTCCTCCGTGTGGTGCTCTTAAGCCAATTCCAAAGAACATCGTTAGCGCACCTGCTACTGCAGAACCAACTACAATCGACGGGATAACACGCCCTGGGTCAGCTGCTGCAAATGGAATCGCACCTTCTGTGATGAAGGATGCTCCCATAATATAGTTTGTCTTACCTGCTTCACGTTCAGACTTGGTAAACTTTCGCTTAAAAAATGTCGTTGCTAAAGCAAGCCCTAATGGCGGTACCATACCACCTGCCATAATGGCAGCATGTGGCGTGAAATTACCAGCGTCAATCATTGCTATACCGAATGTAAATGCTGCTTTATTAATAGGTCCACCCATGTCAACAGCCATCATACCACCAAGAAGTAATCCAAGTAAAATCGTTGCGCTCCCTAACCCTTCAAGCCATGATGTTAAGGCATTATTAAGTTGTACAACAGGGTCAATTACAACAAACATCATCAATACACCGGTAATTAGAATACCAAATAAAGGGAATAACAGAACTGGCTTAATTCCTTCTAATGATTGAGGAAGTCCTGAGAATAGTTTCTTTAGTAATACTACAATATATCCTGCTAAAAATCCTGCAATTAGTCCACCTAGGAATCCCGCTCCACCGGTTGCTGCCATGAATCCACCAACCATACCTGGTGCAAACCCTGGACGATCCGCAATACTCATCGCAATAAATCCGGCTAATACCGGAATCATTAGTCCGAATGCATTTCCTCCACCAATGGTCATTAGTGCTTCGGCAATTGGGTGGTAGGAAGGATGTTTAGGATCAAACGCTTCAATTCCGAATAGGAAAGATAACGCGATTAGGATCCCTCCCCCAACCACAAATGGTAGCATATTGGATACACCGTTCATTAAATGCTTATAAAATCCTGTGCGTTCAGAACGGCCACCAGCTGAATCTTCACGTTCCCCGCCACCTTGAAAAATAGGTGCTGAGCCATTTACAGCACGATCAATAAGTTCTCTAGGCTGTCTAATCGCTTGTGCTACAGGAACCTCAATAACGGGCTTTCCTTTAAACGGTCCCATGTCCACTTTTGTATCGGCAGCCACGATAATAGAATCTGCTTTTTCAATTTCTTCTCGTGTCAATTGATTTTTCACACCACTAGAACCATTCGTTTGGACTTTAATATTAATGCCCATTTCCTTCGCTTTAGCTTTCAGTGAATCTGCTGCCATATACGTATGAGCAATACCTGTTGGACATGCCGTTACGGCTAACACTAATTTTGAACCTGATGAAGTAGGTTGTTCATCCACAATTTCAGCTTGTTCTTTTTCATCTATGGCTTGGATAACTTCATCCTTTGTTTTAGCTATTTCAATCTTCTGTCTAAACACAGGATCCATTAGGTAAGAGGATAAGCGTGATAAAGTTTCAAGATGTTCGTTGTTTGCTCCTTCACTTGCAGCAATCATAAAGAATAAATGACTTGGCTGCCCATCTAATGCCTCATAATTAACACCTGACGTTGAACGGCCAAACGCAATCGCCGGTATTTTGACTGATTTTGTTTTGGCATGAGGAATGGCGATACCTTCTCCAATCCCAGTTGTACTCTGAGACTCTCTTGCTAGGATTGCTTCAATAAACTCACGACGATCATTTAATCTACCTGCTGTAGATAAAACATCAGCTAACTCGTGGATAACATCTTGTTTGGATATTGATTTTAGGTCTAATATAATGGTGTCTCTTTTTAATAAGTCAGTAATTCTCATTGCCTTTCCTCCTCTATACTATTTCTACTTTTACTTGAGGTAGAATACCTTGGACAGCCTCTTTCGTACAAAGATCTGTTGAAAAGGCGGTTGCCGTCCCAGAAGCTACTCCATATCGGAACGCTTCAATAAGATCCCCATTAATTTTATAAGATGCTAAAAACCCTGCCACTGTTGAGTCCCCCGCTCCAACAGAGTTTTTAACAACACCAATTGGAACCGATGCAGTTGCAGTGAAATCCTTATTCACCAATACTGCTCCCTCGCCACCCATCGAAATCATAATGTTCTCGGGACCATCTTCAAGTAGTTTTCTACCACACTTAATGGCTTCCTCTCTTGTTGTCACCTCTTGCCCGACTAGTTCGGCTAGTTCGTGTTGATTGGGCTTAATTAAGAAAGGTCTATACTTTAAGACCTCATGAAGTGGTGGACCTGATACATCAATGACAAAGGGAATGCCTTTTTTTTCACAAACTGCTGCAAGTGAAGTGTAATATTCTAATGAAATAGAAGGTGGATAGCTCCCTGCAAGGACAAAAACATCATCCGTTTTTAGCTTACTAATGCTCTCATATAACGCCTGTTTTTGTACCTCGTTAATTTTTGGACCACTTCCATTAATCTCGGTTTCCACTTGTTCTTTTAATTTTATGTTGATTCTAGTTGGTTCCTCATGCTCAATGAATTGATGAGTAACTCCCTCTTGATCTAAGAATTCCTTAATATAACTACCTGTAAAACCACCAATGAATCCTAACGCCTTATTTTCCACCCCTAGCCTTGTTAACACACGTGACACATTAATTCCTTTTCCACCTGGATAGAAGGAAGAAACTGATGTACGGTTAAGTCCCCCAAGTGAAAAACGGTCAAGTCTCACAAGATAATCTATGGAAGGGTTAAGGGTACACGTATAAATCATGCTGCAACAACCTCAATTCATGTTTTTATGTTTAGGTTCTACGGACCTTAATTTTTTTCACATTTGAATAATAGCTGTCTTATAAACTACTTCATTACAGTTTTTATCATAACGTAAGCCCTTTCAAATTTCAATCAATAACTTTCAATAACAATCAATATTATTCAAACTCAATCAAAAACACTCAAACAAAAAGAGCTACTCAGTAAACTTTGAGCAGCCCTTCAATAAGTGTTATTCTTTATGGTTGTGACGGTGGTGATGCTTGTCCCAATTTGGAACATAGCCATTTGCTTCTAGCTCTTTGAATCGGGATTCCATTTTTTCAATGATTTTTGTCCCTTTTTCTTCGGTAAGCACACCAAACTCTATGTATTTCTTTATTATTTCTTTCTTCTGTTCTAGCATGTCTTCATGTAAAGCTTGCATTTCTTTCTTTTGGTCTTCAGATAGTTCGATCTTAGGCTTATTATTCACTTCAGATTCTGTTTCGGCATTTACAGATCCTAAATTGAAACCACAAGTCACAAGGAATATAGTTGAAATTAGTAATAGTTTTTTCACCAATTTTTCCCTCCTTCAATTCATATACATTCTTATTCTTCTGATGAAAGGAGTGGATTATGCATATTTTTGGGAATTTGTAAGCCATTTTTGAATAGTAGGTCTTTTGTATACTAGAGATATCAAATTTAAGATGAGAGCTGGAATCCTCTTAGGAAAGACGTTTCTTCGGTAAAACGTATGATACGCCCACTTAATATCATCCCATTGGCTGCAGTTTTTTGTTTGTAGAAAACGCGCAACATCAATTAATTTAATGTCCCCTGAATTCGTAATGAGGATATTTTTCAAATGTACATCAGATGGGTTTAACCCACATGTTCGTGCCTGCTCTAATGCCTCATCAATAACCTTTATATGTTCTTCTGAAATTCTCAATCCATATTGTAGGCAATTAAATATAGTGATTCCTTCTATATAATCAATGACAATGTAGTTCTCTCCCGATCCATGAAGGGTAGGAAAATAGCTATTTCCTGCAAGCAGTCTATAGATGGAAGCTTCTTCAATTGCTGTTCTCTCCTGTCCTGGAAGAAACACCTTTAGAGCTAAATCAGTGGAATTAATTCGAAATACGACCGCACTTCTTCCTTCACCTATTAAGGTTAAACTTGTATCGTATTTATGTAAGGTTGGAACTCCCTTTGATACTGAAAACATAGTCCCAGCAGCTAGCTCTTCGAATGTTTTCATCGTTTCCCTCCTGATTTTTGTCTTTCACCTTTACCATATTATATGTCAGGAATAAAGAAAAAGGCACAAATGTGACTTTGCGACTGACAATATATTGTTTGCTATGGCTCTTTTCTAAAACTTTGTGCTTTTCAAGCTAATATTTCTAAAAACCTCCTTTTTGGTACGTAACCACTGGACACTGTACCACCGAGTAAAAATCCGGCTTTTGGAATTTTACGAAAGCAACAAAATCTTTACGAAAACAGCCTTTGCTAAAAAAACAAGAGAAGAATAGGTCAACCCATTCTTCTCTTTACCATTTATCTATTTTGTCTAAATTCAGCTTTTATTTTTTCTAATACTTCTGGCTTTGTTAAAATATCTAAACCTGTTAGTGCCATAGTCTTCGCACCTAGGATCATACCTTCTTTCCCCATGTCGCTCATTGCCGCTTGCTGAAATGCAGGTGTATGAGCAGGCGTGCGTTCCGTCGCAATTTGGACATAAGGATGGATAGCTGGGACGAATTGACTTACGTTACCCATATCAAGCGAACCAGAATCTCCTGTTTGTTCCATAATCTCTGCTGGGTTTACACCTAGAGATACAAGGTTTTCAGTAAAAACATCTGACAGTTGCTTATTTGTAATCATATCATCGTAAGAAAGCTCATAGTTGGAAATTTCCACACGAGCACCCGTTGCAAGAGCAGCTGCTTGCGCACAAGCTTTTACCTTCTCTGTCACCTCATTCACGTAACCACGACTAGATGCACGGACATAAAATTGAGCAACCGCATAATCAGGAACGATATTGGCTGCTTGACCACCTTCAGGGATGATGCCATGTATTCTTACATCAGATTTTACATGTTGTCTTAATGCATTGATTCCATTAAACGTCTGTATAACAGCATCTAAAGCATTAATCCCTTCATATGGAGCTGCAGCCGCATGAGCAGCACGACCATGGAATTCGAACTGAATCGCATCCATTGCTAATGAAGTTCCACTTTTTTGATAATGGTCACTAGGATGTACCATCATTGCGACATCTAGATGATTAAAGATTCCAGCCTCTGCCATTGTAACTTTTCCACCACGTGTTTCTTCTGCCGGAGTTCCGTATACATAAACTTTACCTCCAGTTTCAGCAAGAATGGAGCTTAGTCCGATTCCTGCCGCCACTCCCATCGTCCCAATTAAGTTATGCCCACAAGCATGACCAAGTCCAGGAAGTGCATCATATTCGGACATAAATCCAATCGAAGGCCCCGGCTTCCCGCTGTCAAAAACCGCTGTAAAAGCAGTTGGCAGGTCACATGTTCCTACTGAAACAGAAAATCCATGCTTTTCTAGCTTTTCAGTAAGAATCTTACACGCCTTAAACTCTTCGTGCCCCAATTCAGGATTATTCCCAATAAATTCACTAATCTCATAAAAATCTTGTTGTAGTTCATCAATAGCAGCCAACACTTTTTCTCTCAACCAAGTCTCCCCCTTACATACATCCAATAGCTTTATTAAAAGCATAAACGATTTTATTTTGGATGTCTTTATTTTTATATAGATGGTGTTCTTTCTCACTTCTACATGGAAGTCATGTTTACATAATGCTGCATAAAGCAATCAGGGATGCTTTCCACATAGTAAGGAAATACTCCTTGATTCGTATGTAAATATAAAAAGCCATATTCATCTGACATTTCTCTGTACGAAACATCATATACATCTCTTAGTTTAAAGGTTTTAGAGGCTGTGACAATCTTGTCCTCATATAGCTCCATGAACTCTGTTCTTTTTATCTGCTTTTGCTCTAGCCTTATGATTTGTCGTTCGATTTTTATATAAGGCTGGGAATAGATCATTTTCAAACCTCCCCTTTATTTTTCTCTATATCAATATATCCCAAATGAATTAATTTATCGAAATTAAAGGCTCTTTTCTAAAACTTTGTTACTTTTTAGATTACTTTATCTGAAGTTGAACATATTCTTAGCGCTAAAATGAGGTATATATTGTTAGAAAAGAGCGGCTTTCTAGATGAAAAGTAGTAGACATCATACTAGTAAGTAAAAATTCGGCTTTTGGGATTTTTACGAAAGCAACAATTTATTCTATAAGAGCCAAATTAAATGATTGACGTACGTTATTTTCTGTCTTATAATTTATCTCATATTCACATATCTCAAATTAGAGATATATTAATTAAAAATATTAAAAAGCGAGGGATTTTTTATGGCATTAACTAAATGGGCAGTAGATCCTGCACACAGTGGAGTAGATTTTTCAGTAAGACATATGGTGATTTCTTCAGTAAAGGGTTCTTTCGACAGCTATACAGCCGAAATCGAAGCAGATCTAGCAGACTTAACAACAGCATCCATTTCATTCTCTGTTGACTTAGCGAGTGTTAATACACGTAATGCTGATCGTGACAACCACTTACGCTCTGCAGACTTCTTTGATGTAGAACAATTCCCAACACTGACTTTCACATCTACTTCTATCGAAAAGACAGACGAAGATGAATATAATGTAACAGGCGATGTAACTCTTCACGGTGTAACTCGTCAAGAAACGTTTAAAGTGGTGTATGAAGGTTCTGGAAAAGATCCTTGGGGTAATGAAAAGGTAGGTTTCAGTGCAACTGGTAAGATCAACCGCGGTGACTATGGTTTAACATGGAATGCAGCACTTGAAACTGGTGGCGTACTAGTAGGTGACCAAATTAAAGTATCGTTAGAAATTCAAGCTTCAAAAGCTTAATACGTTCTAAATAAAAACTCTTCAAGCACATCGCCTGAAGAGTTTTTTTAATTTGTTTTTACGATTTATTCCACTCATGCAGTTCTAATCTTCGGACTCCTTCAGCTACATAAGGGTCCTTTTCTGCTAATTCTCTTGCTTCTACTAATGAGTCAGCTTCATAGATAACCATCCCACCAGCACCATCAAGAAAAGGACCTCTTGCAAATATTTTTCCTGCTTGCTCTTGGCTCTCTAAGTAAGCTAAATGTTGACTACGAAACTTATCGTTTAGTTCAGGCTTTTCCATATATAAAATGGCTGCAAAATAAGACATGTCCTTCACTCCTTTTTATCATATTTTAATATAGGGAGAGAGGAGATGGTAGTTTTACTTTTGTGCATAAAGCGTGATTTTGGTGCAGAAAGTTTTAAAAATGTGCAAAAAACGATATATATGTGCACAAATTTCCAAAATTGTGCACATGTCGAGTAATCCTGTGCATATAGCAGCAATCATCCTTCACCGGTTCAAGACCAAAAAAACAGACTCACAATGAGCCTGTTTTCCGTGTATGGGTTTATTATATTTTATGAACGTTTGTCGCTTGAGGTCCGCGTTGACCATTTTCAATTTCAAACTCAACTTCTTGGCCCTCATCTAACGACTTATACCCTTCACCTTGGATCGCTGAGAAGTGAACAAATACGTCCTCCCCACCGTCTCTTTCAATAAATCCAAAACCTTTTTCACTGTTAAACCATTTTACTTTGCCGCGTTCCATTTTTGTTGCCTCCTAAGTATCTTAAAAAATACAGATTATAATGTTGCATCTTTATTATGTCCGAAAAATTGGTTTCTAAACAAAAAAAGAAAATTAACCTTGGAAAATATTAATCCACCCTGGCTGAATTTGGTCAAGATAAAGAATGGCACGTTGGCAGATTATATAGGAGGGACATGGAACAAAGTGTCCTTAGGCTATTAAATAAGGGGGAATCGGCAATGGGAATCTTGAGTGGTAATCCTAAAAATGAACCTATGCATTATGGTGAAGTTTTTCATGTGTGGAGTTACTTATCTGGAACAAACCAGATGTTAGCTTGTTACCAAACCTATTTAAACCATAATGGTGATGATGACCTTGATGATATTCTTCGTGATATGATCCGCTCTATGAAAGAAGAAATTAATCAGCTTGAAGAGATACTAAAGCCTAATGGAATAGCCTTACCTCCTGCACCACCGGAAAAACCAATTGCAAATATTGAAGATATCCCAGCAGGAGCAAGATTCTCAGACCAAGAAATCGCAGCTAGTGTTTCAATGGAACTTGCACAGGGAATAGTGATGTGCAGTCAAATTATGGGACAATGTATTCGAGAGGACATTGCTGCCATGTTTGGTAAGTTCCATACCACCAAGGCTGCTTATGCTGCCCGCTTATTACGTATTAACAAAGAAAAAGGCTGGTTAATTCCTCCGCCACTACACTTAAAAACACCAGAGCTTGCAACAGTTTAGCAACAAAAAACAGCTATCTACTACAGATAGCTGTTTTATTCTTTAGATGATAATTATACAACAAAAAATTACTAATTTATTGTATTACCATAAACAAAAGGCACATCCAGTGCCTTCAATTTACTCGTCAACCGCCTTCGATACAAGTTGCTTCCGAACTACCTATTACTTTATTTATTTCAGTTATTATTGAAATAAGTTGGTCCTTTGGAAGATGTTCTTTTAGTGCTTTTTTAGACCCAATGGGGATGTTGTATTTTATAAACAATTCTTTAGTTTCCTCCCAACTACTTGCAATACCTGATACTGGCATGTCTTCTGTAATAACCATCTTATACACCTCTCTTTCTATACATTTTAACCACTTTTTGTTACTGCTTCGTTAGTTGAAATACCTTACTCATCCTTTACCCGCAATAAACGCAGTCCGTTTAACGTTACAAGCAGAGTCGCGCCCATGTCTGCAAAGATGGCAATCCATAGGGTTAACCACCCTGGTATGACTAAGAGAAGGGCAACTAGTTTAATTCCTAGTGAGAAGGTGATATTTTGTTTAATGATCGTTAAAGCTTTTCGACTTAGCTTAATCGTAAATGGCAATTTTCGAAGATCGTCTGCCATTAATGCTACATCGGCTGTCTCTAATGCTGTATCCGTTCCAGCACCACCCATGGCAATTCCGACTGTGGAAGCCGCCAAAGCCGGTGCATCGTTGACGCCATCTCCTACCATCGCCACTTTCTTATAATCATCTCGAAGTTGTTTAATAAAAGACAATTTGTCTTGTGGTAATAACTCTGATTTAATTTCAGTTACACCCACCTGTGAGCCAATTGCTTTTGCCGTCTCATGATTATCTCCAGTTAACATGATGGTTTTCTTTATTCCCATTTGATGAAGAGCGTGAACCACGTTCTTGCTTGTTTCTCTTACTTCATCAGCAATACCTATAATTGCAAAGACCTTCTTTTCTGTCGCTGCTACAACAACGGTCTTGCCAGACTGTTGAAGGTTCTCAATTAGTTCTTTTTCTGTAAACTCTGTAACTGTACGAATATACTCAGGTTTACCAACATAATATACGACTCCGTTAACCTTCCCTTTAATTCCTTTACCAGTAACAGACGTAAATTCTTCTATGTCAATGGATTGGTAATCTAGGTTGTGCTCTTCAGCTTTTTTCATTATTGCGGCAGCTAATGGATGCTGTGATTTATTTTCAAGGGCTGCAATAATTTTTAAATCCTGATCTAGCTTTTGCTCATCCATACTAATCATATCTGTTACAGTTGGGGTTCCTTTTGTTAACGTTCCCGTTTTATCAAAAGCAATTGCCTTAATGGCACCCATTTCCTCTAGATGGATCCCACCTTTAATGAGTACACCATTTTTAGCTGCATTTCCAATAGCTGTTACGATAGATACTGGCGTAGATATGACTAACGCACAAGGACAGCCTACAACTAAAGCGGCTAACCCTTGATAAATCCATGTGCTCCAGTCTCCATTAAAGAAGAATGGAGGTATCACCGCAATACCTATAGCAATTAGAATGATTACTGGCGTGTAATATTTCGCAAAAACACCCACAAAAGCTTGTGAAGGCGCTCTTTCTGCTTGTGCTTCTTCCACTAAGTGAATAATCTTGGCTATTGTTGTATCTTCTATTTTTTTGGTTACTTTTACTTCAAGAATGCCTTCTTCATTCAACGTACCAGCAAAAACCTCATCTTGAAATTCCTTTGTAACGGGAACCGATTCGCCCGTGATGGCTGCTTGATTGACCGCAGAAGTTCCTTTTACGACAATACCATCCATGGCAATCTTCTGACCTGGTTTCACAATGAGCACATCACCAATTAAAATCTCTTCAACAGGGACTTTCATTTCCTGAGACCCTCTGCGAATAAGAGCTACTTTCGGAGCAATATCCATTAACGAGCGAATGGATTGACGTGCTTTGTCCATAGAATAGGCTTCTAGTGCTTCACTAATGGCAAATAAAATGATAACAGTTGCTCCTTCTCCCCATTCACCGATAAATCCTGCTCCAATAATGGCGATTGTCATTAACGTCCTCATATCAAACTGAAAACGAACTAAGTTCTTTACTCCCGTGATGAACAGACGGTAGCCACCGACAACCATTGATGCAACGTAAGCCAGGATGGAAACGATACTACCTTCACCGTACATATACCCCGCTGTCCAGCCCATTGCTAACAAAACAGCCGATAGTATGACAGTTGCATGCCTTTTATAAAATGGTTCACTTACTTCAGTAAACCTTTCATTTTCTCGAATGATCCTTAAGTTTTCAAAAGCACCGGCCTGCTCAAGCTTTTCAATGGATGTCTCACCATAAACCGTCAGCTTAGAGGCCCCGAAATTAACACTTGCATCTACAACACCATCCAGGTGCTGAACGTTCTTTTCGAACTTTTGCGCACAGCCTGCTCAGGAAAAGCCTTGTACGCGGTATACGGTTTTATTCGCTTCTTGTTGTATGCTTTCAGCCACGTAACGCCACCTCCTTGGAATGTGCTAACGCAATCTGAACTAGCTGTTTGACATGGTCATCATCTAAGGAATAAAAAACAAGCTTTCCTTCTTTTCGGTATTTCGCCAGTCCCATATTACGTAATAAACGCAAATGATGAGAAGCAGTTGCTGTTGTACTGCCAATAATATTGGCCACATCACATACGCATAATTCTTCTTCCATACAGAGCGCATAGGCTACCTTAATACGTGTATCGTCAGCTAACGCTTTATAGATTTTAGCAACACCATTAGTATTTTGCTGATTTAACTCCATCTTTACTCGATTAACTTTATCGGAGTCGTAACAAGTAATTTCACATGTATCCTTTTCTGTCACGTCAACCATCTCCTCTACATTCAAACATTCATTTGAATATTAGTATATGCAACAGGTAGGAATGTTGTCAAAATATTATATACAATTTATCAGATAAAAAAAGGCTATTTTTTTATAGATTGTTGCTTTCGTAAAAATCCCAAAAGCCGGATTTTTACATGTTAAGACAAAGTCTTGCTTTAAATTTAGAGAGTTGCTCTTTTCTAAGCTTTAAAAATCAGTTTAATCATATTAAATACGGCGAAATTGCAGAAATATAAGATTGAAAAGCAACAAAGTTTTAGAAAAGAGCCTAAAAAAAAGACCATAAACACTTTCAACTGTATGGTTGATGAGTGTTTATGGTTTTACGGAAAACTTTCTCCAAACATAGTAGGCAACAAGTAAACACAATCCAGCCAATGTGAAATATAATTTCTCCTGACCTTCCCAGCTCATGTATTCACTAACCGCATAAGCCTCTATAAAAACAGCCGGAATCTTACCTAAAAGGGTAGCTAGACCGAATGTACCGATTGACACTTTACTAAAAGAGGCAGCTATATTAACGAGACCAGAAGGAACAAAAGGAAGCAGTCTGAGTGAAAGTATTAAAACAAATGCCTCTAATCCTGAGGACTTTTGTAACTTCCCTAAGTAAGGAAGAGTATGTAGTTTCTCCCCTACTACCAACTTAATTCCTTTTCTATATAGGGCAAAAGAGATAATGCTTCCCATGACTTCTCCGACTAAAGAAAGGACCATCCCTTCCCATAGACCAAACACATATATATTCGCAGCTGTGATAAAGAAGCTTGGAATGAAGGCGAAGATACTGATAAAGATATTTAACAATACACTGATAAAATAAGAAATACTCCTATATTCAGTCATGAGCTCTGTTGCAAATTCAGTCATTGATAAAATCCTGCTTTCTTTTGTTTGCTCTATTATAAATGCTATTGGCAACAATGATAAGTACTTTCTAAACTTATTCATATGGCTTTTATCTTATAAGCAACAAAGTACTATAGAAGAGTCTAAGTAAAAAAGAACATGAGAGGTCATGTTCTTTTTACAGTAACTTTCTATTGGTGGCGCTTAATAAAATCTAAAATATGTAAAGCAATTTCTTCTCCTTTTTCTTCTTGTAGAAAATGGCCTGCATCTTGTATTGTAATTTCTGGTTCGCTTTTAGCTGATGGTATTAATTTTCTAAAAAATCGATCTCCCCCTCTAGTGATTGGATCCTTATCCGAGAACATGACTAATGTCGGCTTTTTCCAAGAAGCGAAAACATCTCTGGCTGCTCTTAATTCCTTGGCACCTGGATCTTCTTCATTCATAGGTACCAGTAGCGGGAACATAGCTGCGCCTGCTTTAAAACTGGCGTCTGGAAAAGGTGCTTCATATGCAGACAGTTCTTCACTTGTGATTGCGTTAGGGCTTGACATGCTTTTTTGTATCAATGCACCTATAGGTAAATCCTCTGTACGCTCTGCATATGCTCTCCACGCTAGAAAGCCTTTCGTAGGTGGAAGATCACCTGTAGGAAGACCCGTATTCATAATCACTAATCTTGCCACACGTTCCTCCATTTCTGTAGCCGTCCTAAGACCTATTAATCCTCCCCAATCTTGAACAACAAAAGTGATCTCATTAAGATTAAGTTTTATGATAAATTCCTTTAATGTATCCACATGCATTTGGAAGCTATATGCCTCCTTATCCGTATATTTATCAGATTTCCCGAAGCCAATAAAATCCAAGGCAATTACTCTATTATTTTGTGAAAGAGTAGGAATCATCTTTCTATATAAGTAGGACCAAGTTGGTTCGCCATGCAAACAAAGAAGAATCTCCCCTTCTCCTTCGTCAATATAATGGACACGTACTCCATTAATGGTTATGTAATTTGGCTTAAAGGGATAATCAATCAGATTCTCAAAACGGTCTTCGGGTGTTCTTATAATAGACATATTGAAAGCACTCCTTTTATCTTTTACTATCAAGTATTCGATAGATTGCGCTTTCATTCCTTTTATGTAGCTTTATTCAAGAGATTTGATTCGCAACTCGTTTCAGGACCTTTCCAAGAACACTATGGATAGAACTCCTCATTAAAGTATAAATCATCGAATGAAGTCAATAATGGAGAAATACCATAAATAAGTAGGTGTTCGGCATTGACCCATTATCTTATGATCGGAACAGAATTACTAATCGGATTAATATTATTATTTATCATGACGAAGGTATTAGGGAAAACGCAATTCTCGCAAGTTACCCCATTTGATTTTATTTCTGCAGTCATATTAGGTGAACTCGTCGGAAATGCCATTTATGATCATGAAGTACGAGTTTGGGAAATTGTTTTTAGCACTGTTATCTGGGGAACAATGATTTACATCATTGAAACGGTGACACAGAAATATAGAAAAACTCGAAAGATTCTAGAAGGCGATCCTAATATCGTCATCCATAAGGGGAACTTACGGTACGATGCATTAAAAAAAGGAAAACTGGATTTAAACCAGCTTATGAGCTTAATTAGGCAACAAGGTTTTTTCTCCATAGAAGAAGTGGAATATGCCATACTTGAGCCAAACGGGATGGTGAGTGTTTTACCAAGTGCAAAGTATGACACACCTAAAATGAATGACTTAAACTTACCCTTTAAAGCAGTTGAATTACCTATTGCACTTATTATTGATGGTGAGGCGGTTCAAGAGAATCTAAAAGAAATAAACTTAGATCAAGCTTGGCTAAATGTGGAGTTATCAAAACAAAATGTAAAATCAATAAAAGAAGTACTCTATGCTGAATACAAACCCAATCAACCTTTATACATCATTACATATAAAAGTAAGTTAGGATAGAAAGAGGCAGAATACCTTAAGTAAGGATATTGTGCCTCTTCTTATGCTTGATAATTAAATGAATATGAGAAGTAACACCGAGGAATGGAAAATATACAAAAGTGCTTTTAGAAAAGAAACTATGGTTTGAAGAAGAATTCTTTAACATATAAAAAAGACCAACACCATGTGTTGATCTTGGATCCACCTATGTATGGTGGAGACGGTGGGACGTGCTTTTCCATGCTTTCGTCATGGCACTGACTATATCTTGAACCTTACTCAATAAGGTCCTCCAGCGTCTTATGCAAAACGTAGTTTTTACTCAATGTGAGTAGAGTTTTACATCCTAGTGCTACCTTATTAGGTAGCCTATGAGTCGATACACGGCTGTTGAATTACTTCACATACCGCTCGGCATTGCCTTATCACTTTGAAAAGTGACTTAGGTTTCACCGATAAAGCTGGATTTTCACTTATGTGTTACCACATAAGGCGACTAATGACTAATCGAACCCACGTCCAAAGACATCGCCACTTAAGCTTCTACGAGTGTAGTCGATATATTAGCATTTCGCCATTCCCTCGGCCTATCGACAGGCTTTGGAAAGACTAGTCTGGTTGTTCTCTTCCTTTGTCCTCAGACGGCGAACTCCGGCGTAGCCCACTTAGAGTGAGTCCCTGATCCTACCACATGGGCGATGGAGGGAGGAACCGCTATAGACTGTTATTAAGCAGCTAAAGCGAAGTTGTTGTTTGTTTTGCCAGTTATTGGCTTTGACGTTTTAACGAGGCCGATCCCCTCGACTCGCAACCCAAGCTCGAACTATCCCTGTCGAATCCGTAGCGTCCCCATTTATAAAGGATATAGAGAAAATTAATTCTCATATCAAATGGTAGTACGGGAAATTTATAAGCTTATTGCTTATTCATTTGTCAATGAACTGCCGTCTTCCCTGACGACAATTCTTATTATAACACATTGAACTATGAATACAATTGGTAGTTACTTCATGAATTACTACATTTTTTGGCGATCGCGGAATGCACGTTCAATATCACGTTTAGCTTCCTTCTTCTTTAAATCCTCACGCTTGTCATAATTCTTTTTACCCTTACCAAGCCCAATTAAAACTTTTGCAAACCCATTTTTTAGATATACTTTTAGCGGTACTAACGTCACACCCGCTTCTTTTGTTTCTCCAATCAGCTTCGCAATCTGCTTTTTATGAAGTAGAAGCTTTCTTGTACGAAGTGGTTCATGGTTAAAACGATTTCCTTGTTCATACGGGCTGACATGCGCATTATATAAGAACACTTCACCTTTTTGAATTCTAGCAAAAGAGTCTCGTAAATTTATTTTCCCAGCTCTAATGGATTTGATTTCTGTTCCTTGAAGGACAATTCCTGCCTCATATGTTTCTTCAATGAAGTAATCATGATTCGCTTTCTTATTTTGGGCGACCACCTTGCCTTCTCCCTTTGGCATATGTCCACCTCCCCTTTGTTATCTGAATAGTAGTTAAAATTTTAGCAAAAATTAACTTCATACTCAATCAATATATACATTCGACAAATTTCGGGTGGTGCCTGGCACCACCCGAATTTTATCTTTTATCTTTTATCTTTTCTTTTTAGGTTTACGCATTGCTTTTGGTGCATTCTCGAAGTGTTTCTTTTTCTTTCCTGGACGACCGTTGCCATTTCTTTGGTCGTTGCTGTCTCTTCTTGTTCGGCTTCTACGTCCTGCACCCGTTCCATTGCGCCCTTCTCGTTTTTCACTCTTAATGACCGTTGGGCGATCCTTGCGTTCAGGTCGCTTGTTGACCTTCATTCCAACAATTTCGAAGTCAATGGAGCGTTCGTCTTTGTTAACATTAATTACTCGAACCTGAATTTCATCACCGATTCTGAAGATATTACCCGTTCTTTCACCAATCATGGCATAGCTTGACTCGTCATAGCGGTAATAATCATCCGTTAAATAGCTAACGTGAACAAGGCCTTCAATGGTGTTAGGGAGTTCGACAAAGATACCGAAGTTCGTGACAGAGCTAATCATTCCATCATATTCTTCACCAATCTTATCTTCCATGAACTCTGCCTTTTTGAGCTCGTCTGTTTCACGTTCTGCTTCAACCGCTCTACGTTCCATGTTAGAAGAGTGGTCCGCAATATCAGGAAGTAGATGATCCCACTTTTCCTTTGTTTTCTCATCTACTTTTCCTTGAATGAGATAAGTCCGGATCAGACGATGAACGATAAGGTCTGGATAACGTCTAATTGGCGAAGTAAAATGAGTATAGAACTCCGTTGATAAACCAAAGTGGCCTAGACTTTCCGCATCGTAACGTGCCTGTTTCATGGAACGTAACAGAACCGTGGAAATGACAGTTTCTTCAGGTGTTCCTTGCACCGTTTCTAGTACCTGTTGCAGAGCACGTGGATGAATGGAATTTCCTGAACCTCTTACGACATAGCCGAAATTTGTGATGAACTCAAAGAAACGATTTAGTTTTTCTTCTTTTGGATCCTCATGGACACGGTACATAAACGGCAAGTTCATCCAGTGGAAGTGTTCAGCCACCGTTTCATTCGCTAGTAACATGAACTCTTCAATAAGTCTCTCTGCTACAGAACGTTCTCTTAACACGACATCTGTAGGCTTACTATCCTCATCTACCAGTACCTTTGCTTCTTTGAAATCAAAATCAATCGCGCCACGCTCGATACGCTTGTTACGTAGGATTTGCGCCAATTCGCCCATTAGTTCAAACATTGGTACTAGGCTATTATACTTTTCACGAACCTCTTCATCTTTATCTTCTAAAATGAGATTTACATCCTTATACGTCATTCGTTCTGTTGTCTTAATCACACTCTCGAAAATTTCATGACTGACAACCTCACCCTGCTGGTTTACCACCATTTCACATGATAAAGTAAATCGTGCTACCTTCGGATTTAACGAGCAAATACCATTCGATAAACGATGTGGAATCATCGGAATTACACGATCCACAAGATAAATACTTGTTCCGCGCTCCGCTGCTTCTACATCAATTGGAGAACCTTCTGTTACATAATGAGTAACATCCGCAATATGAACTCCTAACTTATAGTTTCCGTTATCAAGTCTTGTAACGGTAACCGCATCATCCAAATCCTTTGCGTCCGCACCATCAATCGTAACAATGGTTTCATTTCGTAAATCACGGCGTTTTCCGATTTGATTCTCTTCAATTGTATCGGGTACATCGTTTGCCTGCTGTAGAGCTTCTGCTGGGAACTCTTGAGGTAGTCCATGCTTATGAATGACAGAAAGGATATCAATACCTGGGTCATTTTTATGGCCAAGTATTTGAACGACTTCTCCTTCTGCACTCATGCGGCCTTCTGGATACGTGACAAGTCGAACAACCACCTTGTGTCCATCGACAGCACCTTTAGATGCTTCTTTAGGGATAAAAATATCGTTGGCAATTCGCTTATCATCCACGACAACAAAGCCAAAGTTTCTACTTTGTTCATATGTACCCACAACTTCGGTTATACCGCGTTCAATAATACGGACAACCTGCCCTTCTTCTCTCGTACCTGATGAAGTAGGATTTATACGGACGAGTACGGTATCACCGTGCATCGCATTTTTTAAGTCGGATGGTGGAATAAAAATGTCCTGACGATCCTTATCATCTGTTTCCACAAAGGCAAATCCTTTAGGATGACCGATTACTTTTCCGCGGATTAAATTCATTTTATCAGGTAATCCATAGCGATTACTTCTTGTCCGGACGATGAGTCCTTGATCTTCCATTGTTACTATTGCTTTGACAAAGTCTTTAAAGGCAGCCGAATCTTCAATTCCAAACGCTTCTTCCAATTCTTGTACCGTTAAAGGCTTATACGCTTCCTCCTTCATAAAGGAAAGCAAATGCTTTATATGCTCTTGAATGACATCCATTTGTTCGTCACTCCTTATCATTTAATTTACCAATCAATTGCTTCTAAAAATTGCAGAACATCTTCATGTAGCTGATCTCGCTCTTTATCAAGTGTAATGACGTGTCCTGACTCTTCATACCATTTAATTTGCTTATCAATGGATTCTACTTCATTGTAGATAATATTAGCACTATCTGTATTAATCATATGATCATGACGTGCTTGAACAACAAATGTAGGTGCATAGATTAAGTCTACTTGACTTCGTACTTCTGAAATTAATTCTTGAAGTGCCTTCAACGTCTGCATGGGCTTTTGCTTAAATTGCTCCATTTCCATTTCGATGACTTCTTCTGATTTGCCCTCTTGCATCTTATATTCCTTTGCATATTCAAGCACACCTTTATACATGACTTCCTCGCTTTTAATATACATAGGCGCACACATCGTTACAATTCCCTTTATTGGTACAGTATAACCCAACTTTAGGGAAAATACCCCACCAAGGGATAGACCCACTACTGCAATTTTCTCATAGCCTTTATCTTTAAGGAATTGATATGCTTCTTTTACATCCTCCCACCAATCAGCAGGTCCGTACTTCACTAATTCCTCTGGTGGAACACCATGCCCTCTATATTGTGGTCCATAGCAGGTATAGCCGTTTTTTTCTAAATATCTAGCTAACATTCGGCAATCTGCTGAGTTTCCTGTAAAACCGTGTAAACATAAAACAGCACGTTCCCCACCTTCAAAAAAGAAAGGCTTTGGTAGTACTCTTTTCATCTATTCTGTACCCCTTTCTGTTTTAAACAAACGTTTAATTAAATCTCCTCAACCCTAGACTGGGACTGCGTTTTCCTTAGTTTAAACAAACGTTTAATTAACTATGAATGATCTAGTAGAAGTAAACGTAAAAAAAGCGTTGGATAGTACCCAACGCTTTATACGAGCATTCATTTTTAAGCGCCAAAGAAGGCAACTGCAATGGTTAAAACAAAGAATAAAACGGATAATACAATCGTAATTCGATGTAAAACCGCATCAATACCGCGTGCTTTTTGCTTTCCAAAAAGCTGCTCAGCACCACCTGAAATAGCACCTGATAATCCTGCACTCTTACCTGATTGCAGAAGAACTACTACAATTAAGCTGATTGATACTAATACTAATAGTGTTACGAATAAAGCATGCACGAGACGACACCTCCTAAACGCACTTCACATTATTCTAAATGTACCACAAAATGTTAGGACAGACAAGAAAATATCGTATAGTTGCGCATTCTTCGCTTTAAACTGGATTTTGTTCTGCGAGATGGTATACCCCAGTGTGTATAATTGCACAGTAAATGACAAAAATTGCACAGAACTCGCGACTAATTGCACAGTAAATCACCGGAATCGCACAAAAATCATAATTAATTGCACAAAACCCTAAAAAAGAGCGCCCCCATTAGGTAAGGGGCACTCTCCGAACATATACTTACTTCTTTAAGTTATAGAATGAATCAAGACCACCGTAAATACCAGTGAAGCCTAGCTCGTCTTCAATGCGAAGAAGTTGGTTGTACTTCGCCACACGGTCTGTACGAGATGGTGCACCCGTCTTGATTTGACCAGCGTTAGTTGCAACTGCGATATCAGCAATTGTGCTATCTTCTGTTTCACCAGAACGGTGAGAGATAACAGCAGTGTAACCTGCACGCTTCGCCATTTCAATTGCTTCAAACGTTTCCGTTAATGTACCGATTTGGTTTACTTTGATTAGGATGGAATTACTTACACCCTTTTCAATTCCTTCTGAAAGCTTAGCCGTGTTTGTAACAAATAGATCGTCACCAACTAATTGAACTTTACCACCAAGGCGTTCAGTTAGAAGCTTATGACCTTCCCAGTCATTTTCGTCTAATCCATCTTCAATTGAGATGATTGGGTATTTTGCAACGAGTTGCTCATAGAATTCAACCATTTCAGCTGAAGTCTTTACTACACCTTCACCAGACAGGTGGTACTTACCATCTTCCTTGCTGTAAAGCTCAGAAGCAGCAACATCCATTGCAAGCTTCACTTCTTCACCTGGCTTGTAGCCCGCGCGCTCGATTGCTTCAATGATTGTTTGAAGAGCTTCTTCGTTAGAACCAAGGTTAGGAGCGAATCCACCTTCGTCACCTACAGCTGTATTATGGCCTTTTTCCTTAAGAACAGCTTTTAAGCTATGGAAAATTTCAGTACCTGTACGTAGAGCTTCTTTAAAGCTCTCAGCACCAACTGGCATAACCATGAATTCTTGAATATCAACAGAGTTGTCAGCATGTGCTCCACCGTTGATGATGTTCATCATTGGTACTGGTAGAGTTTTTGCGTTGAAACCACCTAAGTACTTGTAAAGAGGTAAATCTAAGTATTCAGCAGCAGCACGTGCAGCAGCCATAGATACACCTAGGATCGCATTAGCACCTAGCTTACCTTTGTTTTCAGTTCCATCAAGGTCAATTAATAACTCATCGATTGCTACTTGGTCTGTTACGTCTAGACCAATTAGTTCTGGAGCGATTACTTCATTTACGTTATCAACCGCTTTTTCTACACCTTTTCCAAGGTAACGGTTCTTGTCTCCGTCACGTAGTTCTACTGCTTCGTATTCACCTGTTGAAGCACCACTTGGTACTAGGGCACGACCCATTGCACCTGATTCTGTATAAACTTCAACTTCAATAGTAGGGTTACCACGAGAATCTAACACTTCACGTGCATAAACATCAATGATAAATGGCATTACATTCAGCTCCTCAAATGATTATTTTTTTATTAGTGATTGACCTGTCATTTCTTGTGGAAGTGATAGGTTTAATAAATCTAGTACAGTTGGTGATAAATCACCGAGAATTCCATCTTCTCTTAGCTCAACGCCTTCTTTTACAAGAATCACTGGTACTGGATTCGTTGTATGGGCTGTCATTGGATTACCTTCCAATGTCATGACCTCATCTGCATTACCATGATCCGCTGTAATAATGGAAACTCCGCCTTTTTCCTGAATGGCGCTAACAATTTTCCCTAAACACTCATCCACTACTTCAATGGCTTTAATAGTAGGTTCAAGCATACCAGAATGACCAACCATGTCCGGATTTGCAAAGTTTAGGATAATAACATCGTGCTTATCAGAAGCGATTTCATTTAATAATGCATCTGTAACCTCATAAGCACTCATTTCAGGCTGTAAATCATATGTAGCAACCTTTGGTGAATTAATTAAGATACGTTCTTCACCTGGGAATGGATTTTCCCGGCCACCATTAAAGAAGAAAGTAACATGCGGATACTTTTCAGTCTCTGCAATTCTTAGTTGCTTTAATCCATTTTGTGATAATACTTCACCTAATGTATTATCCAGGTTGGATGGCTTAAAGGCAACATATCCTTGTACGGTTTCACTAAAGTGAGTTAAACACACAAAGTGTAAGTTTTTCGGATGGCTCTCTCCACGTTCAAATGATCTAAAATCTTCATTCGTAAACGTGTTCGAGATTTGGATAGCTCGGTCTGGTCTAAAGTTATAGAAAATGACGGCATCTTCATCTTTAATCGTTTGAACCGGCGTTCCATCCTCTTTTGTGATGACAGATGGTAGAACGAACTCATCATAAATTCCATTTTGGTAAGAATCTTCTACACACTCTAACGGTGTTTTGTAAGAAGGTCCTTCACCATATACCATAGAGCGATACGACTTCTCGACACGTTCCCAGCGTTGGTCACGATCCATCGAGTAATATCGACCTGATAAAGTCGCAATCTCACCTACTCCAAGCTCCTTCATTTTCTCTTGAAGGTCATGAATATAAGTTTTAGCCGTTTGCGGACCAACATCACGTCCATCTAAAAAGCCGTGAATATATACATTCGAGACACCCTCGTCTTTTGCAAGCTTTAACAGAGCAAATAAATGTTGGATATGGGAGTGAATACCGCCATCAGACAGTAGTCCAAAAATATGTAGATTCGTTCCCTTTTCCTTTACATGATTCATCGCTTCCAAAAAGGTATCATTTCGTTCGAACTCACCTTCACGAATTGCAACATTCACTCTTGTTAAGCTTTGGTAGACAATACGTCCTGCTCCAATGTTTAAATGTCCTACTTCCGAGTTCCCCATTTGACCTTCTGGTAGTCCTACCGCTTCACCAGACGCTGTTAGCATTTGGTGAGGGTATTCATTCCACAGTCGATCAAAATTAGGTTTCTTTGCCTGTGCGACTGCGTTTCCTTTTTCTTCATCGCGCAAAGCAAACCCATCTAAAATAATTAAAGCAACTGGCTTAGTCATTTGCTACTGCCTCCAAAAGCTGTAGATAAGACGAAGCTTCTAAACTTGCACCACCAACTAATGCACCATCAATATCTGGCTGTGATAAGAATTCTTTAATGTTAGAAGGCTTTACACTTCCACCATACTGGATTCTTACTGCATCTGCAGCGGCTTCTGAAAATTGAGACGCAACCGTTTGACGAATATGCGCACAAACTTCATTTGCTTCTTCAGCAGAAGCTGTTTTACCTGTTCCGATTGCCCAAATTGGTTCATAGGCAATAACTGTTTCTTTTACTTGCTCTTCTGTTAGTCCTGCTAGAGCCTTCTGTATTTGACCACCAACAAACTCATTAGTTTGTCCTGCTTCACGTTGTTCCAACGTTTCACCGCAGCAAACAATTGGCACTAAACCATGTTGGAATGCAGCCAGCGTCTTTTTATTAACTGATTCGTCGGTCTCAGCAAAGAGTTCACGACGCTCGGAGTGGCCAATTATGCTATAGCTTACTCCTAAATCTTTAAGAGCGACTGGGCTGGTTTCACCCGTAAAAGCTCCCTGTTCCTCAAAGTGCATATTTTGAGCACCGATTTTCAGCGCTGATTCCTTTGTTGATTGAACAAGGCTGTCTAAGAATAATGCTGGTGCACAAACAACAGAGTCTACCTTTTCCGGAGCTGGAACAAGTCCTTTTACTTCTTCAATAAAGCCTTTTGCCTCGGAAAGTACTTTGTGCATTTTCCAGTTACCTGCAATAATAGGTTTACGCATATGACACCTTCCTTTTCTTATGTAAAATCAGTAGAGTTGAACTCTACTATTTATCATTTAATGCAACAACACCAGGAAGCTCTTTTCCTTCAATAAACTCTAGTGAAGCTCCCCCACCAGTTGAGATATGATCCATTTTATCTGCAAGCTCAAATTTCTCAACGGCTGCAGCAGAATCTCCCCCACCGATTACGGTATAAGCATCAATTGCTTCTGCTAATGCTTCTGCGACTGCCTTTGTACCTTTTTCAAATGATTCCATTTCAAATACACCCATTGGTCCATTCCACATGACTAGCTTAGATTCTGACACGACCTTCTTGTAGATCTCACTTGTTTCTGGTCCAATATCAAGAGCTTCCCAATCAGAAGGAATGGAATCGATTGCTACTACCTTTGTTTCAGCATCGTTCGAGAAATCATCTGCAACGATTGCATCCACTGGCATATAGAAATTAACACCCTTTTCCTTTGCTTTAGTCATGAATGAAAGGGCTAAATCAATCTTATCTTCTTCAAGTAATGATTTACCGACATCATGTCCTTGAGCTTTTACGAAAGTATAAGCTAAGCCGCCACCGATAATTAAGTTATCAACCTTATCTAGTAGGTTATCAATGACACCAATCTTATCTTTTACCTTGGCACCACCAATAATCGCCGTAAATGGTCGATCTGGGTTAGACAATGCTTTCCCAAGAACTTCAAGCTCTTTTTCCATTAAAAAGCCCGCAACTGCTGGTAAGTGTTCTGCAATACCTGCAGTAGAAGCATGGGCACGGTGAGCTGCACCGAAAGCGTCATTTACATAGACATCCGCCAGTTTAGCAAATTCCTTCGACAACTCCGCATCATTCTTTTCCTCACCAGGATAGAAGCGAACATTTTCTAATAATAGAACGTCCCCTTCACTTAGCTTAGAAATGCCTAGTTCAGCCTCTTCTCCGTATGCTTCATCAACTTTTACCACGGTCTTCCCAGACAACTCACTAAGACGTGTAGCTACAGCGTCTAGACGAAGCTCTTCCACGACTTGTCCCTTTGGTCGTCCAAGGTGAGAAGCAAGAATAACCTTAGCACCCTGCTCTGTTAAATACTGAATAGTAGGTAGTGCTGCTCGGATACGAGTGTCATCCGTTACTTCACCGTCACGCATTGGTACGTTAAAGTCAACACGACAGAAAACTCGTTTACCTTTCAAATCAACATCACGAATCGTTTTTTTGTTCATTTTACAGGATCCTCCCTCATCATCAGAGACTAACTCATAGTTTGTACTACCTATTGGCCATTTATCCTCGTTTGGTTGTGTGTAAATGGTTAGACATTATGTATTTTGTAGTGGTGATCAACGCTAGGTTTGGTTTTATCAACGAAAATTGTGAACCTATCAACGAAAGTCATTGTTTTATCGACGAATTAAGCATGTTTATCAACGAAATTCTGCTTTTATCCACGAAACCAGCGTAAAACCACCATCACACATGAGAATAAAAAACCTAACAACATCTTGAAGGGGAGAAGGCATGTGCCCCACTCCCCAAAAGATTCCAATCTTATTATAGACGTTGTTCTGGAGTTAATCCACAACTATTATAGACCCTTTTGTACCATGTACTCAGCAAGGTCTACAACACGGTGAGAATAACCTGACTCGTTATCATACCAAGATACAACCTTCACTAGGTTACCTTCTAGTACCATTGTTGAAAGCCCGTCAATTGTAGATGAATGTGGGTCACCATTGTAATCGCTAGATACTAATGGCTCTTCACTGAATGCAAGAATTCCTTTTAAGTTTCCTTCTGCTGCTTCTTTAAGCGCTGCATTGATTTCTTCAGCTGTAACTTCTTTTTCAAGCTCAGCTACTAAATCAACTAATGATACGTTAGGTGTTGGTACACGCATTGCCATACCATTTAATTTTCCTTTTAGTTCAGGTAGAACAAGTGATACTGCCTTTGCAGCACCAGTTGAAGTTGGAATGATGTTCTCAGCTGCTGCACGAGCACGACGATAGTCCTTGTGTGGAAGGTCTAAAATTTGTTGGTCATTCGTGTAGGCATGAACGGTTGTCATCATACCCTTCTTGATTCCAAACTTGTCGTTAAGAACTTTAGCAAAAGGAGCTAAACAGTTTGTCGTACAAGAAGCGTTAGAAAGAACATGGTGATTTGCTGCATCATATTGATCTTCGTTAACACCCATTACCACAGTAATGTCTTCGTTACTTGCAGGAGCAGAAATGATAACCTTCTTTGCACCAGCTTCTAAATGCTTTGCAGCGTCAGCACGGTCAGTAAAGCGACCAGTAGATTCAACAACGATATCAACACCAAGATTACCCCAGCCTAATTGTGCAGGATCACGTTCTGCTAGAACCTTGATTTCCTTACCACCTACAACAAGTGAGCTACCGTTTACAGTAACCTCTTCGTTTAATCTTCCATGCACAGTATCATATTTTAAAAGATGCGCAAGCATGTTTGCATCTGTTAAGTCGTTAACTGCTACTACTTCTACGTTAGGATTCTTTAATGCTGCACGAAACACATTACGTCCGATACGTCCAAACCCGTTAATACCTAATTTTACTGTCATTTTGTTTCCTCCTCGAGAAAAATAGTGATTTATTATTGGTAAGGGTTAACCCTTTACTAACTGTTTTGCTACACCTTCATCAGTCACGATAATCGTGTCTTGCCCTTGCTTCATAAAAGCTCGTATTGCTTCAGCTTTTGAAGCGCCACCCGCGACCGCAATCACACATTTAGCATTCTTTAGATCATCGAGTTGTATGCCGATTGTTTTCACTTTATGTACTACGTGTCCTTCTCGATTAAAGTAATAGCCAAATGCTTCTGCAACTGCCTCTTCTTCTTTAATAGATGTAATCTCTTGGGCCGATGTTTTTCGGCGCTCCGCCATGGTAATAGCATCTCCAATACCATGAATGACCATGCGGGCAGATTTAATTTGGTGTAGTACTTCCTTAACAGAAGGTTCTTCTATTAAAGATTGGTAGGCTTCATTACTGAGTTGTCCTGGAACATGAAGGAGACGATAATGTCCCATTGCCTTTTCTGCCATTTTGGCACAAATCGTATTAGCCTGATTTTCTACCTGCTCACCGAGACCGCCTCTTGCTGGTACAAATAAGATATCCCTATGCTTAGGATCTGGGCTCATTCTTTCAGCTACAGCTGCTAGAGTGGTTCCACCAGTGACTGCGATAATCGACTGTTCTTCCATGTACTCCTTCATACAAGCGACTGTCGCTCTTCCCATTTCTTGTTTCACGAATGGTGAGACATCGCTATCTCCTGCTACGACTATTACCCTTTTTACATTCAGGAGCTTTTGTAATTCACTTTCTAGCGATTTAAGTCCGGTTACTTCTTTCATCATTTCCTCTAGCTCATGAAGTACCGTTTGCCCTTCATCTGTCAAACTCATGCCGGCCGTCGCCATGGAAAGAAGACCTTGTTCTTTCAGAAAGTCTACTTCAGCACGAAGAACTCTTTCGGTTATGTCCAGTGCCCCCGCTAACGCCCTTCTACCGATCGGCTCAGTCAAGCGAATGTACTGAAGAATTCGGTACCGTTTTTGCATAATGGAAAGAAGATCAGGTAATAATTTCTTTTGAACTTCTAATAAGGATTTCATCTTTCCAACTCCTAATAGGAATACTTTTCTAAACGGGACTCATAACGTCCCTCATAGACTTAATATGTCCCACTTAGCGCAAAAAAATTTATCCCTGCTACATTTTTCATTGTAACAGGAATAAAAGCATGATTCAACTGGCAGTTAGCCCATTTTAAAAATAGTAATAGCTTTAATGAGAAATAAGTCTAGTCAACTCACTTCTTACTTCATCTTTTCGGATTAAACCGTACCCAATCTGCTCTCCGTTAAGCTCAAGCACTGGAATCATCAGTTGATAAAGTTCGAGTAATTGATCATCTTTATAAATGTCTTTCTCAATCATTTTCAACGGGAATTCTTCTGAAAGCTCTTCTATTACTGCCTTTGCTTTTTCGCATAAAGGGCAATTCTCTTTAGTGTAAAATGTTAAAACGTATTCTTTCATGGATGACTCCTTACATATGTTTTCGACTTGAGGAAGATGGAATATTTAGTTGCTCACGGTATTTTGCCACTGTTCTTCTCGATACTTTTAGCTGGTGGTCCCTCTTTAACATCTCCGAGATTTTTTGATCTGATAACGGCTGCTGTTTATTTTCCTTTTTAATGATATCAGATAGTAACTCCTTTACTCTGACAGATGAGATCTCCTGCTCATTTGTTGATCTCACTTTAGATTGAAAGAAATATTTAAGCTCATACACACCAGAAGGAGTTTGTAAGAACTTTCCCCTTACTGTCCGACTAATCGTTGACTCATGCATATCGACCTCTTCAGCAATATCTCTTAATGTCAGTGGCTGTAGATAAGATACACCCTTATCAAAAAATTGCCTTTGCCTCGTAACAATTGCTTCCGTTACTTTTACCATCGTTCGTTTCCGTTGTTCAACACTTTGTTTCACCCAACTAGCTTCCTGATATTTTAATTTCAAGTAATTAGCAGAATCTTGGTCGATCCTTTCATTTTTCAAAGAAAGATAGTCTTTATTAATAGAAAAAGATGCATAGGATCGTTCATTCATGAAGATTTTATACTGACCATGATGTTTTTCTAGAAACAAATCGGGCACAATATAACTGATTTCTGCCTTTTTATACTCTGAAGCAGGTCGTGGATTAAGCGTTTGAATAAGTTCGAGAGCTGTTTTTATGTCAGCCGTTGATACTTTAAGTGCTTTACTAATAAGATCCCATTTCCGTTCTGCCAATTGTGTGAAGTATTGCTCCACAATCTTTTGTGCCACGATGGCTTTAGGATATTTCCTTCTCAGCTGAATGAGTAAAGACTCTTGAAGACTACCCGCTCCAATGCCGACTGGTTCTAATTCTGATTGTATATAATATAGAGCTTGAACGAGCTCTTCCGTAGAATAGGAGGATGAAAAACATAACTCCTCTATGGGGTATCGTAAATACCCTTGCTCATCAAAGTTTTGTATGAGAAAAAGAATGGTTTGTTGAAACCCTATAGGAATCGGATGCAGTATTAGTTGTGATTGAATATACTCTTCCAGAGTTGGCGCATCCGGTGCTGCGATATCATAATCGATCTGTTGATCACTTGATCTTACTTTTTTGCGATGATGTTGAGTAGGTGAATAAGTAGGCTCATGAAGATCAATGAAAGGGTTTTCTAAAGAAAGATCATTCAAATAGGTTGTCAGCTCAAAAGAAGTATATTGAAGCAAAGTAATAGCCTGTCTTAATTCTTTCGTTAACGATAACTTCGTCGTTTGTTGCTGAACTAATCCTGTCTTCATGTCTTATCACCTCATCTCTATTTTACAATACATAGGCACATAATAGAATGATATTCCGGTTATTAGCTAAAATGTAAGCGAAACGAACACAATATTGATCATTACCCTTCGTAAGAACAACTAACCCTAGGAAGATTTATAAATGAAGGAGGTTTATCATGACTGATATTTTTTCTGTTGACTATTTTACGGAGCATTTACGAAAACATGTAGAATTACATGCTGAGTTCAATGAACGTGTGGATGCAATGAACAGCTACTATCGCTCTATTGTATCCACACTAGTGACTGAAAAATTAACAGCAACGTCTGAAACACTTCAACGAATTCGAAATCTAGACGAAGCCTACACCACGATAAAATCTCAAGAATTCTAACTATAGTTTGTCTTTCTATCATATAATAAGGTATATCACTTTTGGAGGTTATTATGACACTAACAAACCCAATCGGACGTCTTCGCCTCATTGGTTTCATTGAGGGTCTTTCTTATTTAATTCTACTTGGGATTGCCATGCCATTAAAATATATGGCTGATTTTCCACTTGCCGTGACGATCACCGGTGGCATTCACGGACTATTCTTTGTCTTATTTCTGTTTGCTCTTGCTCATGTATTCTTTGCATACCGACAGTCATTTTGGTTCGGAGTTGGTGCAGTCATTGCCTCACTCGTTCCTTTTGGTACGTTCATTTTAGACAAGCGTTTACAAACGATTGATGAGCCGATTATGATTGTAAAGAATAAGAACCATAAAGAAATGTAAGCCAATGTAAAAAATGCTCAGAGTATACTCTGAGCATTTTTCTATTAGACGCGCTCGGAGGGATTCGAACCCCCGGCAGACGTGGTACCGGAAACCACCGCTCTATCCGACTGAGCTACGAGCGCATATTTAAATAGTGAGACTTACTTATTATATGAAAGAATATATGACATTTCAAGTAGGTTTATACTGGCAAGGATTCTTCTATGTTAATTATTTCTAGTTTTATGTTAGAAATGGATACAATTTGGTTATGCTGAATATGGTAGCGAAGGCATGATTGATTGTCATGATGAATACATATAATGCAAAGGGCTTTTGTTTGACCTTCATTGACCTTAGCTGTATGATAAATACATAGACTATTGATTACTTTTTAAGGAGGATTTCACGATGAATTTAATTCCAACGGTTATTGAACAAACAAATCGCGGTGAAAGAGCATACGATATCTATTCCCGTCTTTTAAAAGACAGAATTATTATGTTAGGTTCTGCTATTGATGATAATGTGGCAAACTCAATTGTATCTCAGTTATTATTTTTAGCTGCAGAAGATCCAGATAAGGATATCTCATTATACATTAACAGCCCAGGTGGTTCTATTACAGCTGGTATGGCTATTTATGACACGATGCAATTTATCAAGCCTAAGGTTTCGACTATTTGTATCGGTATGGCTGCATCCATGGGAGCATTCCTTCTAGCTGCTGGTGAAAAAGGAAAGCGTTATGCCCTACCAAACAGTGAAGTAATGATTCACCAACCACTAGGTGGAGCACAAGGTCAAGCAACAGAAATCGAAATCGCTGCAAAGCGTATCCTTTTCTTACGCTCTAAACTTAACGAAATTCTAGCAGAACGTACTGGTCAACCAATTGAAGTGATTGAGCGTGATACAGAGCGTGACAACTTCATGACAGCTGAAAAAGCATTAGAATATGGATTAGTTGATCAAGTTTTAGCAAAAGATAATAAGTAATGATGAAGTGAGGAGTGTAGCTCCTCACTTTTTTGATTGGTGAACCGCTCCGGGGTAAAAATAAAAAAAATAGAATGGCTTCATGGCCATTCTACTTTTAGATCGATTGATTGACGAATTTCTCTAATGCCTCAAGTGCTGCTTGCTCATCATTACCTACAGCAGAAAGTACGACTTCTGCACCTGATCCAACCGCTAAACTCATCAGACCCATAATACTCTTTGCGTTTACCTTTTTGCCATCCTTCTCTAAGAAAATATCAGCAGCAAAACGATTTGCCTCTTGTACAAACATAGCAGCTGGACGTGCTTGTAAGCCTGATTTTAATTTAACTTCTACTTTTTTCTCAACCATTGTTCTTTTCCTCCTTATTTATTCCCTCTAAGTGTATTACTTATCATCTACCGGAACAGACTTAAGTAGTTGCCTCTCCTGCACGAATTTTATCTGCTATTTCATCTATTTTTCGAAGACGATGATTAATCCCTGATTTACTTATTGTGCCACCCGATACCATTTCACCAAGTTCCTTCAACGTTACATCTTGATAGGCGACCCGGAGTTGAGCAATTTCTCGTAGCTTATCTGGCAGAACTTGAAGGCCGACAGTTCGATCAATAAACTTTATATTCTCCACCTGTCTAATCGCTGCACCGATTGTTTTGTTTAAGTTAGCGGTTTCACAGTTAACAAGACGGTTAACCGAATTCCTCATGTCGCGTACAATTCGAACATCTTCAAAACGAAGCAAAGCTTGATGAGCACCAATGATATTCAGAAATTCTGTAATTTTCTCCGCTTCCTTTAAGTACGTAATGTACCCTTTCTTACGCTCTAATGTCTTACTATTCAGATTAAACACGTTCATTAATTCACAAAGTGATTCATTATGAATTTGATAAAGTGAAAAAATCTCTAAATGGTAAGAGGAAGTCTCTGGATTATTAACAGACCCTCCTGCAAGAAAGGCACCTCGTAAGTACGAACGTTTACAACATTTCTTCTTAACGATGACAGGGGAAATTTCTCTAATGAACTCAAAGCCTTCATTTAGAATATCTAAGTCCTCTAAGATTCCCCTAGCGTTCTTTACTAGACGAACAATGTAAACATTGTTCTTTTTCAAACGCATTTTCTTACGGACAAGAAGTTCGACGACTACATCATCATAGTATTTTTTTAATAATGTGTAGATTCGCCTCGCAATGGCTGCATTTTCGGTCTGAACATCTAGCGATAATTGTTTATTTGAAAAGGAAATTGATCCATTCATTCTAATCAGGGCAGCCAACTCAGCTTTCCCGCAACAATCCTTCACCTGAAGATTTGTCAGTTCCTTCTTTGTTTCTGATGCGAATGACAACTCTTCACCCCCTTAACCCAATGAACCATCCCATTCATTAGCATATGAATAAGGCTGCTTTCTAACACTTTTGCCTTTAGTTAGGTGAAAGTACTATTCATTTATGGTCTCATACTGATTTAATAATTTATATAATAAAGAGGCTACTTTATTCGTATCATGTCTAATGACCTCTTCGTTATAATTTATTATTTTATCATGAATAATGTCTAAACCTAAAGAAGTTAATTTCATTGTGTCATAAATTACCGGTTTGGCTAACTCTTTTGCATACAGGGCTTGTATGGACTCAGGAATTTCTTCATCATTCACGAGGATGGTATCAATACAAGAAGGACCTATATGATTATAAAGTGCTGCGACATGGTCGCTTGCTGTATAATCCAAGGTTTCACCGGCTTGAGTCATTACATTGCAGACGTAAACCTTTTTTGCTTTTGAACGGGAAACTTCTTCTCCAATTCGTGGCACGAGTAAATTAGGAAGGATACTTGTATAGAGACTTCCTGGGCCAATGACAAGCATATCTGCTTTTCTAATTTCACGAACTGTTTCGTCTAATGGCTCAATATTTTCAGGCGTTAAAAATACCTTTTTTATTCGTTTACCGGAATAAGGAATTTTGGACTCTCCTGAAACAATCGTTCCATCTTCCATTTCAGCGTGAAGAACGATGCTGCGATTGGCTGCCGGTAGTACTTTACCCTTTACATTCATAACCTTACCCATTTCACGAATAGCATGCATAAAATCACCCGTGATATCGGTCAGCGCTGCGAGCAACAGATTTCCAAGAGCATGTCCCGACAAACCTCCTCCATTTTGGAATCGGTGTTGAAACAACTCTACAATCAGTGGCTCAACTTCAGAAAGTGCAGCAAGCACATTTCGCACATCGCCCGGAGGAGGAATATGGAGTTCATCTCTTAATCGTCCGGAACTCCCTCCATCGTCGGCGACTGTCACGATGGCTGTGAGATGGACCGGGTATTCCTTTAATCCACGTAAAAGGACTGGTAACCCTGTTCCGCCTCCTATGATGACAATTCGTGGTTGTCTATTTTTCATGTCATCGACTTTCCTTTCTCCTCTCGATGTCACGATGGCTAACATGTGTCCGGTAATCTGAGCCAAAGTGCTGGGAAATTTTTTCAGCTAATGCAACGGAACGGTGTTGACCACCTGTACAACCAATCGCTATAACGAGCTGACTTTTTCCTTCTCTCTTATATTGCGGTAGCATAAAGGCTAATAAATCAATAACCTTCTCTAAAAATTTATTGGTTTCGTTCCACTTAAATACATAGGTAGACACTTCTTCATCCAACCCTGTTTGTGGTCGCATATGATCAATATAATGGGGATTTGGTAGGAAACGGACATCAAATACAAGGTCTGCATCAATGGGAATTCCATACTTAAAACCAAACGATAACACATTAACGGTAAACACTTGTTTACTATGAGCGGCAAACTGCTTAATAATCTTTTCTCGAAGTTCTCTAGGCTTTAACTCGGATGTATCAAAAATGAGCTGGGCTCTTCCCTTCAATTCTTCAAGTAATTCTCTCTCAAGTCCAATGCCCTCAAGTGGTAAACCAGATGGAGCCAGTGGGTGGGAACGTCTTGTTTCTTTGTAACGCGTAACGAGAGCAGCATCTTTTGCATCTAAGAATAGTATTTGTGGAGTAATCCATGATTTTTCAACGATATCATCAAGTGCTTCAAATAAACTATCGAAAAATTCACGCCCTCTTAAATCCATCACAAGAGCAACTTTATTCATTTTATTACCCGATTCTTTCATTAACTCTAAAAACTTGGGTAAAAGTGTCGGAGGTAGGTTATCGACACAGAAATATCCTAAATCCTCAAAGCTTTGAATGGCAACTGTCTTCCCAGCACCTGACATTCCAGTTATTATGACCATTTGAACATCTTGAACGGACCCTGTACTCAACTGAACATCCCCCTTTATGTATTTGTCTCTTTTCTAGGATACGAAAAGAACTATGTATATTTAACTTGGGTCTAAACGATACGCTAATAGTTCGAAATCAGGTGTATAGGTGAAAGTCCCATATATAACACCTGCTCCTTTTGCAACATAATCAATAATATGATAATCACCTGGTGCCATTGGGAGCGAAGCAACGGAATCAATAGTATGCCAAGATAGCTTCCCTTCCTCAGATTCATCCACATTTATACCGTCAAACTCTGTCGCGAGGAAAGTAAACATCATCCATTCGGATATGACTTCTCCCTTGTCTTGAATCACAATCGTAAATACACCCTTTAACGCAGGGTTTTTAATAAATATTCCGGTCTCTTCACGGAATTCACGAGTAACCGTATCTCGTACCGATTCCCCTTGCTCCATCTTCCCGCCCGGTGCTACAAACCAGCCCCGACTCGGTTTTTGTAACAGGAGGATTTCGTCACCTTTTAACAACACACAGTTCGTTACTCTTTGCATATGAATCACCTCATGATCTTCGGTGCAAATATATTATTTATACCCTAATATTCTTCTTTTCATTATACTATTATTCAAAATATGGAACAATGAACGGAATAGTAAATATTGAGATCATTCATTAATTATTATGTAAGCTACTATTGAGATAAATATAAAAAAATAGCACGGGATATCCCGTGCCAAAGAGTATATCTATAAAAGGGGGTCAATTACTTACTATTATCATACCCCATTAATATTTCACCTGTGTTACAGTGGGGTTAAAACATGATTACTGATTTATTAAGGAAGTTTTCTTAAACTAAGTTAAAATGAATTTTCACATTTTTTTTCTAACATTATTACGTTTAGTGAGTTTAGATTAAGTTAACCTGTCGTTCCATTGCGCTACAGACACAAGATTCCCCGGGGAGAAAGTCGAGCCTCCTCATTGAAAAGCGGAAGTGCCCTGGTTAGCTCCGAAAAGCAAATGTTCCTGCATTAAGAAAAGGGTGGTCTTTCCCTTTACTTAATGTAGGGTTATTTGACTCTTCGGAGTTGGGCACTGCAGCTCGACATCGGCTTCGCCTGCGGGGTCTCGACCTTTTCTCTTTTTCCCGCAGGACTTTGAACTTGCTTCTTTGAATGGGCCCACGCACGAAGGAAATGCGGATGCATTTTCAAGGAGTCAAGTGTCTTTCGCTCCATTTCACTAGCATAAACACATAGCAACAATATTTATGAAAAGAACCTTTGTAAAAAACTATCTATATGCGTGTAACTGTTAAGTTTACTCTGTCACTTTTTGCTTAAGAGACTCTACCAGCTCTTCTACATAGTGCTGTGCACTTTGTGCTGCGATACTACCGTCTCCTGTTGCTGTTACGATTTGACGAAGTGTCTTTTCACGAACATCTCCTGCCGCAAAAATACCTTCCACTCTTGTTTCCATTCGGTCGTTCGTTTCAATATAACCATTTTCATTCGTAATACCTAGTTTTTCAAATGGTTTTGAAAGAGGTAGCATCCCAATGTAGATGAATACTCCATCAGCTGTGAAGTTTTGTTCTTCACCAGATTCTGTATTCACTAGTGTCACACTTCCGACTTTACCGTCTTTTTCATTGATTTCTTTAACCGTATGATTCCAAATAAAATCAATTTTCTCATTGTCAAATGCACGATCTTGAAGGATCTTCTGCGCTCTTAACGTGTCACGACGGTGAACGATTGTTACTTTTGAAGCAAAGCGTGTTAAATACACACCTTCTTCTACTGCAGAATCTCCACCACCTACTACAACAAGCTCTTTTCCTTTAAAGAATGCTCCGTCACAAACGGCACAATAAGAAACGCCACGTCCGCCAAGTTCTTTTTCACCAGGGACACCGATTTTCTTATATTCTGCACCTGTTGTGATAATAACCGCTCTTGCTTTGAATTCCTTTTTCCCTGCAATGACTGTCTTATATTCTTTACCGTCGATCACTTCTTTAATATCTCCGTATGCATATTCTGCACCGAATTTTTTAGCGTGATCAAACATCTTGGTTGATAATTCTGGCCCAAGAATGTGATCGAAACCAGGGTAGTTTTCTACTTCTTCTGTGTTAGCCATTTGACCACCTGGCACTCCACGCTCAAGCATTAACGTACTTAAGTTAGCACGAGATGTATATACAGCCGCTGTCATTCCAGCAGGCCCCGCTCCAATAATAATGACATCATAAATTTTTTCTTCAGACATTTTACTCACTCCTCTTCCTGTCATAAAGGTTTCCTACTCATAATATGAACGTTCTGTTCTACTATTATCCTATAAAACCCTGTCTGAAACGTCCATATATTTGCTCAAATTAGGGCGAGAAGCAACAGAAATAGACGAATCGAACGTGCCATGGTAAGAAGTAATTTACTTGCAACATGTAGAAAATTTATACAATTATTACAATTTTTATATTATAATGCTAGAAATGCAAAAAAGGGGAGATATATAGTGGTTCTCTGTCGGAGACTGTATGGTGTATTTATTTCATCCGGAACTAGCTGCACTAGGTCAGTACCAGGTAAATCAAAGACACTTCTATGAGTGGATAGGGCAAGTGAATACTTTTGAGCGAGAGATCCCTTGCTATAGCTTAGGGATAAAGGAGTTAAGAAGAGGGAAAAATCGTTTGTTTTTAACCACCGATGGGTTGATTGAATGCCCGAATACTCCCTATGCACATCCTAAAGACATTTATCAAACATTCAATCACTCAAATGACGATGAGAGTATTCATGCACTTTTACATAAAATTCAAGACAATCAAGTAAAAGATAGCACTACCATCGTTTCATGGACGGTTCATGTTTCAGAGGAAGCAACTAAAGCAAGTAATCAATAACCGAATATTGCTGGAATAAACGACAAAAGAGGTGCGCAGTGCACCTCTTTTTTTCTTAGTAAGATCGTAACAACGAAATATACTTCTTCGCTGTTGCAGACGATATATTATATGCACGAGAAACAGCAGCCTGGGTAGTAGACTTGCCTACTTTCTCAAAATGTAAGTATTCTAAAGCAGCTGCAAGTGCTGCTGAATTATTTAATTGCTTCTCTCCTATTTGCGGCAATAGGTTAAACCATTGCGATAAGATTGAAGAAAGGATTTGCTGATCATGTTCAAATCGACTATATAACAGATCAGCTACAAGTAGACCTTGTTGATGAAGTGAAGACTTTGCCATGATTTCTTGGTTTCTTTGTTTGGATTGAAGGTATTGATTAAAAATATCGTCATCAGGATTTGGCTGGTTCTGTTCCCATGGTGCATGACCTTTTTTATCAGGTGAAAGAGTTAGAACCTTTTTCCAGCTATAATGGGCTATTTGATCGTGCTTCATATGATGAGCGGAGTAAGCTAACCAGTAGAAATACGTAGCATCTCCTTCATACCCTGCCTTCTTTAAGGAAAGAAGCCACTGAAAAGCTAAGTCAAATCTGCCAACCATCCCAAACGTCGCACCAAGCTTATAACGATGCTCCATCAAGATAGGATGAACTACCTTCAAATGATTGACAAGCTCACTTACTACCTCATCGTTTCGCAAGTAAAAATGTATAACCACCTTATTACACATCGCATGCAGATTACCTGGGTTCTTTTTCAAAATATCCTCTAGAATAAGAAGAGCTTCTTCCGAATTCCCCATATAGAAATGAGATAAAGCTAAGTTATTATACGCTGACCAAAACTGCGGATGCCCATCAATCAGCTCATGAAGAATGTCAATCGCCTCAGCATATTTACCTGCGTCCATTAGCTCTCTTGCATGGTCCTGCAGGAAAATCAAGTCATCCTCATCATCTTCCGTATCACTATCTAAGTATAATAGTTCTAATAAATCTTCCGTTTCTTCAACAAACTCACCGTTATTATTGCATAATTCTAGATACCTTAAAGCATTGCGTTTCGCCTCTTGGAATAATCCAAGATGAGCAAAATTATTGGCAATAAAGTAATAGCATTCGACCATTTCCGGATCTAGTTCAACAATAACAATGCGTAAGTATTCTGTTGATAACTGATATTCCCCAACTTCAGATAGAACAGCTGCAAGCTGGCATAGAATAATAGGCTCTTCCGGCTCCATTTCATGAGCACGTTTTAAGAGTTGAATGGCCCGCTCAAAATCGCCATTTCGATAGGCACGCAAGCCCTTCTTGTAAAAAAAATCTCCATCTAAGTGGAAGGGAATAACTACTGCTCTCTCCCTCGTTGCTCCAACTAGTTTACTCATGCCTTCCTCCATTCCACAAAACCAAAACGTACATTTTTATCGAATCCTAAGTATAACACATCCGACAAGTGCCAGTCACCACCCGATTTTTGTCAAAGAATGTCGATGCTGAAACAAAAGAAAAACCAAATAGCGACTGTGGCCATTTGGTTATTTTTGTTGATGTCTTTGTTCTAGCGCTTGTAGAACTCGGTCAAGCGGAAGCTCTTGTTCACGAAGGAGGACGAGAAGGTGATAAAGTAAATCAGCCACTTCCCAGGTTAGCTCTTCGTGGTCACGGTTTTTTGCCGCGATAATAACTTCGCCCGCTTCTTCACCAATCTTTTTGAGGATCTTATCGACTCCCTTTTCGAATAGGTAGGTCGTATAGGCTCCTTCTGGGCGTTCTTTTTCACGTGCCGCAATGACGCGTTCGAGTTCATTGATAATGGCGAATCTGTCACTGCCTGGTGATTCCTTTTGCTCGCTTAACAGTGTTTCATTAAAGCATGAATAGGCACCGGTGTGACATGCTGGTCCAGCTGGGTTCACCATGACAAGGATGGCATCTTGATCACAATCATATTTCATGGAAGCAATTTTTTGGGTGTTTCCGGATGTTGCCCCTTTATGCCAAAGCTCTTGTCGGGAACGACTGTAAAACCAGGTTTCACCCGTCTCTACAGATTTTTGTAGCGACTCTTCATTCATATAAGCTAACGTTAATACCTCTTTACTAACCGCATCCTGTACAATGGCTGGGACTAACCCTTTTTCGTCAAATCTGACTTGATCTACATTCATCGAACCGTCACCCCTTTCTCACGTAAATATTGCTTTACTTCTTTCACAGACGTTTCTTTGTAATGAAAAATAGAGGCAGCTAAAGCCGCATCTGCTAAGCCCTCTTCAAACGCATCCACAAAATGCTCGGCATTACCTGCACCACCAGAAGCAATGACTGGGACTGTTACTGCTGAACTAACTGCCTTTGTTAATGCAAGGTTAAAGCCTGACTTTTCTCCGTCCTTATCCATGCTTGTTAACAAGATTTCACCAGCACCGCGTCGAACGGCTTCCTTTGCCCATTCTACAACTTCCCATTCGGTTGGCTTGCGACCACCGTGTGTGTACACTCTCCAAGAACCTAGCTCTTCATCATAACGAGCATCAATGGCACAAACTATACACTGAGAACCAAAGAAGTCTGCACCTTCATTGATTAGATCAGGATTTACTAGAGCAGCAGTGTTCACAGAAACCTTATCGGCACCAGCACGTAAAATCCGCTTCATATCTTCAAGCGAGTTAATTCCACCACCAACGGTAAAAGGAATCGCGAGCTGTGCTGCTACTTGCTCAACCACTTCAACCATTGTTTTACGACCTTCATGAGACGCTGAAATATCTAAGAAAACTAATTCGTCTGCGCCTTCTTCATCATAAAATTTGGCTAATTCAACAGGATCTCCTGCATCTCGCAACTCAACAAATTGCACACCTTTTACAACTCGACCTTCTTTTACGTCTAAGCATGGGATAATCCGTTTAGCGAGCATTCTCTTCCACCTCTTTAACAGCCTCTTCCACTGTAAATTGGTTCGTGTAAAGAGCCTTCCCAACGATCGCTCCACCAACTCCAGCTGTTGCAAACTCTTTTAGTTTTACTAAGTCTGCTAAAGAACTAACTCCACCAGAAGCAATCACATTTTTACCCGTGATTCTAGCAAGTTCACTAACGGCCTCCACGTTGGGACCAGACAGCATTCCATCTGTTGCGATATCTGTAAAAATAAACGTTTCCGCTCCGTGCTCGATTAGTTCAAGTGCAAGGTCAGTCGCTTTCACATTGGATGTTTCTAGCCAGCCTTCTGTCGCCACATAGCCATCTTTTGCATCAAGGCCAATCGCAATTTTTGCTCCATATGTACGAAGCATCTCTTTTACAAACTCAGGGTCTTTAATCGCGGCACTTCCTAAAATGACACGATCTACACCATTCTCAAGATAATAAGCAACATCTTCTTTCGTCCGGATTCCACCACCGATTTGCACCTTGGATGGCAACTCCTTCGCCACTTGAAGAACATACTGATCATTCACTCTCTTCCCAACCTTGGCTCCATCCAAATCCACCATGTGAATCCAGCTAGCTCCCTGCTTTGAAAATAAAGAAGCCATATCAAACGGTGAATCCCCGTACACCGTTTCTTGATCATAATCCCCTTGTACTAAGCGGACACACTTTCCACCGCGCATATCAATCGCTGGATAGACTGTAAATTGGCTCATTCTATAATCCTCCTCTCTCTACAATGGCTGCATAATTCCTTAACATCGCAACACCAAGATCTCCGCTTTTTTCCGGATGAAATTGTGTGCCAAGGACATTTTTTTGACCTACAACCGCCGGTACTTGCACATCGTACTCACTACTTGCTAATAACACATCTTTTGTAGTATCTACATAATAAGAGTGAACAAAATAGACATGTCCCTCTTCAAGTTCTGCTAATAACGGATTCTCTTGATGAAACGTTAAACGATTCCAGCCCATATGAGGCACCTTGTACGTTTCGCCTGTTGAAGTTACACCTGGGAATCTAGTCACACGACCTTTTAACAATCCAAGGCCATCGGTTACCCCATTCTCTTCACTTTCTTCAAATAGAAGCTGCATCCCTAGGCAAATACCAAGTAGCGGCTTTCCGTTGCCAACTTGTTCTTTGATAAAATCAGCTAGTCCCGTTTCGTTTAAAATTCCCATCGCATCTCGAAATGACCCGACACCCGGGAGGATCAGTCCCTTTGCACGAGCAAGCTCATTTACATCACTAGACAGCACATACTCATATTGAAGACGTTCTAGCGCCTTACTAACGCTATATAAATTCCCCATTCCATAATCGATAATGCCAATCATCTATAACATTCCCTTCGTGGACGGAACTCCTTTAACACGTGGATCAACCGTTGTTGCCTCATCTAATGCACGCGCTAATGCTTTGAAAATAGCTTCAATAATGTGATGCGTATTTTGACCATAGTGAACAATAACATGTAAATTCATTCTTGCTTCTAATGCAAGCTTCCATAGAAACTCGTGAACAAGCTCGGTATCGAATGTCCCTACCTTCTGACTTGGAAACTCTGCTCTGAATTCAAGATGTGGACGATTACTTAAATCCACCACTACTTGTGCCAGCGCCTCATCCATTGGAACAAAAGCATTACCGTAACGCTTAATTCCACGCTTATCACCAAGAGCTTCCTTTAACGCAATTCCTAAACAAATGCCAATATCCTCTGTTGTATGGTGATCATCCACCTCTATATCACCCTTAGCGTCTACCGTCAGATTAAACTGGCCATGCTTCGTAAATAAATCAAGCATATGTGACATAAATGGAACGCCTGTCTCTAGATTTGATTGACCTTCCCCATCTATTGTAAATTCAAGTGAGATCTGAGTTTCATTCGTATTTCGTTCAATAAGAGCTTTACGTAATTCTGACATCATTAATCCTCCAGTCGATATTCAACAGCACGAGCGTGTGCTTCTAATCCTTCTAATCTTGCAAAAGCAGCAATCTTTCGTCCGTTTTTCTGCATCGCTTTTTTACTATAAGAAATGATACTAGATTTTTTAATAAAATCATCTACATTTAGTGGGCTTGAAAACCTTGCTGTTCCGTTTGTTGGCAGTACATGATTCGGGCCTGCAAAATAGTCACCAACTGGTTCCGAGCTGTATCTTCCAAGAAAAATCGCGCCAGCATGTTGAATTTGACCGAGCAAATCCATCGGGTTTTCTGTTATGACCTCTAAATGCTCTGGTGCCAACTCATTGACAAGGTTCACTGCATTCTCTAATGTATCGGTTACATAAATCGCTCCGTAATTCTCAATCGATGCTCTAGCAATCTTTTGACGTGGAAGGGTTTCTAGTTGTTTTTCAACCTCTTCCTTTACCTCATTAGCTAGTTTTTCTGAAGTCGTAACAAGCACACTCGAGGCACGCTCATCATGCTCGGCTTGAGATAATAAATCAGCAGCTACTTCAGCAGCAATGGCTGTTTCATCCGCTAACACCACAATTTCACTTGGTCCTGCAATCATATCAATCGAGACATGTCCAAACACTTCACGTTTGGCAAGCGCGACATAGATATTACCTGGTCCTACTATTTTATCTACTTTTGAAATACTCTCTGTTCCAAAAGCAAGTGCAGCAATAGCCTGCGCTCCACCAACCTTGTAAATTTCCTCGACACCGAGTTCATTCGCAGCGACTAGCACCCCAGCTGGCAATGTTCCATCTTCCTGTGGAGGTGACATCATCACAATGCGCTTCACACCAGCTACTAATGCAGGCGTAACGTTCATTAGTACGGAAGAAGGATATGCCGCTAAGCCTCCTGGTACGTAAACGCCAACAGAGTCTAAAGGAGTGATTTTTTGACCTAGTATCGTTCCATTTTCTTCGGTTTTAATCCAAGACTCACGCTTTTGACGTTCATGGTAATCTTTAATATTTGCAGCTGCCTCGCGAATGATTGATAATAGCTCCGGATCTAACTCGTCGTATGCTTGGGTGATTTCTTCTCTCGTCACCTTTACCGAATCCAAGCTGACACGATCAAACTTCTCCGTAAAGCTTTTTAATGCCGCATCGCCATTTTTTCTAACTTCTGTAATAATATCTAGCACAGCCAATCGCTGTTCATTTGTACCTTGTTCAATGGTTCTTTTTAATGAAGCTGTATTTGAATTTTTAATAATGTTCATAAAGCACCTCTACTCAATGACCTTGGACAGCTTTTCAACAAGCTCATCAATAATTTGATCTTTTACTCGGTAGCTTACTGGATTGACGATTAACCTCGATGTGATATCGGCGATTCTTTCAAGCTCGACTAGTCCGTTTTCTTTTAGGGTTTGACCAGTAGACACAATATCAACGATTCGGTCAGCTAATCCAATTAACGGAGCAAGTTCAATTGATCCATTCAATTTAATAATTTCGACCTGCTCACCCTGTTCCCTGAAATAACTAGAAGCCACATTGGGATACTTTGTCGCGACCTTAGGAGCCACATCTCGTATCACCGTATTTGGTAAGCCCGCTACCGCTAAGTAACAATGACTGATTTTCAAATCAAGAACTTCGTAGACGTCACGCGCTTCCTCCATCATGACATCCTTTCCTGCAATTCCGATGTCGGCTACACCATGTTCCACATAAGTCACGACATCCATCGGTTTTGCCAAGATAAATCTCATGTTTGCTTCTTCTATATCTAAAATAAGTTTTCTAGACTCATCAAATTCTTCTGGTAAAGGAAAGCCAGCCTCTCTCATAAGGTGAACCGCTTCTTCAAAAATACGGCCTTTTGGCATGGCGATCGTTAGGAAAGTGCTCATTACTGCTTCTCCTTTCCTGCAGTGCCTATGAAATAGGTCACTTCACTAAATTTCGTTGTAAAGGAATCAATATCCAAGACTCCGGTTATATCTTGCAACACGACTTGTTTTCCTTGTTGACGTCGTTCTGTTGCGTATTGAATGGCTTCTACTCTACGCTCCTGGCTAAAAACTACACATTCTACTTCTTTGGTGGTACTTGTTTCGCTTAGAGCTTCTAAGAGGTAATCAAGACGAATCGCAAAACCTGTCGCATCTGCTTGTCGTTCAAACCTTTCTAGCAACTGATCATAACGGCCTCCACTACAAATTGGATAACCAACTTTAGAAGAATAGCCTTCAAATAGGATGCCTGTATAGTAGCTCATATGCGGCACTAGGTTTACATCAAGCTTTACATAAGATGTGACACCGTGCGCATCTAGTGCATTCCAGAGTTGCTGTAGCTGATTGACTGCAAGCTGTGCCTGCTCATTTTGAACAAGTTGACTTGCTTTTTGTAAAATATCGCCCTTTCCACGAAGTTGCAGAATGGAAAGGAGTCGATCCTTATCTATGGATGATAATGGCAGGCTTTTTACATGCTCACGATACCCAACATAGTTCTTTTCATATAAGAAGCGTTTAATTTCGCTCACTCTAGTTTGATTCCCAAGTACATCCGTAAAGAGTGCATCTATAAAGCCAATATGGCCAATCGCCACAGTAAATTCAGTGAGTCCTGCTTTTAATAAAGAGTGAATCATCAGTGTGATGACTTCTGCATCCGCGCTTGAAGAACGGTCACCAATTAATTCTACCCCAACTTGTTCAAATTCTGCTGGTCTTCCACCCTCACGTTGCTGAGCGCGAAATACATTGGTGTCATATGCAAGACGAAGTGGATAACCACCGGTGTATAATCTTGACGCTGCTAGTCTTGCAATAGGAGCCGTCATGTCTGGGCGAAGGACTAACGTATGCCCTTGTTGATCCATTAATTTAAATAATTGCTGATCTAAAATAGCAGATGATTCCCCAACTGTTTCATAGTACTCTAACGTAGGCGTTTCTAAAAATTCGTATCCGTAGCCTTCTATAACACTACTAATTTGATTTCGGGCCTGTTTTTTTAATGTGTATAAATGAGGTAATGTGTCTCTCATTCCAACCGGCTTCTCAAACATCTTTCGCTTTGACAAAAGATTACACATCCTTTCTGGTGGTGTTCTATATTTTAAGGTGTTTGCGCGTCAAACACTTTAGTTCGCTAATATGGTAGAGAAATGAAGTTATATGTAGTTTACATGTTCTTTGAAGGGTCGTCAACCGTTTTGATTGCTTGTTTTTTGCTAGATGTGGCTGGCGCATATATTTGGAAAACGACGCATAAAGGGAATTTTCGGTGCAAGGCTGCCACGAATGTGCATATTCTGAAAAAATTGTGCAGAACCTGGATAAAAACGTGCAGAAATTCCTATTTTGGTGCAGAAACCTTGCCAAATGGTGCAAAAAACAAAAAAATTGAGCAATACATGATATCGGAGAGCTACATCACCCTGTCATAGACCTAGTATCTCCATTTCTACCTAAGCTAAAAAGCTGCAAACTCACTTGTTTGCAGCTTCTCTTGCTTCTACTTCTTCTTTTGTATAAATCACACGCATCGGATTGCCACCGACCATTGAACCGGGAGGGACATCACGGTTCACGAGGGTCGCTGCTGAAACCGTTGCACCGTCACCGATTTTGACGCCTGGAAGAATAGTGGAGTTAGCACCGATCATCACTTCATCTCCAATTTCCACGTCACCAAGCCGATATTCGTTTATCAAGTATTCATGGGCAAGAATCGTCGTATTAAATCCTATGACTGAATTTTTGCCCACACTTATTTTTTCAGGAAACATAATATCTGGAACGACCATCAATGCAAAGGCTGTTTGGTCGCCCACCTTCATGCCAAGAAACGTACGATACAACCAATTTTTCACAGGTAAAAAAGGAGTGTATCGCGCGACTTGGATGACAATAAAGTTTTTAACAACCTTCCAAAAAGAAACCGTCTTATAAATCTGCCAAAGAGAATTAGCTCCTTTTACCGGATACCGTGTCGTTCTTCTCACATTAGTTCTCCTCTAAGATTGATAGGACATCTCTCATGTTCTCAAGCATGTAGTCAGGTTTATACGATTGAAGGAACTCTACACCCTTCAAAGACCAAGCTACACCCGCTGTTTTCGTGCCCGCATTTTGACCTGCTACGATATCATGGTAATTGTCTCCTACCATAATCGTTTCCTCAGGCTTTGCATCTAACTGGGCAAGTGCTTTTACAATCGGTTCTGGATCTGGCTTTGCATTCTCTACATCATCTAACGTAACGACCACATCAAAAAACTGGTCTAACTTCGTCAGCTTAAGTCCCATGTTCACCGTATGACGAAGCTTTGTCGTGACAATACCTAGCTTATAACCCTTTTTATGTAAGTGCTCAATCGTTTCGTACACACCTTCAAACTCCGTAACAAGCTGATCATGGTGAGATAAATTATGCTCACGATACGTTGTGATCATTTCTTCCACACGCTTCTCATCAATTTTCACAAACGTGTCATATAACGGAGGACCGATAAATTGAATCGCATCCTCACGCTTATACTGACCAGGATAATATTGTTCTAATGTGTGTAAAAAAGAAGTAATAATCAGTTCATTTGTATCAATTAACGTACCGTCTAAATCAAATAATAAAGTATTAACCTTCATAGGTCGCTTCCTTTCTATCCACTGGCTGTACCCTATTCCAAACCACTGCGACAACCACTGTTAATAATATGGCAACAACTAAACGAATCAATAATAATGGTAAAACCGGAATGCCAAGTGGGATAAAGATTAACGTATCCTCTACCACCGCGTGACAAGAAACGAGGAAAATGAATGCCAACGTTAAATCCTTTTTACTGACGCCATCCTCTTTTGCCGCTTGAATCATAACTCCTGCCCCGTAAGCAAGACCGAATAATAATCCAGCTGCTAAGGTCGTTGATGTATTTTCCTTCATGCCTAACGCTCTTGTAAAAGGAGACATCCATCGTGAAAAGGTATCTAACCACTTTAAATCTTTTAAAATCTGGATCACGACCATAAGCGGTATGACAATAAGCGCTAATTGAAGAATTCCTAGTAACGCTTTTGAGACTGCATCCATTAGAATGGGAAGCCAGCCCGTAATGACTTCTTCTTGCTTTGAAATGAAGCCATACTTGGCTAACTCACTTCCACCCTTCCATACCAAGTTGATAAAAAAGCCTGATAGTAATGCTAATCCAACCCTGACCGCAACCGTAAGTGTTATGCTTACTCCGACACGTTTGGCAACTGTCGATTCAATAAACATATTATGTGAAAATGATAACATGACCGCTAAAATAAATACTTCTTTTACGGTTAAATCTAATGTTAGGATTGCGCCAATAGCTGCATATAAATTCAAAAAGTTTCCTAAAACAAGTGGAATTGCAGCATCTCCCGATAATCCAAGCCAGCCCATAAAGGGTTCGATACCTTTTATTACCCATTGCAAAATGGGAGTATACTGCAAAATAGCGACGATAATCGTAATCGGAAAGATTACTTTCCCCAGAGTCCAAGTCGTCGATAACCCTACAAAAAATCCCCGTTTCATACTCCCTAACATGGCTCTCTCTCCCCTATATATCTCTAGTTGTTGTCAAGATATCGTTGATTGGAGTGACCTTTTACTCTTCGGTATATTAATAGACCTATAGCCAATAAAATTAACCCAATCGAGATGACTTGCGCGATTCGAAGAGATTCCGTAAGCATTAAACTATCTGTTCTTAATCCTTCTATAAAGAAGCGTCCTAATGAATAATACATCACATACGTGAGGAACATTTCTCCTCGACGAAGATTTGCTTTTCGAAGAAGCATTAAGATGATAAAACCAGCAAAGCTCCATAAAGATTCATATAAAAAAGTTGGATGATTGTATGTACCGTTAATGTACATTTGGTTGACAATAAAATCTGGTAAATACATACTTTCTAAAAACTCACGAGTAACTTCTCCACCATGAGCCTCCTGATTCATAAAGTTACCCCAACGCCCGATGGCCTGACCTAAAATGATGCTTGGCGCCGCAATATCCGCCAACTTCCAAAACGAGATCCCCCGTTTTTTGGCAAATACAATCCCCGTAATTATGGCCCCAATTAAACCACCATGAATTGCTAACCCACCGTTCCAAATCATTAAAATTTCTGATGGATGGGCTAAATAATAATCTAGTTTAAATAAAACATAATATAATCTCGCTGAAAGAATCGCAATCGGAATGGCCCAAAGGACAAGATCGACGAACACTTCTTTTTCAAGACCTCTTCTTTGTGATTCTCTTACAGCTAACCATAAGCCAAGCATAGCTCCAGTGCCAATTATGACTCCATACCAGTAGATCGTAAATGGTCCTAAATCTAAGAAGACCCGATCTAATTGTGGAACAGTCTCCATTTTCTCCACTCCCTATCTTGTCACCTATCTATTTTTCATGAGGGTGCTTTCGTAATATAAAATTTGTAATAATATAACTGATCCTAAAAAAGGCTGTGTTTCATAGTTTACATATCATCATGATCGCCGTCTTCAATAACGTCCGTTAAGCGAGCAGAGAACTGTTCTGCTGCATTCATTCCCATTTTCTTTAATCGGTAGTTCATTGCGGCCACTTCAATGATTACGGACAAGTTTCGTCCAGGTCGAACCGGTACTGTAATTTTCGTAACTTCTGTATCAATAATTTTCATCTTTTCATCATCTAATCCAAGACGATCATATTGTTTCGCTTGATCCCATAACTCTAGATTAACGACTAGCGTTACTTTTTTATAAGGACGTACGGCACCAGCTCCAAATAAGGTCATAACGTTAATAATACCTAGACCACGAATTTCAAGAAGATGCTGAATTAACTCTGGAGCTGTCCCCACTAGGTTTCCTTGCTCCTCTTGTCGGATTTCCACACAGTCATCAGCAACAAGACGATGTCCACGTTTGACTAGATCAAGCGCCGTCTCACTTTTACCGACTCCACTTTTACCAATAATCAAAACACCAATACCGTAAATATCAACGAGCACTCCATGAATAGCCGTTGTTGGTGCCAGCATACTCTCTAAATAGTTAGTAAGTCTACTTGATAATCTTGTAGTTTTCATCGAAGAGCGCATAATCGGAACAGCTTCTCGTTCAGAAGCATCTAACAGTTCCTGTGGTACTTCCATATCCCTCGATAAAATAATTCCCGGTGTAATATCGGTACAAAGCTGATTCATTCGATCCTTTCTTTCTTCTAAAGAAAGCTGATGATAAAAAGACATCTCTGTCTTACCCAGTAGTTGAATACGCTCAGCCGGGTAATAGGTAAAAAAACCTGCCATCTCTATACCTGGACGAGATAAATCGCTCGTTGTAATAGGGCGGTTAATCCCCTCATGTCCACTTAGTAATTCAAGACCAAACTTCTCTATTAAATCCTTCGTCCGGACCTTTACCATACTTCATCCTCCTGCAAGCTCTATTTACAAAACACTAATTACCTTTCTCTATGTACAGAGCTATTGTATCATTATTCTAGAGGATGATAAAAGTCTATCAACTTGTAAGCTTAACAGGACCTTATAACGAGCAAATTTTATTGCAAAATAAAAAAATATGCACCTCAATATAAGATGCATACTTTTCAACCTAATTTTTTCTCTCAGCAAAGCGGTCAATGACAAACTTCTGTATGAGTAGATTAAGCAATGAAATAATGATAGATGCAACAATCGCCATACCAAAGCCTTCTATGACAAAGGAGTCACCCATTATTCCTTGTGCTAACCAAAGCGTGATGGCGTTAATAACAAATAAGAAAAGCCCTAAAGATAAAACGGTCACCGGTAGGGTTAACAAAATAAGAATGGGTTTGACCAATACATTCAAAACAGATAGAAGGATGCTGGCTAATATGGCAGCCCCTACTCCTTCAATGTAGAATGATTCAAAATAGCCCGCTACTACAATGAGCACAAGACTATTAACGAGGATGGAAGTAACCCATTTCATTAGGAAATCACGTCCTGGTCATTCGGAACAACAATCATCCAGATTAAATAAACCAAAGCAAATGTTCCAAAGCTCATAATGAGCCCGATGATAAAAATCACTCTTAATAATGATGCGTCTATACCCGTATAGTTAGCTAGCCCACCTATGACTCCGGCAAGCTTTCGATTTGATCTCGAGCGAGTCAACTTCTTCATTTTACAATGCTCCCTTCTCCTGTATTAATACTGAGCCTGTCTTTGTATCAACATCAACAAGTAATGGATCTGTTCCTTCTACTGGAAGCGTAGAAAACTTTAAATATTTCTGAACAACATCCTGTTTTTCTTCTTTCTTCAATACATCTCGGATTTCACACAGTATGTTTCCGATATTGGTCTTCACTTCACCTTGCATACTAATACGCTTTGGCACCATCATATCGATATTTCCAGTCGTTGATTTAATAAATAGTGTCTCACAACGAGCGTCATTTACCGTACAGATAATATTTCCATTAAAACTTTGTAGATCTGCCTTTTTATAAGAGCCATCGACTTTGATGGTTCCATTAATCGTTTCAGCCTCAATTTTTTGAGTATCCAGCTTCGTTAGGGTAATATGGCCATTTGCTGTCTCCACTTCAAGCTTCTCAGTCTGGAAGTTAGTCAGCGTAATTTTTCCATTCGCTGTTTTAGCCTTAAAATCCTTCACACTTATCTGTTCCCCATCAATCTTCCCATTAAACAAGCGTACAGAAATAGCATGATAGTGCTCCTTAGGCAGGTACATCACAGCGTTTACTTTCATTTTTTTCTTTTGGACAGAGTATCGAAGTTTACCACCTTCGATAGAAAATAGTACATCCTGTAAAAAGACTTTTCGTGCTTCATCCTGAGATTCTGTTTGATACACCTTTGCTTCGCATTCCACACGAACATCTCTTTCAGTCCAAGGAACCAGTCTTACACTACCATTTGCCACATCAATATCCACGTCCGTTAAATAAACATCAGAATGCTGAAAGATATGCTTTACCGATGTAGCTGGCCCAAAGTTGAAATCAAGATCAAAATCTTTAATTTTCTTATACGCCTTATCCATAAAATCTAAAACAGTCTTCTTTAGTGATGCTGCTTTGGCAGCCTTGGACTGGAAGGAAGACTCTCCTTCATTCCAGTTAACTTGCGTTGAAAGCTCCGTCACAAACGACTCCTGCTTTTCTTCCATTTCTTTATGGTCCTTCTCAAGTTGCTCTAATAAAGCCATTGCCTCTTCAGCTGAAAGCTTTCCTTCTTCAATCATCTTTAATATTCGTTTCCGTTCTTCTACGATTGGCATATGCTAACACCTCAATATTTATTAATATGTTTTTAACACTTGAATACCTTTAATGACATTCCAAATAACGACTACAATATTTATTAAAATGGCAAGTAAAAAGCCAAGAATAATGGAGATTCCAAAAGTCCCCATCGTTTCTACCATAATGGCAAACATTATAATAACGGGTATGGTAATGACCGGAATGATGTGAGAAAATAATGCCCTTTTCGCATGATGCTTCACTTCCCGATCATCGACAATAAAATAAACGGCAATCGGTAAAATAAACCCTGCAAAGAAAATACTAAAATAACACAACGATGAAATAATCTTGTTTGTATTGTTACCCTCCATGTTATCACTTCTCCTTTCTAGTATTTACGAATAAATGGAGTATGAAGTTTCAATTTTTTTTAAAAGTTTATGAATAGAAACGAGAGCTCTGGGCTTGAAATGATTTTAAAAGGGTAGGTTTTAATAAAATAAGAGCCTTCTTCATACTTATGTACTAGTCAATTATACTTAAATCGCATTGAACTATATCTTGACAACAGGTATAATTATTAATTATTCAGTAAATTAGGAAACGAGTGATATGATGCATTTAAACCCATACTCCTCATTAAATAATTACCGTCATAACCAGATTAATATGCTAAAAGTTTCCACAATTACAGAACAATTATCAAGCGGGCAACGAATACCACGCGCTAATCTTGATCCTGCTTCAAGCAGTATATCCGTAAACATGAGAGCTCAGCTAAGAGGATTAGAGCAAGCAAGTCGTAATGTTCAAGATGGGCTCTCACTAGTTCAAACTGCTGAGCAAGCTGTAAGTGATGTTCAATCTTCTCTTCAACGGATGCGGGAACTGGCTGTACAAGCTAGCAATGAAACGTTAACCCTATCAGACCGGCAATCCCTTCAAACCGAAATTAATTCTCTCATAGAAGGTATAGAAAAAGTAGCAACCAATACAACATTTAATAATCATAAATTATTCAGTATTGAGCTTGAAAATGAGGTTGTTCAAGTCCCTGTAAAACCGGGACAAGTTGTGTTAGCAGCTTCTTTCAAAGTACCTGAAGGGGAAAAAGATACACTAATTGTACATGGTTTCTTTGATAATATTTCAGGTGTTGAGTTTCCTGATATTAACGTGTTAAGCCCAACCGGAGAATTATTTGGCTGGTGGCCTGGCAGTTATAATGGACAGTCAAAGATGAACGACTATTTAACAACAAATGATGGGAAATCCATGGTAGATGACAACAATAATTCCTCTAACAGAGCTGAATACAGTGGATGGGCCGGCAATCCTGAGAGCATGCGATTTGAAAATCCTGTTAGTGGAACGTGGAGATTGTATGCACAGAGCATAGGTGGACAAGAAGATTCAAATTACAATGTTGGATATGATTACTTTAGTACACCCAAACAGTATAATATTCAAACCGGTGCCAACTCTGGGGATGTTTATACAGTAGAAATGAGTAATATTACTCCCGTATTCCTCGGAATAAATAACACCTCCGTATTAAATGCAAAAGACAGTCAGACCGCCTTAGAAAATATAGACAAAGCAATAGACTATACTCTTTCCGAGATAGGAAAATATGGTGCCTATTCGACTCACCTAGAACATACGTCAAACTCATTAAGTACATATACAGCGGAACTAACAGGCGTAGAATCTAGAATTTCAGACCTAGATTATGCAAAAGGGATTATGGACCTAACGAAATACAAGCTCCTTCAACAGGTTCAACCCCAACTTTCAAAAAATCACGACTTACAACCAACTCAAGTATTACAATTACTTCAAGCATAAAACCCTTACTCGCCTTCTAATGCGAGTAAGGGTTAGTTTTTTATAAGACTTAGGAATGGGAAGCCTCAAATTCCTTTATGAGGTCTTCAGTTCGTTTTCGATCTCGTTCTAAAACTGGTTTTAAATAACGACCCGTATAGGATGCCTCCACTTTTACAATATCCTCTGGTGTTCCGGTCGCCACAATGGTACCACCTTTATCTCCACCTTCAGGACCCAAGTCTACGATATAATCAGATGCTTTAATGACGTCCAGGTTATGCTCGATGACTAAAACGGTATCTCCATTTTCCACTAAACGTTGAAGAACAACGAGTAGACGAGCGATGTCATCGACGTGAAGGCCAGTTGTCGGCTCGTCGAGTATATACATAGAACGACCTGTTGAACGGCGATGAAGCTCAGAAGCCAGTTTTACACGTTGCGCTTCTCCACCAGATAGTGTTGTCGCCGGCTGTCCCAATTTCACATAGCCTAAACCTACATCAACAATGGTCTGCAGCTTTCGGCTTATTTTAGGAATATTGGTGAAAAATTCTAATGCATCCTCTACTGTCATTTCAAGAACGTCAGATATATTCTTGTCTTTATATTTAACCTCTAGGGTTTCACGGTTATACCGTTTACCGTGACATACTTCACATGGAACATACACATCTGGTAAGAAGTGCATTTCTATTTTAATGATTCCGTCTCCACGACAAGCTTCACATCGACCACCTTTAACATTGAAGCTAAATCGACCTTTTTTATAGCCGCGAACCTTAGCTTCATTCGTTGAAGCAAATACATCACGAATATCATCGAACACTCCTGTATAAGTAGCCGGATTGGATCTTGGTGTTCTACCAATTGGAGACTGGTCAATATCAATGACCTTATCAAGCTGCTCCATTCCCTTTACTTCTTTATGCTCACCAGGTCTAACCTTGGATTTATTTAGCTTTTGCGCTAATGATTTATAAAGAATTTCATTAATTAATGTACTTTTTCCAGATCCTGATACACCGGTAACTGCCATAAAGGTACCGAGTGGGAATTTAACTTTTACATTTTTCAAGTTATTTTCCTTTGCTCCGACAATCTCTATATAACGACCATCTGGCTTTTTACGCTCAACTGGGATAGGAATAAACTTTTTACCTGATAAATACTGTCCAGTTAAGGAGTTAGGGTCAGCCATTACCTCTTCAGGTGTCCCGGCTGAGATAATCTGTCCACCATGAACGCCAGCACCTGGTCCAATATCAATTAAGTAATCGGCTGCCATCATCGTATCTTCATCATGCTCAACGACAATAAGCGTATTACCGATATCACGCATATTTTGTAGCGTATGAATGAGTCGATCATTATCACGCTGATGTAGCCCGATTGAAGGCTCGTCTAGGATATAGAGGACGCCCGTTAGTCGAGAACCAATTTGTGTCGCCAAACGAATACGCTGCGCTTCTCCACCAGACAAGGTCCCTGCTGCTCGACTCATTGTTAAGTAGTCCAAGCCAACATTGATAAGAAAACCTAATCTCTCCTGAATTTCTCTAATAATCATATGAGCAATTTTGGCTTCCTTTTCAGAAAGGTTCAACCCTGTCACATAATTATACGCTTCTGTAATGGAGTAATTCGTCACATGCCCAATATGGTTATCACCCACAAACACGGCTAAGCTTTCCTTTTTTAATCGGTGCCCTTCACAGGTTGGACAAGGTAGCTGTGCCATGTACTTTTCCATTTGCTCACGGATATAATCTGAGCTTGTGTCACGATATCTTCGCTCCACATTCGCTAAGATTCCTTCAAAGGGAACGTAATTTTCACGCACTTGTCCAAAATCATTCTCATAGCGGAAGTAAATTTCGTCACCATCGCTTCCATATAGCACCCTATCCATAAGATGCTTGGGAATGTCTTTGGTCGGAATGTCCATATCAATGCCATAATGATTACATACTGATTCCAAGAGCTGAGGATAATATTGAGAACTTGAAGGCTCCCATGGTGCAATTGCATGACCACGTAACGTTTTGTCCCAATCTGGTATAACAAGCTCCAAGTCTACTTCAAGCTTCGTACCCAATCCATCACAACTTTGGCAAGCCCCAAATGGACTGTTAAAAGAGAACATTCTTGGTTCTAGCTCACCAATTGAAAAACCACAGTGCGGACATGCATGATGTTCACTAAAAAGGAGCTCCTCTTCTACATCCATTACATCGACCATGACTTTTCCATCACCTAATCGAAGAGCTGTTTCTAAGGAATCTGATAATCGAGCTGAAATCCCATCTTTAACAACAATTCGGTCGACAACAACTTCAATCGAGTGTTTTTTATTTTTTTCTAATTCAATGTCCTCTGAAATCTCCATCATTTCACCGTTTACACGAACACGAACAAAACCTTGTTTCTTAATGTCCTCTAAAACTTTGACATGCGTCCCTTTTCGACCACTGACCATCGGCGCTAGGATCTGAAGCTTCGTACGTTCTGGATATTCAAGGATACGGTCCACCATTTGTTCAATCGTTTGGGAACTAATCTCAACACCGTGGATGGGACAAATCGGTCGACCAACACGGGCAAATAGTAAACGTAAATAATCATAAATCTCTGTTACGGTACCAACAGTTGAACGTGGATTACGGCTTGTTGTTTTTTGGTCAATTGAGATGGCCGGAGACAACCCTTCTATGGCATCAACATCAGGCTTGTCCATTTGTCCTAAGAACTGTCTAGCATAGGCAGAAAGTGACTCTACATATCGTCTTTGTCCTTCGGCATAGATCGTATCAAATGCAAGTGATGATTTTCCTGATCCTGATAAGCCAGTTAACACAACTAGCTTATCTCGAGGGATCGTAACATCTATATTTTTTAAGTTATGGGCACGCGCCCCTTTTACAACTATTTTATCCATTGCCATTTCTTATTTTCCTTCCGCTTTCAGTTCTAATAGCAAATCACGAAGCTCTGCTGCTCGCTCGAAGTTTAGCGCTTTTGCCGCTTCCTTCATTTCCAGTTCTAAGCTAGCCATCAGTTTTTCACGTTCTGGCTTTGTCATCTTTGCAAAAGAAGGTGCTGCCTCATACTGCTCTTCTGTCTCTGCCGCAACTGTCGCCCGGATAACATCTCGAATTTTCTTCTGAATGGTTTGAGGTGTAATTCCATGCTCGCGATTATAGTCTTCCTGCATCTCTCGACGACGCTTCGTTTCATTAATTGCAATTTCCATTGAGTTTGTGATCTTGTCCGCATACATAATGACATGACCATTTGCATTACGAGCTGCACGACCAATGGTTTGGATTAATGAACGCTCTGAACGTAAGAATCCTTCTTTATCTGCGTCTAAAATAGCGACAAGTGAGACCTCTGGTATATCCAAGCCCTCTCTTAAAAGATTGATCCCTACTAGAACATCATATTTACCTAAACGTAAGTCACGAATGATTTCAATCCGCTCAAGCGTTTTAATTTCAGAATGCAGGTAATTTACTTTAATACCTACTTCCTTCAAGTAATTCGTTAAATCCTCTGACATTTTTTTCGTTAACGTAGTGATTAACACACGTTCATTACGCTCAATTCTTGTATGTAATTCACCTAATAAATCATCAATCTGCCCTTTAATTGGACGGACATCTATCGTCGGATCCAATAATCCAGTTGGTCGAATAATTTGCTCAATCATCTGAGGAGTATGTTCGATCTCAAAAGGTCCCGGTGTAGCTGATACATATACAATTTGGTTAATATGCTTTTCAAACTCATCAAACATTAACGGACGGTTATCCAAAGCAGATGGTAATCTGAAGCCGTGATCGACCAGAACCGATTTACGCGCTTTATCTCCGTTAAACATTCCCCTAATTTGTGGCAAGGTAACATGCGACTCATCAATGACGATTAAGAAGTCTTTTGGAAAGAAGTCTAATAAAGTATAAGGAGTAGATCCAGGTGGACGTAACGTTAAATGCCTTGAGTAATTCTCAATTCCTGAACAGAAACCCATTTCCCTCATCATTTCGAGATCATAACGAGTTCGCTGTTCGAGTCTCTGCGCTTCAAGCAGTTTACCATTTTCACGCATTTCCGCTAGTCTTTCCTCTAGCTCAGCTTCAATATTTTCAATCGCTACTTTCATTTTTTCCTCACGGGTAACGAAGTGGGATGCAGGGAATATGGCCACATGCTCGCGCTCTCCCATTATCTCTCCCGTTAACGCATCAACCTCTCGAATTCGGTCAATTTCATCACCGAAAAACTCGACTCGAATACAGTGTTCGTCGCGTGATGCTGGGAAAATCTCAACCACATCTCCACGTACTCGAAACGTCCCACGCTGGAAATCTATATCATTACGAGCATATTGAATATCTACTAAGTCGCGTAGTAGTTGATTTCGTTCCTTTTCCATCCCAGTACGTAGGGACACCACAAGCTCTCGGTATTCTTCTGGAGAACCTAATCCATATATACAAGACACACTTGCAATGATAATAACATCGTTCCGTTCAATGAGGGCAGATGTGGCAGAGTGTCGCAGCTTATCAATCTCATCATTAATGGATGCATCTTTTTCAATAAATGTATCTGTCTGTGGAACATAGGCTTCCGGCTGATAATAATCATAATAACTGACAAAGTACTCAACCGCGTTATTTGGAAAGAACTCTTTAAACTCACTATAAAGCTGACCCGCTAACGTTTTGTTATGGGCAATGACTAATGTTGGTTTATTAACCTCTTTAATTACGTTGGAGATCGTAAATGTTTTCCCTGTTCCTGTTGCTCCTAATAGCGTCTGATGTTTTTGGTTATTTCGAATTCCATCTACAATCTTTTGTATAGCCAGTGGTTGATCTCCTTGAGGAGAATAGGCTGAGACTAATTCGAACTGCTCTGTCACTCGGGAAGCCTCCTATCGATTCTTTTCTGTTTTCTATTGTAACAATTTACAAGTAAAAAACCAAGAAATATGCGAACGAATATTCGTTTTTATTTTTAATCGGGAATTGTGTTTTGTGCAATTATTTCTTAGTTGTGTGCGATTCTTCTCAGTTTGTGTGCAATAAACTCGACTTACTGTGCAATATCTCTTCGTTACTGTGCAATTCACTATTATCTGGACATAAAAAAACTCGCCTACCCTTAAGGATAGGCGTAAAACTACTTATTTATAGATTCTTTCGCTAAAAATTTGTTTCTTATTTTATCGCTCTGTTAAACCTTGTTGTTGATTTTCGTTCCAGGACACTCGCTTTCCGTGGGCGAGTCCGGGAGCCTCCTCGGCGAAAACCGTGCCTGTGGGGTCTCCCGCGACCCGCTCTCCCACAGGAGTCTCGCGTCCTTCCACTTCAATCAACTCTACTAAAAATCAACACTGTACTCTAACACAGCCTATTTTATAAAAAACTGCCTATTTAAACCTATATTGCTTCTTCTGCCTGAATTTAATGATGAAGAAGAGTGAAATCATGCCGATTAGGGTAAGCGGTAAAATCAGTGAGGCTGAACGTGAATCTTCATTCCCCTTCTGTTCACTTTCTATGCGTTCCATGTTCTGAGTTTCTATTTCTTGTTTCATATCCTCTGGCAAAGTTTGATTGACGTCAACATACAGTGACTCAGGTATACGGCTTGTATCAAAATGTTTAAAACCGTAATCAAATAACGTTTTCGTGTCTTGATAAGGCTGCTTCTTTCCCGTTGCCTTCATGGTCACAGCAATGAGTTGAGTTTCACCTCTTTGCGCAACGGTGACTAACGTAAACCCTGATTTTTGTACATATCCGTTTTTACCACCAATGACTCCTTCATATGGTAGATCTAGCATCATGCGGTGGTGAGTATAGAGAACCGTTTCCCAGCTCTGACCTTTCCAGGGCATTGATTTGATACTAATCAATTTCTTAAATTCTTCATTTTTCATCCCGTACCTCATGATTTGAGCCATATCATAAGCTGTTGTATAATGCTCTTCGTGAAATAAACCATGAGGATTTTTGAAAGAGGTATCTGTGACAACGACCTTTTCCTGAACAAAAGCATTCATATGTTCAGCAAAACCTTCTACTGTTCCATGCATATGCTCGGCGATTGCCACCCCGGCATCATTTCCAGAATTAATCATGAGTCCTTGAAGGAGCTTGTCTACCGTAACAATCTCGCCTTCCTCCAGATACACGCGAGTACCTTCTACGTTTCTAGCATTCTCACTAACTACGACTTCATCGCTAAGATTGCTTTCCTCTATTGCAACGATTGCCGTGACAAGCTTCGTAATACTAGCCGGATACATCTGAACATGACTATTTTTTTCATATAAAACTAAACCGGTTTTGGCATCCAGTAAAATGGCACTTTCACTATGAAGACTTAACTCTTCGGCTTTTGTCGAGACAGGAAATAGGAGCAAGCATTGAAATAATGAAACGATGGTGATAGTTAGTTTAATTGTCTTCATTACAGCCTCCAAATTCAAACAGCACATACTATATATTTCGGTAGAACGGCCCTTTTTTTGAGGACCGCTTTCAAAAAGTAAACAGACTCCTACACGCTGAGTCTGTTTACGTTTCTCTTAATGGTCATCTTTTTACTTAGTAAACTATGAAATACCATTCCCATCACGACAAGCACGACACCCATGAGTGAAATAAACGAAGGCAGTGGAATTGATAAAAAGATCATTTCACCGAGAATAACAAATAATATTTGAGAAGATTGCGTAGCCTCGACTGCTGCTAGTTTTCCTGTATCATCTTTCACCAGTTCTGTGGCAAAAAAGAATAAAAGCGTGGCAATCACACCAGATGAAATCGCAACTAAGAATGTTTGGATTACCTGACTAGTACTTGGTGCTCCTTCTGTCGTATACCCGACTATAGCTAACATAAGCCATAACGGCATCGAAGCAAGTGTCATACCGAGAACACGTTGAAACGTATCAAGCTTCCTAGAGTATAGCTCCATCATTTTCCGATTACCTAACGGATAAGCAAAGGAGGCAATGATGACAGGCAAGACTCCTGTTAAAAGAAGATTCCATGTTAATCCATTTTCAGCATTCTCTAGCTGTATAATGAGGATTCCAAGAAAAATTAAACTTGAAAATAGTAGACTTTTTACCGGAATGGTTCTCCGTAACCCGGTTGAATCGACGAATAGGGGAGTTAATAAAATCCCCGCAATAATGGTAAATTGCCAGGTCCCTGCTACTAACCATCCTGGACCAGAGGAAGCGGCATAGGTGATTGGTCCATAAAATAAGCCAAACCCGATAAAACTCCAGACTAACCAAACGACTGGTTGTTCTTTAAGCTCTTTCCATAATTCCTTTAGATTTCCTCTTAGCGCAACAATGAGAACTAAAAAAGGGACCATAAAAAAGTAACGAAGAGAAGCACTCCAAAGCCAGCTCCCACCTGATAGTTCCATCGCTCTGTTTAAAATAAACGTAAACGCAAAAAAGCACGAAGACAGAATTCCAATCAAGAATGCTTTCATTGATATCGCCCCCCGCTTCCATTTTTCTTTATCATACACTCTGATTCATAAATGTGCGATAGGAAGCAGAGGAGAACTCTATAAAACTAGGTTTCTATCTGGATATATTTGCTGCAGATGGTGTCAAACGGAACCGGTCTTTGATAATAAAAACCTTGACCAATGTGACAACCACTTTCCCTTAAGTATTCATGTTGCTGTTCATTCTCAATTCCTTCTGCCACCACTCCAACTCCAAGCTCATTACTTAATGTAATCATTGCTTTTACGATTGCTTGATCACCCTTGCTCTCTAGTATTTCATTAATGAACACTCTGTCAATCTTTAAGCAATCGATTGGGAGATGCTTGATGTAACTTAGTGACGAATAGCCCGTGCCAAAGTCATCAAGAGCCGTCCATAACCCAGTCTCCTTTAAGCGCGTGATAATCTGTACAGCAATATCCATGTTATTCATGAAGATAGATTCCGTAATTTCAAATTTCAACATACTTGGTTCAAATCCAGATTTCTTAATAATGGCTTGTACTCTCTCAACAAATCGTTTTGATTTAATTTGTTCAGAAGAGATATTGAGGGAAAAATGAACAGGTTGTCCGCCTCTTTCCAACCATTTTACCCCATCTTCACACACTTGTTTTATGACCCATTCCCCAAGCGGAACAATTAAGCCTGTTTCTTCTGCGACGGGAATAAATTCCCCAGGTGAGATCCATCCGTATAGAGGGTGATCCCAGCGAATTAAGGCTTCAAATCCCTTCAGTTTACCTGTTTGCAAATCATATTGAGATTGATAGTGTAAGGTAAACTGATTTCTTTCTAACGCTTTTCGCATCTCATTCTCAATCATTAGCTGCCTCGCTAACGTCTTGCCTTGATGTCGGTCGTACACTTCAATTTTTGTTCCATTTCTTTTCGCTTTGTACATCGCCATATCTGCATTTTTCAACAGTGTTATCATATCTTTTGCATGAAGTGGATAAAGAGAAATTCCTATGCTAACTGAAACCGATAATTCAATCTCCTGAATAAGTATAGGCTCTGAAATAATCGTAATGAATTCCTCAGCCAGCCTTTCCACCTCATAAAGATACTCATTTACGGATAGAGATGCTGCTTTGGGATGGATAATCAACAATTCATCTCCACCCATCCTACACGCAATCCCTTCAGGACCTAGCCTTCTCTCGATTCTCTCTGCGATTTTTACAATAACCTGATCTCCCATATGATGACCATAACTATCATTAATTAGTTTAAAACGGTCAATATCCATATAGATAAGTGCAAAGATTTCATTCTTTTCGTATTCCAGATAGGAAGAAGCAAAATGACGATTGTATAAATTTGTAAGTGTATCCTTTATCAATAATCCTTCCATGATAATGGTCTGTGAGAGAAGATGCCCAAGTGACATTGCCAGACCCATTTGATGTTCTGTAAAAGCATAAGGCTTAGTATCTAAACCACATAACGTTCCAATAATTCGATTATGCTGATCATATAAAGCAATACCAAAAAAACAACCTTCTCCTCCAAGCTTTTGCTTAATTGACTCAAAGGCTGGAGCATTAAACTCAGAAAGCTTTGTAATCATAAGTGGTTCCCGACCACCTTTTGTAACTAAACTTCAGAAAACTGCGTCAAAGGGAAGCGTGGAACCGGCTTCCACTAACGTCTCTTTTTGATTAAAGGTTTCAATAAAGTAATTCGTTTTTCTATCATTAATTGCAATGAAAAAAGTATTAATTTGAATCGTATTCTCTAATAGCTGAAAAACCAATTTAGCGCTTTGCTTCAATGTTTGAAAGTGGGTAACATCTCTTGGATGTAAGAACACTAGGACTTCCTCCTCTCATAAAAACGTATAGTAACTCTATACTATCATTTTGTGTCAAAAGTAAGGGTATGCCTATCACCCTCGCTTCCTATTTTCATAAAAAAATATGATTATTATAGGAATAAATTCCTAGAGAAGGCTACCTAACAATTCGTTTTTTACAACAGATCATAAAAAAAACTTGTGTCAGCGGTTTCCCTACCTACACAAGCTTTTACATTACTTTAGAAAAAGTATTTTCGGTTTTATCTTTTATATTCATTTGGTAGTCTACAAATTGTGGGTAGACCGCTTCAAAGATTGAGCTAAATTCCGCGTTAAATTGCGTACCCATACTATCTAGTACGATCGCTTTCGCCTCTTCAGCACTAAAGGCTTTTCGGTAAGAACGATTGCTCGTTAACGCATCAAAGGTATCTGCAATCGCAATGATTTTGGCATTTAGAGGAGTCTCCTCATCTGTAATGCCTTTTGGATATCCTCTTCCATCAAATCTTTCATGATGATGAAGGATACTTTCAACGATATAACGGGGATAGCCTAGTTCCTTGGCTAGATCCGCTCCATATTGCGAATGCAATTTAATCGTATTATATTCCTCTTCCGTCAGCTTCCCCTCTTTTGACAGAATCTCTTGAGGAATATTTAATTTCCCAATATCATGTAGAATCGAACTAATCCGGAGAGATTCTAGATCAACTTGATAACCAATTGAACTCATATGCTCACCTAACAGCATGGAGTAATCGGAAACCCTGATTGAATGTCCACGAGTATAATCATCCTTCGCTTCTACCGCTAAGATTAACGTGTTTACCGTTTTATCATAAATATAGGAGTTTCTCGTGTAGTTCGTATTGGCTCTTACTACGAAATCAAGAATAATAAGATAGGTAATTAAGAAACTTAGATCTATCACTCCTTGTATCGGAAGAACTTCTACATAATAGTTACGGAAGAACAGTCCATAAATAGTAACCAGAATCGTGAAGACACTACCTATGTAAAATAACCGTTTACTATTGAAAAGAATAGATAGTAAAGGTAGGAAAATCATGCAGAAATAATTATAAAAAGGTAGCAATAGACTTAATGCTGTTATAACAAAACATACACTTAAAAAAAGAAAGTCGCCTCGATATTTCTTCTTTACATAGCGATGGACAATCGTATATGGCAAGAAACCAAGCGTCAAAGTAAAGAGCATATAGAAATATGGTTGAGAAAATTCATCCATAAAAAATACATAGATGGCGTGTAGCATACATGCACCCATCAATGACATCAGCCATAGTATTTTTAAGATCTTCTCAACCCTAAGTTCCATGATGCATCTCCCGTTTTCAGAATATTTAAACTCTACAAATTTCGACATATTTATGTAACTATTTTATACAAAAAAATAGTTTAGAGAAAGGCTTGATTTTTTGTAAACTTACATAATTTAAGAGTTTACTTTTATTCTTCATACATCATTTTAATCGTCATTCCACCATCCACTACCAAATTAATACCTGTGATAAAATCATTTTCCTTAGAAGAGAGGTATAGACACGCTCTCGCAATATCTTCTGGTGTACCAACTCGCTTGGCTGGATGTTGCTCATGATCAATTTTACGTAAATTTTTATAATTACCCGTTTCAATCCACCCCGGGGAAATAGCATTAACCGTAATACGGTCTTCGCCGAGTGAGGTAGCCAGCGCATGTGTAATGGATACAATTCCACCCTTTGTCGCCGCATATGCCTCTGATGAAGGCTCTGACATGATCGCACGAGTTGACGCAATGTTAATAATCGCGCCACCATCCTGATTCTCTCTCATATACTTCGCTGCCTCACGTGAACCGAGAAAAACACTACGTAGATTGGTGTTAATCATATCATCCCACTCGTCTACCGTTAGCTCATAAGGAGAGGTAAACACACTTTTCCCAGCATTGTTAATGAGTACATTAATTTGTTGATAGGTAGCCTTTGCTTTCTTCATAAGCGTAATAATATCTTCTTCTTTTCGTACATCGGTTTTCACAAATATAGCTTCGCCGCCATCGTCTTTTATTTGTTGAACCACTTCTGTTCCAGCAGTTTCATTTATATCGGCGAGAACGACCTTTGCCCCCTTTTTTGCATACATAAGGGTAACTGCCTTTCCAATTCCGTTTGCAGCACCTGTTACAACGACGACCTGGTCAGTAAAAGACATGCTAATCACTCCTTTTTACTTATACGCTAACAGGTTTTAAGGGGTTTCACAAATGATTGAAGTGTGTTTTGGGGTTATTAGGGTGATTTTTTTAGCTTTTCCAGGCCAATTGAGATCGAATTGCACAGTAAATGAAGAAAATCGCACAGTAGTTTGGGATAATTGCACAGTACTTCGAGCGAATTGCACACAAACTCCGATTAATTGCACAAACGTAAAAAATCCCACAGCCAAACCTAGCCGTGGGAGTATCTTATTTTTCATCAGGAGTAGTCGCGTAACTCTGTTCTTGCTCCAGCTCTTTCATATAAGCGTATTTTTGCTCTGCCTTCCACTTTAACTGCTTTGCCATGTATTCAATGACCGGCTTTTTCCATTTCTGTACCCAATCAATTTCAAAAAATAATGCACCCGTTCGCCTAATAAAAAAATCAACCGGTTTATAAGCCATCTCGGACCTGAGACTATATTCGACTTGGACATACACTTCTAAAGGCAATCTGGATTCATGACGATTGTAAGTTGTCGCGATCTCCAGCAGCTCTTCTATATTGGAACCATAACGACGGGCCAGTAACAAGTATTGCTCTTCCGTAAAACCCATCTCTATGGCTTTTTCTACATGGGAAGCAATATAAGTATTTAAATTTTTCGACCCGTTTACATGTCCGCCTGAAATCGGCAGTTGTTTGGTCTGGCACGTTTTTTTTAACGTTGATCTATACTTAAATACAGAGCTTTCCACAATGAGGTCTACTATCATCTCAGCCATTTTTCGATAGCCCGTTAGCTTTCCTCCTGCGATCGTAATAAGACCTGATTCCGACTCCCATACCTCATCCTTACGTGAGATTTCCGACGGGTCTTTCCCTTCTTCATATATAAGAGGCCGAACACCTGCCCAGCTGGACTCCACATCAACTGGACTCACGTCTACTTCAGGAAACATAAAACGAATCGCATCAATGATATAGCATGCATCCTCCTGGGTCATTTTTGGATATCTCGGCTCTTCATCAAAAAAAGTATCTGTTGTTCCGACATACGTTTTCCCATCTCTAGGAATCGCAAAAACCATTCGACCATCAGGTGTGTCAAAATAAACGGCCTGCTTCAGTGGAAATTTCGACTGATCAAAGACAAGATGAACCCCCTTCGTTAGACGAAGGTGTTTACCGTTGTTCGACCGGTCCTGTTTCCTTAACGTATCTACCCACGGTCCCGTTGCATTCACCACTTTTTTCGCACGTATTTCATACCGTTTCTTTGTAATTTGATCTTCAACCTCAGCACCAATGACCTTGCCATTCTTATATAACAACTCAACTACCCGCGCATAATTAATGGCCTGTGCACCGTGGTGAACAGCTTCTTTTAATACCTCGATTGTTAACCTAGCATCATCTGTTCGATACTCCACATAGTATCCGGCACCCTTTAAGCCCTCTTTTTTAATGAGCGGCTCATTCACCAGCGTTTCTTTCACACCTAACATACGTCTACGTTCACTTCTTTTTACACCAGCTAAAAAATCATAGACTCTTAGACCAAGAGAAGTAGACAATCTACCAAACGTCCCTCCTTTATGAAGAGGAAGAAGCATCCACTCGGGTGTTGTCACATGTGGTCCATTTTCATACACGATCTCTCGTTCTTTCCCTACCTCTGCAACCATCTTTACTTCAAACTGCTTTAAGTAACGTAAGCCGCCATGTACGAGCTTCGTCGAACGACTTGACGTACCTGCGGCAAAATCCTGCATGTCGACTAGACCTGTTTTGAAACCACGAGTCGTTGCGTCTAACGCAATTCCACAACCCGTAATTCCTCCACCAACGACTAATACATCAAGCTTGGTTTGAGATAAGCTTTCTAAGGTAAGCTGTCGATCTCGGCTAGAAAAATTCATACGATTACCTCCTATTTCATTTCTACGCGGTAAACGCAAAAAGAGACCAAAACAAACGAACGCGGCATGACTGCCACGTGTTGCGATAGCAGCCTAAATAAAAAACCAACAGCCTAATGCAAGACTGTCGGTTTCGCTTTTAACATGATTTCTAGCTCATCCATGGCTACAGGTCTACTAAAGTAATAGCCTTGCATCTGATCGCAGTTGATAGTTCTCAAGATGTCCTGTTGCTCTTTCGTTTCAACACCCTCGGCAATAACAACCATATCCAAACTGTGGGCAACCTCAATTAATGCTTTGACAATAATCATATCATCGTCATCTTGATCAATTTCCTGAATAAATGCACGGTCTATTTTTAACACATCAACAGGAAGTCGTTTTAAGTAATTTAAAGAAGAATACCCTGTTCCAAAATCATCAAGTGCCAACTCAAGTCCAAGTTCCTTTAATTCCTCAAGCTTGTTAATGACCTGATCTGGCTGTGACATTGCCACACTTTCTGTAATCTCAAGCTTTAGTTGACGAGGAGAAATGCCACTACTGTTAATCGCCTCCGCAACTGACTGTAATAGCTTGCTGTGGAGGAACTGACTCATAGATATATTAACTGACATCGTTAGTTGATCTCCGCCTGTTTGTTGGAAGGTTTTCAAATCTCTACAAGCCTTGTTTAGGATCCATTCCCCGATTGGAATGATTAATCCTGTTTCTTCAGCAATAGGAATAAACGAGCCTGGAGATACAAAACCAAGGGTAGGATGGAACCATCGAACGAGAGCCTCTACTCCTTCAATTTTGCCTGTTTCTAAGTTCACCTGCGGTTGATAATACAGTTCAAGTTGATTTTTCTCAATCGCCTGTCTTAACTCATTTTCAACTTCGACTTTAGAAATAATCTCCAGGTTAATCTCTGAATTATAAAACTTATAATTATTTTTCCCAGATTCCTTCGCTGTGTACATAGCGATATCCGCATTTTTAATTAATGTATTGAGTTGCTTACCATTTTCCGGATAAAGACTAATTCCAATACTTGCCGATAAGAAATATTCACTACCCTTTAGCTTATAAGGTTCACACAAGGATGATGTTATTTGCTTAGCTTTCGATTCAATTTCAGCAAGATCCTGATAATCAGGGATCAGAATGATAAATTCATCTCCACCCATTCTTGATACAATATATTCTTTATTGCTCATTGCCTTGATTCGTTCTGACACTTCGAGTAGTAATACATCTCCTGATTCATGACCTAATGTGTCATTGACAATCTTAAACCGGTCTAGGTCGATAAAAAACAAAGCCATTCTTTGAAACGATTGCTTTTCTTCATTTTCAGAGAAATAATGTTGCAGAAAAGTTTTATTATAAAGCTTGGTTAATTGATCATAATGCGCCAAAAACTCAAGCTTTTGTTTCGCTTCATATACTTCCGTAAACATGTTTCTTAGCTTATGTTCAGTTGTTTTAAAATTACTAACAATATCTCCTAGCTCCATCGTATGCATAGTAGGCCATGTTATGGAATCACTTTCCATAATCTTAGAAGGTAAATTAGTGGTCAAATCGGCTATTTTGGCAAAAGACCGTTGAATCCACTTACTTAATACGAAAGAGATGATTACAGTAACGCCTGAAACGATGAAAACTAAAATAAATAAATTGATAAATTGGTTATACAAATTAGAAACATACTTAGTTAGGGGAACTTTCACATGTATACTCCAAGGAATTTCCTTACTTATCTGTGTTACCTTACTATAAGACAGTGCCGCCCACTCTTGTGGAAAGTTAACTGCGTCTTCAAGGCTAGATCCCTGTTCCGTATTATAAAAGACTTCATTACTACTTATTAGCAGTTTTTGAGAGTCTCTTTGATCATTGTCCTTATTCGTTGCAACAATTTGCTCAAATCGATCAATAATGGTGATATCTACTAGGTCCTTTTTCATGTCAAGAATGGCTTTTTTAAATATGGATGGTTTAATAACCCCAACAACATATCCTTTGATTTGATTTCCATTGAAAACAATAGGTACTGTTAAGGAAACAGTCGGATGTGATGGACTTAACATAAATACATTTGAAAGATAGGGACGTCCTTGTTCATCTGCACTTCCAAAACTATTATTGAAATCAAATTCATAAAAATTATAGGCATTCTTTCCATAGCTTTGGATAACATTACCATTAATATCACTAACATAAATAGCTTCATACATAGGATTTGAGCTCACTATGCCCATTAATTCCGTATATATGTCAGATTTACTCTCTAAACCGTATACATTGATTTTATTCGCGGCCGTATATAAAGAAGTAAGAGAATTTGCGTGGATTTGTTCAATTCTTGTTTTTAACAAATTCGTCGTTTCGTCAATCTCATATTTTATATGTTGTTTTGTCTCTTGTAGCTCATCTTTACCAATGAGTATTAACGCAGAAACAACTGGTATTAAAAAGAAGATGAGTAGCATATTCAGGGTTATTTCTTGAAGAGAGATCCTTCTTCTGGTGTTCGCGATTTTTGTCATTTCTAAAGTAATAATTGCTAGGTTAGCAAGGACAACATTTAGAATTGCGTTAATTCCCTGTTTCAACATAATCATTGTTGAATTCATGTAGTCAAGATGTAGAAAAACCATATTCGTTAAATAAGAAAATGGTATGCCAATTGCTACAAAATACAATAAAGCACATATAACTAAATTTTTTCTAAATTTGTAGTAGAGCATACCCACAATTAAAGCTTCCATAACATAATAAAGCATGCCAAAAAGATGGTCCCACAAAAATATAGTGTAAACCCCTGAAAGAAAGGCTGAAAGAATCGCCCATCTATAGCCGTAATAATGAACGATTAATAGGACAAACACCGAACCGAAGATAAAGTGAATGCCTAGAAAAAGTTCTATATTAAAATAATTCCCTATAATGGCAAGAATGGTAAGAGAAAGATAACCTATCAATTTTCGAGCTCTACTGCCAGAACTAAACATGTCTTAATACCCCACGATGTCTTCTTTCAAGTTTCGACATTATTTGTTTTTTTATTATACATGCTTTAACCGAAGATTTGAGAACTTTTACAAATATTTTACACTCCATATTTAGGCAGTAGCGCTCTCTCGCTTACTATTCTTGTATAGATTTTGCTTTAACCTCCTACCTATTAAAATACCTTTCCGAAAACAGAACGCCCATTTTTCTGTACAGTGGGCAAACACCCACCCGGTACAGGCCAGAGGCACATAGAGTATAACAAACGTACTTGGAGGTGTAATCATGAGTGCAGTTGGTGGATACGGTGCAGGTTTTGCACTAATCGTTGTATTGTTCATTCTGTTAATCATTGTTGGTTCAGCTTACGTTGGATACTAATTTGATTTTTTCACAATAAATTGAAGGAGGAATTTTCATGCACGGATATGGTCATGGTTTCGGTGGTTGTGGTTATACAGCTCCAGTAGCAGGTGCTTATCATGGAGGTAGCACTTTCACATTAATCGTTGTTTTATTCATCTTGTTAATCATTGTTGGTGCCGCTTGGTGCTAATGGTTAGATCATAGAAAAGACTGCTCCCCGGGCAGTCTTTTTTCTAGGTATAAGGAAAACCACGCTAGAAAAACTAGCGTGGTTGCTTTATGTTGCCATACAACTCTTGCATCTTATAGTACGATTTCTTCAATCTCTCTTTAAACTGTGGTACATCCCACTTTTCCCATTGATACATCTTATAGGAACTCTCATCTGTTAGAGTGTTTGGATACCTTTGTAAGACCTCATTGTCGCTTGTGGTATGGACAACTCCTACTCTAATTCCCTCAATAAAGGTACTTGGAATGTCCAAGGCAGTGTTTGAATACAGATCACCAATGATCTCATGTTGAGACGGATCTTTAAAGTTCAACATCATCCAAGGGATTCTGACTTCCACTGTTTTTTGATCGTCGCTTACGGCCAAATCAGTTAGTGAATTGTAGTCATCGTCTTCAGGGTTTGCGTTTCCGAACTGTAGTTTTCCAGTTTCGACATACTCTAATGGAATCACCTTCTTAGTCCCATCACCTTGAGTTCTAACGGTTTCAAAATTTAGGACTAATCGAATTGGGGAGTAGATTCCGTTGTTCTTCATTTCAATGGCTGGATTCTCTTCAAGCATATTGGATTCAACAGCGAATTCATGATAAAAAGGATCATAATAGCTGTCCACTACAAGTCTTGAGATATCCTCACCAGTCAACTCTAATACAAAATCAACACCTGTTGCTTCCTGCTCTACTCCATTTGCAACGGAAGATTGCCCTTGATTCGGTATCGTATTTAATAAAACGTATGAGCGTTCTTTCTTCCAATCCATTGGATTTTCATATTCAAGTTTTACATACACATAACGCTCATCGTGATCCATCGCCACACTGTTGATAGGCCCTTTCCCTTCATTCTCGTATAGAAAGCCAGAAGTATTAACCCATTCTTCTGAATTTCCGTCCACCCTAATTTTAAAGCCTTTTTCACTAGGGTCAAAGCTCAGTAGCCCATAATTCTGCTCACTAGTCTGGATATTAGACCAGAAAGGACGACGATCTGGATTATCATATCGCATGGTGTTCCATGTTCGTTTAAACCATTCATCTTGCCAAATAAATACCATTCCACCCGCTAACTTCTCTTGAACGATATCTTCGAATAATTCAACTACCATTTCCCCCTGTTCCTGCTCAGAATGTCCACCTTGATCCTTGCCATGTACATTTAGATGGGTAATGCCTCGTGAGCCAGGTACACCGAATTCGGCCACAACTAGTGGCATCGAATGAACACGTTTCATTTCATTTAGATAGCCAGCATAATTGTTTTTTTCGCCTCGATGATCCACATAATTGACATAGTTCTCTTGATGATTGAGGAACTCAGGATAGTAAGGGTAAATATGATAAGAAGCAAATTGGCCAGCCTTAAACTGATCCGTTGAATGAATAACATTTGGATTAATCGACACCATATCTTCTGTCAAATCTGTCTCACTCGGATGTTTAAGCAAATCAGTTGTTACCCAGTTTGTAAAGCTCATCGAATGCTGCCAGTCATATTTCTCCATCTCATATGCAATGGTAAACTCCATCATTTCAGCAAGCCAAATCTCAAAAGGATTAGCAAGTTGGGTGTATATATATTTACCAGTGAAATCCTTTTTAGATGGATGTTTCTCGTTCGTACTCAAAACAAATTGAGGATCCCACTCAACCCCTAATATATAACCAAGGACATACGGAGATAGATCAAAATGATATTCTCCACTAGCATGACCTGATTTTTCAGGCAGAGTGGCTTGACCATGTAATAAATCAACAGTACGTTCTATTTCCTCCTTGAAAGATTTCACAGTGGTTTCTAGATATGCGTCTCCCGTCTTAAAAACTTCCTCATTCAGCCAAACACCATGAAATAAGTAAATAGGTTCATCCGCCGTTTGGTTATACTCATATAAGGCTTCGTAAAATCCAGGTGGATGAACGGTGTAAACACGAATTGAGTTAGCATTCATATCACCGATTTGCTTGAACCATCTTGCATATTCCTGCTTGGTAATAGCGGCTTCGCCAGGGAACGTACCGGGTTTTGCAATCCCCATATTTACCCCTTTAATTAAGAGGTCCTCCCATTTTCCGTCACGATAAACCTGTAAATATTGTTCACCGGATTTCCCAACTAGTTTTACACCTTCGTCGTTCTTCACTTCTTGGCTTGGCTTGGCTTTTGCTTCCTCTGACGACTTGTTGATCATTTGCTGTAGAATACCGTCCATCATCGGCACGTATACCTTCCAATAAAAAGGCACGGTACTTCCTTCAGGGTCTGAGGAGAAATGTTCTCGCCATTTCTTTAGTCCGATTGTCTGATATAAAGACGGAACCTCATCTTGATCAGCATAATCTCCGGCAAAATAGTACGTCTGAATACTGGAATTTTGATGGATAACAGCCGGAAACACTTCAGGTATATTATAGTCCTGTAGCTGCTTTTTCCCTTCACCGTTTAATGGGAGGGTATAAGTAGCTAGCACCTCCTCTTCATTGTAGGCTGTCACAATATCAAACCAGTAATTATACGTCTCTTCTCCTTTACCCTTTAACTGCTTATAGCCATTTTCTGTATAGTTAAAAAGCACGCCGCCTTCTTGTAGACCGTTTTGATCAATGACCACGATTTTATCTTTTTCATCGGCAAATACTAAGCCACTTCCAGTGTAGTCCCAAGTCCGGTCATTTTGGGTTTGATAGTTCGTCTTCACCCAAACAGGTACCTCTTCATTACTTAAATCTACAAAATAACGACCGATCCAACCGCTCCATCTCAGATTTAGTAATTCATAGAATTCCTCTCTAACCTTTGGCTCGGTAGGATTAGCAAATGTATTAAACTCGACGATTAATGGCGTATTATGTTTTGTCACAGCATTTTTTATCGCGGCCACTTCGTCACTCGTCATACCTCCATATAAGCTTTCAGACCGAGCTCCTTGCTGATTGGAGCCATAAAACTCTTCTTCATACACGCCATATCCATCTGTAATATACAAAAGATCATAGCCTGACATGTCTTCTGGCAATTCTTTAATGTCATATGCTTGTCCTTCTTTTGGATGAAAGCCGACATAATCTGTTGAATAATCATAGTTCGTTTGATCTGCTTGCTGATACTTATTTTGATTTAAAACCCAAGTAAATCCTTTATGTTCACGATGTGAAAAATCAGGAACTGTCTTATCTACAATTAACACATTAAATTCTGTTTCTGCTTTTATGTACCACAGCCAAAAAGGCGAGGTAATAACCGCAACAATTCCAAACATCACGAAAAAATAAATATAAAGCCGTATTCTACTTTTCACGTTCTCTTCCATTTCAACACCCTTTATCTATGTAACATTTCGAGAGTGACAATCGAGAATTCTTTTGTCAAATTTCTCTCTTATTCTACTTCTTATCATCCCATATTGCACGTGGATTTTCCAACGTAATATATTGCCACGCGGTGCTTGCAACTGCTGGCCAGACATAGAACTGGTATGGTGTTTCAGCAATCCTTTCGTTACTGTAAACAATCCCTCCAAATGGATCTGCCTCTTGCATGGCAAACATGGAATGTAGTAGGTCATCGACGGGCTGATTTTCCCTCATGAGAAGGTTAATCACTCCCCATGTCCCCTCAGTCCAGACGATGCTCGGTGGTTGATCGTAGCCTTTACCATATGGTTTGTACCCCATTAAGGGATGATTGGTTGAATAGGCCCTATTATAGGTGGATAGGTTGGAACTAGACAACATTGTGGCATTTTCAACCTTAAAGGTATCTATGTAATTTATAGCTAATTCTACTAAGTCTTCCCTACCAATAGCTTGTAAAAAGATAGCACCCCATGAGTTGGCATCAAGTGCTTCAGCCAAATCATCAATCCCTTGATTAAATCTCTCTTCGTCTTCATTCCAATGGTGTTGTAATAGTGCCTGTTTAATGTCCTTTGCGATTTCAGCATATTGATTCTCTCCGGTTAAGCTGGCGAAATCTCTAAAGAAGAAATAGGCATCAATATTATGCTCGGTTGAATACCAATCTGTATCAGGACCACCCTTTATACTTCCTGTCTCAGGATTCTGTTGAGTATATAGAAACGCAGCAATCGCCTCTGCCATATGGCGATAAGAGGAATCTCCAAAAGCTGCTTCATACTTAACTACCGCATCACCCATCCACGCAATCGATCCACTTCGCTTCGTTTCATCCAAGACACCATCATACACATCAAAAGCAAACCCAAAAGAACCATCCGCATTCTGTAACTTCTCTAAGCTTTTTAGAATAGACTCGGCTCGTTCCTGGTCAGCCGCTAACGAAAAAGAAATGACAGCCAAGGCATTATCATAAAGCCAGCTTCTTCGCGCAATTCCCGTTCTACTCATCGGGTCATCTGTAGGAACAAAATAAGAACGGATTAATGGATAAAGTGTGACCTCAGTCGTCCCTACCATCAAGCCACTCTTCTTTTCCACCACTCTCGCAATCTTCTTTCCTTTGGCAGACCAACCCGATTCGAAGGTGCCATCTTGCCGTATCGACAGCTTTTCTTGAAGCTCCGGCAAAACAGGTTCAAGCGCTTGTTTAGAAGCCAAAGAATAAATCCACACCTCATAATCAGCAAGATTCACCTCAGCAGAGTCTTCCTTACTAGCAAACAGAGACTCAAGTGCCACCCTTCCTTCTATACGACCTGAATAATCTACATCATATCTATCAATAAACTCAATCTGCACCGGATAAACAATAGGATCCAACTGCCGCGCCAACCAACTCAACGCCAGCTCCCTTCGTTCCTCCAACTCAGCCTCCGAATAACTACTTCTCACACTGCCATCCCAGCTAGAACTAAAACCAATAACACACCCCAAAACCAACAAACCAAACATCCCCCACACAAACCTAGCTCTCATAAACGCACCTATTTTTCATCAGTTACTTTATCCCTTCACCGCACCGGGGGCCTGGCCCCCACTCCTTTAATGTGTTGAAGCATTTTTGTTTCTTTATGCATTTTTGTTTCCTTATGCATTATTTTTTCCTTTTGCATCTTGTTTCCTTATTCATAGAGTTACCTCTCTAGAGGGTGATTAAACGTTGGAGTGTAATTGAGCACATCTCAAATGGTGCAAAAGGGGGCTTTTTAGGAAAAAAATGATGAAAAGTCGTAAAAAATGATAGTTAAGTGATGTTTTTTTGAGGTAAGTTTCCCAATAAACAATTTTGTCGAATTATGCTACTGTTACTATATAACTATTTTTCAGATAAGAATTGTCAAAAACAGGACAAAACTCCTAACGAGGTACTTCGGTTGCTCTTTTATTAAGGCTCTTTTCTGTGAAAAAAATCTTCATTTAAGAAGGTAGCTAATTTTCATATATGGGTTGAGAGCAGTTGCTCATGAATGTTTTCTAAGACTTTGTTGTTTTCTAACCTACCTGTTCTGAGATATAACTCTCCGGCTTTTGGAATTTTTACGAAAGCAACAATAATACGAAATAAGATTTTATAAAAGAGAATTTCTGCAAATGTAAATGTAAAATTAATGGGGTCCAGACTATGAAGATAGGCGAAATTGTCGTTTATAATGATAAACTTTATAAGATTGTTTTTATTTATGATTCAGGGAATGTTGAGCTATACCCGCTTGAAGCATTGGACGGTAGGTTTGCAAAAGTCATTTTGGCTCGATTGGATGATGTGAAAAAGCAAAATTGAAGTCCTGCCATCCTATAATAGGTGGTATTTACGACCTACTTCAATGCTAGTTCTCTTCCATTAATTCCTTAACATACATGAAAAAACCTATGAACAGTTCGTCCATAGGTTGTGAGTATTTAGTTTGTACAAGCGGAAACTAGTAAGTTGCGGTTTCACTCGGTCGCGTCTCTACAGAATATGACTACCTACAACATACGACGATTTCGCGACAGCTGACACTTCTTTATTAATGGTGTAATGAAAACGCTCAAGCATATCACGATCGTAGTAAATCCCACTATATCGCTTTAACTCTCCAATAGCATCCTCTTTCGTTAACGGTTTTCTATAAGGTCTAATTCCCGTCATTGCCTCATAGCTATCTATAATCCTAATAAGCTTTGTGTTATATGAAATGTTGGTAGATTTTAAACCGACTGGATAACCTGTCCCATCTTCATTTTCATGATGATGTCGGATCATTTGAAAATCTATTTCATCTGGTGAGAAAAGTGAATGAAGAATATCGAAGCTATCACTTGCATGATTCTTCATCAGTGTCCATTCTTCCTCATTTAACTTAGCGTTTTTATCCAAGATATGAGTAGGAATTCTGAGTTTACCAATATCGTGTAATAATGCCGAACGAGTTATCAATTCAACATTAGGTAGCTCCCATTCTACGCATATAAAATGGACAATGTTTGCAACACGGACTGAATGCCTGTAGGTAACCAAATCTTTTTCCCTCAAAATGAGCAGTAAGTTTTTTACCCGCTTATCTAATTTTAAAGAATCAATCAAGCTCCCTCCGCCTCCATCCTCTACTTTCGTCGATTATGCTGCTCCTTATATAATAATTGAAACTACACCATTACAGTTTATTACAGATGGAAATGTAATGATGTGCACATGAATTGTCGAATTTTAGTTACTAACGGTTAACCAAGAACACTTGCTTTTCGGAATAAGAGCTCAAACTCTTTAACCATTGCCATCTTAGCTCTTTACTTCTGATTCAGAACCGACAACACTGTCTTAATAGAGGTTCGTGAAACCGGGATTCTTGTATCTTGATCCTCTCTTAACACAATATTGTAAGCTCCGTTCATCCATGGTCTAATCTCATTAATATGGTCAATATTAACCAAGTAGCTACGATGAGGTTTTAAAAACTGTTGATTTTTATTGAAGGAATCCTCAAATTGTTGAATAGACATTCTGGTTTTTACTTTTCGCTTACCTGTATGAATAATGAGATGTTTTTCATCCTTTTCAGCAAAAATAATATCCTTTGGTTCAAGAATAATAATATTTTCTCCTTCTTCCACCACAATTCGATCAATCCCAGGTGCTGGACTAGTTTGCGCGTGAATGGAATGGTATCGTTCTCTTACACGTTTTAAACATTCTTTTAGTCTTAATACCTCATAAGGCTTTAAAAGATAATCGACGGCATTTAATCCAAATGCCTCTAGAGCGAATTGTTCAAAAGCCGTACAAAACACGATTAAGGGGCCACCACCTGGTTTAGAGCTAAGCAGCGCTGCCGCTTTTGTTCCTTCCATTTCCGGCATACGAACGTCCATAAAAATAACATCAGGATGATGCTCATCGACTAAAGCTAAAAGCTCTTTCCCATCACCCGCACTTGGTAACAACTGAAGATCAGATTCTTGTTTAAGTAAGTACTCCAACTCATCACGTGCCAGTCTCTCATCCTCGGCAATCATGACCTTAATCATACTGCTTCCATCCTTTCGTTTTTTATTGGTAAAAAGAAGGTAATTGAAGTACCGCGACCTTCCTCAGACGATATAGCTAGCCCCGATTCTCCTCCAAGCAGCATGACCAAACGCTGATTGACGTTGTATACTCCGACTCCGTTACCATCTTTACTTGACACCCTAACATGTCCTAACTGCTTTATTATTTCGTCCTTTATTCCAGTTCCGTTATCCTTAATTGAAGCCTCTATTCCTCCATTTTTAGGAGTTAACGAGATGGAAATGACTCCTCCCTCACGCCTTGTCGATAATCCATGTTCAATACTATTTTCAACAAGTGGCTGAAGGGTAAACGGCGGTATAAAAACATCTTTGTAGTCATCTGGACTCAGCCCATCCACCACAATCTTAATTTTTTCTCCAAAACGAATAGTAATGATTTCTAAATACGCTTGAAGATGCTCGAGTTCCTTTGATAATGGAACTAAATCTACTTCTGTATGCTGCACATTTAGTCTCATATAGTTAGCGAGTTGTACGGTAATATGCCTTGCACAATCTGGTTGGACACGAATTAAACTAACAATGGAGTTCAACGTGTTAAATAAGAAATGAGGGTGAATCTGAGATTGTAATACTCGTAGTTCGGCATCCTTCAATAAGTGTGAAATCTCCATCTCTCTTGCTTTCGTCGTGTCTTCCGCAATACAAAGAATATAAGGTTCCGCATCACTTTCGGAAAGTGAGATCAAGGAAATCGTCAGCTTCCCCCATCTTGGTGAACCATCTTTATGACTAAACTGTTGTTCAATTTGGAAAAATTGACCTTTAGGAAGCAATTTTTTCATCGCTGCAGGAAATACCTTTTTAAAAAAGTACTTTTGACTTTTCTCATTGAGTTCTTCAATAGAAAATCCAAGCATCTCCTCAATAACTGGATTGGCCTCCAATATAGTAGCCTGAAAATCTAATAACAAAATGCCAAATGAAGTATTTTTGTACATCGCTTCAATCTTGCTTTTTTTCTCAAAAAGCTCAATCTCCTGGCTCCGCTTCTCGGTAATATCCGAAAATGAAATGATTACTTCTTGCACCTCACCAGCTTTATTAAAATAAGGAGAGCCGTTCATTGTTAGTAATACAGGATGTTGGAACTTTTTCTGATAAATTAATTCATAATTAGAAATGGAGCGCTTCGTTTGCTTAATTAAATTATATAGCCGTTGATCAAATGCTACCGGTTCTCCATTTGGCAAATAAAAGTCCCATAGTGGTGAGTGAAACTTTTTCCCGGCGATTTCTTTGTCTGATAATGATAGAATTTTTTTCCCTAATTCATTAATAAACGTAATATCACCATTTGCACTAAATACAGCTATTCCGTTTTGAATGGATTCGAGTATGGTGGTGAGGTGAGCATTTGCTTCTTCTACAGTCGTATTTTCTGCTACCTTCTCTGCATATTTCCGGTCAAGGTAAGCAACGTATAATAAAACCATCATTAAAATTAAAATAATCGAGTAAATAATCCCGAGCACTACTGCTGTACTTTCCGTAATGTCAGAATCATTAGTAATAAACTGATGGGCATGAATGGATGCCATACTGTAGTAATGAAGAGTAATCGTACCAATCGAAAATAATAGACTCCCTACTAAACTACGCTTAATGACAGTTCCCGCCCTTTGTCCATAAAAAACAAGTCCCGTCAAAGTAAAAGGAAGCAAGGCTCCAAAAAATAACGTCGTACCATTTATGTGGTATAGGATCGTAACGGGGGCAATCGCTTCTAATGCCATTACATGAAGCGCATAAACACCTAATCCTAATGTCAATCCTCCTAATACCAAAACAAACTTTCTCTCTTTTCCTATCTTTATTAAAAATAAACCTACATACGAAAATAGAATGGAAGTGATGATAGAAAGGTGCAAGTAATCTACATTGTAGGTAATATCGTGGTTATGAATCGTCAGCATCCCCACAAAGTGCATGCAGGTGATACTTAATCCCTGTGTAACAGAAGCCGCTATCAACCAAATCTTAGAATGTTGTGCACGTCTAAAAAGTAAAAAGGCAGCAAAAACACCCAAAAATATAATAATAAAAGATATAAGTATAAAACTATTAGACGACAACCCAGCCACCCCATAAAACCATTATTTCTACTATTATCGACAAATTTCGCACCTTTTTAATGGAATCACCGTAGTAATATTTGGCTATTTAATTACATATAGGTACAAAAAATAAATACAAAGAAAAAATACAAAGAAAGAGTTAGGTTCATGAACCTAACTCTTTCTATATACTCGTGGAACAATTACTGTGAAACAAGAAAATTCGGGTGGTGACAGGCACCACCCGAATTTATTTTAACGTAGTGAAACGACTTCTTCTGTCTCCGGGTAAAAAATGTAAGTGTCATAAATAGAAACACGACCTGTATCCACTACTTTAGATACTTGATAGAGTAGCCCTCCATCTTCCTCGTATGCATAATGGATTTCGTATCCTTCTTCCCAGTCAGGTTCATCTCCTATTGTTTCTCTTACTCTCTGCTTACCCAATTCGATTAGGTCCTCATCAATAGCAAGCTCCTGTGACGCACCTGCATAGACTTTGGACAAAGAATAAAAATCACCTTCGTAATCAGCTGATTCATTCGAAAAATAATCGGGATGAAGTATTAATCCTAGACCTGAGATATATGTTTTAGAGGGTCCAAACATTCCTGTTGCTTTATATACTTTTGAGATGGACACATTCTTAGAGAACATGTCGTTTTTCTCATTCAATAGTGTCTCGTCTACTTCTATATATGAAAAGAAATCTGGTTCTTGGTCCAAGCTGGTAATTTCATATGAGTTCCCGTATGAATCATCCCATTTACTCCCAACCTCTAATGGATATCTTATTAATAAAATTCGGTCTTTTTCTTTTACAGCCTCAATCCTGTTCTCTAAGTGCTCTCCATCCGTATACATTACTTGATAAAATCCATCTTCGTCTTCATAGTAAAATTCGGTACTTTTTTCTCCATTTGGATCAGTAACTAGGATTTGCGTAAATCCATCTTCTTCAAATAAAACTTCTCTCACAATCTTCTCGTTCAGCCAGGTTCCTTCTGAACTGTATTTTTCATATACATAGGTGTAGCCTGTTCGAGGTGAGTAAACCTTTTCTATTACCGCTTGTTTTGTTTTCTTTTCTTCTCGTTCAAGTTCTTTTTTACCTACTGCATTTTCATTCTCTGTCTGATTAGATTTCTTAGATTCCTCACCTAAACTACTTGTATCAGATGTGTCAGTTTCCTTTTCATGAGTACCTGTACCACAAGCAGCGGTAAAAAATATAGATAAACCCATTAAAGCATATAAGATTTTTTTCATTACCGTTCACTCCTCTCAACATTTTAACTCTATTAAAGACATAAATACGTTCAAATTAAATAGAAAGTCACTACATCTAAGTAATGACTTTCATTATCGTTAGTTATGACGCGGTTCCCAGCATGGTGACTCTAAATAACAGACGTCCTACTCGTAAAATCAACACCCGGATAATACAAATTCTTCACGAGTATATTAGGACCTAAACACTTAACAGATGGACAATGACAATTTAGAGATTTAGCAATGTCTGTCTGTTGCCATTTGTCATATGAATCTAGTAAACGGTCATTCTGGATATTACCTAATGGCGGGGTATCTCCGAAGTCGGTGACAATTACATCACCCGTGAACACATTAACATTTAATCTCGTGCGTCCGTCTGGGTCATTTCGTACGGTAACGTTTTTAGCATTTCTTAATCGATGTAAGAAATCAATGTCTTCTTTATCTTGATTACAAGGATAAAAAGGCAACGTACCAAACAGCATCCACGTATCCTCATTTCGAGTTGTAAGTAAGCGATCAATACCCTCGCGTATCTCATTCAATGTTAAAGATTCTAGTGAACTCGCGTAGTCACTTGGGTACATAGGATGAACTTCGTGTCGCCCGCACTCCATCTCATCGACAATTTGCTTATGAATCGACTCTAAATAAGGAAAGGTTCTCTTATTTAACATCGTTTCTGCAGATACCATGACCCCTGAACGAGATAATGCCTTGCTATTTTCTATCATTCTAGTAAATAGCCTTTCCCTTTGGACCAAGGACGGCTTTTTATCCATCTTTGCAAAGCCCACTTCCATAAAATCCTCAACTGTACCCCAGTTATGAGAAATATGTAATACATCTAAATAAGGTATTAGCTTCTCATATTTTTCAAGCTCGATTGTTAAATTGGAATTCATTTGCGTGTACACATCACGTTCATGTGCGTATTTTAACAAAGGCATGACATACTCTTTTACCGAGCTCTTTGACAGCATGGGTTCTCCACCTGTAATGCTGATACATCGCAGATTCGGTATTTCATCTAGCCTTTTAAGAATCAAGTCTATTGGCAATCCTTTACTTTCCTTCGTTGTTAGCGTATATCCAACTGCACAATGCTCACAGCGCATATTGCATAAGGTTGTTGTGGTAAACTCGACATTTGTTAATTGCAGAGCCCCTCTTTCTTCCAATTCAAGATAGCCTTCCCACGGGTCAAACATGGGTGTAATTTTCTTTTTCATATAAAACTTCCTTTTTTTGAATTTCAACCACCATTATACTATTCATCTATCAATATTTATACTCTAGAAAATGGCTATCCATATCCGAATAACAACAAAAAAGACAATATTAATAAAAATTAACATTGTCTTCAACCTATATGTTCATAACGCAAGTAGTATTCCGAAAAAACATCAACCTACCTGCTCTACCTTACCAACCTTCTCATCCTGTACAAACAACATCCCTAACTCATGATGTTCACCGTCGTATAGTGCACGTTGTACGAGGCGGAGCTCTCCGTTATGGTCCACGACTTCTAGCTTAACGAAGGCTGCATTCTTTTGTAAGGCGTAGTAAAACTCTTCTACACTTTTTACTTGGCTTCCGTTCACTTTTGTAATGAATTCTCCTACTTGTAGAGCCATTTTTTCAGCTGGTGATTTAGGGATAATTCCGAGAATAACCAATCCTTGATCTCGTCTTGAAAAGTAATGGTGATCGTCATCTTGCACGCGCTGTTGAATCGTGAGAAGCTCTCTACCAATCATCGCTAATAACGCAACAGCAATGGACATCATAGGAAGCCAATACGTGGTGACGGCAAGGATCGCCATAAACATTCCTAAAGCCATAACTCGCTTACCTGTATAGACAATGGCTCCTTTTGGTAAACTTCCACGTGTCTTCTGGAAGAATCCAATTCCAAATGGCAACAGGCAGAGTGCAAAAGATTGCTGACCTACTGACAATAATGGCCACCAAGGGAACACAGATGTAACGGGTGCGCCAGGTAATAGGATAAAAACAGGTAGCATCCATAATAAATTAGATAGATGCGAACCGATCATTCTTCCCCGCTTACTTGTTTCAAGTCTAGGTGTACTAATCCGTGAACCATCTTTCATAATCAAGAACCCTTCAGCAATGAGAAGAAGCGCGAGCAATCCACTTAGCGTAGTAGGATGAATTATCTCAAGCTCCGCAATAAGTACATCTACTATAGCATGTCCTGTTTGCCACTCAGGAAGAATCATCGACAGTAAAATCACAAGTCCCATAACATAGGCAGGGGATAGTAACCGTAGACGGAATGTTAATCCGAGCACTAGTGTAACAGCGGCAATCAGGACCACTCCACCGACTGGAAGAACAAACCCAACACCAATCGTCAAAAGCGAGATGACTAATCCAGCAAATAACCCGGCTGTTAGCATGAGCTTCGTTTCACTAATCGTATCAAAAATACGTACATGAAAAAAACTACGTTCCTTTTTCACCCGTCGATACCCCATTACCACTGTAAGCAAAAGAAAGAAGTAAAATAAGGGATGTACGAAAAATACACCAATCCCCTTCAAAATATCCACCAACCAGTTTTCCACGTTTCCCACCACCTTGTCCATTACCGACCTATATAATATTTTATTTTATCAAATTATTGACAAATAGTAATTGTTTTTTATTGCCATAAGACCAAAAGGCGCAAGCGCCCCGTTTAGCCCCGAAAAACAAATGTTCCTTTGACAAAGAAAAGGCGGTGTTTCCTTTTATTTGTCAAAGGGTTATTTGACTCGAGGGGCTGAGTGCTGGAGCCGGATTAATATGCACAAGCCCCTTATGTTTTCCTATTAAAGAAGGCTGTTTTCGTATAGATTGTTATAAAAATCCCAAAAGCCGATTTTTACTTATTAGTATAAAATCTCTGCTTTAAATTTAGAGAGTTCCTCTTTTCTAAGCTTTAAAAAATCAGTGTAGTCATATTAAATATGGCGAAATTGCTAAAATTTAAGAATGAAAAGCAACAAAGTTTTAGAAAAGAGCCTTAAAAAAAGTATACCCCGATTGAGGTATACTTTCGACAATTTTCTATGAAAATCCTGCTATTATTTGAATAAGACTTTTAAAGCTGTCTCTAACTGACGATCGTTTTCTGGTTCACGCACTTTTTCAACAAGTGTCTGTTGAAGCTTTCCTGCCGTCTCTTTAGAAATAACGCCCGTTTGCTCTAAGCCAACAGATTGTTGGAACGCCTTAACAGCTGTCTCTGTTTCCTTGCTGAAGTATCCGTCCTCACGACCTGGCTCAAATCCTAGTCCTTTTAACATCACTTGAGCGTTCTTCACTTGCTCGTTATTCATATCAAATGTTAATTCTTTTTCAATCGAAATTGGATTTGCATAGAAATACGATGGTTGATCAACTGGAATCGTTGGCTCAATTCCTGTTTCATGAATCCAGTTTCCATCAGACGTTAACCATTTGAAGTAGGTCAGCTTAATATTACTTCCATCCCCCATTGGTACCGCTTGTTGAACTGTTCCCTTACCAAACGTCTTCTTACCAACGAGTTCATAGCCTCCCGCTTCCTTCATCGCGCCCGCCAAAATTTCTGAAGCAGATGCACTACCTTCATCAATTAAGACCGAAATTGGATAAGGTTTCTTTTCAGTAATAGAAGAGAAATAACGCTCTTTTTCACCATTTCGTTGTTCAATTTGAACGTAAGGCTTATCTTTTGTGATGAACATCTTCAACATTTGTTCAACACTTTGTAAATAACCACCTGGGTTACCACGTACGTCAATAACTAGCCCTTCCATTCCTTTATCTTCAAGGTCTTCCACAGCCTTTTCAAAATCAGGAGCCGTGTCTTCACCGAAGGATGTTACTTCAATATAACCAATCTTTTTACCTTGAAACTCCTTCATTTCCGGATATACGGTTTCAAGTGGAATCTCGTCTCTAATCACATCTATTGAGATTACTTCCGTTGAGCCTGGACGAAGGATATCAAGCTTAACTGTCGTCCCTTTTTCACCACGGATTTTCAAAACCGCTTCATACAAGTCTAGGCCTTCAATACTCTCACCATCAACTTTAATGACTTGGTCATTCGGTTTTAAACCTGCTTTTTCAGCTGGTGAATCTTTAAACGGCGCCACAATCGTTACTTTACCATCCATCATACTAACTTCAGCACCAATTCCTTCAAAGGAGGATTCTAATGTTTGGTTGAACTGATCAGCTGTTTCCTTATCCATATAAACTGAATACGGATCCTTTAAAGTGCTAATCATCCCTTGGATGGCACCTTCAATCAGCTCAGTACTATCCACTTCTTCCACATAATTATCTGAGATCAAATCATAGGCTTGCTTTACTTTTTCAAGACCCGCAGCAGATGTAGCCTCACCTTGAACACCTTCACTTGCTTCCTCTTTCCCCAGCTGGATGCTTGTTTGACTAGGCTGTCCAAACTGATCTAGGACAAAATAAGTGGCTCCACTGCCGACAATTAGAGATATTGCCATCAATAATGCTGTAATTCGTTTATTCATCTAAATCCTCCTCACCCATGATCCAAGATACACGTTATGTATTATTTTAAGCTTTTTAGAAAAACTTGGCTAGCATCAAGTCATTTTGCTTAGAAAAAGCGAGCTAGCAGAAGTTTTTCCAAGCTAAACTTACATGTAGGCTGTCTATGTATAGATTATACAAGTATATGTAAAAAAGAGCTTTCTTGTAAAATTCACCTACTTCAGTATTCTTATGCAAAGCTTGTACTGAATATGAGTCTGTTATCAAAATTATGTCCGGACTATGAAAATAGCACTGCCTCTACAGACAGTGCCAATCCATTAGGATACGGTAAACTTTTGGATTTCGGTGTTCATTTCTCTTGCATGATTTTCTAGTTCAAAGGCTAGCTGATTAAGCTGTTCCATTGATGCCGTAGTCTCCTCAATTGAAGCAGATACTTGTTGTGTTCCTGCTGCCGTCTCTTGGCTAATGGATGATAACTCGCTTGCATGGACGACTAGCGTGTCTTTATCCTTCACCATTTCTCCCATTGATTCCAAAATTGAAGCGACAAATGTTCGACTCGCTGAAATAGCTGCTGAAATAGAGGTAAAGGCATTCTCCGTTTCCGTCACCGCTTTTCCTTGTTGTTGCATAGAGTCATTCGTTTGAGTGATCAGGGTTACTGTTTTTCTCGTCTCAGTCTGCATCTTTTCTATTATAGTAGAAATATCTTTAAGAGACCCTTCCGTTTGTTCTGCTAGCTTTCGTACCTCTTCTGCTACAACGGCAAATCCCTTACCAGCTTCACCGGCACGTGCGGCTTCAATAGCTGCATTTAACGCAAGTAAATTCGTTTGAGAGGCAATCTTAGCAATACTCTTTACAATCTCACTAATCGAGCTTGAATTTTCATCTAGTGAACGTACTGCATCTACCATCTCATTAGAACGCTTTGTCGTTTCATCAAATTGTTCCTTTAATAGTTGCACTCTCTTCATTCCATCTACAGAAGAAAGCGTCATAGATTCCGAATTCACTCGGATTTCTTCTGCCTGTTCTTCAACTTGCTTCATTTTCTTAGCTAACGAAGAAATGGATTCTTGATTTGCCTCAAATAACTCCGTTTGTTTTGACGCTCCACCTGCAATTTGCTCCATCGTCGTCGCAACCTCATTGGAAGCAGCCGTATTTTCTTCAGCCGATGCTACAAGGGTTTGAGAAGCATCTGTTACTTCAGTAGAGATCGAACGGACTCTACTAATTACACCGTTCATCTGATGAACCATGTTATTAAAACTTTGCGACAGTTGCCCTATCTCATCTTGGCGATTGACAGATACTTGTAAAGCAAGATTTCCTTCTTCTACTTCCTTCATACTCGTTTGAAGGAGCTGAATTGGCTTTGTGATTCGTCTTGAAAGAAGTAAAGAAATAATGGTTGCAATAACCATAATGACTATAAATGTGATCAAAATTGGGTATAAAATAGCCGTACCTTTCTTTGCTAGCTCTTCTTTATAAGCCGTTCCTGCAATTTCCCATCCAGTCTTTTCGTTTTCGACAAACGCCATTACTTTATCTTGACCCTCAAATTGATACTCAATGACGCCATGATCACCTAATCTCTGAATCTCTTTATAATAATCCTCTTGTGTAAGATCCTCTCCGATATATGCTCTATTTGGATGCACTAAATATTTTCCTGATTTATCAATTAAAATAGCATAGCCCGTTTCGCCAATTTTCTCTTTATTGATTAAGTTAGCAAGCGTTTCAAGAGAAATATCAATAGACATAACGCCTATAAGTGTCGAACCATTATAGACAGCTCGTGCCGCACTCACAATCGCTTCCTGTGTAGCAGTATCGATATAAGGCTCCGTCCATATAACCTGATCTGGGTTATTCACAGCGTCTTGATACCATGGACGACTGGTAGGATCATAGTCTGCAGGTAGGTCAGTAGGAGGGTATAAAATCATATCTTTATTAGCAGTTCCTAAATAAACATTGGCAATAGATTCCTCAGCTTCTGCTGTCTCTCCGAAGCTCTTTAGTAAAATCTCTTCATTCCCCGTGTAATTTTGAACTTCTTCTTGATTAACAAACCGGTTGATTACATTCTCATGCTGAGTGAAAAATAAGTCAAACGTGCTATTCAAAGCGTACATTTGCTTTTGAACATTTGTCGTCAGCTCATCCGTTACAATAGAAACCGTTGAACGATATAAAACAAAAGATAAGACTAAAATGGCAACCACAATTAATGATAAAAAAGGTACTAAAATCTGACGCTGTAATGTTCTTGTTATAAAGCTACCATTCTTTTCTCTTTCTTTTTCAAGTATCTCTCCCCCTTTTTCCTAATTATCGCAAATTTCTACAAATTTTGACACTATTTTTTATATGGAAAAAAACAACAAAAAAAGCAAGGAAAATTTCCCTGCCCTACACGGTAGTAGTCGCCATCATCACTCGATTTCGACCATTCTGCTTTGCTTTATAGAGTGCATCGTCTGCTTGTTGATATAAATAATCAGTGTCGCTTATATCGTCTGTCTGATCATGAACCGCAATTCCTGCTGAAACGGTCAACTTTATTCTGTCCCGATTAGGTAATGTGAACCATCTGGATTCTGCCGTCATACGAATTCTTTCTGCAATCTCTTCTGCTTTTAAAAGCGAACAGCCTGGCAGCAAGACCGAAAATTCCTCCCCACCATTTCGAGAAACAATATCGCCATTTCTTGTTAATTGACTGAGGAGCAAGGCAAATTGTTTAATCACTTCATCTCCTGCAGGATGACCATGCGTATCATTAATCTGCTTAAAATAATCAATATCAAACAAACATATAGCGCAATTTTCATGATTGCTTTTAGCTTCTGCAAGCATGGAATTATAGTAACGATCAAAAGACCGAACATTATAAAGTCCTGTTAACGAATCACGCTCCGAATTTTCCTTATATAAATTAAAGAGTTCCGTATTTCGCCTAATATATAAAACAAAGTAAAACGTTAAGATACCACCTATAATCGTACTAATAATATGAAAAAAAGCATAATTCAATACCGCCTGATAATCCGTCACGACAATATATAAGGCAACAGAAAAACAGAACTGACTAAAGAATAATAAAATCATCCACTTCTTCCAATTAGATGCTTTTACCTTATATGAAATGAGACTAGCCCCTATCGCTACAATAATCATCATACCTAATGACACAAAGGCAGAAAGGTTATAGCTAATGAAAAAACGTCCAATTGAGATAACAAACGCTGCAACAATAGTTGGTAAAAAGCCCCCAAAAAACGAAACAAGAATAACCGGAATATGTCTAAGGTCTAATATTGTATCAGCGTTCACCTGTATGCTGTAATGCATCAAGATGATTCCTAGTAGTCCTGCAATTAATCCATCTAGCACTTTAATCAAAATGGGAGATTGAAAGGTCAAACGATTATTCTGAAATATTTGATGCCATATAAACGTAAATGACATAAGAATCGCTATATTTACTATTAAGTCACTAATCATCTTAAAACCAGATCCTTTTGCTTATTCATTTCTAGAAGATTGTATCATAAAAAGTATGGTAGGAGGAGAAAGCTAAGTAGGATTACAATTAACTTCCTTATTTCATTAAATATATACTACACTCTCAGGAGGAGTTATAAATGAGTGATGAACAACGCCTTGATGAAGCCAGAGACGCAATTATTAGTGCGATCGCACAAACAATGGTCATCTATGGGGTTACTCCCTCTGTAGGGCGTATTTATGGCGTCCTCTATTTCGCAACTGAACCTTTGTCCCTTGATGAAATCAAGGACCAGGTTGCGATGAGTAAAGCTAGTGTTAGTCATGGCATTCGTGAACTATTAGAAACAGATATGGTCACAAAAGTATGGAAAAAAGGTGACAGAAAAGATCACTATATCGCTGAAAAGGATTTTCTACGGAACTTTATTCATTTTCTCGTAAAAAAGATAAGACAAGAACGAAATATCATTCACAAGGCCTATGTACAAACAAAGCCGCTATTAGAAGAACTTGCCCATTCTTCAAAGGACCAAAAAGTAAAAGATTCAGCTGTAAAGGACCTTGAATACATAGACAATTTAGAGAACTACTTGAAATGGACGATGCAATTAGCCAATACAATGGAGTCTGGCGAAATATTTAAGCATTTCCCAAAACACTAGATAAACAGTAAACTTTCTTCACTTACGTAAACACTTTGCAAAATGAAAAGATGGACTTACAAAGAAGTCCATCTTTCGTTTACACTTTAAATTTACTTATTAATTTTTGTAGATCTTCAGCCAGTCCTGAAAGCGAGTTAGCAGAAGCAGAGATTTCTTCCATTGAAGCTAATTGCTCTTCTGCAGAGGCTGCTACATTTTGAGAATGCATCGATGTATCTTGTGAGATCTTTGTGATACCAGCTACGGTAGCCGTTACTTCTTCTGAACTTGCAGAAATTTGTTCCGCTGTAGCCGCCATATCATCAATTTGAGCCGCAACCTGTTCCATTGATTCCAGAATTTCTTGGAAGCTTGTTTCCGTCTTTTGGATAATTTCTAAGCCCTCATGGACATCGACCGTAACTTGGTTAATCGATTGGTTAGAACGAACCATATCCTTTTGAATATCAACAATCAATCCAGATATTTGGGAAGAAGACTGCTGAGATTGCTCAGCAAGCTTACGAACCTCATCCGCTACCACCGCAAAACCTTTTCCATGCTCACCCGCTCTTGCCGCTTCAATTGCCGCATTCAAAGCAAGAAGATTCGTCTGTTCAGCAATCGCAGAGATCACCTTCGTAATTTCTCCAATTTCTTTTGAACGCTGATCAAGTGATTTGATAACCTCTCCACTTTCATTTACAGAACGGCTAATCGCATGAATTTGCTGTACAGTTTGTCCAACTAGTTCTCCACCTGATTTCGCCTTATTCGTTGTTTGCGCGCCAACCTCTGAAATAGATGAAGCATTTTCAGCAATTGATTGTATACCTTTTGTCACTTCTTCTAAAGCAGTTGCTGTTTCCTCTACACTTGCAGTAGAATGCTCAGCCCCACTTGCCACCTGCTGAATTGATTCTGTAATCGTTTCTGTTGCCTTACTAGTTTGTTCAGCACTTGCTGTCAGTTGTTGTGATGAAGCAGCAACTTGTTCAGAATTACTTCTTACTTCATCCATCATTTTACGCAAGTTTTCCGCCATACGGTTAAAGCTGTTAGATAAATCACTTAGCTCATCACCTGCTTTGTCACTTACCGTTGATGTAAAATCACCTTCGCCAGCAAGTTCTAATGCAGCCGTAATGTTTGTTAAACGTTTCTTTATTCGACGAGTAAACCATAATGTTATAGCAACAGCCACCACAATCATAATCAAGATTGTAACTAAAAACTGCTTCGTAAACGCAGAGATAATACTATTAATTTTTGCTTGGGAAGCTCCCACATAGAAAATACCTATAACTTCGCCTTTTGCATCCTTAATTGGCATATAAGCCGTTTGGTACATATTACCGGCTACATCTGCTTCACCGTAGAAATTTTCACCTTTTTTAAGCACTACATCTGCCACTTCTGCCGAAATTTGAGTTCCTACAGCACGTTGTCCTTCTTTCATTACGTTCGTAGCAATACGAGTATCACCTTGGAAAATCGTTACAGTATCTCCTGTATCTTCACCGATTTTATCGACGATTCCATAGTTTTCATTCATGACAGTCAAACCTTTATACAACTTGTCATTAACGATTTGCCAATCACCAGCATATTTATTATCTATATAACTATAAGCAAGACTTAAATCTCCCTTTGCTTTTTCAATTGCAAATTCCTTTACACCGTTGGTAATCTCTCTTGTTACAATCACACCAATTACTGCAGAAAGTGCAAGTATAATAGATAATACAATTAGATTAATCTTTGTCCCTAGTTTTAGCTTCATGATGGTCACCTCTACCTTGATTATTTAATCTTTATATCGACGTGCTACGTAAAAATATTAGCTCCATAACAAGTTTGGATAGATTTGGAGGAAAAGTCTTTGTGCATATACGTAAATTTATCCATATCAAAAGAAAATTCTTATTTTTCATTAAAATTATAACTAGTAGAGGGCTCGGATTAAATAGGAATAGGTTCCTATTTAAATGGTACTAATAGGAATATGACCTAAATATAGACAAATAAAAAGCTAGACAATCATGATGATTATCTAGCATCTAATAAGTATAAAGGTTCTTTTTTAGTAAGGCTCTTTTCTATCATTCTATTGTTCTCTTTCCTTAAGGGCCTTGCATATCATCATCTTTTGCCAGTTGTAAACAGGGGTTAAATGTAATGTCTGATTGGCAATGGTCTATGATTATTTTTGAACCATTCTAAGTTTAACTTTGCTGCTGAGTCCTCGCTTTTCAAGCTCTTCCGCTAGCATTGTAATAAATTCATGGTCTAACGCTAATTCTACTGCACTTTGATAGGCTTCGATTAATTCTTGATCTGTTATCTTCAACTTACATTTACCCCTTCTTTAATAATCTATTAACTGCTCAAGAAAATGATTAAAAAGTTCCTTATTACTTTTGTTCCTTTAATAAGGAGATTGCCTGGGTTAGGCAATGTTGATAATAGTCTTCTTTTCCATCTAGTCCTTTTCCTTGAATCACTTGTTGGATCCTGACAAAGTTGTCAATGATGTGCTCTGACTTCATCCCTCGACTTGTTAACAGACTATTGAGCCATTTCGTATAGTCTAAAAAGACAACAGGATTGTTTAAAGTATAGGCCAGTTCTAGATGATGAAAATGATGTTGATTATCTTCACGACATTTTTTCCTACCGTTTTCTCCAAAGCGTTCTAACAGTTCCGGGTAGGCATTGTATATATCTATAACGACTTCATCAATCATAAATTCAATTTCTTGAGTCATGTAGCTACCACCTCAAACTGCTCAACTTTCGGAACAATTTGGGCAAGCTCTTGGTCTGGGTATTTCTTCTCCAGCTCATGGATTCGTTTAAAATCTTCGCTGGTCACCCATTTCATGTAGTGTTCCTTTGATTCCCAAGATATTTGAACCGTTAAGAAATTAGGCTTCTTTTGGTTTTGCAATAACTGGAAGTGCAGAAAGCCTTCTGCCTGATCTACTAATTTAGATCGATTTTTATATATCTGTATCACTTCATCTACCTTCTCAATTACCGGAATCTCAAAAGTTGAATGAACAATAAACAATGAAGACAACTCCAATTCTAATCTAGTGGTAAAACGATCGTGAAAGTAGTTCCCTCACCCAATGAACTCTTTGTTTCAATAACTCCACCGTGGTTCTGAACAATTTTTAAACATACCGATAAACCAATACCAATTCCTTTATCCTTTGTTGTGAAAAACGGCGTGAAAATTTTACGCACCGTCTCTTTATCCATTCCTTTACCATTATCCTGGACAGAGATTTCAACTGTGTCTTGGTTAAGCTTTGTTTTAATTAGGATGCTACCTTGATTTTTGTTGGGGCTTGCTTGGATCGCATCCATCCCATTTTTAATGAGGTTAAGTAAAACCTGCTTAATTTGTAAAGGATCAATATCAATGACCGGTAAAATTTGCTCTTTACTATATTTCACCTGACAATTATGACGAGCGGACTCATTTTTCGTGCTAGTAATAACGTCAGACACAATTTTTTGTATATTCGCTTGTTTTTTCTCAGGTTCAGCTGGAACAGTTGTACTTAAGTATTGATAGATTAAATTATTGGCATGATTAATTTCGTCTAAGGCAATATCTGCATAATGAGCTTTTCCCACCTCCACTAAATGAGGTTTAATCAGCTGCAGGAATCCTCTGACACTTAATAGTGGACGCTTTAGATCATTAGCAATTGTGTTGGCAACTCTACCAAAATTGGTTAAGTTATCATGATCCATTACAATTTTCTCCATCTTCTTTAGAGTAAGTTCCATCTGGTCATGCTTCTCGAGTAGAGTTAAGTTTTCATTTTCTATTTGATTTTGAAGTTTTTGAATGATTTCTTGGATTTGCTGTATACTCTCCTGTTTTTGAACACAGAAAACGTAGATGCGTTCAGTATTCTCCCATTGAGTATATACATCATACAACGTCAGCCTATTTTCCTTATTAATTAAATTCAACTCTATTTTCGTCTTTGCAAATACTGGCTTCATAAAGCGCTGTGCTTTTTTACGACTACCAAAATCAACAAGTTCTAGAAAGTTTTCAACAGGTGGAAAGTGATCATAGGTTTCCTCAGATACGTGCAAGATTGAGAAGTCAGCATCAATAATAAAAAGTGGAAAAGGAATGAGGTTAATAGATTGGTCAACTGATAACATGTAATTCCTTACACAACTCGTTATGTTGAAGCATATGATTTAAACTGTCTAATTCTTTTACGATACGAATATTTTTTGGTAGGTGACTTTCTAATTCAAACAATGTTGTGATTCTCCCTCCTACTAATATTTCGGGACGATAATCTAGCTTGTCCATCTCCGATAAAAACTCCATAAGCTTAGGGAGATTATAGATAATTGACAACGAGACTCCTATTATCTCTGGCCTCCATTTAGTAGCATAAATAACGGCATCCTTCACTGGAAGGTTGGCACCAAGATATCGTGTATTCCAACCATACTCCTTAAAAAGGGAAGTAACCATTCTAATTCCTAGTGAATGCTCTTCACCTTCAATGCAGAAGAACATTCCTTTTAAAGAAGACTCTGTTGTATGATCTTCAAGCCGATTACTAATCTCAACATGGTAACGGGCAATTAATAAGTTACACACATTAGAGGCAATATGTTCATCAGCAACTGTAATCTCATTGAGTTCCCATAGTTCACCGACGTAACGCATAGCTTCAGCAAGGGCATACTCATAGAAGAATAAACTATCTTCTCGTTCATTCATCCAACTAGAAATAAGCTGCCAAGCCTTGTTGTCATTAGCTTCAAGCATTAATTCTACTAACTTTTTCAATTGAAATTCATGTAAATGAAATCCATTCATGATGTATGTCACGCACCTTTATATTTTTTATATAAAGGACAATAATATCCAAGTATAAGCCAATTATTTTATTATAAAGTAAGTTAAGAGACTAGTAAACTACTATTAGAGTAACACTTATTGGTAGAAGGTATCAAGTGAACATAAAAACACAGCCTGGTTATGTAAGTTACCAGGCTGTGTTTACGTTAATTAGAAGTTAATATAGTTTCGTGGGTTGACTGAATTAGATTTTGAGCCGTTCCAGCCACCTTTATGAAGCTCAAAGTGTAAATGAGGACCAGTAGAACGACCTGTGTTCCCCATATAACCTACACGTTGACCTTGTTGAACCGTTTGACCAGCAGATACTTCTCTATTTTCTAGATGAGCATAGACCGTTGTCCACATTTGACCGTTCACACTGTGTGCAATAAAAACAACATTTCCATAGCTGGAAGAATAGTAAGAGCTGATGACTGTCCCAGATGCAACGGAAACAACAGGAACACTACTACCTCTTTTCCCGATGTCAATTCCAGCGTGAAGGCGTCCCCATCTTGAACCGTAGTTAGAGGTTACTGGCCCTTCTGATGGTCTAATGAAATCTCCTGATGCAGCAGGGGCAGAGGAAGATTGATCGGATTGACCAGATTTCCCTGACTTAGCCGCTTCCTCTTGCTCTTTCTTTTTACGAGCAGCTTCTTCAGCTTCAGCTTTTTTAATACGCTCAAGTTCTTTTGCAATAGCAGCTGATTGTGCCGCGATAATTTCCGCTTCATTTTCTAGTTCATGTATTTCATGTTGAAGCTCTTCTTGTTGCGTTTCAAGTTTCGACATTAGCTGTTGTTTACTTTGCTCTTGCGCTTTTTGTTTCGCTAACATCGTTTCAAGCTCAGCAAGTTTTGATTCTAGTGCCTCTAAAGCTGTTTGTAGCTCCGATTGCTTTTGCTCTAATAACAGCTTGTCCTCTTGATGCTTTGTAAGAATTTCCTTATCTGCTTTAAAAATAGTCGTAACGGCTGTCATGCGATCAATAAAATCACTAAAGTCTTGTGAACCAAGAATGACTTCTAAGTATTGAACCACTCCACCTGTTGCTTGTAAGGAGCGAACACGTTCTTTTAAAAGGTCATTTCGTTCTGCAATACGCTCTTGTACCACTACAATTTCTTCTTGAAGAGTAGTAATTTCTTGCTTAACAGACTCAATGCTACTTTGCTGCTCACGAATTTGGCTATTCGTTTCGGCTTGAGCTAAATCAAGTGCTTTAATTTCTTTGTCTAGTTGACTAATTTCACCTTCAAGCTGATCGTACTCATCTTCCACGACTGCCTTTTCAGAATTAATTTCTGATTTCTTCTTGTTTAATTCTTTCTTTTGATCATTTAATTCTGACTTCGTACTGGCAAAAACAGTGTCTAAATGTAAAAGCGTTCCACCTAGAACGGTGGTGACAACCATAAGTAACACAACAACTTTTCTCCTCAACGTTTCGTTCCTCCTCATCTCTCTATCTATTAAACTTTTAAAAATTTACGAACAGATAATAAGCTTCCCCATACCCCGATAAAAGCACCGATTAATAATAGAATTCCGCTTAGTTGGAAAATAAACGGCGTTACCGGTAGTAGCTGGAAAAAAGTATCCTCAAGCTTTGGATTGGCAGTTTCGTATAAATAGTTGTAGCTAAACACGGTAATTAAAATTGGTAGAATTGATCCAATAACACCTAGTAAGAGACCTTCGATGAAAAATGGCCAGCGAATGAACCAATTTGTCGCTCCAACAAGTTTCATAATCTCGATCTCTTTACGTCTAGCGATAATCGTAATTTTAATCGTATTTGAAATTAGGAACATAGCCGTAAATAATAGACCGAATATAATACCGATTCCAATATTACGAGCAATACCAATACCTTTAAATAGCTTTTCTATCGTTCCTTTTCCATATAAAACTTTTTCAGCCTGACTGAAGCGTTCAATCTGAGTAGCTACTTTGATAACATCAGTTGGCTCTTTCGTTTTAACAATAAACACATCATTTAATGGGTTGTCCTGTTTAAATAAAGAGAAAGATTCCCCTTCTTCTCCCATACTTTCAATTAAACTTTGAAGCTGTTGATCCTTTGAAGAGAATGTTACGGTTTCAACTTCTGGAATTCGTTTAATACTTGCCTCAAGTCCCGCTCGGTCTGACTCCGTGGCTTCTAACGAGATGTGAACACTTATTTCAACATCGTCTTCAATGGATTTCGCAAATTGATTAAGGTTCATCATAATGGCGAGAAAACTACCGACAAGAAGTAACGTCACCGTTACTGCACTGACAGAAGCAAACGTCATCCAGCCATTTCTAAATATATTCTTAACACCTTCACGGAGGTGGCGGACCATTGTTCTAAGAGTCATAGCCGTATTCACCCCTTAATTCATCGCGTGCAATTTTACCGTTCTCAATCGCAATGACACGTTTTCGAACTGTATTTACAATTTCACGGTTGTGAGTCGCCATGACAATCGTTGTGCCTCTATTATTAATTTCCTCAAAGATATTCATGATTTCCCAAGATGTTTCCGGATCAAGATTCCCCGTAGGCTCGTCCGCTATCATCACCTTTGGATTATTTACAATAGAGCGTGCGATAGATACACGTTGCTGCTCTCCACCAGATAATTCATGGGGAAGAAAGCGTGCTTTATGCTTTAAACGTACTAGATCCAAAACATCCATGACGCGTCTTTTTATATTCTTCGGTTGCTCCTGAATCACTTCGAGGGCAAATGCAACATTTTCATAAACCGTTAATGTAGGTAAGAGCTTAAAGTCTTGGAATACAACGCCAATATTTCTACGTAGGTATGGAACTTTACTTTCTTTTAACTTTGCTAGATTTATATCATTAATCGTAATAGTTCCTTTAGAAGGCTTTTCTTCACGATACATCATCTTAATGAACGTTGATTTACCTGCCCCGCTCGGACCCACTACATAGACAAATTCACCTTGATTTATTTTAACGGAGATTCCATTAACCGCTAGAACACCATTCGGATATGTTTTATATACATCCTTTAATTCGATCATGTTAATTTATCACCCGACTTTTTCATTATGTTAAGTTAAAGCTCTATTAATAGGGTTGATTTTCGTTACAGGACACTCGCTTTCCGCGGGCGGGTTCAGGAGCCTCCTCGGCGTTTCTCGCCTGCGGGGTCTCCCTTACCGCGCTTTTCCCGCAGGAGTCTCGCGTCCCTCCACTTCAATCAACACTGCAAAAACAAAAGAGCATAATTAAAATGTATATTTAAGAACAACTTTCTCATTATAATATAGGATTCTACTAGATTCGACATTTATTGTGTAAATAACGAAATTTGCCATATATCGTTGGCAACCTTTTATACTTTCTCTATTATAACACCATATAACGTCATTTTTTGACGTTTTTTTATTACAATTGTGTTTCAAGGGTAAGAAGTTTGTATTATTGCGCAGGAAATAGGAGATTTTGGTAGTTGATGCCGGTATTTGCTGGTGAGGTTGCTGGTGTTTTTGGGGAGTTGCTGTAGGTGGGTGATTTGTGCAGAAATTTGGATTTTCGTGCAGAAAGTGGATAAAAGCGTGCACAAAGTTGGATTTCCGTGCAAAAAGACGAGGAACCGTGCATAAAATTATATTTTAATGCAATTCCTCTGTAGATCGCCAACTTGTAAATTATTAAACTAAAGTAAATAGCTAGACCTAATAAAAAAATGCGCCATTTCAGCGCATTTTCTTATTTCATTGATGATAACCAAGCGGCAACAGCGTCAGCATCTGCACCTTGCAGGATACCTTTTGGCATAGAGCCTTGACCTTCGTGGATAATATGTAAGATTTCCTCTTCAGAATACTTGCTTCCGACCTTTTGAAGTGCTGGTCCGATATTACCTTGCAAGTTCCCACCGTGACAATTTGCACAACTTTGTTGATAAAGCTTTTCACCATCTGAAACTTCAGTTGTACCACCAGCCGTAGCTCCTGTCGTCTCCTCTTGAGCCGTATCGTCTCCACCGCCACAAGCTGTTAAAGTAAGCACTGCCCCAAACAAAACAACCATAATTTTACTTTTCATGTAAAATCCTCCTAGAGTCATCATAGAACTATTTTATCCTAGAAGACTCTATTTATGTACGTTTAAAGCCTTCCCCCAGAACTTCTGATGCATTCATAACGACAACAAATGCAGATGGATCAATGCTTTTTACCAGTTGTTTCAATTTTGTGAACTCCGTTTGGTTAACCACACACATGAGCACCGGACGCTCTTGATCTGTATATCCACCGAATGCTGATAACTTTGTAACGCCTCGGTCAATTTTTGTTAAGATAGCTTTTCTAACCTCAGTTTCGTTAGATGTAATAATAATGGCCATCTTTGAATAACCAATTCCTACTTGAACCAAGTCGATTGTCTTACTCGTTACAAATAAGGCAATTAACGCATACATCCCGCGTTCTAAATCAAACACAACCGCAGCCGTTAACACGACCATTCCGTCAATAATAGCTACACAAGTCCCGAGTGATAATCCTGTGTACTTATTAATAATCTGTGCCGCTAAATCTACTCCACCAGTCGACGCCTTCCCACGGAACACAATCCCAAGCCCTAGACCGACTCCCACTCCTCCAAAAAGAGCTCCAAGAAGAGGATCTAACGTGGCAGCTTCCATATCCCTAGAAAGAAACACGACTAGTGGTAAAAATATAGTACCAACAAGACTCTTCAAACCAAACGAACGACCAAGAAACACAATGCCAGCAATAAACAATGGTACATTCAGTGCCATCTGTACAAATGCCGGCTCCCAGCCCAAAACAGCATCCGTAATCGTACTGATCCCACTAACCCCACCAGAAGCAATCCGATTAGGTAATAAAAACAAATTAAACGCAAGCGCCACAACCGCAGAACCAACTAACACATATATGTATTCCAGCAATGTCTCAACCCGAGGGCTAAGCAGCACTTCTTTTCGATTTTTCCCCATACAACATCTGACCTCCCTAACTTTACCGCTTTAAAGCTATGGGGGCCAGGCCCCCATAGCTTTAAAGCGCCGAAGTGAGTATATCATGGTGATTTTGTTTTGTGAATGGTATTCAAGTAGTGTGGTAAAGGGGTAAATTAATGATTTATTAATGTTAGTTTGTGACAGAGGAGATGGTTTAATCCTATCTGTTTGCCACCTTATAAAGCTATATAAGTAACAGCTATTTCTATAAAATTGTAAATTATAATCTTTTTTTACATTTTTCTACAATAATAGTGTATAATTACCATGTTATTATTACATTTTTTGTATTAGGAGGAAGAAATTTGTCGTTACTAAAAAAGCAAGACTTAACAAGTGAAGATCTTCAACTACTTAGTTCAGAAATGAGCAAAAAGCAAAAATCTAGTGGAACAACATGGCTACTTTGGTTTTTCCTTGGTGCCGCTGGTGGTCACCGTTTCTACTTAGGAAAGACAGGAACAGCTGTAGGTATGTTACTTACTTTAGGTGGTTTAGGAATTTGGACTTTTATTGATCTTTTTCTAATTAATAGTATGGTTAAACAAACTAATGAACAAACAGAGAATGAACTGCTTTCTGAGATTCGTACAATCAAGCAAGCAAGAGCAAACTCTGAAGTAGCAGCTTCACTTAAGTAAAACTTATGATTAATGAAAAAAAACAATTAACATTAGAAGAACTTGGTATTCTTGAATCTGAAATGTTTAAAAAGAGCAAAAGCAAAGAGGCAGCATGGGGATTATGGGCAGGGTTATCTTTTTTTGGGGCACACCGATTCTATACAGAAGATTTTAAGATCGGAAGTATTATGCTATGTACTACTGTCTTTCCATTATTCTTATTTTGCTTGGTTCTTTATTACTCACTCTCGGATTTTCTTTTTTATCTCTCGCTTTTTTTTATAATTAGTTCTGTCATTTGGAGCTGGATTGATGCTTTTTTCTTAAATAAAAGGATTGATTCACTAAATGATGAAATAGAACGGAAAATACTTATTACAATAAAAAAAACTGAGTTGCTTTAAGCTCTCAGTTTTTTGCTATTTTGTAAAAGTATTTTGTTACGTTTTTAATTAATACTAGGATTACTTTATATAGACCATATAAACCTTTCACCTTTTTACTAGTTAAGATGCTAAAAATTACATAATTATAATTTAGATCGTAAGTAGGCATCGATGAACGAATCAAGGTCTCCGTCCATAACACTTTGCGTGTTCCCCACTTCGTAGTTCGTACGGTGGTCCTTTACGAGTGAATATGGATGGAAGACGTAGGAACGAATTTGGCTTCCCCAGCTGATGTCTTTTTGTTCTCCACGAATTTCGTCAAGCTGCGCTTGTTGCTCTTCAATTTTACGTTGATATAGCTTGGCTTGAAGCATTTTCATGGCACGTTCACGATTTTTAATTTGAGAACGTTCCGTTTGACATGTAACGACTGTGTTTGTCGGAAGGTGGGTAATACGAACGGCAGAATCTGTCGTATTAATATGCTGTCCACCCGCTCCACTTGCACGGTACGTATCAATTTTCAAATCTTCCGTTCTGATATCGATGTCGATTTCTTCATTGAACTCTGGTAGGACATCACAAGATACGAATGACGTATGACGACGTCCGGATGCATCAAAAGGAGAAATACGGACTAAACGGTGTACCCCTTTTTCTGCTTTCAAGTATCCATAGGCATTGTGACCCTTAATTAATAACGATACACTCTTAATCCCCGCCTCATCTCCAGGCAAGTAATCAAGTGTTTCCACTTTAAAGCCTTTACGTTCAGCCCATCTCGTGTACATACGAAGTAGCATAGAACCCCAGTCTTGTGATTCTGTACCACCAGCTCCTGGGTGTAGCTCAAGAATGGCATTGTTCTTATCATATGGTTCACTTAAAAGTAATTGAAGCTCAAAGTCGTTAAACTCTTTTGTGACAGATTTAATTTCAGACTCTAACTCTGTCATTAAGTCAGCGTCATTTTCTTCCCTTAACAACTCATAAGTAACGTCTAAATTTTCATAGGCATCTTGGAGCTCATTAAACTGATTAACGAGTTCCTTTAGTCCGTTCGCTTCATTAATAACGGTTTGAGCTTCTTGCTGTTTATCCCAGAAGTCTGGCTCTGCCATACGCTCATCTAGTTCGCGAATGCGTGCCTCTTTTTCTTCTAAGTCAAAGAGACCCCCTAAAGTCTTCTAGTCTCTTTTCCATCTTTTCAAGTTCATGTCTGATTTCTGCTAATTCCATTTTGTCACCTCGTGTGTATTTTCAGCAAAAAGCCTATGCCTTATCAAAGACATAAGCTTTTTAAATGTACTATTTATTAATATGCTACTGACCGCAGCACTGCTTATATTTCTTACCACTTCCGCAATAGCAAGGATCATTACGGCCGATTTGAACATCTTTCACAACCGGCTTCTTCTTCGGCTTTTCACCTTCAGAATTTGGAATGACCGCTTGACCCTTAGCTACTTCTTGACGCTCTAAGTTATTGCGAATTTGTGCCTTCATCACATACTTCGCAACGTCCTCTTCGATCGCAGCAATCATGGCTTCAAACATTGCGAAGCCTTCCATTTGGTATTCACGAAGTGGATCAATTTGACCATATGCACGTAAATGGATACCTTGACGAAGCTGATCCATCGCGTCAATATGATCCATCCACTTACTATCTACCGCGCGAAGTACGATAACTTTTTCAAACTCACGCATTTGTTCTGGCTCAAGCTGTGATTCCTTTTCATCATAACGAGCCTTCACCTTTTCATAAATAAGTTCAGAAATCTCTTCTGCTACCTTGCCAAGAAGTTCGCTCTCAGAAAGATCTCCTTCTGATAAAAGGTTAGCCTCTGTGAAATCAACGATAGCTTTAAGATTCCATTCCTCTTGCTCTTCGTTACCAGGACAATGTGCCTCTACAGTACGATCAATCGTAGATTTAATCATCCCTTCTACGACTTCACGAAGGTTTTCAGAAGCTAGTACGTCATAACGTTGACCATAAATAACTTCACGTTGCTGACGTAACACATCGTCATACTGTAAAAGCTGTTTACGTGCATCAAAGTTATTACCCTCAACACGCTTTTGCGCAGATTCTACCGCACGAGAAACAATCTTACTTTCAATCGGCTGTGAATCATCCATACCAAGACGATCCATCATAGCTCTCATGTTATCCGAGCCAAAGCGGCGCATTAAGTCATCTTCCATGGATAAATAGAACTGCGTCACACCTGGATCCCCTTGACGACCAGAACGTCCACGAAGCTGGTTATCAATACGTCTACTCTCATGACGCTCTGTACCCACAACTGCAAGTCCACCGATCTCTTTTACACCTTCACCAAGCTTAATATCCGTACCACGACCAGCCATGTTTGTCGCAATCGTCACGGCCCCACGCTGACCAGCATCCGCAATGATTTCTGCTTCACGCTCATGGTTTTTCGCGTTTAAGACATTATGTTTAATTCCTTTTTTCGCTAAGTACTTAGCAATTAATTCAGACGTTTCAACGGCAACCGTACCTACAAGAACTGGTTGTCCTTTTTGGTGGAATTCGGCAATCTGCTCGACCACTGCACGGAACTTTCCATCTATTGTTTTGAAAATCAAATCTGGTCTGTCATCACGAGCAATCGGTAAGTTTGTCGGTATCGCCACAACACTCATATTGTAAATATTGCGGAACTCCTCTTCCTCCGTCTTCGCGGTACCAGTCATACCAGAAAGCTTTTCATACATACGGAAATAGTTCTGGAACGTAATCGTAGCAAGCGTCATACTTTCATTTTGAATCTCCAGTCCTTCTTTTGCCTCGATCGCCTGGTGAAGACCATCGCTATAACGACGCCCCTTCATTAAACGACCAGTGAACGAATCTACGATTACCACTTCATCATCCTGCACCACATAATCCGTATCACGGTGCATACTCGCATGTGCCTTTAAGCTCTGGTTAATATGATGTAAAATTGTTACGTTTTGAAGATCAAACAGGTTCTCAATGTTGAAAACTTTCTCAGCCTTTGTAATCCCTTCTTCAGTCAGCTGAACAGCCTTCGTCTTCACGTCATACGTATAGTCCTCTTCTACCTTTAACGTACGAACAAACCCATTTGCTTGTAAATAAAGCCCCGTAGACTTACGTGCAGATCCAGAAATAATTAACGGAGTACGTGCTTCATCAATCAAAATTGAGTCGACCTCGTCAATGACTGCAAAATGAAGTGGACGCTGTACCATCTGCTCTTTATAAAGAACCATGTTATCACGTAAATAGTCAAAGCCTAATTCATTGTTTGTGCTATATGTAATATCTTTTGCATACTCTTCAATCTTTTGCTCACGAGTTAATCCGTTTAAGTTTAACCCCACAGATAATCCTAAAAACTCATAAAGCTTACCCATCTCCGTCGCGTCACGAGTCGCTAGGTATTCGTTAACCGTTACAATGTGAACACCTTTTCCAGAAATGGCATTTAAGTAAACAGGCATAGTAGACGTTAACGTCTTCCCTTCCCCTGTTTTCATCTCTGCAATATTACCCTCATGTAAAGCAACAGCCCCCATGATTTGAACAGGGAATGGACGCATGCCTAATACACGAGTCGCCGCTTCACGAACAACTGCGAATGCTTCAGGTAAAATCTCATCAACTGACTCACCCGCTTCGAGTCTCCCTTTAAATTCAGCTGTCTTTAAACGTAGTTCTTCGTCTGAAGCTTTATGTAGATCAGGACCAAGCGCCTCAACTTGATCGGCTATCTTTTGATATTTATTGATCTGACGTTGATTTCCATCAAACACCTTTTTTAACATTCCAAGCATCGAAAAACGCTCCTCTTTTCTTTATTCCCATAAAGGTTAAAGATGCTACTTATCTATATGTATCCACTTTTAATATTACCATTAACTGAGAACGGATGCCAATACTTACAGGAAAAGATAAAAGCAGCCGATAAAGCGGCTGCATGACTAGTTAACTTGGTTCAATAATTCCGTATTTTCCATCGCTACGTTTATACACAACATTAGTGTTATTCGTAGAGGCATTCGTATAAACGAAGAAGTTGTGACCAAGCATATTCATCTGTAAAATGGCTTCTTCACTATCCATCGGCTTCAGGTTAAAGCGTTTCGTACGAACCACTTCTTCCTCTTCGTCATCCTCAAAATTCCTAGGTTCCACGCCATTCGTGAACATGAACTTTGGAGATCCTGCGTCACGTAACTTACGATTGACCCTTGTCTTATGCTTTCGAATTTGACGTTCTAATTTATCGGTTACTAAATCAATCGCCGCGTATAAATCATCATGCGACTCCTCAGCACGCAATGTTAACTGCGTCATCGGAATTGTAACCTCTATCTTTTGCTTGTTATTGTAAACTTTTAGGTTCACATTGACATTAGCGTTAAGTCCATCCTCAAAATAGCGATCCAACTTCCCAACCTTTTGCTCAACAAACTCACGTAATGCTGGAGTTACCTCAATGTTTTCACCACGAATGTTAAATTTCATATATGAAACTCCTCCTTTGTACAAGCTATGCTTACATAATTCTACAATACCCTAGACAAGTCCTTCTTAAACATCTGAAATATTTGAATTTTTTGTGAATTATGTTTATGTGAGGAAAAGGGGTTTCATGACAATTATCCATTTATTTATGCTCAACTTAGTTAATTATTTCCTATCTAACACACTTAAATACATATCACATAAACCTGACATATTAATAAAACATTCTGGATAATGAGTGGCAGAGCCAATTCTTTTTGCGGTTATTAGTAAGCTCCTGGCTATATCGACTTGATTAAGGTTTATACAAACCCTAGCAAATAGGTATAGGATATCACTATAAGTAATATCCTGTTCTATAGATTGGTTACATATCTTAATTATATCTTCATATTTATCGAGTTCGATTAAAGTTAGCAATAACCACTTTGTTGCTACCAATTGCTCTTTACTACTTAAACTCTGAAATTGATGCTTTATAAGGTGAATGCAATTATCGAATTTACTATTAATATAATTCAACTTAACTTCACTTAACCATCTGCTCTGAAAATAAGGTTCAGAACCGTGGTTTATTTCTAGTGGTAAGCAATACACACTATCATCAATTTCAGTTTGTCCTTTTTTAAAAACTCTATTTTCTTTCAAGACTATTGAATGGCCTGATATAACATCCGGATAAATAACATTGATTTTATACTGATTAAATAAACTAGTATTAATAACCCTGTTTAGGCATTCTTGTGATTCCTTATTGAATACTTCACCCTCAATTAAAAAGAAAATCCATTCACTTTTCATATTTCTCCTTGATTCATCTATTCTTTCCTGGGCTTCATAATAATTGAGAGTTGCTGGTAGTGTAATTACTTCTAATGAGCTAGACCGATTAACATAGGATTTGTTCCAGTAACTTATCGCTCCAAATAAATAGTCTTCCCAAATACTTATTACTTTCTCCCAACTATATTTTTCAGCAGTTTTATACCCATTTAAGACGAGTTCTTTTCTTAATTCTTGATTATCTAATAATTTTATTATTTTAGTTGCAATACTTTGAGGATCACCTATACTTCCTAATAGACAATTATAACCATCAACTCCATACTCTTTGATTCCTAAGTTGTCTGTGGAAATTACTGCACAACCGCAGGTCATGGCTTCTAATGGGGGCAATGGAAACGATTCATAAAAGGATCCAGAAACAAAAATATCGCAATTACGATATACATTGCCTAATTCTCTCTGAGATGGATTGACCACTAGTGTACCGTTAAAGTCTGAATTAGGAGTATTTTGAGTAACCCAAATCTCATTAAAATCTCTGCCCGTATTTCTTACTATTCTCAGTGCTTCCCTTATGATTTTTATACCTTTAAAATGATTATCTTCTTGCCCTACAAATAAAATATTAACAGGTTCACTATTATAATTATGAACAGGGTCACTTGAAAAAAAGCACTGCCTATCTAAAGCATTATGTAATATATAACTATTTCTATTGAAATTTTGTTGTAATTTATCCTTCAATGCTTTAGATACTGCCACTATAGGAACAGGTAATGACCAAATTTTTCTATAAAATTCCTTTCTGGATTCTTCCAGTGAATCATACTCGTATATATAAACATCACCTTGTTCAAATAAAATACACGGTGCTTTCTGCGACAAAAATACTTCTGGCATTTGATCTGCTACAGTACAGACTATAACATCAACTTCAGGTAGATTCTCTAGAAAGCTAGTATGTGGAGAAATATGAATATAATTTGCTTTTATCTCTTTCCATTCAGGTTTTGGATCCCTACTTAGAATAAAAACTTCATGTCCATTTTTAGAAAGTGCGTCTGTATGCTCTAATAAAATCTTTACTCCTCCACACACTCTACTATGATTCATTAAATAAGCAATACGTAATCTTCTTACATTTTTCGGTGTATTAATATAACTTATATTGTCAAACTCTTTAGCATTTTTACTTTTATCAACTCTACTTATAATAGAAAACATTCTTTCTATTGAATTTTCTCTTAGCCGATGTTCTATGTTAATTTCCATTTATTTCACCTAATTATTTTTTATTAATTCGTTATATGCAGCTATCATTCTCTCTTCGGCATGTTCAATAATGACTTGGTTAATTCGATTTCTATTATGGAGCAAAACAGAGTATGTCTTTATTGCTTGATAAAGGTTACCTTCAACCTGATAGAGTAATCCCATCCAGAAATAACTTTCAGGACATAACGATTTATCTATTTCTTCTAAGACTCTAATACTTTCCTCATAATTTTTGTTATTAATTTGCTCATAAGCTTCAACTAAATACATATTATTTTCAAGTAATTCATTTAACCTTATATCTATTGAAGTAATATCAATGCTTTGTGATTCATAATTAGATAGAAAGGAAAATGTTCTTCTCATTTTCAATGTATTTAACTTTAATATTGCCTTATCCAGTGAATTTAGTTTATTTTCCTGCACTTGATTATTAGAACAAGCATAAATGATTACAAAACCATCTTCACCTTTTACTATGTTATTTGGGCATTGAGTAAAGGATTCAAGAATGTTAAATCCATTCTTTTTTAATAAATTCCTAAGCTCTATTGGAGTATAGTGTTTATAATGGTGAGGATTTTTACCTCCTTCATAGAATGGATTGTCTAAACAAGGAATTACATCCTCGTTTGGGGATGAAATCAGAAGTATTCCACCCGGCTTTAATAATGAAAATAATCTATTAATAAATTCCATGTCCTGATTAATATGTTCAATGGTTTCAAAACAAGTGATAACATCAAATTTTTCTACTGGTAAGTTTATAGAAAAATTAGTGAGTAGATCTTCTCTAATAAAAGTGACCTTCTCGGAAGAAAAATATTTTTTAGCCCATTCTAGTGCATGATCATTTATATCTACTCCTACGACTCTTTCACATGCGGTGTTGACACTCATATAATAAGCACCATATCCAACCCCAGTAGCCACGTCCAGTATTGAGTCCCCATTTTTTATGTAATTTAAAGCCAGTTGATATCTCTCTTTATGATCAGGAGCAGCTTCATTAAAAGCTTTAGGATATATCCTTTCCCCCGCGTTAATTTCCTGTTCATTTTGTTCCAAATATGACATTTATTGCACCCCATTTTTATTCTATTCTTTCTTTATCATATCTTATTTTAAATGAAACAATCCAAATTTGTTATTAAAATTCATGAATGTTATCACTCTTTAATTAGGTAGTATTTATAAAATTGAGATAACATGACAAACCCATTAGGACTATTAAACTTTCCCTTTTTAGTTCCGACTTCAAAAAAAAGTACTCCACCTAAAAAGATGGAGTACTTTTTTATTACTCTATTACTATGCTCTATAGAAAGCTGTTCTACATTAGTAGACGTCTATTGTAATTAGAGATTAAAGCTTAGTTACGTTAGAAGCTTGTGGTCCACGGTTTCCTTCAACGATTTCGAATTCAACAGCTTGACCTTCTTCTAAAGTCTTGAATCCATCAGTTTGGATTGCTGAGAAATGAACGAATACATCGTCTCCGTCTTCGCGCTCGATGAATCCAAAACCTTTTTCTGCGTTAAACCATTTTACTTTACCTTGCATTGATACAACATTCCCTTCAAATCATATAATGTGAACCATGTCCACACTTCGAATATACCGAATTTTACCCAGTTTAGTCAAATTTAACTTGTCGTGGTTTTGTGGGGAAATTCGACAAAATTAAGAACATTGAAAAACCCTGTAGTCTAGTGTCTACAGGGTTCTTGGTAATTATTTTTTTTTGTCGAAAAAAGTGCCATCCGTAGATAGATTTTTATAAGGATTTATATATTTTTCGTTGGATACTTTTTGTCTTTTAATATTAATCAGATCCGACTGAATAAGAGACTTTAGATAATCCAATTTTTCGTCTATAATTTTATTCATGTTTACAATTTCTTTGCCTATTTGATGGTCCTTAGCCGAAAAAAATCCATCTAGATCTTCAAGTAATAATTGACGTTCGCTAAGTAGCTCCTCAATTTGCTCGATTACAACATCACGTTGATTATCATTTTTTTTTGTAGATGAAACCAATTGATATAATCTATTAGTCAGATCATAGATTTCTTGGATTAGATTCATTAAACCCTACCAGTTCCTGTGTATTGCTTTTGGCGATTTATTTGAATAACTTGTTTCCAAGTGTCGCGAAATTCAATTAAATAACCCTCTACCTCTTTTATTGCATCAAGGTCATTCTTAATATTGGCATCGATTAAACGACGGTTTATATAGTCATACATAGACATAAATTGTTGTGAGACAGCTAAATCCATATTTAAAGTAACCATCAGCTCTTGAACAATATTTTGTGCTTTTAATAAATTAGTATTCTTTAATTCAATATTTCGATCCTCAATTCCAATTCTTGCAAGATTAATGAATTTTAAACAACCATTATATAACATCAGTGTAAGCTCTCCTGGAGAAGCTGTGTTTACTGCATTTTGTTGATAGGATTGATATGGATTTGTTAGAGCCATTAATATTCACTCCTTAATAATTATTATACCCCACTATTAAATGCATTCAGTAAGAAAGCCGATTGTTGATTTGAACGTTGTACTGCTTTTTCCATAGCAGTGAATTGTCTCCAATAACGATCTTCCACTGTTGTTAAACGATCCTCAAATCGATTAATTTGACTATCTATGGTAGTAAGAGTACGCCCAATGGAGAATTGCGAATTAGTCCTTAATGGGTTACCAGCTTTTTCTTCAACTTTAGTTATTGTCTGCTTAATTGAATCCCTTAGTCTTTTTGCAATACCAGTTGTTTCATAGGTGGTCCCCGCATTGTTAAACATCTGATAGATTGCATCGGGGTCTGAATTAATTGCTGATCTGAGTTTGGTTTCATCAATTAAGAGCTTACCATTTTCTAGGTAGTTCCTAGAAGTTGTAATGCCAATCTCAGCTAACTGGGAGAAACCTGCAATACCTTCAACTTTGTTAAAGACCCCCAATCTCATTGCATTCAAACCACTAGATAGAATGGAATCATTTCTAATTAAGCCACTCTTTGCTTTTTGTTCCCACTGTTCAATCTGCTTATCAGATAAAGAATCTTTTTGCTCATCAGTAAGCGGTTGATAACTTCGAAACTTAGATTCAGAAATTTTACCGTTAACCTTACTAATAATGTCATTATATTTACCAACAAAATCTACAATATTTTTAAGTATAGCCTCTGTGTCATTGGATATTGAAATTGTAACTGGGTTTCCTATAGATGTTGGCTGCTTTAAGGTATAATTTACATTATTTATTGTAAATGTATTAGTTGTTCGAGACGACTCTAAACCATTTATAATAAATGTAGCATCTGTCCCTACTGTTTTAGGTGTAAGTTCTCCTGGTCCAGACATATTTGTAAATCCCAATTGCTGAAAAAAAGTCACTGTATCTGCATCGTCAAGAGAAAGAGATGAAGCTGATCCAGTCTCATTTTTCGTAACTACTACTTTATCCGTTTGAGGATCGTGAAACACAGTGATACCAAGCTTTTTCTCCTCATTTATTTTTTTTAATACATCACTTAAATTATCTGTAGAAAGAATAGGAATTATTATATTACTATTTGTAGAACCGTCGCCATTTACAACACTCACACTTATATTTCTAGCTCCAGGGACAAAATCTTCTGTACCATTAGAAACCCATGATGCAGCTTTTGCTAGGGCTTTAACTTCTATATTGGTGCTAATATTAGAAGCACTAGCATTTGCAGAAGCTGTTACTGACAATTCATTTGAACTAGTAACGCTTTTTTTTGTTAAGTTGCTTTGGAGACTAACTCCGTCAAAAATGAAGGTATCTAGTTCCTTTAATAAAGTATTCATTTCTCGGTAACTATCTCTTTGCCACTCCATCGTCTGTTTTTTTTGCTTAATTTTATCTAGTGGAATTCGTTCAACCTTCATAAGCTCACTAACTAGGCTATCTATATCCATGCCACTTGCGAGTCCACCTATTCTCAAGTCGATCACCTCTAATCTTATATTTTTTTATCTACGACTAGTCCTAAAAATTCAGTCATGGCGGCGTACACATCTAACAGTTTTTTAGAGGGAATCTCACGTACAACCTCTTTTGTTACGTCATCTACTATGCTTACATGATATTCTTTTAATCCTTCATGCAGTTCAAATTTTAGAGACGTTTGGCTTGGTTGAAGGAATTGGTTCATACCTTTAATGACTTCCGTTAACTTATCCTTGGTTATTTGTATTTCTTGTGGGTAACCGCCCACTGCGCTCTGCGCTTCCGCTGGTAAAAATGTTTGTGGTGGGCCTATCTTTATAAACTCTGACGGTTTTATAGGCAATTTGTTAGAAGATAAATGATCTATAGACATATTAATTCCTCCTACACCCCATAACTTATCAAATTCTATCCCTATTATCGGCACAATTAGATTAATTTTTTAGTATATTTTTCAGAAAACCTCTCCTGAATTTATATTTCTCTAAAAGTTTCTCTTTTAGGAAAAGTTAATTACCAATTATATACTAGTTTAAATAGAACAAAAAAGACCTCGTTTTCAAACAAGGTCAATTCTTAATTTTTTGCATAAATTAATATTTATTACTAAGGTAAGTTATTTAAGTATTCACTATCAGAAAAAATCTCTCTAGCTCTTTTAAGTGTATTACTAAATAGATTTGCATCTGGTGTATTCTCTAAAATTATTTTATATAGCCTAAAATCTTGATCAAAAACTGAGATAGCATAGCTAGCGATATCAACTGAGTCAGCGATTCTATTCGTTTGAACAACACTAATAATATTTAAGAAATCTTGGACATCTAATAACCCCCAATCAACTTTCTCATAGAGTTTTATGGCCTCTATCTTGTAACCATTAGAAAATAATAGAGCTGCTACTTTAGGTATTCCATTATCCTCGATACATTCTAGCTTATTCAACAACTTACTAACGAAAGACGTTTTACTATAATTAAGGAATGTTTGCAAAGCAAACACATACAAGTTTGCATCAATTTTTTTATCAATCGATTCTTCATCTAACATTTCCAATAATCCTCTAAAGTTTGGATCTTCATTAAAGCTGTTAACAATCTCAGTAATTTTAAGGTTATCAAGAAGAACTTGTTCTAATAAGAAGATATCTATATAATTCAACAAATTTTGCGAAATAAGCTTTCGAAAAACTTGATAATCCAAAATTTCATTTATTTTATTAATTTCTTGTATGTTTGCTTCTGAGTAAATACAAATTTTCTTAATTAATCCAACTCTATATAATAGTTGATTATCATTAATCTTATTTTCTAATAAGGATAACGCCAAATCAGGGTTACCCAAATAAAAACTTACTTTTATATACTCCTCAATATTTTTATTGGAGATTAATTCTTTTGTTTTTAAAAAACTGTTAATTTCATCAGGGGAATGAAATTTGTTTAAAATATAAATTACCCTTCCTATAGCATCAGCATTATATTTATTTACATTTAGCACGCTAGTATAGTGATATATTGCATTCTGAAAATTCTCTTCATAAAAATATATTTCCCCCAATCTAGTGTGAGGAATTTGATCTTTAAAGTCTGGCCTAACGAGTACGTGATTATAATGTTCTAGATTGTTTACAATTTGTAAAAACGTATTTCTAGAGTCATCTACCTGACCTTTCTGAAAAAATATTTCACCTTTTAGGTATGGTAAATCTGGTGAGTTAGGATAGATACTTTCGGCATCTCTTATAACATTTAATGCATCATTATATCTTTTTAAATTTATTAAACATATAATAATTTGGACTAGAGTAACTGAAACCCAAGAAATTTGAGGATTAGAGTTTAGCTTATAAGCTGTTACATAATTTTCTAATGCAGTATCATAATCTCCCATTGAATAGGACTCATTGCCAAAGTTAAACTTTTCGAAAGCCAAATTATTACCTTCACCCATCTCTTCAGTTAAAAGTTTATTATTTCTTTTATGCTTGTCCTTTTCATTTACTGTCCGGTCAAGATATCCTGAATGAAAGATTAACAAGCTTGAATTTTTAATTTTAATTGAGTCACCATTACAGTGGGTTAGTTGTTCATGGATTTTACGATTATATTTAATTAAACCATTGTTTTTATAAAAACGAGCATGAAAATTTTGAATTAATTTCTCACCTGAGTTTCCAGTGAAATTTATTATCTTCGCACTATATGTATCGTATTTACCGTTATCATCTCTAACCTCTTTTAAAAAAGCTTTTAAATTATTTTCATCAATATATTCGTCAGCATCTAGAACCAAGATCCATTCTCCAGTAGCTTTTGACGCTGCGTAATTACGTGCAGCTGAGAAATCATCTACCCATTTAAACTCAAATAGGTTAGAAGTGAACTCCAATGCAACCTCTTTTGTTTGATCCTTTGAACCTGTATCTACAATTACTATTTCATCAACAAGATGTACAACTGATGACAAACAACGTTTAAGAACACTCTCTTCATCCTTAACAATCATACAAAGCGAAACAAAACGATTCAATTTAACTACCACCTTCATATAAAAAATGCAAAAAATATCGTGCATTAATTATAATGCACGATACTTCTAAAAATCTTACTATTTATTATTAACGTAGTAGTTGTAATACACCTTGAGGTTGTTGGTTAGCTTGAGCAAGCATAGATTGAGCTGCTTGAGAAAGAATAGAGTTCTTTGTTTGTGTCATCATTTCTTTCGCCATATCTACGTCACGGATACGAGATTCAGCAGCAGTTAAGTTTTCACTTGCTGTACCTAGGTTGTTAATAGTATGCTCTAAGCGATTTTGGTAAGCCCCAAGATTTGAACGTACATCTGAGATTTTTTGGATTGCTGCATCAATTGATACAATCGCTGTACTAACGTTAGCAGTTGTATCGATTGAAATACCATTGACACCAAGACCTGTTGCATCTAAATCTGATCCAATTGCAACGTTAATAACTTGACCATTGTTAGCACCGATTTGAAGAGTTGCAGATAAAGTTCCGTCTAATAACTTCTTAGTGTTAAATTCAGTTGTATCGGAAATTCTAGTAATTTCTGCATTTAACTGATCAACTTCTGCTTTTAATGCAGTACGGTCGTTTGTATTGTTAGTATCATTACCAGCCTGCACAGCAAGTTCACGCATACGTTGTAAAATTGCATGAGTTTCATTAAGAGCACCTTCTGCTGTTTGGATCATAGAGATACCATCTTGAGAGTTTTTACTAGCCATATCTAATCCACGAATTTGTCCACGCATTTTTTCGGAGATTGCTAAACCAGCTGCATCATCACCTGCACGATTAATACGTAAACCTGAAGATAATTTCTCCATAGACTTAGATTGAGCGTTAGCTGCGCTATTTAATTGACGGTGTGTGTTAAGAGCTGCAATATTGTGATTAATTCTCATTGTTAATTTCCTCCTTGAATTTGGATTCCACATCCTTGTGGAATATAGTTTTATAGTTAAACAGTTTCTAAAGTCGGCCGCCTTTAGTAGCTGTTTGCCTTACATACTATATATCGACAGGTTACAAAAATATTTAATAGTTTTTTAGTTTTTTTTTATTTTTATCTAAGGCATATCTAAACCCTTATATATCAACAATACTTATGAATACCCACAAAAAAACCAGACAAAATTGAGTGTCTGGTAAAGCATTTATTTAGATTTTATCCACTTTTCATTCAACATCTTCATAACATCTAGTGGAGATTGAATCGCTTGATTATTCTCATTTTGGATAGACAGATATACTTCTTTACGATGAATCTCAACATCCTTCGGTGCATTTATTCCAATTTTAATCTGATCACCGCTAATAGCCAAAATCGTAATTTCAATATCGTTCCCTATTTGAATAGATTCCTTTACTTTTCTCGTTAATACAAGCAAGTCTCCACCTCCTATTTAGCTACTGGCTCAAAGATAGAATGCTTAGTCGTATATTCCGTACCAGTAAGAATAACTTGTTTACCGAGTTTTCTTTCAACATTAACAATAACAGGCGCTTGTAAATTGGCAGTTGTCTTTTGAAAAGGCTCATGTAGAGTTAATATGACATATACACCTACATTCTTCTCTGTTGTTAACTCAAGTACATCCGTAACTTGATCTTCTAGTGTAAAATCATACTCTTTGAAAAACACAAATGGATCTGCGATAACAAAAGCAAGTTCCACTGACACTGCGGACTGAAGAATGAAAAAGACAGATTCTTCACTATAAGGAAGAATAATAAATTCCTTTTCTTCATTGAAACCTGGAATTCCATTTTCAAAACGAATGATTTCTTTTTCATCAATTTCCAGTTCACCATGGTATTTGGTCTTTATTCTCAGTTTCATCACAACCTCGTTACATGATATTTTTTCTAGTTTATCCTAAATCTTACTATTTAACAAAATCAATCTGTAGGCTCGGATAGCTCTCCATCATATACTCCACTTTTCCTGGAGCATATGTCAATATTGGTTTGTTCGGCTGTACCTCAATAATTGGTTTTTGTGTGTCAAATTGTATAGTAACTTTTTTAGGAGTATAGTCAATGTTGACACTTCCATGAGACGGAATCCAACCTATATTGAATTGGTACTCTTTTGTACTATTTTGCTTAGCAATCGAAGAGATTGGATTTCTCTTATGCTCGATTTGCATTAATTGATCTCCTTCAGAGGCTCTCCTTGCTATTCCTTCAAGAAAATCTTGTTTACCACGCTGAGCTGCTTCTTCTGTTCGCTTAAAAATACTTTTCAAATCAACATCTTCTCTGGCTTTTGTTTGATTAATGGTCAATTTACTCGGGCTAGAAGAAATATTTAACTTGGGCCGAGGTTGTTCTATAGATACATCAGCTTTAGGTTGTTCAATCGTTACTTGGGCATGATGTGTTTTAATACCTAATCTGGCTTTTGTGGATTCTATCCTAATTTGCGGAATATCCATACCAATCAGTCTCCTTATGTATTTGAAAATGGCTATCTTTCTTTGAAGAAAGATAGCCATATAGATTTATCTTAAAAAATCTAATAATGAAGGTTGGACAATTCTGGCTCCCACTCCAAGTGCTGCACGATGTACACTTTCTTGTGTTGTTAGATCCGTAATAACTCTTTCTAAATCAGCATCTTCATTATCTGACAGTATTCGAGTTGAGAAAACTTCTTGAGTCATCAATCGCTCTTCCATTAGTTCAACTCGATTTTTTCTAGCCCCTACATCTGCTCTAGTCGATACGATATTGTTAATATTGGCATCTAGTTTAGCAAGGTAACTATCAATTGAATTTCCAGGAGTACCGGCTGCATTATTCAAGTCATCAATAAGTGCTGAAATATCACCGAATAAATTAGTACCACCCGTTGCACTATTGTCCCCAAATAATCCTTGAGCGTTAGCATTTACTTGTAACTGAACTCCATCAAACACCTCAATAGATAATGGATTAGTATTAATATTTGCAGCTGGATTGTTTGGATTGGTTTTATCTAATGGCGGACTCGTTGTAGACGTCCCGTTAAAAATATATTTACCAGCAACCTTTGAATTTCCAACATCAATTAACTGTTCGCGTAACTGATTAATTTCGGCAGCTATGCTTTTTCTTTCATCATTTGTATAAACACCATTACTTGCATTAACAGTCAACTCTCTTATTCTCTGCAAAGCACTAGTCGCTTGATCCAACGCCACATCTGTACTATCTAGAAAGTTATTAACCTCCGCTATATTACGTTGATACTGCTCAATATTATTAAGGTCCCCACGGAAGCTAATACCTCTCATCGCCACAACCGGATCATCAGATGGCTTGGTAATTTTCTTACCAGTTGCTAACTGGTTTTGAATAGCATCAAGTCTGTTAAAGCTTTGATTTAAGTTACGAAGCATACTATTTGTTAAGATACCTTGGGTTATACGCATTAGCTATTCACCTCTTACCTTCCACCAGTTCCAAGACCGTTGATAATTTTATCTAGCATTTCATCTATAATTGTAATATTTCTTGCAGATGCATTGTAGGCATGCTGGAATTTAATCATGTTTGTCATTTCTTCATCAATGGATACTCCAGTAACTGATTGACGATTATTATCAACTGTCGTAATTAATACTTCAGAATTAAGCTTTAATCGCTTGGATTCTTGTGCTTCAACCGCCATGGCTCCAATCATTCCTTCGTAGAATGAATTGAGATTCCCAGTTATGCCAGTTACGGAAGCTTGATCTGCGAACGTGCTCACTTCTTTACTCATAACCGCTGCAAGCTCTAGAGCATTAGATCCATCTCCTGCACTATTGTCCTGTTTTGCAGCAGCAATTAATGCTGGGTTAGTAAAGATAGCCGGGTTCATCTTTATTGTTTTTGCAGAAGTAATATCATTGAAAAAGGATGGTGCATTTAAATTGCTATTGTATTGTTTTCCACTCTCATGAACACTATTAAACTCTTTAGCAAAAGCATTGGCTAGCTTATCTAAATCATTCAACATTCTCATGTATGACCCTGTAACTTCACCATTTGCATTTTTATATCCGAATGATTCAACAAGTCCATTAAGCTTTCCGAAGAAGTCATAGCTTGTTACAGTTGTTCCACCTTGAATAGTAACACCACTAATATATTCTACGCTGTTACCATTTACCGTTTCAGTGGCATAAGTCACTCCCACTGGGTTGACAGTAAAATTGGTTCCATCAACTAACGTACCATAAGATGTCGTATTCGTACGGTCCATCAGTTCAATTTTATAAGTTCCTTCAGCAATTGCTAAAGCGTTCCCGTAGTTTGCTGGCTTTTCCTTTGTGACTCTAACGTTGACAAGGTTGGATAATTGATCAACTAAACTGTCTCTTTGGTCATATAAATCATTCGGTAAATAACCATGAGGTTCAATTTCTGAGATTTGTTTATTTAAGCTATTAATTTGTGTTAGTAGCGTGTTGACAGAATTCGTGGTGACATCAATCTCAGATTTTAGATCGTATTTAATAGTTGATAGAGTAGTAGATAAATAGTTAAAAGTATCAGCCACTGCTTGTCCACGTTGAGCAACTACAAGGCGTGCCCCATCATCTTCAGGGTTAGTTGCTAGATCTTGAAGTGAATTCCAAAAACGATTCATCGTGTTTGCGAGCCCATCATCTGATGGTTCATTCATAATCTGTTCCATTTTATATAAAGCTTCACTCTTTGAGCTGTAATAACCATTTTTCATATTTTCGCCACGATACTGAATATCTAAAAACTGCTCACGTACTCTGGCAATTGAACCAGCTTCCACCCCAGTTCCTAGTGTACCTGGCATCATCGGACGATTAACCGAAGCAGCAGGATAAGCTTCTGTTTGCTGAAAGTTAACCACTTGTCTAGAGTAACCCGGTGTATTAGCATTCGAGATATTATGACCCGTCACATATAAAGCGGACTGCTGGGTAACCATTCCTCTTCTTGCTGTTTCTAATCCATGAAATGTAGATCGCATTCCTCTTTCCTCCGATTCTATGCTTTCGAGTCAAACACAGAACGCTTAACGTGTTCTACTTGACCTTTATTGACTGGTTTATTGTAGTTTACATTTTGTGGCCTTGGCATTAGTAGATCTAGTGAATAATTAACGAATTGAAGTGAAGAATACACTAGTTCTTGGTTTAGTGCATTTAAAGCTTTTAGTTTCTCAAGTTGAGTGGTAAGCTCATTTTTAATAACATCTAACTTTTCAGCTTCTTGCGGAGATAAGATGTTGATTACATCTGATAGTGTAGGTTCATCACCTGTTAGAGCATGTCCACTCAATAACCGAGCGACAATCCCCTTCCGCTCTTCCTCTAACTTACTAATCGCCATCACATGTTTATTTTCATCCTTAAGAATAGAAGAGAGAGCTTCAATGTCACCCTTCTTAATGATTTCAGTTTTAGCTGTTCCTAGCTTATATAGGCTTTGGTGAAGAGCTAAAAGCTTGTTTAACGTTTCAATCAACTTCTCAGTGTGCATTTCCACTCACCTCTCTATAACAAAAATGAAGGACTTGAGTCGGCCCAAATCCTACATAAACATCTTAGTTTTTTGAAAAATATTGAATGACGCTTTTTGCTACTGCTTCAGCATCTACTTGATATGTTCCGGCTTCAATTTGTTGCTTTAATGCCTGAACTTTATCAAGACGCTCCGTTGCAACCTTAGAAGTTACCTGCATTTCTTTAGCAGCTGAAGAAATTTCTACTTTATCTGTTCTATCCGCAGCTTTTCCACTGCTTTGAACCTTATTAAGATTCTTTTTATATGGATTTACATTTAATGAATTAATATTATTTATCTTCATTTGTTACGCACTCCTTCACACTCCGATAAGAGCTTCTTACCTATAGTATCGGATGAAAAGGAAAAAAGTTTACATTATTACCTTAAAATTTTCTCAAGAATGTTGAAGTCTTCTCTTTTTTTAGACGATCTTCCTCTTCCTGTAAATGCTTCAAATCTTGTTGTAGACCTTTTGCACACTGATCGCAGATTTTCCCTTGTCTTATCAGAGTTTTACATTTCTCACATGGATATCCTAAGTTCGGAAACTGAGCCAGCTTTAATTTCCCAGTTCTTATCCACTTAATGACAAGCGTTTCTTCTACATCGGTTGCTTCTGCTACCTCCGGAAGCGTAGCCATTCGGTTTTCTTTTTTACGAATATAGTTATATACAGTTTCAAAAAGTTGTTGTTCTTCTTTATAACAAGTAGGACAGACATCCTGAGCAGGTGTAGCTACAAACAATTTATCACATTTTGGGCAATTCGCTAATTCTCCCATAAATTAACACCATTCCTTTATCTTCTATGCTACTTATTATATCGACAAAGTTCGTCATAGTTAAAGTGCAAATGTTTGGGAATGTTTAGCTTCTGATGAGGGTTAGTGAGGATACCTTGGAGGCACCATTTTCAAGGAGGAGTTTCGCTGCGTGACGGATGGTTGTTCCAGTGGTATAGATGTCATCGATTAGAAGAATATGTTGAGCGGTTATATTTACGTTTAATCGTAGTTGAAAAGGATTGTCTCCTGTTAATCGTTCTTGTCTAGTTTTTTTACTTTGTTTGGTTTCATTTTTCTTTAGTAAGGTAGGCTCTATTTTCCGGGGGATATGTTTAGCTAAAATCTCTGCTTGATTAAACCCTCTTTCATATAGTCTTTCCTCACTTAAGGGGATAAAGCTAATCATTGATACAGAAGTAAACTCTTTTATAAAAAATTCTCTTATCTCTTTTGAAAATACCTTACCAAGCTCAAAATCTCCACGAAATTTAAATTGATTAAAGATTGTCTTGATCCCCTCATTATATTGATAAATAGAACGGTTAATCATCTCATTTTCCTTCCAACACGGATCCATGCTCCACCGTAAACAGTCTTTACATAATGGCTCGAATTCTCCTGGCCTTCCACACCCCTGGCAAATCGCCCCATTTATTTTCACCAGCTCTCGACTACACTGAAAGCAAAGCAATGGTTCTTCCACCATCAAGACTGCTTTCCAACCAATAGTAGAAACCTTCTCATGGCACATCAAGCATTGACTCACTTTAACATCCCCTTTTTCAAAGCGGCTTTATTCATGCTCTCTAATTGTTTCTTTGCATCAAGCATCGCTTTTGTTTTTCCAAAATGAAAAAATAAGATTTCACCTGTAGGATCAGCAGCACTTCTACCTACCCTTCCCGCGATTTGCACGAGAGCACTTTCGGTAAACACTGGATCGTCTGCTCCAAGTACAGCAACTTCCGTGCTAGGAACGGTCACTCCCCGCTCTAATATCGTCGTCGTGAGCAATATCGGTATATGACCAGCTCGAAAGCTTGACACTTTTTCTTTCCGTAGTGGGTCCCGTGAATGAACCCCCTCAATTTTTTCAGAAACCTCTTTGACCAAGGGAAGAATCTTTTCAAGCAAATCAATCGAAGGGATAAATAGAAAGGCTTGCCGGTTATTTCGCAGCTTCTTTACGAGCCAGTCCTCTAAAATCGGGGGAAGCTTCTTATTATTGATGTACTTCTTCCAATTTCCAATCCAGGCGAGCTCTGGCACTGGTAACGGATGTCCGTGAAAGCGAGCCGGTATAGTTACAGCTTGTATTTGCTTCTTCTCAATCTTCCTTTTCCAATTAGGAGTGGGGGTTGCAGTTAAATATATAGTGGAGGAATGTTCTTTCTTCGCCTGCTGAACAGCGCGCTGGAGCATGGCATCAAAGGAATAGGGGAAAGCATCTACTTCATCCACAATGATGACGTCAAACGCTTTATAAAATCGAAGTAATTGGTGGGTGGTGGCAATTGTAACCGGTGCTAATGTTCGAGGATCTTGACTACCGCCATATAAGGTTTGAATCTCAACTTCAGGAAAAGCCTTTTTTATTCTTGGAGCCAGTTCAATCACAACATCGGTTCTTGGTGTAGCTAAGCAAATATATTTTCCAGTCCTTAAAGCAGCTTCAATACCTTCAAATAGAACTTCAGTCTTGCCGGCTCCACATACTGCCCAAATCAATAAATCCGAATGTTTAGTAACCGTTTCAACCATTTCAAACGAAGCAGCAGCCTGTGCTTTTGACAATTGCCCATCCCATTCTAGTGAATTTTCATATACAAAATTACTAACTGGACCCTCCCAACTAACCAAAGGCGTACACTCACTCACCCTTCCCATCGCAATACATTTGCGACAGTAAGTACAGTTCATTTTACACCTAGCACAATCAAAACTAGCAAATAAATTCTGGGTACCACATCTTTTACAAGTAATTAGTCCTTTTACTTTGTTAACGCCATAATGATACTTTACATAACCTTGTTCAAAATGCTCTTGAATTACTTCAATAGGAAAGGGAATTCCATCAATAAGTAGTAGTCTTCCTTGGAGAAACTGCTGGAGATCATAAGAGAAGTTAAAAGAGGTATTCAGAGGTTGTTCAAGAATTGTATGTTCACTAATGCGTGAACCATGTTTCGACGGAACTAATTTATTATTTATTACTTCGAATAGCATATTTCCTCCTTTATCTTAAAAAGGGCTCCAATTAAGGAGCCTCTATTCTTTATACCAGCCTAATCCAATCGCACCTTCACCAAGATGCGTTCCAATCACCGGCCCAAAGTTACTAGTTGTTACTTCAGCATTCGGGTATTTTCCTTCTAATTCACTCTTAAGCTCATAGGCTTCATCTATGCGATTCGCATGAATGACTGTTGCCTTAATAGGTTGCCCACTCTTTGCCTCTTCATCAAAAAGCTCAAAAATACGCTTTATTGCTTTTTTACGAGTACGAATTTTTTCAAAAGGGACAATCTTCTTATCTTCAAAATGTAACACAGGTTTTACTTGTAATAGACTCCCAACGAAAGCTTGAGCACTACTTAAGCGGCCTCCACGTTGAAGATGAGAAAGATCATCGACCATGAAGTAAGCTCTCATTGATCGCTTCATCTCGTCCAGTCTAGCAATAATCTCTTCAGGTCCTTTGCCCTCTTCAGCAAGCCTTGCTGCTTCTAAAACATAGAACCCTTGTGGCATCGCACTAATCTCTGAGTCGTAAGCAAATAGCTTTATACCTTCTACCATGTTACCTGCAGCTACAGCCCCTTGGAACGTCCCGCTAATTCCACTTGATAGATGAATACTAATGACAGCATCGTAATCTTTAGCCAGTTCGCTGAACAAGTCCACACATAACCCAATGGCTGGTTGTGAGGTTTTAGGTAGATCTCCTCCACCACTTACTCTTTTATAAAAATCTTCTGTTGAAATCTCTACTTCCTCTTGATAAGATTCGTTTCCGAACACCACATTTAAAGGAAGCATATGTATATTCCATTTTTCACGTAATTCCTTCGGTATGTAGGCAGTACTATCCGTCACTACAGCTGTTTTCATTTTTTTACCTTCCTTACTGAGAAGTTTTACCATGATACCTATCATACCATGATATTTGTCATATGTGGACATGTATATTTATCATATTCTGTTATAAAGAATTTTAGAATAATAAAATAGAGCTACCAGTTAAACAAACGTTTAATTAAACATCAACCATGATTCAATAAGGATAAGGTCCGTATGTCCCTGACAAAAATTAACTTCTCACCATCTCTAAAAACTATTATTTAACAAAAACAAAAAAGATAACCAAGGTTTCCCCAGATTATCCTTTCATTCCTATCTTACCTCAACCCAGCCATTTTTAATCGATACAACAACAGCTTGAGTACGGTCGTTTACATTCATCTTCGTAAGTATATTACTTACATGGTTCTTAACCGTTTTTTCACTAATAAACAAAATCTCACCAATATTACGGTTACTCTTCCCATCCGCTAGAAGCTGTAATACCTCACACTCACGGCGAGTTAATAAATGAAGCGGTCTTCTCACTTCAACTTCCTTCTTAATGGTTCCAGCATTACTTGTAGCAAGACGGCGGTATTCCTTGACCAAATTATGAGTAACCTTAGGGTGTAAATAAGAACCACCATCAGCAACCACTTTTACTGCCTCAACTAGCTGCTCTGAGTCCATTTCTTTTAGTAAATAACCCCTAGCTCCCGTTTTTAAAGCGTGAGTTACATAGTTTTCATCATCATGTATGGATAATATAATTACCTTTGTATCTGGATATTGATCAATTAACTGCCCTGTCGCTTCCACTCCATTTAGAGTTGGCATATTGATGTCCATAATGACGACATCTGGTTGGTGTGCCTCAACAAGACCTACTGCTTGAGAACCATCGTCACCTTCTGCCACTACCTCAAAATTTGTTTCAAAATCCAAGATTCTTTTTACTCCTTCACGGAATAACTGATGATCATCAATAATTATGATTCTTGTCTTCTCCAAAAATTTCGCCTCCCACAGCTAATCAACTAAGCATTTAACGGAATCTTCATCATAATGGTGGTTCCAGCATTAAGCTTAGAATCAATTGAGAGCTGTCCCTCTAGTATATCTATTCTTTCTCTCATTCCGATTAATCCAAAAGACTTTTCCTTCTTCTCTTCTATATTAAATCCTTTTCCATTATCTTTGACAACTACTATTATTTGTTCTGGTTTAATTTCTAGTTTAACCGTAATTTCTGATGCTTCTGCATGCTTACAGGCATTTTGAACAGATTCTTGGATTAAACGGAATAATGCCACTTCTAACTTAGATGAAAGCCTTTTTTCAATCCCTAGATGAACAAATCGAATTTCAGCCTTCTTATTATAGTCTTCGATCGTATCTAGGTATTTTTTGAGGGTTGGAATTAACCCTAGGTCATCTAATGCCATTGGCCTAAGATCATATATGATCCGTCTAACCTCATACAGCGCGTTTCTAACCATTGATCTCAGGTTTTTAATCTCAAGGATGGCTTCATCCCCACCACGCTCGCGGTATATCTTATCAATCAAATCCGATCTCATCATTACATTAGCAAGCATTTGAGCTGGTCCGTCATGAATCTCACGAGATAAGCGTTTGCGTTCTTCTTCTTGCGCCTCAATAATCTTTAATCCATAATCCTGCTTTTGTTTCGCATCTTCTACCATATCGCCAAATGCTCGCAAATCACTATCCAAGTAATTAAGTACAACCGAAATCTGACCTACTAATGCATCTGCTCGTTCAATCGTTTCAGTTAGTCCAATAAGACGTCTTTCAATTTCATCCCGACGGTCCCTGAGTTGCTTTTCCTTTGAACGAATAACGGTAAGCTCCATTTGTAGGTTATGTGCTTTTTCATAGGCGTCACGAATTTCTTCTTCTGTATAGCTTTTAAAATGCTTACTAACATCAGAAAGTCTTTTCCTTGCATACTTCGCATGAATCTCTAGCTTGTCCCCTTCATCAATAATAGAAAGGACCTGGACTCTAAGCGACTTTAACTCCTGAGATAAAGATTCAAATTCCTGGCGAGACTGCTCTCCAATACGAAAAATCTCATCTTTACTAATCTCAACGGTTTCCACCATTTTCTCTAAAATCTGATCTAACATCTTACTATCTAGTTTTGGCTTCTTCTTCGCAGGCATTTGAATTCCCCCAAATTAACAGTACAAAAACCATCACCGTATTTCTAGCAACTTCGTACCCATTTATTGTTACTTCTATTATAGGACAAAAGAGCTAAGGATGACCAATAAAATATAATTGTAATATTAATTAAATAATTTTGTATTTTTACCTAAATTTCTTCTCTATTCTTTATTATTTTTCTGTAGTACTAATAAAAGGCTTATTTTTAATATCTTTTTATGGGAAAAATAAATAATTGAACGAATTATGTTGTCGAATTATAATAGGAAGAGTATGTTCTAATGTGGGGGATTTCCTAATACAAATATATCGGTTAACCTCGCTAATTTAAGGGAGGGCCAAGCTATGCTACTAAGCTACAAAACGATTAAGGGCTATGGAGAATTTGAGATTAACATACAAAAATCACGCTTTATTTGTTATGTAGAGAGAGCTACTACAGAGGAACAAGCCCAGGAATTTATACAAAAAATAAAAAAGCTCCACCGGGATGCAAATCATAGTTGCTCTGCTTATTTAATTGGTGAGTACAACCAAATTCAAAAAGCAAACGATGATGGGGAGCCGAGTGGTACAGCTGGAGTTCCGATTTTAGAAGTATTAAAGAAAAAGGAACTTAAGGACACTGTTGTTGTAGTAACAAGATACTTTGGTGGGATAAAGCTTGGTGCTGGTGGGTTAATTCGTGCTTATGGTTCGGCCACATCTGATGGAATAAATTCTGTCGGTATTGTTGAACGTAAGCTTATGAGGTTAATGAATGTTAAAGTTGATTATACTTGGGTTGGGAAAATTGAGAATGAATTGAAATCATCTGACTACCTACTTAAAGGTATTCAATATACGGATATTGTTGAATTTAAAATATATGTAGAAGAAAGTCGGACAGATTCATTTGTTGAATGGATTACAGAATTGACAAATGGGCAGGGGAAACTTAATAAAGGAGATAATGAGTTCCTAGAAATTCAAATATAAGGAGTAATTATGGATAGAACAACCTTTAGAAAGCAACATAAGAAAGGCAGAAAGTTATTATTTATTCTGGTGCCAATTTTAACAATTATTTTATTAGTAGTTTGTTACGGAGTATACCTTACATTTAAAGTAGCAGATGCAACTTCAGAGGCACAGCAAGAACTCAAAAGAGGGAATAAATCCGAAAAGCGTGCAGTACCAATTGACCCATCAAAAGACAATTTTTCTGTACTATTGGTTGGTGTTGATGAAAGAGAAGGGGAAACAAATAGTCGATCTGACGCATTAATATTGGCAACATTTAACAAAACTGAAAAAACAGTGAAAATGGTTAGTATACCTAGGGATACTAGGGTTGACATACCCGAGCATGATAAAGACAAAATAAATCACGCCCACGCTTTTGGAGGTATTGATTTAACTATAGAAACCGTTGAGGAACTTTTTGATATCCCTGTTGATTACTATGTAAAATTAAACTTCGATGCCTTCGTTGAGATTATTGATGCCCTTGGAGGTGTGACTGTCGAAGTTCCTAAAACGTTCTCTGAACAAAATAGCAAAGATGAACAGGATGCTATTACTCTGTATGAGGGAATACAAACACTTAATGGCGAAGAAGCATTAGCCTTTGTTCGAATGCGTAAGGATGACCCAACTGGAGATATTGGTAGGGGCGAGCGTCAAAAACAAGTAATTAAAGCGATTATTGAAAAATCAGCATCATTAACTTCTGTTACAAAGTATGATGATGTTATAGATAGCATTGGAAGTAATTTAGTTACTAATTTAAGTTTTGGTAACTTAGTTGCCCTTCAAAGTTACTCTAAAGCATTAAATTCAATTGAATCCTTAAAGCTTGTCGGAAACGATTCCCGTATACGGGGCTTATATTATTACGAATTAGAAGAACAATCCCTTCTTGATATCTCGAGTCAATTAAAGCAACACCTAGATATTTTAGAACAATAAACAATTTTTACTCACACCCCCTAAAGAAAATGGGGGTTATTTTTTTGCAGTCTGCCCATAACTGACACTAAACTAGTCACTTTCTAAATTAAATATACTACGAACTATTGAAAAAAGAAAAAATTCAATTGTTGACTTTATCATCGTTACTTCAGGATCTATATTCTAGTTCCCCGCCCTTTTCACAGCAAAAACCTAATTTAAATATTAATTTATTGTCCTAATTATAATAGATAATAACATTTAAAATCTGGAATTTTTCTCACATGGTATACAATTAAAAAGGACCATTACCTATTAAGGTAATGGCCTCTCATTTACATTTTCATATTGATATTTTGTATACCCCTTACCATTTTTAGCAAAGGTCTATAGTTCGTCCCGATTAATCCTATTTTTTCAACAGTTAATTCAATTGCCAAAATTAAAATAGTTATAACTAGAAATGATCCCCACATTGTCGTCTTTGATAGTAAAATTGCTGCGATTCCAAAGATTGCACTCATCCCATAAATAATTAAAACTGTAGTCCTATGGCTGTATCCAACATTTAACAGACAATGGTGTAGATGGGATTTATCTGGTGCTGATAATGGTTGTTTATTTACAAGTCTTCTAACTATAGCAAAAACTGTATCAGATATTGGAACACCTAATATAATAATAGGGACAATGAACGAAATAACTGTAACATTTTTGAATCCTAAAAGGGATAGAACAGAAATCATAAATCCTAAAAATAGAGCACCCGTATCCCCCATAAAGATTTTAGCTGGGTGAAAATTATAAAACAAGAAGCCTAAAGTGCTAAAAAGTAAAATTAACCCGATGCTGACAACAAAAACATTCCCCATAATGATAGCCATTACTGAAACAGTAATAAGGGCAATAGAGGAAACCCCTGCTGCTAATCCATCTAATCCATCTATTAGGTTAATGGCATTTGTAATACCAACAATCCAAAGAATCGTCAGCGGGATACTAAAAAGCCCAAACTCTAGCTTTGCTCCAAAAGGGAGATTAATGAAGTCAACTTGCAGACCACCTAAGACAACTACTAATGCAGCAACTACTTGACCCATTAGTTTTACCTTTGCTGAAAGTTCAATCATATCGTCAAGTATACCCGTAATTAATATAATTCCACTACCTATAAGTATAGGAATTAGCAAGCTATGCTCAGGTCGTACAATGACTACTCCTATTATAAAACTAATATATATAGCTAAACCACCAAGACGAGGCATAACCTTCTGATGAACCTTTCTTTGGTTCGGTTTATCAGTTGCTCCAATTTTAAAGGCTAGCTTCTTAATTAAAGGTGTAATACCTATCGTTATTAGTAAACATATTAAACAGGCCAAATAAAGCATAAAGACCCTCCTAGTTTAGTTACATATAATTTGAAAAACAAAAGCCAAAGTAACTCATAAATGGGATTATATCATACCAATTAAATATGAGATACAGTTATTTTCACCCAAAATCATTACAGAATTTTAAGAAAAATCATATAATATTTGACCTGATTTATTCACGTTCATATTAAAATGACGTTAGTAAAGAGATGAAAGTTTCAAGAATTTTTAATCCACTTCTAAAACTTTCGATAATATCTATTTTCTTTAGAGGGTCTAAAAAAAAAACAAACAGCAATTATTTGCTATTTGTTAACATTAATTTATTAGAGACCCTATTAAGTATGACAGCCATTTGAGCTCTAGTTATTGGTTCACTCGGTCGAAATGTCCCATCATTAAATCCAGAGAAAATTCCTAAGTTATGCATTGCTAAAATATCTTGATATGACCACCTACTTGTTAAAACATCTTTGAATGGTGAAGTCGAAATCTCCATTTGCTCATTACCTTTTATCGCCCTATGAATAATTGCTGCTAACTGTTCCCTGCTCACAAAATCATTAGCATTAAATTTACCTTTTTCATCCCCAACCATTAAATTATGCTGTTTAATAATTTCAATTTCGGTTTTTGCCCAATAATCTGAAGGAACATCAACTGTTGAACTTGATATTTTAGTTAACGGCTTAAGTTGTAGTGCTCGAACTAATATTACTGCTGCCTCAGCCCTTGTTATAGAATCATTGGGTGAAAAGATAGCTGGTGTTTTCCCTTTCATCCATCCTTGTTCGTATACCATTTTTATATCATATTTTGCCCAGTGATTTTGTACATCAATTATTTGAGAAAACGGATTCTCACTGTGCCCCCTTACCCATGAACCATATTCTTTCCATATCTCTATGTTTTCTTGGCCAAGGCTCCAACTCCCTGTACCACCTAGGTTATATTTATGAACCAAATTAACTTTGGCCTCTATAGATTTATTATTCTCATACCAAATATGATAGGTTCCAGGACCCAGAACTTTCCCTCCAAAAGTTTGTTTTACATCATTATCATCAATATCAATAATTGCCATAGGTGATTGATAGTTCTCATCATAAATTACTTTTCCATCATATAAATTTAGCATTTCACTGACTTTTGATTGAGATACACCATATCCACCAAAAGTTTGGCCGCTTATCCAATACCTCCCATAAAAAGGTATACCAAGGATTATTTTATTATTTTCAACCCCTTGTCTAATTGCATATTGAATTGATTTCTCAACCCATGGTAGACTTGCAACTGGTCCTTCTGGCCCACCTGTGTAGCTTTCGTCGTATGCCATAATAACAAGGTAATCCGAATACTGGGCAAGCTTATTGTAATCATATGAACCATGCCAACCTTTGGTCCAGCCATTTGGATTTGCTGCGACAGCCACAGATACAACTTTGTCTTTGGGAATCTTTTCACTTAGTAGTCTAACAAAATTGGTATATTCTTCTCGATCTAAGTCTGTTACATTTTCTATATCTACATTAATACCATCTAGGTTATATTTTTCAATGGCATTTGCAATCTGTGTGGAGAGCAACTCACTATTTCCTAAAGCAACCCTTCCTAATTCACGGTCCCAGTGATTACTTAAAAACGGAGTAACCTTTATCCCTTTTGAATGCATCTCTTTTATAAAATTTGTATCTATTTGATGAGTTAATCTAAGCGAGCCATCGCTATTAAGGTCAAAGTAACTCGGTGAAATTGTATTTAAATTGCCTCCTGCTCTTTCCACCTGATATGAAAAGGAACTAGAACTACCAAAATATAAATAGGACATATTAACTTCTATATCATGGGCTTCTACCTTTTGATAAGGGTAGTAAGCAAATAAAAGTGAACCCATTACTAATTTAACCGTAATTATCTTTTTGTTTGGAATTTGTTCACTGATGTATTTCGAAATGATTTTCTTTAAAGATGTGTTATTTCCTACTGATTTGGCAAAAAACTCAGTAGAGAATTCAGTAAATACATGATTTAAATGTATAACAAGAACACATCCATTTTCCGTTTCTTGAATCTCATGTCTTAAAATTATATCATTCATTTAACTCAATCCTATTTTTATATTTATACCTCATTATTTATCGAGCCCTTGTAATATATACCCATATTTATGAGTTGGATTTTTCTAACAAAAAAACTGCCCCCAATTATTTGAGGACAGTCTTAATACTAATATGAACTATAAATTTTCCAAACACCATTTAATTTTCGAAGTAGTAGATCACCGTTTGCATCAACAACATCTTTATAAACTTCACTACCTTTAGTTTGAGTAACTTCATAATATACATTTGATATCCTAACTACTGCAAAACTATTACTTTTAGAAATAACTTCTATAACTGGCTCACTCTTTCTCAGGAATGAGTAGGAATAACCATTATCCTCCACATTATATAGAAGAACACTATTACCTTCATTAACACCTGCTAAATAAAAACCAGTTGTATATTTTTGTGCAATATCAAATACTCTATAATAATCAGCATCTAAATATGCTTGATACACTTCGTTCTCATTATTGAGTACAATGGTTTGTAACTCATTATCAGTTGGTAATGCTGTTGACTCTAAACGAGTAGAGCGATGTAACATTACTACTGCTTCTGCACGGGAAGCTGAGGCTTTTGGACTAAATTTACCATTATTACCAACAACAATCCCAACTTGACTTGCTTTATTTATATCTCCAATAGCCCAATATCCACTAGGAACATCAGTAAACGATGTCGGAGTTCCTGAGAAGTTTACAGTAGTTCCAAACGCACGTACAATTATAGCAGCTAGTTCCGCTCTTGTAATTTGCTTTTTAGGCGCAAATTCTGTAGGAGTAACACCACCAACTATTCCTAAAGCACTTGCAGTTTGAATATCACCATATGCCCAGTGATTAATAGGAACATCAGTAAACGCTTTTCCTGGAGTGGTTGATTTAAGTTCCAACGTTCGTACTAAAAGTGCAACGAATTCAGCTCGGGTTATAGCATCTTTTGGCTTTACATATAAATTACCCTGTTGATCTATAACACCTTTTAAAATATCCGCGTCGATAAAATCGTTTAGTATTCCTTCTCCCCAGTGCCCACTAACATCCATTGGGACATAAGAATTAATGTCAGTCGCTTGGACATTTCTCTCTAAAAATGGAATTAAGAAAATCATCAAACAAATAATAACTATTACTTTTTTCTTCATAAAATGCTCCCCCCTTTTATATTGAAACAAGATAAATTATATAGTAAAAAAAGAGTATTGTCTTCATGATTTTTTCTAACTTAAACCAAACACGATATTAGAAAAAATCAACTTTTTAGAATAATGTAACCACAAACAAAAAACTACACTTAGATTAGTTAAGTGTAGCTTCTCGGTGATATATTTACTAATTTCATTAGTCTGAAGATTCTTCAGTACTTGGCTCTACCAAAACATTTGTTTCCCCACTTGAATCCGAATTAACAGTGTTTTGACTAGTAACAATCTCTTCATTTTTTGTAGTCGTAATAAAAACAGTATTTGTTGCACTATCCCATTGAACTAACCCATTTAAAGCTTCAGAGATAAACCTAAGAGGAACTAAAGTTCTGCCATTTAGGATCATAACCGAATGTTCCAGAGGAATCTCTTTACCATTTAGTATCGCTACATTAGAACCATGCGTTAACAATATTCGAATGTTTGTAGAATTTATAGTAAGCTCATGTTCAAGCCATTTAAACTCAGCATTATGGCCTTGCAATGCTCCTCTTATCGGTATCATGGTAGTTTTATTATCCTTCAATATAGCTGGCTGATCATATTTTTGAGGAACACCATCAATTACGATATTTACAACCTTATGACCAGAGGATGTTTCCGTTTGATTGACTGGACCTGTTTCAATACTAGCTTTGAATCCGATTTCATCCCAGCTTATTTTTGCCCCTAGAGATTCACCGATAAATCTCAATGGCACCATGGTTCGATTATTTATTAAATTAGCTGGGACGTCTAATACTACCTTTTCACTATTAACATAGGCTTCTTTTGAACCAATTTTCAATCTGATGGTATGATTATCCTTTTTAATAGTTATGACATTATTCGCATCAACTGTAATTGTTGACCCTAAATTTTCAAATACTCCACGCAAAGGAACTAGTGTTCTTCCATCCTTAATCAATGAAGGGGTGTCGAAGTTTAGGATATTACCATTAATGTAAAGCTTCGGATAAGGATTCCTCTCTCTAAATAGTTTATATCCTTCCTGTGCTACATAAAGTCCGACCAGCTTATTTTCTTCCCATGTCCTAGTGAACTCTGAAATTGGCAGATTCGTCTCCCCAGGATAATTACCAATTTCCGGTGTGAAGGCAGGTCTTTTATATTTAATGATAAACCAATCCGTATAACCACCACCTGATGGATTAGGACCAGGGTAAACCAAAGAATAATTAGTATAAGAACTAATTTTTTTTGCATATTCTAAATCTCTCTTATACCAATCTCCTGTTTGGTGAAAGTTCCAGAATAAAATTTTACCTGCACTATGGTAGGAAACAGCAATTTCAGGGTTTATTTGTGTTGTGAAATTCACAATTGTTTTTGTTTCTACGGCTGAAATTGGAGCTGCTCCTTTATGATGACTCCATCTTGGGTAGGAAAAATTATTTTTAATATTGTCCCAATGTGCGGGGTATTGTCTATTGAGGTCAACACCCTTTGCATTAGCCTTCCATCTTCTAAAATCATTACTACCTTCGTTCATTTTTATTAATGAAGAATGAAGGCTCACTGGAAAAGCATTCAAGCCTTCTTGTTGTAAAGTTACACCATCCGGATTTACCATTGGCACAAACCAAATTTTTGTTTGATCTAATATTCTCTTTACAGGATACCCACCAAATGTTTGATTTGATGTATACATTTGTGCATATTTATCTAGCATATACATATTCAAGTTCGTGGTTAACCACTCTCTTGCGTGGTGAGATCCATTAAAAAAAACTGTTGACTCACCTTTCCCCAAAGCTACGGCGTAAATATTTCTTCCGTATTCACTTTTTCCTATTACTTTATAAGATACAATGTCTGGATACTTTTCTGCCAAAAGTTTAATATCGTTCTCCATATCTTCATAATTATATAACCTTAAAGGATTAACGACATCAGTAGCATGTACTTTAGAACTAGCATTAGTCAGACTAAAGAAAACAAGTACTAGTAAAAAAGTAACAAAGGAGACTCTAAGACTCATTTTATACATTTCTTCTATATTCCTCCTAAATAACAAATTCCTATACTGGTAGATTAGGTGGCTAGAACAAATATGTCAACCTTGGTATGATAGATTTATAGAACAAACTTTTTCCATTAATTTAAAAGGAGCTTATAACAATGAATAAATACTTTATAACTTTGATTTTCATTATTTTAGTTACAATATCAGGCTGTGGGACTAAAGAGATTGAATTAGAAAGGGAACGTTCATCTGGGTTGCCAATAGCTTCAAATCAAGAAACTGAATTTACAAAACAAGAATTGATGAAGTTAGAAGAGGTATTATTAGAAATTGGAGATGCTCCAAAAGAAATCATTAGTGTTCATCCTATCTCTATAAAGAAAGTTAATAATGGGTTGCAGGTTACTGCATTATTACAAAATGGGTTTAGTGAATCAATTCAGAACCTTTCAGGTAATGTTAAACTTTTAGTAGCAGGTGAAATTGTTAGTAGTAAGGATTTTTCACTTAAAAAAGAAGAGTTTGGGGTGCTAGAGTCTGGACAATCAAAGCCCTGGAACTTCTTATTTCCTGAAGTACAGTTAGGAGACAAAGCTGATATTAGCGACTTTTCATTGGCTGTTGGTTTTTCATATGATATACAATAGTCATATAACTTATGACAATATTAAAGTAGTGAGTGAGGTCGGTTCACTCACTACTTTTAGTGTTTAAGTAAAAGAAGCCTTATAGATCTTGTAAGTTTAGCTACCACTTTGTCGTATAAATAATCTCCAAATGCTATCCATTATAAACCAATCAACAAGTAACCTAGTATTTGATATACTAAACTAATAAAACTGAGTTATTAAAAGGGGGATAAGATTGAAAACATCGATCTTACTTATTTGTAGTGTATTAATGATGACTTTATATCCTATAAAATATACCGCCTTTCCTTTAGTTCCAAAAACAAGTGTGATCATTAGTTTTCAAGATAAAATTGATACTGAAATTATCGAAATCAACGGCGGCACTATTCAGTTTTATTACGAAAGTATTTCAGCAGTTTCTGCCATTATGCCAGAATCTAATATTCCGACTCTTTCAGCCCATCCTTCCATACTGAAAATTGAATTAGATAGATCATTTAAAGTTGATGGTCAAGTCTCCGATTGGGGATTGTTAAAAATTAAACCTTCATTGGCTAAAAATCAAAGCATTTATACAGGGAAGGGTGTTAAAATTGCTGTTCTAGATACAGGTATAGATAAGGAGCACACAGACCTTAAAATAAAAAGTGGAGTTTCGTTTATTACTAGTGAGCCAGACTTTGATGATTATAACGGCCATGGAACACACGTAGCTGGTATTATTGCTGCGCTTAATAACAACATGGGTGTATTAGGAGTATCTCCTGACGCAGAGTTATACGCTATTAAGGTGTTGGATCAAAGTGGTTCTGGAAATGAGTCTAGTGTTATAGCAGGTATTCAATGGGCAATAGATAATGATATTGATATTGTAAATTTAAGTCTTGCTAGCCCGCAAGGATCCTCTGCTCTAAAATCTATTGTTGATAAAGCGTATAATAGCGGCATGTTACTAGTTGGAGCCTCTGGAAATTCAGCTAATCAAGTTATAGATCGCTACAATGTACAGTATCCAGCTAAGTTCGAATCTGTTATAGCAGTCGGTGCTACCGATAATAATGATCAACTTGCTAATTTTACTATGTACGGGAATTCATTGGAACTTGTAGCACCTGGTGTAGATATATCAAGTACCTACAAGGACAATACATTTGCTTACAGTAGTGGCACATCAATGGCAACACCTTTTGTTGCAGGTGTTTTGGCCCTCTATAAACAAGCTTTTCCAACAAAAACGAACAAAGAATTAAGAATCATGTTACAAGAGCGAGCTCTTGACTTAGGCGATTCAGGCAGGGATCCATATTTTGGATTTGGAATGGTTCAGGAGCCTAAACTCCCAAACTTCTCAGACATTCAGGGTAATGAGTGGTATGCAGCTGATATCCAATATCTTAAAGACAATAAAATGATTAATGGTTATCCTGATGGAACGTTTAAACCAAATGAGATTATTACTAGAGCCGAAGCCCTTACCATGATTGGAAATGCAATTAACTTAGATGGTACATCACGTCTTACAAACTTTTCTGATGTACCAATTAATTACTATGCAGCTGGTTACATACAATCAGCTTTTGAACTGCGGATTGCATCTGGTTTTCCCGATGGGACATTTAAACCAAAGAGTCCGATAACAAGAGGAGATGCGGCACAGTTTTTTGTTCGTTCCTTCAACTATCCACTTGTACAAGAGCAATATTTTAAAGATGTGATGCCTAACTACTATGGTTTTAGCGGGATAAATGGACTAAGAAAAGCTAATATAACCGCGGGATATCCTGATGGAACATTCAGACCTTTTGATAATATAACCAGAGCAGAATTAGCTGTGCTTTTAACAAGATCGGTAAAATAATAAAAAAATTTTATCTCAATCTATAAAAATATTATCGAAAATAGTAACTTTTCACCTAAATTTGGAAAAATAGATAAATAGTTGCTAGAATTTTGTCATTTTTTTTGTTACTTTTAATAGATAGAATACTAGAAAGGAAGGTTTGATTAATGCGACAACTGTTCCCTAAAGTATTAGTAGTGCTGTTAATTGTGTTTTCATTTGCAAACCCATTACCCACAGCTAATGCAAGCGATATATCAGGACACTTAATGGAAAGTGAAGTAAAATATCTAGATAGTATTGGGGTAATGAAAGGGGATGGACAAGGAAATTATTTTCCAGAACGTAATGTTTCGAGGCAAGAATTTGCCGCATTTATTGTTCGTGCATTAAAGCTTAATGACGAAATTGCCGGAACGTTTACAGATGTTAAAACTACTAATATCTTCTACTCCGATATCCATAAAGCAGCTGCTGCAAACCTTATTGCGGGTTATCCTGATGGAACGTATAAACCTACTCAAAATATAACAAGAGAAGAAATGGCTACAATCATGTACAGAATTTTAAGACATAAAGGGATTGAGATGACAGAAGAACCAATTTCTTTTAAGGATACTAATACAATCCAAAAAGGAATGGTCGTCCCTATCCAAAACATATCCTCTGTAAAATTGATTTCAGGGTTTGAAGATAATACATTCCGTCCAAAAGCGTATACAGTCCGTGCACATGCGGCAGCATTAATTTCTAGAATGTTGCAGATAACTACAGCACCTACTACCACCCTAGAGTATAGTGTTTCTAACATAGACAGTACTGGAGAACTTAAAGAAGTAAGACGCTATTCTACTTTTACAGATGCTAGAAACGCAATCACATCTCCCAACTCACAAGTAGTAATGCATGGAAAGCAAGTAGCTTGGATGAGTAGCGGGATTGCATATGCAGGAAAAGTAGCAACTATCTATACAAGCTCATCATTTAAATCATCTTTAACATATGTATCAACGGGAACGGAAATGATTTACCATGATGCAACTAAAGATTGGGTTAAGGTAACAATTGCAAATTTAACTGGTTATGCTAAAGCGGCTGATATTATTTTAACACCTAGCCAGCTGCAAGAAGGGCGCTCCTTTTATTCTGTTAGTTCAGGTGATCTTGTCCATAGTATATATCAGCATGCATTGAACAATTATGTGTCTTATAAGTACGGTAAAGCACCATCGTTTATGGTTGCAGGGCAAAAGTATTATAGTTGGGATGGCAACCAATTCTATTCATCAAATGGTACAAAAGTAGGGAATGCTTACCAATACTATAATTATTTACCATTATATTCACCAACCAAATACACTGCAGAAGATCTTAATAGATTCGTAAAACACTTTAAACCAGATAGCCCCTTTATTAATTTAGGACAAGCTTTTAAGGATGCTGAAACTAAATACGGAGTTAATGCCTTGTATTTACTTGCAAATGCTATTCATGAAAGTAATTGGGGATTAAGTAATCTAGCTAAAGAAAAAAATAATCTATTTGGTTGGAGCGCTTATGATTCCAGTCCACTTGAAAGCGGTAAGGATTTTGAGTCTATGGAAGCATGTATTGAACAGTTCGCTAGAGATTTCATCTCTAAAAAATACCTTGTTCCTGGTTCGTTTCAATATAACGGTCCACTACTTGGGAATAAAGAAATTGGTATGAATGTTCGTTATGCGTCTGATCCATATTGGGGACAGAAAATTGCTGGCCATATGTATCGTGCCGCACAATATCTAGGCAATGGAGATTTAGGACATTACACTCTAGGTGCAGGAACTCAAGCTGTTAATATGAGATCAGAAGCACTAGTATCTAATCCATCAAGCGCTAACGTTCTTTATCAATTGGAGAAAGTCAACTATACAGTGGCAATTCTAGAAGAAGTAAGCCAAACTGATGGCGTTTGGTATAAAGTAACTCCTCGTAATTTAAACGGAAATTCTTATCCAGCTGTATATATATTTGGAAACGGTACACATGGTACACTTGTAACAAAACTACCAGTAGCAAAATAATGTTTACGTTAATAGGGGAATACACCACTTACTTTGGTGTATTCCCCTATGTTATATTATAGTAGAAATTAAGTTTAGATATTAAGGAGCAATGTATACAATGGTTTTTAAAAAAGTCAATATTCTAGGGGTACCTTTTATCCATGCCTCAATGGAACAGTTCATCAATCAATTACACTTACATATTATAAATAATGAAAAAGTAACAGTAGTTACTGCAAATCCAGAGATAGTTATGAAAGCAAAAGAAGATTCATACTACATGACTCTTTTGAGAAATGCAAACTATGTTACCCCTGATGGTATTGGAATTGTTAAAGCAGCACAGCTATTAGGGAGTCCACTTCCAGAAAGAGTAGCTGGCTTTGACACAATGATAGAATTGTTAAAACTAGGAAATATACATAATTACAATATTTATTTATTAGGAGCAAAAGAGGAAGTATTAGAAGGTGCCAAACAAAAAATCAAGAAAGACTATCCAAATGTAAATGTAGTTGGGTCACACAACGGCTTTTTTGATTGGACAAATGAAGAAATACCAAACCAAATCAAATCACTAGAACCTGACCTTGTCTTTGTTGCTCTCGGAATGCCTAGACAGGAAGAATGGATTTTTTCACAGATTGAAAAATTTGAGAAAGGGATTTTTATGGGAGTAGGTGGTAGCTTTGATGTTTTGTCGGGCACTGTAAATAGGGCACCTGAAATTTGGCAAAAACTTAATATCGAATGGCTATACAGATTAGTCAAGCAACCTTCAAGGGCAGTAAGAATGATGGCACTCCCCCGCTTCGCTTTAGAAATTTTCAAAAAGAAAGTACTTCCAAAATGAGTAATAAGTTAGTTAAAGGTACATTAATACTATCAATAGCTACACTACTATCTAAAATTTTAGGAAGCGCTTTTCGGATTCCTTTACAAAATATTGCAGGGGATTCCGTATTAGGGATATTTACATTAGTCTACCCTTTCTATATGGTGGGATTAATTCTATCTGTAGCGGGTATTCCAATTGCTATTTCTAAATTAATTTCTGATGCTCGTACATCGAATGATCATATTAAAGTAAGTAATATATTTAAAACAGCAAGAATATTAGCAATGCTCTTTGGTATCATCAGTTTTACTTTATTTTTTAGTTTTTCTGACTATATAGCTTTTCTATTAGGAGGTAAAGAAACAAAATTATCTATTTTAATTGTTTCAATTACCTTGTTAATTGCTCCTTATATGGCAGTGTATAGAGGTTTCTTTCAAGGGTTGGAAGATATGAGACCTACTGCTGTTTCTCAAGTACTTGAACAGCTGTCTCGTGTCATTTTGATACTATTTATAGCTTATTTTATGGTGCAGCTCGGCTATAATAGTTCTCAAATTTCTGGTGGAATTATGATTGCTTCCATAATAGGAGCAATTATATCTTTAGTCTACTTAAGAAGACTTTTTGTAAATTCTAAAGATAGGCCATTCTCTTACAAACTCACCAAACAAACCTTTTTTTTTACAAGCAAATCAATTTTAACAATTTCAATCCCTATAGCGTTTGGGGCTATTTCCATGGCATTATTTAACTTAGCAGATTCTTTATCAGTTCCACTAAGCCTTAGGAATTTAAATTTTACATCTCTTGAAATTACTCAAGCTTACGGTATATATGGAAGAGGCTTATCGTTAGTGCAAATTACAACTATATTCGCTAGTTCCATTATTCTACCTCTCATACCTTTAATAGGTAAGCATGTAGCAAACGCAGAATTAGAAACAGTAAAGAGCACAGTAGAAAAGTCTTTATCTTTAACTCACTTATTATCTTGGCCGGGAGCTATTGGACTATTTTCATTAGCCATTCCTATTAACTTAACATTATTCTCAGACCTCCAAGGAACTGCTGTTTTAGCTGTAGTAGGAATTAGCTCAATATTTACTTCATTAACTGTGCTAGGTATAGGTATCTTACAAGGCTTAGGTGAAGAAAAAAAAGCGGCATATGTCGTTTTAATAGCCTTCGTAATGAAAATCATGATAAATATTGTAATTATTAAATATTTAGGTATTTTGGGGGCAGCTATATCAACCTTAATTATTTACTTTATTAGTTATTGCATAAACTCCTTTATCATCCACAAGAAAATTGGTATTGCTTATATTAAAAAGCAGACTATTGTTTCTTTTATATCTTCTATTATAATGGGAATACTAATTGGATTACCCACTCTTTTTATTGATTTTGTAGAGTTTGGGAGGTTTTTATCTTTTATCTATACTTCTATCTCCATACTCTTTGGTGGAACTATTTACTTAGGACTCTTGATCATTTTTAAAGGACTAACTATCAAAGAGTTAATGGAATTATTAGGGAGGAAATCCTTATTAAGGGAAAAGTAATTGTAAGGAGTAAATATATGTTCCTTGTAAAAAATAGAGAATAAACAAAATCCACAATTGGGGTGTCAACTTATGCTATATTTGACATTAGTCATTTGTTCTCTATTTTCTTTTGTCATTACACCTAAGATAAAAACTTTAGCCATTAAAATTGGAGCAACAGATCAGCCTAATCACAGAAAAGTTCATCTATCAAGCATGCCACGTCTTGGGGGCTTAGCCATTTTTTTTTCAACACTATTAGGTCTGTTTATACTAAAGCCCATTCATCCCGCACTGATCTCAATGCTAATAGGAAGCTTTATTATAATTTTGACTGGTGTTCTAGACGATTTATATGAAATTAGTGCGAAGTATAAGTTATTAGGTCAGCTTATTGCAGCAATTGTAGTAATTTACGGTGGGGTAATTGTTAAATTCATCAATTTACCACTGGGTATTCAATTGGAGCTTGGACTATTTAGTATACCTCTAACACTTTTATGGATTATTGTTGTTACTAATGCCATTAATCTTATTGATGGTCTAGATGGTTTAGCTGCTGGTATCTCTTCCATAGTTCTATTCACCATATCTATTATGGCAATGATTAATGGTAATGAGTTTGTTATGACTGTCTCCTTGATTATCTTAGCAAGTACCTTAGGCTTTTTACCTTTTAATTTTCATCCTGCTAAAATATTTATGGGTGATACTGGTGCATTATTTCTTGGTTTTATCATTTCTGTGATATCATTACTGGGGTTTAAAAATATCACATTGTTTTCACTTTTAGTTCCCATTATTATATTAGGGGTACCACTATCGGATACGTTTTTTGCAATTGTAAGGAGATTAATCAAAAGGCAACCACTATCTACTCCTGATAAATCTCACTTTCATCATTGTTTAATTAGGTTAGGTTTCTCCCACCAATCATCGGTTTTACTGATGTATCTTTTGAGTACAATTTTTGCAGTTGCTGCTTTGATTTTTGAACAGACTACACTGTGGGGTTCATACTTGGTAATCATTACTCTTATACTCTTTACAGAGATCCTTGTAGAGGTAATCGGATTAGTTGATAAAGATTATAAGCCAATCCTTAATTTAATCAGAAAAGTACTAAATACACGCTGATGTAGTCATAACTGCATCAGCTTATCATCATTGTAAAAGTGAAAGGAAGCACAAATATGAAAAAATGGTTGTGGATTATTGTCGTTCTATCTATCATACTAACCACTCCTTCAATTCTACAAAGGAATAAGGTTGAACTTGAAAATAATCAATATGAAATTATTATCCCTTATCATGAAATTATGCAATTAGTAGATGAGGGTCTACAAAAAGATTTCGTTCTTGATAAACTTAAAGGTGCTGGACTAACATCAATTAGCTTAGAAGCTGAAACGTTAGAGTTACTAGAATATTTCGGTCACATCACAATACTAGATCGTGATTCGTTTCAAGAGGCACTCCTAACAGAAAATTTTAGCTTTAGTTCAATTCCTACTACTCGTGGGTTATACATACATAATAATAACCAAGAGTATTATGATATTGCGCCAGTAATAAAAGATATTTTTCAGGATGTGGAATTAATAAACTATAACAACCAATCTTACTTTTTTATTCCAGGAAATCCTGAATACATCAAAAGACTCCCATTAGGATATTCTGACCAAGCCATAAAGGAGATTACCTTAGGAGGCTTTAATTTAGTACCTCGTTTACCTGAAGGATCAAAGGTAAATGATGAAAATGAGATTCTAATGAAACAATTAATTAGTATGGATTCAAACTTAACAGCTAAGTTTTTACCTTCTGGCAAACAAATGGTTGGGTATCCAGATGATTTAGTTAAATGGGGACAACTCCTAGGCGAGAAAAAAAATACACTATTGTTAACTGAATTCAATGAACAAAAAGGATTTACTTCATATGCTTACTCTATGGACTTAAATGTAGTTCGTTTACATAGCTTAAATATGGAAACTAGTCCTCCCCCACAGCTTGTTGAAACAGCGGTAAGGGCTGTGAAAGAGAGAAACATAAGGGCTTTATTTATTCATATTTATTTTAAAGATTCAGCAGAAAGAAATCTTAGTAAAAGTATAGCTGTATTAGAAATGTTGACTAAAAACATGCCAGCTCAATTTGAATTAGGGAAAAGTGAACCACATAAACTAAACACCCAATCCATGCTACAGGTTCTATTCGTGTTGATAGGTAGTTTTGCATTTATCTCCATATCACTTTTAACATTGCTAAATAGAAAGTTAGCTTTATTAGGAGTTAGCATTACCCTTTTAATAGGATTACTCACTATAACAGGTGACCTTTTTACAAAAATATTAGCATTAGAACTTGCAATTATAACTGCAATAATTGCCACTATACCTTCAAATAACTTGATCAGTAAAAGGTCAATGCTTGCTAATTATTTTCGCTCAATTGGTCTTGCCTTTATTGGGATTTGGTTCATTGTAACGCTTCTTTACGGAACGGAGTATCTTCTTCATATCGGAGCAGGCTTTAGAGGGGTAAAAGCTCTTTATGTTTTCCCAATGTTATTCGTACTTGGATATGTGATTATAAATCAAACACAAAGACTTAACTTTAAACAACTTGTTAAATGGGTTGCAGCGCCTGTTAAATATTGGCACCTTATCGCCATCGGAGTTTTAGGGATAACGTTACTATATTATATTAGTAGAACGGGTAATGCTGGTAGCGTAAGCGTCTACGAATTATTGGTAAGACAGAAGTTAGAGGAGCTACTATATGTTCGACCAAGAACTAAGGAGTTCTTAATTGGTTTTCCTTTCTTTGTACTTGCCTTATACTTATTGCAAACAAGTAGAAAAATTGGACTATTCTTCCTGATACCTGGTTCAATCGGTTGGTTATCACTTGTTAATACATTTACCCATTTACATATCCCTTTACACATCTCATTGTTAAGAAGCTTTTATAGCTTAGTATTAGGATATGTAATCGGCTTACTATTTATCTTTATTTACAAACTTACAGTTCGATATTACTTGAAGTTAAGGACAAGGTGGTAAAATGAGGATTGTTATATCTGGATATTATGGATTTCATAACATTGGTGATGAAGCGATTTTATATTCAATCATCCAATCATTAAAGAGTTATGAACAAAATGTTAAGATTACGGTTTTATCGAATGATCCTGAGTTTACGAGACATACGTATGGGGTTGATGCTGTAAACAGATGGAATATAAAAGAGGTATTACACTCACTCAAAAAAAGCGATGGATTGATTAGTGGTGGAGGGAGTCTCTTACAAGACCAAACTGGGTGGAAAAGTATCCCTTACTATACGGGGATTATGGCACTAGCAAAAATCGCTAAAAAACCAATTTTTGTCTATGCACAAGGAATGGGACCAATAAACAAGGTATTTAGTAAAAGAATTGTTAATTTAGCTTTAAATAGAGTTAGTGCTATTACTGTAAGGGATGAACGATCAAAAGAATTACTTAAATCGTTAAATGTAATCAAACCGATTGGTCTTGTACCAGATCCCGTCTTAGGATTATCTGTTGGGGCTACAGAAAGTGAATGGATTAACAGTTTGAATACTTCAAAGCAGTTCATTGTGGTATCTGTCCGTGACTGGCAAACAAAGTATGCTTATCTAAAGAATATTGCAGATTCTTTATCTATGTTCATAGAAGACTATCAGGTCATCCTCCTCCCCATGCATGGAAAGCATGACGAGGAAACATCAAAGAAATTAAATGAAATGTTGGACAACAAAGCTCTTATTGCTCCCTATGAAGCATCCATACAAGAGAAAATTGCAATTATCGGAAATGGTGCTCTACTAATTGGTATGAGATTACATGCATTAATCTTTGCTGCAATCACGAACACACCTTTTATTGCCTTGTCATATGATCCTAAGATTGATGTTTTTACAGAGCAAGCAAATCAAGTAGTAGCAGGACATGTTGAAATAAATAACTGGAGCGCTCAAACTTTAGCAGATGAAATCACAAAGGTGCTTCATCAATCAACCGTTTATAAAGAACGTTTAGAAAAGGCAACAGCGACCCTAAAATCTGAAGCAATACAGACCGCATCACAAGCTATTCAAGTATTTCGAAATCAGGATTAAAATTAAATTTTTAATTACTAACCTTTAATTAAGATCTCTAGCCTCATTCTTGAGGTCTTTTTTATGGGGTTAGTAAAACTACAAAGGCAAAAAAAATAAGATCTCTTTATCGAGATCTTATTTTCTGTTAAAAAGGTTTAAATGGTTCAGGTCTTGATTCCGATCTGCCAAAGTAGTGAAGTATGGATTGCACAATTCGATATGACGCAAGTCCATCACCATAAGGGTTAGAGGCATTGGACATTTTCTTATAAGCTGCTTTGTCATTAAGTAAGGAGTGAGTCATTTCATAAGTTGTCTCTTCTTCTGTTCCAGCAAGTCTTAACGTCCCTGCCTCAATTCCTTCTGGGCGTTCAGTAGTATCCCTTAGGACTAAAACTGGAACTCCTAGTGATGGTGCCTCCTCCTGAACTCCTCCAGAGTCGGTTAAGATTAAGAATGATCTAGATGCAAAATTGTGAAAATCCAATACACCTAGCGGCTCAATCAGATGTACTCTCTCTTCGCTTCCAAATATCTCATTAGCAACCTCTCTAACTGCAAGATTTAAGTGTACTGGATAAACAACATGAACATCATCATGTTCATTAACAATCCGCTTAATCGCTCTAAACATTCCAAGCATTGTTTCTCCTACTAATACTAAGTCGGGCTTTACTTCCTTCATAATTAAATCTAATCCTTTTAGTGCCTTAGTTGTAATCCCTGCAAAGGTTTGGCGATCCTTCATAATATCAAAATCATAGTCAGACTTGATTTTGAATACCTCAAGCACCTGGTCTAACATTTGTCGATGTTGAGCTATTACAGTAACAGTTGATCACCTCCATTGGTTTCGGTGGCTTGAACTTGGTAAAAACTTAGCATTTGAAAACAGAGTAGAACAAATGCTTATTTCAACTTGTCAGAAATTGAATAAAAGTAAGGTTGAAATGTTAAGAAGTGCATAAAGAAGACCTCAATAATATGAGGTAATCATTCTTCTGCAATCTCCAACTTTTTGTAGTAATTATCTACAATCGGATGAATGTCTGGGTTTGAATCATAATAGGTATTATAAATTTCATTTAGGGTAAATTTAAAATCTTTTTTACCATCAAAAAGGGCAATGCCGTACCGCCATCCAGAACGTTTTTCTTGATTGTTTTGCGGAGTAAATTCTATATCTTTGATCAGTGATAAAAATTCATCAATTTGTTCTTGCTTAGTTATCTTTTTTGAAGCACCAGTCGAACCATCTTGAATGATGACTTTATCTACATTTTCAATTTTGGCATCCTTATAAAATCCTTCTAATGATTGCGTTTTTCCATTTGTACAAGCAGTTATAAAAAACAGACTTACCAATAGAGTTAGGAATAAAATTTTTTTCATTAAATCACCTACAATAAATTAATTCAATTACCTATTAGACGAATTAGATTACAAGAAGTTACACTATAAAAATTTGGCATAGGTAGTAACCCATTCAATTATATTGAGTATTCTAACAAAAAATTTAACCACCGTCGGTAGTAGCTTTTGTACCCTTTGTAACTTTTAATTTCTAACATGGAAAGATTTTAGTTGTTTTTAGTTTATTAATCGTCTCCAATTCTTTTATAGACATACCATTCTTTTTGGCAATGGCATAGAGCATATCACCTTTTTCAACCTGAACTTGGCTATACTGAGTTCCTTTAGCTTCTGCTCCATCTAAGTTAGTAAATCCAATAAAGCTTGCAATTCCAAGTGACAACACCATCATTCTTATAAGGTTTTTTTCATCTGTTATTCCTCCAAATTGTAACTTAATGGAATAAATGGCCAATTGATTCTTTCCAATATGTTAGTCGAGGATTGCTCCAAAAGGTTACAGGCAATCACAAAGATTCTCAAAAAAATAAAGTGAGTGTAATTAAGCTCACTTTACTTCGATATATACCCTTTTTAAGTCCCCATTATAATCAACTCTTGCACCTAGCGCTTCGCTGACAAAACGAACGGGTATGAGTGTCCGATTGTTCATGATGATTGGTTCAACATCTAAAAAATGCTCTACTCCATTTATGCTTGTCTTTTTGCTTCCAATGGTTAATCTTATTTTAATATTATCTTTATTAATACTGACAGATTTGTTTGATGGTATATAGTCTACATCTGCTCCTAGATACTCAAATAATCCCCTTAAAGGCAATAGTGTTCTTGAGTTATGAAGAACAGGAGCTTGGTCCGTAAATAACTTGTTATGGTTTACTAGAACCATTAGCTCATTAATTTTAGTAACATTTGCACTTATTGTTTCATTCACTTCGTTTTCTAAACTAGTAACTACTACTGGTTTCTTTGTTGGATCTAACTTGGCCATTAATAAAAGAAGATGAGGCTGTGACATCGCTATACACCCAAGAGTCGGACTAGTATCACTCCTCCAACTGTGAAGAAAGATTGCACTTCCTTTACCCGGAATAATAGGATTCATATTATAATCAACAACGATTACGTATTGATATAATGGATGATTAAGTTGCTCATAAGAATTCCATCTTACTACTGGATTTCCTGTATAGTGCACCATTTTATTGTAATCGCTAGACTGAACATCATCAATCCAGAAATAATGGCTGGTTACCTTAGTATAAGGTAATTCTACATCGCTTGGTTTAGCTTCAGTACCAAACGAGCTCTCCAAGCCAAATAACCCAATTGGTGTTCTACCGTCCCCTTCAGCTTTTTCTTTTGATAGTCCATTCTTACCAAAAACCACCCCAACATTCTCTATTGTTTTTACCCATGTCCCATCTAGATTTTCGTATAGTACTAAATTTCCCTTGGTAGAATTTATATGATCACCAGTTACTACAACAATTTGTTTTGTTTGATTAAATAAACTAAAAGAATTTACATAATCATCTTCTTCGATATTGGCAGCATAAATGCTTTTAATATCTAATAAAAAGATAAAAGTAAAAGACAAAATAGTTAATAGTTTTATAGTTTTCAATGTCTTCCCCCTTAGAAGTATTGCTCTTACATCCTAACATATTACTACTATTATCTCACCAAAATAAGGAGTAGAAAAGTGTCGAAATATCATTCGATTATATTACATATTTTTACAATAAATACACCTTTATTCCTATATAATTAATCCTAATTGTATATAGTGAGGAGTACTAGTAAAATGAAAAAATTATTTATTTTATTAACAACTATTTTTTTAATTGCAACTTTTGGGTCATCAGCAGAAGCAAGTTCAAAGAATCAAATTATCATTATTAATAAAGCAGTAAACCAACTAGCATTCTACAACAATGGTAAATTAGTAAAAACATTTCCGGTCGCTACAGGAAAGAAAAGATCCTATACACCTGAAGGGACCTTTAAGATTGTAAATAAAATAAAGAATAGACCTTATTATACTGGTAAGGTTCCAGGTGGAGATCCAAGAAATCCCCTTGGAAATAGGTGGCTAGGTTTGGAGGCAAGAGGAACATATGGAACAACTTATGGGATCCATGGTAATAATAATGAGGCCACTATTGGAAAATATGTAAGCTCAGGTTGTGTTAGGATGCATAATAAAGATATTAACTGGTTATTTGATCAAGTCCACAATCATACAAAGGTTGTAATTACTCATACTAATAAATCATTTGATATAATAGCATCCTCAAGTGGATATAAAGTAGAAGTCATTCCAGTAACTAAGCCAGTAGTAAAAGCTCCAGATTATACTCCATTAGGCCTTGATATCTTTGTCAATAATAATAAGGTGAACTTTGACCAACAACCAGTTTTAAAATCAAATCGAACTTTGGCTCCGATTAGAGCTATTTTTGAACAGTTAGGAGCAAGTGTACACTATGACTCAACAACTCGTGTCATTACCATTACAAAGGCTGAAACCACTATAAAACTAACAATGGATAAAAAAGAGGCAATAAAAAATAATGAAGAAGTTCTGTTGGATGTCGAGCCAATGATTATAAATAATCGTACCCTTCTTCCAGTTCGTTTTATTAGTGAGTCCATTGGTGCAAGTGTTCAGCATGATGCAAAAAAAGGTATATATATAACGGTTAATTAAGGATTATTAGATGAGGTGAGTCTTCCCCCACTCCCTTTTTTTTGCTGGAATTTTATATTAAAGTCAATAATTGAACCGTATGTCAGCTCAACAAATTTTCATTTTTTAAGATAGTCTCTAAAGACAACATAAAAAGACCCGAATATGACTTTTTATAAGCCTCATTATTCGGGACTACGATCAATACTCAGTAGTTATATTCTTTAAATCAGATTGAAAGTTAAAAATTATTCAACAGCAATCTTCGGCTCTAAACTAATATCAAAGAGTCTTTTCCAAGGGAAATCGAAATATACCTCTTCTAATTCTTTTGCGATTATGTATTTCGATTCATTTGTTTGATATACAAATTTTTCATTCTTTAAAGAGTTAAACCAAAAGTGTGTACGATTAATAACCTTATCTTTAGAAAAGTTATATGTTTGCTCATAGTGATCATCCAAATCTAAATAATCACCATTTATGTTGGTAACATATTGTTTTATTTCATCATGCAAGTCATTTTTATAACCTTCGTCCTTAGCCAATCTACTTAATAAAAATTCAATGTGTGATTTGGTAGCACTTTTGAGTATCGTCTCATTCATATTTAGATTGTTATTTAGCATAGAAAAACGAGTGGAAGAATGAGATATAGCAATACCAATTGTGTTTCCGATTGTATTCCAGCTTGAGAAACCATAGAGTTGGGAGATATCAACATTTTCTTTCAAGTAGGTCATAAAACGATCATCTCTTGTTTTTACATCAGCATCGATGATAGAGACAGGTTTTTTTTCCTTTAAAAGGGCATTAATCTTCTTAGTTGCAGCCATAAATTTTGCAGATTTTTCACCTTTAACTATGGTGTTAATAAATAAATGAATATCTGCATCTGCTTCAGAGTCAGTAATTACTCCATTTATTGCGGTAATATGTTTTTCTATATTTTCTTGCGTTGTCATTGACTCAAAATAACCAGTTGAGGTAGGACCTTCCTTGTCTACATAATGGAGATAGTGTTTTGGTTTTATATTATAATAACTGTTAATATACCTTGATATTAGAATCAAACTATCCTCGTCAGTCCCGCTAAAAAAAACAAGTTGATTTTCTGACAGGTTCAGAGCTTTTGATTTCTCTTTTAATAACTCGGTCTCAAATCGATGAAGTCCTGTTTTAGAGGCATCGTCTTGGGATAAGATTAAATAATCAATATAGCCTTCGGACAACCATTCAATCATTGTAATGTTGATCAAATGATTTCTTTCTCTAGCATCCAAATACTTAGTGAGAATTTCCTTTGGTATTGTTTTCTCTAGATTTTTTAGTGCATTTTCTTTTTCCTTCATATTTAAATTATAAACCTCGTCATACAAAATGGCCCAATTTCTAATGCTCCAATAAATGTCTAAGGATTCTTTTTCACTAACTGTAACAGCAAGTCTTTGAACTGCATTAAAAACATAAATTGGTTTATCCGGATATTTTATTTTTAATTCTTTGATTATTTCTATGTTTTTTAGCGCTTTCTCTTTACTAGTTTGTAATGTTCTGGATGCTACTAACCCCCCAAAGCCAATCATATCAATGGATATGATAAATCCGTCAACATCCTCTCCATGATTAATTAACCAGTTCCTTAAGTTTTCTGTATTTCCAGGGTTTTGGAAGTTACCCAAATCCTCCCTTTTTGGAAATATTGTATTTATTCCTCCTATTTCTGCTATTTTTTGAGCATCATATACATTTATAGGTCGGTCATCTAATGGGACAATAGCAAGGGTTGGAATATTTTCTTTACTTTGAGCGAAGAAAAACAAAACTAAAATAAACACACTTATAGTAATAAATATCAATAATTTAAATTTAAACATTACTTTATATTAACTCCTATTTTTTAGGATTATAGATTAAACATTCTTCATTCGGTGAGAATCTCTCATAAAAGCTGGTATTTGTTCAATATAGTAATCAGGCAAGAAGGATGTCTTTATAAATTATAATATAATTGACTACAATAAGTTGCAACTCGATAATTTAGACGTTCCTTTCGTACTTCTTTTAAGATTAAGAACTTACATAGATAATCCTTTAATAAGAGTAACCGCCTAATTTTTTTATATATTATTTACTTATTTTATGAATGTATTTACTGACTTCGTCTCTCAGATCATCCCTCTTCAGCGCAAAGTCAATTGTAGCTTTAATAAAACCAAATTTATCACCGACATCATACCTAGTCCCATCAAAATTATATGCATATACAGCTTGTTTTTCCGTTAGTTTGCAAATGGCGTCAGTAAGTTGTACTTCTCCCCCTGCGCCAGGGGGTAGTTTCTCTAGTATTTCAAATATTTCTGGTCTTAGTATGTACCTACCCATTATGGCAAAGTTAGAGGGGGCATCATGTACTGCTGGCTTTTCAACCAAAGTATCCACCTTATAAAGATTTCTTTCTAATTCATATTTATTATAATCTACAATTCCATATTTAGAGACATCTTGGTCTGGAACAAGCTGACCACCTATAACACTTGTTTGGTATCGATTAAACACATCAATCATCTGCAGTAAACACGGCTTCTCAGAGAGGACAATGTCATCTCCAAGCATTACTGCAAAGGGTTCATTTCCGATAAAACGACGCGCACAATATATCGCATGACCTAAACCATTTGGCTCTTTTTGTCGAACATAGTGAATATTTGCTAAATTAGAGATCGCCTTTACTTGTTCTAGACTCTCCCATTTTTCTTTGCTCGTAAGTACTTCTTCAAGTTCATAGGATTTATCAAAATGGTCTTCAATAGCTCTTTTTCCCCGACCACTTATAATCATTATATCTTCTATCCCTGAAGCAACTGCTTCCTCTACAATATATTGAATAGTAGGTTTATCTACAATCGGTAGCATTTCTTTTGGTTGAGCCTTCGTGGCCGGCAAGAATCGAGTACCCAAACCTGCAGCAGGAATAACTGCTTTGCGGATTTTCATGTTAACACCACCTAACTTATTTAACTAATGTTAGCCAACAAACTTTTGACCTTTTGTCTTTGAAAATAGTGTATATAGTTGAGTTATTATAATAAAGAAATATTAGTTAATGTTATGATTACATACTGTTCTTTTATACTAACATAATGTTATTTAGAACAGTCTTATATAAATAGTTAGATTAATAATTGTATGACTTTAATAATTTTCAAAGCTAATATAAAATTCATTATATACTAAAAGATTTAAGTACAGGGCTATGGTGATTTGTAGTAAAGTTCCTCTTTTTTTCCTGAATTTTATAACTATCCCTTAGCATTCAGTTGGGTTATAATCTATAAGGTTAAAGAAAAATTATTAGAAACCACACAGAAAGAGGACAAAGAAAGATGAGTAAAAGTTCTTTACAAATAAAGAAAAAACCAAAGAAGTGGCTATGGATTTTACTGAGTGTTATAGGTGCCTTAATAATTGGCATATCCGCCTATGTCTATTCGATTTATCATTCTGTGCAGCAAACTGCTAATCAGATGTTTGAACAGCCCAAACGTGAACGATCTGAAAAACGATTGGAGAAAGTTGAATTTGTGGAAAAAGATCCGATTTCAGTATTAATTATGGGTGTCGATGAAAGAGCAAATGACCGAGGGCGTTCAGATACTATGATCGTCATGACTGTAAATCCTGAACTACAATCAATGCAAATGGTCAGCATTCCTCGTGATACGAGAACCGAAATAATCGGAAAAGGAATTCAAGACAAGATCAATCACGCTTATGCTTTTGGCGGAACAGATATGGCTGTTGAAACTGTCGAAAATTTCTTAGATATTCCTATTGATTACTATGTCAAAGTCAATATGGAAAGCTTTAAAGAGATTGTTGATGCGGTTGGGGGAGTAACAGTAAATAATCCTTTTGAATTTAAGGAAGGTGGCCTCACATTTATTAAAGGCGAAATAAATCTTAATGGGGAACAAGCCCTTGCGTATGCTAGGATGCGAAAGCAGGATCCTAGAGGTGATTTTGGTCGACAGGACCGTCAAAAGCAAATCATTATGGGTGTTATTCAAAAAGGAGCAAGTTTCTCTACATTAGGAAAACATGATGATATTCTAGCTGTTCTAGGTAAGAATATTAAAACTAATTTAACCTTTGAACAAATGGTTGACCTTCAAGCTAATTATAAAGAGGCACGCCATAATCTTGAGCAATTCCAGATTAATGGTGGTGGACAAACTATTAATAGAATCTATTATTATGTGGTGCCTGAAACCGAGAGGTTAAGTTTATCTGAGAAATTAAATAAACATTTGAATTTAGTCCCATAATTAATATTTTAAAAAAACCGTGAAGAGATTAACTCTTTACGGTTTTTTATTCAATAAAATTTTACGGAAAGTATACCAATAACATATTCGGAGCAAGTGACTTACGCATTCGTTGCGTTGAAACACTATAAATTTTTCGGCCCTTCATGAAATCATTTCATTCTATGGCTTCTGCTAACTTCTTGAGACTAACCGTTTTCCGACTGTACTCACTGTACATCCGCAAGATCTACCAGGGTAATACAACTTTCTTCCCTCTTTTACTTGTCTGATTTCCTCTATAGAGTTAGGCACGCCTTTTGGACTTCGACTTGTTGTGGAGTCTTATATCTTTACAGAGACTTAGTATCAGATTTCTGTTCGTCGAGCCAAGATTTTATTCCATGCTTCCTCCATCCCTTACCTCACTATAAGCACCTTGCGCTTCCTTAGTGGTTGGTCGATGTATACCCCCACAGTGGACTTTCACCACGTAGATAGTTGCAAAAAAAAACAGATTTCATCACCTACCCTGAAATCCAAGAGTCTTTTCAATAACAATTTAGCTTCAACTTTCCTTAAATCAAATAACGGAAAGTCTCAGTTGCTATTATAAATTTTGTACAAAACTATAATTCCCCATTATTTTCAACATAAAATAACAATATTTTCTTCCATTCCATCTTAATATAATATTAAGCTCAAAACTTAAAGGAGGGTGATGAAAATGTTACAAAAAAAGGGATTATGTATAAGGGATAATACAGTTCTGAAGGAAACATTGAAGATTGCTTTAGAAGTAACTACTACTGATTTAAGCTTAGTGCAAATAGAGTTGCTAAAAAGGCTTGCAAATAGAATCTCATTGGATTCTGAACTTCAAATAACCATGGAAGAAGTAAATAATTTAAAAATATGTTTAAACATTTTTAAGACGAGTAGAACATGGTATTGGTTAAGAGAAGATTTTAAAATTGGAATTAATGACTCTTTATATTTTCTTAGTAAATATTAATAAATAGATAAAAAGGAAGTATGGAATTACATACTTCCTTCTACACTATCATAATTGATTAAAAGTTTTATGACTTTTTTATTTCTGCTAATCGATTAGATATAGTTTCGTTTAGTATCAGTTCTATTTCATTCAATTGCTTTATATTTGCATCCTGCTTTATATAACGAATAGTTTTTTTTATAGTTTTAGGAAGCTCGTCAAATCTCTTCATAAGTTATCTCCATATCATGCTTTTTAAGAAAAAACGAAAATAAAAAAATTCTTAAATGGCACTCCATCTCCCTAATTCAAAAATCCGAAGGGCGTTCGTCTCTAAAACCAAAATGATAAAGAATTGCTTCAACGATTCTTCTTGATGCATGCCCATCTCCATAAGGATTTGAAGCCTTAGACATTGTTGAATAGACATCCTCTTCTGTCAACAATTCTTTTGTCAAGTTATAGATTGTTTCTTCGTCTGTTCCAGCTAACTTTAGAGTACCTGCCTCAATACCTTCTGGACGCTCAGTTGTATCACGTAAAACTAATACTGGCTTCCCAAGTGAAGGAGCCTCTTCTTGAACTCCGCCAGAGTCTGTAAGGATAATATGGGCTCTCGACGCAAAGTTATGGAAATCAATAACATCTAATGGATTAATAAGGTGAATTCGTGAGTGATTACCTAAAATAGTTGCTGCTGCTTCTTGGACAACTGGATTTAAGTGAACTGGATAGACCACTTGGACATCTTGATGCTCATCAACAATTTTTCTTATTGCTTTAAACATGTTTTCCATTGGTGTCCCTAAGTTTTCACGTCTATGGGCAGTTAGAAGAATCATTCGATCATTTTCTAACTTTTCAAGAATCTCATGAGTATACTCTTCTTTTACAGTCGTTTTAAGTGCATCAATTGCAGTATTACCAGTTATAAAAATATCGTTTTTATTTTTGTTCTCCGTTTCAAGATTAAGAGCTGATTTACTAGTGGGTGCAAAATGTAAATCTGATAGAACTCCTGTCAACTGACGATTCATTTCTTCTGGAAAAGGTGAATATTTATCCCATGTACGAAGTCCAGCTTCTACATGGCCAACCTTGGTTTGATTATAAAAAGATGCCAATGAAGCTACAAAGGTAGTAGTAGTATCTCCGTGTACTAAAACTATATCAGGCTTTACTTTACTGATTATTTCATTTAATCCCGTTAATACTCTATTCGTAATATCAACCAAAGTCTGTCTAGACTTCATAATGTTTAAATCATGATCCGGTATAACTTCAAAAATCTCTAAAACTTGATCTAACATTTCTCTATGTTGTGCAGTAACAGTTACAATAGATTCAATTTCATCTGGGTATTTCTCTAATTCTTTAACTAGTGGTGCCATCTTAATGGCCTCTGGGCGGGTTCCGAATACAGTCATTACTTTTATTTTACTCAATGAGTGGCCTCCTTTATTTTCAGGGTTATATAGTATTAATTAAGTCAAAATTGCAGTATGTATACTGTATTGTTAATCGTTATTTTATATTCTACTCAATTTTATTGTTCTCATCATTTTCTTTAAAGATGATCGTGCCTCTATTTTTATCCACCCAGACATCAAACCCTTGAATTTTTAAATAATATAAAGATTTATCATCTGATGAAAAGTGAGAGGAAGCTAATATATCATTTAAACGTTCATCATTGCTATCAATTTCATGGACTTTAATTGCAGTAGAGACGTTTTGATGATTAAAAAGATAAGTTAGGTATTCTTCTTGATAAAATAAGGTATTATTTCCTTCCTTATCTTTTTCTTCTGCTGTTAATCCTCTAAGCTGTCCCTTGATTGCCTCATAGTCAACACCTAAAAAGGCTAATGTATATTGATAGGAATCAACAAAATAATCTGGTAAGAAAGGTAGAAAGGCATTTATGGTTATATCTAATGGTTCCATTAAAGGCTTCTTTATTTCTACGTCATCTTCGTTGACATATCCTGTTAATACCTCCCCTACTCTCACCTTGTAAACATTACCTTTTTTTTCTTCTAAATATATTGAGGAAGCGAAGGGTAGTGTTTCCCCCTCCACTGTTAGTTCCTCATCTTTAAAGATAACTATAATCTCATTTTTAACCATTGCATCTTTTTGTATGATTTCAATTGGAGTGCTTTCTATCTCAATGGATGCAACTTCTTCATCATTTACTACTTCCTCAACCTTTTTTACAGTTGGGTTAATGAAGAAATTAGTAATACTATCAAATGGTTTATCAATAAACATAAACAAAATACTCACTATAAAGAATGCAAAGAGTACACTTGCTTGTAATGTTAAGGATAAGTTTGCTTTTCTCTTTTGCTTTAATTGATTTTTTGTTGCCCTTTTACCATGTAAATGCGCCTCTATCATAGGGGTAGCTGTAACTTGCGCTTCAATCATTTCGTTTCTATAGTTTTTCTTTTCTTCAGGTTTTATACTACTAAACCATTTTATAAAAGAAGCATACTTTTCTAGCACTAAGTCAGTTTTATCAAACATTTCTACCTTACCGAAATTGATCCATAGAACTTTGTCAGATATTGATTTTATCTGAGATAAGTTATGACTAATGAAGAATATAGTTTTTCCCTGTGATTTAAAATCATTAATTTTGTCTATACATTTATCATAAAAGGTTTGATCACCAACAGACAAAGCCTCGTCAACCACAAGTATATCTGGATTTGTGTGGACACTTATCGCAAACCCTAACCTAGATTTCATTCCACTTGAATAGCTTTTTACTGGTTGATTGATAAAATCTCCAATTTCTGCAAATTCAATAATATCTGCAGTTAATTCGTGGATTTCCTCCATTTTTAAACCATGCATTAAACATTTCACTTTTATATTTTCAATACCTGTTAGCTGATTATTCAAACCAGCGGATATTGCTACTAGTGATGTTTCTCCGTTTATATCTATTTCACCAGATGTTGGAGGAACAATTTGTGCTAAAAGGTTTGATAGTGTTGACTTTCCAGAACCATTCACACCAATGACACCAATTGTTTCTCCTTCATATACATTAAAAGAAACATCTTTTAATGCATAAAAATTCCGTTTATTCTTTTTCATAAAAAACATATCTAATAATTTATCAGAGTTTGTTTTGTATAAGTCATATTTTTTTGTTACAGCTTTAAATGTCACTTTTGGCTTCATACAAATTAAGCCTCCATATATTTACAAGTAATCGACAAACTTTTTTCTAAAATGGACATGTAAACTAGCCCCTATAAATAAAATGACAAAGTTACAAATCCAGAAATAAAAAGTGTATCTCCAATCTAAAAAGAACCAACTTTCTCCTAATAACATATATCTATATCCTTCTACTAAATAATACATTGGGTTAAGTTTTAAGATTTTTTCAAGTGTGGGTAAGTTACTTGGGTCCCACAATATAGGAGTTAGGTATAGCATAATTCTCATAATAGACTGTAATAATAATTGAAAATCGCGTGCAATAATTGATATAGTTGAACACAAAAGTGTAATAGCAAAAAGAAAAAAAACTGTGGCAAAGAGGAAATACGGCAATTGCAATAAATAAAATCCAGCAAATACATTATTAAAATACAAGACAATGATGACAGCAATTAACATGATAAAAAAATTAAATAGGTTACTTACAATTGTAATCGAAGGTAATATACTTACTGGGAATTTCATTTTTGATACTAGATTAACTTTAGCATAGACACTATTCGAGCCTTGGGTAATAGATGGACTGATAAATAAAAAAGGTATCAGTCCAACGATTAACCATATAAAATATGAATCCCCTTCTACTGCCCTATCTCCCCGTAATCCTAAACCAAAAACGAGCCAGTATACTGTCACTAGAAGTAGCGGATTCAAGAATTGCCAAATTACTCCCAAATAATGCATTTGATAGCTACTTTTAATCTCATAAGAAGCTAAACGAAATATTAAACTTAGATTTAATATTTGCTCTTTTACTACTTCAAAGACAAATTTCATACAGTAATTGCTTCCTTCTTTAATGCATGATATAGGTTACCAAAGTTTATATACTCAACTTCATTAGAACGATTATTCACTACATCTTTTGTATCAAAAATTCTTTTGTTATTCATAGAAGATAGTGCAGCCATATTAATTTCCTTAAACTCATTGTGATCAGTTAAAATAACAATTAAATCACTATTTGAAGTTGCTTTTTGAAGGTCCTTAATGACAAAATCTTGATCTACATGTGGATCATATGCTCTAATTTCATATTTCCCCTCTGCCTTTAAAATATCCATAATTTCCATTGCTGGACTTTCACGAATATCATCAACATTTCCTTTATAGGTTAACCCAAATAAGGTAATCGTTTTACCAGCCGATTTTTCCATAAGCTTATTAATATTATCTACCACATAATGAGGCATGGATGTATTAATCGATCTTGCTAGATTAATAAGCTGCGCTGTTTCAGGAGCTTTAGCAACAATAAAATATGGGTCAACTGCTAAACAATGTCCTCCTACACCAGGACCAGGTGTATGCAGGTTAACTCTTGGGTGTTTATTAGCCATTTTGATTACTTCTAATGAATCAATTTCAAGCTCATTACACACTTTAGTCAGTTCATTTGCAAGTGCAATGTTCACGTCTCTAAAAGTATTTTCCATTAATTTAGACATCTCAGCGGTTTTTGCATTCGTTTTTATAATTTCACCTTGAACAAACGTACTATAAACTAGTGCACCAGCTTCTGTACATTCTGGTGTAATACCACCTACGATTCTATTATTATGAATTAATTCATGCAGAATCTGTCCAGGTAGAACACGTTCAGGGCAATGAACTAAAAAGATATCTTTACCTATTTCAAAACCAGCACTCTCTACTAAAGGCTTCACATAGTCATCCATAGATCTTGGTGCTATTGTAGACTCCACAATTAATACATTTCCTTTTTTAAGGTGCGGCATAGCTGATTTAACTGCACTTAGAACATAGCTTAAGTCACAAGACTTGTGCAAATCATCATTATTTGGTGTTGGAACTGCAATAATAAAAACATCAGCTGGCTCTGGAGTTAAAGAAGCTCTAAAATGTCCACTTTCAACTACTTCTGACAGTACTTCTTGCAATCCTGGTTCTTCAATGTGAATTTTTCCAGAGTTTAATGATTCAATAACCTCAGGTCTAATATCTACACCAATAACATTCACGTTATGCTTAGCAAACATAACTGAAGTTGGTAATCCGATATATCCTAACCCTATTGTGCAAAGTTTCATAAGTAATTTCCCCCCATTTTATAATAGTCTTTAAAATTATTGATAGATATATAGACATCCTATTATAAGGACTTTTATTTTCTTTTTATCTCTAAAAATTGCTTATCCGTTTGTTAATTCATCGAGTTGTAACAAAAAAGCATGATAATAGACATCTTCAAAGTGGTAAGGAGCTAACCCCCATTTATGTGTTTCAGATGATAGATATCCACCTTCTGACATATCTATTACTTTAATAGTTGGCTCAGTTTTTTCGATATATTCATAGTATTGCTTTAGGATCTGATTATGATGTTGTATCTCAGCTATATTTTTAAAAGAATGTTGTTCTCCATTCCGATTGTAGTAACGTTCTCTCCACAGAGTTTTGTGCAAGACTATTTGTTCTGGCTTATAAGTTTCAAACAATTTCTTAAAGAATGAATCTGTAGATTTTTTCCACAGAGGGTAAAGCTGCTCGTTTCTTTTAATCTCACTTTTTTTTTGTAAGTCCTTTTCAATCTGAGATCCTACAAACTCATTGGATTTTGTAAGGTAACTCTCTCCTGTTTTAATTAAGTTGAAACGCTCATCTATAAGGTCAATAACAATATAATCCGTTTTATTCTCATTCGTATCGTGAAAGAAGCGTTTGGATATATCATTATATACACAACGCCTTTGAAAATTAGATTCTAACTGAATAGAATCTTCTTTCATATCAAGAGGTGGTGACATTAAGCTAACAAAAGATGTTCGAGCAAAGTAATTTTTAATTTCATATTTACCAAAAGTAAATTCGAGTGTATCTCTTGTAGCACAACTACCTAGTATCGTTAAGGATCGCATGCTATCTACTCCTTAATTTATCCTTGTTTAGTTTTCTCTAACTGACTTTCCGTCCATGTACCCTATCCATCTAGTAAGAATTTCTTTAATCTTCGGGTCTTTTTCGATAGAGTTGATCGCCATCAATTGATGAACATGTGTTGCATGATAGCCCCATCTGGCGACATTAGGGAATGTTCCATCGGAAGTATAATGGGTTAAGTCATATGCTGTTCGGTTCCCTAAATCATAGAGTGGTAGCATTCGTTTAAGTGTCCGAATCCCTTCAGAATAGTATCGTTTTACTGATTTATTATGAGTTACCATGGATAAATCATAAAGACCAAATAATGAAAATATAAAGCCATTCAATACATAACTTGCTGGTTCCGTAGGATATTCTTCGTAAAACCAATACTTATCCTCGAACTTTCTAAAGGTTCCACCTTTTTTTACAGGGATCGTATATAACTTAAATCCTTTCATTGCCGATTTTATATAGATATCTTTGCCCGTCGTGTGAAAGGCTCGTACAAGTAATGAAATAATTAAGCCCTGTGCTAATGAAGAATGCCAAGGTGATTTCATTACTTGTGTTCGTCCTTTATAATACATGTGTTCAAACAGCGAAGGCCAACCTCCTTTAGAGGTTTGATTCTTCACGAACCAATCTGATACTTTTAAAAAGATCTCTTTATTGGAAATCTCATTATTTAGAACAAATAAAGCATGATGTTGGAGTCCATAATGGGCAATAGTTATTGGATAGTAATGCTTCCCCCACCTGAAGTTATTTATGGGGATCCCATCCTCACCAAAATCAACATTCCAGTCTTCTACTCTAATTTTGTCAAAGTTGAGATATATAGTTTGAGGATTATAATCCTTCATCTCTCTTAGTTTCGCGTTCGTGAATTTCACCTTATATAAATTAGGTTCTTTTGCCCATGAGCCATACCATTTTAGCTCATTGAAAAGTTCTTCCGCTTCCACATATAACTTTTCTTCGACAAGTTTCCCCTCTAGTAATCTATTGTTACTATTAAGAATTATCTTTACATCTTTCATCAAAGTAATCAGCCCTCGTTAATTTTGTAGTGCCCATTCTCCTCTAAAACAGACTTTTAAACTGTTCACAAACCTTTTCCAGCCCATAATTTTCTTTCGGAAATTCTTTTAATGATTCCACTGTTTTTTTGTTAAATCGTGCTTTTTTAATATATTTTGCAGCATCAGATAGAGAGTCATGAATATATTCACTTGGAAAGATGGTATTAACTCCTTCTCTTCTTAACACCACCGGAAATGCACCGGAGGCCATTCCTTCAATTGGGGCCATATGGAAACTTTCATAATCACTAACCGAGAGAACGAATCCGATATTTTGCAACCACTCAGAAACATCTCCCCAACCTTCGAAATGTACACGATCCTTGTACTTGTCAATGCGTTTGAATGCTTCTTCATAATGGGTTCTTTGCTCAACATCGTTCCAAACCCATCCAAAATCTTTAGGGTGCTTTCCTTTAATGAATAGTTTGTAACGTTGATCATGTTCTAATAATTCCTCAAAGATATCTAAAGCACGATCAATCCTCTTTAACTTAGGGACAATTCCAATAATGCCAATGTTGAATTCAGTATCTTTGTTTTTAGGTTTTTTAAACCGCTCAGTATCTACTGCATTGTAAATGACAGTCATTTTTTCTCTTGGTACCTTAGCAACTCTATGAAATTCCTCAAATATATAAGGTGAAATCGCAATTAGTTTGTCAATTTTTTCATAGTCGAACATTGATGGATATTTCGTGTTCATCTCAAAACGATGAAGGCGTACAAAAAGCTCTTGATGTTCTTTTTTATGTTGTTGATACCAAACAACATTTCCTAATCCCCACTCACAGAATAAGATATCTGCCCAATCAACAATCTCTTTGCTTTTCTGAACGTTATGTGCCTCATGGCCTGTCCATTCATCAATCTTAACTTCAAAGGAATCTTTAAGGGAGTCAATAATGTGTTGTATGAATTTGAGGTCATGTCCAATGAATGCAATCTTCTTCATAATCTCCACCTCCATTAAAGATTTATGCTTTCAGTATCGAAATCTCTATCTTTGTAGTTTAATACAATGTTGAACTCATCAATGTTAAAAAATTTATGTCCATATTTAAACCAGTTCTCAAAAAATAATTTATCTTCCAAATTATTTATAAACTCAACTGGAGTCAATAATTTTGTTGATGTTTTCGGTAGAAGAGAAAGGTCGAACTTGCCGTTAGAAACATAAGTGTATTCTTCCCCTTCTTGTTTTACAATGATTGTCTCGTCGGTATAGAGAGTAGACAGAATCATGTCCTTTAAATAATTAGGTCCATAATAATTCTCTAGATGTAATGGTGCAAAATAATCTGTCTGGATGATATCGTTAATGCTATCATAATGATGAATGTAATCTAACAAGTAAGTTTTAACATCTTTGTTATTCTCTCTATTAAAAATCTCGAGATAACCATCAAATATATCTAGTAAAATAACCAACTTCTTATTCTTAAATGTTTGACGATTGTACTGTTCCAATAACTCTTTGTAGTCTTCATGACTACGTACGATCGCTACAGCTGTAACAGCTAAATCATCTAATAAAAATGGATAGCCCATATTGTTAAACATTTCTTCTACACGAACTTTATAACTATGTTCTTCTAAGACTTTGCGCAACGATTGAAGTCGTATCTTTTTAAAGTAAAGTTCATCATTGAAAAGTAAATCTATACGTTCTTTTAATTTATCAAAGTCAGAAGTTGCAATTACTAAATCACCTAATAGATTTTCAATCCCTAGTGATTCTGAGCTGACAACTGGTGTGTTGGATGCAAGAATTTCGAACACTCTACGAGAGAACATCGTTGGTGAGTCCACAATGCTATTAACATTTAGTGACACTTTGTATCCCTTGTAAGCTCGTTCTATCTGATCCCCTTTTAAAGTACCTACAATATGTTGTTTGAAACGTTCTGGGAATTGGTTAGGTGAACTAGGGTTATTATAATTCCGGTCATATATATCAATCCCATGCTTACCTGATATCTCAATCATGTTGTCCATCGCCCTAGTTCGCTCAGGGAACTTATCTCCATAATATGCACCTGCAAACACGACCTTATTTTGACGATTGTATTTTTCAATTGGATTGTGATATTTAGGCTGAGCAGCAAACGGGAATGTGAAGACGTTCGGACAACCATCATCTTTATATTTGGCAACTGAATTAGCGTCAGTTGTAAATACATAATCAAAATATTTCGCGGTTTCTACAAATGCATTGTAATGAAATGGATCTTCTTTGTTCCAGAAAATTGTAGGGATGCCTCTCTCTTGGCACCATTGCACTAATTCTAAGACGATTGAATTATCTCTTGGTCCGCCAGTACCTACTTTATTTGTCCATAAACCATTATTTCCTTGCCAAGCTGATTCACAGAAGAAAAGGTCAGGATTCATCCCTGATAATTCTTCCTCCCAGTTACCAGGAGAAACTTTAATTGCCTTAAATTCAGAGTCGAATGAACGAGTCGTGAACTCATCTGCAATAAAAATTACATTCATGTCTTTAATTTTTTTTGGTTTCTTCGTAACCGAAAAGGCATTGTTTATCTGTTTGGGCTTCACAACGTTAAGGTAAGGATTGTGAAGATAGATGGTTCCGCTATCTTTTACACGAGCTGTTAATTTAATCTGTTTAATTTCTTCATCTTCTAATACAGTAAAAGAAATTTGTTCGCCTAAATTCACCTTCTGTACTACCCTAGTTTCGTCAGTTTTAATTAATATTAAATGTATTTCTACATGACAAGAACCTATAGAATATCCAGGGCAGTGTAAAGTGAATTGTTCATTATTATGTTGTTGAAAGTAACCAATTAGAGAGTCAAGGACCTCATTGTTGATAAAGTATACGTAACGATGTTCATCAGCCTTTAAGGAAGAATGTAATAGGACTCCCCTTACTTGATCCGAACTTTCTAACTCTTTCGTTAGAGATGTATTGTTTAAAGGTATTTGGAATGTTTCAACAGCAACTTTAGTTAAGTCCTCTGTCGGACTTATGGTTTTAAGTTTCTTTTTATATTGGCTTTTTTCGTGTGCGATGGATTCAAGCCTTCTGGATAATAGTTTCTCCATTTGTTACTTCCCCCTTTTTGCCCACTTTTTAGCAATTTTCCAGTATTCAACGGTTAACTTTCCAAGCTTTGAACTGCTTAAAGCATTGTATTTTTTCAATAATTCATTATTTTTTTTAATTAGTTGATTGTACTGTTTATTAATTTGTTCTTTTTCATGTTCTAGTTTCTTATTTTTAATCACTTCATGTTCTAGCTTCAGGATAAACTCTTCTTCTTTGCTTAATAAGTTAATCTTATCTATCATTTCATCTCTAAGGTCTTTTTCAAGATTTACCTTCTGAGCCATTAAATCACCAATCTGATTGGTTAAATTGCTTACTTGTGCTTTTGAAGCACTCATCTGCGCGTTCAAAGCATCTATTTGTAGAGACTTGTCCTTTAAAATCTTTTCAGTGTTCTTTAATTGCTCCAATTGTTCTTCTAAGCGCTTTGTTAATATAGCTTTATGTTTACCTAAGTTAACATTGTGCTCCTCTGCTTGAGCAATCCTTTCTTGTATTTGAGCAAGTTTGTATTTTAGATCTGTTATCTCTTGGTCTTTTTTCTCTGTATTAGCCGCAATCTCTAGTTTTAATTTCAATGTACTTACTTCTTCTTTTTTTGCATAATACTCATCTTTTAAGCAATTCTTATCTTCTTGTAGCGTTTTAATTTCTGCTTGGAGTTTAAGAATATTGGAGATAATATCTCCTTCTCCTCCTAAGAAGGCTAATATATTTCGTCTTTCCATTTCTAAAAGAGCAATTTTGACTTTAAGATCAGAGATGATTCCTAGATGTTCGTTTTCTAGTTTCACTAATTTTAATTGGTGCTGATACTCACTATTCTTCTTTAGAGCCTCTTCTTCTTTTGTTTCTTGGCTTTGAGTCATTAGTTCGTTAATCTTTTGGTTTAACTCAACATTTTGTTCTTTTACTTTTTGGTAGTTATTATTCGATTGCTCTAACATTTTATTTAATTCACCAACACGAGTCGTGACATTTCTATACTTTCGGTTAGTTATTTTAGATTGTTCTGTAAAGCGATGTAAAGGACGTTTTTTGAAACCATTTACATATCTTAATAATTCATCGCTGTCGTTTGGATTTACATAAATAAAATTTTCATACCAACGGTCAATCTGGATATATCCTAATGAATATAATAAGCTATCCACTTCTTGATAGTTACCCTCAAAAATCTCAATCCAAATTACCGGTTTTGTTTCTTTTAGTAATTTTGTAGCACCACTTAGAACTTGATATTCAAAGCCTTCTACATCAATCTTCATAAAATCGGGTGAAGGTAAATCCAAAGAATCTAATGAAACTACTTCAATATCACCTTCATCACTTAAAGTTAAGAAAGATGCTCCCATATTTTCTTTGTTCGCGACTAAAGTCGCTTTGCTTGTTTTATTTCCAACACCCAGATTAAGTGCTTGTACATTCTTTAATTGATTGCGTTTAATATTTTCATCTAATAGTTTATAAGTTTCTTTAGAAGGTTCAAAAGCAAAAATTTTCTCTGCATTTGTATATTTTGAGAAATATAGAGTGTGATTTCCGATATTTGCCCCTAAATCATAAATAACTGCAGATACCGGAATATAATCAATGAAAAATTCAAGAACATTCTTCTCGTAATAGCTTTTGCTATCTTTAATAATTTTACCTATATAATCATCGAATGAATTTAAAATACTTCCATCCTCTAATGTTGTCTCAATCCATTGATCCTTTGTGACCAGCATTTGAATCACACTCCTACATATTCATTATATATACTTAGTAAATTAATCTTCTCGTTTTCCCAATTATATTTATCTCTTGCACTCAACGTATTTTGTTGACAAGTAAGGTACAGTTCTTTATTAGTTAATAATGTGTTAACTGCTTCTGCTATTTCTTCGTGATTATGTGAATCGATACACAATCCAACTTGTTCACCTTCTACGACTCGTTTGATTTCAGGGAAATCACATGCTACCACTGGTACACTAGCCATCATATATTCAAATAACTTATTGGAAGAGGCTGAATAATGGTTAAAACATACATTATTCAGGACTTGAAAGCCAAGGTACGCATTTCTTGTGTAGTTAGGTAATTCCAAAACTGGTACCTTTGATAGGAACTTAACTTTCTCTTCTAAACCCATTTCATTAACCATTCTTTGGAGTTTGGGCTTAATCTTCCCATCACCGATAAAGACTAGGGTACCTTCGTTGAAAAATGGAGCTGCTTGCACTAAGTTCTCTAAGCCACGACCCGTTTGAATTCCACCTTGATACAATAGAATTTTTTCATCCTTATCTATACCAAGTAGTTGATGAAGAGGAGCTAATTCTTTATTATTTTCATTATTTTGTTTAAAAGGGTAATTGTGTATTACTTCTGGATAAAAACCATATAGGTCTTCGTTGTATTTTGCTCTAGTATGATTTTCAACAATCATCGTATCTATTTGTTTTATATAAAAACCTTCCAATATTCCATAAATCTTACTATCATAGCCCGTTCTACTTGTTTGAACCTCATGCGAATCGTAAACTAGTTTCTTTTGTTTAAACCTTATTTTTGCACAAATAAAACCCTGAGGTAATGTATTTAGATCATTGGAATGGTATATGTCATAGTGATTTTTCAGTCCATGTAAGATCATACGAAATAAAATACCACCTCTTATTACCATTACCTTTAATTTTGTTTTCAACATCAAGAAGGCCATTATACTAACTAAACCAGTAATAAGTGGAGAATTATACATAGATACGGACCAAAGCACTAGAGCAATGCTGCCAATTAATTTATTTTTTATACATAAGCGATAAAATTTTTGAAGTACTTCCAATATTACAGGATATCTTCTTACTCGATATACTCTAAAGTTTGGGTTTCTTTCTTCAAATCTCGGGAGGCCTTGATCGGTTGGGTCATGAATACAAATTAGATCAACACTATACTTATCTTCTGATAGTGCTGTACATTCACGTAATACTCTCGCATCATTTGTAAAATGATTCCAAACAAACATACAAACTTTTTTTCTCATTAAATTTTTCACTCCACCATGCATATAATTAACCAAATATGGACACAAAGACAGAGAGAACAATTTAACTCTCCTAGAAAACCTCTGCCTTTTCTAATTTAAAGTTCTTATTTTCAATAATATTAATCAAATCATGACAATTTTTTTCCCATAAAAAATACTCATTTATAAATCTAGTACAATTACTACAAATCTCATTATATAGATTAGGAGATTTGTATAAAGTTAAAATAAATTCCAATAGTTCCGAAGCATCTCGAGTTGTTGAGACAAATCCAACTCGTTCTTTCTCTATTAAATCTTTAGTATTACCAGAAACAGCCGCAACAATAGGAACTCGACACGTCATATAATCAATTACTTTACCTGGCAGTACAGTTTTGAATACTTCACTTTCATTTAACGTCACTATTCCTACTTGATGTTGTGAAATAATATTTAAGCATTCTTTTCTTGTTTTCGGTTTTATTATTTTGACGTTAGAAAGCTTATTTTCATTTACAAAATCCACTAATTCTTTTCTCTTCATACCATAACTAATAATACTTAAATTTATTTCGTGTTTATTAAGTTCGTATGCTAAATTCATTAGAACATTAGCATCTTGAGCAAGTCCAATATTGCCTGCATAGACGACATTAAACCCTAAGGTTTCTTCGTCCTTGGATACAACTTCACTTTCTCTTGCAGCATTTGGTATATACGTAATTTTTTTTAGAGAAATTCCAGCATTTTGCATATACAAGATAAAGCCTCGACTATTTACGATAATTTGTGTGGATTTTTTGTATAAAATTAATTCAATTTGCTTAAAAATATATATAATAAAAGGGTAATTGAACACTCCCACACCTTTAAGTGATTCCGGCCATAGATCACGAATATCTAAGATTAATTTACATCGGTAACGGACGCTAGCTAACAAACCTACCATTGCTATGAAGATTGGTGGTGAAGTAACAAATACATAGTCATAATTACCACGATTAAATAAGATATAAAAGATCATTTTTATGGCCATCTCTATATAATAAAACAATCGATTTATTATACTTCTTGAGTACTTTCTATTTTTAACCTTAACTCGTATAATTTTCTCCGTATGTTGGTTCATAGAATCGTCGTCCCAGAAAGCTTGATCCTCATAAATATTTTTATTTGGATAGGTTGGTTCAGTTGTTATAACCTTTACATCGTATCCTTGGTCGATTAATAACTGAAATATATTTTTCATACGATTTCCAGCACTACCAATTTCAGGATAAAAATTTTGTGTAATAACCAGTATTTTTTTAGACATCTATCTCTTCACCAACACTTTAATTAATTTGGTTTTACTTTATCTATCCCTTATAAATAAACATAGGACATTTGCATTACTTTTAAATTATAAGGAAAACTAGTTGCCAATTCTACAATTTATAACAAATAATTAATACCAATATATGCATCTGACACCATTCGACAAACTTTTTCACTAAAATCTTAAATATAATACCGCAATTGTCGACAGTTTTGGAATATGCTCTTCTGTACCCAAATATTTAAATAATAGTAGTGACAAATTAAGATTTTAAGATTGTTAATTGTTGTAAATCAACAAAATCTTAATACTTTTAGAAAATAACTTATATGTGAGTGTTTTAATATAAAGTCATTTCAATACTTTTATATAATGCGTTGATATTATACTCCAAAAATAATTTTTAATCTCATTATTACATTATGCCATTATTCAACAAATGCCTTCAAATATTTTTTCGATATTTGACAATACCTCTCAAATAAATACAAAAATCGACAATATTTTACCCATATTAAAAAGAATCTATAAACATTTTCTTGGACTTCTCTTATAACAACTTTTAACTGCAAAAAAAAAAAAAACACAAACTATCCAAACTTTTATACTTGAATTGTTCAAAAACAAGCATAGCTTGGAGTTTACGTGTATGTAATTTACCCTTAAAGAGCTGCCTCTTATAACTTATCCGATTAAAATTAATTCACTTCTTTACTGTTACGATCATTTAAAGGTACACCTCTTTTATTTCTAATCAACTTTTTAGAAAAGTAACCCAATGCCTTACCCAGTAGATACAAAAAGAAAAAAATTAAGAATCCATAAATCCCAATCACAGCATCTGCAAACTCCATGTTACCTCTACCGGTAATTTTCTGTTGTATTTCTATCGTAAAAACTATCACTACTATTACAGTAAATGTATATATGAACGATATTAACGTAATACTCCATTTTGCCAATAATTTAAATAAAATTTGTACATTAAAGAAGATAAATATTCCTATTATACCCATAACCCATAAATGGAGTTGTTTATCTGTTAGATTTAAGCCTAAAGTTAAGGATAGTTCCATTATAATGTCATGTGTATCGTTAACTAAGTTAGCAATAGATCTAATAATTTCTTTCATATCATTCACCTTCACCTTATTTCTTCTAACAAGGAATCTTAGCGTTAAGACCTTTAGTCTCTTATACTAACACTTTTATATTTTGAACTCTCCTCATAACCAACTGGATTTTCTGGTCACATTTCATTTCCAAAAATCAGCGCACAATACTATATCTTTTTCTGCTTCCCAGCCAAACTCTAGTTTTTCCTTAGTTGATTAGCATAACATACTGAAATGTCACCTGGACTTCTAACGACAGTTTGGCATAGAACCTTTCTACCTGGATCATCCTAAAATGGATTTTAACTTATTATAAATACTTTGCAATAATCAATATTTACTTTATAATTCTTACGTTTCTAAACATAATTGTTCTGTAAAAAAAAGCTTGCTCTCCTTTACTCAAGATACAAGATACCCACAATAAATTTATTAACTGCTATGGTTAAAATAAACTCTTCCTTCTAATCTCATAAATGATCTTCTCATTCTATAATAAATTATATAACTATCCTACAAAAATACCTAAGGCAAAAAGTATTGATTTAAATACCAGAGTTAGTCTAGCTTATGTAAACTTTAAAATAATTTAGCACCAACTAATTGTTGGTGCTAAAAATACTGAATCTTGTCTATGATGACCAATTAAATTAAAATAGTTTAGTCAAGAGACCTATTAACCAAATCTAAACCTAACTATTCTTAATTTCTAATTACCAGTTTATTAAAAGAATTAAAAGTTTATTTAAAGTCTCCTACTCTATAATCAAAACCCGTTGTTAATCGACCGTAATCTCCATAGTTCCACATCGGCCAATTTGTCCTAGCGCTGTTAAAGTTAAATTCTACTTCATAACGAACCGAATACCATGTGTTAGGATTCCATCCTTCGATCTTAGAACCATTAGCACTTGTATACTTTAAGCTTAGGATTTGACTCACAACATATCCTCCACGAGTAGGATGAATAAAGATATCCTGAATATTGTAGTTAAATGAAGGAGTTATAATCAATTGGTGTTCCTTCACTTTATTGAAGATTGCGTTGTAGAACGCTTCAGTTGTTAAGCTAGAATTATCATACCAATACTTTCCTGCCCTAAATGCTAAGAAATTAGCTCGATTATTTTGGTTACGATAGTCCCAATCAAAAGAACCTTGTATGTACTTACCGAACTCTCTATTGAGTTGCTCTATATAATACTGATTCTCGTAATCCACCATTGAGTCAGTATGTTCTTTTAAACGTTGTTCAGCAGTTAATCCACTAGCTGGCCTCATTTGAAATAGATTATTAATTTTAATAGTTTTCCCTGGTGGTTTAAAGCTGTCATCTAAAACCCTTGCAACTGTAACCGAAAACTCAGCCCTTGTAATTGTGTTATTTGGTCGAAATGTACCATCTGGATAGCCTGCAGTAATTCTGTTTGTTGCTAAAGCTTTTATGTACTGGGTTGCCCAAGAAGCTTTTGCTAAGTCAGAGAAATTGGCATCGGTTCCGGAGAGCCCATAAGCAACAGCAATAATTTTCGCAGTAGCTGCTCTCGTAATCGGTTCTTTAGGCCTAAAGGTACCATCCGGAAATCCACCAAAAATATTATTGTCTTTAGCGACAGCAAGAGCATTGTAATAAGGACTGTCTGATTTAACATCAGTATACGTTAATTTGGTTGTGCTTTTTTCATTAGGATATAGTTCCCTTACTAAAATTGCTGCTGCTTGTTCACGAGTTATTTTATCATTTGGTCCAAATTTCCCATTTCCATAACCACCGAGGATACCTTGGTCACTTAAATAATAAATTGCTTCTTTAGCCCAAGGTGTACTGGTTAAATCGTTAAACTGTTGATTAGCGCTAACTTTATTCATACTCTCAAACGTTAAAAATGAATTAAAATATAGAAATATATTTATTGCTAGAAAACCAGTTAGCAATTTTAATAAAACATATCTATTCATACTTATTAAGCCTCCGACTAGTAAACTATATTAATAATTATGAGTTAACACAAAAATTACATTCTCTGAATTAAACTGGATTTATTGCGTTTAAAAAAAGTGAAATCTACCCAAAAAGATGAGTAGGTTTAACATCTGTTGATCTACATCTCTAGAATAAAATGATTATAAGGTTACCTTTACGACCTTCTTAAAATTAAGATAAAAGTAATAGTAATAATAGTAATCAAAAGCAAGAATTCAATAAAATGAAGATAACTAAAAATAAACTCTACGAGAGAAAGCAATATAATTTTAATAAAAGAAATATTCGTAAAAAGTGCAATAAAAACAAACAAAAATATTATAGAAACCATGACAATATACATTAAGAAACTGGTTTTTTTATTTATAACTTTGAATAATTTAAAACTTACTAAAAGAGGAATAATTGTTATGGCTATAATTCCCAAAATAACAATAGGCAAAAACGTAATATCATCCCCAGAATCTGTACTCATTACTGCAATAAATCCAACGATCGCATACATTGGACTAAGTAATAAAATGGAAAGTATATAAAAAATGAAAAGCTTAGTAATATTTTTAATCATAATTCTACTCCTTTTGAAAGTTTAACGTATACTTCGCTTCTATAATATCTTTCAATGAAACCACTAACATTACCTTATTAACACTTATCCTCACCTATAAAAATTCTTTAGCCTCGTGTTAATTATATAGAAAGATGTCTTACTAGAAGTTATTGAGGCTTTATTACTTCTACTTTTTCAAACAACCTCAAATCTTCTGTAGTAGTTAAGCTTGAGAACGCTTTTTCAGGGATAAGATAATGGTAATAGTAATATAATTCTGTGGATTCTACAGTTACTGTAGCTGTTATCTCATCGACAAGAATATTTTCCTGCTTAATAAATTCAATTATTTCTTGAAGTGTCTTAATTACTTCTTTTCGATCAATTTCATCAGAAACTTGTTTGTCTGAGACAACCAATTTTGGATTTATAGGTATATTATTCAGCTTAGGTAATGATTCTTGAAAATTAAATTTTTTCTCTTTTAATTTTTCTTTATTGAAGAACAACTTAATATTAAGATGTTCTTTTTCTTTTAGATATGGATAAGCCTCAACTGCTAAATCAATTTCTCTTTTGTAAATCTCTCCAAGAAAATTATCTTCAAAAGTTTTATCAGCAATTTTTTCTACATCAAAGATATAGGACGATTCTATTGTGGGATAGGCTGAGATTTCTGTACCTGCTCCTAAACTATTAATTTTTACATCTATATTAAATTCCATTTGATATTTTTCCTCTAAATATACCTCAACTTCTTTTTTAGTTTGGAGCTCATCCTTATTATCACCTAAACCTACAAAAAGAGAGAATAATATTACCGATAAATATGGAAGTGCAAGAAAAAATAAGAAACCTACAAATAAAACTAAAAAAATAAGAAGTACCCTTTTTTTCATTTCGCCATCTCCAAAGACACTTAGTCTATTATTTTAAAAAAGAATTTACTTAAATCAATATAGCGGACGTATTAATTATCCGTTCAGCCATCAAAATAACATTAATTACTTTTTTCCACCCATCATTGCAAGCTAAACTCTTTCCTTTTTATGGAACTCTCTCCATTCGATTTTTCAAAAGACAGCACACTCTTCAGTTGGTACTAAACCTGTTTGATTACTTTCCCTAACATTTGTGTCTCCACCTGAGATATAGGCTATGTTGATTATAAATAAATTCCAACTACAGAAGTTGAAATGGTTAATTTTTTTGGCATATGAATACGATTAATCGCCAAATTTAGATATCTTAATCAACAAATTAATATATTCCTGTATACTTACGTTAATTATCCCTTTTCTCCCTATTAAACAGTTAAAAAAACCTACTAAATATACTTTTTCACTCTTGAAAAAAGACTACCTAATTTTCAATTACAATTTCTTGAGCAAAGCATATCCGTGGGTTTGACTCCAAACATTCATCAGTAAGGTTGGCTTTTAGTTGTACTCCTGGTTTCAAATTATTAAAGCTTTTCATTTTCTCTTTTTTATTTGTAGTGTCTTGAAAAACTTCAATCCACATTTCGCTCTCATCTTTTTGTACCTTTTGCGTTAATTGTAGTAATACCCTCTTGTGTTCAACATTTATTTCTGTCACAATTCCTTCAATGTCATAAACTTCGTTAGTTTCACTATACTTTTTTTTGCCATTAAGTAGATTATTGGGTTGCTCCTCACTATTTTGTTGACAACCCATTAAGCTAGCAAATAAAAGTAAAAAATATATTATTAGACTGATTTTACTCATGACCTACCTCCTTACTTAGACGTTTGGATTTTGCTTTTATTTCGGGAATTAATATTTCACGTAAGACACACAAGTCAATTAATGCCCTTAACTTTGTTTTCAGAAAAGGTAATGTAAAAGTAAATGCACTCATTATATTAACCTTCAGTAGGCAAAAATGCCATCGGGATTTCTTCTAACCTGAACCTTCATAACTCTTGAATTCTTGTAAATTAAAAATCCTCCCTAACCCCTTTCTCCTCCCACATCTCCTTATTCTTTTCTAACGTAATAAATCCTGCAGGAATTTGGGAAAGTTACCACACTAACTTCTCTTTAAGGAATTCCTTTAGTATTCTCGACTTTTGAAGAGACACATACCTTTAGTAACGTTTTTAAAGAGCTGAATTTGTATCATCATTTGAAAACTAGCTACCAACACCAGTCTGTAAGTATTTAATTATTGAAGCTTTTAAATTCTGTTATTACGATTCCTTATTTTTCTTATATGTATTTTACTAGTTTTGATGCCTTGGTAAATCAGTAATCTATACATAAGTTAAACAGAAAGAGAATAAGAATCAATAAATTCATTCCAATTATCGCATCAGCAAAGACAATCACAAGGAACTTGTCATCTGTAACGTTAAAACCCAGCAAAACTGAAAGACCCTTAATGATATCATGGACTGAATCCACTATTTTTGCAATTGACTTTATAACTTTTTTGACCCACCCACCTACTCCCTATAAAGATAAAAGTCTTCTAAAGAAAAATGTTAGCATTAAGATTAATAATCTCTAATACTAACATTTCGTTCTAATTGAGAATTATTTTATTCCCCATAACCATTTGGATTTTCAGATTGCCATCTCCAAGAATCCGCACACATCTCTTCAATTCCTTTTTCTGCTTCCCAGCCAAGCTCTTGTTTAGCTTTAGTTGGGTCAGCATAACATTCCGCAATGTCACCGGGACGTCTATTTATAATTTGGTATGGGACTTGTCTACCAGAAGCCTGTTCAAAGGCCTTTACTATTTCAAGAACACTATAGCCTTTTCCAGTTCCAAGATTATAGGCTTCGACACCTTTTGATTTCATCACCTTTTTAAGAGCTTTTAGATGTCCTTTGGCTAAATCTACAACATGGATATAGTCTCTTACTCCTGTTCCATCTACAGTTGAATAATCATTACCAAATACTCTAAGTTCCTTTAATTTACCTACAGCTACCTGAGTAATAAAAGGCATCAAATTGTTTGGGATACCGTTTGGATCTTCCCCAATTCGTCCACTCTCATGAGCACCAATTGGATTAAAATAACGTAAGAGTGCAATACTCCAATTTTTGTTAGATACATGTAAATCTCTTAGTATGTCTTCAATCATTAGTTTTGTTCTACCATAAGGATTTGTTGCATGAAGCATGAAGTCCTCAGAAATTGGAACCCGCTTAGGCATACCGTACACAGTTGCAGATGAACTAAACACCAACTTCTGTACATTATATTTTTCCATAACCTCAGCAAGGATTAGTGTTCCTGCAATATTATTATGATAATAAAGGATCGGTTTTTCTACTGATTCCCCCACAGCTTTTAATCCAGCAAAATGAATGACCGCATCGATCTCATTCTCAACAAAAACCTTTTCCAATTCAATCTTATCTAGTAAATCTAACTTATAGCTTTTAAAATCTTTTCCCGTGATTTCTTTTACACGTTTAAGGGACTCATCCTTACTATTAACATAGCTATCTATAACAACTATTTCATAACCCGTGTTTAAAAGCTCGATACAAGTGTGGCTTCCAATATACCCTGCGCCACCAGTTACTAATATAGACATTATATTCCCCCTTTTTTTTCCAAAGATAATTATAGTCTGATTATAGTTAATGAAATCTATGAAAGGAACTCATTTTCGGTTATTCCATACTTCAATTTAGACTTAGTTAAATCATATATGTTTTAATTATATTTAAACTAGGTACTAGATACACTTGGGAGAATATTTCAATTTGGTACTCATCATGTAGGGTAAGATCTAGATTGTAGGAGTTTTGTTCCTTTGGGTATGAGTATTCAGGCCACGGATATCATAGTTGCTGAGAATGTTTTCTCAAAATCTGGTGGTGACATCGCGAGTAATTATCTGCTCGTATTATTGAGCGAGTATAGCCGATATTATCCTATCTATAAACAGGCAAAGCAACAACTGAAGAGTTGGTGCTATGGCTTTATAAATTTGTAAGGAATCATAGTATGGGTTTTACTTTTATCTTTTATCAGCCTATTGTGGTAACATAATTCTTACTACATCAAATGAAGCCATCTTAAATAATTTCACACTCAAACTCGCAGAATTGTGTGTGATTAATTCATACTTAAACGAATTGTGCTGTAAAGTATCTGCACGGCTTATCATGCTAACCAGTAAATGCTAAACATAATTATTTATTAATAGTAGATGCTAAGTAAATATAATTAAAAGAAACTAGATGCTTTATTTAATTATATTTGTGGTGGGAATTATATTAAGACCGGAGGAGTAGTAGTGGACAATTTTAATATGTTACCAAAGACTATAAAAAAGACACTCCGTTATATTCTACAAGACGTTCATTCATTAGAACAATTAACCGCGCTTTCTAATGTAATAAACTATTATCTTGAGAAACGAAAAAAAGAATTGTCAAATTAATAAATAAAAAAGTGAACAGCGTCTACCAGACACTTTTAGTGTTTATTTTTTTAATAGTTCTTTTTTTATGAATTCAACTAATTCTCTTTCTGTTAAGTAAGTGGATTGTTCCCCCCTCTCATATGAAAGCAACAATAAATCTAACAGCTGCTTTGGCTCTATCAAACCTTCTAATCTATTTAATGTTTTATTCATAATTTTATTCATAATTATTAAATTCTTCTCTTTCGTTCAAATTCATAAGGATATAATACCATAAGTTAGTCATAAATAGTAAAAAAATTACATTTTCTAGATTTTAATAATTTAATCGGTAAAATAAATAAATCTACCTACTTCAAAGTAATCTTGAGAAACCCCAACAAAGAAAAAGACTGTATGTTATTAAGCCGTTCATTTTTAGGTGCATATATGACTAAAATGACATAGAAAATGGTAGGGATATGAACACGATGTTTTCATTATTATTTCGGCGCTTTTAATTTTTTATCCCTACAACTGACACCTTAACTGAGTGGTTAATAGTGTTTACTTGTAACAATACTTGTTATATAATAACAAACATTTCAGTTTTTACTACTTTTAAGGAGATAATGTAGAAGAAGATAAATCTCTTAAATCGGATTCATCAAAACGCAAAACAAAGAGAATGCTAGAAAAATAATTATAATATGATTTTGGAATAGGTCTCAAATAAAGTATTTCCATTTTCGAATATATATTTCTCACTCCAGAGGATCGAACTGCTTTATATTGTCATTCTTAGTTTTAATTTTATAGCTAAAAATTAATTGTAGGATTTAGCTGTATCTGCTATTCCAATATGTATCACTACCATATGGTGATATTATTTCATCTGTACTTGCCAAATTATTAAAAAGAAGAAGGTGATTTACGTGGAGATAAAAGCTATATTGAATAAACTATTATCAAATATTAAGAGATTTCTAAAAGTAATTTTAGCAGCAACGATTTTATCATTTTTTATTTCTGTCATTCTTTCAATCATATATTACACCCCTTTATCCGCAAGGAAACTTAATATATATTACTTTTCGTTTGGAGAGAGTTTATTTTGGAATATGCTTTACCTATTGCCCTTCATAATTATAATAGGAATTATTTCTACGCTAGTTTATACACTACTAGGAAAAACGGTAAATTACTCCAATAAAATAAAGATAGGGATTAGTTTATTCATAGCAATTGTTTCAATTATCTCCTTATATTATGTCCTTAATCATACTAATAGCGAAGTAACCAACGATATTTATTTAATACCTCAAGAATACGAAGGACAGGTATTCGTATTCTATAACATCAAAGGGGCTCCAGAAGTTCAAACTGAAGATGGATTTGAAGTTCATTTTATTAATGACCAAGGTTATTTTGTAACTTCTACACCCGAATTTGATGTTGGGCTTGTTACAGATAAATACTATTATGTTGATAAAGAAGGTAATCGAACACAAATAAGTAACAATTGTGTCAGTTCGTTCGGTACAGCTGGGTTCCAAACGACTGAAGGAAACAAAGAAATAGACATTAAATATACTGGGTTCAACCTGACGAAAGAAAAATGCAGCGAGGATTTTATGGTAGGAAATTCTATGTCTTTTGAACGTAAAGATGAAATCATTAATGAAATATTGAAAGTTTATTATAATATAGTGCAATAAGACCAATAGTTAATACTAAAGAAATTGTTGATAATTTGGTGCTTTTTAACACAAGAATCTATTAAAATAATTTTAAAAAAATGGCGTTATAACTGAAATTAGCTACTCGCCATTTTTTGCATGTTAGCCAGTATCTTGAGAAGGAAAATCATCCTAAACCGTCGCAAAATACTTGTAATAATATTCTTAAGACATATAAACTCAAAAGATCATGAGATACAACATTAGTCATAAACCAATAAAAAACCTCCTGTTTATCTTGTATAACTTATTTCTCTATCATGTTTGCAAGTAAGGAAGCTGAAGAGCCAATTCACATTCATATTTAACAGAATGAATTTATTCATACATCCCTCTTTTACAGCAATTGAGGCGGTGTAGAAAATCACTTCTAATTGTTCAATTTCATATCAATCACTTAATAACTAGTTCCTGTATTGTATTTAACAGGACCAGGAAGATAGTTCAAGAACCGTATTAGTTGCAGATAATTAAAATAACAGATTCACAGCTTTTTGTTTTGGTATCTTTTTTTTGAGTATTATTCTTTTGTATTTGAAATACCCTCCCCAATTAATTTCCCATTCAAACGTATGCTGACAGTCGAAAGCTACCGGGCTTCCTAATAATATTGATACAAGCCAAAAAGTACCCTATAGATATTATAAGGTACTTTTTGTTTATGCTTATTGGACTTTACTAGAACTGAAAATTCATAGGGCCTTATATATCCCCTTCAGGTCATGCCACAAGAACCAACAACTTAGTACTACCAAATCATTAAAGCCAAAATAGTAGAAACAACTAACCCCGCCATCACTGGCCAAAAGTTTTTCCGCACAAGGTCCATGACTGGTACCCCACAAAGGCCAGCTACAGCAACAAGTGATGACCAAGCGATAATGGTTCCTCCACCTGTCCAGATTGAACCCATTTGACCGATGGCTGCAAGAGTCGATGGGTCAATTTGGTTCGATGCCAGCGCACCGGATAATGCACCTGTTAGTGGTAAGCCTGAAAAGCCTGATCCGTCCAAGCCTGTGATAATCCCGATAATGAGTATTCCAAAGGCAGACAATACGACATTTTCCGGAATCACCGTTTGTGCTGCTTGAACGAGTTCGAATAGGAAAGCCGGTGGAGCTTGATCGCCTAGTGACAGGATGCTTCCCGCAAAGTCTCCACTTCCTAAGAAGAAGAATCCTGCAATTGGAATAACTGGGCCCATCGCTTTAAAGGCAAACACAAAGCCTTGTGTAATATGTTCACTAATCCGGTCTAGTGCTTGCACTTTGCCGTAAGAAAGAGAGGCAAAACTTAAGAGTAAGACGGCCACTCCACCAATGAAGGCAGCTCCGTCACCACCTTCAAAGCCCCCCATTCGTCCTCCACTTACTTTAGTAGAAATCATGTAGATCATGACACCTAGCATGGAGAGCGGCACTAATACAGCAAATACTTTACTCCACATTGGTTTCGTAATCTCTTTTTCTTCAGTTGTTTCACTTGAACCTTGCAGTGCTTTTAATTCCGTTTCGATGATCGGATCATCTGACTTTCTAATATTTTTTCTAATACCTAAATAGGCGAGCGTTAGTGCGGTTCCACCGGCAATGAGGGAAAGGACTAACGCTTTATCCGCCACTAATCCCGCATCTATACCGGCTGCTTTTGCACTAAGTCCTGGAGCAATTTGCATCACATAGTCTGAAGAAAGTGCCATCCCTTGCCCCGCTAGTGCTACCGCCATTGCAGCACCCATTAACGGTAAACCCGCTCTTACTGCGGCCGGAACTAATAAAGCACATATTAATGGTACAGCTGGTGTTGGCCAGAAAAATAACGATATTACAAAAGTGACCCCAATGAGGACTAAAAAGGCAATATGACCGTTCGTCATGACCTTCTGTATAGGCGAAATCATTTGTCGATCTGCCCCTAAATCTCTGAGTGAATTAAGCAAGGCCACCATAAAGGTAATAATGAGAAAGATACTAAACAATTCTCTGGCCGCCGTTAAGTTGGCATTAAACACAGAAGTGAATCCACTGATCACACTTCCTTGATACACCCACGCAACTAGGAAGGTTCCTAATAAGGTAGGCAATACGACTCCTTTCCTAAAAATCATTGTTAAGATAACAGCTAAAGTGACTAACGCATACAACCAATGTGCTGCTGTTAACTCCATATATATAATCCTCCTTTTGAGAGTAACTCCCAGGGTAAAATTATCATATGTACAGCAGCCCAATTTGGTGAAATTCTTATCGTTTTCTAATTTACGTAGGTAAACAACAAAACCACTCCTTACCTCGTTTAGTAGAACTCCTGCATCTGCTTGTGACAAAGTCCCTGTCACATTGTCTCCTCTTTTTCTAGTAAAAATTTATAAACCCTTAACCCCTTTTCCCTCTTCCCCACCTATATATAAGGCGAAGGAGGTGATACACATGGCAACATCAATGATGACAGATTCACAGCTACGTCTCGTGTTTGAAGCTGGAGTAAATGCTGAAGGAAAAGTAATTTACAAAAACAAGAACTTCAACAACATCAAGACTTCCGCAACAACAGATCAGCTTTTCTCAGTAGCCCAAAGCTTAGTTGGTTTACAACAGTACACTCTAAGCGCGATCGAGCGTAACGACTCAAATCTATTAGGTCTGTAATGATCTAGTAAAACCCTAAAGAAAGGAGGAATGTGTGATGGCTAAAACACTACAATTACAATTTTTAAATCAGGAAAGTAAAGTTGTGTCCATTGGAATTGACAATCCGATTGAGCCTGTTGATACGGTAGCTCTAAACGCTGCGATGGATGCTGTTATTACGGCTAATGTTTTTACAACATCTGGCGGTGATCTAGTGAGTAAGCATGGCGCTCGTATTGTAGAGCGTAATGTCGCTGATATTATTCTATAAAGAAGGCTTAGCACCAACTGAAGAGTTGGTGCTATCTTTTTAAAACGAAAGGAGGGATTCGTTTGGAGCAGCTTTTACCTTATATTAGTGAGGTCGGATTTCCGATTGTGGTAACGTTATATTTATTGCACCGGATTGAAGCCAAGCTTACCACGTTAAATGACTCAATCCAGGGACTTCCCGCTGAGTTGCGTGAACAGTTATATATGATTAAATAGGCCGAGCAGAGGAATCTGCCGGTTTTTTTGTTGCAAAGAATGTGTATCATACACCTCATTCACCCTTCTTTTTTTCTCGCAAACTACAAGTTCCCCTAGGGAAAACTGCTAGTTTCAGGATGTTTTAATACCTGAAACTCCCAATACACCAAGATGAGTATTATTACTTTATCCATTACGATAATGTCACCGGCGGAATAAACGAAGAGCGCGCTTTTAGAAGGATCAAGTATTGGTAGAGTTTTCATTTGAACAAGTGGTAGAGAAAGAATCATGGTTAATTAAAAGCGTTATAAAGAATCTCCACATTTATAAGGAGTTAGATGATTATTATCAAGAAGGCTTAATCGGATTATGGGAGGCTTACCAGAGATATGATTCTAGTATCGGAGCGTCCTTTCGAACATTTGCCTACTATACCATTAGAGGTAAGCTCCTGACTCGGTTGAAAAAGCGGAAAAAGCAGGAGGATCGTGAGGCAACGTTATCTGATGCAGTTACAGAAACCTTGATAGATGAATGGGCCAATCAGCCCTTTGAATTAGAAACCGTTCTTTCCTATTGTAGAGATTTAACTGAATCTCAGAGAAAGTGGGTACTAATGACCATTATAGAAGGTAAACGACCAAGAGAAATCGCTGAGGAAGAACAAGTGAGTATTGAGACCGTTAAATCTTGGCGTCGATATGCACTCCAAAAAATGAGAAAAAATATGTCTATTGAATTAAACTAAATATAAAAAACCTTCAAAGAGCTATACCCTTTGAAGGTTTTCCTAGTTTTTGATTCTACCTTACTCAGGTGTAACCGTTGATAATATTGCCCACAGGCTCGGTCCAGCTCCTTCAGCTGCTTCTTTTTGCGGAAGGTGAATTGTATACAAGAATCCTTTACCCTTTACTTCCTTTGCTACGTATAGAACAGTAGTAGAATTCTCCTTTCCAATTAGATAGAATTTTGCATCATGGAAGGATTCTAAATAATGGGCTGCTGGCTTTTCTTCTACGATATTCATGTCCTTTAAAGCAGTAAGTAATCTCTCTTTCAATTCATCATAATTTACAGCTTTGTCTAACACTTCAATACGGGCAAAAAATGATGAATCATAGTTCATTGTTACTACATCTTTACCAGGTTCTTCTTGGTCAAATGTGTAGTCGTCAAGCACATACAATGAGTATCCTAAACTGCTTTTTGTTAAAGTCGCATGACGTAATTCTTTTGACCCCTCTACTAGGACTTCTATTTCCTTTTCTGCAGGTAAAGGGGATTGGTTCGTTTCCTCACTCACTTCAGTAGTTTCATCATTTTTTTCAGTTTCCGTTACATCATCATTTTTTCCAGCATTACTATCTCCACTACCGTTAGTACTTGTGGTTATAGCTTGTTCTTCGTCCTGACTAATACTCGTGCCACAAGCCCCCAATAAAGCTACTATCATAACACTTACTAAAATCCATACTTTTTTCATGTTCTTCACTCCTATGTTTTTCTTCATTCCTACTCATACGACGAAAGATTTTTGATAATGTTACAAGGATCAATTATTTTTTGATCTTTAGAAATTATTTTCAACCATTGAAAAAGAATAGTATGATCTCTCATAAGGTGATAAAATTTAAATGAAATATACGATCACTTTTAGCGGAGGTTGTTGCCGGCGGTTCATCCCTTTCTCCTTCTATGCCCCACTGGATAAGGGAAAGATTAAAATGAAAAAACGTTTTTACTAATTCCTCTTATTATTTTCTTTTACTATAAACATTTCATTCTAAAGAGGTCGATGAACGTTGAGTATGGATGCTAAAGATTTATCCATGAAAGAACAAACCATTTTTAATCACAGTGGAAATAAAATTATCACAGAAGACCGTGTCGTAAAGATTATTGCCAAGGTAGAAGAACCTTTAGTGGTCGTTCTAGGCAATGTATTAAGCGATGAAGAGTGCGATGAGCTTATTCGTTTATCTCAAGATAGAATGGAGCGCTCAAAGGTAGGATCGGTCCGCGCAGTCAATGAACTCCGAACAAGTAGTAGTGTCTTTTTGCCAGAAGATGAAAGTGATGTCGTGACGAGAGTGGAGAAGCGAATCTCTCAAATTATGAATATACCGGTAGAACACGGGGAAGGGCTACAAATACTAAACTATCAAATTGGCCAAGAATATAAAGCACATTTTGACTTCTTTACTTCGGCTAGTAAAGTAGTGAAAAATCCAAGAATCAGTACAATGGTGATGTACCTGAATGATGTGGAGGAAGGTGGGGAAACGTACTTCCCTGAACTTAAGCTCTATGTCTCCCCACAAAAGGGAATGGCCGTTTATTTTGAATACTTTTACGATGATCAAACATTAAATGATCTAACCTTGCATGGTGGAGCACCTGTTATTGTTGGTGATAAGTGGGCTGCGACACAGTGGATGAGAAGGCAGAGAACGAAGTAAAGCATGGGATGCTCCCATGCTTTTTATATTTGCATCTTTTATAAGATTATCAACCCTTAAACATTCAAAATTCATTGCGGTTTTAGTTCTACTGTAATTGCTTGGCTTCCCATTTGTTCCCAAGCATGTATAAAGTCAGTTAAAGGCTCTTTTTTGTTCTTCTCGCCAGATAACGGATCATTAAAATAGACATAATTCTCATCATATCCAGTAACCAAAACAGAGTGTTCGCGGTACGTAATTCTTACTCTTCCTGTTGGTGTTTCCCATTCTTGAAAAGAATTTGCCCCCAGCACTTTAAAGGTAGCATTAGTTATGATCCAAACTGGATTTCCATTAGATAAAAAAAACTTTAAATACTCAAAATCACTTCCAGTAATATCAAGTATTTCTCCTGGTAAATATTGTTCAGCTAACTCTCTTATTGGCTCGTGATATACTCCATAACCTGGCTTGTTCAAATTATACATATCCCCAACAAATCCATCATTCGGATTACCAAAATAAATTTTGTTCTCTTTTCTCCTATAGAGAGTGGTATCTTTTTTTATCCGCTCAGCTAGCTCCAATTTATTGGTATTGATCCCTTTATACTGTAACAGCATTGCTAAACTTGTAACTTCACATCCACGTGGTAGTTCTGGATATTGCTTAATTATCGGTGCATCAATTAATACCTGGCCTTTTATTAGGGGTTCTTCTGTAAATTGTTCATCGTCTACACTTTCTAAAGCAAGAGTCTCTATATTTGTTTTTTTATGTAAGGTATTAAAGTAAGTATGCGCCTCCATCCAAAACAAAAAAGTGAAGAGAAGCACAAATCCTATATTATATAGAAAAGCTATGCGCACAAACATAGGCTTAACCCTACCAGACAAAAGATGATAAGTTAAAAGGAGGATCAGCACAGCAAGTACAACCATAATAACTATAGACATAGAATCACCCCAATTTAGGCATTTGACCTTTACAACAACTTAAAGACTACTTTGTTAGTTTTGCTTACTTTTAACTACCTGTTCCAATACAAGATCATTTGTAAATAGATAATCGGCCACTTCTTTTCCAACATACCTAATATGCCAAGGTTCATAATGATAACCTGTCAACAAATCTTTATCACGAGGATATCTTATAATAAATCCAAATCGATGAGCATTTTCTTCTAACCATTTCCCTTCTATTGTATCACCAAATTCCTCCGTTATTTTTAAGCCCACTGAATTACTAGTTACATCAAGTGCCAATCCAAGCTGATGCTCGCTTTGGCCTGGCAATGCAACATATAGAGCAGCTTCTTCAACACCTACCTTAGCAACTTCATGTTCATAAATAGACTTTTGTCTAACATATGACCTATAACCAGAGACGGCCAAAAGCTGTATTCCCTCTTTCTCAGCCTCACTGAATAATTGCTCAATGGGTTGAATTACTTCCTTTCTCAGGAATCTTTTATCTATAACTTCTTCAAAAGTAAAAGGTATATCAGGAGCCATTAAATCAGAAGGTACATATTCGCTCGGTAATGTGTTTTCCCTATTTACAAGTGAATATATATTCTCGGGATTCTCAATAATTGCTACACCATCTACTAACTTCGTTGCTGTATATACTTCTGGAGCCGCACTCTTACGTTCCTTAGACAAGCCGTTGCTTGTAGATTCATTCTTTTTTTTATTAGAATCTTCTTCACCGCTTCCTGCCTCTTCTTCTTCGTTAACCTTACTAATATCATAATTAGCACACGCAGCTAAAAGTATTAATAAACAAATGTATAATCCCTTTCGCATAATAAAACCTCCAGAATGACTTAGCTATTTTACTAAATGGACAACTATATAAAAATATTGAAGGACTTTTGTATCATATTAAAGGACTTTTGTATCAAATTCCATTTACAATTTTACATTATATATTATATGATTTATAAGACATATTCTTACAGAATAATATAAAAAACGACATTATAAAATAAAAAGAGGTAGGTGAAAGTCCCATGTGTGGATTTATTGGTTGTTTCCATGAGACTTCTAATCAACAAAGTAATCAGTTTCAAAACTTATTTAAGGAAATGAATAATACCATTACTCACAGAGGGCCCGATGATTCGGGTTACTTTTATGATAACCATATTAGTTTTGGTTTTAGACGCTTAAGTATTATCGATATTGAAAATGGACATCAACCATTGTCATATGAGAATAGTCGCTATTGGATTATTTTCAACGGGGAGATTTATAACCATATTGAGCTTAGAAACGAGTTAATAGAAAAAGGGTTTATATTCGAGACAAGTTCAGATACAGAAGTGATTATTGCTCTCTATAGTCTCCTAAAAGAACAAACCCCCACAAAGTTAAGAGGGATGTTTGCTTTCGTTATATGGGACAAGCAGGAAGAGATCCTTTTTGGAGCCAGAGATCAATTTGGTATTAAACCATTCTTCTATTCAGAAAACATAGACAGGACGTACTTTGCATCTGAGAAGAAAAGTATCCTTTTAGCACAACAAAATAACATTATTAACGCTGATGCCTTAGACCACTACCTGACATTCCAATACGTGCCTGAGCCGGAGACTATGACCGACGGCATTAAAAAGCTATTGCCTGGTCATTACTTCACAAAAAAAATCGGTGATAAAATGGTGATCCACCGTTATTGGAAAGCTTCTTTTGCACCAGTCAATTCTACAGAAACAGAACTGGTCAAGGAGATTCGTGATGTACTTTATGACTCAGTAAAAGTTCATATGCGTAGTGATGTCCCTGTTGGTTCTTTCTTATCTGGAGGGATTGACTCTTCTATTATTGCTTCTATAGCAAGAGAGTATAACCCTACTATTAAAACCTTCTCTGTTGGGTTTGAACGAAATGGATTTAGTGAAGTTGATGTAGCAAAAGAAACCGCAGACAAACTAAATATTGAAAATATTAGCTATATTATTAAACCTGAAGAGTATATTGCGGAACTACCTAAAATTATTTGGCATTTTGATGATCCATTGGCAGATCCTGCAGCTGTACCTCTCTATTTTGTTGCTAGAGAAGCTAGTAAGCATGTAAAAGTAGTCCTCTCGGGTGAAGGTGCCGATGAATTATTTGGTGGATATAATATCTATCGTGAACCGCAAGACCTAGCCTCTTTGACTAAGCTGCCAACAAGCATTAAGCAAATATTAAAAAACATCTCTACGCTAATCCCGGAAGGTGTAAAAGGAAAAAGCTTTCTAGAGCGTGGATGCACTCCTATGCAAGATCGCTATATAGGCAATGCTAAAATGTTCAGCGAAAAGGAAAAAGAACACCTATACAAATGGTACAATTCAAGCATTAGCTTCCTTGATATTACGAAACCATTCTATGATGAAGCAATGGACTATGAACCAGTTACACAAATGCAATATCTAGATATTCACACTTGGCTTCGGGGAGATATTCTCTTAAAAGCAGATAAAATGACAATGGCTCATTCATTAGAACTACGTGTACCATTTTTAGATACAGAGGTATTTAAAGTTGCTTCTAAGATTGGGGCAGAGTTAAAAACTGCTAATCTTACCACAAAGTACATCTTGCGTAAAGCAGCAGAAGGAGTTGTACCGGATCACGTCTTAACCCGGAAGAAACTCGGATTTCCAGTTCCAATTCGCCATTGGTTGAAAGATGAAATGTATGACTGGGCTCTTAATGTGATTAAAGAAAGTCAAACTGATCATTTATTCAATAAAAACGTAATACTCGAACTATTAGAGCAACATTGTAGAGGCAATGGAGATCACAGTCGAAAGATATGGACAGTGTTAGTATTTATGATCTGGCATCAGGTCTATATAGAAAAGAAGTATAGTTTTCAGGAAGCTACAAGAGAAGAACTTATTACAAACTAACAGATGAAAAGCTCTACTACTTCACTTCGGTAAAGTGTGGAGCTTTTCTTTTTCATCACTTAATAGAAACTCTACCGCTTCCTCCAGGTCCCCCACTTCAAAAGCCAAATGGCGTAATCCCGCTGCTTCTGGAAAGCTGGGCCTCTGTTTCGGATTAGGAAACGAAAATAGTTCAATCTGATAGTGATCCCCGAACGCCAAATCTAGCTTATAAGAGTCGCGCTCTTCTCTATAAGTTTCCTTTATGATATGTAACCCTAGTACTTCTGTATAAAATTGCTTAGATTTTTCATAATCTGAACAGATGATGGCGACATGGTGTATACCCTTTAGGTTAAGCATGGTTTTACCTCCAAGTGAATTAAGGTTTAAAAATGAATAGAGGCTGATTCAGATGATCTGAACTCAGCCTCTCTATTATAACGGAAGACGAAGAGAACCGTCCCCTCTGGTCACCGTCAATTATGCTCTTTGACGACGTGTCATAACATCAAAGATTACTGCTAGAGCTAGGACACCACCACGAATCATATACTGAGGTGCAATACCAATTCCCATTAAGTTCATACCGTTTGTTAAGGTTGCCATTACGACAGCTCCAATGACAGCACCCGTTACTTTTCCAACTCCACCGGCAGCTGATACCCCCCCAACGAATGCAGCAGCGATGGCATCAAGCTCGAATAATGTTCCTGCAGTAGTCGTTGCAGATTGTAAACGTGCTGTGAAAAGAATACCGGATAATGCAGAAAGCATTCCCATCGAACCGAATACGAGAAGCGTAATTTTGCCTACGTTAATACCTGTTAGGTGAGCCGCTTCTGGGTTACTACCTACCGCGTAGATATGACGACCGATGACCGTCTTTGTTGTGATGAAATGGTAGACAAGTACAACAAGTAGAACAATCATAACGGTCCAAGAGAACCCATTATAACCTGCTAATAGCCATGTAATATAACCCATAATGCCTGAAACAAACAGTAATTGTAAAACAAAAATTGGCTTGGATACGACATCGAATTCGTATTTAATCTTTTTTCTACGACTTGAAATAGAGCTATAAATGTATAATAAAATTCCAATGACCCCAACGATTAGGGAGAGTAAGTGTAAGCCGCCTACTTCTGCTATAGAAGGTATATAACCATTTCCAATCGCGTTAAACGCATCGTTATCAACAATAATTGTTCCTGTTTTTTCCGTTGCCATCAGGATCGCTCCACGATAAATGAGCCAACCCGCTAATGTGGCAACGAAAGCTGGAATCCCTACTTTTGCTACAAGTAAACCTGTAACACCACCAGCACACATACCTAGTATTAGAATAATCGGAATAACAATATATACTGGTAGACCGACTTGCATTAAAAGGATTGCTGCAACTGCCCCGAGAAATCCAGCCAAGAACCCAATCGATAAGTCAATATGACGGATGACGATGACAAGCATAACTCCAACCGCCAGGACCGCAATATATCCTGCGGAATCTAGTAAGTTACTAATATTTCGAGAGGACATGAATAGTCCACCTGTAAGGAATTGGAACGTAATCATAATAACGATTAACGCAATGTACATTCCGTAATCACGTATATTACGCTTTAATAATCCTTTCAATTCATTAATATATTTCATTGTTTTACCCCCTATTGCGTCGCAAGTTGCATAATATTTTCTTGATTGGCTTCTTCAGATGAAAGTTCCCCTTTGATTTCACCTTCTGCCATGACATAGACGCGGTCGCTCATACCAAGAACTTCACCAAGCTCTGATGAAATCATAATGATACTCATGCCTTTATTAATTAACTCATTCATTACTGTATAAATTTCAAATTTAGCCCCAACATCAATTCCACGTGTTGGTTCATCTAAGATTAATAGTTTCGGACCAACAAAGAGCCATTTACCTAAGGAGACCTTTTGTTGGTTTCCACCACTTAAGTTTCCAACTAGCTGTTGTAACGATGGGGTTTTGATACCTAGTGATTCTTTATAGCCTCTGGCAATAATGATTTCTTCGTTTTCGTTCACTACTCCGTTAGAGGAAATGCCGTTTAAATTACCAATCGAAATATTGCTTTTAATATCCTGCAATAAGAAAAGTCCGTCTCCTTTTCTATCTTCTGTTACATAAGCAATTCCCGCTTTAATCGCATCACTTGGATGCTTTAATTTAGTCATTTGTCCTTCTATTAGTAACTCGCCCTGTATCTTGTAATTGTCGGAATTTCCAAAGATACTTAAGGCAAGCTCCGTACGTCCTGAACCCATGAGTCCAGCAATACCAACGATTTCTCCCTTTTTTACATGAAGGTTGACATTAGTAGCTACATTTCGCCCGAGCTTTGGATCATAGGCTGTCCAGTTCGATAGTTGCAAAACATTATCTCCAAACTCTTTCTTAGGTCGTTTTGGATAAATATCTTCAATTTCTCGACCGACCATGTTTTTAATAATGTTCGCTTCGGTAATTTCTCCTTTAGAACCATCTAACGTACAAATGGTTTCCCCATCTCGGATGACAGTTGCTTTGTCTGAAATAGAGATGACTTCCTTTAATTTGTGAGAGATCATGATAGATGTGATGCCCTCTTTTTTCAATTCACGTAGTAATTCTAGTAGGTTTTCACTATCATCTTCGTTAAGAGCAGCAGTCGGTTCGTCTAAAATAAGAAGCTTTACTTCTTTACTTAATGCTTTCGCAATTTCAACTAATTGCTGTTTCCCTACTCCTAAATCTTTAATTAAGGTTTCAGGATTTACTTTTAGGCCTACCTTTTGTAGCATTTTCTTTGCTTCTACGATTGCTTTATTCCAATCTAAAATACCACCATTTTGTATTTCATTACCTGCAAAAATGTTTTCATATACAGAAAGGTCTGGGAATAGTGCTAGCTCTTGATAAATAATGGCGATTCCGACATCTACGCTATCACTAATTTTGTTGAACTGTTGAACCTGTCCGTTAAAAATAATATCTCCCGAATATGTTCCAAATGGGTAAACACCGCTTAGTACCTTCATCAATGTTGATTTACCGGCACCATTTTCTCCTACTAAGCAGTGGATTTCTCCTCGTTCTACTTTGAAATTGACATTTGAGAGCGCCTTTACGCCTGTAAATTCTTTTGATATCTGGTTCATTTCTAAAATATAATCGCTCATCGTTTATGCCTCCTTAACCAGACAACTATAGGAAAAGTGCTAGACGTTTTATCTAACACTAATCCCATCTTTTATTCAATTGATTTTACTCTGTTAACAAGATTGTTGATTTTCGTTACGGGACGCTCGCTTTCCGCGGGCGGGTTCGGAAGCCTCCTCGGCGCTTCACGCCTGTGGGGTCTCCCTTACCACGCTTCTCCCGCAGGAGTCTCGCATCCCTCCACTTCAATCACCTGTGCAAGAAATTAACACTAATCTTTAACAAAGATATTAATCTAATCCTGTAAATTCACTAGCTTCATAGTAACCAGATTCAACTAGCTCTGCTTTTACGTTCTCTTGGTTAACTACGATTACGTTTGTTTGTTTTGCTGGTACGTCAATGCTTCCGTTGTTGTATGAACCAGTTGTTTCTGGTGTGTTACCATCTAGAACATCAATTGCCATACCCATCGCATCTTGTACTAACGTACGAACATCTTTAAATACTGTCATTGATTGCTTACCGTCGATGATGTATTGGATAGAAGCTAATTCAGCATCTTGACCTGATACTAGGTAGCTTGTTACTGCACTGTCAGTTGAGAATACGTCAGCGATTGAACGAGCAGTTCCATCGTTTGGAGCTAAGATTGCCACATCACCTTTTAGATCTGCAGCTGCAGCTGTAAGGTTTGTTTGTGCTTTATTTTTTGCTTCGTTTGGATCCCAGTTTGTTGTAACCTGACCTAGAATTTTCCCTAATTCATCACGAGTAAGTGTTGACTTATCTTTTAACGCTTCTGCTTCAGAAGAGTTTGCAATCACAAATGTCCCATCCGCAATCTTTGGTTGAAGAACGCTCCAAGCACCTTCGAAGAATAAGAATGCGTTGTTATCAGATGCTGCACCCGCATATAGGTAAAGTGGAACACCTTTGCCTTCCGCGTTGTCGATTAAATATTGACCTTGTGCTGCACCTACAGCGATACTGTCAAATGTTACATAGTAATCTACTGCATCTGTATCTGTAATTAAACGGTCATAAGAGATAACTGTGATTCCTTCTTTTTTCGCTGCTTCTACTGCAGAACCAGCTGCTGCACCATCATGAGGAGCGATGATTAGTACTTCAATTCCTTTACTAATTAACGTTTCTACGTTTTCCTTTTCTTTCGCAGAAGAACCTTGGCTAAATAAAATTTCAGTTGTATATTCAGATTCTTCTAGAGCTGCCTTAAATCTTGCTTCATCTTGAACCCATCTTGGCTCATCCTTTGTTGGTAATACGATCCCCACGCTTACCTTACCTCCACCACTATTACAACCAGCAATAATGAAGATAGACATCATGGCCATTAATAGAATCGAAATCTTCTTTTTCATATCTATGAATCCCCTTTCAAAACTTTTTTTATTTGTTTATAGACAAAATATATCATCCTATGACGATAATGATAACGCTTTCTTATAGCACTATTTTGTGATTCATCTGTACTTTTTTAACATGTATAAAAATGGCTGTTTAACTCATGAAAAAAGAACTTAGGATGTACCCTAAGAGGTTCCGTTCAGGGAGAGAAAATAGCATATTGCACTATAAATAGCAGGCTAATTCGCATACGGATTAGACCTGCTTTATTTGTTGTTATATCAATGTCTTCATCCAGTTTTAGGGTGAATTAGTACTTTAAATAGCACCTTAATTAACAAGTATACAATAATTATTGTACAGCAAAAAAATTGGGTGCTATTTAGGTTGCTAAAGGACTTGTCAATTCGCAACCCGTTCTTGCGGAAATGAGCCTTTTGGTTAGGCATTGTGTGATACAATTGTAAATATGGATATTCCATTAAAGGTGCAGGTTTGTTTTATTAGAAACGTTCCGAAATTTAATAGAGGAGATTTTTTAAATGAGGGAAGCAACACTTAAGCAATTGCAAGAATCATTAATAAAATCTTGGTCAAAAAACTCAAGTTCCAAATGGACTAAAGACAATCCGGCTAAAGGCCAATGCGGTGTAACGGCGTTAGTAGTAAATGATTTACTTGGAGGACAAATAAGTAAGACCTTGTTAGATGAAGGATGGCATTTTTACAACAAAATCAATGGTGACCGTTATGATTTTACCGTTTCACAGTTCAATGAAGATATCCGGTATATGGACATACCATCAAATAGAGAAGAGGCATTCTTGGATACAAATCAGAAACAATATGACTATTTGATAAAAAGTGTAAAGATGCATTTATAATAGCGTCTAAAAGTAGGATCCTATTGAACAAACGGGTGAGGTTAATAAAAGAAGGAGAGTATTATATGAGAGATAGAGGTTCTGCTGTTGTTATTGAAAATAATCAAGTTGCACTGATTAAAAGAATAAAGAATGGTTCAACCTATTACGTCTTTCCAGGTGGTGGAATTGAAGAAGGTGAAACACCTAAAGAGGCAACAAAAAGAGAAGCCTATGAAGAGTTAGGCATTGATATAGATGTAAATGAATGTATTGCCGAAATTGAATTTAGCGGTAAGCAATACTTCTTTTTGGGAGATATTGTTGGTGGAAAATTCGGTACTGGTCAAGGAGAAGAATTTTCAGATGAAAACAAAGGTACATACATCCCTATGTGGGTGAATATAGAAGACCTTTCATCCATTGATGTTAAACCAAAGGAAGTTGCTGAAAAAATACAAGCCTTATTGAAGTAACGGGAGCAGTTTAACGGAATAAGAAGATAATAAAGACATAAAAACTCAGAGTCATTAGCTCTGGGTTTTTTAATGTTAAATATCGTGCTATCTACATCGCTATTTATGCTCTAATTGGTGTGTGATTTAAGGTTTTCCCTCCCTCAACGGAACCTGTTATAAATATGTAACGGGTTCCGTTTGTGAAGAGAAAATAACAAATAACAATAAAAATAGCGTACTAAATCGCCTATGATTTGGTACGCTTGTTTTTATTGTTATTTCAATGTTTTAATAGTCTTGCACTAATATTAACAACTGAGTTAGCACCTCTTTTAAAAGTAGTTCTAATTTCTATGTTGTTTTATCAATTATTTTATTCTCTGCTTTTTTTGACCAAATGTAAACAGTTAAGCCCACCAAACCCCATATGACCAAGTAAGATATATACAGATTACTTGTAATATGATAAAACAATAGTCCAATTACGGGTAATACACTAAATATATTTCCAAGCCACCAGACTACCACTAGAATATGTGCTTCAAATATAGTTAATATTAGAAAACCAGTTAGAAATAAAAGGTGTAAAATTATTTTAGCTAACTTCATATCATATCCTCCTTTATTACATATATTAATCCAATTTATCATATATCCTTTATTAAATATATTAATATAATTATACAGGTAAGAGTTTTAAATATTAAAGAGGTAATTAGGGGCAATCATACTACATGTAGATTTTTTTATCGAACTAACGGTTAACTCGATAAGGTAAGGGGATATGAGTATAACGCACAGATTTTTTAAAATCTGTGCGTTTTTGTATGCTAATAATAATGTAAATTAGTTTGTAATAGTATTGTTATATTCACGGTCATTTAACTTGTGAATTCAATTTTCCCTCCCAAAACTGAACCCGTTAGATGTACCCAAAGTTCTTTTTTTCTTGTTTATGTGCTTTATTCCTCCGCATACCGATATACATCTTCCTCTGAGTGAAAGCCGTCAGCAATAATCGTCTCGTCAATAATTGACTTTTCAACCGCTATTGGAGAGAGTAAGATTGAAGGTACTTCTATTCTTCCATTGTTTACATGCCTGGTTTCGTTAATGGTTTCTCCTTTTGCGAGTTTGACAGCGATTTCGGCAGCTGTTTGGGCTAAAATTTTGATTGGTTTATAGACCGTCATCGTCTGTGTCCCTATGACAATTCGCTGCGCTGCTGCTAGATCTGCATCTTGACCGGCGACTGGTATTTTTCCTGCAAGCCCTTCTTCCTCTAGTGCCTCAATGACGGCGCCTGCTGTTGCGTCATTGGCAGCAATGACTGCATCAATTTGATTATGATTGGCGGCTAGTGCTAGCTTCATGTTTGCTTTTGCATTAGCCGGCACCCAATCCTTTGTCCACTGGTCAAATACAACCGTAATATCCCCTTTATCAATGAGTGGCTGCAGTACTTTAAATACTCCTTTTTTGACCAAATGGGCATTATTGTCCGTTTCGGCACCACCGATGTAGACATATTTCCCTTTAGGAACTAGGTTCGTTATGACCTTTGCCTGGAGGATCCCAACCTGTTCGTTATCGTATGATACATACATATCTAATTCTGCATTCTTTACTAAACGATCATAGGATAAAACTTTAACCCCAACAGAATGTGCTTTTTCAACGATAGCTGCTGTTGACTCTGCGTTATGCGGCACAATAACTAGTAAGTTAATGCCTTGGCTAAGCATCGTTTCTGCTTGCCATATTTGAAGGGCATCATCACCGTTCGATGCCATGACCATTACTTCCACTCCTAATGCTTCAACTGATTCTTTAAAAAGGTCTCTGTCTTTGATCCAGCGCTCCTCTTCAAGCGTGTCCATTGCAAATCCGATTTTAATTTTTTCTGACTGTTCATCATTTTGGTGATTGGTGATTGTTAACCTTTCTTCACCGCTCTCCTTTGCTTCACAAGCAATAACCATGAGCATAACCATTCCTAAACATATGAGGGAAAGTATCTTTTTCATTTACTCCCTCCTTTCAACCAAGTAACTGCTTCCGATACTCTGTTGGTGTGATGTTACACATTTTCCTAAACACTTTGCTAAAGTAGTTTGGATCGTGGTAGCCAACTTCAAATGTGATTTCTTTTAAGCTCTTTTCTGGATCTCTCATGAGTTTCTTCGCTTTTTCAATCCGACATTCGGTTAAGAAGTGTATATAGTTGATCCCAAGCTGTTCTTTAAAAATTTTACTGATATAGATAGGACTTAATCCCACCTCTTTACCAATCATTTCTAAAGAAATATCTTTATGAGCGTTTTCAATAATGTATTTCTTCATTAGTTGAATCGAATCTGCTTCAAGTTCAGCATGATACTCCTCATAGGATTGCTGAATTTTTGATAGTAAATGATGAGTTTCAGCTCGTAACTGCCTGTAATCTGTTGCTTGCAAGGAATAAAACGGTATGTCTTGTCCTACACCCATTTCACTTAGGACTTGAGAGGCAATCCAAACAAGCTCCATTACGCGTTGTTGTGCTTGTAAAAGATGGGTACTTTCTTGCTCTAGGGTATCAATCATTTCTACAAAGCTTTTCCCTATTTCATCCCATTGCCCATTCCGAATATAGTTAAAAAACTGCTGTTCGTTTTTCTTTGATGTGCTCTCATCAAAGCCTGGGACAAGTGGTGGTACATCATCATAAAATCTGTATTTTACAGGTATTGTTGTATCTCTTGTCGCTATTAATGACTCTTGATAGGATTGCCGGATTTGATGTAAGGAGCTATAAACATTGCCAATTCCGATAAACCACGACGAGTTTTGATAGGATTCAGAGATTGCTAAGATTTCCTTTGCTAACGATGCTGCTTGGTCCCGGAATGACTGATCAGATTTTAGGAATACAATAATGGGTAACTGGCGGCCATATAAGGCTCCAACCCAACCACTTTTTGTTTGTCTCAGCTTTTCTCTAATCGTTGTGTAATATGCTTCAGAGCCTAGTGGTAACAATACGTTCATCACGAATTTTTCCTTTGGGGCCTCCATATCTAAAAGCTCTACTAACTCTTCTAATTGGACATCATGTACATGGTCAAAAATCAGTTGGGTTACAAGATCCGTTTCAAACAAAGACTTAGCTTTTTGCAATGTGTTTTCTTGATGTTTGCTTTTATTTAACAATCTTTTCTCTGCCTCAATCTCACTCAGCACTTTTCTTACGATCTCCACAATTTCCGATGCCTTTGCCGGCTTAACGATATAATCCACAACCCCAAGTTGCATCGCTAAACGCGCATAATCAAAGGTCGCAAAAGCAGTAGCCATAATAAACTTTATGTGAGGGTTTGTTGGTTTGATGGCTTCTATTGCTTCAAGACCGGTCATTCCTGGCATCTGGATATCCATAAACACTAGATCAGGTTGAAATTCTGTCACGATTTCGGTGGCTAGTCTTCCATTCTTAGCCTGTCTGATCACAATATCCGAAAAATTTCTCTCTAAGATGAGCTGCAGTCCATCTCGTTCGACTTGCTCATCATCCACGATTAATATTTTCGTCATGATTATTAGATCCCCTCTCTTTTAGAATATGAATGACTACTTTTGTACCGAATCCCTCACGGCTTTTAATCTTGATTACATCATCTCTACCATTGAAAAGGCGGAGACGCTTCACTACATTGCTTAAGCCTATTCCTGTAGAATGTCCTTCTCCCTGATCAAGCCGTTCCTCCAAGATCTGCTTAATTTTCTCATCTGTCATACCAGGTCCATCATCTTCTACCTCAATGGTCACTCGGTCTCCCTCATCTTTAATTCGAAACGAGATGACACCACCTTCTTCTTCCGGTTCAACCGCATATATGACAGCATTTTCTACAATAGGCTGAAGAGTAAGTCCCGGAATCTCAATACCTAGGCAAGTTTGATCTATTTCTGAATGAAACGTGAGCCGGTCTGTATATCTCGCTTTTTGAATGTCTATATATTGCTGTAACACTCTGACCTCATCAAAAAGAGTCATCGTTTTGTCGAGATGCTTCAAGTTATAACGCAATAAGCCCGCCACGTTAACGAGCAAATCACTCGTTTCTTCAGACCCTTCCATATACGCTTTTTTTGATAACGTATTGAGCGTATTAAATAGGAAATGCGGATTAATTTGACTTTGTAAACTTTTAAGCTGACTTTCTTTTAAAAGTAGCTTACTTTGCTGCAATTCTTTTTCCAATTGTGCTTTTTGTTGAATTTCTAATATTAGATTATTTATATTGACTCTCATCCGCTCTAGCGTCTTAGCTAAGAATGAGATTTCATCATTGGATTCAACTTCGATTTCTAGATCAAACCTTCCTTTTGAGATCTCACTTGCTGCTTTTGTTAGCTTCGCCACTGGCTTTGTAATACGACGTGAGAACCAATAGGTGAATAACAGAAGAAAGACCGAGATTAATAGTAATAATAAAATTCCAAGCTGTTTTAGTTCTTCTGATTGATCAATCATCCCTCTGTAAAAACGGTCATATGTCTTGATTTCTGTGTCAATTAAAGTAAGCGTCATTTCCGAAATATAGTTTGAGATATGTGTCGCTTCTGTAAAGGCCTGGTTTGAATTCTCGGTATCTGCTTCAGAATGAAAGAATATGGAACGGTCAATCATTTCAACAAGACTATCTATCAAGTTGATATAGTTTGTCATGGCTAGTTCATTCTCGACATGCTTAGAATCGACAACCTCTTCTTTCATCCTTTCTATTTCTTGTTTCTTTTGGTCAATGATTGACATACTTTCAGGAGAAGGAGCGATGATATAGTTATTTAAGGCCGTTACTATTTGCTGACTTGTACTCGTCACTTCGTTCATAACCAGATAGCGTTCTAAAATATCATTATATTGATTTTGCATTTTTTGATTATAGTAAATGAGTGAAGTCCAGCTTGCTGCCATTATAAAGAGGACACTGAGAGCTAGAACTAATATTTTCTTCTGGATACTATTCATGATTGAGATCCACCTGTTTGACCATTTCGATATTTGTAAGATACCCTTCTAATTGGAGTGGAACCATTTCCTCGTTTAGCCACTTCATCATGAGTGCCACACTAATTTCGCCCATTCTTTCTGGAGATTGCTCAATCATCCCATCCATTTTCCCTTGTTTCAGAAGAGATGTGGATACAGGATGGTCATCAAACGAATAGATGTAATATGGTTCCACGTTTGAACGTCTCTCGATTTCTTCAATCATATGCCCAGCAAAGCTTGCATCAACGGTAACAAAAGCTTCCGTATTGGGATTCCGATTTAGAATGTCTTTTGTCGTAGCGATTACTTCTTCTCGTGTTTGTCCGGTTAATACCTCAACCAGCTCTACTTTCGGATAAAACTGAAGAACGTCTTTTATTCCTCTTAACCGTTCTGTTTGGTAATATTCTTGCCCCTTGTTTAATAAGATGACCACTTCTCCAGCTATCCCCATATCTTGAATCAGCTGTTTGCCAATGAGGCTACCTGCCTCGTACTGATCAGAACCGACATACGTTCTACGGATACTTTCTGTCATTGGTACATCATTTGCCACGGTTATGATTGGAATTCCGTATGAAGCCGCTTTCACTTTTGTCAGCTCTTTAAACTCGGGTGTATCTAACCCTTGAACGATTATTCCATCGACCTTGGAATAGATCGCAATATCTATTTGCTTTAAGAAATCTTGATTTTCACCGTAGCTCCCCCATACTTCTAGTCGAGCTCCATCCTTTTCGGCTTGCCTTTTAGCCCCTTCACTCACCTTGTCCCAAAAAGGCGTATCCAAGCCACGTGTAATTAACACAATTCGATTGGCGATTTGTTCCTGATTAGACTTTTCCGGCAACTGCCAATCAGAACGGAACACATGAAGGGCTGATTCAAATGTAAAATAAGAAAGAATGATACATATAAACACAATGACTACGGTCACAACACGTCGCATGTGGAGTAACTCCTTTACGTTCCTAAACTTTTCTTTATTATAGCAGAAGGAAGATTGGAATGGTTGTGTTGAAAATGGTTCATTCAAATGGATTAGATCAGCATGACATGAGAAAAAGCATGGATGATCCCATGCTTTTTTTAGACAATTATTTATTAGCCAGAAATGCATATTTAATCATTTCGGCACTTTCAATGACTGGAATACTAAAAGGGTGATAGATAGCTTCTAGGCTGTCGGCAGCTTCTTGGTTTGCTGCGCCTATTACAATTCGGTCACCGTAGAATTTGTCATGAATGGCTGAACCTTCACGTAAGAATTCTGGATTAGAAACAATATCTATTTGGAAATCACTTCGTTTATAGAGGTTACGTATTTGTTAAAAACAAAAAAGTGGAGTAGGCCGTCGTCAGGTAGAAAATCTCGTTTTCGTGGAATAATGAGATGAAAGTGTGAAATAACGTATGAACCTTTTGAAATAATAAATCTTTTCGTGGAATAGTCGATAAAAAAGCCGAAATAACTAATATTTTCGTGGAATCAACAAATGAAAAGAGAACTGCCCCCTTTTTAGGATGCAGTTCCTTGTCCATTCTATATTTTTTTGGCACCTAGGTAACGTTTTTTGTAGTAGCTATCGGTTAATTTACTAATCATGACTCCTTTTGAGGAACTTGCATGAATAAAGCTGTTGTTTCCTATATAGATTCCAGCGTGAGAAGGTCCCTTTTTATACGTTTGGAAGAAAACAAGATCACCGACTTTGGGAGCTTTCACTGATTTACCAGCCTTCCACATATCTGCAGCTGTTCGTGGTAGCTTCTTGCCACTGCTATTGAATACATATCCGATAAAACCACTGCAATCAAAACCTTTAGTCGTTGTTCCACCAAAACGGTATGGAGTTCCGACTAGTGATTTACCTACTTTAATTAATTGATCGGCTTGTGTTCCTTTTGTAGCTGCTGCTGCAGAATTGGGTTGTACATTTATAGTAAATACGATTAGTGTTATTGTTAATAAGATTAGAATTTTTTTCATGATTTAGCTTCTCCTATGTAACCTTTTTGAATTGTCAGAAAACTTATGAATTTATTATATCAAGATTAATAGAGAAGTAGAATTACAGGTTTGTAACATTTTCAGATAATTATTACAATTTTGTAACAATAAGTCGAACTTATTTTGTACTTTTACAAATATTGACTATACTATTGGAAGCTGATAGATTTTGAATAACTATACTAAATGAGGTTATAAAATGAGAGAACAATTGAGACCAAAGAAAAAAACTAAAAGAAAATGGCTTTGGATTACCCTTTCTACGATAGGCGCTTTACTGATTGGTGTCGCCGTTTATGCCTATTCTATCTACTCCTCTGTTGAACAAGCTGCTGGTCAAATGTATGAACAGCCGACACGTGAGTTTTCAGTTAAACGAATAGAGAAAATTGATTATGCTGAAAAAGATCCTATCTCTATTTTAATCATGGGAGTTGATGAACGAACCGGTGATCGTGGGCGATCTGATACCATGATTGTGATGACGGTGAATTCTAACACTCAGTCTATGAAGATGGTCAGTATTCCTCGTGACACTCGAACAGAGATTATTGGGAAAGGTAAGCTTGATAAAATTAATCATGCTTATGCATTTGGTGGTACGGATATGGCTGTTAATACCGTCGAACATTTTTTAGACATTCCGATCGATCATTACATAAAGGTAAACATGGAAAGTTTTAAAGAAATTGTTGATGCGGTTGGCGGAGTTACGGTTCATAATCCATTCAAATTTACCGATGGTGGTTACACTTTTGAAGAAGGAGAAATTAGTCTTGATGGAGCACAAGCTCTCGCGTATTCAAGAATGAGGTATCAAGACCCAAGAGGCGACTTTGGCCGCCAGGATCGCCAAAAGCAAATTATACTCGCTATTATTCAAAAGGGAGCTAGCTTTTCTTCACTAAATAAGTTTGATGATGTGTTAACCATTTTAGGAGGCAATGTTAAAACCGATTTAACCTTCGACCAAATGGTGGATATTCAGGCTAATTATAAAGAAGCTCGTCACAACCTCGAGCAGTTCCAGATTAGTGGCAGTGGGGACACCATTAATGGTGTGTACTACTATATTGTTCCGGATGAAGAGCGTTTGAGTTTGTCCGGTAAGTTAAAAGAGCATTTAGAGCTTAACTAAGAGAACCGGAGACTGTTTAATAGTCTCCGGATTTTCGTTATGTTGCATAATTATCCTAAAACAGCTAACTATAAGAAAAAACTCCCAGGTGGCACATCCATGACCCTATCCATATACACCATCTTATTTTGGCTTTTACTATCATTGCTCTTGCTGGAAAAGAAACACCTCCACAACAAATTATTAGCCTTCACCTTCATGACTGCCGTATTTTTAAATACACATGTATTCTTAGTTATTGCGGATCCCCTAAAATTGCTGAAGGTTACCCAAGAACCAGTCGATTATATAAGCTTTGTTATGTATAGGAGCTTTATTACTCCATTGCTGATTACCTATGTGGTTAATATGATATTTAATAAGAAAAGAAGGTTAGTTGTACCGTTATTATTCAGCATCTTATTTTTCTGGTTATTAGATTTATTTAATATGAAACAAGAGATTATTACTTATGAAAAGTGGACTTCCTTTTATACCATTAGTTATTTAACAACGTTATTACTTCTATGTTGTTTATCTGTGAAATTGTTTAAAAAGAAGGGATGGGTGTCATGACTACTGGTGCAATCCCTTTTGTAGAAGAAGCCTTTGGCGGAAATGACATCTTTGTGTTTGTCATAATTGCTTTAGGGTTTATGGTGATTTGGTTACTACCAAAACAATTTGAATCTCGCTTTTTTTCGTTTCTCATCATTTCTTACGGCATTGTATGGGCCAGCCTTTTCGATAATACGATAGGTGCTGCGCCTTTTGATTTTTATGATATTTTAGATGGCCCGAAGTATACGATTATGGATGTAATTGCTTATTTAATGTATGGTCCGTATGGTTATTTTTTTATTTACATCTTTGATCGATTTCATATTAAAGGTAGATATGTTGCTTTCTATATCATCCTTTGGACTTGCTTTGGGGTTGCCTTTGAGTTGGTAAATGTGATGGTCGGGGTGTTTACTTACAAAGATGGTTTTACATGGGTCTTTTCCATTCCGATTTATTTGTTCGTTCAGTCTTTCCTTTTGATTTTTTATAAATATTTAAAAGGTTGAATAGGAGGGACAGGTAGTCCCCGCTTCCCTCCTAACTCCCTTTTTACTTCAACCATCTATTTACACTCTTAATATCAAATTCCTCGTACCCCTGGTCTTCTCCCCAGTTTTTCATATGCACGTGATCTGGATGGCTTGGGTCAGATATGATTGCTAGGAACTCTTCGTACCCCATTTCTCCGCCCACATCTTCTGGTGGAGTGTTCCCTTCTCCCGCTATACATGTAGGGTAGTTTTTATCATAATTGTCAATAACACTTTCAACCGTGATTTCATGTCTCCAACTGTCCCCAAAGTCGTAGTGGTAGATAATTACAGCTGGTAGGTAGTCAGTAAGCTTCTCCTCTGTATCTAGCTTCATTGGTATACCTGTTTGAAAGTGGAGAGCTTCTTCATGACAAACTAGGTTGATCCTTGGTTTTCCATTAGAAGTTGGTTCAAACACAATAAACTCATGAAGGTGAGAATCTTCCCAACCGAAAACCGTTTGCAATGTTTGATGTAGTTCAGGGAAGGTAATGTGCTTAGGAACAATGACTTTGCGCCAAACATGATGGTTGCTTAGTTGCAATTTCACTTGTAAGACGTAAGCATTTGTATCAAAAATAGGCTCTCCAGTAAGCTCCTCTAATGCTTGATAAAGATCTTCATTGGGTTGCGTGTAATCATTTTTACCATTTCCAACTAAAAGGCGGCTAAGTCTTCTATTCATATGAGCTTGATTCATTACATTCTGGTTGATGTCTTCCTCGAAGAACGTGACATTTTTACAAGCTTCATTTAGCCTTGCCACCATCGTTCGATCTTTTGTCGTGGTATACGTGGCTTGTCCTAAACGAGACAAGTACCCTTCTATTACCTCATCCTTTATTCCCTCTGATTGGAACGTTTCTTTGATTGCTTGTAAAATCAACGCCTCTACGTTCTTTAAGTCCTTTGCTTTGAGCCCATAGAGGACGATAACATATCGACTTCGGTCATTCATGAGGACAAGTGTTTTTCTACGATTAATGGTTAGCATGTTTGCGTGCCAAGAAAACAAGGGCTCTTGTTCCATAGTTGGCTCGGGTTTGATCTTGAGTTCTGTCAAAAGCTTTTTTGTACATTGAATTAGCATGTTAACGCTCCTATGTATTGGTATTGCTTATATTTTAACACGCTTAATACAGCGGTGCCTGTCACCACCCGAATTTTCTTGTTTCACAATTTGTTTCACGGAATGAATCATGATGATATAAGAAAATCGGTTAACTGGCCCAAACAGATGAGCAAAAATCCCCTCTACATATAGCCGGATTAGCCAAGTTAATTGACGAAGTTTACGAGGATAAAGTAACTTAAAAGGGAATGTTGATTGAATGGATCACCTAGGAAGTAGAAGAGATTGTTAGTAAGAGGCATTTAACGAGAATGTTTTTTACAGTTGTGATTGCACTACATATCTGATAGTCTACCTTTTTATTCGTATGAGGGGATAAGTTCAATAAGGACCTCATACAACCGCTCCTTTGCGTGAAGTGAAGCCTATTGCGGTGGATGTTTTTCTATTGAAGATCAAAAAACGCTAATGTATTGACCTTTTAACTAAAGAAAGGAGGAGATATTAAATGGACTTTTATACGAAAGCAATTAAGATGATTCCTAAAGTTTTTCAAGTCATTTTAAATGTATCCTTAATCTTGTTGGCGATTATTCTTTCTTTTTTATTAATAAAAGAGCTGATTATGTTTGTAGAGGTACTACTTTCTTATGATTCTGGAAATAAGGATTATCGCCTCTTTTTAGAGCATATCCTCATTTTCTTTTTGTATTTTGAATTTATCGCTATGATTGTAAAATACTTTAAGGAAGACTATCATTTCCCCATGCGTTATTTCTTGTATATTGGGATTACGGCCATGGTGCGATTAATCATAGTGGATCATTATAATCCAATGAATACACTGCTTTATGCTCTCGTCATTTTGATATTGATTATCGGCTATTTTATTATGAACATTACACCTAGAAATAGGCCGGATGGAAAGTTATTTTTCCGAGGTAAAGGAAATCAAGAGTCCTAAAATTAGTTTTTTTGTACACCCGCTCCTGTCGGGGCAGGTTTGATCATGAGTTCAACAATGCATAACGTTCCCATGTATTGATATTGTATATAACTTAACAAGCGTCGGCCGAACTTTTATAGACTACTGCAAATGTCCTATTAATAAATATAAAGTAGGGCATTTTGCAATTATAAAACAGGTGCAATTTTTCACCTAGTTCAAGGAGAAGGCCGATGAGGAAAACGTGGTTGTTGGGGTTTGGTTTTTTTAGTATCAGTTTAGGCTGGTCATTGTACAATGGGTTTGTTCCTTTTTTCTTGAATGATTACCTCGCAAGTACGGCATTGATTGGGTTTCTCATGACGATTGATAACTATATCGCCCTCTTCCTACAACCGTATATAGGTCATAAAAGTGACCAAACCCATACTCGGTTTGGACGCCGTATGCCTTATTTGTTAATTGGGGTCCCTGTTACTGCATTGTTCTTTTCCCTCATTCCGTTTCACACTAGTTTAGCAACCCTCATTCTTTTTATGATCTGTATGAACCTATCTATGGCGATTTTTCGTTCGCCTACCGTTGCCCTTATGCCTGATATTACACCGGAGCCCCATCGGACGAAAGCAAATGGAATTATTAACTTTATGGGTGGCTGTGGCGCCATTTTAGCGTTTAGCGTGGGGGCTTATTTGTTTGATGTAAATGAAGCTTTACCGTTTTTTGCGGTATCGGCGATGTTCCTGTTAGCTTTATGGGTTATTTTCAGGAACATTAAAGAGAATCAAGATGCCATGATTCCTACTATTACGAATGCCCCAAAGGTTAACTACAGATCGGAATTAAATACGCGCACCCTTTTCCTGTTAGCGGCTATCTTCTTTTGGTTTTTTGCGATACAAGGAATTGAGGCTTTGTTTACGTTGTATGGTGTGAATGAGCTGGGCTTGTCTAAAAGTTCTTCTGCTTTTTCGCTAGCATTTTTCTCTTTGAGCTTTGTGTTATCTGCGATTCCCAGTGGTTTTTTAGGAGCTAGATTTGGTAAAAAGAAGATCATTTTAATTGGGATTATCGGATTAATTATTGTTTTCTTGCTTTTAACTAAAGTGGAATCTGTCCTTATGTTGCGGGCTATTTTGTTAGCTGGTGGGGTGTTTTGGGCATTTGTGAATATTAATGCTTATCCTTATATCGTTGAAACTGGAGGTGAGCACAGCTTTGGGACGAGAACGGGCTTATATTATCTCGTTTCATCTCTTGCGGCTATTATATCGCCTCCCGGTTTAGGTTTGCTGATTGATGTATTTGGATTTAATGTTTTGTTTTATGCGGCGGCTGGAAGTTTGCTACTTGCATTTGGTTGTATGCTGAAGGTGGTGGGAGATAAAGAGAGTGGGAGCATGTCACCTGGTACTTAAATAAGAAGGGAGGACCTATGTATATAGGTCGCTCCCCTTTTTAAGTATTTGGGTTTTAGATGGTAGAAGATTAATAGAGGATTAAATCTGAAGTTGAGTCGGTGAGTTAGTTTTCTAACCTCTTTTTTAGTTTTTGAATCTCTCTTTCTTCTTTAGACAGCTTATCCCAAATAATATCTTGATCAATCTTGAGTTGGCTTAATTGATAGAGAATATCTTGGTGGCGTTCTTCGTTTTTAGCTTCCATTGCCTCCAATCTTGTTTCCATTGAGTGTAGTTTGGTTTCCATGGTATCCATTCTATTTTCCATTCTATGTTGACTTGAGTTCATGGTACCGACTACTTGTATAAGCTGTGTTAACATCTCTTCCATTCGATCTAGTCGCTTTTCTATCATCTCGTTCACCTCCTTTGCTTCATTATAGCTTAATCTTTATAATTGAGGATAGTAAGTATAGTCAAAATTTGTAGAAAAGAGGGAATGAAGTGAGTATTGAAGAGAAAGCATTAGCACCTGATTTTACACTGCAGGCTAGTAATGGAGAAACGGTTTCCTTATCTCAATTTAAAGGGAAGAAACATGTTGTACTTTATTTTTACCCAAAGGATATGACACCGGGATGTACAACTCAGGCATGTGATTTTAAGGAACATCATGAAAGCTTTGCTGATGTCGATGCGGTTATAATCGGAGTCAGTCCTGACCCGCTAGACAAGCATCAAAAATTTGTGGACAAATATGAGTTACCGTTTCTTTTGTTGGTGGATGAAGATCATCAAGTAGCTGAGAGTTACGGAGTATGGACGTTGAAGAAGAATTTTGGAAAAGAGTATATGGGCATTGAGCGTTCTACTTTCGTTATTAATAAAGAAGGCATGATTGAAAAGGTTTGGCGGAAGGTGAAAGTGAAAGGGCATGTGGAAGAGGCGTTGGCGTTTGTACGGGAACAGATGAATTAATACACCATCAGCAGTAGTAAGGCATGTTATTACAAACTTCTTACTACTGTTTTTCTATTACAAAAATCTTTACAGATAACCGCCTAAACTGCTATTATAAATCTGTTCACTATTAAGAACAAAGAAGAGGAGGACAAAACTTATGAACCTAGCAAGAAAATTTTCAGTACTTATTACTTTACTTGTTATTTTAACGTTATTGCCGAGTACCTCATTTGCGAAAGGAACTGAGGGTAAAACCTTAGATTATGTAGCATTAGGTGATTCGTTGGCAGCTGGAGTTACTCCATACAACCTTAAAGATGCAGGATACCCTGAGTATTTAGCTGATCGCTTTACGCAATCACAATACAAAGTTGATTTAAACAACTTTGGAGTACCCGGCTTAAAATCAAGTGGATTATTAGATCAATTAAACAATCCAACAGTCCTAGCTGAGGTTGCAAAGGCCGATCTTATTACTCTAAATATAGGAGCTAATGATGTACTAGGTTTACTTAATGAATCACCAGGAGCTATTCCAACAGCACTTCAAAACGTATCAATTAATCTGCATACAGTACTACGTACAATCGATACGGTGAATCCCGGGGCAGAGGTTTATGTAATGGGCTATTATAACTCGTTTCCTTATTTACCTGCAGAGCAACAGGCATCTCTGCTACCACTGCTACATACTTTAAACACAATTATTGAGAGTAATGCAATTTTAAACGGTGACAGTTTTGTAGCGACTGACAAGATTATTGCAAAGCGTTATGAAACATACCTACCAAACCCTGCGAATATTCACCTAAGCTTAGAAGGATATCAGGCAGTAGCAAAGGAATTTTGGAAGAGAATTGATGAGTAATTGAATAAGTAAAGGAGTGAACCTGTTTGTAAGGTCACTCCTCTTTTATTTTTTAGCATTCAATCACTATATACATCATCCACTTTGTTTAAGAGGGGAGTTTTGCTCTATTTTTATTTGGCGATTCATCGCTATATACAAGACAGCTCCACTAATCAATAAAAGCGAGCTTGTGATAAAAAAGACCGCCGAGAAACCAAAGTAGGCTGAAATCATACCGCCCATAAAAGGACCCACAATGTTTCCTAAAAAGCGAAGGCTGGTATTGTAACCTAGAACTTCACCTTGCATGGCAATTGGTGCTTCTTGCCTAATATAGGCGACCCTGACAGGAATAATACCTCCTATGGCAATACCTAGGAAAAACCGGATGATTGTCAGCTGCCATATATTTGTGACAAACGCACCTGGCAAGTACACGATACCTGCTATAACGAGAAGAATAATAAGCACTTTAATATACCCAATGTTGTCAGCAAGTGCTCCCCATCTTCTCGTCATCATTAGATTTCCGAGTCCCGCTGCGGAAAAGACAATTCCTGAGAAAAAGGCTAAGTTTTCTGGACCGTGTAGCTCGCTAACGTATAGTGATAAGATCGGCTGAATACTGAAATGAGCAATTTGCACGAGAATGGAAATAAACATAACTGTCACAAAAACAGGATTTTGCGCAATATGAGCAAGTACCTCTCTTCTTGTAAATCGTTGGGAGGTTTCTGCTTTACTACCAATCTTGTATTCTTTCGTCGTGGTAACAAGAATAGCAGAGATGAAGATAAAGATGGATACAGACTGGAACGTAGCGGCAAATCCGATTGAGTCTGCTAGAACGCCACCAATCATAGGACCTAGCAATGCGCCTGTGATACTCCCCGTTTGAAGTGTCCCCATCACACGCCCTGCCATTTCCTTTGGCGTTTGAGTAGAAATATAGGCTTGCGATAAAGAGATGAATCCCGTACAAATTCCCATAAATAAGCGTAGAAAGAATAACTCACCTACACTATCCACAAATCCCATCAGAAATATAGATATTCCTAATAAAGTTGAGGTAAAAATTAAGATTTTCTTTCTACCGTACTGGTCACCTAATCTCCCCCAAATCGGTGAGAAAATGAAGGCGGTGACAAACGTAATCCCAAATGTCCAACCAGACCAATGCTGTACATACGTAGTAGAAAACTCTCCAAATGTATCAATGTACAACGATAAAAACGGTAATACCATGGTCATACTTCCTGCGATAAAGAAATTGGCAAACCACATGATGTACAAGTTTCTCTTCGCCATTTCCTTCTCTGTCATAAGACGCCACTTCTTTCTCCGTAGTATTTATTTCGCTTTACTAAATATTATGATACCGAAATAACTTCATGAATGAAATAGGTAATTTGTGAAACAATTTGTGAAACAATAAAATTCGGGTGGTGCCTGTCACCTGTCGCTCGCCAGGTGACAGGAGAAACTGCAACCTATATAATAATAAGAATATTCCAACATAATTGGAGGTCTCATAATGAACTTCACTGAAAAAGAAATAGAAATTTTAGAAATTCTTGAGAAGGATAGTCGCTTATCGGTTGATACGATTGCTAAGATGGTCGATCTGGAAGCGGAAATGGTTGCGGAGGTTATTAAAAAGTTTGAGGATTTAAAAGTCATTGCGGCTTATAATACAAAAATTAATTGGAGAAAGACTGACCGACGCGAGTTAGTGTCTGCGATGATTGATGTGAAGGTTTCTCCTAAAAGAGAAGTTGGCTTTGATGAGATTGCGGAGCGGATTTATCGTTATCCTGAGGTGAAATCTGTTTACCTAATGTCTGGTGCTTATGACTTGTCCGTTGTGATTGAGGGTGAGTCATTGTCAGAGGTCGGTAGATTTGTTTCTGAGAAGCTATCTACACTGGATTCGGTTCTTTCCACGACTACTCATTTTGTGATGAAGAAGTATAAGCATGATGGGGTTATTTTTGATGATGGTGAAAAAGACAAACGAATTGTGGTATCACCATGACCATGGATAAGACTCAGTTTCTTTCGAAAACGGTTACTGATCTGAAGCCTTCGGGGATTCGGCGTTTTTTTGAGTTGGCCTCTACGATGGAGGGTGTGATTTCGCTTGGTGTGGGTGAGCCAGACTTTGTTACGTCATGGTCGGTTAGAGAGGCGTGCATTCTTTCGCTTGAACAAGGTCATACTTCCTACACGGCAAATGCAGGACTAATTGAGTTGAGAAAGGAGATCTCTGCTTATTTACGGAATTCTTTTTCGGTTAAATATGCTCCCGAAGCAGAAGTGATGGTAACGGTCGGTGCAAGTCAGGCATTAGATTTAGCATTACGTGCCATCATTAATCCTGGGGATGAGATTATTATTGTGGAGCCTACTTTTGTTTCTTATGGACCTCTTGTCACCTTGGCTGGTGGAGTTCCTGTTGCTATTCAAACAAGACCAGAGGATGGCTTCAAGCTTCAGCCAGACCAAATCGAGGAAGTGATAACCGAACGAACAAAGGCCATTTTAATCTGTTCTCCTAACAACCCAACAGGTAGTCTTTTAAGTAAGGAAGAGCTAGTTAAAATAAGCGAGGTTGTCAAAAAACACAATCTACTAGTCATTTCGGATGAAATTTACGCTGAACTCTCCTATGACGAAGACTATACGAGTATGGCAAGTATAGATGGAATGTATGACCATACTATTTTAGTTTCCGGTTTTTCAAAAGGCTTTGCGATGACTGGATGGCGATTAGGATTTGTGGCTGCACCAAAAGAGATCTTACAAGCCATGCTGAAAATCCATCAGTACACCATGATGTGTGCACCTACCATGGCCCAGCATGCAGCGATAGAAGCACTACAAGGCGGAAAGCAAGACGTTCTTGAGATGAAAAAAAGCTACCGTCAACGAAGAAACTATATCGTTCATTCCCTAAATGAAATCGGTCTACCATGCCATATGCCAGGTGGTGCGTTCTACGCCTTCCCTTCCGTTATAAACTCTGGTCTCACATCGGAAGAATTCGCTGAACAACTACTCATGGAAGAAAAGGTTGCCGTCGTGCCAGGCAGCGTATTCGGGTCAAGCGGAGAAGGCTATATTCGTTGTTCGTATGCCTCAAGCCTTGATAGCCTACAAGAAGCCATTAAGCGAATGGGACGGTTTATGGAGAAGTATAATAAGTAGGATTGGTGCTGGGGATGGAAATTGGCATTAAAGAAGGAGCTAGCTTAGTGAGCTAGCTCCTTTATTGTGAAACATTCTGTGAAACAAGAAAATTCGGGTGGTGACAGGCACCTGTCAGTTTTACAGGCACCATTCAGTTTTTTTATTTTACCTCCAAGCAATCCAACGCCTTCTTCGCATTCTCCCTTGCCTCTTCTACCGAATCTGCAGTAGACAATGTAACTGCTACGCGTCGCCCTACTTTTGTCACTGGCTTTCCAAAGATACGCACTTGGGTTTGAGGGACAGCTAATGCTCCGTCTACACCTTCAATGGTATAGTCTGCTAGTTCTTCCGTTGCTTTTAGTGGGCGGCTGGCACCTGGTGTTACAAGTGTGATTTCTGGGATTGGGAAACCTAGGATGGCTCTTACATGTAATGCAAATTCTGATAGGTTTTGGGTTACTAGAGTAACTAAGCCTGTGTCGTGTGGTCGTGGTGAGACTTCACTGAAGTAGACTTGATCTCCAGAAAGGAATAGCTCTACTCCGAATAATCCGTATCCACCTAGCTCGTCTGTGATGGCTTTTGCTATTTTTTGAGCTTCTAAAATTTGCCCTTCTGTCATCGCATGTGGTTGCCAGGATTCAATGTAGTCGCCTTCTTTTTGAATATGACCAATTGGAGAGCAGAACATCGTCCCGTTTACGGCACGGACCGTTAGAAGTGTAATTTCCGATTCAAATGTAATAAATTCCTCAATGATGACTCTACCATTTTGAACACGGCCACCTTCCATCGCGATCTGCCAGCTCTTATTAACCTCTTCTGCTGAGCGACATACGCTTTGGCCTTTACCAGATGAGCTCATTAATGGCTTTACAACACACGGAAAGCCAATTTTATTTGTTCCCTCAAGGAATTCTTCATACGTATCAGCAAATTCATATTTAGCTGTTGGTAGGTTTAACTCTTCCGCTGCTAATCTTCTAATTCCTTCACGATCCATGGTTAGTTTAGCTGCTCTCGCTGTCGGAATTACGTTATACCCTTCTTCTTCAAGTTTCAATAGTTCTGATGTAGCAATTGCTTCAATCTCAGGCACAATTAAATCAGGCTTCTCTTTCTCCACCACTTCTCGTAACGCGACAGGATCTAGCATATCAATCACATAGCTTCGATGTGCTACCTGCATCGCTGGAGCATGCTCATAACGGTCAACCGCAACCGTCTCCACTCCAAGGCGTTGCGCTTCAATAATAACTTCTTTTCCTAATTCCCCTGAACCTAACAATAGAACTTTCTTTGGTATATACATTGCCATCCCCCTTTTTCATTCCGTACTATTCAACTTCATTATATACGAACTATATTAATATAAAAATAATAAATGTTCGTTTTTAATAATATTTCACGAAATAAATAGGGAACCTTTCCTTTTTAACCTCAAATTAACCGAACATAAAAAAAGACAACCCCACCAAAAGGATTGCCTTTTAATCATGCACATTCAAATCTATCGTTATATCTCTATTCTTAATAATATCTATAATAATTTCATGAAAAGATGTAGGAAAAAGCTGATTACCAATCTGGTAGAGTGGCAGCTCGTCTGCGACTAATACACTTTCACTCCTTGATAAGTCTACAAGACCAAATGCTTCTTCATTCTTTATAATTAAATAATACTTTCTCGTACCATCATCATCTGTGATGAGTATATCTCCCACGGTAGGCTTGGCCATCCCATCATATGCGTAAATAAACTCCATTCTCTCACCCCATTTTCGGTCTTTACATGTTTATATCTAGTTTGGACAAAAAAATAGATTTAAAAACGTGTATTTTAAAAATAGATGTAAGAATAATAGAGTGCATTTCTAAAATAAGGACCGTTAGTTGTTTTGCAGCACTAACAAGTGTATAGGGAACAAGATGTTTGTGGAGCAATTACGAAGTAAAAATCAAGAAGGTATTATATGTTGTTTTGTTGAAGTTTTCTTATATCCTTCTTATTCTTCAAATAGCATTCTTTCAGGAAAGATATAATTATCCATTCTCCCTTTTGACATTTATCTTATATCAACTAGTCAACGTTAATATAAGCATTGATCTTGGAATCCCCCCTTGTCATCACTCCTTTTTACTAGTAACATAGACTTGTAAATACATATTGGGCAAACTATCTGAAAAGGTAGGACGCAAAACTAAAGGGGCTACTTCAGCGATGAATTGCCAGCCAGTTGCATTCTAATGATAGAATCATGGCCCTGTTTTTAGGGCTTTTTTAGTTAGCATTCCATGCCCAATGAAACATGGAGGTGCAAAATGGGAGTAACGTATTCTGTTGCAAAAGCTCAATCCGCTTTGTTAGGTAAAGTCCAATTAGCGATGGCTAAGAAGACGATGGACGTAACCGAGCAAAAAGGTCAGCAGATGGTAGACATGTTAAAAACCGCTACTCATCCTACACTTGGAAAAAACATTGATATGAAGGCGTAATGAATAGGCACTCACCAAGAGTGCCTATTTTTTGATGCATTACATATGCTTTAAGTATCATTAATTTCCACTTATTCCCTCTTCCCATGCATATCTCCTCTCCTACTGAATATTGTGTAATAACTGGAGATATTAGGGGGATTTACGTGAAAAAGCTTACTAGCTTGATCATCTTTTTTTGTGGTCTGTTTCTTGGGACTTCCAGCATACAGGCCGAGGCGAGTGATCAGTTAATCATTATTAACAAATCTACAAATAAACTCGCTTTTTTCGAGAACGGAAAGGTTGTGCGTGTATTTAAAGTCGCTACTGGGAGGAGTGGGGACTATACGCCTGAGGGGACATTTCCGATAGTAAATAAGATTAAAAACAGGCCATATTATAAAGAGAATATTCCAGGTGGACATCCAAATAACCCACTTGGGGATCGATGGCTCGGCCTAAATGCTAGAGGAACGTACGGTACTACTTACGCTATTCACGGCAACGCTAACCCCGCTTCAATTGGCACTTATGCCAGTGCTGGTTGTGTTCGAATGTATGACGAAGAAGTTCGTTGGCTGTTTGACCATGTTAAGTTGCATACAAATGTCGTTATTACAAGATCCTCACAATCCTTTGAAGCAATTGCTGCATCCAAAGGATACACTCCATATAGTAAACTCACTTCTATATCCGTTGATCAATCTAGTCCTCAGCCTATCCACACAAAATTAATCGTATCTGCCAAAGCCAATTTGAAATCTCACTATCGCTTTTTTATTCTAGTAAATGGCGAATGGAAAGTGGTGCAAGATTACTCCACTTCGTCAAAACTTAATTGGAAGCCAGAAACACAAGGTTCTTATCAGATTAAAGTACAGGCAAAAAGTCTATCGTCTAAAAAAGAATTTGATGATGAAAAGGTTATTTCTTATGAGGTATTCGCTCCTGCCACTATCAAAGCATTCAAATCTAATTCAGACGGTCCACTTCCGACTAACTCCGACATCCATTTTTCAACCGCAACAGATGAAGAAACTAGCCTGTTCCAATATGAGGTCTTTGATGGAACGGCATGGTCTGTCTTACAGGAATATTCAAGTGAAGCTGGTTTCAATTGGAAGCCTGAACAGCCTGGCACTTATAAAGTGAGGACTCGAGTAAAGCATTCCATTTCTCAAAATGAATTTGATGACGAACGAGAGCTTGAAATCACTATTTTTAAGCCGGCTAGTTTGACCGTGTTACAAGCGGATTTAGAGAGTCCACAGCCTATTCATACTGTCATCAACGTTTCCAGTAAAACCAATCAAGATGCATCGGTCCTTTATAAATTTGATGTGTACGATGGCGAGAACTGGCGCACGATTCAAGATTACTCGACATCTGCAATGGTTGAGTGGAAGCCCGATATATCTGGGATATATCAGATCAAAGTGCAGGCAAAACATGAACTGAGTAAAGAAGAATTCGATTCTGAGGAAGTTATTTCCTACCAAATCTATCAGCCTGCACGTGTTGAAGGACTATTTTCTAACTCAAAAGGTATCCAACAGTCTCAGCATTCAATTGAAGTGGAGACTATTCATAAGGAAGAAGTTTTGTACCGCTTCTCCCTTTTTACCGGAACTAAATGGGTGATTTTACAAGACTATTCATCCAGCCACCAGCTAAAATGGAATCCAGAGATGTCTGGCATGTACCTGGTGAAAGTAGAAGTAAAACACACTCTTTCTGACCAAGAGTATGATGATGCCCATGAAATTCCTTTTATTATCTATCATCATGGTTATGCACAGGCTGTGTTAACTTATCAGCAAGGGCCGAAGAGAAGTGGACCTTTCCTTGTTCAAAGAAGCAAATTATAATGGAAAGAAGACCGTGGCTCGCTGCTCACGGTCTTTTGTTTTCACTCATTGCAAAACTGCATTTTATCACCTAAAATATAACTAGTAAACCTAGATTTGTAAACAGTGAGGACTTTATATTGAGTAAACTAGCATCAAGTAGAATTTATCTAATCGGATTAACGGTTACTGCCCTAGTATGTTTTTACTATCATATTTCAATCCCCAATCTTTCAACCTTCTTAGATTGGTTATTTTTCTTCCTTCTTGTAGTCATTATTTTGCTTACCAATCATTATAAGATCTATTTCCCACCGAAGGGAAACAGCCTCTCAACTGATACAGCTATTTATTTAGCCTCCATTTATTTATATGGTATTGAATATTCCTTAGCTCTATTGTTAGTTACTAGTTTTGTTTTTGCTCTTTATTGGAGAAAAGCTGCCCTATGGAAGCATCTTTTTAACTTTAATATGTATATATTTTTATTAATCGGGGCTTTTTACAGTTTTACACTTACTGGTGGTATCGTTGGCTTAACTGAGTTTGCAAATATACTGCCTTATATTACTTCCCTGCTAAGTTATTACGTCATTAATTTTATTATTTTAGGTTTATACTTTCACTTTGCTTCAGGGGGAAGTGCTTTTCAGATATTTAAGGAACTTTTGAAGGATACGTACTCCACGTATCTCGTCATTTTTTCTTTAGCCATCATATTAACCATTTTGCTTCAATCTCATCCTTTTATGGGTCTTTTGATATTTGGCTTTGTGATGGTTTCACTTTCTTTAATCCTAATAGAGTATCAGACCCTTTATGAAGAAGGCATTAAAGATAAAGCCTACCGAGAGCATATCTTCAACTCCTTACCGATTGGAGTTGTCACCATTGATGATTATCAATCGTCCGTTACTCTCAACCAGAATAGTAAAACTATTTTGGGTCTTGAGCCGGACGATATAAAGAAAGGTGAAAAAAAGGAAGAGAATGAAGACTTCTGGCGCTTTGTATCATCCGGAGAAAATCTTCAGAACGTGAAGCTTCCTTACAAAGGAGATCAAGACTATTTATTATTAGCTTCACAATCCACTCTGTTGAATCAATATCAACAAAACATAGGGAAAATCCTTTCATTTATTGATATTACGGAGACAGAAGAGCTTCAAAAACGCATCCATCAGTCCGAAAAATTAGCTCTACTAGGGGAGCTCTCAGCCGGTGCAGCACACGAAATTAGAAATCCGTTAACAGTCATTCAAGGGTTCCTTTCGTTAATCTACGAGGACTTCTCTGAAGAAAAAAGAAACCAGTACCAGCTTCCACTATTGTTAAAAGAGTTTGAACGTATTAACTCAATTATTGAAGAGATGCTTCTCTTAGCTAAGCCTGGTGCTCCTGTTTTAATAGAGACCTACCTAGCGGACATAGTTGAAGAAATCATACCTCTATTTGGTCAAGAGAACATTCAATTTGACGTCCAGTTAGATCGTACGCTTCTTTTACTTGATACAAAGCAGATGACACAGGTTGTATATAATCTCATTCGCAACAGCTGTGAAGCAATTGGCGAGACCACTCAGGGGACCATTACTATCTATTCAAAAGTACTTCATGATGCTTACGAGCTATACATTCAAGATACTGGCTCCGGAATTCCTGAGGAATTACAAAAGAAGATATTTGAGCCCTTCCTAACACTAAAAGAATCAGGAACCGGTCTCGGCTTGACCATCGTTCAACGTATAATTGAAAATCACCTTGGTTCTATTAAACTAGTTTCTAGTCAAACTAATGGAACTACTTTTATGATCAGGCTTCCACGGCCTACTGCTAACTAGCACTGTTATTAGTGCTAGTTTTTTCATGAAAAAAAATAAACCTTGTGATATCACAAGGTTTATTTTCGTTACCCCAACCAATCCATTAACTCTTCTTCAAACCACCAGATTTTACCGAATTCTAATACATACGAAATCGCTTCTGACTCGTCACCAAAGCCTATATATTCCGGTGGAGCCTTTGGTAGTTTCTTCTTTTTATTTAAGTAAGGTAAGACGTGAGGATTCACATCTAATGCATGGTTCAGTAAGGACTTTAGATTTTTGCTAATCCCTTTTGTAAAGTACTCGAGCAATACTTTTCCATAGGCAGTAAAGGCATCCTCTTCTTGGTTAAATTGTTTGAAAAGCTTATTAATTTTGTCATACTGGTCGGTGACAAAATAGGCTTTCAAAAGATCGTATCGAATTCCTTGGCTGTCATTAGGATTTAACTCTAGCATTTCTTCAAAGTGTACAATGGCTTCTTCTGGTCGTAATAACTCCATTAGTAAAGTAGCTAATGCTTGTCTAACACGCATGTATGGTCTAGTTTCTAGTAAGCCCCAGAAGTACCCTTTATTTTCTTTAAAGTAATCCTTACCTAGTTTTAGCTCTCCAGCTTTTAAAGCCACATCCAATATCGTTAAGGACTTAAGTGCGTCTGTTTCAATTTCAGCTAATAAAAGAAAGGCGTCCAAACACTTCGGGTCAAGCTCTAACGCCTTCGTTGCCAGCTGTTTTTTTTGTTTTACTGACTTTACTTCAAGAGCTTTATAGATGAGTTCTTGGGCTTGAGCCTCCTCAGATTGGCCAAAAGGTCCAAATGCCTCATCGTCATCCCAAAGATCCTCCTCATCATCCAAGCTATCCTCTAACGCATCAAGGAGCATTTCTTGAAGTGAGTACAATTCATCCTCAAGAACTTGTTCCATTTCTCTTACCTTCGAGGACAAGCTGTTTACCGAAACACCAAATTGTTTCGCCATTTCTTTTTTGGTCATGTGCTCCGGTAACAAGGCTGAATCTACTAGGAATTGAATGGATGCAGCATAGAGCAATGGATTTTGAATTCGCTTTGGTTGCTTGATTTGACAATATTTATACCAAAGAGTAACGGCTAGGGTGACAAGTGCTGGTGGCGCGTCTAAAGATTCAAAGTTTTCGAGAATAAGGTTCGCCACTTCTTGGTGCTGCTCATCCTCCCACTCTAGATCTTTTACTAGTTCCTCAGCAGTACCAAAGAAAAGTGTACCTAGAATCTCCACAAAGTTTTCATTAAAGAAGGTGCGTGTATCTCCTGATGCATCACGTTCGTAGATGGCTTTTATAGCCTTTTCCGCATGATAAGCATCCTCGTCTTTGAAGTTCAATACTTCTGTAAAAATCGTATAGCTTGAACCATAGGGTACAAAGTAACCGAATAAAAGTTCATTGATGTCGAAGTCTCTTTCCTGTAATAAAGTGATCGTTCGCTTCTTATTCGTCAGGATTTCAGTCATCTCGAAATGGATTGGTGACTTTTGCTCAACAACCCGCACAAGCGAAGCAAAGCCTTCTTTCCAAGACCTCACAATCTCCTTCGTTCGCTGTCTCTTTATTTGTTTCCATGGTCAATCAGATAATCTTCAATGGCTTTTTCATAGCTAAATAGGCAATTTAATGCAAGGAAATGTTCAAGAATATGTACGGCCTCTTCCGGTAATTCTTCGGTAGGATAACTAGATACCGCTTCTTCCACTTCGTCCTCAAACTCTTCATAAGCAAAATAGAGCATCTCCTCCTGCTGAATGGCTAATTCAGATGAAAGGATATCTGTTAACTGTGTTGGTTGATTCTGCTGACAGCATTTTTTATACTTTTTTCCACTTCCACAAGGACATGGTTCATTCCTACTCATGGTCTTCATACAATCATGCCTCTCCCTATATTTATGTATCTCCATTTTATCATTATTGCTAGATTTATAAACTTTTATACTAGCATTTTCAGACAAAAAAGGTACCCCTTTAAGGATACCTTTTCGTCACTAGTTCTGATTTCCATCCACTAAATTAAGATTCCATTCATTCAGTTCCTGGCCGTCTACTAATAGCTTTCCATTGTTAATCGTGAACGGCTTGTGATAGTAGGTAGGTTGAACATAGTTATCAATAAATGCTAACTGATATTCACCGTCTGGCAATCTAAATTGGAAGGTTCCATCCTCTCTAATCCAGCTCTCATAATAGTTACCTTGTTGAGATGTAATAGATACATAACCATTCGTTACTAGCTGTTCTCCGTTATAAACGACACCAGCTACGGTTACAGGTGGAACAACAAGGTCTAACGTCTCTAGATGCTCCCCATTCACATATAGTAAGCCGTCTTGAATCGAAAACTCAGTTTGTGGGTAATACACGGTTCCATCCTCTAAATAAACATGATAGATTTGGTAATGACCATCTGGTAAACGGAATTTAAAAATTCCCTCTTCATTTACCCAACCACTAAAGTAAAGTGGAAAATCTGCTTCACCTACAGACATAATATTAATATACGCCCAAATAGGCTGGTTATCTCCTGATAGTGTGCCTGTTAATGTGACAGGTGGGATGGTTAATTCTAGCGTATCTACTAATACACCATCTACATAGGTTTGACCATTTTGAATGGTAAAATTCTGATCCATGAAAGAACTTGTTCCATCATCCGAATAGATGGAATCTAGCTTATATTCTCCATCTGCTAGTCTCATTGAAAAAGTCCCATCCGCACCAATCCAATTCCAATAATAGTTTCCATCCGCTGAAGATACGGACACTCCACCACCTGCTAGTGGCTGGTCTCCATCCATCACTAACCCCTTTAAGCTGACTGGGGGGACTTGAAGCTCCAGCATTGACAGTTGCTGACCACTCACATATAGCTTTCCAGATACAATATCAAACTCAAAAGCTAGTGAGAAGTCACTACCTTCTTCATATAAATAACCACTCACGATCTTGTAATGACCATCAGTTAACCTAAGTGAGTAGATTCCATTCTCATCTGTATTTGCATAGTACCAGTGAGTAAAACCATCCTCACTTACCTGCTCTAAATGAATGCCACCATGCATGGCAATCCCATTGTCAACTAAAGTCCCTTTAAATGTGACAGGTGGTAAGGAGATGTTAATGGATTTTTTCATTACCCCATCCTGAACCATCTTACCATTCAGAATCTCAAAATTGATTTCTACCGACGTTCTTCGGTTATACTCATCTACCGAAACAATACGATAGTGTCCATCAGGGAGGCGATACTCAAAATTCCCCTTACGATCAACTGTTGGAGTAAAAAAACCTACATGGTCACCCTCAGTTGTATAGCCTTCTATTTCTACATAGGCATTCGTAATGGGATTTTTCCCCTCCGTTACCTTTCCTTTAAGATTTAATGCCGGCACTGTTATATCTAAAGTTGTAATTTTTTCGCCTTCTTTGTATAAGTCTCCATTTACTACATCAAATTTCATTAAATGCCAAGCATGAAATGTTTCGTGCCATACACTGATTGCATAAGAACCATCTGTTAAGGCTCTTAGTGTGAATTCGCCTTTTTTATTTGTAAGGGCGTATTCAATTGATTCGAAATGATAGTCTTCTTCATTTATTACTTTTTCTAGTTGGACCCCAGCTCCAGCTAGTGATGTCGAGCCATCTGCCACTTTCCCTTTGTACAAGATATCAGGTAATGTAATGGTAATCTCTTGTTGAAGTTCACCTTCTATATACACTTGATTTCCTTCTACTGTAAAATATTGCATATACGTGTATCCACCACGTTCTTGTTCAATGGTAAAGAGTAGATAGTTTCCGTCTGGTAGAAGTGCGGAAAACTCCCCCTTCTTATTGGTTGGTACCATATAAATTTCTTCCTCATAATCACTTGTGTATCTTGATATAATAAGGTTTCCTTGAATGCCAGAATGATTGTCTGTCAGTACCCCTGTGAAGTTACCGTTAGCTTGGAGCTTTGGTTGTTTAGATTTTAATTTCTTTGAGATTTGAATTGACTTTGACACTTTACCTTTTTTCACTGAAAAAACTTCATTCGTTCCATACCAAGAGTCATTTTTACGAATCCCTTTTAGTGAATATAGTCCGTCTTTAAGTTTTGTTTTAAATTTTCCACTTGCATCTGTCACTGCATGAAATGACTTTTTCGGATTGTCTTTTGACTGAATGAGAATGGTACTGTTTTTAAGAAGTGTTCCTTCATCTTGAATGGTTGCTTCTACTAGACTTTCACTCATTTCTACCTTACTCGGCTTACTTGAAGCTTGTGCACTGATAGTACTACTGAAAAACAAGAAAGCTGCTACTACGATAAACCAACGATTTCTCATCCTATTTCCTCCTATATGTAGGTAAAAGTTGAACCATTACTCCTTCCTAAAAAAGTAAAAATCCATTGTAGCAAGCTAGAATATTCGTCGTATTTACAATAAATTCCTGTAGCTTATCGTGATAGACTCAAATTTTTATTTCGACAACATTTTCACTCTCCTTTCTTTCACTTTACTGAATAATGTCTCAAATCAATTTTTTCTAACACCTAATTGAGGTATAATAAAGGAATGATTATTTTTTGATTCGATTAAGGGAAACGTGGTGAACATACATGCTTCAAAGCGATCTAATAAAAGAACAGCTTCTCTATTGTGCGAATGAGATTAAAACGGAGCTTAGCCCTGAGATTGATTATGACCGGGACCGGATGAAAAAGGGGTTAAACTTATACCGTCAAGGTCGTGTCTATAATGTGGTGACAGAGGAACGATTTATTGAGGCGAAGGTACAAGAGGAAGAAGTATTTGATGTCACGCTTGATTTAGATGTGTTTGTTTTAAGTCAGTGCTCCTGTTCAACTGGTGGAATTTGCCGCCATAAACTAGCTGTCTTTTTCTATGCCTATGCGTTAGTTGACCGTGTTGGAGTATTTTTCCAAGAATGGAAAGAGAACAAGAAGGTCGTTATAACTAAAAACAGGTCTAAAGTACTAGGCGGAGAGGAAGAAGAGCAAACCGAACTAGTTGGAGAAAAAATAGGAGGCTGGTATTCATTTTTTAAGAAGGAATACCATGTATATAAGGAAAAAGAGAAGAATAACCGATTTTCGTTCAATGCTATGTTTCAATTTGAATCTATTTATAAGGATTTTTTTAACAAGCTACGTGGGAAAGCGCCTCAAGTACCTTATATGAGAGAACTGTTTATTATTCATGCTGCTAGTTTTTCAATGCAAAAGCTCGTAGAGGAATCCGAACAATCTAGATTATCGCTTGGAAGCAAAGATAACTATGTCTATCCGTACGTAAATCAGTTAGTGGATGTCATTCATGACAGACTTAATGACCTGAAAAAGCTTGCCTTCCCACTCTCAGGTGAATCCTTGCTGGTTGAAACAAAAGAGAAAATCAGTCAGCTTCTTTATTGTGGCAATGAGTATCAGTATGAACGGTTAATCTCTTATTTCATGGTATGGATTACCTTGTTACATCGTAAAAACTGGATTCATGAAGAGCAAAAAATACTTCTTCAGAAACAAGAACAGTTTATTGCGAGAAAACAGTCTCAAGCAGTAGACTGCCAGTTTGCCCTTGCCCATATGGCCTATCTTGAGAAAAAGGATCAGCAAGCCATTGAGCTGCTATCAAAAATTCAAGGTAATTATATTAAATTTTGCTTTTTCTGGGCCGGCACGTTAAGCCTAACGAAGGAATGGAATCGGCAAAGTATCTGGCTAAATCACTCGCTTGAGCTTTTAAAAAACTATAACCAGCTCATGATGGATTACCACTCTAAGCGCAATATGACACGCCAGTTTCTACCTCTTTTCGCTGAGCATGCTGATGAAACTAACAAGCCTGACGCGTATACGGAAGCTATGAAATCCCTACTTCCTTATAGCTTTATAGAATATAACGACTTTCTTATTGATGAAGAGGACTATCAAACTTGGGCTGACTTACAAATGCTCGTTGGTTATGATATCTCAGATCAAAGTCGAGAGTTGATTAAACATATTGAAAAGACGGACCGCCGAATTTTACTGCCCCTATATCACCGTGCAGTTAATGACGCGATTGCGCAAAAATCAAGACCAGCCTATAAGCAAGCCATTCGCTATTTAAAAAAGCTTCGCACTCAATATCGTCAGTTAAAGCTAATGACAAAATGGGATGCTTATATTGAACGATTGGCTCATGAACACAAGCGTTTACGTGCGTTTCAAGAAGAATTAGAGAAAGGAAAGCTACTTCATGATTGAGATTAAGCCCTTAATTGGTAAAGCAGAATACGTAGACTCCAAAGGTATCTTTATTTGGGTAGAGAATGAGCAGGGCCGAGACCTCAGTACCGATGAGTGGAAGGATGCCGCATTCGCTCGCCATGAAGCTTCCTTTTACGGAACTTTTGTCAAAAAGATGGACTGGAAACGATACGAGGGGATCCTACTTTCCCCTTGGATGGCACTGGACTATTTTTCTGCGCCTCATTACAATAGTTTATTTCCTCTCGAATGGGACGGACAGGCCATTCAGTTTCGACATGTGGCTTCTACCTTAATGGATGCTATTGAAAACGGGGATTTCATGCCTGATTTTGACGAGTGGAAAGCAGGAAAAATTGGCTGGAAGCACACGAAGATCGAGTTATTTGATACGGAAAAACAATGGTTTAGTGCAGCTCTTCAAGAGTATATGGAAAGTGACGAAGAATTACTGCAACTTTATCATGAACTCCAAGCACGCTATCCTCTTCTAAAACGAGGTGGTGTGGCAGTAGATGAAGACGATTGGCTGTTGAAGATTGGCTGGAAGGAAGATGCATCGAGATTCCGAGTTGGCCTGCAGCTAGAAGAGCCTGTCGAGGAAGGCTTTGATTGGCAATTAAATGTGATTTTACGCGATAAAGAAAATCCAGATGAGGTGTTGTTGGCTCATGAAATTCGTGAGCTTGATCAAGACGATACCGAAGCGATACATAAAGCAGTGGAACGAATTACGAATATGATTCCTTGGCTGCAAGGAGAAGCTGGCTTGAAAACAGCGCTGTCTGAAATTGAATCCTTTGAATTTTTAACAGAAGCAAGTACTGTTTTAACAAGTGCCGGTATTGAAATTCTTCTTCCCGCTTGGTGGCAAACGATTAAGGATTCTCAGCTGGCGTTAAAGGCTAGAGTCAAAAACTCCCCTAGTTCGTCTAGGCAATCTTTTGTTGGGATGAATGCCATTATCCAGTACGACTGGCGCTTATCTACCAATGGGATTGATATTTCAGAAGAGGAATTTACCAAGCTTGTTGATGAAAAAAGAAGACTGATTAATATAAGAGGTCGTTGGATTAGATTGGATCCTGGGTTTATTAAACAAGTTCAAACGATCATGCAAAAAGCTAATCGGGAGGGTCTTCGTTTTTGGGATGTTCTTGAGCAGGAGCTGATGGATGAAGACCGCGAGAAAAGCGTGGATGAACTAGAGAGCACGCAGCTTTTCCGTCATATTCAAATTGAGTTAAATGAACAGATGGCAGGCATGATTAAGAAGCTGACAGAAGTAAAACAGCTCCCTCCTATTGAAGTCCCAGCTAGTTTACATGGTGAGCTTCGCCCCTACCAGAAACACGGTGTGGAATGGATGTTGTTTCTACGAAGCTTTGGATTCGGCGCTTGCTTAGCCGATGATATGGGACTTGGTAAGACCGTTCAGATGATTACCTATTTCCTATATGTGAAGGAAAAAAAGAAAACGAAGCAGCCAGCCTTAATTATTTCACCAACCTCCGTTCTTGGAAACTGGCAAAAGGAATTGGAAAAGTTCGCTCCATCTCTAAAGGTGTACTTACACTATGGCTCTAACCGTAAAAAGGATAAAGCTTTTCAACAGGCGATCAAACGAGCTGATATCGTCATTACTTCCTATGGCCTTGCTCATTTGGATGTGGAAGAGCTGCAAGAGGTTAAATGGAGCACAATTTGTATTGATGAGGCACAAAACATTAAAAATGCGGATACGAAGCAGTCTCGTTCGGTACGAAGTTTACAAGGTGAACATCATATAGCTTTAACCGGAACACCGATGGAAAATCGACTTTCTGAGCTATGGGCTATTTATGATTTTATTAATAAAGGGTACTTAGGAAGTCTGGCACAGTTTCATCGCCGCTTTGTTATTCCGATTGAACGTGATCAGGAAGAAGAAAGGGTTCGACAGCTTCAACGGATGATCCGTCCATTCTTACTGAGAAGAACAAAGAAGGACGAAGATGTTGCACTAAATCTTCCTGACAAGCAAGAGCAAAAGGAATATTGTGCCCTGACAATTGAGCAGGCTTCCTTATATGAACAACTAGTTAAGGATACTTTCTCACAGATCGAGACGTTAGCTGGCATGCAGCGTAAAGGCCTTGTGTTAAAAATGCTTAGTAAATTGAAGCAAGTTTGTAATCATCCTAGCCTTTATTTAAAGGAAGAGCAGCCGAGAGATATTTTAACACGCTCCAACAAGATGGAGAAGCTAGCCGAGCTTGCCAGTCATATTAATGAACAAGAGGAAAGCTGCATTATTTTTACTCAATATATCGACATGGGGAATATGATTAGGTCCTACTTGGAAAAGGAATTTAATCAAAAGGTACGTTTTTTACATGGTAGCACCTCAAAGACTGAGCGTGACCGGATTATTCAAGATTTTCAAGATGGTAAGCAACGCTTCTTAATTCTATCGTTAAAAGCTGGTGGAACTGGTCTCAACTTAACGGCAGCGAACCACGTCATTCATTATGATCGTTGGTGGAATCCTGCGGTTGAAAACCAGGCGACAGACCGAGCTTATCGTATTGGCCAGACGAAATTCGTGCACGTTCATAAGCTGATTACATCCGGGACATTAGAGGAAAAGATTGATGATATGCTCGAGAAAAAGCAGCAGCTGAACGATGAAATCATTCAAAGCGAAGGCTGGATTACCGAGCTTTCGACTAGAGATCTCCATGAACTATTCTCACTAAGAGCAGATTGGAGCGAGTAACTAGATGGTGAAAAAGCGTAAAGAAGAAGTAGTGAAGATTGAAAATCCGAAGCACCGCGATAAAGCAAAGGAATGGCAAGAGCTTTATGAAGCACTGTCTAAAAAAGTGAAGGAAAAATAGAATGATCCCCTGTCCTCGTTTGGATAGGGGATTACTTTTTGGTGGTTGTGAAGATGATGTACAGCAGGATTCCAGTTAAGGCGCCGACACTGTCGATCATGACATCATGGATAAGTGGTGTTCGGTCACCTGTAAAATGCTGATGAAGCTCATCTGACACCGCATAGAGAAAGGTGAAGATGAATGATGTTAATAAGCCCGTTTTGGGGCGGTTTTTAAGAAACGTTTGTAATGAAGCACGGATGGTAAAGAAACCTAGTAAAAAGAAGATTCCAAAATGAGCACCTTTTCTGATGAAAAACTCAATAAAGGATGCTGCACCAAGGTGATCGACACTTACTAGATAGCCGGCGTAGTCAAAGGCTATCCAGCCAAAGGCAGCTTGTATCCACTCTTCATTAATAAAGTCTATCATAAATGGTTTCACGTCCTGCTGCTGATAGGGCTGGGAGGAAAACCAAAAGATGATGCCTGCGATGAGGATGACAGGGATCCAGTGTTTGAAATGGTTCATGGTTTTTTCACCTTTGTTTGTTTTTTGGAGTATGGTTTTGTTTGCCGGATGTAGTCGTTCACGCATAAAATGAGAAGATTGCGCATAAATTTGATTTTTCGTGCATATATTTCAAATTTCGTGCATAAGTTTCTATGTTTCACGCATATATCTCAAATTTCACGCATAAACAGTTATTGGGCCTATTCTCATGATACTTCCTACCTTAGAAAAACCTGATTCTATCTAATTTAGGATTGAAAACAATAGTAAAAGTCTACTATAAACCCCAAAAATAAAAAAGCCTACTCTTTTTTGAGCAGGGCAACAGCATCATTTATAGAAGATGTCGTAAAATTTTGATCCAACCGAATAAGGAAATCCATAAAGGAATACTAAGGCCAATTCCCCATAGCATCCCGACAGAGAAATTCTCTTTGTAGTCAAACTCCATACGTATCACTTCCCGAGGGCTTTTTATTAGGTATACCCAAGGGACAAGAAAAGTATTCCCATTTCCTATGACTAACTATTTTTTCTCTAATTTGTTCACCTTTCTTTTTACGTCTTCTACTTCACTGAACAGCAGATTGACGTCTGCCTCTGTATCTGTCACTCTTCTTCCCAAGTCTCTTCTTATAGAAGTGAATCCTTCTGTAATTAATGTCATATGGTGCTTCATCATGTCTTTGATCTCATCTTGGCCTTGCTCTAGTCGTTGTTGGCCTTCTTCCAGCGTAGTGAGCCTTCCTTCTGTTCGTTGCTGGCTCGCTTCTAACCTCTTTTGCCCCTCTTCTAGGTTGTTGAGTCTGCCTTCTGTTCGTTTTTGACTTTCTTCTAGGCGCATCTGCCCTGCTTCCAAACGGTGTTGACCCTCTTCTAACGTAGTAAGCCTTCCTTCTGTTCGTTGCTGGCTCGCTTCTAACCTCTTTTGCCCCTCTTCTAGGTTGTTGAGTCTGCCTTCTGTTCGTTTTTGACCTACCTCTAGGCGTTGTTGGCCCTCCTCAAGATTAGTGAGCCTTCCCTCCGTGCGCTTCTGACCCTCCTCTAATTTTACTAACCTTGTATTCGCTTGTTCTTGTCCCTTTTCTAGAGAGTCTAATCGATCATTCGTTATTTTTTGACCTTGCTCAAGATTTCCTAGTCTAGTATTTGTTTGCTCCTGCCCGGTTTGTAGTTGGTCTAACTTATTAATGATTAATTTTAGTTGATCACTCATCGCCACACATCCTTCATTTGTTATTATTGTACAAAGTAAAAGTAGATAATCAAGGGTTAAAACTTGAACCTCACATTATTTTTGGAGCTAAAAAAACTAGCCAACATTGTGGCTAGTATCAAAAATGGGGACCTGCCCGTATTCAAACGAGTAGGTAGTAGAGAGAGCTCTTCTAAGAGCTTTTATTGATTCTATATATTGAGGAATATTAGAGGGTTTATTTTCGTCGAGTAAAGCCATTACACTGCCTTTACATCACTCCTTTCCTGGTCCTTTTTATTAGGGTCTTTTCGTATATATTGTTGCTTTCAATACTAGTATAATGTCTTCTACTTTTCATCTAGAGAGCCACTCTTATCTAACGATGAGTACGTCATTTTATCGCTTTGAATAAGCTTAACTTTAGATAAAGTAGTCTAAAAGAAAAGAGCCTTTATTAAACCGCTACTTCCTTTTTTGTACTTAAGAATTTGACTCCTTCTGCCACGACTTCCGTTACATACACTTTTGTTCCTTCTTGATTTTCATATGATCTTGTTTGAATTCTTCCAGTTACGCCAATAACTGATCCTTTTTTACAATAGTTCGCTGTGTTTTCAGCATTTTTTTGCCATAATGTGCAGCTTATGAAGTCCGTATCGTAATCACCTTGCTGATTTTTGAAATTACGGCTTACAGCTAAAGTCACTGTTGCAACCGCCTTCCCATCTTCTAAATACTTCAGTTCTGGATTTTTCGCCAGTCTACCAACTAGAATCACCTTATTGATCATTTGATCCCCTCCTCATGTTTCATCATATTTCAGGATCGTATATTGGTAAAATCAGTAAAATCAATCTTTGAAAGCTAAACTGTTTGTAAAAATCTAATTTTCTCTTAAGCAAAATTAGATTTTAATAATTGATACGTATTTAAAATTTAATTTCTATTAAATTTGACAACTTTTTTCGACATTTGGGAGTAAAAAGTAGGAGTATCGATTCTCATACCCGATACATAAACCTTGTAGAGCATGTAATGGTGGCAAAGCATCTTCTGACTGATTCTGTGGTTGAGATTTAGAGTAGCAGATCACGGAGGGTCCTGTTTTGTGAAAAAGAATGGTCACGCTGATACCGTTACCGCCCGTTTTTGAAAGGTAAACAAGCTCAATAGACGGGGCATTTGTCGGTTTATACTGTTCCTTATCCTCTTTCACCGTAGGTATATCTTGCTTAGCAAGGATTCTAGCAGATTGAAACACAGCTTGATTGAAACGTACTGGTAAATCACCTTGTTTGACCGAATCATGCCTAACTAACTGCAAATGAACCGGTCCTTTTTGTTCATTTCTCATATTCGACAATCCAAATACACGAATGTCTGATAGGTAGTAGTCTTCTATTTTGTTTCGCCTCCTGTCATTTTTAAAGAATATGCTGGACATGTGCATAAGTCATGTCCAGCTTAAGAAAATCATCCTCTAGAATGTTCTGGAGGAAGTGGATCAGCAGATTGAGTGTAAGAAACACCTGTTACACCAGCTGCTAAAACTGCAATAGCTAATACTGCACTTAATAACCACTTTTTCATATCATTTCCTCCTTTCTTCTAATCTCATAAATATTCTAACTTATCTAAAAAAATATGTTTTTCGGCAATTTAATGGGTTATTATGTAATTATCTACATATTTCTTAATATATCTTCATTTTCCATCTGTACTATTATAAGTTTGCATATTTTTAGAAGGAGAGATCGTAGTGTCATTCGAGGCAGATTTCAATAAGATTGGTCCTGCAATTAGAGATTTAAGAAAGTTAAAAGGGTTAACTCAAAAGGCGTTATGTGAGAATGGAGTCATTATTAGTCAGGCTCAATTAAGTAGAATTGAGAATGGTAATACTTATGGTTTATGGGATAAAATATTTCTCATTGCGGAACGGCTTGGTATTGATGTTAATTACTTTTTCGAGATTGCTAAGAACTCAGACAGCGAATTTGTTCTAGGTGTCAAAAATAATGTACGTAAATTAGTAGAGAAGCGAGAGTACAAAACTGTATATAAATTAATAAAGTCACACAAAACTACTCCATCCTTCTATAAAAACAAACAAAATCTACAATTCTTAATATGGCACGAAGGAATCTGCGTTTTTAATCTAATGAATAATTTTGAAGATGCAAATAATTTATTTAAAGAAGCTTTAAATTTAACATACACTCCTCCAAAATATATAACGGAACAAGAGCTTTCAATCATGAACAGCATGGGTGTTATCTCTTTTGAAACTTCAAAGTATGATTTAGCCATATCTATCTACCAGAATGCATTGAGAGAAATTAGACATGCTCCAGTTCCCATTATTGGGAAAGTTAGAACTAGGATACAATACAACTTGGCTAAAGCTCTTTCCACGATAGGTAACTACAAGGATTCCAATAGAAATTGTTTGGAGGGAATCCAAATTTGTAAAAGTAATACATCCTATTACCTTATGGGTGAATTTAATTATCAGTTAGCCTTTAATCATTATTACCAAGAAGAATATCATAAAGCTAAGGAATATGGACAAAAAGCAATTCAGGTTTTCTTGGTAAATGAGGATCAAGAAAACTTAGATCGAACATACAGAGCAATAGAACTAATAGACCTAAAACTACAAGGATAGCCCCCAAGCTATCCTTTTCCAATTGTTCTTTTGACTCCGGGTATCTGACATTCTTATAATAGTAGGATAGGTTTTTATGTTTAGATGACATGATGAATTCATTCTTATGATAAAATGGAATGATGAGATTAGCCTTAAACTTAATTTATATAGAGGAAGGTACGGATGGATGAATAAGAAGAAGAAGTCACATGTCCCCTTTCGTTTGAATTTCTTGTTTTTTGTGGTGTTTTTGTTGTTTGCAGCCTTGATCATGAGGCTTGGTGTTGTTCAGATTGTTTATGGTGAGGATTATCAGAAAGAAGTAAATCGCACGGAGAATACGAAGGTGAGTCTTTCTGTTCCGCGTGGGGTTATTTATGACCGTGAACATCGTGTCATTGTTGATAATGTTGCAAAAAACGCGATTACCTACACAAAGCCTCAGGGTACGAAGCCTGAGGAGATGTTGGAGCTCGCTAGAACGTTGGCAGCCTTAATTGACCAAGATAAAGAGCGATACGATAAAATTACTGAGCGTGATTTTAAGGACTATTGGATTTTGACACGCCCTGACGAGGCAAAAGCTAAATTATCGACTGAAGAAAAGAAAAAAAAGAACGCTTATCAACTACAGCTTGATCGTATAACAGAAGCGGACCTTGCTCAAATTGATTACGACTCTGAATACGAAGTTGTTTCTTTTTTCCGCGAGATGATAGCTGGTGCTTCGCTTACTCCTAAGATTTTGAAAAAGGGAATTACCAATGAAGAGCTGGCCGTCATTAGTGAGCAATTGGCTACTCTGCCTAATATTGATATCACAACGGATTGGGATCGTGATCCTCATTTAGAAATTTTAAAATCCGTCATTGGAAATATCTCCTCTGCGGACGAAGGTCTTCCTGCAGATATGCTTGATTACTATCTAGCACGAGGATATAGCCGTGATGACCGTGTTGGTAGAAGTCAGCTAGAAGAGCAATACGAAGATGTTTTATCAGGTCAGAAAAAAGTCATTAGTAATGTAACTGATAAAGCTGGAAATGTATTAGAAACCCAGGTTGTCCATGAAGGCACTAGTGGGAATGACCTTATCCTTTCTATTGATTTTGCCTTACAGGCTGAGGTAGAGAAAATCGTGGAAGAAGAATTACTCGCAGCGAAAAAAGCTGGTGGGGCTACTTTCCTTGATCGTGCTTATGTTGTTATGTTAAACCCAATGACTGGAGAGGTTCTTTCCCTTGCTGGTAAAGAGCTTGTTAATGAAAACGGTCAGTACACTGTGAGGGATCATGCCTTAGGCACCTTTACAACAGCTTACACGATGGGGTCTGCTGTAAAGGGTGCAACCGTACTTACAGGTTTACAAAAAGGAATCATTAGACCCGGGGAATCTTTCTATGATCGAACCATGTTTTTCAAGGGAACTCCTAAAAAGGGCTCCTATGCAACATTAGGTTCTCTAGATGACCGTAATGCCTTGAAAAAATCTTCAAACGTCTATATGTTTAATATTGCTTTACGTATGATGGGGGTTAATTATAGTCCATACATGTCGTTACCGTTACGTCCCGCTGCACTAGATGAAATGAGAAGCTATTTCCATCAATTTGGACTTGGTGTCAAGACAGGAATTGATTTACCTTCTGAAAGTACAGGTTATCAGGGTACTCTTTCTAATCCAGGTTTAATGCTAGACTATGCGATTGGACAGTTTGATACGTACACTCCACTACAACTAGCTCAATACATCTCAACGATCGCTAATGGCGGTTATCGTTTGCAGCCACAGCTAGTAAAGGAGATTCGTCAACCTACTAACGACGATCAGTTAGGTCCCGTCGTAAAATCCTTTGAACCTTCTGTGCTGAATAGAATCGATATGAGTGATGAGTATCTTGGAAGAGTACAAGAAGGGTTTAGACGGGTGATGCAAGAATCAGGCGGTACCGCCAATGCATGGTTTGGCAGTGAACCTTATCGTTCCTATAACCCAGCAGGTAAAACGGGTACAGCTCAATCGTTTATTTTTGAAAGAAAAAATGGAAAAGTGATTACCCATTCCACCTATAATCTAACTCTTGTAGGCTATGCACCAATGGATAAGCCAGAGATGGCTTTCTCCATTGTTGTACCTTACTTAGATCGAGATAATAATCCGGTTAATAAGAAAATTGGGCAGCGTATACTTGCTAAATACTTTGAACTTAAAAATCAAAGTGGCATTGGCGCAGCAGACCCGAACGTGATTATTGAGAGTGATCCCGCTCTTGGTAGTGAGGAAGAAACATCTGAATAAACAAGAAAACCCATTCTATGCTAGGTAGAATGGGTTTCCTTTTGGAGAATATCATTGAACAAAATGCAATGACATTAAATAATAAAGTAGTTCATGGTTTTAATGGCTTTTCGGTCAATCGAATACTTTTTAAAGTTTGTTTTGTTTTAATACATTTGTAACGGTATTTAATAACATCTTGCTAACAAATTCTTTCAACGATAGAAAAGTCTTGGCAGGAACACCAATACTTTTTAAAGCTAAAACGCCCGCTTGGCCCCCATATAATACTGCCCCCAATATACATGGTCAATGGGATAAACAGCTATTCCAGCAGACGATGTGGCGGAGATGAACTGGTTGTTCCCAACATAGAAGCCGACATGTGAGACTACACCAGGTTTATTGACTCCAAAGAATACTAAGTCACCAGGCTGAAGATCCGCTTTTGATACAGGCGTACCCATTTGATAGTAATCACCTGAAGTTTGTCTTGGTAAGTCAATACCGTGTTTGTTTGTCATAAAATAAACGAACCCTGAGCAGTCAAAGCCGCTTGGTGTTGAACCTCCCCAAACATATGGAACACCTAGATAATTGTTCGCATCCTGAACGAGTGCTGCTTTAACTTGCTGCATCGATTGTTGTTGCTGAGGAGCAGTTGGCTCCGTTGTACTTGTACCACTTGGAATCACTAAAGTTTGGCCGATTCTAATCGTATCTGTTGTTAAGTTGTTGGCTTGTTTTAGCTGGGTCACGGTGATTCCATGTTTTTTAGCTATTAGCGATAGAGAGTCACCAGATTGTACCGTGTAACTAGATGTTGATGTAGAGGTACCCGTTAACTTTAGTGTTTGTCCTACATAAATGGCATCGGATGATAAATTGTTCAGCTGCTTAATTTGCGTCACGCTAATACCGTACTTTTTAGCAATTACCGACAAAGAATCACCTGATTGAACGGTATATGTTGTTTGCGTTTCCGTAACTGTTGAAGCAGCTGTTGTTACTTTTAGAGTTTGACCTACGAAGATCATATCGTTTGGTAAGTTATTGATCCGCCTTAGTTCATCCACGGTCATGTTATAGCGTTTGGCAATGACAGATAAAGTATCTCCAGATTGTACCGTGTAGGAACTTGTATCTGCAGGTGTCGATGTCGTTTCGCCAGTTATTTTCAACGTCTGGCCCACAAAAATCATATCGTTGGTTAGTTGGTTAAGCTGTTTTAATTGAGTCACGGTCAGACCGAATTTTTTTGCGATAACCGATAATGAATCTCCACTTTGTACGGTATAGGTTGACGTTTGGACGGTAGGTGTCGTGGTGGTTGGAATCGTGATCGTTTGACCTACAAAAATTACGTCAGATGCTAAATTATTGAGTTGCTTTATTGCAATGACCGTTGTATTAAATTGTTTTGCTATTCCAGAAAGGGTATCTCCGGACTTGACGGTATATTTAGTTTGTAGTGTTGACACTTGGTTAGGCTCGGACGCCTCTGCTGTGATCGTATTTCCTGATCCGAAAGCCATGGTTGTAACGACAATGGAACCTAGCATTACTTTTATTACATGGCCATTCACATTTGGAATTCTAGTTTTAACGTATTGCATCACACTAGCTTGCAGGGTTGTTTTTTTATCAGAACCAGAAGCAGAAAACTCTTGGGCAAATTCAGTTAAGGATGGATCGAGAAACAGGAGGATTGTGCCGTCCTGTTCAATACGGTGGTTCATAATCATGTTAGCTTCCTCCTTTTTTCCATAGTTTCCACTGTCGTTAGTTTTTTTATTGAAGTGAAAAAAAGGAAGATTCTCTTATTGAGAACCTTCCCCTGTAACTGGCTGTGCTTCCTGAACCCATTGTGAAAAGGTACTCCAGAAGGCTGGGTTTTCCTGTTCCAATCCCCAGTTTCCTGTTCCCTTAATTCCGTACTTTTCTACTAATTCAAATTTTGCCCGAATGGATTCTTCATTTTCATACCATACGGTGTAATTGCCTGGATTGAGGACTTTTCCATACACGTTTAAGGCAGGATCACCTTCCTTGATGGTAAACGTAGCTTTTGGTGACATGCTTTTTTGATCAAAAGTGACGACACCATTGTACATTTGGATGGCCTTTGCAACATGTTCATTTGCCATACCATTTCCCCCAACAGGAGCTCCTTCTTGCCAATAGCGGCCAAAATGTCCGATTCCGAGCACAATCTTCTCCTTAGGCACGCCGTTTTGAATCGCATATTGAATGGATTGTTCGACGAATTGAATGCTCGCGACTGGCCCTGGTTCACTGCCGGTAAAGCTTTCGTCATATGCCATGATCATTAGATAATCCGAGGTTTGTCCTAAACTAATGTAGTCATATGATCCATGCCACCCCAGTTTAAAATCTCGCGGATTGGCAGCTACAGCAACCGACACTTCTTTATCAGTAGGAATTTTAGCTCGAAGCATTTGGGCAAATTCTGTATACTCGTCTCGATATTCATGGGTCACATTTTCAATATCGATATTCACCCCGTCTAGATTGTAGATTCTGACCGCTTCGGCAATTTGAGTGGAAAGTGTTTCTCGATTATGAAGCGCTTTTTCACCAAGAGCTCGGTCCCAGTGATTACTTAAAAATGGAACGACTCTTATACCATTACTTTGCATGGAAGCGATGAAGTATCGATCTAACACTGGAGTGAGTTTGAGACTGCCATCAGGGTTTATATCAAAATAAGTGGGTGCGACTACGTTTATGGAGCCTTGTGTATACTTCATGGTTTGCATATACGTGTTTGAGCTACCATGATAGAGATAACCCATGTTAAAGGAATGCTGCTCAGAGACAGCGGTTTGTTGAAGTCCAGCGACTAACGGAACTTTTAAATTTTGACCGATGTAAATCATATCTGTCGTTAAGTTATTAAGGTTTCTTAATTCTTGTACAGTTGTACCGAGTAGGGTCGATATTTTCCAAAGATTATCACCAGAGCCTACCACATAGGTGGATACACCTATTAATAATGGCGTACTTTCGTTGCCAAACGCATCTTTCTGTTCAATGATGATAAAAGGCTTTTGTCCATTTAATGCAGCTAAATCAATGGTCAACTGAAATTGACCTGCTTCATTTACTACATAAGTATTGGTGATTGTGGTTGGGCTCGTTTGACCAGATATGTTAACGGTTACCTCACTATTTGGTTCACCTATGCCACGAAGTTGATACGTATAACCAGTTGTTGTCTTTGTCAGTTGACTTACTTGAATGACGGGCTGGACGACTTCAGTATCTTTTTCAATCGTTTTAGTCATGAGAGTACTTGTGTTGCCTGCCGTATCTTGCTGAAACACTTGAATTTGAAGCATTCCTTCTGCCAAATTTCTTAAGTTGAACGGTTTCTGGAACGTGCCGTCAACGACTAGAGCCGTTTCTGTTATGGTGTTTACACCATCTGACACTTCAACGGTAACGACAGCACCTTCTTCTTGGCTCACTCCACTAATCGTATACGAGTCAACATTCGCGGATGAAACTTTTCCTTCACCAGCTACATCCAGCGAGGTGAGGTCTGTAATCTCTGTATCTTTTGTTAAGCTGATTTCTTTAACGATCCCTGCATTTTGATAAGGATCCTTTGTTGAGATTTTACCCGATATCAACCCATCTGCAAGCTTGGACAAATTTGTGATGATAGAGAAGGCTCCATCTTCATCTGCTGATCCATGATAAATAATGGTGTTGGTTCCATCCGTTAGCTCTAATTCAAGAGACGCTCCTGTTTCTGTTTTACCGGTAAAGGTAAAGTTTGTAGCTGTTTCGGCATTTGCTGTGGACGCATTTGCTATCTCTAGGGTTGCCGGTCCTGTTGTATCAATGGTCGTGGACCGAGTCGTGCGTTCACTCTTGTTTCCTAATTGATCCGATTGGTGAACAGTGATGGTTAGCGTGTCACCTGTTAGGGCATTTAAATTTGCAGCCATGGTAAAACTTCCATCAGCCCGAATTTTTGCTTGATGAATCACTTCATTCCCCTGTTGGTCTGTAAAAACGGCTTCCACTGTACTCTGCGGTTCACCTGTACCGGTTACTACATAATTTCCTATATTCTGTTGGGTAGCAACTTTAACGGGATTAAGTGTCACCAAAGTTGGGGCTTCTGTTTCCTTTTGGATGACCTTTGTAAACACGTTACTCTTATTATTTGCTTCATCTGTTTGATAGGCATTTATCGTAATAACACCATCTTGTAATGTTGTTACGTCTACGGCTTCAGTAAAATTACCTTGTTCGTCTGTTTGTATGGTTTTCGTTATACTGTACCCCGCTGTATCTGAAAAAGTAAGTTGAACCGTTGTTGTCGGCTCTCCTTTACCTTTGACCGTATAATTTGTTGAAAGCTCTTTATTGATTGGTGCTAGTTCAGAAATTAGAAGGTCTCCTACTGAAATGTCTTTAATAGTCTGAACACGGTAGCTTTCGCTTTCATTCCCTACTTGATCTATACTTCTCGCTTCAATGGTGATGGTTCCCTCATGAAAAGGCCTCGCATCTATGATGACAGTGTAATCACCATTTGCATCTGCTGTGACTTGCCTCGTTAACGTATTTGTTTGGTCACTTACCTTCATGCTAACTAGCGAATTGGGTTCCGTTTTGCCAGTGATGGTAATGGCATGCTCATTACCTGAATTAATAAAGCTTGGCACGTTTATAGTAGGTGCGTTAGGACTGGCTGTATCCTTGATCAGTTGACTTGTCTTGACGGCACTTTCATTGCCATGAGTATCAACGGCTACGAGTTTTACGCTAATCGTACCATCTTGTAATATTGAAAAGTCCACCGTTTGGTTATAGGAATTGTTTGTGACAGGTATCTCTTTTGTGACTGAATGTTGGTTCTGATCCACAAACTCTGCACGTATCTTGGTTGCTCCCGTTACCGTTCCGCTAATCGTAAACGACTGCTGGTTTTTAGCTGTAATCGTTTCAATGTTGTTTAGAATTAGATTGGTTGGTGCCGTTACGTCTTTTAGTGCAGTTTGAGTGAAGGCAGTACTTGTGTTTCCAGCTTGATCAATCGCCTTTACTTGGATTGTTATTTTTCCATCTTGAATGCTAGCTACCCCTTGCTTCATGGTAAAGTTTCCATTTGGGTCTGCCGTTGTCTCTAGTTGGACAGTTTGATTTTTTTCATCGGTAAAAGTAATGACAACCCTCGCTCCCGCTTCTGCTGTTCCAGCTAGTTCATACGCTGCTACATTTTGCTGAGTGATGACTGCGAGCGTCCCTACTGTTGGGGGCGCTGGCGGTGTTGTATCAGCCACAACTATTGGTGCCGGTATTGTAAGCTTTTGACCAACATAAATCATATCCGTTGTTAACTGATTAAGTTGCTTAATGTCTGTCACCGTAGTGTTGTAGCGTTTTGCTAGTAGGGATAGCGTGTCACCTGAAACCACTGTATGAGTAGTGGTTGATGGTGGTTCCGGTGACGGATTAGTTATAGGTGGAGCCGTTGGTTCTGGTGTCGTCGACGTTCCAACCGCTGGTATTGTTAACTGTTGACCGACAAAAATCATATCCGTTGTTAACTTGTTGGTGCTTTTTATTGCATCGACTGTTGTGTTAAAGCGTTTTGCGATCAGAGAAATCGTGTCTCCTGAGACCACTGTGTATGTGGTTGTGGTTGGTGCTGGTTGCGTCGGTGCGGTTGGCACTGCAGGTGGCGGGGCAGGTTCAACTACTGATTTGGGAATTAGCAGAACCTGTCCGATGAAAATGTTCGTTGTGGTAAGGGCATTCTGCTGTTGAATCTTCTGAACCGTCGTCCCAAAATTTTTAGCAATAAGACTTAATGAGTCCCCTGATTTGACCGTATATTGTGTAGTATTCTGCTCTTGTTGGGTTGGAGCAGGTGCTGTTGTTGGTGGTGGTGGCGGCGCTGATTGCTTTGGGGCAGTTGACGTCGTTGTCACCGAAACTGGCACTAGTAATCGTTGCCCTATGTAAATATTGTCACTTGTCAGCTTGTTTGCTGTTTTAATATCAGTAACGGTGGTTTGTAGCTTTTTTGCAATAAGTGAAAGGGTATCTCCACTTGAGACAATGTACGAATAGATTGGAATCTTGATGGATTGTCCGACATAAATCATATCGGTCTTCAGTCCATTGATTTGTTGGACTGCTGTTACGGTTACATTGTACTGCTTGGCAATTACAGAGAGAGATTCCCCGCTTTTTACAGTATGTATGACTAGCGGCACACCGGAAACTGGTTGCAGAGTGGTAGTTTGAGCACCAGCCTGAATTGGACTTAGCTCACCTAGATTAATCACCCCAATTACCATAGCACCCGCTAAAATTTTTATCGTATTGATTTTAATAGTGGGATATTTTTCTCTCGCTATTCTTGTGGCTTCTTGAAAGAGATTTTCCCGCTTATTTATAAGATGACCTAACTCATTTGCAAACTCCTCTTGAAACTCCGATATGTATAACTCAAGTATATATTGGTCTCCATCTTGAATGATTTTATCATGTTTGAATTCCATACTCATTCACCTCTTCATCGTTAATCACTATTTCTAGTGTTTGCCTTAGAGGTGTTCGTCATGTATTTTAGTGGAAAATTTGTAGAGTACTGGTTACTTATTGGTTAGGTTGTGGATCTGTTTATAGATGTCAACAATTTCATTCATTCTCATACGAACTAGGCCACTTGAAGAGGGAGCAACGAAATCTATGACACCTTCTACGACTGAATGAGGTTGAGCACCCCACTCAATCTTTTTTTGCCTAGCAAATTCCTGGTAGACTCCTTTTCCCACGTAACACGCAACTTTAGGTTTGTATTTATTAAGTTTTTCCTTTAGTAGCTCTCTTCCCTCTTCGTATTCATCCTTCGTGATATCAAGTGCTTCTTTTGTCGGTCTTTCGACGATATTGGTTAAGCCATAACCTAGCTTTACTAAATCTTGGTCTTCTTCTGTTGTATACAGTCTTGGCGTGATCCCTGCTTCAAAAAGGATTTTCCAGAAACGGTTATTGGGATTGGCGAAATGATGGCCAGTTTCTCCCGATTTTAAGCTGGGGTTAAAGCCAATAAAAACGATTTTTAGGTTGTTTTGTAGATGATCTGGGATGGGGTTCATATCGTTCACCTCTTTTTAGGTCTATTTTAACTTGAGAGTGGGGTGAATACAAAAGTTGAGGGGGCTGGGGGAGGGTTATGCGTCGATTTTAGGATTTATGCGTCTACCTTAGTTTCTCTCGGGTGAGGCCCTCCGAGACGAAGCATACGTCCATTGCTTCTCCCTCTATCACTAGTATATGATACAGAGGAAACGTGATATAATAGTTAAAAAGCACGGAAGTAGGTGGATTTATGAAAACTTTTAAACTGGTGTCCTTAAAGATTTCACATCCCCAGGAACAAGTAAAAAGCCAACAGATTCATTTAATAGATGGACTAGTTATCAATAAAGAAGATGAAGAACGCAAATGGCTGCTTGAAGCTTATGTAGGTAAAGAATGCGAGGAGCTGTTTACCAAGCTAAAAGAAGACGAACAAGAAGTCAAGGTGGAAGCGACCATTTCCAGAAAAGACAATGATCCAGCGGCCTTTATCACAACGATCCAGTCTGTTGCCGTCATGGAAGAGAATATGAGCGTTCTTTTTAACGGGGTACTAGTGGGTAAGGCTGATATGTCTGAAGCGATCTTATCAGAACTGATTGAAGAAGGATTCCAAGGTAACGTACTCTTACAAGAATTTAAAAAGCGTGTGTATGAAAAGAAAAACACGGGTGTGAAGGTAAAATAGACCTGCTACTTTTTATAGTAGTGGGTTTTTTAGTGCTTTAAAGGAACGGGGGCCAGGCCCCCACCGCTTTACAGCGGTGAAGGCCTGGCTCATGCTTAGTTTATAGGAGATCTTTGTTTACTAGATTTTGTGGAGTATCTTTGGTTAAGGCATGAATTAGGTTTTGAGCTGCTAATTCTGCCATTTTAATTCGTGTTTTGATGCTTGCTGATCCAATATGTGGTAAGGTGACGACGTTTGGTAGTGTTAGTAGTGGATGGTCCATAGGGAGTGGTTCTTGTTCAAAAACGTCTAGACCCGCTGCCCAGATTTTCTTTTGGACTAATGCTTCGTATAGCTCTGCTTCATTCACAATGCCACCTCTGGCCACATTAATGAGGATAGCAGTATCCTTCATTAACAAAAGTTCTTCTTTTGAGATAAGATTTTTTGTTTCGTTAGTATATGGAGTTAGAATTACGACGAAATCTGATCGTTGTAGTAGTTCGTTTAATTCCACGTAGGATATGCCTAGTTCGGCTTCCTTTTCCATCTTTCTAGAACGGTTATAATATAAGATTTCCATATTAAATCCTCTTGCTCGTTTAGCTACAGCTTCACCGATTCTCCCCATCCCTACAATCCCTATCGTCGCACCAAATATATCCTGCCCTGTTAGCATCATCGGTGCCCAGGATTTCCATTGTCCTTGTCTAAGAAATTCTGACGCTTCTGGAATTCTTCTTGCCGTTGCCATTAATAAAGCAAAGGTAAGATCAGCTGTAGATTCTGTCAGCACTCCTGGAGTATTTGTAACCATAATTCCTTTATTGCTAGCAGCCTTAATATCTATATTATTGTAGCCCACGGCCATATTACTTATAACCTTTAGGTTCGGTGCCAGTTCAAGTAGCCCTTGATCGACTTGCTCTGTTAACAAGCAATATAGCCCATCAACAGTTTGGATCTTTTCTATGAGCACTTCACGTGGTACTGGCGTTTCTTCTTCCTCCCACATCTCAACTAGAAAATGTTCCTTAAGCAGTTGTAAGGCGGTATCCGGTATTTTTCTGGTAACATAAATGCTTGGCTTCATATCCGCACCTCTTTCTATATATACCTATATACTATCAAATAATGGTTGGCTTTAGCACTGTAAAGGGTTGGGGGCCAGTCCCCCGTTGCTTTAAAGCAACGGGGGACTGGCCCCCACTACGTTAATGTGTTAAAAAATTGTTATTAACTTTTCGAATATTCATTTAAATTTTATTTTATAATTAAATTAGTACAAACAAGGAGGATTATAGCTATGACTTATACTCTATCGAAGGAACATTTTATTTATGCATTCAGTAAAGATCACAGTCCAGTTTTAAAGGTAACACCGAAATCTACAGTGGTCATTGATACATATGATTGCTTTCAAGACCAGATTCAGTCTAATACGACTGCTGTCACTTCAATTGATTGGGATCAGATCAATCCAGCTACGGGACCAATTTATGTTGAAGGAGCAAAAGCTGGAGACATTTTGAAAGTAACCATCGATGCAATTGAACTTGGAAAGCAAGGAGTAATGGCGGTTGGGCCAAAACTTGGCGTCATGGGACACCGAATCGAGCAGTTTGAAGCAAAGATTATGCCCATTGAAAATGATGCCGCAATATTTAATGAGAAGATAAGAATTCCTTTAAATCCTATGATTGGTGTTATTGGAGTAGCACCTGAGGGTGACCCTGTATCATGCGGTACTCCTGGAGCTCACGGTGGGAATATGGATACAAAATTAATTACTACCGGTGCGACGCTTTATTTTCCTGTTTTTCATGAGGGTGCCTTATTTGGTTTAGGTGATTTACATGCAGCAATGGGTGATGGAGAAATTGGTGTTTCAGGTATTGAAGTTCCTGCGAAGGTAACAGTAACACTAGATGTCGTGAAAGGAAAATCCATACGTTATCCATTTTTAGAAAATGAAGAAGGTCTTGCTTCCCTAGTTTCGGCTCACACGCTCGATGACGCAGCAAAATTAGCTGTCGAAGAAATGATTGATTTACTACTCCCACATACGGATTTATCACTGAATCATTTCACCATGCTAATGAGTGCAGTCGGACAATCTCAAATCTCTCAAATTGTAGACCCACTCTTAACAGCTCGATTTGTTGTCCCACAATGGGTATTAGATGCCTATCAAATTAAGGCTTTTCAAGAATAACATTTAACACTTTAAACAGATAGGGGCCTGACCCCCGTTGCGTTAAAGCAACGGGGGTCAGGCCCCCACTACATTACTGTGTGAAAGCATTTATTTGAGACCAGTCAAATAATGTTCCTGGATCACTCTTTCGGAGTGGGGCATATTCATCATGGCCGATTATATGGTCTCTATCTGGTAGAACTCCAGGATTCCTCTTTAGAATACTATCTACTAGCTTGTTTAATGCTTCATATTGCTCTTCTGTGTAGCCTATATGAGAAGGGTCTATAGAGTTATAGGTGTTACTTGACATCATTGAAGTCATTTCATCTTTTGTACCAATTGCTAACATCTCAATTCCGATTGAATAACCATTTAAAATATCATCATAGTGTGGGTAGTCAGAAAGATAGCCAGGCCCTGCATGATAGGCAATTCGATCTTCCGGTACCATTCTATAGATGGTTCCATCACGGTCAATCATATAATGAGTGGAGAAGCCGTACTCCACAAATATATCCTTAATTTCCTCGATATTATAAGGATCCTTCGGGTTAACAGATGCGTTGCTGATAAAGTGAAGGACAACATGCGATATCCTGCCTACTCTTGGCTTCGAGTTTTCATCTGGAAGGAAAGAGTCTACCACTTCCACTCCAAGGGTTGCGTTACTATTTTCTACCTCTCCAGCAGCTTTTACCACGTTTTCATGGTCAACCTTTATATAAATTCCAATCGATATGACAATTAATAGACTGACAAAAACAGATATCCCTACATTTGCTTTCATATATCCACTAAACCCCTTATGGTCCTTATGGTCCAACTTATTTATCCCTATTTTAACACATTATAACAAAAGACTTTAACGAATTAATGCATCGGGGGCCTGGCCCCCGATGCACTAAAGTAGTAAAGAATAAAGTTCGTAAAGGTCTAATAGAACCAACACCCACCTCATTATACAGTTAGCCTTCTTTTGGATGTAGTAGTATGATAGGGGTATTGATAGAGTATAAGGATGTGAATTTACTAGATGAGAATATCTATGCTTTTGTTTATGGTGCTGTTTATTAGTTCTTTTGATATAGATAACAGCCTTGCTCATAGAGGTAGTTTGGATGAGTTGGGTGGGCATTTTCGGAATAAGGATTGTGTGTATCTGTTGCATGAGCCGACAGAGCTTGTAAGATCCGTTTCTACTGTGGATGAGCTTGTTGCATTAATTCAGCAGTTTAATAGTAATGATTGTAAGAATGGACTGACTGCAGATCGGATTGATTTGGAGGGATTCACGCTAGGGAATAGTCCTTTCACCGGCAAGTCATCTAATTCCCCTTCGTTGTCGAGTGATATTGCCTCTTTGGAACTTGGGCAAAGGTATGGTGCTACGCTTGAGAAGTGTGTGGACGGAGATACGGCTGTGTTTTCTATTAACGGGAAGAGTTATAGCACACGCTTTTTATTTATTGATACGCCTGAAAGTACAACCCAGAAGGAGCCGTTTGGTAAAGAGGCAGCCGACTACACTTGCAGGTTTTTAAAAAGTGGAGATATTACTATTGAAACAGATGGAGATACCCTTTTCGATAAGTATGACCGCCTCCTCGCATGGGTTTTTGTTGATGACCAACTTCATCAGGAAGCCATTACTAAGGAAGGACTTGTTGAGGACTTTTATGATTATGGTGATTATTTATATGAAGATAAAGTCAGAGACGCGATGCAACTAGCTAAAATAAATGAGAGCGGACTATATGGGGGAACTACTAGTCTCCTTGCACGTATTTTCAAATGGATACAAGCTATCCTTACCAATCTATTATAACAATTTGGTCATAGAGTTAAAGAACGCACACCATTGGAAAATAATTCATAGTGCCATGTTAGTATCTATTACCTAGAATATAATAGTAAGCATTTTTATCGCAAAGGAAGATGATAATGACCGTTAAGACTGACTTATATTCAACCATTCAACATGTAAAGCTAGCCATGGCAGAAAATGAACTGAAAACAGCTATACCTTTAGTTATCCAAATTGTAGATGAACTCAAAAATTCCTCCTCGTTTTTTGAGCTTAAAACAACATTAAATAGCCTGTTAGACGATGAAGCTATTTACATTATAAGAGCATTAGATGCAGCGTTAATGGATCGGTACAGTCAATTTTTAATAAGAAATCTTCATAAATATCATTCTTCCATTACCTCAAAAATTTTATATTGCTATGAATTGATGGAGAAAAATAGATATATTGAGGCTGAAGGAAATCTTGAGGTAATCCTTGAGATTGAGGGTTTAACTCTTAAAGAAAAAAGACTCGCATTAACTGCAATTATTAATCTACTTATTGATATGAGACGGTTTCAAGAAGCAAAATCTTATCTTCAGGAACTTGAGAGTATTGCTGAAGAGCCCATTTATGACCGTTGGGGTTATTATTACTTCCGCCTAGGTAATTGGAATAAGGCTAAAAAATTTGTGAATAAAGGAATCGACTTGGATTCAAAGCCACAATATAGCTTTATTATCCTTCAATCCATCTATACTGCAGAAGGAGATCTTGCATCTGCCCTAGACATCATAAACAAGGGAATCGAGAGAACTCCCTATTATTATCCTTTAATTTTAGAAAAGGCGCAAAAATTAAAATATCTTCAAAATAATGATCAATTTTTAGAGGTACTAAATCATATAGAAACGATTACACCACACCATATGTATAAAAAGTATTTTGAATACTCTCGAGGAGAAATTCTATATCGCTCTTCACAATACGAACAGTTGAAGCCTTTCATTCTTAAATACCCAGCTATATTTAAAGACTCTGTCTATGAAAATAAAGATAATTTTAACAAAGAAAACATTAAGATTCTTCCTACAACGATTGTTCTACAGAAATATAATTACTGTGTTCCTGCGACAATCACGATGTTGTTATCTCGTTATGGAATACAAAAGCATCAGGATGAAATTGCTGAAAAGATTTACCATATCAACGGCTCAAAGCTAATCTCAGCGACTTCTTATCTTGAAGAGAATGGAATGGTTTGTCAACACTTCTTCGGTAGGATCGACCTTTATAAAAAGCTAACAGATCTCCAGGTATCCGTTATCATTGGTGTAAATTATCCAAACTCATCCCATGTTCAGCTACTTGTTGGGTATGATGATAATCTACAAGCTTTTTATATCCAAGACCCTAGCGTTCCTGACATGTTAACTATAAGTTATCAAGACTTTGAAAAAGTATACTGTAACAATCAAATTCATTCTATTGCTGTCATTCCTAAGGATAATCAATCAAAATTATCATTCCTTAATAAATGCGAGGATGATATGGTTCGGGACATGCTTGTCTTTATGGAACGCCTTGATTACCCAGATCAGGAAACTAAACAAGAATTTTATCGTTTTATTAAATCTAATCAAGATAGTGTGTATGTAAATGCACTTGCTATTAAAATGCTTCATCTGGAAGAAGAAACTCCACTTCTAACAAGCTGCATACAGCAGATTCAATCTAGTTACCCAGATATTGATTATTTCCACTTAATCTCGGCACATGCTTATGTAAAGGTCGGAAAAATGGATGAAGCAAGAGATATTCTTTCAAAAGTTAAATCCAGGAAAATTCATTTTTATTTCTATATACTAGGCAGAATTTCTTATGAGCTTCATGAATATCAAGATGCCATTCTGCATTTTCAAAATGCTATCGATTTGGAACCTGACCATTACGATTCCTGGTCTTATATATCGCTCTGTCTATTTGAAACTAATGATATAAAACGAGCTTTCAAATATTCTAATGCTTCATTAGAAATAAATAATCAAGACTATTGGAATAGGATGAATCATGCATATTTACTGTATGAAGATACCCAATATACAGAAGCACGACATTTATATCATTCTATTATCAAAGATTTTAAAACAGATGCCCATGCCTGGTATCAACGCGCTAGGTGTGATAAGCAATTACAGAAATTTCACCAGGCACTAAGAGGTTTCAACGTTGCGAGGAGCCTTTCTCCATCTATCTCTTATCCTTATGTAGAAATTGCTCATGTAATGGCCTATTCTTGCGATCAACCTGAAAGGGCTATTAAGCAACTAGAGGACGGCCTAGAATTAGTGAAAGAACCCTATTCATTATTGATAAAGTTAGGTGAACTGTACGAAGAACAAGGTGACTACCAAAATGCCATCAATTACTATGAGAGAGCAAAGAACCAATATCCAGAAGATGCCTATCCAGTATTATCAATAGTAAAGGCATTAAAAGAGCTCGGTACGCCTGAACAAGCTACTGACCTTTTACTGAAAGAAGCCGAAACCTACAACCAAGATTGTGAGTTTTTAATTAATGGTGGAGAGTGGCTATTTATTAATAGTGATACAAATGAAGAACTAGGTTTATCTTGGTTAGAAAACGGTATTCGACTTGCTACGAATAATCATAGTCAGGCTTGGGATCTTTATGTAAGATTAATTGAAGAAACTCCCTATAACGAGAGAGGTAGATCCTTCCTTGAATCTTTACTTGATGGTGAATGTAAAGAGGATATTGATTTAATTTGTTATACCGGATGTTTATATGAAAAAGCTGGTGAAATCGATCAAGCAATGAAGTACTACCATCATGCTCTAACTATTCGTCCAGATACTTTCCCATTCTATCGTCTAGGGGAAGTTGAGCTAAACCGTGGACATTTCTCTGAAGCCAAAAGATACTACACGTCTCTACTAGAACTAGATGAAACGTTTGTATCTGCATACTTACGTCTAGCAAGAATCGCAAGCGAAGAGGAAAATAAGGAAATTGAACAACACTACTTGTACCAATTACTGAAGCATTCTCCTTATGATGTCAATGCTAGTCACTTTGCAAACTTGTCGCATGAAGTAGACCAGATTTCTGAAGTCCTAGATCACATTCAATCTATTGAAGGACAGGTAGATGAGAGTTGGCGTTTGTATATGTTAGGTGAGTTAGCAAGAGTCGATGGTAACTTAGAAAAGCAACAAAACTATTTAGAAAGAGCTGTTGAACTAGGTTCTACTCAATACAGCCTCTTAGAAAGTTATGCGGTTTTAAAATATAAGCAGCAACAATTCTCAGATTCATTATCAATCGTTTTAGATTTAGTCATTAGAGATAAAGAAGATCGCGATTTATATAAATATCTCATCGACAATTTAGTTGCTATGAATCTAATAAACGCATCTGGAATAAAAATGATAGATCAGCTTGATATTCCTCTTTCAGATAAAAGCTATGTCTATATGTATACTGCCTATGAATTGGAACAACGCTTACTTCAACTTAAGCAACAGGAAACTAGTTTATTTAAAAATTTCTCACATCGAAAGTTATTGAAGCTTTATGAAAAGACGGTCATTGCACTTTATGAACTAGGATACTCTGCATTTCCGGAAAATACTAAATCGTTAACCTGGCTCTGTGAATATTACTTTGATCAGGGACGAGTGGATGAAGCAATTGAAAAGGCAACTATCGCCCTTTCAAATGTTTGGGATTTCGAAGTAGCTTTTTATTTAGCTCAAGCATTAATGAAAAAGTACTATGAACAGGAAGAGACCCCCAAAAAGGTTGAGACCTATCATCTTGCTGAGAACTACCTACTCTCTTGTTTAGATGTACAGCCTAATCATCCTGATGTTCTATATATATTAGGAAAACTCCATCATGAACTAGAAAGATATGAACAAGCTTTGGTAGTATTAGAACAGGCGATTGAGCTTAATCCTCATGACCATGATTATTATTTTGAAGTCAGTCGAGTTCAGGAGAATCTTGAAAATTTTGTAGAGGCGGAAAAGTTTGCAAGAATGTCTGTTGAGTGCAATCCTGAATTTGTAATAGGCTATAATCAAGTGAGTACCACCCTTCATCAACAAGGAAGAACACAAGAGGCTCTAGAGGTAATTAACCAGTTAATGCAAATGGAAGATGATCTTCCGTTGGTTCACTATAACAAGGCTTGTTATTTATCCACGTTAAACATACATGTAGAGGAAGCATTCGTTCATTTACAATTTTCAATCGTAAATGATCCTGATGGATACTTTAAAGAATTAGCAGTGGAGGACGTTGATTTAGATTATTTGAAGTCACATCCTTTATATGCAAAAAAGATGAAAAAATTATTAAAATAACAGTAATTTTAAAACAGGTTCCATAATTTTTTATAAAGGCTCTTTTCTAAAACTTTGTTGCTTTTCAAGCTGATATTTCTAAAAACCTACCCTTTTTTGTACGTAAAAACGAAGTGTTCATAGTTAGAAA
>NZ_JAJQKI010000006.1 GCF_023036475.1 Bacillus pinisoli
TGAGATGAAAAAGAACCAAGAAGTTCGAGGAAGCGAAGCTTTGAGGAGCGGAATGAAGTTTAATCCTTCATGAGCACCGGAAAAGCAAAGCTGACGAAGAAATTCGCCGGTTAATTTTTATCGAGTAGTTTGGTGATGATGGCGAAGAGGTCACACCCGTTCCCATTCCGAACACGGAAGTTAAGCTCTTCAGCGCCGATGGTAGTTGGGACTTTGTCCCTGTGAGAGTAGGACGTTGCCAAGCAAACAAACAAAAAAAGTAGCTAATTCTAGCTGCTTTTTTTTGTGTTATCTATTTTCGTGGAATTACGTTGTCAAAGTGTGAAATACACAAGAAAATCGTGAAATAATTAATTTTTTCGTGGAAATATCAATAAAAAGTTGGAATAACGTTTATTTTTGTGGAATTACTAAAAGTGGAAAGAAACTTCTTCTGATACAAGGCAGGATTAGACCGCAGATAACTTAATCTCAAGCTGAACAGCGATAAAATAGGTCTCAAAACATCAAAAATGTAATAAATGTAGCTCATTTTGTTAGTAGATAGCAGATAGTTTAGGATTTAGGATAAAATCTAACTAATTACGCGCCAAGCATAACCTCTAAACAAATCTAAACCCCACACTCCCTAAGTCTATCGCAAACATCCTACACTAAAACCTATCTAGAAAAGCAACAACAACATACTAAGAAAGAATTTATTAAAATTACCGATTACTACACTAAAATGCCTAAAGCATCGTCTAGCCTAATGATGCTCTAAGCTTTTCTTTTTACCACAAATAATATAAACAGTAAACCAACCAAAAACACAGCCGTGAGAATAATCCATGTTGCATATGGTGATTGGGTCTGGTTATTTACTTCAACACTGTCACTTAGTGGTTGCTTACCTTCACCGAGTACTACTAAATCCGCTGAGGCCTGACTTAAATCCTTTGTTAATGAGCAGATACCCGTTCTAAGTTTTCCTCCATTTTCTGTCGCGTAAACTAAGTAACTGACGCCTTGCATGAATTCAAATCCACATGCTTCTGAATCCCTAGCCGTGTAAATTGTAATTTCAGACTTGTTTTCACCCTTCCAAATCTCACTCACTTTAAAGGTAACCTTATTTGGTTTGTAATCCGGTGAAGGATCTGTTTCAATGGAGAGTACTTCTCCTGAGAATACAGACTGTACTGATTTTAATTCTTCCTTAACCGGAAGAGAAGGTATACAGGAACAAGCATAGGCTGGAACTGGGTTTGTCAGAAAGACTAGTGCGAATAGGAGAACTAAAGTAGACAGAATTATAGTTAATCTCATAAAAATCACCCCTTCAATCCTATAGACGAGGGGTAGTCAAATTAGTTACAACTGTATCTCATTAATCTTCAATTTTTTTAATTTTGACTTTGTTTTTTTTGCCGTCAGCAGGAATCAGCTTGTGTAGGTGAATCATGAGAAGTCCGTGCTTGTAGCTTGCTTCCATGCGATCTTCTCTTACTTGATAGGGAAGTTCAATTTCACGTTTAAACTTTCCCTGAAAGATTCCCTCCTGTACGAGCTTAAATCCTTTAAAGTTCAGATTAATTTTTCCTTCAACTTCTAGTGTATTTTGGTTTACAAACAAGTCGATATCATCAAGTTGGTCAATACCTGGAATATTAATGACACATAGAAGCTCATTGTCTCCTTGATATAAGTTGTACTGGGTTAGGTGATTTTGAAAGATACCATCGAAGTTTTTCCAAAAATCGTCACCAAAAAAACCATGAAACTGATCTTTCCAGTTTGCAAAATCCTTTAAGTACGGATGATCATTTAGCATGACACACACCTCCTAGATATAGCATGCATGGTTGGGAGTTTACCTCCTCGAGAAATAGGTAAAACACACTTATATCATATGATTTTGTGATGGTTATGTGTCTATAAGTAGAAGCCTGTCCTGAGAGTGAAATCTTTGATACAATATGAGGAATACAAATGGGTATAGTATTAGTAATAGATTAGAGGTGAGTGGAATGTTAGAAAGCGGTATTATGATGATTGTGATTATATTATTAATTAATATAGTTTATGTTTCTTTTTTCACGATACGGATGATCTTAACATTAAAGGGACAGCGTTATTTAGCGGCCTTCCTTAGTATGATTGAGGTTGTCATATATGTTGTAGGTCTTGGTTTAGTATTAGAAAACTTAGATCAAATACAAAACCTAGTGGCCTATGCTGTTGGTTATGGAATTGGTGTTATTGTAGGGATGAAAATAGAAGAAAAGTTAGCCTTAGGTTATATAACGGTCAATGTCATTACAAAGGAATATCAAACGGAATTACCTAAGCGGCTTCGTGATAGAGGTTATGGGGTTACTACCTGGGAGGCGCATGGACTTGAAGGTGACCGAATGTCTATGCAAATTTTAACACCAAGAAAGTATGAGCTTTCGTTATACACGACGATTAAAGAGATTGATCCTGGTGCATTTATTATCTCTTATGAACCTAAGTCTATTTATGGAGGATTCTGGGTTAAGAATGTCAAGAAAGGAAAGTTGAAAAATGGATAAAAAACCATCAAAGAAAAAATTTCATGTTGGTGAAAATGAAACCATTGACCAATGCTTGGCAAGAATGGAGCAGGAAGGATACCAGCCAGTAAGGCGTATGGAAGAGCCTGTATTTCAAGAAACAGAAACAAACGGAATTAAAGATATACAACCGTTTGGAAGAATAATCGTTTTTGAAGGTAAATTCTCCGGAAAAACCGAACATTAATTGTGAACTTTATATTAATGTTCGAATTTTTAATTGCAACTTATGCTTTCAGCTGATATCATAAAGTAGGAAATTAAAATCACACATAAAAATGAATGATTAGCTTGCCTCATATAATTTTGGGATTATGGCCCATAAGTTTCTACCCAATAACCGTTATTTATTGGACTATGAGGGAAAGTGATACGGGGAGCTCCATTTAATTTGGAGTATGATAAGTGCCCAAGTAAATTGCTTTCTCGTTATAGGGAGGAATTTACTTTGGGCACTTTTTTTCGTCCATACAGGTAAAGGGGGATTATTAGTGAAGCCGATGGTTGGAGTCATTATGGGAAGTTCATCTGACTGGGAGACGATGAAACATGCTTGTGACATACTAGATGAGTTAGAAATTTCTTATGATAAGCAGGTTGTTTCCGCGCATCGTACGCCAGATTTAATGTTTGAATATGCAGATCAGGCAAGAGAAAGAGGCATAAATGTAATTATTGCTGGTGCTGGTGGAGCGGCGCATCTGCCTGGAATGGTAGCTGCAAAGACAACACTCCCAGTCATTGGAGTGCCCGTACAATCTAAAGCACTAAATGGTCTAGATTCATTATTATCTATTGTACAAATGCCAGGAGGCGTTCCTGTTGCTACAGTAGCAATTGGTAAAGCTGGAGCAACGAATGCTGGATTACTTGCTGGACAAATTTTAAGTATTTCTCATAAAGAAATCGCCATGCGACTTCAAGAACGAAGAGAAAAAATGAAGCAAATGGCATTAGAAATGAGTGAGCAACTTGTATAAGACAATAGTACCAGGAAGTACAATTGGTATCATTGGTGGGGGACAACTAGGGAGAATGATGGCTTTGTCAGCAAGAGAAATGGGGTATCGAATCGCGGTTTTAGATCCGACTCCTGATAGTCCTTGTGGACAAGTGGCAGACGTTGAAATTACGGCAGCCTATCATGATATTAATGCGATACAAAAGCTTGCCAGTGTAAGTGATGTTATTACTTATGAATTTGAAAATATAGATCACGATGCGTTAACGTGGTTACATGAACATACTTATTTGCCACAAGGTACAGAGTTATTACGGATTACACAGGACCGTGAAACTGAGAAAACATCCATTCAAACACTAGGGGTTCCAGTTGCTCCTTTTCAAATAGTTACGGAAGAAGCAGAGTTAGATCAAGCCGTACAGAGTATTGGCATTCCTTGTGTCGTTAAGACATGTAGAGGTGGTTACGACGGAAAAGGACAGCAGGTCATTAGAAATACTGAAGATGTAAAAGCGGCTTATCCATTACTACAAGCAGGAAAATGTATTGTGGAGGGCTGGGTACCATTTGAGAAAGAGTTATCTGTTATTATCTCAAGAAATCCAAATGGAGAAACAAAGACACTACCACTTGCTGAGAATATCCATGTGGATAATATTCTTCACCAAACGATTGTGCCAGCCAGGGTGAATCAAGAGGTAGTTGAACAGGCATATTCGGTTGCAAAGATCATTGCTGATGGACTGGGATTGATTGGGACACTGGCGGTTGAAATGTTCTTAGTAGGCGATGAGATCTTTGTAAATGAGCTTGCACCAAGGCCACATAATTCGGGACATTATTCAATTGAGGGCTGTGTTACTTCTCAATTTGAACAGCATATTCGAGCAGTATGTAATCTTCCTTTAGGAGATACAACATTATTAACGCCAACTGTTATGGTGAACTTGCTAGGAGAGCATGTAGAGCCAACTTTGGAACAATATGAGCTGATTTTATCAGGTAAAGTTCATTTATATGGAAAGAAAGAGGCAAAACTAAAAAGAAAAATGGGACATATCACCTTTTTAGGGGAAGATGTTGAAGAGATCTTACAGGATCTTTCAAAGTTAACGATATGGAATGAAAAAGCGGAGGTAAAAGGATGATTGAACGTTACACACGACCAGAAATGGGAGCTATTTGGACAGAGGAAAATCGTTATAATGCTTGGCTAGAGGTTGAGATTTTAGCATGTGAGGCTTGGGCTGAGCTCGGAGATATTCCTAAGGAGGATGTAGCGTTAATTCGTCAAAACGCATCATTTAGTATTCCTCGAATTTTAGAAATCGAAGAGGAAACAAGACATGATGTGGTGGCATTTACTCGTGCCGTTTCTGAAACACTTGGCGAAGAAAAGAAGTGGGTTCACTACGGTTTAACTTCTACTGATGTGGTAGATACGGCGTTATCATACCTGTTAAAACAAGCAAATGACATTTTAAAGCAAGATCTTTCTCGCTTTGTAGATATCTTAAAGGAAAAAGCACAAGAGCATAAGTACACAGTCATGATGGGTAGAACACATGGAGTACATGCAGAACCAACGACATTCGGATTAAAGCTTGCCCTTTGGTATGAGGAAATGAAGCGAAATGTGGAGCGTTTTGAAGCAGCTTCTAAGGGTATAGAATTCGGTAAGATTTCTGGTGCAGTTGGAACATATGCAAATATTGATCCATTTGTAGAGAAGTATGTTTGTGAAAAGCTTGGTTTACAGGCCGCACCAATTTCTACTCAAACGTTACAGCGTGACCGCCATGCACACTACGTTTCAACACTTGCTTTAATCGCAACATCTATTGAAAAGTTTGCAACAGAGATCCGTGGTCTTCAAAAGAGCGAGACGCGTGAAGTAGAGGAGTTCTTTGCAAAAGGTCAAAAAGGATCATCTGCTATGCCGCATAAGCGTAACCCAATTGGCTCAGAGAACATGACAGGTCTTGCAAGAGTCATTCGTGGACATATGCTAACAGCTTATGAAAATGTTTCTTTATGGCATGAGCGCGATATTTCTCATTCATCGGCAGAGCGCATTATCCTTCCTGATGCAACGATCGCATTAAACTACATGTTAAATCGCTTTGGTAATATCGTGAAAAACTTAACGGTGTTCCCAGAGAATATGAAGCGCAACATGGATCGCACGTTTGGATTAATTTATTCACAACGAGTGCTATTAGCTCTTATTGATACTGGAATGTCTCGTGAGGAAGCATATGACACGGTTCAACCTAAAGCAATGGAAGCTTGGGAAAAACAAACTTCCTTTAAAGAAATTGTAATGGCAGAAGAAAAGATTACGTCTAGATTGAGTCAGGAACAAATTGATGATTGCTTTGACTATAACTACCATCTGTCACAGGTAGATACTATTTTTGAGCGAGTTGGATTATAAGATATATTCAAAGGCTCTAACCAAAAGAGCCTTTTAAAAAAAGATTGTCTTCTACAAGGGGGATTTAGAGTGGAAAAACTAGGGTTGTTGTATGAAGGTAAAGCAAAGAGGATCTACCAAACGGAAGCTTCAGAGATTGTTTGGGTAGAGTACAAGGATAGTGCCACAGCCTTTAACGGTGAGAAAAAAGCGACCATTACAGGAAAAGGCAGACTAAATAATACGATTACTTGTCTATTATTTGACATGCTTCATGAAAAAGGAATCCCTACTCACCTAGTTAAAAAGCTTTCTGAAACAGAACAGCTTGTGAAAAAAGTAAGTATTATTCCTTTAGAAGTAGTGGTGCGAAATGTTGCTGCTGGCTCACTTGCTAAGCGTTTAGGATTTGAAGAAGGGCAAATACTTCCTTTTCCAATTATTGAGCTTTACTACAAAAATGACGACCTTGGTGATCCACTCATTAATGAGGACCATATTAAGGTGTTGAACCTTGCAACTGCTGAACAGGTGGCAGAATTAAAGGAAAAGGCACTTGGTGTAAACGAGGTGCTTGTCCCTTATTTTGATGAACGAAATGTGAGATTAATAGATTTTAAGCTTGAGTTTGGTGTAACAAGTGAAGGAACGATATTATTGGCAGATGAAATTTCTCCTGACACTTGTCGACTATGGGATAAGGATACAAATGAAAAGCTTGATAAAGATGTGTTCAGAAGGAATTTAGGAAATTTAACAGACGCATATGAAAAACTATTAGAGCGATTAGGGGGAGCATCACATGTATAAAGTTAAGGTATTCGTTACGTTAAGAGAAAGTGTTTTAGATCCACAAGGAACGGCCGTAAAGGGTTCACTTCATAGCTTGTCTTATACAGAAGTTCAAGATGTTCGTATTGGAAAGTTTCTAGAATTAACGATTGAGAAGAGTGAACGTTCTATTGATGAGCTTGTGAAAGAAATGTGTGAGCGTCTATTAACGAATACTGTAATTGAAGATTTCACCTATGAGGTGGAGGAGGTCGTGGCACAGTGAAATTTGCTGTAATTGTCTTCCCAGGATCAAACTGTGATGTGGATATGTTTCATGCGATTAAAGATGAGCTAGGTGAAGAAGTAGATTATGTTTGGCATGATACAGAATCACTAGATTCATATGATGCTATTCTCTTACCTGGTGGTTTTTCATATGGCGATTACTTACGTTGTGGAGCAATTGCGCGCTTCTCGAAAGTAATGGGAGCTGTGGTTAAGGCTGCTGAAGCTGGTAAGCCTGTAATGGGAGTTTGTAACGGATTTCAAATACTGTTAGAAGCTGGGTTATTACCTGGTGCTCTTAGAAGAAATAAAGATTTAAAGTTTATCTGTCAACCTGTCAATCTTGTAGTTGAAAATGTAGAGACTATGTTTACTTCTGGCTATGTAGCTAGTGAAGTGATTAGTATTCCAGTAGCTCATGGAGAAGGTAACTATTATTGTGATGAACAGACATTACAGAAGCTAGAAGAAGGAAACCAAATTGTGTTCCGTTATCAAGATGACTTAAACGGAAGTCTTTCTAATATTGCTGGAATTGTAAATGAAACAGGAAATGTATTAGGAATGATGCCTCACCCTGAAAGAGCGGTTGATTCACTTTTAGGTAGTGAAGATGGACTAAAGCTATTCCGATCGATTTTAAAGAACTGGAGGAACTCTCATGTCGTTACTGCTTGAACCAACATCAGAACAAATTAAAAGTGAAAAAATCTACCGTGAAATGGGACTGAGTGACGAAGAGTTTGCACTAGTTGAAGAGATTATTGGACGTTTACCTAATTATACAGAATTAGGACTATTCTCTGTTATGTGGTCTGAGCATTGTAGCTATAAAAATTCTAAGCCTGTGCTACGTAAATTCCCTACTAAGGGAGAGCGTGTTCTTCAAGGACCTGGTGAAGGTGCAGGAATTGTGGATATTGGTGATGAACAAGCGGTTGTGTTTAAGATGGAGAGTCATAATCATCCATCAGCGATTGAACCCTATCAAGGAGCGGCTACTGGTGTCGGTGGAATCATTCGTGATGTATTTTCAATGGGGGCACGTCCAGTTGCTCTATTAAACTCTTTACGTTTTGGAGAGTTGACAACGCCTCGTATGAGATATTTATTTGAAAATGTTGTAGCGGGTATTGCTGGATACGGAAACTGTGTTGGAATTCCAACGGTAGGGGGAGAAATTCAATTTGATCCTTCTTATGATGGAAACCCACTTGTTAACGCGATGTGTGTAGGGTTAATTGACCATAAGGATATTAAAAAAGGTGTAGCTACTGGTATTGGTAATACCGTTATGTATGTTGGAGCGAAAACGGGTCGTGACGGAATTCATGGCGCAACTTTTGCTTCTGAGGAGCTATCTGAGGAATCTGAAGCAAAGCGTCCGGCTGTTCAAGTAGGAGATCCGTTCATGGAAAAGCTTTTACTAGAGGCTAGTTTAGAGATTATCAAAAGTGACGCGCTTGTTGGAATTCAGGATATGGGTGCTGCTGGTCTAACATCGTCTTCAGCTGAGATGGCAAGTAAGGGTGGATCTGGTATTGAGATGAATCTTGATCTTATTCCTCAACGTGAAACAGGCATGACTGCATATGAGATGATGCTTTCTGAATCTCAAGAGCGTATGCTAATTGTGGTTCAAAAAGGTAGAGAACAAGAAATTCGAGATATCGTTGAAAAGTATGGGTTAGAAGCTGTAGCTGTTGGTGTTGTAACAGACGATAAGAGATTACGCCTTGTTCATAAAGGGGAAGTAGTGGCTGATGTTCCGGTTGATGCGTTAGCTGAGGACGCTCCAGTTTATCATAAGCCTTCAAAAGAGCCTGCTTATTATCGTGAGTTCCAAGCAATGGACAATGATATTCCTGCTGTTGACGATGTACAGGAAACATTAGTGAAGCTATTATCTCAGCCGACCATTGCAAGTAAGGAATGGGTTTATAATCAATACGATTATATGGTGAGAACAAATACAGTTGTATCACCGGGTTCTGATGCGGCAGTAGTTCGTATCCGTGGTACTAGAAAAGCATTAGCTATGACTACAGATTGTAATTCTCGTTATATTTACTTAGATCCAGAAGTAGGCGGTAAGATTGCTGTAGCAGAAGCAGCACGTAACGTTGTATGTTCTGGTGGAGAGCCAATCGCGATTACAGACTGTTTGAACTTTGGTAATCCAGAGAAGCCGGAGATCTTCTGGCAGCTAGAAAAAGCGGTAGATGGAATGAGTGCAGCATGTTCTAAATTAAATGCTCCTGTTATTAGTGGAAATGTATCTTTATATAACGAAACAAATGGTACGGCCATTTATCCAACGCCAACGGTTGGAATGGTTGGGTTAATTACGGATGTTGATCATATTACAACGCAAAGCTTTAAGCAAGCTGGCGATTTAATATATGTGATTGGTGATACATCAGCAGAGTTCGGTGGAAGTGAGCTTCAAAAGCTGACATATGGTCGTATTTTTGGTAAAGCACCTGAGTTAGATCTAGAAGTGGAAGCAGAGAGACAATCATCTTTATTAGGCGCAATCCGTGCTGGTCTTGTTAAGTCTGCTCATGACGTTTCTGAAGGTGGACTTGGAGTTGCGTTTGCAGAATCTTTAATGGGTACAGAACTAGGGGCTACTGTAGAGCTTACTGGTGATCCTACTGTTATGTTATTTAGTGAAACACAATCTCGTTTTGTTGTAACGGTAAGCCCAGAAAACCAAGCGCGTTTTGAAGAACTGGTATCTGCTACCCTAGTAGGAAATGTAACAAATGATGGAAAGCTTGTGGTTTCTGTGAATGAAGTAGTTTCCGTTCATACATCTATGGAAGTATTACAACAGGCTTGGAAAGGGGCGATCCCATGCTTGCTGAACTCAAAGGCTTAAATGAAGAATGTGGGATTTTTGGAATCTGGGGTCACCCAGATTCTGCCCAGATTACGTATTATGGTCTACACAGTCTGCAACACCGTGGACAAGAAGGTGCTGGGATTGTCGTAACAGATGGAGAGAAGCTAAAGACCATTAAGGGAACAGGCCTTGTTACTGAAGTGTTTAAGCAAGATGAAATGACGGATCTGTATGGTAAAGCGGCAATTGGTCATGTGCGCTATGCAACAGCTGGCGGTGGTGGTTATGAAAACGTACAGCCGTTATTATTCCGTTCACAAAGTGGAGGATTAGCACTTGCTCATAATGGGAATCTAGTAAATGCGAATGCATTAAAGCACCAGTTAGAAGGACAGGGAAGTATTTTTCAAACAACGTCTGATACAGAGGTACTAGCTCACCTTATTAAGCGTGGAGGCAATCTTCCTTTAAATGATCGTGTGAAGAATGCTTTGACGATGTTAAAGGGAGCTTATGCTTTTTTAGTTATGACAGAGGATGAGATGATGATTGCCCTTGATCCACTTGGGATGCGTCCACTTTCATTAGGCCGTTTAGGTGATGCCTATGTGGTAGCTTCTGAAACGTGTGCATTTGATGTTGTTGGAGCGACGTATGAGCGTGAAGTGGAGCCTGGGGAGTTAATCATTATTTCCGATGAAGGAATTCGTACGGAACGTTTTTCTGGCTTTCAAAGTCGTGCCATTTGTAGTATGGAATATATCTACTTTGCTCGTCCTGATAGTAATGTGGGCCGCATTAATGTTCACAGTGCGCGTAAGAACCTAGGAAGATGGCTAGCACTTGAAGCACCAGCAGAAGCAGATGTAGTTACAGGTGTACCAGACTCTAGTATTTCAGCAGCCATAGGGTATGCAGAAGCAATGGGCATTCCATATGAAATTGGATTAATTAAGAACCGTTATGTCGGACGTACCTTCATTCAACCTTCCCAATCTCTTCGTGAACAAGGGGTTAAGATGAAGCTATCACCAGTTCGCGGAATTGTGGAAGGAAAGCGTGTAGTCATGGTGGATGACTCCATCGTACGTGGAACGACCAGCCGTCGGATCGTGAACATGCTACGTCAAGCAGGGGCAACAGAAGTGCACGTTCGTATCAGTTCCCCTCCCATTAAGAATCCTTGCTATTACGGAATTGATACATCGACAAGAGAAGAACTCATTGCCTCTTCAAGATCAGTAGAAGAAATCCGTCAAATTATAGGCGCAGATTCTCTATCATTCATCAGTAATGAGGGCTTACTTAGTGCAATCGGACGTCCAGATATGGACGAAAATAGAGGGCAATGCATGGCATGCTTTACAGGCAAATACCCGACAGAAATCTTCCCAGACACGGTGCATCCGCACGAAAAGTGCTAGTTGTAGTGGTTTAGCACTTTAAAGCATTGGGGGCCAGGCCCCCAATGCTTTAAAGTGATAGAGGATTTAGTGAAGAGACAAGTAAAGAGACAAGTAAAGAGACTTAACATAAAAAAACAAAGTAAAGCGACGGGTACGTCGCTTTATGGCTATTGGGGGATGACGATGGCGAACTCGTATAAGGAAGCTGGAGTTGACATAGAAGCAGGTTATGAAGCAGTAGCACGGATGAAGAAGCATGTGGAGCGGACAAAGCGCAATGGTGTGTTAAGCAGCATCGGCGGGTTTGGCGGGATGTTTGATTTGTCTAGTTTAAACCTTAAGGAACCCGTTCTCGTTTCTGGTACTGATGGGGTGGGTACGAAGTTAATGCTTGCCTTTATGATGGATCAGCATGATACGATCGGTATTGATGCCGTAGCGATGTGTGTGAATGATATTGTTGTTCAAGGGGCAGAGCCTTTATTTTTCCTTGACTACATCGCATGTGGGAAGGCACTTCCTGAGAAGATTGAAGCGATTGTGAAGGGAATATCTGATGGCTGTGAGCAGGCCGGATGTGCGCTTGTTGGTGGAGAGACGGCTGAAATGCCAGGAATGTATGATATCGAAGAATATGATCTAGCGGGCTTTGCTGTAGGGGCTGTAGAAAAATCGAATATCGTGACAGGTGCTACTATAAAACAGGGCGATTGTTTGATTGGTTTGACTAGTAACGGACTTCATAGTAACGGATTTTCGCTAGTAAGAAGAATTCTACTTGAGAAGGCTGGTTTCCAGTTAGATCAAGAAGTAGAAGGTCTTGAAGGCCCACTCGGTAAGGAATTATTAAAGCCTACTCGTATTTATGTAAAGCCACTTCTACACGTGATGAAAAAGTTCCAGATTAAAGGAATGGCTCATATTACAGGTGGTGGTTTTATTGAAAACATCCCGAGAATGCTACCTGAAAACCTAGGGGCGGAAATTGATCATGGTTCATGGCCTATTCCTGCTATCTTTAGTGTATTACAGCGTGAAGGAGAACTTTCTCAGGAAGAGATGTTCAATATCTTCAACATGGGTATCGGTATGGTGTTAGCTGTAGACGAAGAGGATCTCATTTCCGTTATTCGTGAGCTAGAAAGTCAAGGAGAACAACCTTTTATCATAGGTCGCGTTAAAGAAGGAACAGGTGTTACATTCGGTGGGGGCACGCTAGAATGAGCCGAATAGCTATTTTTGCTTCAGGCTCTGGTAGTAATTTTCAAGCAATTGTTGATGCTACAAAAGCTGGAACCCTTCAAGCTAAAGTGTCACTCTTAGTTTGTGACAAGCAAGAAGCGAAGGTAGTCGACCGAGCTAAGAAAGCAAGCATTCCTTCTTTTGTCGCAACTCCTCAATCGTTTCATTCAAAATCGCTATACGAGGAAGCCATCCTAGAAAAACTACAGGAACATCAAGTGGAGTGGATTATATTGGCCGGCTATATGCGCTTAATTGGGGAGACTCTTTTACGAGCGTACGAAGGCAAAATCGTAAATATACATCCCTCTCTTTTACCAGCTTTCCAAGGCAAGGATGCAATCGGGCAAGCGCTTCAGGCTGGAGTTAAAGAAACAGGGGTAACCGTTCATTTTGTAGATGAAGGGATGGACACAGGGCCCATTATTGCAAAAGAACAGGTTCACATAGACGAACAGGAAACACACGAAAGTTTACAAAAAAAAATTCAAGCAGTTGAACATGTTTTATATCCAAAAACAATTCAGGCATTGCTAACCGGAGGTAATCATACATGACGATTAAAAGAGCACTCATTAGTGTATCTGATAAAGCGGGCTTAGTTCCTTTTGTTAAGAGCTTAGTTGAACAAGGAGTAGAAATTATTTCTACAGGAGGTACGAGTAAGCTATTAGAACAGAATGGGGTTAAAGTGATTGGCATCCAAGAGGTAACTAACTTTCCAGAAATGCTAGATGGACGTGTAAAAACACTTCATCCTATGATCCATGGTGGTCTTTTAGGTGTACGTGATAATGAAGAACATACACAAACAATGGATGCACATGGAATTGTACCAATTGATTTAGTCGTGGTGAACTTATATCCATTTAAAGAAACGATTCAAAAGACAGATGTGACGTATGCGGATGCGATTGAAAATATTGATATCGGTGGTCCTTCTATGCTTCGTTCAGCTGCGAAAAATCACCGTTTTGTTACAGTGGTGGTAGATCCGTCTGATTATGAGGTAGTACTTCATGAGCTTTCAAGTAAAAATGAAGTAACGTTTGAAACGAAGCAACGACTTGCAGCTAAAGTTTTCCGTCACACGGCTGCTTATGATGCGCTAATTGCAGATTATTTAACAAAACAGGTGGGAGAAGAAGCTCCTGAATCCTTAACGGTAACATTCGAAAAGAAGCAGGACTTACGTTATGGAGAAAATCCACATCAAAAGGCTGCGTTTTACCAAAATTCTTTACCAGTTCAGGGGTCTATCTCTTCCGCTACACAATTGCATGGTAAAGAATTATCATATAACAATATTAATGATGCTGATGCAGCCCTAACCATTGTGAAAGAGTTTAAAGACCCTGCAGTTGTAGCTGTTAAGCATATGAATCCGTGTGGAGTAGGAGTCGGAGAAACAGTTTTAGCTGCCTACCAAAAGGCATTTGAGGCAGACCCAATCTCTATCTTCGGTGGCATTGTGGCTGCGAATCGACCAATTGATGCAGATACTGCTTTGCTTTTAAAAGAAGTGTTCTTAGAAATTATTATTGCCCCTGCGTTTACAAAAGAGGCACTTGAAATATTAACAGCAAAGAAAAACCTTCGTTTACTACAAGTGGATGTGGACGCAAACCAAAGTATTGAGAAGCGTTTAACAACTGTAAGTGGTGGTGTACTCATACAGGAGAATGATCATCTTTCATTCGATGATGCAACGATTACGGTACCAACAAAGCGTCAACCAACTGAAAAAGAATGGAAGGATTTAAAGCTAGCTTGGCAAGTTGTGAAGCATGTAAAATCAAATGCTATCGTTTTAGCAAAAGATGATATGACAATCGGAGTCGGTGCTGGTCAGATGAACCGAGTGGGAGCAGCTACGATTGCGATTGAACAGGCTGGTGAAAAAGCAACTGGTTCGGCATTAGGTTCTGATGCATTTTTCCCAATGGATGATACAGTGGAAGCTGCTGCAAAAGCGGGCGTAACAGCCATTATTCAACCAGGAGGATCCATTCGTGACGAGGATTCTATTAAAAAAGCGGATGAATACGGTATTACAATGGTATTTACAGGGGTTCGACACTTTAAACATTAAAGGAGAGGTCTTTAGATGAACGTACTAGTAATCGGACGTGGTGGAAGAGAGCATGCCATAGCATGGAAGGCTGCTAAAAGCCCTCTTGTTAACGAAGTGTTTGTAGCTCCCGGAAACCCAGGGATGACAAATGTAGCAACATTAGTGCCTATTAGTGAGACAGATCACGATGCTTTAGTTGCTTTTGCAAAAGAAAATGCAGTTGCGTTAACGATTATTGGACCAGAAGGCCCTTTGGTAAATGGAATTGTAGACCGTTTTGAACAAGAGCAATTACAAGTATTCGGACCTAGGAAGGCAGCAGCTGCGATTGAGGGAAGTAAAGGTTTTGCAAAAGATTTAATGAAAAAGTATGATATACCAACGGCAGCGTATGAAGTGTTTACCGACTATGAAAAAGCAAAAGCATATATTGAAAAGAACGGTGCCCCTATTGTTATAAAAGCTGATGGATTGGCAGCAGGGAAAGGCGTAGTCGTTGCGATGACAAACGAAGAGGCCTTATCAAGCCTTGAATCTATGATGGTGAACGAGAAATTTGGTCATGCGAGTAGCCAGGTTGTGATTGAGGAGTATTTAGAAGGTGAAGAGTTCTCGTTAATGGCTTTTGTTAAGGGTGATAAAGTATATCCGCTTGTTATCGCTCAAGACCATAAAAGAGCATTTGACGGAGATCAAGGTCCCAATACAGGCGGTATGGGTGCCTATTCCCCAGTTCCACAAATCAGTGAAGAGGTCGTTCAGCGTTCTGTTGAAACCGTCTTGAAACCAACGGCAAATGGAATGATTAAAGAAGGGTCTTCCTTTACAGGCATATTATATGCGGGATTAATGCTTACAGTTGACGGACCTAAGGTCATTGAGTTTAACGCACGATTTGGAGATCCGGAAACGCAAGTTGTCTTATCTAGATTGAAGAGTGACTTAGTTGAAAACGTACTAGATATACTAGTAGACAAAGAACCAGCGATGGAGTGGACAGAAGAGGCGGTAGTAGGTGTCGTAGTTGCAGCTAAAGGATATCCAGAGGAGTATGAGAAAGGACATCCTATTAATGGTCTAGAACATGTGACAAAAGCTGATGTATTTCATGCGGGAACCGCTCTTTCAGGAGAGCAGCTCGTAACAGATGGCGGTCGTGTGCTGTTACTAGCATCTTCTGGGAAAACGATAAAAGAGGCGCAAGATGCCGTATACTTAGAGCTTCAACACGTTCATACAGATCACTTGTTTTATCGAAAGGATATTGGAGCGAAGGCTATCGTGCACGTTTCCGTTTAATAAAAGCATAACTGATTGCAATAATTCCACCAATAATGGTGATTAAGACAAAGGACATGTCTGTGACATATTCCATAAACATAGAATCACTCCTTGTTATACCCCCTTGCTAGTGAGCAAGGGGATTTTTTTGGCTCTTTTCTAGAACTTTGTAAAAGTCAGGTTCTATACAGATACAACAACTAAACGAAAGCTGCTCTATTTATGTTGGATTACCAACAAATTGTTCTGTATCGTCTTCTTTATCACTTTGTTGAACTTGGTATTGCTGAAAAAGATAGGTAACTGGACAGAAGCGAACAATTCCTTCTCCTATCTTCATAGCTGAAATAAGAGCGACGAGCAAATAGCTTTCACAGTAAGGTCTTTTTGCTAAACGAGCTGTTGACCAAGCGAGCATTGTGAACCCACATGTTAGCCTGATTAATGCATTTATTATCCCAATATTAGGTTTCATTTTTTCACCTCAAATTATTTACATTTCTTTCTACCTTCTTTAATGCTTTACTCTGTCAAATATGGTAGGATGGTATCAAGAGAAATGTAGAAAGGAGGAAAGTGGATGAACGATCACCGATATCGCTGGAGAAATCTTCAATTACGCAGACATCTTGATGTCATAGATGGTAAGTATCCACCGACGCTGGTATTAAAGAATGCCACCTTTCTTCACTCAGGTCTAAAGCAATGGCTTAAGGCCAATATATGGGTATATGAAGACCGGATCGTGTACATAGGTGACTTAATGCCTAAACAAGAGCTCAAAACTGATATAATTGACTGTTCGGAGCTATATTTAGTTCCAGGATATATAGAACCGCATTCACATCCATTTCAAGTTTATAATCCCCATTCTATTGCTCAGTATTCATCACAGTTTGGGACGACTACACTAATAAACGATAACTTAGTTTTATTTTCAGAGCTTTCCAAAAAGAAAGCGTTTACTTTAATGGATGAGTTTCAAGAGTTACCCCAGACCATTTTCTGGTGGTGCCGTTTTGACTCACAATCGGAGCTTGCTAATGAAGAAGAATTATTTTCTTCTCAGAATATAAAAGCATGGTTAGAAAGAGACGATGTGCTACAAGGTGGAGAGTTAACAGGTTGGCCAAGATTGCTTGACGGGGACGATATGATGCTTCACTGGATGCAAGAGGCCAAGCATTATAAAAAACATATAGAAGGTCATTTTCCTGGAGCCTCAGAACGCACGTTAATGAAGCTGAAGTTGTTAGGAGCAGATTCTGATCATGAATCAATTTCTGGAAAAGATATCTATAACCGTTTAATGCACGGTTACCAAGTAACGCTTCGTTACTCTTCCATCCGACCTGATTTACCATATTTACTAGAGGAAATGAAGGCATTACAATTGCAAAGCTATGACTCACTTATGTTTACAACAGATGGGTCGACACCATCTTTCCATGAACAGGGTTTTATCGATTGTATGATTAAACTAGCCATTGATCACGGTATCCCTCTAATTGATGCCTATCATATGGGATCTTATAATGTGGCAAAGTACTATCATCTAGATCACTATATGGGTCATATTGCGACAGGTAGAGTGGCCAATATTAATTTCTTAACCAAACAGGATGACCCTAAGCCTGTTCATGTCATGGCAAAAGGGAAATGGTTAAGACGTGATCATCAGCCTATTTACGAGAATTCCTCTTATTCATGGGAAAATAGCGGATTTAAACAGTTGTCTATTGATTGGGAGTTAACAAATGATGACCTTCAATACTCAATGGCACTCGGCATGAAAATGGAAAATGCCGTTATTATGAAACCATATTCTATCCAGTTTGACACTTCTGTTGATGAATTGTCAGAAGAACATGATGAAAGCTTTCTTCTACTCGTAGATCAAAATGGAAAATGGAGAATAAATACGCTCATTAAGGGATTTGCTAAAGGAATACATGGGTTGGCAAGCTCTTACTCCAGTACAGGAGATTTTATCGTGATTGGAAAGCGTAAAGATGATATGCTACTCGCTTTTAAACGTATGAAAGAGCTTGGCGGGGGAATTGTGCTTGTTGAACATGGTCAAGTTATCTTTGAACTTGCTCTTCCACTTGCAGGAAGAATGTCTAAGTTACCTTTAGAAGAGTTAATTCCACTAGAGAAGCAGTTTAAGATTTTGATGAAAGAAAGAGGCTACTTATACTTAGACCCAGTCTATAGTTTATTATTCCTTTCCTCCACTCATCTTCCTTACATTCGAGTAACACCAATGGGGATCTACGATGTGATGAAGAAAATGGTACTCTTTCCTACTATAATGCGTTAAAATAAAAAAGTATATTCTTCCTTCTTATTAGGGAATCTAGAAAAAAATGAAAAAGGTTGTGTCACAATGAATCGAATCATTTTTCTGATTTCAGTCGTGTTTGTTTTACTGATATCAGTTGGTTGTACTAAGGAAGAAGCGGAGCCGGTAAGTGGAGAAACGGATGTAATAGAAGAGTCAGTTGAGAATGAAGTGGAGGAAGAGGTAGAAGAGGCACCTGCTAACACCTATCCTTTAACAGGTATCGGGACAGATGATCTAGTAGATCAGCGAACTGTGGCGGTTATGGTCAATAATGACCCAAAAGCAAGGCCGCAATCGGGTCTTCATAAAGCAGACATTGTTTTTGAAGTGCTAGCTGAGGGTAATATCACTAGATTCTTAGCCATCTTTCAAAGCGAAACACCAGAGAAAATCGGTCCTGTCCGAAGTGCTCGGGATTACTATATTGAGTTAAGTAAAGGTTACGACGCTTTTTATGTAGCCCATGGTTATAGTCCAGATGCAGAACAAATGCTACGCGCTGGAGAAGTGGATAGTATTAATGGAATGGCATATGATGGTATCCTTTTTAAGAGAGCGAAATTTAGAAAAGCCCCTCATAACTCGTATATTACCTTTGAAAATATCATGAAGGGCGCAACTGAAAATAATTACGCCACCACCCATGATATTAAACCATTGCTTTTTAAAGATGCGAACGAACTCGATTCTATTTCTGGTGAAGCTGCAGAGGCGGTAAAAGTCGCTTACTCAAAAGCCAATTTCACCATTGTAGATTATAAGTATGATACAGAAAAACAAAAGTACTATCGTTACGCAGGAAATGAGCTGACAGAAGACTTAGATTCAAAAGAACCGGTTTTACTAGATAATATATTCGTAGTGGAAACAACTCATCAGGTGCTAGATAGCGCTGGTCGTAGAGAGGTTGACCTTACTTCTGGTGGAGACGCCTACCTAATTCAGCGTGGTACTTTACAAGAGGTACAATGGAAGAATGTAGATGGACGTATCCTTCCCTATCTTCAAAATGAGCCTGTCGAATTCGTTCCAGGTAAAACATGGGTCAATATCGTTGAAACTTTAGAAGATGTCACATTTTCTGGAGCCACGAATTAATAAAGGCTCTTTTCTAAAACTTAGCTGCTTTTCAATCTCATATTCAGCAATTTTTCCATATTCAATATGATTAAACTGATTTCTAAAAGGTTAGAAAAGAGCAACTCTCTAGATTTAAAGCGGTGACTTTGTACTAACAAGTAAAAATTCGGCTTTTGGGATTTTTACGAAAACAGCCTTAACAAAATGGGCTTTTGAGATTATTAAATAAGCCATTATTTCTTAATGATAAGGGGTAAACTACATGCAAATTGAAAAACTACGCGGAAAAGAATTGGATCAACTATTTCGTTCGATTCTCTCCCTACAAGACTTAGAAGAGTGCTATCGATTTTTTGATGACCTTTGTACAGTTAACGAAATTCAATCGTTAGCTCAGCGTCTTGAAGTAGCTAGAATGTTACGAGAAGGGTTCACGTATCATAAGATTGAAACAGAAACGGGAGCAAGTACAGCAACTATTTCCCGTGTAAAGCGTTGCTTAAACTACGGTAATGACGCATACCAAATGGCATTAGATCGAGTGTATGAGAAAGAACAAAAATAAGAATAGTAAAGGCATAGAGTCATGGACTCTATGCCTTGTTTTTTGTTCTCTATGTAAATGGATAGACGAAATAGAGTTGGATTTTACCCACAATAGAGTAGCACTGTTTTTTTACTATAATGTTTGTTACACAAGTAATACGCGAAATTTGTAACTATTTGTTTAGGTTAAACCTATAAAAACAGCTTCATACTAATTAAAGGTAGTAAATTTAGACAGGAGAAATCATATGGATAAACGATATGTAAAAGTAAATAAAGTTATTGAATATGACGGTGAAGGTGGGATGTTTTTATCCGACAGTGTCAACCATAACCAAGAAATTTATTTTACATTAGATGATCATGGGCAACTTGATGAGATCTCAATCTTTCTAACCAACCGCGTATTTAATCTACTAATCAACAAAGAAGAAATGAAGCATATAGAAGAGCAAATTAACGTGAAGAAATGGGAAGCTATTCCCTTTACTTTCAAACAAGTAGAAAAAATCATCTGGGATAACTATCCCGTCATTAAAAGGGTTCACTTCTCCATCTGCGAAAGTAATCTATTACTAACCGCTCACTATAAAGATTGGAAACTACATACAATTACCGCACCATTTCATAATACATTTACGAACCAACAAGAACATACCTTCCTCGCACTAAGCGAAGTGACTTTCTTAAAGGTCGACGAGAAAATAAAAGAAGAAATGGTGAAATCACAATCTAAAATAATTTAACACTGTAAAGGATCGGGGGCCTGGCCCCCGATCCTTTACAGTGTTAAAGAACTATGAACTATTTACATCCATACATCTGTACAAAAATAATTACCGGTAAAACCGGTCTGATTTGGAAAGGTGTTTTGTGATAGATTTTGTTATAATGTTACATGGAAATGAAATTTGGAGGCTCGTTCATGTACGATATTAAAGAGTGGAAGCATGTATTCAAGTTAGACCCTAATAAAGAGATTAGCGATGTTGATTTAGAGAGGGTATGTGAATCCGGAACAGATGCGGTCATGATTGGCGGCAGTGATGGGGTGACAGAGGACAATGTTCTGAACATGTTAGTACGTGTAAGGCGTTATTCCGTTCCCTGTATCCTTGAGGTTTCTACGGTTGATTCCATTACACCTGGTTATGATTTTTATTTTGTACCAACTGTGTTGAATAGTCGTGATCGGAAGTGGATTCTAGACCTTCACCACAAGGCATTACTAGAATTTGGGGATATTATGAATTGGGACGAGATTTATGCAGAGGGTTACTGTGTGTTAAATCCAGATTCTAAGGTTGCACAGTTAACTGATGCTCATACTTCTCTAAGTGAGGAAGAAGTCATTGCATATGCTAGAATGGCTGATAAATTATTACATTTACCTATTTTCTATTTAGAATTTAGTGGAATATATGGAGACCCAACTCTTGTGAGAAATGTGAATGCTGTTTTAGAAACGAGCAGACTGTTTTATGGTGGCGGTATTGAATCAATAGAACAGGCAAAAGAAATGGCAGAAGCAGCAGATACGGTAGTTGTAGGCAATCTTATCTATACAGATATGGACCAAGCAATCAAAACAGTACGTGCGGTGAAAGAGCGCGCATAGATTTTTATTGATATATATAGTAAACTTAAAATAAGAACAATTGTTCGTTTTTAATATACGTAGGCGGTGAGAACATGCAATTTTTATCAAATAAGCTTTTATCAGGATTAAATCCCTCGCAGCAGGAAGCCGTTAAGGCAACAGACGGACCACTTCTCATTATGGCAGGTGCCGGTAGTGGTAAAACAAGAGTGCTAACCCATCGTATTGCGTATTTGATGGCAGAAAAGGAAGTAGCACCATGGAATATACTTGCGATTACATTTACAAACAAGGCAGCTCGTGAAATGAAGGATCGTGTGGCGAAGATTGTGGGTGGAGCCGCTGAGGAAATTTGGATTTCTACTTTCCACTCTATGTGTGTGAGAATTCTTCGTCGTGACATCGATCGACTGGGCTATAATCGTAATTTCACTATTCTTGATACAACGGACCAGCTTTCTGTTATTAAAAATGTCCTCAAGGATCAAAATCTAGATCCGAAGAAGTTTGAACCTAGAAGCTTATTAGGCTCCATTAGTAGTGCGAAAAACGAGTTGGTTTCCGCAGAGGAATATTCGAAATCTGCTACAGGTCCATATGAATCTGTCGTGGCGAAAGTTTATGAAGAATATCAAAAGCGCCTGCGTAAAAACCAGGCATTAGATTTTGATGACCTAATTATGATCACCATCCAATTATTCATGCGTGTGCCGGAAGTATTAGAATTTTATCAACGTAAATTTCAATATATTCATGTTGATGAGTATCAAGATACCAATAGAGCACAGTATATGCTAGTTAAACAAATGGCGAGTCGTTTTCAAAACCTTTGTGTAGTTGGTGACTCCGACCAATCAATCTATCGCTGGCGTGGTGCGGATATTAGTAATATTTTATCTTTTGAGAAAGACTATCCAAGAGCGAAGGTTGTTCTATTAGAGCAGAACTATCGATCGTCTAAGTATATATTACAAGCGGCCAACCAAGTCATTGAAAACAACAAAAATCGTAAACCTAAAAAACTTTGGACTGAAAATCCTGAAGGTAGCAAGATTGTATACTACCGTGGATCGACGGAACAAGAAGAGTGCTATTATGTTGCCGGGATGATTAAGCAGCTATTAAATGAAGGAAAGAAAAGCTCGGACTTTGCCATTCTATATCGGACGAATGCACAATCCCGTGTCATGGAGGAAGTACTTCTAAAATCCAATATTAACTACAATATTGTTGGCGGAACCAAGTTCTATGACAGAAAAGAAATTAAGGATATCTTAGCATACCTACGTCTCATCGCTAATCCTGATGACGATATTAGTTTAGCTCGTATCATTAATGTTCCTAAACGTGGAATTGGAGCAACCTCTCTAGATAAACTGGCAAACTATGCGACGCTGCATGATATGTCTATCTATGAAGCACTTCAGATGGTAGAGTTAGTAGGACTTAGTGGTAAAATTACGAATGCACTAGTTGAATTTCGTGATCAGTTGAGAAACTGGGTTCAAATGCAGGAATTCCTTTCTGTTACCGAACTCGTAGAAGAAGTGTTAGAAAAAACAGGCTATCGCGATATGCTAAAGAATGAAAAGACACTTGAAGCGCAAAGTCGATTAGAAAACATCGATGAATTCTTATCAGTTACAAAAAACTTTGAAGAAAAGAACGAAGATAAGAGTCTGGTTGCATTTTTAACGGATTTAGCGCTAGTCGCTGATATTGATCAGCTTGATGAGCCAGAATTAAAAGAACAAGGTACAGTTGTACTAATGACTTTGCATGCTGCAAAAGGTCTAGAGTTCCCAGTCGTTTTCCTAATGGGAATGGAAGAAGGCGTATTCCCTCATAGTAGGTCTCTATTTGAAGATGAAGAGATGGAAGAAGAACGACGCCTTGCGTATGTAGGAATTACTCGTGCTGAAGAAAAGCTATTTATCACAAATGCAGAAATGAGAACACTTTTCGGACGTACTAACATGAATCCTGTATCACGCTTTATTTCAGAAATTCCTGAAGAAATTCTAGAAAATGCGAATGAAGCAAAGGTAAAGCAGTCTCCATTCTCGAGTGTATCAAAGCCGACAGAGCGTCGCGCTCCTGTTATGAGACCAGTGGCTACTTCAACCGGTGGGGAATCAATCGGTTGGCAAGTAGGAGATAAGGCTCAACATAAGAAATGGGGTACTGGTACGGTTGTAAGTGTAAAAGGAGAAGGAGAGTCAAAGGAATTAGATATTGCCTTCCCAAGTCCAACAGGCATAAAGCGATTATTAGCTAAATTTGCTCCTATTGAAAAAGTGTAAGTTTGTTTTTGACAGCCGCCTTGTCTTATGACTTGGCGCTGTCCTAGTTTATAAAAGGCTCTATTCTAAAGCCTGGTAAAAAAAGAGCAACACAATAGATTACTTTGGATCATATGAAACCGTATTATAAAAGGAGATGAATGATGCCGGTGGAAGTACAAGCTAGGGTAGAAGAACTCCGCAGTTTATTACATAAATGGAACCATGAGTATCATGTATTAGATCAGCCATCTGTATCTGATGCAGAATATGATCAGGCACTAAACGAATTAATCCGTCTTGAGGAAGAGAACCCACATCTACAAACGGAAGATTCTCCTTCACAAAGAGTAGGTGGTGCGCCATTAGCAGTATTTGAAAAAGTAGAACATACAACACCTATGCTAAGTCTAGGGAATGCCTTTAATGAAGAAGATTTACGTGATTTTGACAGACGTGTTAGACAAGCCGTTGGAGACAATGTTTCCTATGTTTGTGAATTGAAGATAGACGGGCTTGCTGTTTCGTTACGTTACGAGAATGGGCTGTTTGTTCAGGGAGCTACTCGAGGAGATGGTTCCATTGGTGAGGATATAACACAAAATTTAAAAACGATTAAATCCATTCCACTGCGTCTTACAAAATCTGCTTCCATAGAGGTCCGTGGTGAGGCTTATATGCCGAAGCAATCATTCAATGCTCTTAATGAACAAAAGGAAGAGTTAGGTGAAGAACCTTTTGCTAATCCAAGAAACGCAGCAGCGGGTTCATTAAGACAACTTGATCCAAAGCTTGCAGCGAAACGTAACTTAGATATATTTGTATATGGTATTGCTAATCCTGGGACAACAGGCATAGCTAGCCACAGTGAGGGTCTAGACTTATTAGATGAGTTGGGTTTTAAGACAAACAATGAGCGAAGAACATATAGCGGAATAGAAGAGGTCATTGAGTATATTTCAGGTTGGGTAGAAAGAAGACCTGGGTTAGCTTACGAAATTGATGGTATTGTAATCAAGGTAGATTCATTTGAACAGCAAGATGAATTAGGATTTACCGCTAAGAGTCCGAGATGGGCCGTAGCCTATAAGTTCCCTGCTGAAGAAGTTGTCACTAAGTTAATCGACATTGAATTGAATGTAGGTCGAACAGGTGTGGTGACACCAACCGCTATTTTGGAGCCAGTAAGAGTTGCGGGAACAGTGGTGAAAAGAGCATCTTTACATAATGAGGATTTAATTCGGGAAAAGGATATTAAGCTCGGTGACTATGTGATCGTGAAAAAAGCTGGAGATATTATTCCAGAAGTAGTGGGCGTTCTTTTAGAAAAAAGAACCGGAGAAGAGAAGGACTTCCATATGCCAACTCATTGTCCAGAGTGTGGAAGTGAGTTAATTCGATTGAATGAGGAAGTCGCTTTACGTTGTATAAACCCGGAATGTCCTGCGCAAATTCGTGAGGGCTTAATTCATTTTGTTTCTAGAAATGCAATGAATATTGATGGTTTAGGGGAAAGAGTGATTGCACAACTATTCCAAGAAAAGCTTATTTCTAATGTGGCGGATCTTTATCGTCTCACGAAAGAACAGTTGGTTGAACTAGAGCGAATGGGAGAAAAGTCTGCTTCAAATTTAATTGAGGCAATTAGTACTTCTAAAAATAATTCATTAGAAAAGTTGTTGTTCGGACTAGGCATACGTCATGTTGGTGCAAAAGCCGCGAAAACATTGGCTCAACAATTTGAAACAATAGATAGGCTTAAAGAAGCGACAGTGGAAGAACTTGTTGCTATCAATGAAATAGGGGACAAAATGGCAGAAGCGGTCGTCACTTACTTTGAAAAGCCAGAGGTTATTACGTTAGTAGCTGAACTAAAGGAACTAGGTGTGAACACAACGTATATTGGACCGAAGCCGGTTAATGTAGAGGATATTGATTCTTACTTTGCAGGTAAAACGGTTGTACTAACAGGTAAGCTTGAAATCTTAACCCGAAATGAAGCAAAGGATAGGATTGAACAGCTAGGTGGTAAAGTGTCAGGCAGTGTAAGTAAAAACACAGATCTGTTAATTGCCGGTGAAGCAGCAGGCTCAAAGCTGGATCAGGCTAATAAACATGGTGTTGAAATATGGAATGAAGAGAGATTGATTCAAGAGCTGAACAAGTAAGGGGTGACAAGGTTGAGGAGACTTGGGGCGTTATGTTTAACAGGCATTCTTTTCTTAAGCGGATGTGTGCCTAATTTTGAAAAGGATGAGGAGATTGTTCAGGACAATGTGGAAACACAAGAAACAGCCATTGTACCGAACTTTCAAATATCAGAGCAATATTACAGAACGGTTCTACCATTTAAGGCAAGTGAATCTAGGGGATTGGTTGTAAATAGAATTAGTAACCGTTTGGATATTGATGAGTTCGAAACGGGGCTCATGAGACTTTCACAGGGTACATTTTCATCGGATAACTATTTGTTCCAAGATGGACAATATTTAGATAAAGAGACCATTACTAGTTGGTTACAAAGGAAGCTAACGAATGAAGAGTTATCTCAACTAAAGGAAGAAGAGCGCGAGGAAGAGAATGCAGGCCTAAATCCAGCGCCGGTTAAGACTGGTACGCTTAAAGAACAGAACGAAGCAAGTCCAATCTATTTATCCCATTTGCTTGAACAAAATTACTTAAAGAAAGATAATGAGGGGAAAGCAGAATTGGGTGGTATTTCAATAGGTTTGGCTCTAAATTCTGTGCACTACTATAACCAAGAGGATGGCTATCCAAGAGAATATGAAATAGATGATGCTGAGATCGAACAACAAGGTAAATTGATGGCGGATATTATTATTAATAGAATCCGTTCTGTCGAGGGGTTAGAGGATATCCCTGTTGTCGTTGCATTATTTAAACAAGAGGCCAAAAATTCTGTAGTGCCCGGAAGCTTTTTTGCCCTAGCTGAAGTTAGTGGGAAATCAAATAAAGTAGATAAGTGGTCTGTTGTCAGAGAAGACTATTATTTGCTTCCATCTACAGATGCTCAAAAAGATTATCGAGACGATAACACTCGTATGCTGAATTTTAAAGCAGATATAGATGAATATTTCCCTAATTATACAGGTGTCATTGGTAGAGGTTTTTACCGAGATGAACAGCTGACAGAATTAACGATTGATATACCGATGCAATTTTATGGGAAGGCAGAAGTCGTTGGATTTACTCAATATTTAACAGGCTTAATCATGGAGCATTTCCCAAACTATATTTCAGTAAAATGCTATATTACTTCTATTGATGGACCAGAAGCTATGATTATTCGAGAGATTAATGAAGAAGAACCCTATGTTCATATCTATCAATAATTTTTTAGGTGAAAAGGGTTTGAAATCATAGAACATCTTCGTTAGAATAAGGGAGAAGTAGGAAGCGTCAAGATGAGATGAAAATCTGATCTTGATTTTTGCTGTTTTTACTTGATAAAAGGGAGGCAGAAATCGATGGTAGTACCTTACAAACATGAACCATTTACGGATTTTTCAGTAGAAGCAAACAGAAAAGCGCTTGAAGCAGGTCTGGCTACTGTTGAAACTTATTTAGGGAAAGATTATGATCTTGTAATTGGTGGAGAGCGTATCTCTACTGAACAAAAGATTGTATCTGTAAATCCAGCTAACAGAGCAGAAGTAATTGGAAGAGTCTCAAAAGCTGACCGCGAATTAGCAGAAAAGGCAATGAAGGTTGCTGACGAAACTTTCAATACTTGGCGTAAAGTGAAGCCGGAAGTACGTGCGGATATCTTATTCCGTTCAGCTGCTATTATGCGTCGTCGCAAGCATGAATTCTCTGCAATTTTAGTTAAAGAAGCTGGTAAGCCATGGAACGAAGCAGATGTAGAAACAGCAGAAGCAATCGATTTCTTGGAATACTATGGCCGTCAAATGCTGAAGTTAAAAGATGGTGTTCCAGTAGAAAGCCGTCCAATTGAATATAACCGCTTTAATTATATTCCACTAGGAGTAGGGGTTATTATTTCGCCATGGAATTTCCCATTTGCTATTATGGCGGGAATGACAACAGCCGCTTTAGTTGCTGGAAATACAGTATTATTAAAGCCTGCAAGCACAACGCCAGTTGTTGCAGCTAAATTTATGGAAGTATTAGAAGAAGCAGGATTACCTGCAGGGGTTGTTAACTATATCCCTGGTAGCGGAGCTGAAGTTGGTGACTATTTAGTAGATCATCCACGCACTCGCTTTATTAGTTTTACAGGTTCTCGTGACGTTGGTCTACGCATTTACGAACGCGCTTCCAAATTGAACGAAGGTCAAATTTGGCTAAAGCGTGTTATTGCTGAAATGGGTGGAAAAGATACAATTGTTGTTGATAAAGAAGCAGATCTTGAATTAGCTGCTAAATCTATCGTTGCATCTGCATTCGGATTCTCTGGTCAAAAATGCTCGGCATGTTCACGTGCTGTCGTATTAGAAGAAGTATATGACCAAGTATTAAACCGTGCAATTGAGCTAACAAAGGAACTAACAATGTCTGAAGCAACATCTGCTTCTGTCAATATGGGTCCTGTTATTGATCAAGGTGCATATGACAAGATTATGAGCTATGTTGAGATTGGAAAGCAAGAAGGTAAGCTAGTTCATGGTGGAGAAGGAGACGATTCAAAAGGCTGGTTCATCCAACCTACGATCTTCGCAGACGTAGCAGAAGATGCTCGCCTGATGAAAGAAGAAATCTTCGGACCAGTTGTAGCATTCTCAAAAGCTCGTGACTTCGATCACGCAATTGAAATCGCAAACAACACAGAATACGGCTTAACAGGTGCTGTCATCTCTAATAATCGTGCTAACATCGAAAAAGCACGTGAAGACTTCCACGTAGGTAACCTATACTTCAACCGTGGATGTACAGGTGCAATCGTTGGATACCAACCATTCGGTGGATTCAACATGTCAGGAACAGACTCAAAAGCAGGTGGCCCTGACTACCTAGTTCTTCACATGCAAGCTAAAACAACATCAGAAATGCTATAAATCAAAACACAGTAAATCATAGAAGGTGCTATAAAACAGACCCTTCTATGATCAACTGTTCTACCTTATACATGAAACCCCACTATAGCTGCTATAGTGGGGTTTTTAACGCTTTAAAGGAATGGGGGGCAGGCCCCCATTCCTTTAAAGTGGTGAAGAAAATGTGGAGGGAGGGATGTTCATTTGGTAAGTTTTGTTTTATGATGAGGGAAAGTATTGTGATGAGAGTCAGTTATGGAGTTGAGAGGGATGGAAGTATTTTTATTGTTAGTTGGGCTTGGGATGGTGTCTTCGTTTATCGGAACACTTGCAGGTGGTGGGGGAATCATTACGTTGCCAGCTATGATGTTGATCGGAATTCCAATTCAATATGGAATTGCCACAAATAAGTTTTCATCGGGTATTGCTTCGTTTACGAGTATTCTATACATACTTAAAAACAAGATCTTTACACTAAAGGCCCTAATACCAGTGATTGTTATATCGGTTGTAGGAGGCATGGTTGGGGCTATTGCGACAACGAGTGTGTCCGAGCGATTTATGAATATTGCTGCTTTGGTACTCTTAGTATTTGCTCTCTTTGTTACGATACGAAATAAGAAGTGGGTAGAAGAACTTAAAGATTCTGGGCCGAATCAATCGCCAAGTTTTTTATCCAAGCTTACTCCTTTTTTTATTGGTATCTATGATGGTGGATTTGGTCCTGGGTCTGCAACTTTTTCTATTATTCATTACATGAGAGAGCGGTATTCCTATGTCCAATCTGCTCAGCTCTCTAGAGTATTAAACTTTGGAAGCTGTGTGGGGGCTTTCATCGTGTTTTACCAAACCGGCTATATAAATTGGAATTATGCCATTGCTCTTGCGATTGGCTCTGCACTAGGAACTCAACTCGGACTGGTTGCCTTACCAAAAGTTCCACTTAAAATTGCCAGAACTCTTCTTATTTCTATTATTTTTATGTTAATAGGACAGGTAGTAGTGAAAACCATATAGTCATACAAAAGGAGAAGCATTTATAAAGGCTTCTTTTTTTTAGCTATTTAACAACATTCCAAATCACTCTAAAAATGATATCGTGGTAAAAAGTTATTCCTGCTTAAAATAGCTAAAAAATTGTGACAAATTACGGAAAATTTAAAATTAATTTTATAAATTTTGGTGAATAGATATCATGAAAATCAGGAATGAGCCCTATTGTAGCGTCTAACATTATGTATATTTATACATAATAAATCGATAAAAATAAACTGTGTTTTTTGCAAAGTGAAAATATATGTTATATTAGACAATGTAACTTTTCCAGATTTGTAGCCATTTTGAAATAAAAAGGTTTTGAAATGGATGTTACTGGGTAATGAATACAGGTGCATATGGTTGCATACGAATGATAGTGGAGGTGATATGCTTGTCAATTTCAGGTGCAACATTATTTTGGTTATTTGTACCTATGTTAGCCACGGTTGTCTTATCAATCGGATCTTACTTTAAAGAGGGGAGAGAGTAGATGGAAACCGCAACGTTTATAACTTTCATCGTTTATCTAATTGGTATGCTTGTAATAGGTATTGCAGCATACAGAATTACTAGTAATCTGTCAGACTATGTTTTAGGTGGAAGAAGATTAGGACCAGGAGTAGCAGCATTAAGTGCAGGTGCTTCAGATATGAGTAGTTGGTTACTACTAGGATTACCGGGTGCCGTATACGCATCAGGAGGAATGAATCAAATTTGGATAGCAGTTGGTTTAACAATTGGTGCTTACTTAAATTGGCAATTCGTTGCAAAACGACTTCGTACTTACACAGAAAAAGCCAATGATTCTATTACGATTCCAGACTTTTTAGAAAATCGTTTCCGTGATCAAACAAAGCTGTTACGTGTGATTTCAGCAATAGTCATCCTATTATTCTTCACGTTCTACACAGCTTCCGGTATGGTAGGTGGAGCGAAGTTATTTGAAGCTTCATTTGGATTATCGTACTCTGCCGCACTTTGGATTGGTGCTATTGTCATCATTTCCTATACCTTCTTGGGTGGATTTTTAGCGGTAAGTTGGACAGATTTCATTCAGGGTATTTTAATGTTCTTAGCTCTAATTATCGTTCCAATTGTAGCTATTAACCAGCTTGGTGGTTGGGGTGAAACAGTAGAGCAAGTTGGAAGCATTGACCCGACATATTTAGATGCATTCTCAGGAATGACAGCATTAGGAATTATTTCTTTATTAGCATGGGGATTAGGATACTTTGGTCAACCTCATATCATTACACGTTTTATGGCAATTAAATCAGTGAAGGATGTTCCAAAAGCCCGGTTGATTGGTATGGTTTGGATGGTGTTTGGACTATTTGGAGCGATCTTCACAGGTTTTGCAGGAATTGCATACTTCTCAAATGGTGGATTACCAGACGGGGAGCAAGTATTTATTCAGTTTACACAGGTTGTCTTTAATCCATGGGTAGCAGGAATCTTACTTGCTGCAATTCTAGCAGCGATTATGAGTACAATTGATTCACAATTACTAGTTTCTTCATCTGCAGTAGCAGAAGATATCTATCGCTCTGTCTTTAGAAAAGATGCAAGTGATAAAGAGCTAGTATGGTTAAGTCGTGCTGCTGTAATCGTAATTGCGCTAATCGCAATTGGATTAGCTAGTAACCCGGATAGTTCCGTGTTATCTCTCGTTAGTTATGCTTGGGGTGGCTTTGGTGCAGCATTTGGACCAGTTATCATCTTATCACTATTCTGGAAACGTATGACTGGTAAAGGAGCCCTTGCTGGGATGGTTGTTGGTGCTTTAACAGTTGTTATCTGGAAAAAACTATCAACACCTGTCTTAAATGAGGCTGGTGAAATTATTAAGGAAGCAATCATTCCATTTAGCCTTTATGAAATCGTACCTGGTTTTATCTTGGCATGGGTTGCTATCATGATTGTTAGTTTAATTGATCGTGAGCCAGAACAAGAAATTCTAGATGAATTTGATGAAGCAACTGCTTAATCATAGAAAGAGGATTGTGCTTATAGCACAATCCTCTTTTTAATGCCCATTCTGTAAAATACTGAAGGGTAGTCAAGTTACAACCATACTTCGTTTTACTCCACTAAATCTTTCTTCTTATCTATAGGAATAAAATCTAAAATCTCCTTCGTTTCAAAGCTATCAACAAGGCGGTTTAACCACTCATAGTATTCCAGCGCTTTTTCAAGCTTTAAATGGTCAATTTGGGCAAGCTCTCGTATTTCTTCAGATGTATCTGGATTACTAAGAACCTCCTGTAATTCAGCGATAGATTTTTCAATGGCAGTAATATTCATCGTGATCCCAGTACGCCATTTAATCGTAAAGAAGTCAAAAAATGATTGATACCAATCTTCTTCGACGGCATACAAATCCTTTCGAACACCCTTCACCCAAACCTTTTCCACCATATTTAAATCAAGTAAACTTCGAACCGAAGTACTCATACTTGTTTTACTCATTCCGAGTTCTTCTTTCATTTCATCAAGTGTAAGCGGTTTATCAGAAAAGAAAAGAAGTCCGTATAATCGTCCAATGGAAGGGGTTACTCCGTACAAATTCATGTTTTGCGCGACGGCATCTATAACTCTTGTTCTTGATCTTTCTAATATTTCCTTGTCTTTCAACTATCTCACATCCTATATTAGGTGTTTTCGTTAGTAATATGTATAGACTACCGATTCATCTATCAAATGTAAAGTTATCTTTCATGAAGGAATAGGGAGGATAAAAGAGGATTTGTAAGTATATTTATTGTGTAGTACGTTCAGTAATTTCTGTACGTACTATATAAACAATAAACACGGAATATGCTGTTTGAACTAAATGAATAATCAGACTATAATGAAAAAGTCCTAGAGCGACAGATTAAATGAGGTGAAAGAATGGAAGAAAATCATATAAAAATCAAAGTCAGTGATGTGACCAAGATTTTTGGAAAGTCATCAAAAAAGGCTTTGCAGTTAATGAAGGAAGGTAAATCCAAGGAACATATTCTGAAGGAAACCGGTTCTACAGTTGGGGTGAATCGAGCATCCTTTGAAGTAAAAGCTGGTGAAATTTTTGTTATCATGGGTTTATCAGGAAGTGGGAAATCAACTTTAGTAAGACTTCTTAATCGTCTAATTGAACCGACAATTGGTCGTGTAGAAATTGATGGTAAAGACGTCGTGAAGATGAATAAGGAAGAACTAAGGGAAGTAAGAAGAAAGAAAATAAGTATGGTCTTTCAAAAATTTGCCCTGTTTCCTCATAAGACAGTATTAGAAAACACGGAGTATGGTTTGGAAATTCAAGGTGTAGAAAAGGCTGTAAGAAATAAAAAAGCACTAGAAGCACTAGAGTTGGTAGGACTTAAGGGATATGAAAATCAGTACCCTAGTCAATTAAGTGGTGGAATGCAGCAACGTGTAGGACTAGCGAGAGCACTAGCAAATGATCCTGATGTTCTTTTAATGGATGAAGCATTTAGCGCATTGGATCCGTTAATTCGAAAAGATATGCAGGATGAGTTGCTAGAATTACAATCTACCATGGAGAAAACCATTGTCTTCATTACGCATGATTTAGATGAAGCCCTTCGGATTGGTGACCGGATTGCCTTGATGAAGGATGGAAATATCGTGCAAATCGGAACACCTGAAGAGATATTAATGACACCTTCTAATGAATATGTTGAGAGATTCGTAGAGGACGTTGATCTTTCAAAGGTACTGACCGCACAACATGTTATGAAGCGAGCGGAGACCGTACAAGTCGATAAAGGTCCTCGAGTGGCTCTTAAGTTAATGAAGGATTTAGGTATTTCTTCTATATATGTTGTAGATAAACAACAAAAACTGTTAGGTGCGATTACAGCTAAAGATGCTTCAAAAGCAGCTGAAGGTAATCAAACATTAGAGACATTTATTGAAAGGGATATTACTGCAGTTGAAACAGATACGTTATTAATTGATCTATTTGATAAAGTCTCTTCTGCAAATATACCTGTAGCAGTAACCGATGATAAGAACCGATTAAAAGGAATTTTAATAAGAGGTGCTGTAATCGGAGCGCTTGCTGGAAATGATCAATATATAAATGGTGCTAGTGAACCAGTTTTCTCTGAAGCTAAGGAGGTGATGTAAAGTGGAAGGAATTTTACCAAAGCTTCCCTTAGCAGATTGGATTGATTTGTTGGTTGATTGGATGACGGCTACCTTTGGTGACTTGTTTGATGGAATCTCTGAAGGGGTTGAATTCTTCGTTGAAGGTATCGTAGCGGGGTTAGGTTTTATCCCTCCTATCCTATTAATAATTCTTGTAAGTTTACTAGCTTGGAAGGTTTGTAATAAACAAATTGCCTTATTTGGATTTTTAGGGCTATTACTTATTGATAATTTAGGTTACTGGGAAGGTATGCTAGAAACATTGGCTTTAGTTTTAACAGCAGTGTTGATCTCTGTGGTCATTGGAATACCAGTTGGAATTTGGGCTTCACAAAGTGAAAGAGCAAGACAGGTTGTTACACCGATACTGGATTTCATGCAGACGATGCCAGCATTCGTATACTTATTACCAGCTATTTTCTTCTTTAGTATTGGTGTAGTACCAGGGGTAGTAGCATCGGTTATTTTTGCGATGCCACCAACGATTCGCTTAACCGTACTTGGTATTAAACAGGTACCGGCAGATTTAATAGAAGCAACAGAAGCATTTGGCTCTACAACCAAACAAAAATTAATAAAGGTTCAATTACCTTTAGCAATGCCTACAATCATGGCAGGTATTAACCAAAGTATCATGCTTGCTTTATCAATGGTTGTTATTGCATCTATGGTTGGAGCACCAGGACTCGGTACAGAGGTTTATCGTGCCGTTACGCAAATTAAAACAGGTGTCGGGTTTGAGGCTGGTCTTGCAATAGTGGTAATCGCTATTTTACTAGATCGCATCACTCAAAATATAGGAAAGAAAAAACAAGGGGGAACTGTATAATGTTTAAGAAATTAGTAGGAGTTACATCCGCACTAGCATTAACATTAGGACTAGCTGCGTGTGGAGGAACTGAAACAGGTGGATCATCAGATTCAGAAGGCTCAGCTTCATCAGTAGGTGAACAGCTAGACTATGAAATTGTAGGTATTGACCCAGGTGCAGGACTAATGAAAATTACCATTGAACAAGTTTTACCTGAGTATGGTCTTGATGATTGGGAAGTAATAGAAGGTTCAGGAGCAGCGATGACAGCTGCATTAAAAAAGGCATATGACAAAGAGGAGCCTATCATTGTAACAGGTTGGAGTCCTCACTGGAAATTTGCTAGCTATGATTTAAAATATCTTGAGGATCCAAAAGGTATCTATGGTGGAGCAGAAGATGTAAACACAATTGTTCGCCAAGGATTGAAAGAAGATCATCCTGATGCGCATAAGCTTCTTGATCAATTTAACTGGGAGCCAGCACATATCGAGACAGTTATGAACTTAATCCAAGACGGTAGCGAACCAGCTGAAGCGGCAGCACAGTTTGTGAGTGAAAATGAAGAGTTAGTAAGCACTTGGACTGAAGGTGTTAATGAGGCTAACGGGGAAGAAATTAAAATCCTATACGTAGCATGGGATGACGTAATTGCAAGCTCTCATGTTGTGGAACATGCACTAGAGAGTGTTGGATATGAAGTAGAATTAGTTCAAGTTGACGCTGGTCCAATGTGGGCAGGTGTGGCAGACGGTAGTGGTGACGTTACAGTAGGTGCTTGGTTACCCACAACTCACGCAGACTACTATGCTGAATACGAAGGCAAGTTTGAAGACCTTGGTCCAAACTTAACTGGAACGAAACTAGGTTTAGTCGTACCAGCTTACATGGACATCGATTCCATTGAAGATCTAAAATAGTTACAAAAAGTTGAATAAGCTTGATTAACTGAGAAGGCAGCTGACAAAAAAATCAGCTGCCATTTTCTATGTTGTATGGACTTTAACACGTTAGAGCATCGGGGGCCAGGCCCCCGATGCTCTAAAGTGTTAAAGTGAATGCCTGCGATTAGTTGATTAAAGCTAGAAATCTCTGGTATTATCAGTATATTGTTAGTGTACCGATATTCGGAGGTGAAGGGTAAATGTCACGTATTTCTAAGGATCAAGTGATGCACGTAGCTAATTTAGCTCGTTTAGCAGTCACAGAAGAAGAGGCAGAACTGTTTCAGAAGCAATTAGATGCGATTATTACATTTGCAGAGCAATTAAATGAATTAAACACAGATGATGTAGCACCTACCTCACATGTACTTGAGATGAAGAATGTACTGAGGGAGGACAAGCCTGGAAAAGGACTTCCTGTAGAGGAAGTTATGAAGAATGCACCTGATCATAAAGATGGACAAGTTCGCGTTCCAGCGATTCTGGAGTAAGGGAGGGAAAAGTATGTCATTGTTTGACCATAAGATATCTGAGTTACATAGTAAATTACATAAGAAAGAAATCAGTGCTACAGACCTCGTTGATGAATCGTATAAGCGAATTCATGCTGTTGAGGATAAAGTTAAAGCGTTTTTGACTTTAAATGAGGAAACGGCTCGTGCTCAAGCTAAAGAAATAGATGACCAGCTCGGAAATAAAAATGAGTTCGGACTGTTGTTCGGACTTCCCATTGGGGTAAAGGACAATATCGTCACAAAAGGACTTCGCACTACATGTGCTAGTCAAATCCTTGCAAACTTTGATCCTATATATGACGCTACAGTTGTGGAAAAGCTACATGCAGCCGAAGCGATTACAATTGGAAAGCTTAATATGGATGAATTTGCGATGGGTTCCTCAAATGAAAACTCAAGTTTTGTAGCGACAAGAAACCCTTGGAATACCGATTATGTCCCAGGAGGTTCTAGTGGAGGTTCGGCTGCAGCTGTTGCGGCAGGTGAAGTACTATTCTCTCTTGGCTCTGACACGGGTGGATCTATACGACAACCAGCAGCCTATTGTGGAGTCGTTGGTCTGAAGCCTACATACGGAAGAGTTTCTCGTTATGGTCTAGTTGCCTTTGCTTCTTCTTTAGACCAGATTGGACCAATCACGAATACGGTTGAGGACAATGCGTACTTATTACAAGCAATATCAGGACAAGATCCGATGGATTCAACTTCCGCCAACGTGGAAGTACCAGATTTCTTATCCTCTTTAACAGGAGATGTAAAAGGTTTAAAAATCGCTGTTCCTAAGGAATACCTTGGTGAAGGTGTACAAGATTACGTTCGCCAGTCAGTCCTAGATGCACTGAAAGTACTAGAAGGTCTTGGTGCAACATGGGAAGAAGTATCCCTTCCACATTCCAAATATGCCCTAGCGACTTATTACCTACTATCTTCATCAGAAGCATCTGCGAACCTAGCACGTTTTGACGGAGTACGTTACGGAGTTCGTTCTGATAACGCCAGAAATCTACTTGAGCTTTACAAACAAACAAGAAGCGAAGGCTTCGGTGATGAAGTAAAACGCCGTATCATGCTTGGGACCTTCGCATTAAGCTCAGGTTATTACGATGCTTACTATATTAAAGCTCAAAAGGTCCGTACTTTAATTAAACAGGACTTTGAGGACATTTTTGAAAAATATGATGTCATTATTGGTCCGACAGCACCTTCACACGCGTTTAAGCTTGGTGAAAAGACAAAAGACCCGATGACCATGTATGCAAACGATATTTTAACCATTCCGGTAAACCTCGCAGGAGTACCTGGAATCTCTGTGCCGTGCGGATTCTCTGATGGACTACCACTTGGTTTACAGATCATTGGTAAGCATTTTGACGAATCAACCATATACCGAGTTGCTCATGCGTTTGAACAGGCAACCGACCATCATAAACAAAGACCTAATCTATAAGGGGGGATAGACAATGAACTTTGAAACAATAATTGGACTTGAAGTCCATGTCGAGCTAAAAACGGACTCAAAGATCTTTTCTAACAGTCCGAACCATTTTGGAGCGGCCCCTAATACACAAACAAGTGTTATTGATTTAGGGTATCCTGGTGTTTTACCGGTTTTAAACAAACGAGCAGTTGAATATGCAATGAAAGCGGCGATGGCATTAAACTGTGAAGTCGCAACACATACGAAGTTTGACCGTAAAAACTATTTTTATCCTGACAATCCAAAAGCATATCAAATCTCTCAATTTGATCAGCCTATTGGTCAAAACGGGTGGATTGAAATTGAAGTAAATGGTGAAAAAAAGAGAATTGGCATTACCCGTCTTCATTTAGAAGAAGATGCAGGAAAGCTAACTCACACGGGTGACGGCTATTCACTAGTTGATTTCAATCGTCAAGGCACACCACTAGTGGAGATCGTTTCAGAACCAGATATTCGTACACCTGAAGAGGCTTATGCGTATCTAGAAAAGTTAAAATCCATTATTCAATACACTGGCGTTTCCGATTGTAAGATGGAGGAGGGTTCCCTTCGTTGTGATGCGAATATCTCCTTACGTCCAATTGGGCAGGAAAAGTTCGGAACAAAGACGGAGCTGAAAAACTTAAATTCATTTGCTTTTGTCCAAAAGGGTCTTGAATTTGAAGAGAAACGTCAGGAGAAGGTTTTGCTTTCTGGTGGAGTAATTGAACAAGAAACACGCCGCTATGACGAATCAAAGAAAGAAACGATTTTAATGCGTGTAAAAGAGGGATCCGATGATTATCGATACTTCCCAGAGCCAGATCTCGTTCCGCTATATATTGATGAAGAATGGAAAGAGCGCATTCGAGCAGAAATTCCAGAACTTCCAGATGCACGTAAAAAGCGTTATGTAGAAGAGTTTGGATTACCAATCTATGATGCTAATGTTTTAACCGTGACAAAGGAAATGTCTGATTTCTTTGAAGCAACCGTTAAAAGCGGAGCAGATCCGAAGTTAGCTACAAACTGGTTAATGGGTGATGTATCAGCCTACTTAAATTCTGCTGGTAAAGAACTTGATGAGATTGCGTTAACACCAGAAAGTTTAGCGAAAACGGTAAGCCTCATTCAAGATGGAACCCTTTCCTCTAAGCTAGCGAAAAAAGTATTCCAAGAGCTTCTAGAAAAAGGTGGAGATCCTGAACAAATTGTTAAAGAGAAGGGGCTAGTCCAAATCTCTGATGAGGGCACACTTCGTAAAATCGTGACGGAAACACTTGATGCAAATCCTCAATCAATAGATGATTTCAAAAGTGGGAAGGAACGAGCGATTGGCTTCCTAGTTGGTCAAATTATGAAAGCAACAAAAGGCCAGGCAAATCCACCATTAGTAAATAAAATATTGCTAGAAGAGATTAAACTTAGATAACAATATCAAGCAGTTAAAAAGCACTCTACAAGGAGTGCTTTTTAATGCTTAGTTGAAGAGATATGATCGATCTCTTTAAAAGATAAGGTATAGACTGATTTTTCATCATCGTTATAAAGCTGGATATATTTTTCATTCATATCATATGCTAATAGTCTTCCATAAAGTCGGACACGTCCTTTTTTTACTTTCATTAAATCAACGTATATGAGTTCATTTGAAAGAATCCAAGCGTTAAAATTTCTCTCCCAAGTCTCCATTAATTTTCCCCCATTACCATTTAAAGATTTTCTTAGTATGCTGAGTAGCCTTGCAATTTATAATCCATCATAGAAAATAGAGCATACTGACCATGTGAAAAAATTGGATATGTATAAATTTTCCGGTATAATAGAAAAGGCTTATTTCAAATACATATGGTATAAGGCCTAAATCCTAAGAATATACTCTCAAAAAAAGTGTGTGTACTAGTTTTAAAAAGAGAACGACATTCCCATAAATATAAATAACAGGATGATGAAAAATGAAACGTGCGAGAATAATCTATAATCCAACTTCAGGAAGAGAGCTTTTCAAAAAGCATTTACCAGAAGTGTTACAAAAGTTAGAGCAAGCTGGCTTTGAAACATCTTGTCATGCTACCACAGGGGCTGGTGATGCAACGAGAGCAGCTAGCCTAGCAGTTGAGCGCAGGTTTGATGTGGTGATTGCAGCGGGTGGAGATGGAACCATTAATGAAGTAGTCAATGGGCTTGCTGAACAGGAGTACCGACCAACATTAGGTATTATTCCAGTAGGGACAACCAATGACTTTGCCCGTGCCATCGGGGTACCCAGAACGATTGAAGAAGCAACGAACATCATTTGTGAAGGTGAAACGCTTCCGATAGACATCGGGAAAGTAAATGGTCAATTCTTTATAAATATAGCAGGTGGTGGAAGATTAACGGAATTGACGTATGAAGTGCCAAGTAAGTTAAAAACGGTACTTGGCCAGCTTGCCTATTATTTAAAAGGAATGGAAATTCTACCGTCCATTCGTCCAACTCAGGTTGAAATTGAATATGACGGAAAGGTTTTTGAAGGAGACATCATGTTGTTTCTAGTATGTAACACAAATTCAGTCGGTGGATTTGAGAAACTTGCTCCTGCAGCCAATTTTAGTGATGGGATGTTTGACTTAATTATTCTAAAAAAAGCGAATCTAGCTGATTTTGTAAAAATTGCGAGCCTCGCCTTAAAAGGGGAACACTTAACGGATCCTCATATCATCTATACAAAAGCAAACCGAATTAAGGTGAGTACGACCGATAAAATGCAGTTAAACTTAGACGGTGAATATGGTGGAGTCGTACCAAGTGAATTTATTAATTACTATCAACATTTAAATGTATTCGTAGCAAAAGAAAAAGTGACGCAGATATACGGTTAACTAAAACAGATCCAGACGGGTCTGTTTTTTTTGTTATCCAGCAACAACTATTGATTTCTAATGACCATCTTACTCACCTCTGCATATTTTACTATGAGGTGAAAAGTGTGGTACATGAGGGATTGTTTTTATATGGGAATCTCATTTTGACGGTTATGTTATTTATGTATATTTTTAGAATTCGGAGGCTGATTGGTTTTCAGCTGGGGATGAATATATCGATGATTGCTGGAGGTATGGTTGCCATTACAACGGGTGTATTGTTGATTGCACAGTTTCCGTTACAGTTTGCACCTGTGACGATTGTTACTGCCATTTTAGGAATGGTGGTTGGAGGAGTGTTCGGAGCGCTTTTTGACTATCAAACGATGCTTACGGGTTGGGCAAACGGACTAATGATGGGATTAATGGCGCCAATGGTAGGGGCTGTTACGGATGGGTCTAGTTTATTCTTGTGGTTTATGGAACTGGCGTTAATTGTAGCATATAGTTTTGTTGCGATTTCAGCCAGAGGAACATAAAGGGTGTGAACCAATGGTTATTTTACTAACGTTCGTGCAGCTTCTAGTTATCTTTCATACGTATTATTCCTTATCCCAACGTAAGGAATTATTTGATGACCGCTTTGGAAAAAATTATACGTTCGCTTCTACAGGTGTTAGTAGTTTCTTTCTAGCTATGATGCTCATATTTCTTATCCCTGGGACTTCCTTTATGGTCATTGCAGCAGTGATAGTCGGAGTCTTGCTAGGTGCATTATTTGGTTCTTTATATAAGATGCAAACGATACTTCTAGGGATTTGGAACGGAGGAATTGGAGGATTAATGGGAAGTATGTTGGGATTAGTGGTATTAGATCCTTCGTTATGTGGGTTACCAGGGACAGCTGCCCGAGATATCGCAAATAATATAATCCTTTTCTCTATATTTGGGACGATCATTCTATTTACCACCATGTGGTTGGTTAGGTTTTCACTTCGCGTGTAAGGAGGGACATGATGAAAAAATGGATATGGGTCATGCTGGTAGTGGCTGGATCGGTACTGGTCTACTTCTTATGGCCAAATGATGAAAAACTGCCAGCATTGAAAAGTATAGAACCCTTTCAGGTAGAGACAATGGAAGGTGACACCTATGATTTTAATAATAATAAAGTAAAAATCGTGGCTTTCTTTTATACAAACTGCCCTGATATATGCCCTTTAACGTTTGTGGATCTAAAGCAATTACAGGAGCAGTTAAAAGAAAAAGGGACATTCGCTGAAAAGATCGAGTTTGTAACTGTCACCCTAGATCCAGAGTTTGATACGAAGGAAAGATTAGTACAATATGCAAACGCATTTGACGTAGATCCTACGGGCTGGAAGGTAGTCAGAACTTCTCTAGAACAGACAGACGATATTGCAACCGATTTTCAAATGAGTTTTAAGAAAGAAGATAACTTTATTGTCCACCGGACTACCATGTATCTAGTTGACGCTGACCATAAAATTCGTGCCTTATACGATATGGCTGATCCAGATGAAAAGGTAGACCTTAATCAGATTATGATGGATTTAACAGAACTTGTTGAGTAAGGCTTTTCGTATAAAAGAGACTTGAGTAAATAGCTTTCACTACCCTATCTATGATAAAATGACGGCAGTCATCTAATAAAAAGGCTGTTACTAAAATGGAATAACGGATAAGTACAGAGCCTCTAAAAAGGAAGAAGTATATGTCAAAGGGTATAACACCAATAGAAAAAAATGAATTATATCAGGTTACCTTTCAAGATTTAACACATGATGGTGCAGGTGTGGCGAAGGTAGAGGGATTTCCTATATTTGTCGCAGGCGCACTTCCAGGTGAAAAAGGAACCATTAAAATAGTTAAAGTAAAAAAAGGCTATGCCTTTGGTCGGTTAATGGAGCTTGAAACAAGAAGCGATGATCGCGTGGAGCCTGCATGTCCTATTTATAAACATTGTGGAGGCTGTCAACTTCAGCACATGAGTTATGAAGGACAACTAGAAGCTAAACACAAGCAGGTCGTTGAGGTACTCGCAAGAATTGGTCAGATTCAGGATGTACCTGTGCATCCTGTCATGGGGATGGACGAGCCGTGGCGCTATCGAAACAAAGCACAGGTACCAGTGGGAGAACAAGAAGGTGGCTTAGTAGCCGGTTTTTATCAGCAACGCTCTCATGACATTATTGATATGGAAGAATGCCTCATTCAAGAGCAAATTAATGATGATCTTGTTCAGGCCGCGAAAAGAATCTGTGACACACACGGCGTTCGTGCCTATAACGAAGAGCGACATAGCGGGAACTTGCGTCATATCATGGTGCGCTATGGTCAGGTAACGGGCGAAGCCATGGTGGTGCTTGTTACGAAAGAGGATAAGCTACCGAATCAGGATCAAATTGTCGACGAGATTAGGAAGATTTCACCTAGTATAAAATCAATCGTGCAAAACGTAAACAGTAAGAAGACAAATGTCATCATGGGGGATCATACAAAGGTCCTCTGGGGCGAAGAGTATATCTATGACTATATTGGTGACATCAAGTTTGCCATCTCAGCTAGATCGTTTTACCAGGTCAATCCGAAACAAACAAAAGTATTATATGATCAAGCATTGAAATATGCAGAGCTTAATGGCAGTGAGACCGTCATCGATGCCTACTGTGGTATTGGGACCATCTCACTATTCCTTGCTCAGAAAGCCAAGCATGTGTATGGAGTAGAAATTGTACCGGAAGCCATCTCAGATGCAAAGCGAAATGCTAAAATCAATAGTATGCAAAACGTGGAATTTGCAGTTGGAGAGGCAGAGAAAGTCATCCCATGGTGGTATGCTCAAGGAGTTCGAGCGGATGTACTCGTGGTAGATCCTCCACGTAAGGGCTGTGATGAAGCATTACTACAGACAATTATTAAAATGAAGCCAAAGAAGGTTGTATACGTATCCTGTAATCCAGCTACACTTGCCCGTGATTTACGAGTACTAGAGGACGGCGGATATAAGACGACAGAAGTGCAGCCAGTGGATATGTTTCCACATACGACACATGTGGAGTGCGTAGCATTGCTAAAACTAAAGGGGCATGAGTAGCTTAAGCCCTTTCATGCTGTTGGGGTTTTTAAAATTAAAGTGTATTTTAATAGAGCCTCTTCAAACACCTCAATATTACTAATGAATTTGTGATAGATTTGATTTTAGAAGGCACGGAAGCTAATACATACTCCCCTAAAGGGACAGATGAAAAAAATCTGTTTCCTTTGGGGGAGTATTTTGTATGGCTAGAAGAGAATCTTCTAAAGAAGAAAAGTATGAAATTTTAATAGCATACGAAAAAGGAGAATTAACATTAAGGAATTTTTCCAAATACATTAGAAGAGCTGGCATTTCTCTAGCTGCATACTATAAGTGGTCAAACGAACATCTTCTGCCATGAACTTGAGAATGAAGGAACTTTAAAAGAGATGAAAGCTCTTCACATAATAAGTAATCAGGTATAGATCAAGGACTTTCGTTTTTTTGATTAAATAAGCTATAGCTATAAAAATAAGAAATAAATATATTTTCTATTTAATAATAAGAATTCCCCCCCCCTTAAATACCCACAAGCTTTCGTATAGAATAGTAGAAAGATTGATAAAGGCAAACCCATTGAAAAATGGTGACGCAAAGCTAGAGGGACTAACGGGTTATACCCTATGTCAGCCAGCTGCCGATCGCTCGTACGGAGTGGCTTTTATCAACCTTCAAAAAAGTATAAAAGGGAGAGAGAAGCTTGAACAAGAATTTTAAATCTTTACTGTCTGCAGGAGTTTTTACAGGAGCACTATTATTTGGAACATCGGCTTATGCGAATGAGGATACAACCGCTACTACGGAAAAAGTTATTGAACTACCAGTAGAGGTGCCATTAGTAACACCAGGGGTTACTCCAGATAGTTTCTTTTATTTCTTTGATCAAATGAGTGAAAATATCCAGTTATTATTCACAACAGATTCCCAGAAGGAATCAGAGTTATTATTACAGTTTGCTCAAGAACGTTTATCTGAATCTAGTCAAATGGCTGTAGATTCAAAGGATCAATACATCACCAGTTTAATAGATTCGTATTTAGCTACTTTACAGGAAGCTCAGGAAAAGGTATCAGAGGTTGTTATTGATGAAGAAATTGATCAACAAGTAAAAGAAGACCTGACAACTGAATTAGAAAATGCAACAACAGTTGATCCAGCTGTTGAAAATGTATTAGATGAGCAGCAATTAGCGGTTTTAACTGATAAGAAGCAGGAAGCATTCCTTGTAGCGAATATTGTGAAGGATTTAGATGCTGAAAAAGTAAAGGCTTTACGTGCTGAGGGTCTTGGATTTGGACAAATTGTTAAGGTCATTACTTTAGCTGAAGCGAGCGGAAAGACGGAAGCAGAAATTGTGGCATTGTTAAAGGATGAGAGCAAGGGCTTTGGTGAAATTGCTAAAGAACTAAATGTAGAGCCATCGGCAATTGTTAAAAAAGTAATCAATAAAAAAGAAGATTTAATAGAAGAAGCCTTTGAAAAAGCATTAGAATCAGGTGATCAAGCAGCAATTGAACAATTAACAAAAGCAATGGAAACGATTAATAAACAAAAAATAGAATATGAAATTGTAAAGGAATATGCTGAGCTTGAAAAGGAAACAGCTGAAAAGTTAACAAACATTCAAGAAAAGCTAGCAGCAGGAGAAATAACACAGGAAGAAGCTGACAAAAAGATTGCAAAGCTAAAGAGGAAAGCGGAAGAAGAATTAGCTGAATTAAAAGAGGAAGCTGAAGAGGAAGTAACCGAACTAGAAGAGGAAATGAGCGAAGAGCTTGAAGAAGATGAAGAAAAGCATGAAGATGATGAAGATTTAGAGGAAGAACAGGAGAAAAAAGCTGAAGCTGTAAAGAAAAAGGAAGAAGAGCAAGCTAAAAAAGACCGCGAAAGACAAAAAGAATTAACTGAAAAACAAAAGAAAGAAGCATTAGAAAAAGAGCGTAAAAGACAAAAAGAATTAGAGGAAAAGAAGAAACAGGAAGAAGAAGCAAAAAAGAAAGCTGAAGAAGAACGTAAAAAGCAAGAAGAACAAGAAGATCAGACTGAAGATGAAGAAGACCAAGAAGACCAAGAAAACCAAGAAGACCAAGAAGACCAGGAAGATGAAGAACAGGACGAAGACGAAGAGTAATATTCAAAGGAGCCCTTTTAAAGGGCTCCTTACCATTTAGGTTTCTCTCTGTATAAGAAAGGTCCTTGGAATGAAATGACATTAAATAGTCCTTTACCCCTGTGAGAATAAAATAGTATGCTAAAATTGTCGAATTTTTTTGTAAATTAGGGGTGAACACCATGCAAGAGGAAACACTAGCTGATTTAATATCTGAAGCGGTCAATGGTTATGAATTAGCTAGAGAAAAGCTAATCCGACACTATAAGCCATATATTCTAAATGCAGTCGGTCACATTACTGGGCGATATATTACCTGGAGTGATGAGGAGGCAAGTGTGGGCTTGTTAGCATTCAACCGTGCCATTGATACATTTAATGCTAACAGCGGTAGAACATTTTTGAACTATGCTTACCTATTAATTAAAAGGGATCTAATAGATTTTTTTCGGAAAGAAAAGAAGAACGTGAATCTTCATATAAAGGTGTCGGGAGTCGAAGCTACCTCTTCGATTGAGATAATAAAATCAATGGAGTCCTATCGAGAGGTAGTAGAAGCAACAGATTTAGTTGAGGAAATCTTAGAATTTAGTGAGATTTTAAGTCAATTTGGGATTGACTTCGAAGACCTTGAAAAGTATACACCTAAACATAGAGATACGCGAGCTAGTTTAATAGAAATGGCTCAGCATTTCTTAAGCTTTCCGGATCTAATAGACCAATTTATTAAGAAGAAGCGTATTCCTGTCACATCATTTATACAACGAACAAACTATAGCCTGAAGACAATTGAACGGCATCGTAATTACCTTGTAACCATTATAATTGTAGGTTTGCATCCTGAATGGAGGCGCTTATCACAATATATTCAAATTCCAATGGGAAGTGTACGAGTATGATAAAAAAGAAAAAATATAAAGGAATCGTTATTAAGGTAACTCCAGAATATATCGTGTTGATGTGTCAGGAAGGGTCCTTTAAAAATGTCCCCCGTTCTGTCTCAGACTTTCCTAAAATAGGTCAACCTTTTACTTATAAGGAAGAATGGTCGGGACTTTCAAAATGGCATTATTTATCTATGGTTTCTGTTCTATTTTTATCTATTATTGGATTTGCTTATTTTACTTTTAGTCAGACCGAAGAAGCCTATGTCTTGGTACTCGACATTAATCCTAGTATAGAAATTTACGCGGATGAGGATTTATCGATTATGAGACTACAAGGGTTAAATCAGGATGGTAAAAAAATAATTCATTCCTTAGATCCTAATGTTAAAAAAGTAAATCAGTTGGTTTCAGAAATTGTGAATCAATCAGTCAAACAGAACTTTTTGAAAAAGACGGACAAAGGGTTAGTCTCAATTAGCGTCATCCCACTTAACGAAAAAGTAGTGCAGGTACCTCAGGGCATTCAACTTGCTGTTGAAAATTCCTTGCAGGTACACAAAATTGATGCAAAAGTTAGTGTGAGATCGGAAACGATACAGGTGCTTCATAAGGCACAGGAATTAGAGCTTTCTATTAATAAATTTCGTTTATATGAAGAGTTAAAAGCAGAAGGAATTACTATAGAATTAGATGTGTTACGTAAACAAACAATTCTACAAATAAACCAGCTCAAGGATGCTGATTTAAAAGAGCGATTAAAGCAAGCTAAAGAAATAAGTTCTCCAGATACTAAAGCAAAGAATACCGAAGTTAAGGCACGTCAGCAAGAGTCCTCAGAGAGTGGGGCAATAAATAAGAAAGAAGAAACTAAGATAACTGACCATAAGAAAGTAATAGATGAAAACAAGGAAAAAAGTAAAAAGCAAGAACCTCAAAGGAAAAACAATAATGCTGTTAATAAAACTGAAGATGAAGATAGGGAAGAAGAAAAAGACGATATTGAGGAAGTAGAAGAAATAGAAAGCGATGAAGATTCTAGAGATGACATTGAAAAAACTGAAGAAAATGAGACAGATGACGTCCCAGATAAAGACGCAGAAGAAAACTCAGAAGAAAAATCAGAAGAAAAATCAGAAGAAAAATCAGAAGAAAAATCAGAAGAAAACGATGAACTAGAGGATACTGATAAGGATTAAACGTAGGATAAGGTGGATATTTGTTAGACCTTATTATTATCTTCTATCTAGTTAATTTCATTAATACATAAAATATTAATGAAGGATTATTCACTATAAAACTGTAAATTATTGATTCTCCAATAAAACATTACATCCCAAAGGAAAAGTAAAGTGTACACACCACTCACCACACTATCTGAGATCACTATCTAAGCCACGTTGAGGTAGTATCGCAGATGACTTTAAAAGAAGAACCAGGCTCCTGTTAAAAGGGGAATCTGCAACGTTTCAATTAGAGGAGGGGCACTCCGGTAATCTATTACCGGAGTGCCATTTTTTTCATATAGACTGAGTTAATCGGTAGGATGTAAAATTTCAGTTATTAGATATTCATAATTATACTCTTAGTCATTCCGTTTTCAATTCCTACTATATACCAAAAATAGCTTCTCGCTCTGAAGGTCTCATCCTAATTTTGTCATATATGTTCTGCAGGATTTAGCTCATGTTGCAAACCCCTTCAACCCTCTAAAACTATTACGAAAAATGTGTCACTTAGAGGAGGTAATTATCAATTTAATAGGTTCTATGAGTTATTGACCTTTTGAAAGGCGGTATGCTAGAATCTTATATGAAAATGATTATTGTTATCAATAGAAGCTATTGTGTTCCATTGAAAACTAACATTGACTCTAGTAAACCAGACAGAAATAGGGATTAGTTACCGTGAATTTTAGGAGTAGTCTTTTCAAGATGTGGTTGCTGGAGGAAGGTAATTATATTTGTAAGTAATATTTTATACAGATGCGAATATTGAAAGGGTGTAAATGGATGAGAAATATAGATAAATATAAAAATGCATTTATTAATGCGCTGGACTTGGAAGAAAATGATGTAAGCGAAGATATAGCACTTGGAGTTACAAGAGAATGGGATTCGATTGGACATATGGCACTCATTTCCGAGATGGAGGATGTTTTTAATGTCTCAATAGATTCAGAGTGGATTACAGAGTTCAACTCTTACTTATCCGGAATTGAGCTATTGAAGCGCTTAGGAGTGGACTTTATTAATGAATAGTTTCAAAAAACTTGAGGAGTTTGGGAACCGGACCGCTGTATATGCTAATCGAAATTATACTTACTCTGAGATGTTAGAAATTGCTGACGATATCTGTGGTCATGTAGGTGAAAGAACCCTCGTTTTTTGTTTATGTTCCAATAATAAAGAGTCTTTATTTGGCTACGTGGGCTTTATCAGAGGTGGTGTAGTACCTGTACTTTTGGACGCATCGATCCATATTGATATGTTACGCAAACTGATTAACATATATAAGCCTACTTACATTTGGGCAAGTAGTGAAAATCAAGATCTATTAGAAGTAATGGAATGTTCATTTGTGTTTGGAGATTACACATTATATAAATGTCTGACCTATTTCCAACATAATTTACACGAACACCTTGCGCTCCTTTTAACAACCTCTGGAAGTACAGGGAGCCCCAAATTTGTTCGTTTAAGTTATGAAAACATTTTTAGTAACGCTGAATCAATAGTAAAGTACCTTAACATTAATGAAGACGATAAACCTATCACAACACTTCCAATGAACTACTCCTATGGGCTCTCTATCATAAATAGTCATTTCATATGTGGAGCAACGATTATTGTAACGAATGATTCTATTATGAAAAAAGAGTTTTGGGACTTATGTAGAGAACACCAAGTAACAACTTTTGGAGGAGTTCCTTTCGTGTATGAGATGCTTGATAGATTGAAGTTTGAGGAGATCAATCTTCCGAGTTTAAAAAAATTAACTCAAGCAGGTGGAAAATTAAGCTCAACTCTATCTTCCAAATTTGCAAAAATATGCTATGAAAAAGGAATCCAATTCTTTTCCATGTATGGCCAAACTGAAGCAACAGCGAGGATGGCCTATTTACCATGTGAAAAAAATCTTGATAAAGTCGGAAGTATTGGTATTGCCATACCAGGTGGAGAGCTGATGCTACAAGATGATGATGGTAACCATATTACAACGCCTAATGTTAAGGGCGAATTAATATACAAAGGAGCAAATGTATCTTTGGGGTATGCTGAGTCGTTATTCGATCTTTCGAAAAAAGATGAGAACAACGGGATCTTGCGTACAGGTGATCAAGCTTTCTTTGATCAGGATGGATATTTTTTTATATCTGGCCGAATCAAAAGAATGATTAAAATCTATGGAAACCGTATCAGCCTTGATGAAGTTGAAGGACTTTTACAGGAGCATGATCATGATTGTATCTGCGCTGGCACGGATGACCAGATGTATATTTATACATTAAATGATGATGATGTTCAAATAAAAAAAATAATTAAGGAAAAATTAAACTTAAAAGGCTTTAAGATTATGAGAATTGAAGAAATACCACGTAATCATTTTGGAAAGATCCTCTATAGTGAGTTACCTACATGTAAATAATCTGTAGTCGCCTGTAAGAGTAACAGGAAATGTGATACACGTGACTAATCTTAAATACTAAAGATCTGAAACTTAGGTTGTTTCCTTCTAGGAGGAACATTGAAATAACGTGAGTCCTACATTAAAACATTATTTATTCGTTCTTAAGGGTTCGTTACACATTTCAGTGTTTCATGCAAATTGGACAACTTTAGGTTTTTTTGAATCGTCTTATGAAAATCTTAAGTTTATTTTTATTAGGTGATTGTATGGCTTTTATATCAATTGAGTTTCTCCTATTTTTTGCAATAATCGTTTTTACTTATTATTTAATCCCCCATCGATTCAGATGGATTCTTTTAATAGTAGCAAGTTACGTTTTTTATGCAATCATAAGTATCCAGTTTATACCGTTACTACTTGCAAGCACAGCTTTAACTTATTTTACTGGAATTTTCATTGAAAAACAGGAGACAAAAAAACAGAAGAAAAACGTCATGCTCGTTGGTATTTCTCTGCTATTGTTTTTTCTTGGTTGGTTTAAATATTTTAACTTTGTAAATGAATCGATTCGAGCAGTTGCGAATTACTTTAATTGGAATTATTCCGTGCCATACCAGGAAATAGTATTGCCATTGGCGATTTCTTTTTATACTTTTCAGGCAGTAAGTTACCTTGTGGATATCTATTATGGAAAACAAAAAGCAGAAAGACATTACGGCTATTTTTCTATTTATTTTGCATTTTTTCCACAATTGGTAGCTGGGCCGATTGAACGTGCTAAGAAATTGCTTCCACAATTGAAAGCTGAACATCGTTTAAATCATGAGAATATAAGTTATGGGATGAAGCGAATTGCATGGGGGTTTTTTAAGAAAACATTAATTGCAGATCGTCTTGCTCCAATAGTATCTAGTGTATTCGATAGCCCTAACCCGACTGGTTCCCAAATTGTCCTAGCTACTATATTGTTCTCAATACAATTGTTCGCTGATTTTTCTGCGTGTAGTGACATTGCCATCGGATGTGCGAGAATGCTAGGGATCAACTTGACAGAAAACTTTAAGCAACCGCACTTTGCGGTTTCGATATCGGATTTTTGGAATAGATGGCATATAACGCTATCTACATGGCTAAGGGACTATATCTTTTACCCATTGTGTAAAGGTAAAAAGAAAAGAAGTGAAGTTTATGTAGCAATTGTCATTACTTTTTTAGTAAGTGGCATTTGGCATGGAGCCGCTTGGACTTTTGTTTTGTGGGGTCTAATTCATGGGTTTTATCGAGTGTTTGGAGATTATACAAAACATCATCGTGAAAAAGTAGCTTCATTCATTTATTTGGATAGAAATCCAGTGCTACATAAATGGGTGAAAATCGCAATAACCTTCCTTCTAGTTTGCTTTTCTAGAGTTTTTTTTCGATCAGGTTCTGTCACAGAAGCTTTTGAAAATGCACAACTTTTCTTAACCATTAGCTCTTGGAGTCCATTGGGAATTGTTAAAGCATTGGAAATTTTTTCATTACTAGATTTAGTGATTTTTATTTTATTTTTTATCATTTTCCAACTTTTTCAGTATATTGAAAGAAAAAATGTCTCCACATGGAAATTGCTATCGCAGCGCCCGATATTTGCTAGATTTGCCTTTTATATTTTTATCCTTCTATCAGTTCTTGTATTCGGTGTTTCGGGTGAAGGGTTTATTTATGGCGGATTTTAATACAAATTCCATGGGAATTTAGTCGCTTTCTATTCCAGCCATTTATATCATTTTAGAAGGCTCTTTTCTAACATTTTGTTGCTTTTCAAGCTCATATTTCTAAAAACCTACCCTTTTTTGTTCGTAAAACCGAAGTGGTCATTGTTAGAAAAGAGCAACTCTCTATATTTAAAGCACTGGACACTGTACTACCGAGTAAAAATCCGGCTTTTGGGATTTTTACGTAAGCAACAATTTTTACGAAAACAGCCTTTTAGAAAAAGTAACACTGTGTTGAAAGGATTTGCTATGGGACGTTTATTCATTAAGATCACAATGACCATTACTGTTGTTATATTACTGTTTGTGCCAGTAAATAAATTTGTAAAAGATTCTTATGATTACAACATAAGCGGTGCAATACTGGCTTTTAAGAAACATCCATATCCAGTTGATATCATCAATCTTGGTGCATCTCATTCAATGTACGGCTATTATTTTAAGCCTACTGGATTATCTCATCTGGACTTAGCACTTCCTGCTCAGACGATTGAATACGATTTTAAATTGTTAAGAGAGTATGGCAAGTACCTTAAACCAGGTGGAGTAGTAATTGTTTCCATCTCTCAAATTACTTTCGCCAATTCTGAGACCAAGAATATAGGAAACTATTATAAGATTTTAGATCGTAACGAGATCGAACCGTTTCGTTTACTAGATTATTACAGTTACTTGTATGTACCTGGTATAAATAGTGGGAGTTTTAACTCTGCGCTCTCGGGGAAATTGAAGAAATTTAGATGGGATGCTCACCAACCTTGGGCAAATGACGGTAAAAACTACTCGGGAAGAAAGTATGAGAAAGTAGAAGCCCAATACAGAGAAGCAGTTGAAAACAATAACATTGAACGAAACATGAAGCAGTTAAAAGAGATTGTAGATTATTGTCATGAGAAAGGCTACCAAGTCATATTAACCATGGAGCCTGTGCATAAGTCTTATCTAGAATATTTCGATGAGGAAGTCATGGATAGACTCGTGTTTCAGTATTTAAAAGATCTTAAATTAGATGTCCCATTTCTAAATTATATGAGTGATTCAAGATTCGTAAACAATAAGGAATTTTTCATTGATCCAGATCATTTAAACAGAGAAGGAAGAAAAAAGTATTCCTGGATTGTATATGAGGATCTCAAAAAATTGGGCTATGCCATTTATGAGTGATATGAATTTATTCTTGGTAACATTAACCTAGATAGGAACACCTGCCCAAGCAGGTGTTTTTTTGATGTGTCAGGCATGGTAACTTCTAGTGACTTAAGATATGATTATAATAATCTTTATTATTTGAAAGTTTACGATATTTAATGGGAATAATGATAATACTTAAGGCTGTTTTCGTATAGATTGTTTTCAATACTAGATTAATTCTTTTCTAAATGATAAGTATGGTATTTATCGTTGTAAGTGAGTTTCATTTTTCAGAAAAGGTAGTTAGAAAGCAACAAAGTTTTAGAAAGGAGCCTATTATAAAAGACTTATAGAGGAATCTAAATTATTAAAAGGCACAATAACCTACATAACCATGTGAAAAAAAGGCGAATTTTTTTGGAGGATCGCAATGATTGTCAATGATTTAAACGCCATAGAGATTTTAGATAGAATTACAGATGGTATTTTTTCGCTAAATAGAGATTGGAACTTTACTCATGTGAATAAAGAGGCAAGTAGATTGTTGTTTCGTAATCGAGAAGATCTTTTGGGGAAAAATGTTTGGATTGAGTTTCCTGAAGCCGTTGAATTAGCGTTCTTTGAGATGTATAACAAGGCAATGAAGGATCAAGCTCCAGTAGCGTTCGATGCTTATTTTCTGCCACTACATACATGGTTTGATGTAAAAGCCTATCCATCTGAGAGTGGACTTACCGTTTTGTTCAAAGATATTACCGAGAAAAAACAAGAGGCTCTGAAGTCAGAACAACACTATAAATCATTATTTGAACAGCATCCTGATGCCGTTTATTCCTTTGATTGTGAAGGGAATTATTTAAGTGTGAATAAAGGGTTTGAAAAGCTGGTTGGATATAAACATAAAGAGATTCTTAATTCAACATATGAAAGGCTAGTGGATGAAAAGTACCTAACAATAACAAATGACCATTTTAAAAAAGCAGCAAATGGCGTCACTCAAAATTACGATACAGTAGTTATTCATAAAGAAGGTCATAAGGTACCTATCAATGTAACAAATATCCCGATTGTTGTAGATGGTAAGATTGTAGGGGTGTACGGAATTGCAAAGGATATTACCTTACAAAAACATTCTGAAGAAGTACTCGTAAGGTCCGAGAAGCTCTCTGTAGTTGGACAGTTATCTGCTTCTATCGCACATGAAATTCGTAATCCACTCACTTCTTTAAAAGGTTTTATGCAGTTGTTGAAGAGCTCATTAGTAGAAGTACCGTCCTATTATGATATTATGACAGATGAAATTTCTCGAATAGAAAGTATTACGAGTGAACTACTTATGCATGCAAAGCCACAGGCACATTCTTTTAAAGAAGAAGATGTCCTTGAGATTACGGACCAGGTAGTGGTTTTACTGACTTCTGAAGCACTGATGAGCAATGTTGAAATCATAACCAATTACGATTCCATACCACCTATTAACTGTATAAGTAACCAAATTAAACAAGTCTTAATAAATGTAATAAAAAATGCAATTGAAGCTATGCCTAAAGGAGGGCAACTACAGATTGCAGTTAAAAAGATGTCTGAAGAAGAAATCTGTATAAGAATAGCAGACCAAGGGTGCGGAATTCCTCAAGAATTTCTTGAAGAAATAGGAATGCCATTCTACACAACAAAAGAAAAAGGTACAGGGCTCGGCATGATGACAACCTATAAAATTGTTGAAACTCATGGTGGAAAGATCAATATATCTAGTGAAGAGAATAAAGGAACAACTGTTGAAGTGTATCTCCCTGTGAACTACCAAGGTAACGATTCAATTGTTGCGTAGAAGAAAATTTTCAAAAGAATGAGTGTCAATTAACACTCATTTTTTATTATGTAGTAAAGTAAGCAAAAAGGGAGAGTTTCTATGAGAGTAGTTGGAATTGACCTATCAGGGCCTAGCAATCATAAAGATACAGTTCTTACGGTATTTGAACAAAAGGAATCTCATCTACATTTTATTAAGTGGAAGAGTAATGTAAGTGATCAGGAGATATTAACAGAAATTTATGAGCAAGGTCAACTAGATGAGGTTGTAATTGGAATCGACGCGCCACTTTCTTATGAAGACGGGGGCGGAGATAGGGAAGGTGACCGTCTGCTAAGAAAGTTTATTGTATCGTTAGGAATGAAACCGGGATCAATCATGCCACCTACCTTAAATAAAATGGTATATTTAACATTAAGAGGGATTAAGCTTAGTAGAGAAATAGAGAGCTTAAACACCACATACCCAATTTCTATAGTGGAAGTACATCCAGGTGCCGTTATTGGATCTAGACTATTAAAACAAGAACTGGAATATGCTTTGAACTATAAGCATGAACAAGCAAAGCTGGCTAGAGAATTTATTCGGGATTGGTTGGCTGAGCAGGAACTAAGACAGCTTCCTATTGAGATAGATGCCAAAAGCCATTCTATTGATGCATGTGCAGCTGCATTGGGTGCTTGGCATTGGAAGGATCTATCATATAAGCCTAAGTGGATATATCCAGCTCATCCTCCTCTTCATCCCTATGATTATTGCTGCTGATAAGACTAATTTTTAAATTTGGATGCACCCATTTAAATAAGGGTGTTTTTTATTTGAAAAAGGGTGGATATAGTCTTCAGATAAGAAACATTGAACAAGCTCAATTACCTTTACTACTACTAAATATGGTATATGCAACCTAGAAATCTACATATGTATATATAAGATTACATACCTAATACAAGGCAGGTGCATCCATGGATCAATCACCAAGAACGAACAAAAAAGTGGACGGTAATAGTAAAAATGAGCAACTTGAGCAATATCGAATTAAAAATACAGGTAAGAATATAACAACGAACGAGGGATTAAAGGTTGCAAATAATCATGCGACTCTTAAGGCAGGAGAACGTGGTCCTGTGTTAATGCAGGATTTTCATTTTTTTCAAAAACAAATGCACTTTGATACTGAACGGATTCCAGAGAGAGTGGTTCATGCAAGGGGATCTGGGGCACACGGTGAATTTCAATTATATAAGTCAATGAGAAAGTATACGAAGGCTGGATTTTTACAAGAGCCAGGTTCGACCGTGCCAGTATTTGCTCGGTTCTCTACGGTACAAGGTGGAAGAGGGTCAAAAGATACCGCAAGAGATATCCGTGGGTTCGCTGTGAAATTCTATACGGATGAAGGTAATTATGATTTGTTAGGACTTCAATTTCCGATATTTGTTCTTCATGATGCGTTTAAGTTTGTCGACTCTCAGCATGCACTTAAGCCAGAACCACATCATGAAATGCCGACTGCATCTGCTGCCCACGATAATTTCTGGGATTTTGTTGCAAATAACCAAGAGTCTGCTCATTTCGTAATGTGGGCCATGTCAGATCGAGCGATTCCAAGAAGCTATCGTATGATGGAAGGATTCGCGATTAATACGTTTCGGTTTGTGAATGAAGAAGGAAAAGCGAACTTTGTGAAGTTCCACTGGAAACCTATTCTAGGTGTCCACTCACTCTTAATGGAAGAAGCCCAATATATTGGGGGTATAGATCCTGATTACCATAGACGAGATTTATGGAACGCCATTGATCGAGGGGCGTACCCAGTTTTTGAATTAGGCGTACAAATGATTGCTGAAGAAGATCAATATAAGCATGATTTTGATGTTCTAGATCCTACGAAAGTGTGGCCTGAAGAAATTGTACCGGTAGAAATAATCGGGAAGATGACATTAAATAAAAATGTTGATAACTTCTTTGCTGAAACAGAACAAGTAGCATTTGATGTAACGAACCTAGTGCCAGGCATTGACTTTACGGATGATCCGATTTTACAGGGAAGAACCTTTACTTATAAAATTTCACAACAACATAGACTGGGTGGCTCCAACTATCAAGAGATTCCTATTAACCAATCAATCTGTCCTTTTCACAATAATCAACGCCAAGGCTTCAAAAGACATCGAATTGATGTAGATCAAGTTAACTATTTTGAGAACTCAATCGCTAATAATACACCAGGACCAACTAGACCAGAGGAAGGTGGGTATGTCCATTATCCTGAAAAGGTAGAAGGGTATAAGGTGAAGGCGATCAGTGATTCGTTCAAAGACTTCTTTTCCCATGCACGATTATTTTGGAACAGTCTATCTCCAGTGGAGAAGCAGCACGTGATAGAAGCATTTAGCTTTGAACTTGCCAAAGTAGAAAGTGTATCTGTGCGTCAACAAGTGGTTGATATGTATGTAAATGTTGATAAAGAGATGGCAACCACGATTGCTGAAAATGTTGGAGTGAATCCGCCAACAGGACAGCATGTTCCTGTTACAGCCTCATCACCTGCACTTAGTCAAGCAAATACCCCGAGTTATCCATACTCTTTAAATGTGGGCGTCATCATAGGAAATGGGTTTAACGGGAAAGAGGTAAGAGGCGTAATGGAGGCGCTCAAGCAGAATGGTGTGTTTGTCCATGTTGTCAGTGAGAAGCTTGGTACGGTGGAAGGTGAAGATGGTACGACCATTAAGGTGGATAAGACGTTTCTCTCCACTCATAATGTGCTTCTAGATGCACTCTATATTGTGGGAGGCCGTGCAGAGAATCAACCAGCATTTGATCGGTATGTGGTTGACTTTATCAACGGAGCCTATAAACACTATAAGCCAATCGGTATTGCCACAACAGGTCATGCTTACATTCAACCATCTAATCAACATAATCTAGCTGGAGTGATTTTTGCTAGGAATAACCCTAATTATGAGAAAGACTTTGTTTCGGCTATTGCCGGGCGCAGATTTTGGGAGAGAGTATAGTAATGATTAAAGACCAAATCTTATATGATTTGGTTTTTCTAATGAAAAGGATAGTTAGTCATTCAAATCACGCGACTAAACCAACCCATATCTCGAATACACTATTGATAACACACTTCATTTCACTCAGAATGGAGGTGACAACATGTTTTCGGTAACAGAGATGCAGACGTTTGAGATATTTTCAATTCAACATATCGGTGCATTTTTGTTTTTTATCCTCGTATCTTTCTTACTTATTTTCTTTAGAAGTAGCCTTAAATCGCATCAGTCTAAAGTCAAATGGACATTGTTCAGCATATTGGTCATAAGTGAACTATCGTCACAGATATGGCTCATCACGACAAACCAATGGGAAATGGGTAGTTTACCGCTTCACCTATGTTCCATTAGTACATTTATTTGCATTTATTTATTTTTGAAGCCAAGTAAGAAAGCTTTTTATTTGTTGTATTTCACAGGTACATTACCAGCCATTTTAAGTATGGTTACGCCTGAATTGTTTTATCAATTTCCACATTATCGTTTTATTAAATACTTTCTGCATCATTCTGCCATTACTTGGTCTGTTTTATATTTCCTCTTCTATGAAGGCTATCGAGTACCGAGGAAAGCCATATGGACCGGCTTCTTACTACTCAATATCATTGCCCTTCCTATTTTTATGATTAATATTCTTCTAGATACAAATTTCTTCTACCTAGCTAATCCTACAGAATCCAAGACGATCTTATCTTTTTTCGGCTCTGGTATCATGTACTATGTAAATCTTGAAATAGCAGCAATAGTTGTATTTATTATTACCTATCTTCCAATGGGAGTATGGCTAAGAAAAGAGAAATCAGTGCTGTAAGATTTTATTGAACCTTTAACCATGGAATAGAACCAAAGAAGAAAGACCCCTCTATCTAGAAAAGGATAGAGGGGTAACTGTGTTTGTTAACCTAGAATGTTGCTTCAGTGGAAAAACTCAAAAGCTTAATTTTTGCTTGGCTAGTCGTTGTGATGTTCTAAGACTAAGTAATCATTTGCTTATAGATAATCTCAATAACTCAAATAGGCTCAATAGGACAAAAACCTATACATATACTACTGTTGAGTAGAAAATGAGGTGATGAAATATGAGTAATAGACATGATGTTGATGGGACAGAGAAATGTAATCAGCCTTTTTGTGCCCATACAACAGATGTTGCTCCCTTATTTGTAGCGGAAGCTTATGACAATGTAGAGAAGAGTATAAAGCAGATTAGTCTAGAAGATTATCGTGGTAAATGGGTGATATTATTTTTCTATCCAAGTGATTTTACGTTTGTTTGACCTACAGAATTGGCAGCGGTCGCTGCTAGTTATGAGCAGTTTAAAGAATTAAATACAGAAGTGTTAGCAATTAGTACAGATAGTGTATTCTCTCATAAAGTGTTTACAGAAACATCCTCACTAGTTAAGAATGTGACATATCCACTATTAAGTGACCGGACACATAAGATTAGTAGGGCATATCGTGTATTAAATGAGAAGGTAGGAGCTGCTTACAGAGCAACCATAATCATAAATCCAGAGGGAATCATTGAATTACGTAACGTTTATCCACTAGAAGTAGGACGGAATATTTTTGAAATCATAAGAGTCCTTCAAGGGATTCAGTATGAAAGAGAAACGGGTGAAGTCGTGCCTGCTAATTGGGTTCCTGGTCAACGCTGGATTAGTAGGGATTCGCGGTATATAGGAAAGATATAAGTTTTATAAATGAAGTCGGGTTTTCTGCTTTACCATGCAGTAACCTGGCTTTTTTTAAAACAATTTGTAAAGGAATGAATGAATAATCGCTAAAAATAAGTTTAAAATCTTAAAATTAGTGAATATAACAATATAGCTAATAACTAGGGGGATTCTATGAATCAATTAACAGACAAGCAATTAATGGAGGCATATCTGGAGGCAATCAATCTGGACTTGGAAGAAGAGTTTATTAATACTCTAAAAAGCGAGATAAATCGAAGATGTATAAATAAAAAATCTCAGGAAGAGTTTTCTGGCCTTTATTTATTAATTAGAAATAAATAGAGACCAGAAACATGTATCAACCATGAACTAAATTATCTTTTTATAAATAGTTGGGCCCAGTAGTTTCCATCTGTTACATACCCTACTCCTAAGTGAGTCATATCTGGATGTAATATATTATCACGGTATTCTGTGTGATTCATCCATGCATCCACTACTTCTCTTGGTGTTTGTGGGCCGTACGCTATATTTTCTGCAGCCGTTTGAAAGGTTATGCCTAAGCTACGGAGCATTTGGAAGGGAGTCCCATATTGCGTTGATTGATATGATAGTTCATGATTGGCTGACATATCCTCTGCCTTAAGCTGTGCAGCTTTTTGTAAATCAATATCTGTAGTTAAACTGGGTAATCCATGTCTTCTTCTTTCTTCATTCGTTAGGTCAATGACATCTGCAATAAAAAAGTCGCTCATTGGATTTGGTTCCAGTGTATCACCAAGCCCCCTCGAACTACCATTGCCTACATTTCTAACGGTTCCAACTTGTTGTAACCGGCTATTGTTGGATTGACCAGGCTGATAGTTAACATTATTCCCTGTAATAAGGTTCTCACTTGTTGCTGATTCCTCATTTGCAACGCCATTACAACCTGTAAGGCTCCATATCAAAAACATAAAAAATGCGATTTTCTTCATGACAAAATCCTCCTAAATATTACTCTCGTTTATGTACATTTTTAGCAATTACCCATTTTTTATCCGAATCGTGATGGAAAACGTGAATATTATTTCTGTGAAGTAAAGTGATGTACAAAGTAGCTAGTTAATGACCCAGCTACAGCGCTAGCCAGAATATCTGAAGGATAATGATGGCCTGTCCAAATTCTAGAGAGACCCGTTAAAATAGAAAGACCTGTCATGACCAATCCAACTGTTCGTTCGTAGAATAAGATGATGGTTGAGACCGTAAACACAAGTAAAGTGTGTTTGCTTGGAAAAGAAGAATCCTTCTTTGATGGAATTAGAATGCCAACCTTTCTTTTAATAAAAGGTCTAGGTCTGTAGTAAAACAATTTAATCGTAGTATTCATGAAGAGGGAAATCAGCAATGAGATAAAGGCTTCGGTGGTTAATCTTTTCCCGTAACCTTTTTTTATAAGCATGAAAAGAACGATGAAAAAATAGATGTAACGTGCTCTATTGGATATAAGAATCATGAGAACATCTAGTAATGTAGAACGTCCTGATAGTTTTTGAATTCCACGAAATAGTTTGACATCCATTGAAAATCCTCCTGATCTTAAAAATCTTCACTATTAGTTTCTCGTAAAAGTTTATTCTCATACTAAAAGGCTGTTTTCGTATAGATAGTTGCTCTTTTCTAAGCTTTAAATAGTCAGTTTAATCATATTGAATATGGCGAAATTGCTTAAATATAAGATTGAAAAGCAACAAAGTTTTAGAAAAGAGCCTACTAAAAAGGATAGTTCCTCTGCTTTCATAGCAGAGATACCATCCTGTCATCGATAGATACTTGAAAGATCATGACGAGAAAACTTTAGTGAAAGGATCTCCAGAACTCACCTTGTTTGTTAAGAATGTCTGAAATCTCTTTGTAATAAATTTTAAATGTTGGGAATCCTGCAGCATAAGGAGCAATTTCGTAAGGGGCAAAGTATAGATATAGTGCATCGCTAGATACATAGAAGGGTTGATCCTTGCTAATCCCCTTATAGGCATCGGGAAACACATAAGAATAGGTTGGATCATTTTTAATTTGATTTCCGATAATATCGCTTAATACTTTGATATATTCCTGATTATTTTTAAACAAATCTTCTAGTTGATAGAATTTTCCAGTCTTTAAGTTAATATGAGGATAATTCTTAAATGGCATACCGTGGGCAGCGCCAATTGGGTATTGATAGGCTTCAAGTTTTAGTACGAGGAGGATTCCTTTAAAAAACTCCACATTAAAATCTGCTGAGTAGGTATAGTCCTGTAGTTCATCATTATCTATTTTTTGTTCTTGGGACATTTTCTTAAGTTGATCATTTACTTTTCTTTGGGTCGTTGTATTTGTCATTCCTTCAATTTGAGGATAATAGACAACATAGTCTTCTCGGGGATTATATTTCTTTTCTTTCACAAGGTAATGTCGATTCAACGGAATGACCGAGTTCTGTTTCCAAATTTCTTTTCCTTCGCGGGAATAGTAAGAAACGCGTTGGTTGATCGTCGCTTTTATAAGGTCGCCTTCAAAAGCTAATGTACCTGAGCCCTTTAATACGGGAAGCCCGGTTGCCTGACGACCGTCCTTGTTAATAAAGAATGTCCTTTTGCTGTCGCTTGCTGACGCGACATTCTCTTCAAAAGGTAATACAGATGTATAGATAAAGTCTGTTAGCAATCTCCCAACATTGTCAGCAATTGCGTAGTATGAACCTTTGTATGGCTCTTCTTCCTTTATGGCTTTGCCTAAAGCAACTCTCGTTTCTCCTAGTAGTTGGATATCATTATAGATAGGCTGAATGACCACGTTTCCTTTCGTGTCAATGAGGCCATAAGGATTACGATATTCTTCGGCGACAGTTATGATTGCCCGACGGTCTTTAAACGGTTGGATCCATGTATAACGTGGCGAAAGAATAACAGTCCCTTTTGTATCCATTACACCGACTTTTGCATCAAACTCGCTACTCTCCTTAAATGATAGTAGTCCCTCGCCAAGATTGGTGACGGTAGGGTAAGGATACGTATAGAGCACCTGACCACTTTGGTTGAGTAGAGCGGAAGTTTGATCATCCTTTTGTATAATAGCTTGCCCGTTTAGAAAGTCACTTGCTGAAAGAAAAGAAGCAGGTATAATTTCGTTTCCTTCTAAATCTAGGTAACCATAAAGTAGTTGATTATTCTCATTTAATGAAAAAAGAGCACGTTTGTCTTGGTAAGATCCAATAAAGGAATAAGGCTTTGTCGTCAGAATTTTTCCCTGCTCATTTATGACGTGATACCCATCATAATCCAACACAACCGCTCTACCCTCAGAGAATTCACTGATGGAAAGGAATTGTGGTTTCACCACGTACTTTCCTCTTTCATTTATAATCCCATACTTGTTATATCTTTCGACTACGGCAAGGCCGTTCTCTTGAAAATCCATCGCATAATCAAACAAAGGTTTTGACACTAACTCCCCCTTCTTATTGATATAACCCCATTTGGTACCATCTAAGGTCTTCAGCGAAGCAGGATAAAGATTGATTGTAGTGTGAGTCATTTATACTCTCCTCTGAACCGTATTTTTATTAGTATATAGGAATTACTGGAGGGTGTGCCTAGATAGCCAATTCAGAGAAAAACTTCTATATGGCAAAAAGAAAGAACCCCTAAGGATTCTTTCTAGTAGGTTAATTATTAGTTTCGGCGATCATCAAACCAGCCAATTAAATGCTGTAAACGCTCTAAGCGATGCTTCGGTTTGCCAGAACGTGACAGATCATGGTTTTCATCCGGGAAGCGAACTAGCTTTGTTTCCACACCTAAACGTTTAAGGGCGATATACCATTGTTCAGCTTGCTCCATTGGACAGCGTAAATCCTGTTCACTGTGCAAAATCAGTGTAGGTGTCTTTACGTTGCGTGCATAGGTGAGTGGTGAAAGTTTTAACAGTTTTTCAACATCGTCCCATAGATCGGCATGATCGTGTTGCCATTCTGTAAAGAAGAAGCCAATATCACTTGTTCCGTAGAAGCTGTGCCAGTTACAAATACTACGTTGTGTAACAGCCGCTTTAAATCGATCAGTACGAGTTACTATCACGTTCGTCATATATCCGCCGTAGCTTCCACCAGTCACAAATAATTGGTCAGTATCGATGTAGGTAAAGTTAGCTAATGCATAATCCACGCCTGCCATAATATCTTCATAGTCCATTCCACCGTAATCACCGATGACAGCATTTACGAAGTCATGACCGTATCCGTGGCTTCCTCTTGGATTGGTGTAAAGGACGACATATCCTTTTGAAGCCATTAACTGCATTTCATGGTGGAGTCCATTTCCGTAGGCAGTTGCAGGACCACCATGGATTTGAAGTATCATTGGGTATTTTTTACCTTCTTCATAGCCATAAGGCTTCATAATCCAGCCTTCAACATTCCATCCATCTGTGCTCTTGTAGTGGAAGTTTTCAGGTGTGCTTAAATGGACGTCATTATATAGTTCTTCATTCCAAGCAGTAAGGACCTCAACATTTGCTACATTATTTAAATCTTGAATGACTAAGTCCCCGACAGAATGAGGAGTAGAAAGTACAAGAACTGCTTGATCATCACTTACGATGTCATAAGAATTTAGAGATGCTACTGCTTGGGACAGTGCAGTAGATACTTCACCATCTATGTTCACTTTGAATAATTGACAATCTCCACCAACTGTAGCACTGAAATAGATGGTAGAGCTTGAAGAGTCCCAGATTAAACGAAGCTCAGCGGTTTCATACTTCGCATCTACCCCTACCAGGTTTCCTACAGTGTAGTCAAAGCTTTCTGTAAGGTTCTTTAACTCTCCGGTTTCAAGAGAAAATAGAAGAACATTTGCATTTCCTTGACTTCTTTCCCCACGAGTGTGACCTGCAACAGCTAACCATTTACCATCAGGTGATATAGAAGGTGAGTTTAGATACCCATTTCCTTGATAGAAAAGAGATTCTTCTTTTGACTCAATATCATATTTCCAAATGCAAGGTAGGTAGCCCCACTCTTTATCTTCTGCCTTTGTACCTACATAAAATAAGCTCTTACCATCTGGAGAGAAACGTGGTTGCCCAAAGTCATGGTCTCCTTCCGTTACTTTTGTAAAAGCTTTTGTAGCTACATTAAATAAATAAACGTGCTTACGATCTTCGTTATAAATACCAACTCCGTCTCCTTTATAACGAAGTCTTGTGATGACCTTTACATCACTTTTTTCCTCTTTCTTTTCTTCCTTATCGGTGGAAAGCTTTAATTCACCATTCACGGTAACAGCAAGCTGGCTTCCATCTGGAGACCAAGCGAATTCTCCCACACCTTGTTTCACATCCGTTAGTTGAACCGCCTCACCACCATCAGTATGTAATAACCAAACTTGATTTTTTCCAGTACGATTTGAGCGGAATGCAAGTGCTTTTCCATCTGGTGACCACTGAGGAGCCACATCTTTCACTAGGTTTTCTTTTGAATAATGAGAAGTGAACTTTCTTCCTTCACCTTTTAGATCTGAAACATAAATATAAGAAAAGTATCCATCTTTTTCTTGATCAACATGAGTTAACACATAGGCAACTTTGTCTTTGCTTGGAGACAATTGAGGATCTCCCACATACTTAAATTTATTAAGATCTTCAGCAGTAATAGGACGTTTTGTCATGATACATTCCTCCAATTTATCAATCTATAAAGTTATCTTAACATTTCGGTAAACGAAATAAAACTGCAGTTTTTAAAAATTAAAATTTTCAGACTAGATTATGGTTTCTTTGGAGGATTTGCTTTGAAATACTTATAGATTAATGTAATGCAAAAACCTATAATTAGTAAAAATGGTGTTAGCGGGAGGGGCGTAATAAATGTATATATTTATCATCAATCGAATAGCTGGCGGCGGAAGAGCTGTGCAAGTATTTAATATGATTAAAAATCACCCCCTCTATCATCAAGTAAAGTGTAGAAGTTATGTAACGGAATATGAAGGACATGCCGAGAAGCTAGCTCAACAAGTAGCTTCCATCTATTCTGAATCCATTACTTGTTTTGTTGTAATTGGTGGGGATGGAACCGTTCATGAATGTGTAAATGGTTTAAAGCACTTCCCTACCATTCCGATTTCCTGTATTGCTGCTGGTTCTGGAAACGATTTTGTAAGAGGGTATGGACTAAGCGGTGATCCAGTTGAAGTGTTTAGAAGAATTGTAGAGCACCACAATAAAGATTACTGGCCAGGGAACTTTTGGACGGACTCTAAACGTGAACGAAATAGAAGACTTTTTGTTAATAGCATCAGCTTTGGGTTTGACGCTGAAATCACCCAAACTGCTAATCACTCAACTTATAAAAAAAGGTTAAACAAGTGGAAGATAGGGTCTATTAGTTATGTAATTGCCTTGTTTCAAGTATTAAGAAGGTATAAACCTTTAACCGTAGAATTGGAGATTGACGGGAAGAGGCAGCTTTTTGAAAATGTGTTAATGGTGACAATCTCGAATCAGCCTTATTACGGTGGCGGTATGAAAATAAATCCAAGTGCTAGAATTAGACCAGTTTCTCTTTCGACTCTAATTATCAAAAATTTATCTGCATGGAAAATTCCCTTTTTGTTTGTTTCAGTATTCTTTGGATGGCATGTTCATCTAAAAGAGGTGAGCGTAATGCAAGGAAATAAAATAAAGCTAGAGTCAAAGAACACGATTGTCTATCAAGTAGATGGTCAAACAGGGAAATGCGAGATTTGCCAAGTTTCAAAAGAGGAACAAGCAAGAAATATAAGGGGAGGCAAATAAATAGTAGCCACCTTACTTCTAATCCTTTTCCGCTCGGGAAAAAAATTTCCTTGCGCCAAAATGGTTTTCATAGATTTCTTAACGTTTAAAATACGGATCTTATCCTATCAGATTAGACTCGGGATTAAGATACAAAGCAACAAAGTTTTAGGAAAGACCCATACAAAAAACCATTCTATCAAGGAATAGAATGGTTTTTCTGTATATTTATTATAATTTTGCATTTTCTGTCGTGCTCTCTCTAATAACAAGATCATGGATTACATTAAGATGGGAAACTACATCCTCCTGTTCACCTTTACATAATTTAATTAAGTTACGTGTTGCAGTCATCCCAATTTCAACGGCCGAATATTGTATCGTACTTAGCCTAGGGCGAACTAGCCTTGATAATTCTATACTATCAAAACCAAAGACGGATATATCTTCAGGAACACGGTATCCTTGGTCTTGCAAATATGTCATTGCACCGATTGCGATGTTGTCAGTAGAACAAAAAACAGCGGTGGGCATAGACTGTTGTTCTAGTATGGCTGCCATCGCTTTCTTACCGCCCTCAATAGATAGCTCGCTATCTAAGACCCATTCTTCCTGAATGTTTAATCCTGCATCTAATAATGCTTTTTCATATCCTTTATAGCGGTCTTCACGAACTGATTGTCCGGTTGTACCTCGAATCATGGCTATATTTCGGTGACCACTTTGCAAAAGATAGGTCACCGCCTCGTAAGAAGCTGTAATGTTATCAACATGAACGGATGGGACAGATGGGTGGGTAGATACCTGCCCTATTAATACAACAGGTGTTAGGTTCTTGTTAATAATATCAATATGTTCTTGCTCCCATTGGTTCCCCATGAAAATCATGCCCTGTACACATAATTTGTTGCTAAATAGGTCAATATAATGTTGTTCACTTTCATTGGTTCCATCGGTTAATCCAATAACAGTGTCATAGCCGTATAATTTACATACCTTATTTATTCCCTGAATTAAGTCATCAAGTACAGTATTACTAAATTGAGGACAAATTACCCCAATTAATAGTTGATCGTGTGTATTTGATAAGGTTTGGGCAACATAAGGTAGATAGTTTGTTTCCTTTAAGACGTTTAAGACTCTTTTACGAAGATCTTCGTTCACATGTTTACTATTATTAATAACTCTAGAGACTGTTGAAGTAGAAACATCAGCCATTTTAGCGATCTCTTTTAGTGTTATTTTCATGACAATCACAACCTTGTTTAAAATGATAGTAACAAAATTTATGAAAGCGTTTATTTTTTTTAGTTGTTTTAGTTGACCTAGGAAATATTGTGTCATATAATCACATCATAGGCAAGAAAATTTCCTAGGATATAAAAAATAAAGGGGGATTACCTAAATGAACTTTATGAAAACGCTTAAAAAGACTGCTGCGTTCGGTATGGCTGGCGTATTAGCTCTATCATTAGCAGCATGTGCTGGAAACACTGAAGAGAAAACTACTGAATCAACGGACCCTAACTCAACAGAACCTGTAACAATCATCGTTACAAACGGTAAAGGGGAAATTGATGCGCAATTTAAAGAAGCAGCACAAGCATTCATGGATGCTAACCCTGATATCAATGTAGAAGTGAACTCAATTGCAGTTGGTGATAGCTTAAATGTTTTCGATAAATTAACCGCTTCAGGTAAAGTTGTTACATTAGCGATGTTTGAACCTTATGCAACTTTAAATAAATACAAAGATGTAGGAATTGACTTATCTAACGAGAAGTGGGTTGCTGAAACAGACTCTGCATTTAAAAATGCTGAAGGTCAAGTTGTTGGTTTCCCATTTGCAGTAGAAGGTATGGGTCTAGTTTACAATCAAAAAGTTGTTGAGCAGGCAGTTGGAGGCAGCTTCGATCCATTCTCAATTAACACAGTTGATAAGCTAAAGGAATTATTAGATAAGGTGAAGGCTTCTGGTGTTGAATATCCGGTTGCGTACCAAACAGAAGCGTGGTCTGTAGGTAACCACTATAGCTCATTATTCTTAAACCAAGAAGAAGATCCTAACACACTTGTTGATCAATTAAAGTCAGGATCAGCTGACCTTACTAAGAATGAAATGTGGAATGGTTACTATGACACATTATCATTGTTAACTTCTAAAGAATATAACCAATATGGTGAGCGTCCAATTGGACAATACTATGATTCTGCTCACGTTGCTGTTGGAAAAGGTGAATCAGCGTTCCTATTCAATGGAAACTGGGCATATGACTCACTTCAAGCAGTAGCTGGAGATAACTTTGGTTTTATGCCAGTTCCAGTAGATAACAATGCTGACAATCCACTAAACAGTAAGATTGCGGTTGGGCCTACTCAAGTAATGGTTATCAATAAAAAGGCTACTGAAGAACAACAAGAGGCAGCAAAGAAGTTTCTTGATTGGTTAGTATTTGATGAAGCAGGTCAAGATTTCCTTGTAAATAAAGCACAAATTATTTCTGCTTTCAAGAACAATCCAAATACTGTTACAAACCCACTTGGAGTAGCAATTGCTGATGCTATTGCAAATGGTAACACAATGCCTTTCAGCACGAACTATATTAGTGCTGGAGATTGGTCAAATAGTATTGGACCTGAAGTGCAAAAGCATATTGCAGGGCAACTAAGCAGAGAAGATCTTGCGAAAGTGTTCCAATCTTACTTTGAAGGTCTTGAGTAATAATAAATAGCAATAATTTAAACACCATATAGGTGGGCGAGTATATGTTTATAACTCGCCCACTTGTTTTAGCTTATAGACTTAGTTAAGAGATATTTTTTTGCTTTATAGGGAATTTTAATATTGGTTTAAAAAATTACTATTATAGGATGTGAAGTAAATGACGCATCGTAAAAAAGGTTGGGCTCATTGGGGGAATTCATTCTTATTCCTTGGTCCTACTACTTTTTTCTTTATTATCACGGTTGCGATCCCGTTTCTTTATGGAATTTATATAACGCTTAACCGAATGAGTACTCCAGTTGATCCAATGGTGTTTTCTGGACTTGAGAATTATGTAAATGCCGTACAGGATACTAAATTCTGGGAATCCATGTGGTTAACACTGAAGTTCGTATTAGCAACTGTTTTCTTTGTAAACATAGTAGGGTTTGGTTTGGCATACTTAGTTACATCCGGGTTACGTATACAAAATTCTTTAAGAACAGCTTATTTTACACCAAACTTAATTGGTGGACTTGTGCTTGGATACATCTGGCAGTTCATATTTGTACAGTCTTTACCTGCATTTGGTAAAAGATTTGGTATTGAATGGTTAGAGCTAGGGTGGCTAGGTGATCCAACAATGGCATTCTGGTCAATGGTTATTGTAATGGTGTGGCAAACATCAGGATATATGATGATTATCTTTATTGCAGGGCTCATCAGTATTCCAAAAGAATTAATTGAGGCATCTAAAATAGATGGAGCGAGTTCATTTAGAAGGCTCATTAACGTGACAATTCCACTCATGGTACCTTCTTTTGTTGTAACGGTCTTTTTGTCATTAAAAAATGCTTTCATGGTCTATGATTTAAACTTCTCACTAACAAAGGGTGGACCTTTTGGTAGTACAGAAATGGTGTCCATGCATGTTGTAAATAAAGCTTTTATTGAGGCGAATTACGGAACAGGGCAAGCAGAGGGGATCATTCTTTTCTTAATTGTTGCTGTCATTACCGGTATTCAAGTTTACTCAAGTAAGAAAATGGAGGTTGAAGCATAATGAGAACACAACGAATCGTGACTTCAACACTAGCCTATATCATCGCTATCGTAGCGTTAGTTACATTTATCTTCCCGTTTGTGCTATTAGTAATTAACTCGTTTAAGGATAATGGAGAGATTCTTACAAATCCATTTTCATTACCGGTAAACTGGGATTTTGGACAGTTTATGGAAGTAATAGAGAAAATGAATTTCTTAGTAACTTTTAAGAATACGTTTGTTATTACCTCCTTAAGTACATTGTTTATCGTTATCTTTTCAGCGATGGCAGCTTACCATATGGTAAGAAGACCAACGAAATATAATAAATTCTTCTTTATCATTTTAGTAGCTTCCATGGTTATTCCGTTTCAGACTTTAATGATTCCTTTAATTTATATTTATGGTGCGAAACTGCAATTAATAGATGCCATTCCAATTCCTTTGTTGATTTTCTTTTATATTGGATTTGGTAGTGCACTCTCCATTTTTATTTTCCATGGGTTTATTAAATCCATTCCAGTTGAAATTGAGGAAGCGGCAAGAATTGATGGATGTAACACCATCCAAACTTTCTTTATCATTGTGTTCCCGATGTTAAGGCCAATTGCGGTGACAGTATCCATACTAAACGTTCTTTGGATATGGAATGATTATCTACTTCCTTCTTTAGTATTAAATAACGAAGCAGTATATACCATGCCGGTTATGATGAAGGTGTTTAACGGAACGTATATGAACAACTGGGAATTGCTAATTCCAGCTATCTTATTAACGGTACTACCAATTCTAATCCTTTATATGATTGGTCAACGTGCCATTATTAATGGAGTTATGCAAGGATCTATCAAATAGTCAGAGTTATAAAGGAGATATATATGAAAAGAATATGGTGGAAAGAAGCGGTGGTCTACCAAATCTATCCTCGCAGTTTTATGGATAGTAACGGAGATGGCATTGGTGACCTGAAAGGTATTCTCTCAAAGCTAGATTATTTAAAAGAGCTGGGTATTGATGTTATTTGGTTATCTCCTATCTATGAATCGCCAAATGATGATAATGGATATGACATCAGCGATTATTATGGGATTATGTCAGAGTTTGGAACAATGGAAGACTTTGATACATTACTTGAAGAAGTTCACGGAAGAGGAATGAAGCTCATTATGGATTTGGTTGTGAATCATACTTCTGATGAGCACCCTTGGTTTATTGAGTCCCGTTCTTCGAAAGATAACCCAAAGCGTGATTATTATATATGGAAGACTGGTAAAGATGGTGGCCCACCAAATAACTGGGAATCCTTCTTCAGTGGATCGACATGGGAATATGATGAAGCAACGGGTGAATACTACTTGCATTTATTCACCAAGAAGCAACCTGATTTAAACTGGAATAACCCTGAAGTGGTAAAAGATATATACTCCATGATTAAGTGGTGGTTAGATAAAGGAATTGATGGATTCCGTGTAGATGCGATTAACCATATGGGTAAAGCAGAGGGATTCCCTGATGATCCGAATCCTGAAGATCAGAGATGGAATACAGGATATAAAATGTTTTCAAACCTTCCACAGGTGCATGAACAGCTACAAAAATTAAATAAGGAAGTTTTAAGTCATTACGATATCATGACGGTCGGTGAAACCTCTGGTGTTGGACCTCAAGAAGCCCTGCTCTATGTAGGAGAAGACCGTAATGAATTCAATATGGTGTTCCAATTTGAACATACAGGGATTGATTCTGGGGTTCAAGGAAAATGGGGAGTCGAGCCGTGGAGTCTGCTGGATCTAAAGAAAATCATGTCAAAATGGCAGACAGAACTGTATGAAAAAGGTTGGAATGCATTATTCTTCAATAATCATGACCAACCAAGAGCGGTTTCTCGATTTGGAGATGACAAGAAGTATTGGTCAGAATCAGCTAAGTTACTGGCTACCTATATCCACACACTATCAGGTACACCTTATGTTTACCAAGGTGAAGAAATTGGAATGACAAATGTCGCTTTTGATTCAATTGAATCTTACCGAGACGTGGAAATTCTAAATTATTACCGAGAGAAAGTGGTAGAGCAAGGTCAAGACCGTGATGAAATCATGAAGAGAATTCATCATAAGGGTCGAGACAATTCAAGAACCCCAATGCAGTGGAATACCAGTGAGCAGGCTGGATTTACTACAGGTACACCTTGGATTGCAGTAAACGAAAACTACCCGACCATAAATGTTGAGGATCAATTACATGATCCACATTCCATATTTAATTATTATAAGGAACTCATTCAACTCCGTAAAAAGCATGATGTGTTTGTTTATGGTAACTATGAGCTGATCCTTGAAGAGGACGAGGAAATCTATGCCTATACTCGAACTCTTGGAGATCAGAAGTTACTAGTCATACTTAATTTCTTCGGGGGAACACCTACTTTCCGCTTACCTAATAGCTTAAAAGTAGAGGCGAAGGAACTGTTAATAAGTAACTATTCGGTTGAAGAAAACGAGCAAATTGAAGAAGTAACATTAAAGCCTTATGAAGCGAGAGTGTATTTGCTGAAATAAAGATTATTCGACAAGTGCCTGTCACCTGTCGATTGTAGATGCATATAGTTCTTGTTTAGTTAAGCTAAATATAGCAAAATAGGAGTGCAGAGTTCATATGAGCTCTGCACTCCTTTTTATTTCGTAGTAATAGAATGATAGTAATCGTATGAATGAAAAGGTACTTGTATGATTTGGAGGCGAATATGGCTTATACATCATTGACCCAGGCTAAAAATAAGTTGATTAATTCAATAGATTTTCTAAGAGACATTCTGCCAGGAGTAGGTTTAGTTACGTTAATTGGATTTTTGGCTAATTCAATAGGACGAGAGTTTCCACTTATTGGAGGAGCGGTGTTTTCAATCATCATAGGTCTTCTTGTTAGAAACTTTCTAGTTGTTCCGTTTACGTTTAATAGGGGAATTGATTACACGCTAAAAAAGCTGTTAAAAGTAGCCATTATTTTACTAGGTTTTGGGTTTAGTTTTACTAGTTTTGTTTCAATGGGATTTAGCTTCTTTCTAATTACTTTACTTTCTGTCGTAATAGGCATATTCTTTACGTTCTTTATTGCTAGATTGGCTGGTTTACAGGGGAATATCCCATTACTTGTCGGGCTAGGTACGGGGATTTGCGGAGCTACGGCAATTGCAACAACTGCTCCGATTGTAAGAGCAAAGGAAGAAGAAATGGCCTATGCAATTAATACAATCTTTCTTTTTAATATCGTAGCGGTGCTTGTATATCCATTAATTGGTAGGCTTATAGAATTATCAGACCTTCAATTAGGGGTATGGGTAGGTGCTGCGATCCATGATACGTCTTCAGTTGTCGCAGCTGGTTATGCTTATAGTCATGAAGCAGGAGATACATCGGTGGCGATTAAATTAATCCGGACCTTGGCATTAGTACCTGTAGCAGTCATCCTCTCCTTCTATCTCTCGTATCAAGCAAGGAAATCGAGCACGATAATCCAAGAGAAAGTGAATATCAGTAAGATTTTTCCTTATTTTATACTTGCTTTTGTTGGAGCTGCTATGATCAATACTTTATTTTTACTTCCTGTATCATTTGTAGAAACAACAACTTCAGTTGCAAAATTTCTTATTGTAATGGTAATGGCGAGTGTTGGTTTAGGAACGGATGTTAAAAAGATAAAAAGTATTGGAATTCGTCCACTTCTTGTTGGATTCATATCATCTGTCATCTTAGGGCTAGTTAGCTTAACACTTATTTATTTGCTCCTATAGAATGAATTAAGCTAAACTTAATTTACATGTCTAATCTACTCTACGTAAGTTTATAGATCTATTAATGGTAAAATAGAAGTACTCGAATTTTTAGTAAGGAGTGATCATATGAGAGTCGCTAACAATATGACAGAGTTAATAGGAGAAACACCGATTGTTCGTTTAAATAGAGTGGTCCCAGAAGATGCGGCTGACGTATATGTTAAATTGGAAATGTTTAACCCGTCAAAGAGTGTTAAGGACCGTGCTGCTTATAATTTAATCGCGACCGCAGAACAAAAAGGGATTCTTCAGCCAGGAGCCACCATTATTGAACCTACTTCAGGGAATACAGGTATTGGATTAGCAATGAATGCGGCAGCAAAAGGCTACCCTGCAATTATGATCATGCCTGACAATGCGACACAAGAAAGAATAAATATTTTAAAAGCGTATGGAGCGGAAGTTGTATTAACTCCAGCTGCGGAGAAAATGCCTGGTGCGATAAGAAAAGCCATAGAACTACAAAAACAAATACCTGGTTCCTTTATCCCTCAGCAGTTTGAAAATCAGGCAAATGCTGATATACACAGAGTAACAACGGCACAAGAGATTTATAAACAAATGGATGGTCGATTAGATGCTTTCGTGGCGACAGCAGGAACGGGTGGTACCATAACCGGTACGGGAGAGACACTAAAAGAAATGATACCGAATCTCCATATTACAGTTGTAGAGCCAAAAGGTTCACCTGTCTTATCAGGTGGCGAACCGGGTCCTCATAAGTTAGTCGGTACTAGCCCAGGGTTTATCCCTAAAATCCTAAACACTTCAATCTATGATGAAATCATTCAAATTGCAGATGAAGAAGCGATCGAGCTATTTAAACAATTACCCTTAAAAGAAGGACTATTTGTCGGACCATCAAGCGCAGCCTCTATCTATGCAGGCATAACAGTTGCCAAACGATTAGGAAAAGGTAAGCGGGTAGTATGTATTGCACCTGACTCAGGAGAGCGTTATTTGAGCATGAATTTATTTGAATAAAGATTTTTCGACAAGTGCCTGTCACCTGTCGAGTTGAGTTATAAAAAATAATGCCAGGCTGCTGCCTGGCATTATTTTTATAACATGGATACGACTTGGACATATAGGACCCCAATGATAAGGAAAACAACCCCAAACAGGATATTCCACTTAAATCCGTTTTCAGTAAGGCTTCGGCCATTCATGCTACTTAATAGTAGTAATGGTACTGTAACGGGAGCAACATACAATGTGACAGATACACCTAGGAGTAGGGACAAAGCGACGATATCGGTAGAATATCCGCCAGGTATCTCTACTAATATTCCAGACAACAAGACCATGGCTGGGATTGGTGGAAACCCACAGAAACCAAGTAGAATGACAATGAGTGTAAGACCTATAAGGATATTAAGGTTGAGCCAATCTACTATTAATAAAAATTGCCCAAAAAGCTCCTGACCAAATCCGGTCTCTTTTAATGTTCCTACTAAGATCCCTGCAGATAGCATAAGGAAGATTTCCCTTTTTTTCTTACTGAGGTCAGTTGTAATAAATTGAAACCATAACTGCTTATAATCTTTCATTGCTTTATTACTAATAAAATAACATGTGGTAACCACCACGATGACTAGTGGAACAGCTAGTAATATATCAATCATTAACCACTGGGTAGCGATGAAGATTCCACCCATTAGTAATGATACCCAAAATAAAAATTTACTGACAAGACCGTTGAGATTCTCACTAGCGTCTATCGTCAGATCGGGAATAACATCGACTAACACATTTTTCTTCCCTAACTGTAATCTGTATATGTATATGCTGAGCGAGATTCCAATTAAAGCTAGACCTAAGCCCTTGATCATTGTTGGAAAAAGTGGAGCATCTGTGCCGGCAATGACATAGGCAAAGGCGGGATGAACAGCGGTCCATAGAACGGTTAGAGAAAAGCCGCGAATGACAGCGGTACTCAACGTAAAATCCCACGGTAAACTTGAGACAGAAGGTCTTTTTGAATGCTTAAACATTTGATAAGTAAACGGAACGCCACCCACTGTCATGAAAGATGAAATGATATGTGAGAGAGAGGCGATGAGTGTATAAAAACGAACTGGGGTGGTCATTCTCTTTTTTCCAATCATCATAAGGGCCTTCACATATGGTCGATGACTAATCATCCAACTGACCATTCCAATTAACACGACTAATGTAACAATGGCGTTCATTTCCCGTAACCCCTTCCATAAGGCAATAGGAGAGGATGCGGTCATCCAAACGATGAAAATAGATAGTGAAATTAATAGAAGAGGAAGAATAAGTTCTTTTTTGGGATAGACGATAAAAGTCGTAACCAGCATGAAGACTGCCATGTAAGACTGTACTTCTTGTAACCAAGGTTGCTCCCATATGGTAGATAGTAAGTATAATAGTATAAATAGAACGAGTGAAACAGTAAAAAAGGTAGATAAGAGTTGAGTAATAGGTAAACTTTTTTTCAAGGTAGCGACACTTCCTGTTGGAATTTTTATCCTAATTCTTGTTATCTAGTATACAATGATAAGGGATACTCTGCACGGCTCTATTTTATAGTTATATAAATGAATAGCTCAGAATATGACGATAGTAGCTTAATGTGTAGTGATTGTGACTATGAACGTAAGGCACTAAGAGTAAAGGAGAGTGTGATGATGAGTGAGTTAGAACGAATTGAACAAACAGAAAATCCGAATACTAAAAAAAGTTTGAGAGAGGCCTTTGAAACACTAGGAATAACGGAGGGAATGGTTGTGATCGTCCATTCGTCTCTAAGTTCTCTAGGATGGGTCTGCGGTGGACCTGTCACTGTGATTCAGGCTTTGATGGAAGTGGTTGGAAAAGAAGGAACGATTGTGATGCCAACGCAAACGGCAGATAACACTGACCCGTCAGGTTGGCAAAATCCTCCTGTGCCACAAGAGTGGTGGCCGATCATTCGTGAGGAAATGCCTGCCTATGATCCGCTCGTCACACCCACGAGAGGTATGGGGAAAATCGCAGAAGTTTTTAGAACAATGCCAGACGTTAAGAGAAGTTTACACCCTATCTACTCTTTTGCTGCATGGGGTAAGCATGCGGACTATATCGTATCCGAACAACCACTAGAATCTGGATTTGGACCAGAATCACCTCTAGGAAAGATGTACGAATTGGACGGCTCCATTTTGTTAATAGGTGCTTCACATGATAGTAATACATCCCTGCATTTAGCGGAACATGCTATTCCAGGTCGAAACAAGGTTCAAAAAGGAGTCGCCATGACGGAGAACGGTCAGCGTGTATGGAAAACATACGAGGAAATTGAATATGACTCAGATGTATTTGAAGAGATAGGCCGTGCTTTTGAAGAAGCGCAACCTATTCAGTCGACAGTAATCGGGAAAGCTACATGTAAGCTACTAAAACAAAGGCCAATCATTGATTTTGCAAGAGAGTACTTTAATCAAAAACAAGAATAATAGAAATAGGATGGTACTTGGATGATCTGAACCAAGTAGCCATCCTTTTATCTTACCTCCCAGGTGCCTGTCACTTGTCGAATTCGACAAGTGACAGGCACCTCTTTTTTTCCTTAATAATAGTAAAACTTAACCTCTACCTTTGCTTCAATATCAATTTGCCCTGGTTGAATAGGAGTTGAAGTGTCTCCCGCCTGCTCAATGCTAAATAACGTTTGGTAAGGGATCGGTGGTTGGCTTGGTGGTTGTTCAATTATTTGTATGGGAGTCGGATGAAGGGTAAGGCCCATGGTTGTGGTGAGTGTTTGGGCGGTGGTATAGGCATTTCTTAATGCTTTTTTTATGGCCTGTTGGTAATAGAGTGTTTCATCTTTTAGAGAAAATTGAAGATTACCTACACGATTTGCCCCGTTTTTTACTGCTGTATCTATAATAGCTCCTGCTTGTTTCACGTCTCCTAGTGTGATAGAGAGTAGGTTCGAAATTTCATAGCCGAGAAATTGTTGCGAACCTTGTTTGTATTCATAGAGTGGTTGAATCCGATAATCCGAAGTTTGAATGTTTTCCTCAGTGACTCCAAGTTGTCGAAGAGATTGAATAACGTTTTGGGTAATGCGTGCATTTTCTTGTTGAGCAGGAAGAAGTTCTTGATTTCGGGTGACTACCCCTAAAGCGATTTTGATTTCGTTTGGTTGAATAGAAAGAACACCAGTACCATAAACAGTAAGTACTTGTTTATGATGATTAGTTGTCTTGCCAGCAGAATAATGCATATGACGATCTTCCTTTCCTGTGTTATTCCAAAAAATACTAAAAAGGGCCAAGCGAAATCGTCTGGCACCTTTTATGGATTTAGATATTCTCCATTAATTTCTTTGCAATTCGCTCGTAATCATCACGATCAATGCCTGGTGCGAATTCTTCTGGAAGGTCATCTAAATTTGGAATAGGAGCACCTTTAGGAGAGCCTTCTTTTACAATGAGTTGGTCTCCACTTTCTGGGTTTGTTCCTTTCCATATTCTTGATATGTCTTGATAATCCCCGACATCATTCCATGTATAAAGGATATTCCCAATTCCTTGGTCCTCAAATTTACGAGCATGATCAAACTTTCGATTCGATAAGTTGGGGATGGGAACCATTTTCTTTACATCGACCCCTGTTGCAATTTCTAATGCCTTTGCATAGGCCAATACATGAGTACCACCACGTACTAATAAATACCCAATCATCTCCCGTGCTGTCTCGTGTTCCGTCATTTCATATACTCTCATTTTGTGAGTACGAGCACCCACTTCTAAGAAAAAGTTATGGAGTAAATCCAGGACAAGGTTTCCACTGCTAAACACATTGTCACCTGTCCAAGCACGTCCCATTGAATCCCCTGCCAAAGCGGTCTGGGCTGTTGCGATAAATTGATACGTATTTCGACTGTCTTTCCCTGCTCGTAGAGGGGTTACATCCGGATCTCCGGTGTAGAAGGTGTTTCCTCTAGAAAGTAAATTAATGGTATTCGAAACAAGCTCAACATGACCAAACTCTTCAGCGGTAATGCTGGCAACAAGGTCATAAAAGGGTTTAAGTTTATCCTTACGACGGAAATTAAACGATTGGTACATATAATTATTTAATGTCGACATCTCACCAAATTTTCCGCCGAGTAGCTCTTGAACGGCAGCAGCTGCATTAGAGTCACCATGCTCAGGAATAGGTAAATCAATTAACATGCGGTTTTCACGTTTAAACATGACCTTCCTCCTTATCCTCTTGGAATAACCCAGACAATTTGTTGTGTACGGATAAAGAAAGGAGATCCTCCTGACTCTACGACGATATGATCGGGCATCACGGTAACTAACTTACCTGTAACGGTTCCCTTAGTAGTCTCTACTACGATAAAAGCTCCAATAATGCCCTGAAGTGTTTGATAGACATAGGGGTCAATTATGCTCATAAAAGATGGTGGCTGTTGGTTCATGGTGTCACTCCCCTTATTCTGGAAATTTACTACCTAACTATATGAAACTTTTTTTCTATTTATAACGTATGTTTTACTGGGACAAAACGTAAAGTTCTATGTTTGAAGTAAGAGCCTCTATAATAAAGGTGATATAATAAATTCTTATAAAAGTGCTTGACGAAAGAAATGAGGAAGACCGATGGAGTCAGTTAAACAGAAATTGATCATATATGTTGAAGTCATAAGGAAATTCTGGAGAGAGAAAAAGATTAATAAAATCCTTCTATTACTCTTTCTTTTATTTATTTTGTTCATTATGGCCTTCTTTACTTTTATGGCGGCGACCGCAAATGTAGCATCTCTAAAAAATGGTCTTAGTCAAACTACAATTATTTATGACCAAGAAGGAAAAGAAGCAACCAAAATTGTGACGAACCGAACAGAGGGTGTTTCGTATGATGAGATCCCTGAACATGTACGAAATGCTATTGTTGCCATTGAAGACCAACGTTTTTATAAACACAATGGTTTTGATCTAAAAGGGATGACAAGAGCCTTTTTTAAAAACCTAGTATCTGGACGAATAACAGGTGGTGGAAGTACAATTACCCAACAATTAACTAAAAATGCCTTGCTCTCTCCTGATAAAACTTACAAACGAAAAATTGAAGAGTTGTTCTTGGCCGTTGAAATAGAGAAGAACTATAAAAAAGAAGAAATCTTAGAGATGTATGTAAATCAAGTGTATTTTGGAAGCGGGTCATGGGGAATTAATCAGGCATCAATGAAATACTTTAACAAGGAAATTAGAGACGTTACCATAAGCGAAGGTGCGCTATTGGCAGGCTTACTTCAAGCTCCTTCTGCTCGAAATCCATACAATCACTACGACAGAGCAATCGATCGACGAAATGTTGTCTTAAAAGAGATGGAAGATCAAGGATATATAACAAAGGAAGAGTATGAACGAGCTATACAAGAACAGATAACGTTAGAAGATGGTGGAGGAAGTACCATTAAACGAGATTATCCTTATTACACAGATGCTGTAATAGACGAGGCCATCAATCGCTATGGTTTATCGCAAGAGGAAATCTTAACAAGAGGATATCGCATTTATACGCAAATGGACCAAAATATTCAAGCAGCAATTGAAAAAGCGTATAACAAAGATTCTCTTTTTAAGAAGGGAGTTCAAAGCTCAGCAGTCATCCTTGATCCGACTTCTGGAGGTGTCAGAGGGCTTGTTGGAGGTCGAGGTGAATATGTATTTAGAGGATTTAACAGGGCGACTCATATGAAAGCTCAGCCAGGGTCGACACTAAAACCTTTTGCTGTTTATACGCCTGCCCTAGAAGAAGGCTATGTAACAACGTCCATTTTGAAAGATGAACCTTTAACGTTTGGTGATTATCAACCACAAAATGCCTCTAGAGAATTTGAAGGTGATATGCCGATGTATGAGGCTTTAGAACGTTCTCAAAATGTACCAGCTGTTTGGCTTCTAGATCAAATCGGGTTACAAAAGGGACTAGATTCCATTAACCGCTTCGGGATCACTCTTGAAAAAGAAGACGAATATTTAGGCGTCGCACTGGGTGGTATGCATAAAGGCATATCTCCCTTACAATTAGCAGAGGCATATTCTGTTTTTCCGAATAAAGGAATTAAACATAACAGTCATCTCATTGTAAGTATTGTTGGTCCTACCGGGAATATTATAGCTGAACATAAACCAGAGAAGAAAAGGGTTACATCTGAAGTGGTTGCAAACGAAATGACCTCCATGCTCCTAAATGTTGTAGAGTCAGGGACAGGTCAGGGAGCTAGATTGGAAGGGATTGAACTGGCTGGGAAAACAGGCTCGACTCAACTTCCATACGGAGATATTAACGGAACGAAAGATCAATGGTTTGCGGGCTATACCCCAAATCTTGTGGGTGTGGTTTGGCTTGGATACGATATAACAGACCGAGAACATTATCTCCCAAATAGTACGGCAAAAAACGTCGTTCCTATCTTCCATGCCATGATGGAACAAGCAGTAAAGTATACCGAACCTGCTGAGTTTGATGTGGTATCCGTTAATGCGAGACTAGCGGGGGAAACAAAGCCAGAAAAGTATGATGAAGTAAAAGAAGAAGTAAAAGAAACAGTGAAAAAAGTAGGAGAAAAGATAAAGGAAGAAGCGCCTGGTTGGAAACAGCAATTGGATGCGACATTAATTAAAATAATTGATAAAGTGATCGAGGGTATTGAAAATATTCGAGAGTGATTTTAAAAAAACAGAGGGTTCCGATTTAAAACCGTTTTGTTTTGAGGTGCAATATAAATAACATATTAAATGGCATAGGAATTGACCTGTGCCAATTTCTTTGGAAAAGAGCTTTTTCATATCTTTAATAGAAAAAAGAAATTTATAATGACATAATAAATCTAAATTACAATAGTATCACTTAAGTTAATAAGGAGGACTATTTTTATATGGTTATACCTATCTTTCGTATATTTGATATTGAAAAAACAAACTCATTTTACGTAGATTATTTAGGTTTTAAAATAGATTGGGAACATAAATATTCGGAAAATATGCCAGTTTATTTCCAAGTTTCTTTAAATGATGTAGTTTTACATCTATCTGAACATCATGGTGATTCTTCTCCTGGAGGCGCAATTCGAGTTAAAATACAGGAGTTAGTAAGCTTCCATTCCTTACTATTAAAAAAGGGATATCCATACTCTAATCCTGCCATTGAAAAAACACCCTGGAATACTCTTGAATTGACAGTGATCGACCCTTTCTCAAACAGAATTACATTCTATGAGGAAATTGAATAACTTTTCAGGAGCTTCAATAATATTTGTTAGTAATATATGTACTTGAAAGAAAGAAGGAAAGTTAAAAGATCGGTCGATAAAAGGAAATTACGCAATTAATTTTGGTGTAAAGTTCTTGTTAAGCTAGTATTGCTGAACTATCAACCTTTCAAAAACTTACTATACATAAACTTAATATCGAAGAGATAAGAACCTGCTATTTAAAAAATAAGCTGTTTGACACATCCGTAGTAACCAGTATGTCAAACAGCTTATTTTCTATGAAAATTTTTATTCCATGCAACCAATGGGTACTTTCCCCTATCTAATCTATTGAAAAACAAAACAACTAGTAAGGAGGTGTCTGAATGGGATCACTAAAAGCTTTAGTTAAAAAGGCAAAAAAGGGCGATGGAGAAGCGTTTGTTTCACTCATAACGCAATACGAAGATGTATTGTATCGGACCGCAAGTAGATTGTTGAATAATGATGAAGATGTATCTGATGCTATGCAGGATGCTATTATCTCGGCTTATGAAAAATTACATACTCTGAAAAACGATGAGTACTTTAATACTTGGATATGCAAAATCCTAATTAATAAATGTAACAGTTTACTAATGAAGAAGAAGAATATTTCTGTGATGAATGAACATTTACTCCCTGAAAAAGGTAATGATGAATTTCAGAAAATAGAATTAGAAGATGCACTTAATAGTTTGAATGAAATTTACAGGTTGGCACTGATTTTATACTATATTGTCGGATTGAATGTTAAAGAAATTAGTGAATTTTTAAAGGAACCTGAAGGAACCGTTAAATCTAGACTTTCGAGGGCAAAGTTAATCTTGAGAAATAACTACTATAAACATGAGGGAGTGATAGTCTATGAAAAATAAATTCGAAAAAGAGTTTAATCAAATGATGAATGAAAAGAAGGAAATACCTGTTAAAGTAAGGCAATCGCTAGATCATTCCTATGATATTATTCGTGCTAAATCAAAAAAGAAAAAAGCCAATTTCATTTGGAAAAGAGTAGCTACTGCCGCTTGCGCTCTTATCGTAACAGGTGTTGTCCTTACAAATGACCAAGTACTGGCTGGTGTTAACGAATTCTTTAACTTTGGAGATAAGGGCATAGAACAAGCCGTAGATAATGGATTTACACAAGAAAATAATAGTGTAGTTACCGACCAAGGTATTATGATAACACTAGATAAGCATTTTTCAGACGCCAATAAATTAGGTTTAAGTTTTCAGTTAGTATTTGAAGATTCTTCAATTCTAAAAAATGCAAAAGAAGTTTCAATGGATTATCGATTAAAAAATGGAAATGGCGAATACATCGTGGAATTTGTACCAGATACAAAACTCTTGAAGGGTGACAATAGTTATATTTCTGGTTCAGAACATCAAACCCCAATATTTGATGTGAAAACAGGGAGAATTTATTTTGATGTATTGATTAATTCCAATAAAGGGATAATACCAAATTTAAAAGATGCTGTTCTAGAAGTAGAAAGTGTCAATGTCTTTTATGGTACAGAGGAAGTCAATAAGATTGATGGAGATTGGATACTGCCATTAGCCAACAAAGATAAGGAAAAATCAGATTCTACTGTTCAATATGTGATGCAGGATCCAACATCTATCATCCAAGTTTCTAAAGCTAACGCAAATCCAACATCATTAAATCTAACATTTTCATTAGATGGGACATTTGATGAAAATACTTTTGCAGATATGAAAATCATTGATGAAGAAGGTAATGAATATTTAGCAAATGGTTTTAATAAAACTATAGAAAATAACAAAACGAATATTTCAACAAACTTTCCAATTTCATCTTATAACATTTCTAATAAGCTGAAACTGACCTTAGAGGGAATTGGTGAAGTGGAGTTACTAAAAAAGTAGATAGTAAACAAACCCTGAACTTTCTTGTTTAGTTAATGACAAGGAGGATTCGGGGTTTGATTTATGATGAAACTTTTGTCATTGTAGAACTATCTTTTGCTGAGGAAAACCTTTTCTGGTTTTGGTCAGAGAGGAAGAAACCTTAATTAGGGGATTACTCTTTTGAATTGACTTTGATGTGGTGGTTTTATAGAGCTAACGAGCAGCATTTCTGTTATGGAGAATTGGTTCGTCATCCGTTTGTTTGTGACGCATTTCACTTATAGGGTGCATTTGCTGATCAAAATGCATTGGCCTTTCTATGATTGGAGAGGATTAGTTGAACGGGATATATATTCTTACTAGGGAAAAAATACCTTCAAGATATTTAGGAGGTGCCTTAAATGAAAAAGTTATATTTATTCCTTATCTTTGTTATGTTAATGATTTCATCTACTACGACATATGCAAACTTACCAACCAAAACAGAAGCAACAAGAGAAAATCTATTAGAAGATGCTGTTATAGATTTGTTAGTAAAACCAATGTTTGCGGCAGTAGATGATTATTACGGAACAACCTATGAAATAGGCTCTTTTTGTGAGAGGGTTATAGAAATAAAAAAGCTTCATCATCCTGGTTCTTGGCTCTTTGAGGCCAAGATTGAGTTTGTTACATTTACTGGTCCTCATAATTTTATGGATATATTTACAGTTACATTAAAAAAAGATTGGGAAACAGAGGGTCAATGGGTAATGCAGAAGTACGATGTAAGAAAATATGACCCGAAAGAAAATTATGAATGCCGTAGTCCAGCCTAATTGTTATTAAAGCAACGGTTGCTTTTTAAGTTAGGCAGCTCTCTATTGGCTTGCACCTCTAATTGGTGTATTTTCTTTAAATCAAGGAAACATATCACTGAGGTGATTTACATATATGAAAAAGTTAACTTTAATGACCATTACAATTACAAGTTTGTTCTTTGCTCCAAGTCAGGGTTTCGCTCAACCTGAAAAATGTCCAGTTCTAAGCGAATTAGAGACAACATCGATTAAAGATAGAGAAGAGATAACCAGAGCATTAAATACTCTAATACCCAAAACTTATGGAGCTGGAATAGAAGGTTTCCCTGACATATACACAAAATGGAATATTGTAACTGCCAAACCTTTTCCTAAAACGGTTGGGGATGAAGAAGAAGCCTATTTTGGAATGGCCAAGACCTTTTGTGGAAAAGAAATTGCAGCAAAATCATGGCTTGTGCGTTTAGAATTTCCCAAAGCACCTGGTGCTAACTTGGCCCAAGGTCAAATATTTTTAGCAAAAAGTAAGGAAAAAGGATGGTTTGTTTGGTTTCGATACCATTAGTCTGCTATTCCTTATAAACGAAAGGGCTTTAATTGAAGAAGACGCTTTATGTCTTCAGGACTAAAAAAAACCTTAAATTAAAAAATGGCGTGTCAAAACTGTTATCAGTTTGCACGCCATTTTTAATACAATTACATGGTAAATGCACCCCAAAATGGAACGTTCTATTCCAATTGCCACTCTAATTTTTGGTGAATTATTAAGAAGGCTCTACTCTATAATTTTGTACTTTTGATTCTTATTTATCTAGTAACCTTCCCTTGTATATACTAAGACATCAAAGTTCTATTAGTTAGAAAGGAGCAACTCTCTCTATTAAAAGTACCGTCGAAAACAGCCTGTAAGAACATTACTTTGTTACACTATGTAACAACTCAACATTCGTTGGATTTGAAATGGTTTGTTTTACGACGCAGTAACGCTCTGTTAAGCGAAGTAATGTGGCAAGTTGTTCTTCGGAGGCATCCGTATCTAAATCAAACTTAAGTCGAATGTCAGCAAATCCGACTGGTGTCTCTTTTGATACACCTAATGTTCCACGGAAATCTAAATCACCTTCTGCTGTGATTGTTCCACCATTAATTTGGATTTCAAGTGAGGTGGCAACAGCTTTTAATGTTACACCCGCACATGCCACTAATGCTTCAAGTAGCATATCACCAGAACAAGCGGCCATTCCAGTTCCACCTGTAGCAGGGTGTAGGCCTGCTTCTACAAGAGCTTTACCTGTTTTAACACTACAACTTACACCTTCACCTATTGTTCCCTCAGCTGAAAGAGTAATCATTGCCTCCTTAGGCTCTTCACGATACTTTTCCTTAAGAGGGGTTTGTAATTCACGCAATTCTTGACTCTTCATCTCAATCTCTCCTCATCTTTAACAGTTCTTAGCGTATTAGTGGTCTAAAGAAATTTCTTCACCTCTTGAACGCTTATTGACATTTAATAGTAACATAAATTGGTAAAATTGTCTTAATTTTAGCTCAATTTATGAAATGCCTTATCTTCTGACGGGAAACTACTAACTAGAAAAGGTATAATAAAGTAAGAGAAGAAGAAATTAAACTTATATAGTAATGAATGTAAGGAGTAGTTATTCTGTTACATAAAAAGGAGATCCAATGACAAAAACAACGGGTTGGAAGTTTGATAACAGTTATGCAAGATTACCGGAAACATTCTATCGCCTGACGAATCCGACATCTGTAGCATCACCGAAGCTTATTATAGTAAATGATTCTTTGGCAACTTCACTTGGGCTTGAACCAGAAGAACTAAAGAATGAGGAGAATTTGTCTATTCTAGCTGGAAACAGTATACCAGAAGGTGCATCTCCCTTAGCTCAAGCATACGCAGGACATCAGTTTGGGTATTTTAATATGCTTGGCGATGGTCGAGCCGTACTTATTGGGGAACAAATCACTCCAAGTGGTGAACGCGTTGATCTACAATTAAAGGGAGCAGGCAGAACACCTTATTCACGTGGTGGAGATGGCCGAGCAGCAATCGCTCCAATGCTAAGAGAATACATAATAAGTGAAGCCATGCATGCACTTGGCATCCCGACAACTAGGAGTCTTGCCGTTGTTACTACCGGTGAGAAGATTCAGAGAGAAGTATTGCTACCAGGTGCTATCTTGACACGTGTAGCTTCTAGTCACCTTCGCGTTGGCACTTTTCAATATGCGGCTCAATGGGGAGAGAAGGAAGAACTCCAGACACTCGCGGATTATGCAATTGAACGGCATTATCCCACTATAGAAAAAGACGATTCACGCTACTTACATCTATTAAAGGAAGTTATAAAGCGCCAAGCATCTCTAATCTCAAAATGGCAATTAGTAGGCTTCATTCATGGTGTTATGAACACTGATAATATGACAATTTGTGGAGAAACCATTGATTATGGGCCATGTGCCTTTATGGACACGTATAATCCGGCGACTGTCTTTAGTTCGATTGATAGAGATGGCCGTTATGCGTATGGAAATCAACCTCCTATTGCGGCTTGGAATTTAGCAAGATTAGCAGAGAGTCTTCTACCGTTACTTCATGAAGATCAGGATGAGGCCGTAAAAATAGCACAAAATGAAATTGAACAATTTCAAGCGTTGTATAAATCAAATTGGTTAGCTGGAATACGAGCGAAGTTAGGCTTGTTTAATGAGGAAGTGGAAGATGAAACTCTTATCTTACAGCTACTCGAACTTATGCAGAAGTATAAGGCTGACTATACTAATACTTTTCGTTCTTTAACAGAAGGTAATCAGCGTGATACAAGTTTATTTCGTTCAGATGAATTTTCAGGCTGGCATGAACAATGGTCAGAAAGAAGAAGTCGACAGGAAAAAACAATAGAGGATTCAACTGAGCTGATGCGAAAAACAAATCCTTCGATTATTCCGAGAAATCATCGGGTAGAGGAAGCGTTAGAAGCAGCAGAAGATGGAGATTTTAGTGTAATGGAAAATCTTCTAAAGGCAATTTCCAATCCTTATGCTTACTCATCAGAACAGGGACAGTATTGTTCACCTCCACCTGAATCAATCATACCGTACCGTACATACTGCGGTACCTAGTGAAAAAAAGCGATGACCCGTTATTACGAGGTTATCGCTTTTATTTACGCTCTTTTCTAAAACTTTGTTGTTTTTCAATGTTATCAATCAGCAATTTCGCCATATTTATTAGGATTAAACTGATTTTTAAAAGGTTAGAAAAGAGCAACTCTCTAGATGTAAAGCAGAGACTTTGTATTAACAAGTAAAAATCCGGCTTCCTGAGATTTTTACGAAATCAACAATCTATATGAAAACAGCCTTTATTCATGAATGAATGTTTACTTTTGTTCCAATTGGAACTATTCCTGCAAGTTCCTCAACATCCTGATTATACATACGAACACACCCCAATGAAACCGCCTTTCCAATTGAACTTGGATTATTGGTACCATGAATGCCATAGTGCTCTTTAGATAGACTCATCCACATCGTTCCGTAAGGTCCACCAGGATTCGGCGCTTTATTAATGATAATAAAATCACCGACCGGGGTCTGGTGCAGCATCCGTCCTACCGCGATGGGGTATTGCTTCTGTAGTTGACCATTTCTAAATAGCTTCAACCATCGATTATTTATGGAAATTTCAATCTGAAAGGGAATGGTTTGGGGATTTGGTAGTCCAGGTATGACGATTGACTGCCCGGGATATATCATATTTGGATTAATTGTTGGATTGGCTTTCATAATATCTAACAAGTCTACCCGATAATCTCTTGAAATCTGGTATAATGTTTCTCCCCATTTTACCGTATGATTCATACCTCACCTCAGAATTCGGACATTTTTACTTCATTTATATGATGCACATGGAAAAAAGATACGGCTTTTGCTGTTAAGGCAAAATCTACTAGAATCTAATAATTTCATATTAGGTGTTATTCCTATATACTAGATAAGTCTGATAAAAAATAATAATTTCACATTCATATAAATTCTTGTTGAATAGGTAGAGTTTTTTGAAGGAGGAGTACAAATGACGACAACTAAAGGAGAAATGTGGGAAGCAGAGATCAAAAGTTTGGATCAAAAAGGCTCAGGTCAAGCTGAAGTATGGCGTAAAAATGAGCTAGGGAATCCAAAGAAACTGAGACTTATTATCCCGCAAACATTACCAGGAGAAAAAGTACGTGTGATGGTTGATCAACCAGAACGTAAATTAAGAAAAGCTATGCCGGAAGAAGTACTTGAGGTGCATCCAGAGAGAATGTCACCACCATGTCCACACTTTGAACGTTGTGGTGGATGCGTGTGGCAGCACTGGCAATACGAAGGACAACTAAGACATAAGACCAATCATGTTAAACATGCTATAGAGGAGCAAGGATTTAATCCTGAATTGGTCCAAGATACAATTGGTGTCGAATCTCCATGGCATTACCGTAATAAAATGGAGTTCACCTTTGCGCCAGATGGTTCATTAGGATTACATGAACAGGGGAATTTCCGTAAAATTATCTCACTTGAAACATGTTTAATTGCAGGGAAAGAAATGGTAGAGGCTGCAATGGAAGTAGCTACTTGGGTAAAAGATCATCAGTTAAAGGGATATGACAAAGACCTTCACGAAGGGTTACTTCGACACTTGATGGTTAGACAATCATTTGCCACAGGAGAAGTAATGCTAGCTCTATTCGCAACGGAAGCACCGAATACCCACTTGAAAGATGCGGTTGAAGATTTAGTAAAACGTATTGAAGAGAAATTCCCTCAAGTAAAAAGCTTATTATGGCTTGAGAATACAGACTGGGCAGACCGAACGCAATCGGAAGAGAGCCATGTGCTAGCGGGACGAGACTTTATTTATGATGAAATGGACGGGTATCGTTTTCGACTATGGTTCAATACCTTCTTCCAAACGAATCCCGTTCAAGCACAAAAATTAGTTGATCTAGCTATAGAAATGGGAGAACCTAAAAAGTCGGAGAAGATGATTGACCTATTCTGTGGTGTAGGTACTTTCTCACTACCGTTTGCTAGTAAGGTAGGGAAGCTTGCAGGTATCGAAATAGTAGAGAGTTCGATTGAATCAGCAAAACGAAACGCAAAAGATAATGGACTAGAAAATACATTCTTCTTAGCGAAGGATGCAAGAAAAGGTATTGATGAAATTCTTGAAACGTTTGGAAGACCAGAGCTTTTATTATTAGATCCACCGCGTTCAGGTGCAGGCGGTAAGGTGATGCGTAAAATTGGTCGTTCAAAGCCAGAACGAATTGTCTATGTCTCCTGTAATCCAGATACGTTTGCTACAGATATTAAAGAATTAGAACAGTTTGGCTACACATTAGACATTGTTCAGCCTGTTGACTTATTCCCTCACACCGTTCATGTTGAGGTTGTAGCAAAGTTGACATTAAACAAAGATCTTAACTAAAAACAATTTAGGTTTTGTTTAGGAAAGGTAAACTATGAAAAGAAGAAGAGGATTAAATCTCTTCTTCTTTTTTTAGGCTCTTTTCTATTTAATTAAAAGATTTTTAAATAATTGTTTAAATAGTTGTTAACTTTTAACTTATAAAGACGTCCTATAAGTGGAAAGGAGGAGAGTGATTGAGGGAAGCAGATCTGCACCAAATCTTACAGGAAAAAACTGAAATCATTTATAAGTACTTACTAAAAATAGGAGCAAATCCTCGTGATGCTGAAGATGTGACACAGGAAGCTCTATATAAGTTTCTTATATATATGGATTCCATTGATCCGAAAAAAGCACTTAGCTGGCTTTTTCGTGTTGCCATTAATCAGTATTATGATTTATGTCGTAAGCAGAAAAAACAAGTCATGGTAACACTAGAAAACTTTGAATTTATTGATGACTCTCCCTTGCCTGACCACTATATGGAGAAACGTGAAATGGGGAGTGACATCCAACTAGTTCTTGATCAACTGACTCCACTCTACAAGCAATTACTTTTATTAAAATACGATCTGGAGCTGAGTTATGGAGAGATAGCCGACATGCTAGATTTAAATGAAGGTACATTAAAAACGTATTTATTTCGTGCAAGAAAAACATTTAAGGAATTATATAGGAAGGAGCAAATGAAATATGAAGGACTATAAAGAAGATGAAAAAGAAAGAGAGCTTAATGACCTCTTTGGAAAAGACTCAAGCGGCGCATCATTTGAGAAGATTGTAAAAAAAGCAAAAAGAAAAACCATAGTACGTAATATTTTAATATCGTTACTAGTTATGATCGTGTTAATTGTTGCTCTAGGTTTTTCGTGGTTATCTATGATGAGAGCGAATCAAGAGAAGGCGATGCGAGATGTGGAATTATTTAGCCATATCACGCGTCCCAATGTAGAGGAATTAGGATTCCAAAGCCTAGGGAACGGTCTTTTTGAAGGAATTCTCTACTATAATCGATATAAGGAGATTGAAGGAATCCCGGTAGATTGGAGTCAGGAGGTTGTGACTTACAGTCTATTCGGCGGGGTTAGTAAGCTGTTAGGTGATCATACCCCAATCCAACTTACTGACCGGAATGATGGGATGACCAGATATTTTGACCGTGAAACGAAGCAAAGAATCATGGAATTCTATCACCCTCTCATACAGTATGATTTTATAAGAAATGACGTAGCTAAAGTGAAAGAATTACCGAAAGAGACTCTGGTGGAGTTGGCTCTATCTTTTAACAAAAAGTACACACCAGAAGAAGTACGGAAGTTGATGCCAGACGGAGTTACAGTAAAGTGGTTCTGGGTAGATACTTATTCTAATCTCGACATGCTTAAGGGAGAAGAATTTGAAACAGAAGCAGGTGAGATTGAAAAGATACCTGCCGTACCTGAGCTTGCAAATGATATATATGGGTTTGAAGAATTTCAAGAAGATCCTTCTCTTAGCAAAGAGAGATTTATAGAGGATATAAAGGCAGGATTGCATGTAAGAGAAGGGAAATATTTTAGTGAATATCAAAGAATTAATAACTATCTAATGGGTGATTCTACGGAACTATCCTCCGATCAAATATATATATTGGGAGTAGTGGTAACAGGTACGGCTGAAGAAATGAAGGAACTTGAGAAGTTGGAGTTCTTCCGATCTGCTGTACTTGGAGTAACAGTAGATCCAAATGAATAAATATGATTTTCCAGAGACTGAAGCTTAGCGGCTTTAGTCTTATTTTGTTTCTCATGGTTATTTTCTAAAGGCTCTTTTCGTATAGATTGTTGCTTTCGTAAAAATCCCCAAATCTGGATTTTTACTTGCTGGTTTAATGTTGTATGCTTTTCATCTAGACAGTTGCTCTTTTTTAAACGAACAATACGGCACTTATCGTTAAAAGTGATCTTATCTTCAGATAAAGCCTTTCTCATTAAACCCTCATGAAGCTAACTACAAAGAAGTGAAGGAAACAGTAAGAGCAACTATACTTGAATCAAAGATTCAAGAGGAGTATTCCGTATGGTTAGAAGAAAAAACGGTTGAATACGAGATTGAATATCTATTAGAAGTTTAGACGATAGGAAAAGTACTTAGTGACATGACGGTTCCCTATATAGCTCTCTCCAATAATTGGTATTACTGAAGTATTTAGGATATACTATAAGGAAGGGGAAACCCCCCTGGTCTTCTGGTAGTCATTCTCTTTGGCAGAAGGCGAGACCAAAAGGAGGAGACCAAATTGAAACGAACTAAGGTGTATCAGGCTCAAGTAGGAGATGGCGTTCGAGAAAAATCAGTAAAAAGAACAAATTCATTTTTTAATACAATTGAAGAGGCCGTATTGGAAGCAATGGCTTTAAAAGAAAAGATGGATGCAACTTATAAAAATAATATAGATTGGGATTATACAAAAGAAATTACGAGAACAGCAAATAAAGTGAAAATTCTTAAAGGGTACCATGCTGGAGGAGAAACAAAGCCTTTTTACCTCCAAATAAAAGCTGTTGAATGTCAAGATAGCTATAGTATTGTCATTCCTAAGAAGCCGAAGAAAATGACGGTGCAAGATGAAAAAGTTCTCTCTACTGTGATGAAATTAAGTATATAAATCTAGATATAATATTGTTTGGTAAAATTTTGTTAGCTCATTCAATTGCTTATCTAGTGACACTCTGTTATGATTAAGAAGAATTATTTTTGTTCGGTCTGTAGGATGTAGGGAAGTATTTAAATTCTTCGCCCTTGATAACTAATTGAGCAATTATAGTACCAAATGTGGACTCGCTCCACCCAGGAGGATATTATTATGCAACAAGGTACAGTAAAATGGTTTAACGCAGAAAAAGGTTTCGGATTTATCGAAGTTCAAGGTGGAGAAGATGTATTCGTACATTTCTCAGCTATTCAAGGCGATGGATTTAAGTCTTTAGACGAAGGTCAAAAAGTTTCTTTTGACACAGAAAAAGGTCAACGCGGACTTCAAGCTACTAACGTAGTTAAATTATAATTTTTAGAAACTAGGCCCGGATATCCGGGTCTTTTTCTTTTTTGAGTGCTCATAATCCTCTTTCTAGGAGTGTAAGGTATAATGTTTCTGGAGGGTTAACATATGCAAAAGACTACTAACAAATATATATATACGTACGCTTACCGTAAGGAGGAAAATTCCTTATGCGAGCTAGAGCTTCGCGCCTTTTTTAACACAGACTTTATAGAGGATTCCTCTGTTATAGTGAGTAATATACTGGTGAATCCGAGTAGGAGTACATTTCTTAGGGACCGCATGGATGTTATGTTCGAGGGTGACTCCTTACAAGAAATCGTGGATCAGGTAAGAAGGATAAATGTAACACCACTGACCTACAAGGTACTATATTTAAAGGGTGAAGATGAAGGTCTAGAAAAAATAACGTTATCTGAACGCCGGAGAATCGAACGGGAAGTTGGATTGCAAATAGAAGGAGAGCCTGACCTACTGAAACCTGATAAGTTATTTGCCGTTATCATTGTTAATGGACGTTGGTATTTTGGTGACTATGAGAAAAGTGAGGCAGTCTGGTTACATCACCAAAAGAAACCAAATGACTATTCCACAGCGCTAAATACCAGAATGGCTAGGGCCATAGCAAATATAGCTGTCCCTTTCCCGGAAGGAATAAAAGCCATTGATCCTTGTTGTGGCATAGGAACTGTACTGGTGGAAGCCTTGTCGATGGGCATTAATATTGTAGGCAGTGACGTGAACCCACTTGTTCTTACTGGAGCAAGAGAAAATATTGCGCATTTTGGTTATACGTGTGAAGTGAAAAAGAGAGACATAAGAGATGTAGTAAATCGTTACGATGTCGCAATTATAGATCTACCCTATAACCTATGCTCTGTTATCACGCAGGAGCAACAGTTAGAAATGCTTCAATGTGCTCACCGTATTGCTGACAAGCTTGTATTAGTTACGATCGAAACAATAGATGATGTGATTGAAGATGCTGGTTTTACCATTCATGATCGTTGTGAAGTGAAAAAAGGGAAACTATTAAGACAGATTATTGTCTGTACGAAGGATTAATGGGTGGATCATCTGAAGTCGAAAAAGAGAGTCTTAAGTCTTTTACAAGGGTTTGTCTTACAAACAATAAGGACATGCTGAATGATAGGAATTTGTGTACACAAGGAGAAACAAATGAACAATTATAAACTAACCATACAATATGACGGCGGACGATATAAGGGATGGCAAAGACTGGGAGATAGCGATCAAACGATTCAAGCTAAAATTGAAAATGTTCTTTCTGAAATGGTTGGAGAAAAGATTGAAATCATTGGTAGTGGGAGAACGGATGCAGGGGTGCATGCCCTTTCACAAGTAGCCAATTTCAAACTTAGTGAAGCTAAATCGAAGTCAGAATCTGAAGTTATGACCTATTTAAATCGTTACTTGCCGCAAGATATTAGCATCATGGATGTTTCCATCGTTTCTGACCGGTTTCATGCAAGGTATAACGCAAAAGCCAAAACCTATTTATATAAGATTTGGAATAAAGAATACACTCATCCTTTTTTAAGAAAATATAGCATGCATGTAGAAAAGGAACTAGATCTTGCGAAGATGGAAGAAGCTGCAAAATTTTTTCTTGGAGAACATGACTTTACCGCGTATTCGAATGCGAAGTCTAAGAAAAAATCAATGGTACGAGAGATATATTCCATTTCACTAGAAGAAAATAATGGTTTGATTGAGGTTAGAATTCGTGGTAACGGTTTTCTATATAATATGGTTAGGAAAATGGTAGGGACGTTCATTGAAGTAGGACTCGGTGAAATTGAAGCGAAAAGTATACCGGAAATACTTGCATCAAAAGAGCGCGTACAGACCGGTGGATTAGCGGAGCCAGGTGGATTATATCTAGAGAAAGTAGAATTTTAAATGAGTAGTTTGTGTTAGAGAAATTTTACTATATAAACCAACACCCCCTCAAGCTTAGGTGCTCGAGGGGGTGTTATAGTTACGTGATAATAGCGATAATACCTTCTTCGTCATCTAGCTCAAGCTTTATACCTGAGTATGGATCTCTGTTAAGGAACTCCTCGAGCCAAAGACGAAGGGCTTCAATAATATTAGCTGTAATTAAGACCTGCATTCTACCATTAACATATGTCTCCGCGGAAAAACCTCCATGATCATCATCATAAAGGAGCTCTACCTCAACTTCTTCAGGCTTTACTTGCTTTTTACGTGAAGTATATATACAAATCGCATTAATGATATCTTGTTCAGCTATTTTTAGCTTTGCCATGGATTCGTTTCTTCCTTCTTCTTCTTATCAGTGAAGAATTTAAAGATTTTGCGAATGACGACAAATAAAACGACAATAGCCAATACGTTAATCATGAATCCAAGGATAGAACCGAGCATTCCCATATTAGCAAACAAACTTCCGAACAATAGCCCAGCTAGTCCACCAAGCATTAGTCCCTTCATTAAACCTCCAGACATGAAGCCACCTTTTTTGGCTGGAGTCGTTGTTGCTGAATTGGTAGTTGTTTGATCCTTTTTATCAACGGTAGAATTATTATTTGTGCTGTTGTTATTACTATTAAAGTTTTTCTTACCTGACTTATATTTTTTTGCTTCTACAACAGATACATCATCTTGAAATACGAAATTTCCTACTGGGGTTAATAAAAGGGCTATGGCAATCATAGCAGCTGCAATTTTTTTCATTTAAATTTTCCTCCATTTTGTTCATAATTTAATTTTAAGAAATAGGGAATACAGTTAGTATAACAGGTAAACCTCATTTCCTCCTTTCTATTAAAGCCTCTTTCAACCTAATAAAAAACCTCTACCGGTGATGGTAAAGGTTGGCTTTTATAAAAATATATCCCTTTACCAGATTGGCAAAGGTCTCGCAAACAACATCCGTTGCCAGTTAGGCCGGTGATCCAAATCGGATTCACGTAATGACGACATAACTGTTAGCTACTCCCCTTTGGAGTATTTAATTTTTGGCAGCCTAGATAAACTGTTATCTTATCTTACAACAAGTTGTAAACGTCGTCAATAAAAGTGAAATGGCATATTTATGATGGAAATTAAAGGGTTTTGATTAAAAAAGTAGAATAGATGAGAGATGCACTAACATAGTAGGCTGTTGACATTCACTAAGTTTTTATGGTATTAAAATAGTTGTTAGCACTCTAGGGTTATGAGTGCCAAAGATAATACATACTCGAAAGGAGAAGGAATATGGCTAAGAAACAATTTAAAGCAGAATCTAAACGTCTGCTCGAGATGATGATTAACTCTATTTACTCCCAGAAAGAGATTTTTTTAAGAGAGCTGATCTCAAATGCAAGTGATGCGATTGATAAGATTTACTATAAGGCTTTAACCGATGAGAACCTTCGTTTTAACAAGGACGACTATTATATTAAAGTAGTAGCTGACAAGGAAAACCGAACGTTGACGCTCATTGACACCGGAATTGGGATGACTAAGGAAGAGCTTGAGAATAACCTTGGTACAATTGCGAAAAGTGGTTCATTGGCTTTTAAGAATGAAAATGAATCAAAGGATGGTCATGATATTATTGGTCAATTTGGTGTAGGTTTTTATTCTGCGTTCATGGTGGCAGATGTAGTGACGGTTATTAGTAAAGCACTTGGAAGTGATGAGGCTTACAAGTGGGAGTCTAAAGGAGCAGATGGCTATACGCTCACACCTTATGAGAAGGATGACGTTGGAACTGAAATTATCCTTAAGCTGAAAGAAAATACAGAAGATGACCGTTACGATGAGTACTTAGAGGAATACAAACTGAAATCAATCATCAAGAAGTATTCAGATTTTATTCGCTACCCTATTAAAATGGATGCAACAACTAGTAAGCCTAAAGAGGACAGCGAATCTGAGTTAGAGGAAGTTCAGGAAGAGCAGATTGTAAATAGCATGGTACCAATCTGGCGCAAGAATAAGAATGAACTCACTGATGAGGACTACGAAAACTTTTACAATGAAAAACATTATGGCTTCGATAAGCCTTTAAAGCATATTCACGTTAGTGTTGATGGTGCTATCCGATATAATGCCATCCTATATATACCTGAGAATATTCCATTTGACTACTATTCAAAGGAATTTGAAAAAGGGTTGGAGCTATACTCGAATGGCGTATTAATCATGGAGAAATGCTCAGACCTACTGCCTGATTACTTCAGTTTTGTTAAAGGTATGGTTGATTCTGAGGATCTATCTCTCAATATTTCTAGAGAGATCCTACAGCAGGACAAGCAGTTAAAGCTAATTGCGAAGAACATTAAGAATAAGATCTCTAGCAATCTGCAAAGCATGCTAAAAGAAGATCGTGAAAAGTACGAGACATTTTATAAGTCATTTGGAAGACAATTAAAATACGGCGTCTACAGTGACTTTGGTAGCAATAAAGATACCCTTCAAAATCTGTTACTGTTCTACTCTTCAAAGGAAAAGAAGCTTATTACATTAGATGAGTATATCTCTAGAATGCCAGAGGATCAGAAGTATATCTATTATGCGACTGGTGAGTCTTATGAAAGAATTGAAAGACTGCCTCAAACAGAACTCGTTGCGGAAAAAGGATATGAGATTCTATATTTCACTGAGGATATAGATGAGTTTGCTATTAAGATGTTAATGAATTACAAAGAAAAAGAGTTCAAATCGGTTTCAAGCGGTGATTTAGGAATTGAGGACAACGACCCGCAAACTGAAGAAGAAAAGAATGAAAATAAAGAGCTATTTAGCTTAATGAAAGAAAGCTTAGCTGGGAAAGTCAAGGATGTGAGAGCTTCTAAACGACTTCGCTCCCATCCTGTTTGTCTAACTGCTGAAGGAGAAGTATCCATTGAGATGGAGAAAATCTTAAACGCAATGCCAAACAATGAAAATGTGAAGGCTGATAAAGTGTTAGAGATTAATATTAATCACGAAGTTTATCAATCTTTAAAGGATGCTTTTGAAAAGGATAAGGATAAGTTGAATCTATATACAAACTTACTTTATAACCAGGCTTTATTAATTGAAGGTCTACCTATTCAAGATCCGGTAGAGTTTACGAATGATATTTGCAAGATTATGGTGTAAGATGTGAACCGGCGACGATATCGCCGGTTTTTTTAATGAGCATTATTCTATTTGGTCGATATAAGGATGGAATTGACCAAAAAGCGATGGGATTTGAACAAAATATTTAATAAGTTGCCATTAACCTCTTATGTTTGCTTCATATATGAAAAAATACGCCGATTAGTAGGTTTGGCTGGTCTCCGTTGTATGGGAACTGCTTGTGATGGAAAGTGGGGGTCGCTTAAATTTGCGATTTCCTGATATAATGGGTCGTTTTCCTGATAACGCTGTTGTTCTTGCTGATATATTGTGTGGAATTCCTGATATAGTTAAACAGTTTCATGATATATACATAATTTTTCATGATAAATGAGTATATGTAAGTTGAAAAGCCACCCATCTAGAGATGGGTGGACACCTGAACGCCTTTATTTGACACCTTTTTGTCTTAAATAGCGTTTATCATTCATAAATAAACTCCAAAAGTACACAAATCCAGGAAAGAGGATGGCGAAGCCGATAATATAGGTGATAAAGACGGCTCGAAACGAATTTGGATCTGTAAAAGAGTTTTGAATGGTCACTTCAGGATAAACGATATAAGGTAAATGCGCTTTACCATATACATAACTTGCGATTAAATATTGAATGGTTACAGCGATGACGGATAATCTAGGCATTCCCTTAATTTTTTCACCTTTTTGGAACGGGTTGGAGAAATATAAGCCAAAACCGACAAGTAGGAAGAATGCAACAGATATGATGAGTAAATGAACATCCTGCATCATTTTGTCATATAACCAGGTCGCTTCATTTCGTAAGGTAAGCATAATGAGGAATGCCATAATCAAAGATATGGGACCGAGAATCATGGCGTCCCGAAGGTATACTTGATAGGCCTCCATCTCTCGTGATGCTTTGGAATAATCGGCTAACAGAAGGGATGAGAGAAACAGAGAGCTAATAATGGCAAACCCGACAAAGGCGTATTCATTAGGGCTTGTGAAAAGTTTAGCTAAATTTAAATTCGGGACTCCGTTTACATATTCAACGTACTCACCGTGAGTAATGGGAAGAACGCTAATTAATAGTCCCGGAATAATAATGCCTGCAATTCCTGAGATATAGGTTAGCGGCTTTTTATATTCTGTAGCGATATTTGAAAATACAAGGAACGCACTTCGAAAGGCGAGTAATAATAAAATTAAACTACCTGGTATTAGTAAAATGGTTCCCAGTGTGTTAGCTGCAGCGGGAAAAAGACTATAGACTGCTACTACTAACGCGACGATAAATGTGTTCGTTACTTCCCATGTAGGTGATAAATAACGATTGGCGATATTCGTTGCCTTTGTTTGTTCACGATTAATATAAACCATTGACCAAAAGCCTGCCCCAAAGTCCATGGTAGCCATAACTGCGTATATAAACACGAATCCCCATAGGACGGTTATTGCAATCAGTACATCTGCCATTTAAAAAAACCCCCTAAGAGTTTGAACTGAATAAAGGTTTAGATTTATTTGCAGCTCGCTCTAAATCATCCAGTTCGGTATTTTTTCTAAAGAAATATAAAAGCACAAAGACTACAGCAAAGGCTAAAATGATATATACCGCAATGAAGAGGATAAATAGAATGCCGAGATCTGTAGCAGTTGTTGATGCGTCCGCCGTAGATAAAATACGATAGATGACCCAAGGTTGGCGACCTGAACAAGCTAAAATCCAACCAGCCTCGATCGCAACGACTGCCAGAGGACCGGAAGTTACTAACAACCAAAGAAATAGCTTCGGATAACGTTCTTTTTTTAGAAACTTTCTCCAGGCAAGGGCGGCTAGTGGGATCATAATTAGTAAGGAACCAATTAGGACCATGACATTAAACAGCGTGTGTACGAATAATGGAGGCCATAGCTCTTCTGGGAAATCATTGAGTCCGACTACTACAGTGTCAAAGCTGTCTCCTGCTAAATAGCTTAGTGCCCATGGTATCTCAATCCCCCATTTAATGGTTTGAGTTTCTCGGTCTGTAAAGCCACCTATTGCAAGAGGTGCGTGAGATTGTGTTTCAAATAGTCCTTCAGCAGCAGCAAGTTTCTCGGGTTGATACTTATGTAAGTATTGTGCAGACGAGTGTCCGTTTGTTGCTGTAAGGAAAGCAAAAATTCCTCCGATGACAAGGCTTAGCGTTAATGCTTTTCGATGGAAATTATATACCCGAGAACCATACTCGTTACGAAGCATCTTAAAGGAAGCGACTGAAGCCACAACAAATGCCCCCACCACATAGGCTGACAGTGCAACATGTCCAGCTGTTACGAAAAAACTAGGATTAAAAAAAGCTGCCCAAGGGTCAATATCGGTATATTCCCCGTTTACAAAGTTGAATCCAGCAGGTGTTCCCTGCCAAGCATGGACATTTGTAATCAGGACAGCTGACGCTAATGCTCCGAGAGCAACAAGCACAAGACTAACAATTCTCATCCAAGGAGCAATACGTTCAGCGGCGTATACATAAATGGACATAAAGAGAGCCTCAATGAAAAAAGCATAAATTTCAATTTGGAAGGGAAGAGGCATAACCCTTGCCACTACTTCCAAAAAGCCGGGCCATAGCAAAGATAATTGAACACCAGCTATCGTACCGGTAGGAATCCCGACTCCTAACAAGACAGCGAATGCCTTCGTCCAGCGCTTAGCCATGACCACATAATCCTGATCCTTTGTTTTCTGATACAGCAGCTCAGCCGCTAAAATCATAAGTGGAAGTCCGACTCCAATGGTGGCAAAAATAATATGGAAAGCCATCGTTGTTCCGAATAGAGAGCGTGCAATTGTTAAATCATCCATTACCCATACGTCCTTTCAGCATTTCATCATATTTCCATATCATCTCCATATTGGAAACAAATATGTAATAAATGGATAGACTTAAAGAAAAATCGACAAGTGCCTGTCACCTGTCATATGACAGGTGACAGGCACTTGTCGAACGATTGAGTCCTTGCTTCATTTTCGGTAAAATAGAAACAACATTAAATGGAAACTAGGTGTTTATGATGAGTAAATATATTGTTGTGGGAGCTGGGGTTCTAGGGGCTTCTGCTGCGTTTCATCTTGCGAGAATGGGTGCGGATGTGACGATTGTTGACCGGGATGATCGTGGTCAAGCAACTGCAGCGGCAGCGGGAATTGTGTGTCCTTGGCTGTCTCAACGTAGAAATAAAGCGTGGTATCAGCTTGTGAAAAATGGGGCGCGTTATTATCCGGAATTAATTCAACAATTAGAGGAAATCGGTGAAACGAATACAGGTTATAAACAAGTCGGTGCCCTTAGCATACATACAGATCAAGAGAAGCTAGAGAAGATTGTAGAGCGTGCGCGAATAAAAAGAGAAGAGGCTCCAGAAATAGGGGAGATTTCGCTGCTTACACCCTCTGAGACTAAGCGTTTATTTCCTCCTCTATCAGAGGAGTATAGTTCTGTTTTTGTCAGTGGTGGAGCCCGGGTGAATGGAAGGGCATTGAGAGATGCATTGCTTAATGGAGCGAAAAAACTTGGAGCTACCTATTTAAGTGGTGATGCCGTGTTATCGACTGAAAATGGAAAGATAACCGGTGTGAAGATAGGAGAGCAGACGATATCATCAGAAAAAGTGTTAATTGCAGCGGGTGCTTGGGCAAGAGAGTTACTTACTCCATTGGGTGTTAATCTGGAGATCACGTACCAAAAAGCGCAGATTATTCATTTAGAATGGCAGAATCAAAATACGGGGCAGTGGCCAGTTATCATGCCTCCCAATGATCAATATATGCTTGCTTTTGAGGAAGGAAGAATTGTCATTGGTGCAACACATGAGGACGATACGGGACTGGATACAAGAGTGACGGCTGGTGGTATGAATGAAATTTTAGAAAAAGCTCTTGCTGTTGCTCCGGGGCTTGCTCATTGTACCTATTTAGAAACAAGGGTAGGGTTTCGCCCATTCACCCCAGGATTTCTCCCGATTATTGGAGATGTACCCGATGTGAAAGGGTTACTAGTTGCCAATGGACTTGGTGCATCTGGACTTACAAGTGGCCCGTTTCTAGGAGCGGAGTTAGCTAGGTTAGCTTTAGGTCGAAAGACAGAGCTTGATGTGAACCATTATTCTATAAATGAAGCAATCAAGTAGGAGGAGAATAGAATGGAATTCTTAAAAGAACTACAGGAAGTGTTACCGAGTGATCGCCTGTCAACCAATGAGACGGTACTAGTTCAACATAGTAAGGACGAATCTCACCACCGTCCAGCTTCTCCTCATGTCGTTGCATTTCCACTTAATACCATAGAAATTAGCCAGATTATGAAAATTGCGACCAAACATAAAATACCTGTTGTTCCGTTTGGAGTAGGATCGAGTCTAGAGGGACATGTAATTCCGTATGATGGTGGCATTACGATGGATTTTTCTTTAATGGACCAAGTGCTTGAGGTCAGAGAAAATGATTTCCTTGTAAAGGTCCAGCCGGGAGTAACGCGGTCAAAACTAAATAAAGAATTAAAAAAGTTTGGACTATTCTTTCCGGTTGACCCTGGTGCTGATGCCACTTTAGGTGGGATGGCAGCAACTAATGCAAGTGGAACAACATCAGTCCGATATGGAATTATGAGAGATCAGATTCGTGATTTGGAAGTTGTCTTAGCGGATGGAACCATTATAAACACTGGAAATTTAGCTTCAAAGTCCTCATCTGGTTATCATTTAAACTCTTTATTTGTAGGGTCAGAAGGGACGTTAGGCATTTTTACTGAGCTTACACTTAGAGTTTATGGAATTCCTGAACGAATGACGGCGGCACGTGCTGTTTTTGCAACTACAGAGGAAGCTGTTCAGGCTGTAGTGTCTATTCTTCAAGCTGGTATTCCGATTGCTAGATGTGAATTCGTAGATGCCAGATCTATTAAACAGGTAAATATATTTAGTCATACGACCTATCCAGAATATCCTACTTTATTTCTAGAATTCCATGGAAATGAGGCAGGTTTAACACACGATATAGAATTCACAAAAGATATTCTACAGGACCAAGGTTGTAAAGAGTTTATATTTGAAACAGATTCAAAAGCTGTCCATCAACTTTGGGAAGCAAGGCATAATCTTGCGTATGCATTTCTACATGGGTTTCCTAGTCTTAATATGATGATAACTGATGTGTGTCTACCACTATCTGAATTGGCAGGGGCAATTATGGATGCACGAAAAGCCATTGAAAAAACGGGTTTAGATGGAGCAATCCTCGGTCATGTAGGGGATGGGAATTTTCATACATTACTAATGCTAGATCAATCAAATCCAGACCATGTTGAAAAAGCAGAGCAATATAATGAACATATCGTACAATACGCTCTTGCAAGAGGAGGGACTTGTACAGGAGAACACGGAGTTGGTATTGGGAAAAAGAAATACCAAAAGCTTGAGCATGGAGATTCCTTACAAGTTATGACTGGAATCAAAAAGTTGTTGGATCCTCATTGTCTATTAAATCCAGATAAAATAATCAATCGTTATTAGGAAATACTAGATTCATAGAAAAAGGGTGCTGATGATCAGCACCCTATTCTTATCTTACAATTGGTAACACAATAGATGATGGATAAGCCTTAGTATTGAATATAGTTGCAACTCCTCCAAGTTGATTCATTAATTGTGGTGCAGGTGACATGGCGTGAGGAAAATCACTTGGGCCAATAGCTACTCGAAGACGATGTCCCTCTTTGATGACAACATTGGTAGAGAAAATCTCAATATCTAGTTCCATCACTTCGTTTGGAACGACTTCTTTCACTTCCGCTTTTGTAAAAGGATGCCAAGGCTGAATATTCTGTCCGTCTAGAAATCTGCTTTTTGAATCCATCACAGTGCGGTGAGAGGCAGCAAGCCAACCAGCTGTAATTTCTTGAGAGCTTCCATCAGGTGCGACATCTGTAATACGGACGGATACAACCAATTCTTCTGCAGTTGTTTTGGCAAATAGCTTAGCTGCAATGGGCCCTGAAATTCTTAAGTCCTCATTAAGAGGAGCAGTTGTAAAGGTAAGTTCCGTCGTTTCTGTTAAACGATTATCCTTTGTGCACGGTACTGCACTAACGATGCCTGCTGTCCACTGGTTTGTACTACCAGAGCATATGCCGTTAAAAGGTTGTTGAAGCATGGAAGATGAAGCTTCCAAGGTGGATGGAGTTTCTCTTGTGAGTAGACTACCAGATCGTAAGTAAAATCTTTCAGCTACAGCACCTGCATGTGGCCAACCAGGCTGGACTTCAAATCTCTCCTCTCCAATCACAAATTGAGTAACATCTGGTATTTGCTCTGTTTTTGCAGAACTAATACCCATTAAGTATTGATCAAACCACCTTAACGCAATTTGATCTAGTGTAGGTACTTTGTTGGCTGGTAGGCCTGAACCGTAATTTCCATGAGTCCAGTTACCCATTAATAACTTCGTATGCACGCCATTTGCTTTTAATTGTTCATAGAGAAGAGGTGTTCCGCGTTGGAAAAGATCGTGAAGCCCTCCTGTTAGAAAAGTGGGTACTTTTATTTGGTCTGCTACATAGATGGGAGAGCGAAGCCAAGCGGCAGGTCCGTCATAGGCAAATTCTCCACCTGAGATAGCAGAAGCAAGGGTGTTTGTCTGGTAGCCTGATGTTTGACTAAGGTGATTGATTAACACCGTACTAGCAAGTACGGGTTCAGATAAAGTATAGGTCGGGGGTAGTAACCCACTTGCCGTGACAAGCCCTAGCCATAGAGGGATAAATCCTGTGTTAGCGAGGCCCCCAGACATAATGATGTCGCGGTACACATCAGCCATAGGAACAACCGGAAATATGGCGGCTAATCCTTCTGGTTGCTGAGCGGCAGTTAAAAGTTGGTTAATTGCCCGATAAGAAGAGCCATATAACCCAACTTTACCATTACTCCAAGGCTGCGTTGCTGCCCATTCTACTAATTCTTTTCCGTCACCTTGTTCAGCGAGCCCAAAAGAATCCCACGTCCCTTGTGATGTACCAGTACCACGGACATCAACGACCATATGAGCGTAGCCTCTTTTAATAAAGTATTCATTTAAATTTTCGGTATTGCTTTGATTTTTGTTGTAAGGAGTTTGTGTGAGGATGACTGGAAATGGACCTGGTCCGTCAGGCCGATGAACATCAGCTGCTAAAATGACCCCGTCACGCATTGTGATGAATATGTCCTTTTCTGTGATGTAGCTAGAATATAGGGCAGGACGCTCATAAGGAATTTCCTCCCATTGTTGAAGGGTGCGAGTACTTTCATGTTTACCTTTTGCTGCTTCAACAGGGACTGTGTGAATAAGAAAAGGGGTAAAAACTAATAAGCCTAGTAATAAATAGGTCAGTGACACTTTCATTTGTTTTTGAAACATCTTTTTCCTCCTTTATCATTTTTGTAAATGCTTACAATTTAATGATAAGGACATTAGAGGTTGAATAAAATACTGAAAACTGACTATTTACATACACCAAATGTCCTATTAACGCCGAAAAGAAAAAAGGTACCTGATCTAGATCAGAGACCAAAAAAACTACCTTATTCTAGAGAGTGCCTCATACATGTCGGTCATTGTATGAATCCCTCGCTCCTTTATTTTTTCTAAATAGATATTCCAAAGTTTTGCCGTTAAAATAGAATCACCCAGGGCATGGTGGCGGTTAATTACGGGAATATTATGGTGCGTGCAAAGGTCTTCTAATCGGACTAGCGCAAGTTCTGGGTCTGCAATTTTGTATAAAAAAGATGTATCAAGGATCCGGTGCTTAAAAGGGGTTCTGAATAGCTTCCAGCTTGTATGGTGAAGGAACGTCTTCTCATGGTTCGCATGATGGGCGACTAATATAGCGTCCTGTGTGAATTCAAAAAATTGCATAAGAACAGTCGATAAATTCGGTGCAGCTAGCAAATCTTCCTTTACTATACCGGTTAACGCCGAAACTTCCTCTGAAAGATCCTCGTTGTGATAGACAAGAGAGTAGAAAGTTTCCTTTTCTTTTATCGTTCTGCCCTCCATTTTGACGGCACCAATGGAAAGTATGACATCACCTTTGTCAGGATGAAAGCCTGTTGTTTCTATGTCAAAGACGACATATTTTAGATGGAGCAACGGATCATACATGACCTGTTCTTTTCGAATCTCACGTTGCAGCTCCCTTAAGAAGGCCACGTTTTGAGCATTTTGCTGTCCTTGTAAGCCGCTTAACATTCCACTATTCAGTTTTCCGTTTAACCCCTTTAAGAGGTGCATGATTGGATTATAGGCCACTTCTTAACACCCTTTTTCAATACATTTTTGTACAAAATGATGAAGCTTTTCGCCGTCTTTTAATATTTGTTTAATGATTTTCTTTTGATCAGGATTTAAGTTCTTTATATGAAGATAATGAGTATCTGCATATGTGTTATTGGTTTTGAATGTAGACAGTCTAAAATCCAGCAATGCTCTAAAGCTTTCTTCAAAGGGACGTAACACCTCTTGATAGCGAGCAGACTGGCGCAATAGCAGAAACCTGGTGAGGGTAGAACTTTCCAAAATCCCCTCTTTTATAGCTAGTAATCGGATAGCATTTACATAAGGTAAGAAGGCAGAGTGTTTTAAATCAATGGAACCTGCATAAGGTCCAGTTTGTTGGACGAAAACTTGACCAAATACACCTACCGATTTTTTTATATGCCTAATATTATCTAAAAACCTTATTAATAGATGGGGGTACGCAAGGTGGTGCCTAATAATGAGTTGCTTTAGTTGTTCAATATAATGACACTCACCCATTAAAGATCTAGCATCATAAAAGATTTGAAGATAACGAATAGAATCGAGGCTCTCTTCAAGTGCCCACTGATGTAATTGTTCTTTCCATCCAACTAATGATTTACACCATAAGGGGTTAGAACTCATCACTTTTCCATCACAAAACGGGTAGCCAACCTCAAAGAGACCGTTTGATAATTCTTTACCAAGAGTCAGGAAATAGCGTGCAGCTTCATTTGTATCAGAATGGTAGACGATACCGTGGTCTTGGTCACTAATAAAACCTTGTTCGAATCGACCAGCACTTCCGAGTACAAACCAATTGAACTCACAAGGAGGGTCACCGATTTCCTTTCTAACCATGTGAAAGGCTTTAAGAAAAGTGTCTTTAAGCACTTGATCGTGCAGGTTGTTTAATTGTTCAGAAGAAAGAGATTGAAGAAGAAACTCTTCCTTCCTAGCTTTAATATTGCTGTAAGCTGATGGGTTAGTAGTCATAGGTCACTTCCTTACAGAAAAGCAATTGCTTGAGTAAGAATCTAAAAGTGGATTCTTACTATATTATAAGGTGTAATCTTAATATTTAGGCTCTGTTAAAACTTGTTGTTGATTTTCGTTACAGGACACTCGCTTTCCGTGGGCGAGTCCGGGAGCCTCCTCGGCGAAAACCGTGCCTGTGGGGTCTCCCGCGACCCGCTCTCCCACAGGAGTCTCGCGTCCTTCCACTTCAATCAACTCTGCTAAAAATCAACATTGTACTTTAACACAGCCAATATTTAAAAAGAAACACAAAAGACGACCCTTTTGTGTTCCTAACATCTTATGAACTTAATTTTTCATTCTTAGCATCTAGAAATACTTCCGGATAACCATAGCTACCGTGTTCACTTACGTCTAATCCCATAATCTCTTCTTCTTCTGATACACGAATTCCTTTTAATACAGCTTTACAAATTAAGAGAAGAACGAAAGAAACAATAAATGCGTATGCCCCTGAAGTCACGACACCCATTACCTGTACACCTAGCTGAGTGAATCCTCCGCCATAGAATAAACCAGGTAATCCAACTGACGCTAGCTCTGGAGTGGCAAAGAAACCTGTAGAGATTGTACCCCAAATTCCTGCAGCACCGTGAACAGATAAAGCATAGATAGGATCATCAATCTTCTTCTTTTCAAAAAATCTTGCACTATAGAATACTAGTACTCCAGCGATGAATCCGATTAATACGGCTGCCCATGTATCAACGAAAGCACATGAAGCTGTAATGGCGACTAATCCAGCTAAAGCTCCGTTAAGGATGGTAGGGACATCTGATTTCCCTAATACTAACCATGAGATTAATAAAGCGGCAACGGCTCCTGCACCTGCGGCTAAGTTTGTGTTAAGTGCAACAAACCCGAAGAATGCTCCGTCGACAGATACTGTACTACCGGCATTAAAACCGAACCAGCCAATCCATAAGATGAGTACACCTAATGCCGTATAAACTTGGTTGTGACCGAAAATATTATTCGCTGAACCGTCTTTGTTGTATTTTCCGATACGAGGTTTTAAAAGAATGGTTGCTGCTAGGGCAGCCATCGCTCCTGTTAAATGGACAACTGTTGAACCTGCAAAGTCTTGCTTACCATGACCAGCCAGCCAACCGCCACCCCAGATCCAATGTGCGACGACTGGATATACTAGGCTTGAGAAGAGGATTGTAAATAGAAGATAAACGGATAATTTAGCACGTTCTGCAAACCCACCAAGAGCAATCGTAATGGCTATGCCAGCAAATGCTAACTGGAATAAGAAGAAGACTGCCCCAGATAAAGTTGCACCTTCAGCATCATACCCGGAGTAAAAGAAATCTGACATACCGACCAAGAAGTTTGCATTGCCTCCAAAGATAAAACCGTAACCAACAGCCCAGAATACTAATGATGCTAATCCGAATGTGAAAATGGTCTTACCGGCGATATGCCCGGCATTCTTCATGCGAGTAGAACCTGCCTCTAATAAAATAAATCCACCAATCATGAAAATAACTAAGATTGCACTAAGCATGACCCAAACACTATTGAGTAAAAAAGTAGTATCCAAATCTGTTTCCCCCTTAAAAGATTTTTATAGTTATTTCTTATTACACTATATGTTAGGAAACCTAACATAATTACCTGATATCTATAATTTATGTGAAAAAAATGTAAAAGTCAACGAAAAATCAGAAAATTTTATCTTTTATGTAAGGAAAACTAACATGAAAAGGCTTTCTTATAAATGTATTTGCAAAAGGCTCTTTTCTGAAACTTTGTTGCTCTTCGAACTAATTTTCAAATAAGTTTCCTTCTAATACCTTAAAATTGAAGTAATAATTGTTAGAAAAGAGCAACTGTCTCTATTTAAAGCACTGACCACTGTACTACCGAGTGAAAATCCGGATTTAGGGATTTTTACGGAAGCAACAATCTATACGAAAGGCTCTTTTCTAAAACTTTGTTGCTTTTGAATCAACTATTTCTAGTAACATATCCTTTTTAACGCGTTTATACCGAGTGCTAATTGTTAGAAAAGAGCAACTCTCTTTATTTAAAGCACAGGACTCTGTACTACCGAGTAAAAATCCGGCATTTGGGATTTTTACGAAAGCAACAATCTATACGAAAACAGCCATACGAAAAGAGCCTTGCAAAAACAGAATAAAACGGTCGATAATAATGTGAGTGGAAGAGTATTGAATGGGAGATGGACAAATGTTTTTAACCGTAAAAGAAGCAGCAGAGTATTTATCTATATCTGAAAAAGATATGGTGAAATTAATTCAACAACAAAAAATTAAGGCCATCCATGACGGGGAACAGTACGTAATTAATAAGAATCAATTTGATACACATCTAAAGCAGGTGGAGAAATATAAAAAGTTGGTAGAAGAGGTTATGAGTGAACCAATTCCAGAGGATCTTGATATAAAGGATGAGGATTAAGGTAGGTTGTTGTAAGTTTAAGCACCGTAAGAGAGTGACTTATGAACGAAAAACCTATGTTATCATCCAAAATGTCACTTTTATCGATCAAATGAAATGAGTTATTGAACAGTTTATATATTTTATCAACCAAACCTTTGGATATATCAACTAATGTCCTATCGTTTACGTCATTCAAATGGAAGCTTGGCTTAAAGCCCGGCTTCTTATTTTTGCTTGTGAAGGAAATCTAAGCGAAAGACATCCTTATAAAGTCGAACTTATAGTCGAAACCATGTAGGGAACCTACTCATATCAAAAGGTGCTTGTCTCCAAATGTGCATATTATTTCCTTCGCATTTTTGTCACATTCTGTTACCAATTCTGTCACAGCCTTTCAAAAGGCGCTGTGTTACAATTCTTTTACAAGGGAGCTATCTCCCCTTAAATACTAAGTTGGTTATATGAACCACATTGTCACACGGTTATATAAAAGTGACGATTTTGTGAAAAGTTTAACAAGCTTTATATTAATTGTGACATACTTGTGAATTATTTCACAAAGCTTGTCTGCAAGTGTAAATAAATTTTCCCTTCTATAAGGAGATGAGATTGTGAAACGAAAAGGACTCTTTTCAATTTTATTAACATTTACAGCTGTATTTTTGCTAAGTGGATGTGAAACAAACTTAGTTGTACTTGATCCACAAGGTCCTGTAGCAAAAAGCATCGCTGATTTAATTAACTGGTCATTATGGTGGATGCTACTTGTGGTAGTTGTTGTATTTGGTTTATTTGGATACATCGTTTGGAAGTACAGAGAACGACCTGAAAATATGGATTATGAACCACCAGAAGAGCATGGTAGTACAGTTCTTGAGATTATCTGGACGGCGATTCCAATTTTAATCGTTATTGCATTAACAATTCCTACGGTTAAAACGTTATATGCACTTGAAGAAGTACCTCAAGGGTACGAAGAGCAAGAACCACTTGTTATTCATGTTACAGCAGCAGATTGGAAATGGATTTTTAGTTATCCAGAGCAAGGAATTGAAACAGTTAACTATGTAAATATTCCTGAGGATCGTGCTATTGATTTCCGTCTTACTTCTGCAGGAACCATGCAGTCATTTTGGGTGCCAGCCCTTGGTGGACAAAAATACACGATGAATAAAATGGAAACTCAAATGTATTTAGTCGCTGATAACCCAGGTTCATATTTTGGAAGAAACACGAACTTTAATGGTCGTGGTTATACAGAAATGGAATTCGAAGTACTTGCTCAAACGCAAGAAGAGTTTGAAGAGTGGGTAAAAGAAGTTCATGATACAGCACCAACATTAACTGAAGAAAAATATGAAGAGTTACTTGAACCTACACATTTAGGCAGATTAACCTTCGCTAATACCCATCTAGAATGGGTAAACCACGCAGACGCTAACTCAAAGTCTTACACGAACCCAGAAATGTATAAGTACCATGGGTACCAAGGTAAGACATTTGAAGAAGAAGATAATTACAAGAATGACTCTGAAAGTGATGAGCATAACGATCACCACGGAGATCACAAAGAAGAGGACGAACATGGAGGTGACCACAGTGGGCATTAAATGGGATGAAATGCTAATAACAGGTGATCCGCTAATTTTAGGTGCTCAAATTTCCATAGCATTAACAATGATTGGGATGGTTGTTGGTATCACCTATCTAAAGAAGTGGAAATGGTTATGGAGAGAATGGCTAACAACTGTTGATCATAAACGTATTGGTATTATGTATATTATCGCTGCCGTTCTGATGTTTTTCCGTGGTGGAATTGACGGTTTACTGATGAAAGCACAAACAGCAAGACCAGAGATGGAGTTTCTATCATCTCAGCACTATAATGAAATCTTTACAACTCATGGTGTAATCATGATCTTATTCATGGCGATGCCATTCTTAATAGGTTTAATGAACGTCGTAGTTCCCCTTCAAATCGGGGCACGAGATGTGGCATTCCCTCAATTAAATGCACTAAGCTTCTGGTTATTTATGAGTGGTGCCATGTTATTTAACATCTCGTTTGTTATCGGTGGTTCACCTGATGCTGGTTGGACATCTTACTTCCCATTAGCAGGTAAGGAATTTAGTCCAAGTATCGCTAATAACTATTATGCGGTTGCCCTTCAGATTGCCGGTATCGGTACATTGATGACAGGGATTAACTTTATCGTAACAATCTTAAAAATGCGTACAAAAGGCATGACTTTAATGAAAATGCCAATGTTCACATGGACAACATTTGTAACATCATTTATTATCGTCGGAGCATTCCCTATCTTTACAGTTGCTCTTGCATTGATGACGTTTGACAGACTTTATGGAACGCATTTCTTCACAGTATCTGGTGGAGGAAGTGACATGCTTTGGGCAAACTTGTTCTGGTTATGGGGACATCCTGAAGTATATATCGTAGCTTTACCTGCATTCGGTATTTTCTCTGAGGTAATCGCTACATTTGCTCGTAAGTCTTTATATGGATATAAGTCAATGGTATATGCGATCGCTGGTATCGCAATCTTAAGTTTCCTAGTTTGGGTTCACCATTTCTATACAATGGGTTCAGGAGCACTAGTAAACTCATTCTTCTCGATTACAACGATGCTTATTGCCGTTCCAACTGGGGTTAAGATTTTCAACTGGTTGTTTACGATGAGAAAAGGTCGTATTAAATTTAGTACAGCGATGCTTTGGTCGCTTGCATTCGTACCATGTTTCACGATTGGTGGAGTAACAGGGGTTATGCTTGCAATGGGTGCAGCAGACTATCAATACCATAATACATTGTTCCTAGTTGCTCACTTCCACTATGTATTAATTCCAGGAGTCGTGTTTGCGGTATTTGCTGGACTTTACTACTGGTGGCCAAAGATGTTCGGTCATATGTTAAACGAAAAGCTTGGTAAATGGCATTTCTGGTTATTCGTAATTGGATTTAATGTAACGTTTATGCCAATGTTCTTCTTAGGATTAAATGGAGCTGTACGTCGTGCTCATACGTATTCAGTTGAATCAGGGTTCTCAGATTTATTCCTTCTATCAGCGATTGGTTCTCTAGTATTAGCTGCTGGATTTGCAGTATTCTGTTACAACATCTACTGGAGCGTTCGCTTTGCAGACCGTAATATCTCTAGCGATCCTTGGGACGCAAGAACACTTGAATGGGCTACTGCTTCACCGGTTCAATATTATAACTTTGCTAAGCTTCCAGAAGTGAAATCAATTGATGCTTTCTGGTATATGAAAAAGAATAACGAAGGTTTAACTTTAAAAGAAAATGAATTAGAAGAAATTCACATGCCAAGTAACGCAGGATTACCGATTATCATGTCTGGCGTGTTCACAGTTGCAGGATTCTTCCTTGTCTTTGAAGCACATATTGCAGCATTAGTGTTCGGTATCGGAATTATTGCTTGTCTAATTGCTCGCTCCTTTGATTATAACGATGGATATCACATCCACGTTGAAGAAATTAGTGAACATGAGCGTACTTGGAGAAATGTAGAGGGTGAGGTGCATAATCATGTCAGCTAGTTTAAATACGTCACTTCCTTTAGAATATCAATCTGAACAAAGTCGTATGAATATCCTTGGTTTCTGGATTTTCCTTGGAGCTGAGATTATCTTATTTGCTACCTTATTCGCAGTATATGGAGTTTTAAATCAGAATTATGCAGGTGGACCAACTCACCAGGATATCATTATGGTAAAAGAAGTAATGATTCAAACGCTCTTACTTTTAATTAGTAGCTTTACCTGTGGTGTTGCGATCTGGCAAATGCGTCGTAACAATCTAAAAGGATTAATTACGTGGTTAGTTATCACCTTATTACTAGGTCTTGGATTCCTAGTGATGGAGATTAATGAGTTCATGCATTATGTTCATGTAGGAGCTACAATGCAGACAAGTGCTTTCCTTTCAAGCTTCTTCGTTCTACTTGGAACTCATGGACTTCACGTTGCAATGGGGATTGGCTGGGCAGTATTGATTATCATGCAATTACTAAAAAGAGGGTTAACACCTGTAACTGCTCGTAAGGTATTTATTATTGGTCTATACTGGCACTTCCTTGATGTTGTATGGATTTTCATCTTCACATTCGTTTATCTAAAAGGGATGGTGTTATAGATGCAAATGGGCAAAAGTGAAAATAGCTTCCCTTTAAGTCATGTATTTGGATTTGTGATGTCTTTAGTGCTTACGTTTGTGGCAGCTTGGATTGCGTTAAAAACATCTTTATCTTTCACAGTGGTGATGTGGATTATCGGAACGTTAGCTGTCATTCAAGCGGGTCTCCAACTATTCATGTTCATGCACGTGAATGAGGGAGAAGATAATAAGACACAAATTATCAATATTGCATATGGAGTGTTCTGTGCAGTGGTGATTGTAGTAGGATCCATCTGGGTTCTAACGTCAGGACACGCAGCGCATTAAAAAAAATCCGGCCTTCTTTGGTCGGATTTTTTGTTTTAAGGTTTTTCATTATCTTGGTAACTAAGTATTGTGCATATTAATCCGGCTCCAGCACCCAAACCCTCAATTCAAGAAAACATTTGCTTATCTAGGTTAAACGGGGCGCTTGCGCCTTTTGTTCTTATATAAGTTAATTTCTTGTAATAGGTGTGTGGTCGCTTACTTCTTGCATGAGCATTAAAAATAATCCGAAACCAAAAAGGAGCATAGAAGTAGCCATAATACTAAGGCCAATAAATACGGTGTAGTTGTCATGAGTGGCACCGTTTACAACTAACCCTGTAAGAAATACGATAAAACCAACGAAGAGTCCTAAAGCTGTCATTTTTCTACCAAACGTAAGTGTTTTCATTTGTTTTTCGTTCATTTAAATCATCCCCTTACTTCTATTTTATGTTTGTTCACAAATTTGTCAAACTTTTTCGTTCACAAAATCGCCATTTTTTAAAAAACTTTTTCTTTTATAGTTATTTAGTGAATTACTTTTGGTTAGTGTTAGAATAGAAGCAATAGGATTATTCATGGTTTCATTAATTGAAACAAGGGATTAACTCTCTTGGAGAAGTAATAGTAGATATAATATTTAGGGAAATAAGGAACCAAACTTAACGCATAACTGAATTTATTGTTTACGCTTTTGGCTATTTAGTGAGAGTATAGAATAGTTGAATCAATTTTAGGAAATTATCATTGTAAAGTAAGGGGAAGCTAAAGTGAACATATTACCTACGGTTTCAAGTGACCTTAAGGTTGCAGGGAGAAATATCCTTAAATTAATTAGTAAAAATATAAAAGTTAATACGTTTTGTGTTATACGAGTGAGTAAGACGGAAAGTCACTTTATAAATGTGTTAAACCGACAAGTACAACTGGCTACTGAAGATGCTAAGATTAATGTATATGATACTTTCTGACACTTGCTATTCAATAGTGGTCGTGAACCACTTGTTATAAACGATACTCTAGCACATCAAGAGACGAGCAAGATGGAGATTACAAGTAAGTTAGGACTTAAGAGTTTCTTGGGTGTCCCTATTTTCTATAAGAATGGTGAACTGTACGGAAACTTATGTTGCTTTGATATTGATACATATTCCTTCTCTGAGGAAGATGTTGAACTATTACAAACAATGTCTTCCCTCCTTACATATGTAATTGAGCTAGAAAAGGAACACACTCAAGTTAAAACAAATTATGAACGTCTATTTCATGAAAATGATCTTATTTTGACGTCCCTTTCCGAAGGGGTTTTTGGTATTGATTTAAAAGGAAACATTACTTTTTGTAATCCTTCCACACAAAAGATCCTGAATTGCTCTAATGTATCACTAATAGGAGATACACCCTTTCAGTCTTTTCTTCGCCATGAAATTGAATCATCACCATTTATGGACACATTAAAGGACGGGGAAACCCGTACGAGAAAGGATCAATTTTTCTGTAGGAATGAAGAGGAGTTATTTCCGGTTGAATATACGACAAAGGCTATCTATGAAGCAGATCAAATTACAGGGATGGTTGTAACATTTAAGGATATTACAGAACGAAAAAAGTCTGAAGAAATGATGGTAAAGTCTGAAAAATTGACATTGGCAGGGCAATTAGCAGCAGGAATTGCACATGAAATTAGAAATCCACTTACTGCTATTAAGGGCTTTTTACAAATGATTGAGGCTGGCTACCAAAAAGATTCTTATATAAAAATCATGGCTAGTGAACTTGCTCGTGTCGAAGTCATTGTTAGTGAGCTATTATTACTAGCTAAGCCTCAGGAGACTGAGTATGTACCACAAGAAATGGGACCGCTTCTACAAGATGTCATTTCCGTACTAAATACACAAGCTATATTAAAGAATATAGAAATAACATTAAGCGAACATAAAGATGAGTTGTTAGTCAACGGTGACGCCAATCAAATGAAACAAGTGTTCATTAACTTAATAAAAAATGCCATAGAAGCCCTTCCTAGTGGTGGAAGAATATGTGTGAAACCTTTTAGGAAAGATTCTACGATTGTTATTTTAGTGCAGGATAATGGAGTAGGAATTCCTGAAGAGAAGCTAGAACAGCTAGGTCAGCCTTTTTATTCTACGAAAGAGGATGGTACTGGGTTAGGTTTAATGGTCAGTTTTAATATTATTCAAAATCATAATGGTCATGTTCATGTATCAAGCATCCAGGGAGAAGGGACAACATTTGAAGTTGTATTTCCTAGTTTAGAGAGTCGATAATATTACATAGATGAGGTTGGGACATAAGTATTCCAGTTAATTAAAAACCCAAACTATTTAGTGGATTTTTCACATTATAGTTAGGGTCTTTTTTTTGTTAATGCAAACTATATTTAATAAATTAGTGAAATGAAGCGGAAGACACTCGACTCCTGCGGGAAAAAGAGAAAGGGTCGAGACCCCGCAGGCGAAGCCGAGGAGGCTCGACTTTCTCCCCGCGGAAAGCGAGGGTCTGCAGCGCAATGGAACGCATTTGTTTTTTAAGGTAAGCAGATTAATAAGTAACAAAAGTATCCAAAAACAAATATATATGAACAATTAAATATTCGTGTTTGAGGAAGTCACAATTAGTTATGTCCCAACCTCTTTTTGTATGTACCAGACTGTAACTAGCAGGTACATTTGTTTATGAAAGTAACAATCTATTAAGAAATACCCTTCGTTTAAAAATAATACAATAAATGTAAATGTTTAATAGTTCTACATATGTTATTATTTAGAGAGACGAAATAGTTGGTATTACATGTTAAATAGTAATCTCCTAGAAAGAAAGGAGGATAGGATGGAACAGAAAGTAAAGGAAACGCTTTGGAGTAAATCGTTCATCTTGTTAATGGTAGGGAACTTATTTGTATTTATGTCTTTTCAGATGTTAATTCCGACATTGCCACCTTATATAAAGTCCTTGGGTGCTTCAGGTATTGAGATTGGACTTGTGACAAGTCTATTTTCAATAGGTGCCGTCCTAAGTCGACCTTTTATCGGCTATTTATTAGAATTTAATAAACGCAAGCCTCTGGTATTAATTGGAGCAATTGCCTTATTAACAATCACCTTTATTTATCCTCTTTCACAGGTTGTCATACTTTTTCTCCTTTTTCGATTTATTCACGGTCTTGCATGGGGATGGTCTACGACTGTCAATGGTACCGCTGCAGTAGATATTGTGCCTAATTCAAGACTAGGCGAAGGAATGGGGTACTTTGGTTTATCTGTCACGTTAGGAATGATCATTGCACCGAGTTTAGGAATTTTCTTATATCAAGTGACAAGTTTTAATAACTTGGTACTCATTTCAGGAGCATTAGGAGTTATTGCGATTATTATGTTGTCAATTGTTCATTATTCTACACCTGAGTCAGTCAAGTCGGTAAAAAAGGAAGAACTAACTTTCTCTTATTTTGGTTCACTTATTGAGAAAGCAGGCTGGTATCCTTCTTTAATTACAATTATGGCAACCTTTGGATATGGTTCAATTGCAACGTTCATCGTTATTTTTGCTGAAGAACGAGGAATTGAGCACATTTTCTTATTTTATTTAAGTAATGCGATTATGGCTTCCATATCTAGACCAATCGCCGGAAAATGGTTTGATGAAAAAGGTCCTAAAGGAATTGTACTCGTATGTTCAATTGTGACGTTTATGGGAATGTGGGTGTTATCACTAGCGCATTCTGATTTATTTATTATTATTGCAGGGTTATTGTTTGGTGTAGGTTTTGGCTCGTTGCTTCCAACTCTTCAATCATGGACGCTCTCTAAAACTCCAACGAATAGAAGGGGTGTTGCGAACGGAATGTTCTATTCATCCATTGACCTTGGTATTGGATTAGGGGGCCTAATTTTTGGAGTACTCGCTCAGTTCTTAGAAATCGCAACTTTGTTTCAGATCTCGAGCTTGTTTCTTCTCGTTACCCTAATATTAACTCTACTTGAGAAGCGAAGAAAGCGGATGACGGAGCACCAGGCGGTCTCGTAAACTAATAAAATGTAAAAAGACGATGCAAGCGCATCGTCTTTTTTTACTGCTGATTTAAATAATAGGATTTTTCCTACAGTACCATCTGCACTTTCGCCGGGTACTAGCGAGATTAATTAAACAAAAATTTAGACAATTAACGATGAATTTTGTGAATACACGATTACTAACCTTTTTTATTATTATCCTAAAATAACGTAAGTACTTCCTTATCATTATCAGATTTATTTAAAAAAATAGAAAAACGGTGTATCATAAAAGAATATATAAATTCGAGATATTAGTTAGGCTAAATATTTTATTGTGGATAAACGGGGGCGTAATCATGGTAAAAGCTTTATCGTTTCTAAAACCATATCGCATTCAAGTAACGATTGCATTAATTTTAATGCTAACGGAGTTAACGGTAGAATTAGTTCACCCATTATTAATGGCGAAAATTATTGATGATGGAATTATTAAAGGAGATTTACAAGTAGTCATTTATTGGGGGGCCATTATGATTGGGATGTCATTGCTGGCTTTTTTAGCTGGGATTATAAATTCCTTTTATGCAGCACATGTGAGCCAGAGTTATGGCTTTGATATCCGAAAACACTTATATGAAAAAGTTCAAGCATTCTCGTTTGCCAATTTCAATAAATTCCCGACTTCCTCGCTCATTACGAGAATGACAAACGATGTAACACAGTTGCAGAATACCATCTTTATGGGACTAAGAATTATGTTAAGGGCTCCATTATTAATTATCGGTGGAGTCATCATGTCACTAGTGGTAAATGTAAAGCTGGCGTTTTTATTAGTAGTGACCGTTCCTGTATTATTTTTCTTCTTAGTGTGGGTAATGAACAAGGGTGGAGCATTATTTAGTCATGTTCAGAAGCGACTAGATGCGGTTAACGGAGTAATGCGAGAGAATTTAGTAGGAATGCGTCTCATAAAAGCTTTCTTAAGAAGAAATCATGAAGTAAAACGATTTACGAAGGCCAATGAAGAATTAAGAGAAAAAACTGTTTCTGCTTTACGTCTAATGGAAACAACGATGCCATTATTGCTGGTGCTTATGAATGCAAGTATCATCGCCATTTTATGGTTCGGAAGCTTTAATGTTAATAATGGAGGAGCACAGGTTGGAGAAGTAGTGGCCATTGTTCACTATGCAATGCGTATTACTTCTGCATTATCTGTATTTTCCTGGATTGTAATGGCGTTCTCTAGAGCACGAGCTTCCGCCAATCGTATTGTAGAAGTACTGGATACAGAAATTGATCTAACCGAATCTACACAAGTGAACCATGAGGCGAAGGTCGTATCTGGACGTATTGAGTTTCAAGGTGTGTCCTTTAAGTATCCAGATACTACCGAAACCGTATTAGACGATATCTCTTTCCATGTAAATCCGGGTGAGACGGTTGCCATTTTAGGTGCGACAGGCTCCGGAAAAACCTCGTTATTTCAACTTATTCCAAGGCTATATGATGTGTCAGCGGGGAAGGTATTGATAGATGGTCAGGATGTTACCTTTATGAAAATGGAAAACATTCGAAAACAAATCGGTTATGTACCCCAGGAGGCGTTACTTTTTACTGGTTCCGTTCGAGAAAATATTGAATGGGGAAAAGATCATGCTTCAATGGATGAAATCATCAAGGCTGCTAAGGATGCGCAAATACATCAAACCATTGAGAAGCTACCTAAACAATATGAAACGGTTCTTGGGCAAAAGGGCGTTAATCTTTCAGGTGGTCAAAAACAGCGCCTTTCTATAGCAAGAGCTCTCATAAGAAATCCTAAGATTCTATTATTGGATGACAGTACAAGTGCACTTGATCTAAAGACAGAAGCAAAGTTGCTAAAAGCGATTCGCGAATACACGTGTACGACTTTAATTATTACTCAAAAGATTAGTACAGCAATAGAGGCTGACAAAATACTACTTTTAGAGGAAGGAAGACTTATAGCCGAAGGTAGTCATCCAGAATTATTAAAAGAGTCACCACTCTATAAACGTATTTATATTTCTCAGTATGGAGAGGAGGTAAGAGACCATGTTCGAGCAGTTGAGTAAACCGTTCCGATATAAAAAGATAGAACTAGATTCAGCACAAAAAGCACAATCTACTAAAAAGAAAGTAAAAGTAAAGAATTGGACGGCTACTATTAAACGATTATGGAATTATCTAGCTGAACAAAAAGGTCTCCTTTCCCTTGTCTTACTAATGGTAGTTGTAAGCTCTGCACTAGGACTGCTTGGTCCCTTTCTTATTGGTGTTGCCATTGATGATTATATTGTAAATAAGGAACTGGATGGCTTCTTACAATTAATAATAAGTTTAATTTTTGTTTATATTTTTTATTCTATATCCTTATGGCTTCAAAATGTCTGGATGATTGGAATTGCGCAGTCAACAGTAGAGACGATGAGAAACCAATTGTTTCAGCATTTACATCGCCTACCTATTCCGTTTTTTGATAAGCGACAGCATGGGGAACTAATGAGTCGAATTACAAATGATATAGAGAATGTCAGTTCAACGTTAAACAGTTCCGTCATACAGATTTTTTCTAGTGTACTGACATTGGTCGGAACAATCTCTGTTATGCTTTGGCTCAGTCCATTATTGACACTGATCACGCTAACAATTATTCCTGCCATGTTTCTTGGTATTCGATGGATCACCAACCGAACAGGCAGCTTATTTAAAGAGACTCAGAAGAATTTAGGAAATCTCAATGGGTTTATTGAAGAAACCGTATCAGGCCAACGCATTGTTAAAACCTTTTCTCGTGAAGACAAGGTGATTGAGGAGTTTTTAGTAAAAAGTGAAAAGCTAAAAGGTTCTGCATTTTGGGCCCAAACTTTTACGGGCTTTATCCCTAAAGTCATGAACGTATTAAATAACTTAAGCTTTGCCATCATAGCAGGTGTCGGAGGTATTTTTGCTCTTAATGGCTGGATTACTATTGGAGCGATTGTCATCTTCGCGGAGTACTCTAGACAATTTACAAGACCTCTTAATGATTTAGCCAACCAATTTAATACATTACTCTCTGCTGTTGCAGGTGCAGAGCGCGTATTTGAAATCGTAGATCATGAAGAAGAAGAGAAGGACGAGAAAAGTGCGATTGAACTAAAAGAAGTAAAAGGAGAAGTAGAGTTTAAAGAGGCAACCTTCTCCTATGAAAAAGGAGAGGATACGGTTAGTGAGCTATCCTTTCATGTTCATGCAGGACAGTCTGTAGCATTAGTTGGTCCAACTGGCGCAGGAAAAACAACGGTTATAAACTTATTATCACGCTTCTATGAAATAGATCAGGGCAGTATACTAATTGACGGACATGATCTATCTTCTATTAAGAGATCTAGCTTACGTCAACATATGGGCTTTGTGCTACAGGAATCATACCTATTCGAGGGAACTATTTTAGAAAATATTAGATACGGACGGTTAGATGCAACAGATGAAGAAGTGATTGAGGCTGCAAAACTAGCAAATGCACATTCATTTATTATGAAGCTTCCTAATCAATATGAGATGAAATTAAAGCAGGATGGTAGTGGAATTAGTCAAGGACAAAAGCAGCTATTATCCATTGCGAGAGCCATCCTAGCCGATCCTACCATTTTAATTCTTGATGAAGCAACAAGCAGTATTGATACTATTACAGAATTAAAAATTCAGGAAGCTCTACAAAGACTAATGAGCGGTAGAACGAGCTTTATTATTGCACATCGACTAAATACTATTCAGAATGCAGATATAATTCTTGTGCTGAAGGATGGAACGATCATTGAAAAAGGTACCCATCATGAATTATTAACACAACAAGGATTTTACTATGAGATGTATCATAGTCGAGTAGAAGACGATGCTGTATAGAATGGGTTGCCTCCATATATATGAAAAAAGCTAGCCAGAGTAGAGGCTAGCTTTTTTCGTTCTTATGAATTAGCCCAGGTTCTAAGCTCACCAGGTTCTCTTTTTAACTCCATTTCTCCCATTACATGTTTTCCACACTGTGCTTCTATCGTTCCAAGTATTTCTTCCCAATCCTTTTGAAAGGGGAGGAAAGGAAAAGGTAAAGTTTTTGATATTCCCTTCATATTGACGTCCAAATTCATAATGGGAGATCCGCTCATTTTCCCTTTACTAATCTTTACGATCTCTTCAAATCTCACTTGATATCTAATCATACCAAGTTGTTTTAATGCCAAGCCTTCATTCGTAATGATGATCTTTTGACCTTTAATGGTGAAAAAAAGAATAGCACAAGTCCCAAGATATAGGCCACTAAAGGCAATAAGAGAAAGCCAACTTGAAAGCCCATCTTGGTTCATTATGTTTATGATCGTTCCAGCACACATCACGAGTCCATACACAGTCAACATAAGTCCTAAAATACCAGTAGTAGCGGGAATATAAACCTTTTCCTTCATAAAGAAACTCGCTCCTTCTTACATGATTACAAGGCTTTTATTCTAGAAATAAGCCTCAATATTGTCAAAGCAAATCCATGCTAAAAGAAATCTATTCGTTTCTATTATTCCCAAAGGCCCTATTCTAAAACTTTTAAGTTTATCATCCATTGTTATATGAATGAACATGGAATCCGCGATGGTTTTCTCACATCCTACCGCTACATACAACCTATGAATGGACATGTAATAAACTTATCGAATTAGCGATGTTGGGGAGGGGTTATTCATCCAGGTATGAAAGCGGCCCAAACTGTTCACTACGAAAGGCATCTGCAATAACTTGATAACCACAGAGACTTGGATGTACTCCATCATTTGATAAGTACTGAACTTCATTCCCTTTAAAAATAGAAACCATAATAAACCTCCCAATCTACAATTTGTCTCATTATATTCAAGGGAGCGGGACTTCGTAACGATTCGTATAAGTCAAGGTGGGAAGATAAATTTTGTGTTGTTTAACCGTCCATCCTAGCATATAATTTTTTTAGGATTAAAAAAATTCTGATAAATAGGGGGTATTTATGGTAGGGTTTGTAAATTGGCTTGTTGGTGTCCTTTGGAGTTCGCCGATGATTTATGGTTGTTTAGCAGTAGGACTACTCTTTTCTTTATTAACTCGTTTTTTACAGGTTAGGTACTTTAAAGAAATGTTTTCCTTAATGTTTAAAGGGAAAAGTTCAGATGCAGGGGTTTCTTCTTTCCAAGCGTTAGCGCTTTCATTATCTGGACGTGTAGGTACAGGTAATATTGCTGGAACAGCAACTGCCATTGCGTTTGGTGGACCTGGGGCTGTTTTTTGGATGTGGGCAATCGCATTCATTGGAGCTTCAAGTGCATTTATTGAATCTACGCTTGCTCAAGTGTATAAAACGAAGCAAGACGGTGAATACCGCGGGGGCCCAGCCTACTATATTGAAAAAGGAATTGGCTGGAAGTGGTATGCAGTTATTTTTGCTTTATCGGCACTCTTAGCAGTAGGATTATTAATGCCTGGTATTCAATCAAATTCAATTGCAGTCGCTGTAAAAAACGCATTTGATATAGATACAAAGGTTACTGCAATTATTATTATTGTGCTGTTAGCTCTTATTATTTTTGGTGGTGTTAAACGTATTGCAAAAGCTGCCTCTTATATTGTTCCTTTCATGGCAGTTGGTTATATTGTTCTAGCTCTAATCATCATTGCGGTAAATATTCAGGAGCTTCCAGCGGTATTAGGGTTAATCTTTAGAAGTGCCTTTGCAGTGGATTCTGCTTTTGGTGGAATTATCGGTATGGCCATTGCTTGGGGAGTGAAGCGAGGAATTTATTCTAATGAAGCTGGTCAAGGAACGGGACCACATGCAGCTGCGGCAGCAGAGGTTTCTCATCCAGCTAAACAGGGATTAGTTCAAGCGGCTTCCGTCTATATTGATACATTACTAGTATGTTCAGCTACGGCCTTTATGATCTTATTTACAGGTATGTACAATACACAAGCACCAGATGGTACGTTTATCGTTGAGAACCTTAAAGGAGTACCAGAAGGGGCAGAATATACGCAAAATGCCATTGAGTCCGTATTGCCTGGCTTTGGAGCAGGATTTGTGGCAGTTGCATTATTCTTCTTTGCCTTCACGACAATCATGGCGTATTATTACATTGCAGAAACGAATATTGCCTATTTAACAAGAGGTAAAGTTGGAAAAGTAGCCATGTTTTTACTGAAAATTGTCTTATTAGGTGCAACATATTATGGAGCAGTAAACGAAGCGAAATTAGCATGGGCATTCGGTGATATTGGTCTCGGTTTAATGGTATGGCTTAATATGATCGCCATTCTAATCTTAGCTAAGCCTGCACTACAAGTGTTTAAAGACTACGAAGAGCAGAAAAAAGCTGGAGTGGACCCTGTCTTTAATCCAGAAAAGCTAGGTATAAAGAATGCAGATTATTGGGTAACAGATTTTAAATATGAGGCAGATTCTAATCCTTCAAAGAAGGATAAATCGCTAGACGTATAAAACCATATAAACATGTGATGACAAGCCTTCATGCAGGGCTTGTCTATTTTTTGAGGTTCTAATAGATATCCAGCAGATGACATTAAACTAATATTGAAAGCAACAAACTATACGAAAAGAACCTTTCTAAAACTCTTAAGCACGGAGGAATTATAATGACATTCATACATGAACTTGATACACCTGCACTTTTGTTAGACTATGAAAAACTAAAAGAAAATATAGCGGAGGTTGCTTCATTTGCACGTGAGGTAGGAGTACAAGTTCGTCCCCATATTAAAACACATAAATCCATAAAGATCGCTCAGATGCAACTAGAAGCAGGTGCCACCGGAATAACCGTCGCTAAAATGGAAGAAGCAGAAGTAATGGCTATAGCGGGGATTCAGGATATTTTGATTGCATATCCTATTTCTAGTACATATAAAATTAATAAGATTATTAACCTGCTAGAGAGAGGAATAAGAGTAAAAGTAGCAGTAGATCAGGAACAGCAGTTGACCTACTTACAGCAAGCATTATGCCACACCGACCACCTTCTTGAAGTGTGGATAAAGGTAGATTCAGGATTAAGGCGATGTGGTGTGCAACCAGGGAAGGAAGCTGTCCAGTTAGCAAAGTATATTATGAATCTTTCACATATAAGACTTGGAGGTATTTTTACACACGCAGGTCACTCTTATGGAGCTAAGTCCAAGTTGGATATTAAGAAGATTGGTCATGACGAGGCTAAAGCCGTTGTGGAGAGCGCGGAAGATTGTGAGAAAGAAGGAATTCCTATTAAGGTGAGAAGTGTAGGGTCTACACCAACCTATCAAACGGCAGGTAAAGTGAAAGGTATTACAGAAATTCGTCCAGGCAATGCTGCCTTCATTGATGCCATTCAGGTCGGCTTAGGAGTAACGAATATTGAAAGGTGCGCACTTACCGTATTATCATCTGTTGTGGGAGTTTACCCTGACCGAATCGTGTTTGACGCAGGAAGTAAATCACTTTGTTTAGATAAAGGTGCCCATGGAAACGAGACCGTTACGGGGTATGGCGTCGTGAAAGATATAGAGGGAATCACCATGGAGCGATTATCCGAGGAGCATGGAGTAGGCACTTTTCACCAATCCCTTCTATTGAAACTAAATGATAAAGTTCAAATTATCCCTAATCACGCCTGCACGGTCGCAAATATGTTTGAAGAATATGTCATTCATCGTAACGGGCACGTTATAGGTAAATGGAAAGTCGATGCAAGAGGAAAAGCAAGGTAAGCCTAAACCCCGGTTGAAAAAACAATCGGGGTTTAATACCGATTCAACGAATTTTTTATGTCTATTATCACGATTAATAATGAAAAAATAGTAAATTTCTTGGGAGTATATACCTAACTATTTCGGGTTGCTTTACTTTTTCGTATAGGCTTTGTATAATGTTCTTAATAGGGAACGATTGATTGCTATCTTCAACTTAAGTAAGGGGGATTTTATCCGCAGGAAAAGGAGACTAGAAAACATGGACGGTAAAGTAATAAAAGAGTGGCGTTTAAAAAGAGGTATGTCTTTAACCGAGCTATCAAATAGATCTGGAGTATCCAAATCCTATCTAAGTTTTATAGAAAGAGGAAAGCAAAACAACCCTAGCATTGAAGTAATTGATAAATTAGCTACTGCCTTAAAAGTTGAAGTTCACTCGTTGCTAAACGGAGAACAGCGGGCAAGTGGCGATCTATCATTAATAGATAAAGAGATTATTGATTTAGCAATGGAAATGAGTCAATCCCAAATTGATAAAGCAAAGCTACGGCAACTAATTGAATTACTAAAATAATCCTGATTCTTTTTTTTGGTTGAAATGTTCTCTATTAAGAATAAGTAATATTACTTCTAACGGATTGTTTACTTACATATATATTACTAGATTTAATTTAATTCGTAGTGTTTACTATACCAACTACTGAAAGAAGGAGTAGATAAGAATGTATAAAAAAACCTGTGATCGGTGTATGAGAGCCTCCTATAGTAGTAGTGAGTTTGGGAATTGGATTTGTCCCTCTTGTTATAAAGATATAACCCATTTAAAGTTAAGGCATGCTGAGGTCCCAAAAGTAGAAAAAGTCATCCCCATTTATTTGAAAGATCGTGAAACACAGAAAAAAAGAAAGATTCGTTTTCTAACATATATTTAATAGATGGTAACTATTTTATACTTATTGTGCTTCTGTAAATAACTGCCTACATAAAAAAGCGTTAAGTTAGCTTCAAGCCACCTTAGCGCTTTTTCTCTGAGTTTAAAATCTTATTGTTTAAGTTTCCATTTATTAAAATCTAAGAACTCTCTAAATTGTTCCTTTGATACTCCAGAATTCATGGCATCCCGAACAAGTTTTGCCCAGTCAGAATCTAGCTCTTCAACTTCAGCAGAAGTGGACTCTTGATCATGGAGTAATGTATTTACAGATACTCCTAGAACGGCTGAAACCTTTTCTAAAAATTGAATTGAAGGATTAGATTGAAGATTTCTTTCAATGGAACTTAAATAGGATTTTGCAACTCCTGCTCTCTCTGCTAATTCCGATAAAGAAAGCTGTTTACGTAGTCTGTATTGTTTTATACGTTGGCCGATCATGAGATCACCTTCCTTCGTTATGATTATAACATATAACGAAGAAGATGTTCCATTTTAAGAACGAAAGAAACTTAAATTTTTGTAGCCGGCTGTTCATTCAAAAAGGCTTGGATTTCTTCCACACTTAATCCCATATCCAATGCTGCTAAGATCAGGTCCACCCATTCTTGGTCAAGCTTTTCTAATCCTTTTGAAAGATTTGTAATCATGATACCCTCCTAAAATACTAGTAGTATTTCAGGCAGACCAGCCGTCATTATTGAAAAACCCAATGTTAGACCTGTGACTTTGCGTCCCTATTTTTCAATAGGTTTGCCTTTTTCTGATAAATATATATGTAGAAAAACTTATGTATATAACTATTAATATAAAAATCCACTACAAATGTACTATGTAGTGAATTATATGAAAATATTCTGAATATTAGTGTTGAAGGGTGTCGACGAAACTAAATAAAAAACTGATAAATTTTTACATTTATTTCAAAGACATCTTTTAAATAGAAGAATTATCTTGATTTTTTACCTTAAGAGGGCAGTTTTGTAGGAAAAATAATAGAAATGATAAATCTAAAAGTAAAAATATGTAAATAACCTGTATAATTTGTCGATATGTTTTTAGAAATTTAGTAGGAACAAAGACATGTTTTATAAACGGAAAGAAAAAAGATTAGAGTGAATAAGTAGAGTTACTATATAGGTCATGGGTCTTTAGAAATCTTTTATATGAATAGCTAATGTTCTGGCTGCTCAGAAAATAAGATTTCTTCACCACTAACCAACAACACCTTTTCTCCACACATGATTTCAAAACGCCCATTGCCATAGTCGAAAAGGATCTTGCATTGACAATTTTTATAGTACACGATTTTTTCAATTAGAGATGTGTTTTTAGTTTCTTTCAAAACAGAAATCCTCCTTACTCCACAGTTCATTTCAAGTTGCAAATTTTAGAAAAGTGCCTTAGGAAAAAACAAAAACCGTCTTTCCATACTAAATAAACATGTGTTTTACACATTTTTAGTATAGAAACACGATTAGTATCAAGCAGGTAACGCTACTATCAAACCAACGTTTTCTTTTTTACAATATGTTGACTGTTAAGAACATAAACAGGTTCGCTATCTTGTCTTAACTAATCTCATAGACATTTTAACAATTGATGTATGACTTGAAAACAATTATTTCTTAAGAAGTTATTATCGATTACTTAACAGATGGAAAGGTAAGTGTAAATATGGTCCCTTTTCCAATTTGGCTTTTAACAGTAATTGTTCCACGCATAGATTCAATAATTCGATACACAACCATCATACCAAGCCCAGTACCTTTTACCTTTGTTGAAAAATAAGGCTCGCCAAGCCTTGCCAGTTGGGTTGAACTCATTCCGCTTCCTTGGTCTTCAATTGTAATGACAACAGAATTCTTTGATGTGCTAACACTAATGAATAGATAGCCGCCTTTAGGCATAGATTCTATCCCATTTTTCACTAAATTTATTAAGCATTGTTGAAATTTTGTTTTCTCTCCAGTAATCCAGCCTTCAATCATACTAATATTAATTTGTACATTAGCACTATTTGATAAGGGGGTTAATATGGATACGACTTTTAATATTTCATCTTGAATATTTAATCTTTCATTTTGTTCAGGTGCAGGTCTAGCAAACGTAAGGTAATCTCGTATAATACGTTCTGCTTGATCAAGCTCTCTTATGGCAATTTCTGAGTAAGATTGCCTTTGTTCATCAGAAACTGAAGGTTGTTGTAAGAGTTGTAGAAACCCTCTAGAAGAAGTTAGTGGATTTCTAATCTCATGAGAAATGGAAGCGGCTAAGTGACTTACGACATTCATTCTTTCCGCTCTTTGAAGCTGATTTAATATTAAAAAATGATTATGTGAAAACTCCAATGTATAGACTATGATTCCAGTTCCGAAAGAGATGGCGAATAGGAACATCACACTGGTTGTTAAGGAAAAAGAGTAAACGTGAAGTTTCCATAATAAAACGGCCATAAGAAAAGAACTTAAGCTTACTGATGTTATTAGCTTTAATCTCAATCTCATTTTTAAGTAGACTGGTGAAAAATAATAAAAGAATACAGTGAAAGCTAATCCTGAAATCACTAGATGAATAGACATCGTGTGATCCGTTATGAACAGGAGAAATAAAGTGCTCACTAGTAGTGCTAAATAGCCTGTCCATCCACCGTATAAGCCTGCTATTGTAACGGGGATTAGACCGAGATCAATGGGTGTTCCGTTTGTTTTCTGCATAGGAAAGAAATAACAAAGGATGACCCCTAGAATACAGATCAGGACGAGTAAGTTTTTTTTGAAATGCGAATAAGTTTTGAACCTAGAAGTGATGTTAACATTCACTACATATATAAAGAGAAGACTAATAAAGATGAACAAATTAACGATTATATCCTTAGCGATATCCGACATTTTGCAGTCCCCTCCTTAACTTAGATATAGGCTGTTTTCGTATAGATTGTTGCTTTCGTAAAAATCTCAGGAAGCCGGATTCTTACTTGGTAGTTCAATGTCTCTGCTTTAAATCTAGAAAAGTTGCTCTTTTCTAACCTTAAAAAATCAGTTTAGTCGTAGTATATATAGCGAAATTGCTAAAGTATAAGATTGAAAAGCAACAAAGTTTTAGAAAAGAGCCTATATATAAGGAAATTTTATCAAAAATGGATTTTATTACAATAGCCAAATCATTCTGACAAAATATAAAAAGCTATTGATTAGAAATGGTATAAGATGTATATTTTTAAGATGGTAGGTATTTCTTATTAGTAAAATAGTAGAATTTGTTTAATAGACTAATAGATGGAGCAATCATATGAAACGATTATACACTTTATTTTTAGGTACAGGATTACTATTATCAGGTTGCATGGGCCAATCCAATGAATTTACGGTGGTAGATGATCATGATGTTGAGGAAAAAGAATTTAAGCCTTCTCTAAAAGTCAATCTAGAAGTTGAAGGAAACAAAGCAATTGTTTATGTTGATACAGACTTAGTTGTCTCTAAAGCTAATTACGGTCTTGAAAGTGTAAAAGGCGAAGGACATATTCATCTCTTTTTAGATAATGGAGAAAAGCAGGGAATTACAGTATCCCCTCACATTATAGAAGATATAGAAAGTGGAAATCACGAACTACGAATATCTCTCCACAATAATGACCATACGCCTTATGGAGTTTCCGAAGTAATAGAATTTGAAATTAAGTAAGGGTGAATATGTTGTTAAAAAAACTTTCTTTACAAAAAAAGATTATTTTTATGTTTACTCTGGTCATTGTTGTCACGATGTCCAGTATTGTTTTGTTTAACTCATACACCCTTTATAATGCAGTGAGAGAAACCAATGTGAACCAGTTAAAGGGTATAACTACGGCTATTAATGGTAGATACGAAGAAGCACGTTCGATAAAAGATGTTCAACAGATTTTTGACTATATTAAGCACCGTCAAGACAATGTGCTTGCGCTCAATCTTCATATGGAAGTTAAAGACCGATATGAGGTAGTAGCGTCAACCGATCGGAATGATCTTGAAAGATCTACACCTGAAATATTGAGTCCAACCTATCTATCTGGAAAGACAATGGTGGCGCATGTAAATGATCAAGGGGTAAAGAAAGTTAGAATCGTGGCTCCACTTATAACAGATGGAGAAACAAGCGGTGCGATTGAGCTCATTCTCGATTCAACAGAGGAACTCGAGGCTGCAAACAAAAAAATCATTTTAACTATTTTAGTAGCCGGCGCCGTATCAATTGTATTACTGGTATTCTTATCTTTTATTATTAGGCGACTATTAGTTCAGCCATTATTGACGCTGAGAGAAGCGGCTGTTTCCATTCAGAAGGGTGAAACTTACCAACCAGTGGAAGTAAATGCCAGCCCTGAAATTAGAGAAGTAGCAAATGCGTTTAATGAAATGGTCTATAACCTAGAAGACCGACTACAAAAAAGTATAACAGACCCATTAACAGGTCTATATAATAGCGCTTACTTTAAGCGCATGTTAAACCTCGGTATGAAAGAGTGTAAAGAAAATGGGCATTCCATGGCTCTTTTATTTTGTGATATTGATAATTTTAAAAAGTTAAATGATCATCAAGGCCATCTTTATGGAGATAAAATTTTAACTGAAATCTCAGAACTTATTAGTCATAATGTCCGAGCAGGAGACATTGTGTGTCGATATGGTGGAGAAGAGTTTGTCGTGATCATGAAGAATGCGGATGAAACGACAGCAGGCTATGTAGCGGAGCGGATAAGAGAGAAGGTTGCTATCCATGGAAGTATGAATATCCTTACTCCAATCACGATAAGTATTGGACTAGCTATTTATCCTGATGATACAAGTGAAGATGAATTTGTACATATAGCAGACCAAGCAATGTATGCAGCAAAGAGTCTTGGGAAAAATCGGGTTATCACGGCACGCCAGTTAAAGACGATGGAGAAACAGGAGTACGAGCGTAAAGTAGAGGAACAGAAATCATTACTTCATACCATTCTTTCTATAGTTAAGGCAGTGGAAGTAAAAGATCCGTATACGACAAGTCATTCAGAAGTCGTATCAGAATATGCAGCAAAACTCGCCAGCCGGATGGGTATTGGTGAAAAAGAGATACACGATATAGCGGTTGCGGGCTTATTACATGACGTAGGTAAAATAGGAATACCCCTTGAGATTTTAAACAAGGAAGGGCAACTGGACGAAGAAGAGTACGATACGATCAAAACTCATCCAATACTCGGTTATCATATCTTATCCAATATTGAAGAAGTACATCAATCCCTGCCTTTTATCTTACATCATCATGAGCAGCCGGATGGTGAGGGATATCCTCATGGACTAAAGGGAACCGAAATTCCATTAGGAGCGAGCATTATTGCCGTTGTTGCAGCATACCACTCAATGACCTCAAAACGCCCGTACCGGAAAGAACCGTTGACGGAAGAAGCAGCTATACAAGAGTTGCTAAATGGAAAATCGAAGCAGTTTAACTCAGATGTAGTAGATGAATTTCTGCTGATGTTAGAAGAAATAAGGAAATAGAGATGAAGTCACCTTTACGAAGGTGGCTTTTTCTATGTAATTAGGAAAGAGGGTACATATACTAGCGAATAAATATTAAAAAGGTGGCTTATGGAATAAGGAGATAACGGGCATATTAACCATAAAAAATGCAGGGGTTAGATGATATGTTACAGGCATTATTATGGGGAGGTATAGCAGGTTCATCCCTGTTAATAGGGGCTATTCTCGGCATATTTAAAGAAATACCCAATAAAATATCAGCCTTCATTATGGCATTTGGAACGGGGGTTTTAACAGGTGCAGCTACTTTTGAATTACTCACCGATTCCGCTAGAGAAGGTGGAATACTTTACACGTCCATCGGCTTCTTATTAGGCTCTGTCGCTTTTATTACAGCAGAGTTAATCATTATGAGAAAAGGTGGCCATGAACGAAAAAGATCTAAGACCAGTCCTGCTGGTCATTCAGGTTTAGCCATCTTTGTCGGCACCATGATGGATGCTATTCCTGAATCAGTAATTATTGGTGTTAGCTTGCTAGAGAATCATTCAGTTAGTTGGGTAATTGTCATCGCGATCTTTGTTAGTAATTTCCCTGAAGGGCTTTCTAGTAGCATCGGGATGAAGAAGGATGGATATTCGAAGAAAAAGATCCTGACTCTTTGGTTCGGTGTCATGATACTATCATCAATTAGTTCTTTTTTAGGGTATGTTTGGATTGACGCGTCTTCTCAGTTTTTAATAACTTCAATCGGAGCATTCGCAGCGGGTGGAATCTTTGCAATGGTGTCTTCTACTATGCTTCCAGAAGCATTTGAAGAAGGAGGACCTATAGTTGGTTTCGTTTCTGCACTTGGCTTACTAACCGCACTCATCTTAACTTATTATGGATAAGGCTCATTTATCTAAAAATTTGTAGTTCTACAAATAAAAAGCCTCATTTTTTTCCAAATGATTGCTAGAAAAGAGCCATGGTTACAGATTCAGCCAACAATGGTTATTGTTGGCTGAATCTTTAAATTACGGTTTTAAGTTTACCAGCAATATCTAGTTTACAGGGTGAACGAGTAGAGAGAGTTAATCGTTCACCTTTTCTTGTTTTGAGATTTTATATTGGAAAATGGTGCTTCGGTACAAATCCTTCACCTTCCATTTTTGAGTGGGGGTCCATCCAGGGATTGAAAAGGTGTGAGTGTAAATGGATGTACCATTTTTTAGTTCATGAGTAAACTTATCTTTTAGTTTTTTCATTCCTAATGGGAATAGGTAACATATGACGATATCATAAGAAGATAAGTTTTCTTTGTAGAAATTTCTTCTCTCAATCATAAGATTAGGTGTTTTAGAGACCATTTGGCGTATCTTCATAAATAGAAAGGGTATAAGAGAGTTCTCATATCCTACGACAGTTGCCTCAGGATGCTGCTTAGCAATTGGAAAGACAAGCGTCCCCCACCCTGCCCCTAAGTCTACTATTTTATGAGGGCTTTCTTCTTCCAAGAGCTTAAGTAAGTTCTTTTTAACTTTATAAGATGTTGGGGTAGGAGAAATTCTGTTTCTCATGGTTGTGGTTAATATGGAAAGAGTTGCTAATAGTGATAGTAGAAGTATTGTGTATAAGATCATGAAAAAACTCCTTTAACGTTTCGTATAAAAAAGTCATGTGTTTAAGAGACACATGACTTTTTCATTTTACCCTATTCTTATACTATTAGTCGAATGTAACGTAAGAGAGGCTATGTCCCTTCAATACTTGTGTTGGGTATTTTTAGACTCCTCAGACTAAAGTTGTAGTTGTTCCTCATTCGTTTTATTGAAGAAAAAGTCAATCTACCTTCCGATGGAATGATACTGGTTTCAATCTATACTAAAAGCAATAACTGGAAGAAAGAGGGATGATTTTATGAAAATCCAAAATAAAACGGTGATGATTACAGGGGCAACAAAAGGATTAGGGAAGGCTTTAGCTTTTGCATTTGTGAAAGAAGGCTATAAACTAGCCATCTGTGCACGTAATAACAAAGATTTACAGGAAGTGAAAGAGGAGCTAATACAGTTAGGTGGTAAGGTAATCGCCATCCAAGCGGATGTCTCTAATGAACGAGACGTTGACAGGTTTGTCTCAATTGTAGAATACGAATTTGGAACCATTGATGTACTCATTAATAATGCATCCGTGTTTGGACCGGGACCCTCCTTATTATTAGATTATCCTTCCCGAAATTTTGAAGAAGTGCTTAGGGTAAATGCAGTGAATCCATTCCTTGTAACGAAAAGGGTTCTACCAGGAATGATGGTGAAAAAGGCGGGCTCTATTATTAATGTTACCTCTGAAGCAGGTCGAACGGGATTTGCAACTTGGGGAGCTTACGGAATTTCAAAATTTGCAGTAGAAGGTTTGACTCAAACCTGGGCAGATGAACTAAATGAAACCGGAATTAGAGTAAACATGGTGGATCCAGGGGAAATGGATACTGATATGCATCAAATTGCTGTACCAGATTGTGACTATCCTTTAGAAAAGCCTGAAAATGTAGTAGATGTCTTCTTGTTTTTAGCTTCTGACCAGTCAATAGGAATGAATGGATGTCGATATGAAGCCCAAAAATTTGAACAACCAAAGGAGGTATTATGATGAGATCAGCGAAAGATCACCTCTCTATCCCTGAACAATTAAATGCCAACCAACCAATAGAGCTAGCAGGTGGAAGAAGAGATGGGGTAAAGTTGATGGTGTTGGATCGAAATTCCAAAACCAGCTATCATGAGCCATTCGTTCATATTGAAAGATACCTAGGACCTGGAGATGTTCTTGTCTTCAATAATAGTAGAACAATTCCTGCAGTATTGAAAGGTAAACAAGGAAACCGTGATATTGAAGTTCGACTTTCAAGAAAAATAGATGGTCAAAAATGGGAGGCACTCGTGGTTGATGGTCTATATTCAAGTCGAGATCTACTTCTTTTCCCAGGAAACGTAACGGCAGAAGTGATTGGGAAAGGAATAGAAGGACCATTAGTCATCTTAAGTTTCTCACTTTATGGTTATGAATTACTTGATTTTATTTATAAATACGGTGAACCAATTAGGTATGAATATATAAAAGATTCACTCCCTCTTAATGATTACCAAACTGTTTATTCTTCTGTCCCTGGCTCGGTAGAAATGCCTTCTGCAGGCCGTGCTTTTACATGGGATTTATTAAATAGTCTTCAGAAAAGAGGTATTAAATTGGCATTTGTTCAGCTACACACAGGGCTGAGCTATTACGGTAATGATCAATGGCCTAATCCAACTATGCATCCAGAATATTACCATGTCTCAATGGAAGCTGCGACCATCATCAATCAAGCCAAAAAGAGTGGGAAACGAGTGATAGCAGTTGGGACTACCGTTGTCAGGACACTTGAGACAGTTGCAAATGAAGAAGGATCTATTCAATCGGAAGAAGGAATTACTTCAACGTACATTCATAAACATACTAAATTAAAGCTAGTGGACGGCCTTCTTACTGGTCTTCATGAACCAGAAGCAAGTCACTTAGATATGTTGGGTGCCTTTATAAACCAAGATCAACTCATCCGTGCTTACCAAGAAGCGATTAACAATGGCTATTTATGGCATGAATTTGGGGATGTGAATTTAATTCTACCTGTGAAATAGATATTTAAATATTGTAAAGATAGGGTGGTAGAAATGATATGCATCATATAGGGATCTATGTGAAAAACCTAATGAAGTCAGAAAAATTTTATCAAGAGATGCTTGGTTTTAAGGTAGAGACTAAACTAAAACTAGGTAAAGAAGACATTTTGTTTATGAAAAAAGGGGATGCTCGTATTGAGCTTATCAGTGATGAAGACGTTAAGTCGGTTGAAGGAACGATTCATTTAGCATTGGAAGTGCCTAATGTGGAGCTATCTATGAGACCATTTGCGGAAAAAGGAATTCAACCAATAGAAGGTCCAACCACACTGGAAAACGGTTGGAAGACGGTCTTTTACCTTGGTCCAGATCTTGAAGTGATCGAATTATTACAAACTTGATCCAGTAGAGATCCATTTCTTTTGAAACATTCATTATAACAATCTTGTAACAGTTTTGGTCATTCGTTACTTATTATGTACAAGATATGGTAGAATGAGGGTCGAGCTAAAGAAGGGATGGGATCAAGATGAAGCAACGTATTCTAATTATGCTACTAGCAATAGTAAGTCTTTTCATACTGGGTGCATGTAATAATAATGAAGATGCTGCAAAGGATAACGAAGGAACAGAAGCAGAGGCTAATGAAGAGAACCGTGTGCTTGCGACAGTTAATGGGAAAGAAATTCTTAAATCAGATTATGATTTAATTTTAGAAGATACAATTGCTACCTATGCTGAGCAAGGTGTTGATGTAAATACACTGGATGACGAAACAAAAAAGAAGTTAAGAAATCAGTTGTTGGATCAATTGATTAATACAGAGTTACTTCTTCAACAAGCCGAAAAAGAAGGTATACAAACTGAGGACGAAAGTGTGAATGAGCGTTTGGACGAAATGAAAGCTCAGTTTGAAGATGAGGAAAAGTTCAACGAAGCCCTTGAAGAAAACAACATTACGGAAGTTGCATTGAAAGAGCGTATAAAAAATGAAATGCAAATTTCTACGTATCTAGAAAATTCAATTGGTGAAGTTACTGTTTCAGAAGAAGAAATTACAAAGGTCTATGATCAATACAAACAAGCGATGGAATCACAAGAGCAAGAGGTCCAAGAACTTGATGCAATCAAAGATCAACTAGAGCAGCAAGCTGTCATTCAAAAGAGACAAGAAAAAATAAGTGAACTCATTGAACAATTAAGAGCTGATAATGAAATAAAGATATTATAGTAATGAAGACTCCTCTACAACATAAGAGGAGTCTTTTTGATGTAACAGGTTTTTTAGTCATTCGTTGCGTTTTAACCTTATTCAGCATTTAATCATAATGTAAGTGTGTAGGAGTTTATTGGAAAATATGGAGAAGAAATAATTCTATAAATCTGTCGAAATATGTTAGAATAAGTGTGAAGGGGAGGTGGAACTTTTGAACTATGAACTAATTGTTATGTTAGGTGCCTTATCGTTATCTTTTGGTTTAATGACGCTTATTTGGTCTCATTTAAAAGAAGCGGATGATAGAAAAGTAGGTACGTATTTACCATTTTTCCCGGGTCTTTTTACATTCGGTGGACTAATCATGGTTTTAGCAGGTTTCATTAGCCCATTATTATTGGGCCATTAAACATATAGATTAACACTAAAGAACTCTCGTCTATTACAGAGTTCTTTTTATTTGCCTTTTTTTCTCCTGAAACACCACCTAGTCATCTGTGACATATCATATGAAGACTATATAAGGAGGGGAAGCGAATATGTCATTCTTCTCAAGGCCACTGCCTCCCGTATTATATCCACCAAATACCAGCGCAATAAACACAAGAAACACGGTAGGAGTACCCCCAGTTTATCCGGCGTATATGGTATATGACCACCATCATAATGTACTACACGTTCATTATTTTCCACATACAACATCCGTGGAAAATCATGTTTCTCACCACCATACACATATCCCAGGTCATGGACCAATGATGCCGTCACGACGCCCATTCTTCTAACACAATATGAATGAACGATAGGAGCAGGTGTATCCTGCTTCTATTACTTTGGATTTCTTTTTTCCAGAAATAAAGGATATAGATATTTATGCTGTATTTTTGATATACTGACAAATGACTAGTTAATACGATATAGTATCTGTATTAAACAATATATTAATTACATATAAAGGAGTTTGACATGATGGGAAAGGTACTAATTTTCGGACATAAAAATCCTGATACTGATTCAATTTGTTCTGCTATTGCTTATGCAGATTTGAAAGCTCAATTAGGTTTAGAAGTTGAGCCAGTAAGACTTGGAAGTGTAAATGAAGAAACTCAATTTGCGTTAACTTATTTTGAAGTTACAACTCCACGCCTTGTAGAGACTGTAGCAAACGAAACAAATGAAGTTATCCTTGTTGATCACAATGAGCGACAACAAAGTGCGACTGATATTGATCAAGTAAAGGTGATTGAAGTGATCGACCATCACCGTATCGCAAATTTTGAGACAAGCGACCCTTTGTATTTCCGTGCTGAGCCTGTAGGATGTACGGCAACAATCTTAAATAAGTTATATAAGGAAAATGGAATCACAATTCGCAAAGAGATTGCAGGGTTAATGCTTTCTGCCATTATTTCTGACTCTTTATTATTCAAATCTCCAACTTGTACAGAACAAGATATTGCGGCGGCCCGAGAATTAGCAGCTATTGCAGGAGTAGATGCAGAGGCATATGGTTTAGACATGCTAAAAGCAGGTGCTAACCTGAGTACTAAGTCTATTCAGGAACTGATCTCTCTAGATGCGAAAGAGTTTGAGATGGGATCTTATAAAGTTGAGATTGCCCAAGTAAACGCAGTCGATACCAACGATGTCCTTTCGCGTAAAGCTGAGCTTGAAGAAGTGATAGCAGGTGTCATTAAAGCAAAAAGTTTAGACTTGTTCTTGTTTGTGGTGACTGATATCTTAACAAATGATTCGGTTGGATTAGCATTAGGTGAGCAAACACGTGCTGTTGAAGAGGCATTTGGAGTAACACTTGTGGATCATACTGCTACCTTAAAAGGAGTAGTATCTCGAAAGAAGCAAGTAGTTCCGGTCTTAACGAATGTACTAAGTAAGTAAAATAAAGGGATCCTTAGGGGTCCCTTATTCTATTTCCTATATTTCCATTATTTAGGTATATAGTATTGGGGGGAATAGGTATGATGACTAAAATTATGTGCAAAATATGTTATATAAGGCTCTCTTTCTATACTTTGTTGCTTTTAAATCTTTTTTCTAATGAGGAAGAATATGCATCTACTTCTAACCATCGTTATGATCAGTATCGCTATAAAATATGGAGATCGTAAGAACCTTAGAAATTATGGATTTACCGTTTATTACGTCATAATCTGCAACCTGCTTTACAATATACTTTGTAAAGATCATTTACTATGGTCATACAAACCTGATGTTTTTTTGCAAACACGTATGAATGTGGAGTTATTATATACCTTTGTCATTTTACCGGGTATTACCTTTGTATTCCTTTCCAATTTTCCATTCTCAACAGGGAAAGTAAAACCCATCTTATATATTATAAAATGGGTAGTTGTATCTTTAATTATTGAGTATGTATATATAAAGACAGATCGTTTATTACTTCAAAACGGCTATAAATATTGGATGGAATTTTTTTTCTACCCTGTTATGTATGGAATGATTTACTTACATCATAGAAGACCGTTACTTTCCTATATCTTTTCTATATGTATTATTTCTTTTTTACTATGGTATTTCAATATATCGATTAATTGACAATTATAGAGGGATAGGTAAAAGGATTTCAATAATGGTACCGTCATGGTCACTCCAGATATGGAAGTCGCCATGGTGATTTTGTATAATTTGTTTAGAAATCATGATTCCTAGTCCGGTTCCATTTTCTTTTGTTGTGAAAAAGGGTTCACCGATACGGCTTAAGAGGTGTTGAGGGATACCACAACCATTATCCTTAAAAAGCAGTTTTACTTTTTTTGGTCCATGGTCTCTTAATTCAATAAGAATGTTTCCATTTTTCTCTAGAGCTTCAATTGAGTTTTTAAGTACGTTTATAAAAACTTGCTTTAACTGGTTTTTATCAGCATGTACAATTAAGGTATTGTGATCGTATAAGTCTTCAATGTTAATCCCCTTCATGATAGCTTCGGGGTCAAGTAATGTTCTTACATCTCGAATAAGTGAAACTAAATCTACTTGATCAACCTTCAACTCTTGTGGCCTTGATAAAACTAGTAACTCATTAAGAATGAGTTCAATTCGATCGACCTCCGAATTGATGATATCAAGATACTTTTGATTAGATTCTAATGAGGATTCTGTTTTCATTAACTGATGAAATCCCTTTATAGCTGTAAGCGGGTTTCGTACCTCGTGAGCAATTCCAGCTGCCAGTTTTCCAGCAGTGGCAAGCTTCTCAGAGTTAATAATCAATTCTTGTGTTTTCTTTCTTTCTTCTATACTCCTTACAATAATATGATTGGCAGGCTTATTTTCATAAATAGTAGGAATTCCCATGATCTCAACTTCTATAATTGTACCGTCAAGTCGGAGTAGTTTATATTCTGTGAACTCGGTAGCTCGTCCTTCTTTAACGAGTTTTATTCGTTTAAGTGCAAGTTCAATATAGTCAGGATGCACAAAGTCATAAATACTTTTTGTGTACATTTCTTCTTTTGTGGAAGCCCCGAGAAGCCTCATACCTGTCTCATTAATGAAATTAATATGATTCTCATTTAACACAATAACAGCATCTGGAGAATAATCTATGAGATTTCGATAGGTTTCCTCTCGATTTTTTAGTTTAGATTCGGCCAGCTTCATCGATGAAATATCTCTAATTGTACTAATTACTTCTGTAACTTGTTGGGTATTGGCGTCAAGAATGGGCTTGCAAAGTGCCTCGACCATTAAGACACTTCCGTCTTTTCTAATCATTCTATAAAAATCTCGGCCATTTTCCTTTCTCTTGCATATTTCTAGTCGACCCAACTTAATAGACTCTGCATCTTCAGGGTGAAAAATAACAGATGCATTAGTGCCTATTAATTCTTGAGGAGTATAACCAAGAAGTTTTTCGCAGGCAGGAGATATGTAAAGAATAAGTCCGATTACATTGGTTCTTAAAACAATATCTAAAGAATGCTCTGTTAAGATCCGGAAAATCTCATCTTCTTGTATTTTTGCATTCCTTTCAACCTTTAAGTGACTGATCTCTTTTGCAACGAAGCATGCCCCTAATATAGCTTGGTCTACTTGTAAAGGAATAGTAGAGAAATTTAGATTTACACATTTCCCATTTTTCTGTAGTAAGCTACTGTCAAAGTTCTGAAACTCACCTTTTAAAGAGTGAGTGAAGCCTTGGTATGTATTTAATTGGAATTTTTCTGGAGTTAACTGCTCTAATGTAAGATTTCGTAATTCTTCATTAGAATGCTGAAGTAACCTTCGCCCAGCAATGTTGGTTTTGACAAGAAAACCAGCTGTATCCACAATAAATATAGCATCTTGATTGGATTCAAATACGCCCAAAAATTTTGGGATAAATTCATCAATATGTTTTTCTAAACGTTTTCTCTCTTTACTATGTATGAATTTTGAACTGTTCATGTCTCTTAAATCAGTTCCTTTCCCCACCAGACTTAACAGTTTGCTAGTTGAAAAACGTATATTTTATCATCAGATGATTCATTATTATATTGGTAAAGATTATTATTATATAATTTGAAGTTAGAAGTTGTACTCCTTCTTATATTGTAGTAATCATAGGTAAAATTATCAATATATTCCCAAAAGATTATCTAAAATAGTTTGAATTTTCTTGAAAAAAATTAACATCTCCCCAAAAAATATTTTTTAAAAAGGGACATAAACCTAAAAAACATGTCGAACCTTCTAGCAGACGTCAAAATAAATTAGTAAGGGGAGAGTTTGATCATGAGCACTAATAAATTAATTTCTTTTTTTACAAGTGGAGTTTTAGCAACGACTTTAGTTTTTTCACCAGGGATTAAACAAGCTTTTGCCAATACTGAAGTACAAGGGGAAATTACAACAGACACTTCTACTGAAGTAAGTGGAGAAACACCAGAAACAAATGCTGAAGTAGTTGTGGAAGAAACGCCATCTACTGAGAACGACACAACTAATGACCAAGTTGCGGAAGGAGAGAAGAGTGAACCTTCCTTGTTACCAGGAGACTTCTTTTATTTTGTTAAAGTGATGGTAGAGAAGATTAGATTGGCTGTAACGACGGATGATTATAAAGAAGCAGAATTATTAGCTGAGTTCGCAGCAGAACGTATTAGTGAAGCCAATGCATTACTTGCAGCTGGTAAGTCAGTAGAAGCTGAGGAGTTATTACAAGCAGCTATTGCAACGCAAGAAAAAGCAGAAGAAACACTACCGGTAGTGGAAATTGGAAATGAACAAGAAGAAACAGAAACTCCTGAAGAAACTGAAACAACCGATGAAGCTAATGAAGAGGAAGTAGTTACGGAGGAACAACAACCAGCAATAGATGAGGAACAATTACCAAAGGTTGAACTTGTCCAAGGAAAACTTGCAAATAATATTGATGCTTTGATTATGGCACTAGAAAAGATAGAAAATCCAAAAGCTCAGGAAGCACTAGCTAAAAATATACAAAAATCATTTGAAAAATTAAGTAAGAAGCTTGCAAAAAGAAGCGAAAAAATAGAAAAGCTTGAACAGAAACTAATAGAAGTAGAGGTTAAGCTTAATGCGGGTATTATCTCTAAAGTAGAAGCAAGTGAGAAGATAGAGGAAATCCAAGATAAAGTAAATGAAGTGAATGAGGAAGCGACTGAAGAAGTCGAAGAAGAGATGGAAGAACTTGTAGAAGAAGTAGAAGAAGCTACAGATATGGATCAAGAAGATAATGATGAGGTAGCAAAGAAGGTAGAAAAAGAGAAGCGTGAAGCAGCAAAGAAGGTAGCAGAAGAGAAGCGTGAAGCAGCGAAGAAAGCAGCAGAAGAGAAGCGTGAAGCAGCGAAAAAGGCGGCAGAAGAGAAGCGCGAGGCGGCTAAGAAGGCTGCAGAAGAAAAACGAGAAGCAGCGAAGAAAGCAGAAAAAGGCAAGCAAGAAAAAGACGATGACGACGATGATGAAGACGAAGAAGACGAAGAAGATGAAAACGAAGACGAAGATGAAGATTAAGAATGAACAAGGAGGCACCTATTTTTATAGGTGTCTTTTTCTAAATTTCTCTTCTCAACATTACAACTAATTGACTGAGGTTGGACGAGGTGCTTGCACCTCTAGATCTTTTCTCGTTAAACTAGTAGGTAAATTAGAGCTAAAAAAGGATGGTACATACATGATAGAGTCTAAATTATATTATCAAGAACCGTACAAGAAAGAGTTTACGACTAGATTAAAGTCTCAGATGAAGGATGAGGACGGGAACTGGTATGTCCTTCTTCATGCTACTACTTTTTATCCAACTGGAGGAGGACAACCATTCGATACTGGTACGTTAAATGGTTGCCGAGTAGTGAATGTTGAGGAAGTAGATGGAGAGATCCGTCATTATCTGAGTCAGAAGCTTGAACAGGAACCAGGAAGTGAAGTTGAGGGGAAAATTGATTGGTCTCGCAGGTTCGACCATATGCAGCAACATGCAGGTCAACACATTCTCTCAGCAGCCTTTGTAGAAACAACAGGCTATGAGACGATAAGCTTCCATTTAGGGAAGGATTTGTTGACGATCGATCTAAACACAGAAGAAATTAGTCAACAACAAATAGAACAGGTTGAAGATCTAGCTAACTCTATCATCTTGGAGAATCGTCCAATAGACACGATATGGGTAACACAAGAAGAAATAAATAAATATCCATTAAGAAAAAAGCTCTCTGTTTCAGAAAATATTAGACTCGTTATTATCCCTGACTTTGATTATAACGGGTGTGGAGGTACTCATCCTTCTTCAACAGGAGCTGTCTCTGTTATAAAAATCTTAGATTGGGAGCGTCAAAAAAATAAAACAAGAGTTTATTTTGTATGTGGTAATCGAGTCAGAAATCAACTGCATGTAAAGCATCATATTCTAAAAGAAGTCGGACAGCTTGTCAGTTCATCGGAAAGTTTACTCGTAAATACGATTCAACATTTACTCATAAAAAATAGTGAAGGCGAAAAAGAAAAGGCCAATCTAAAAGAACAGCTATTGCATTTTGAAGCTAGGGAACTAGTACAAACTCATGAGGAGAAAAATATAGTCTCTAACGTTTTTCAAAATCGAAGTATACAAGAGCTTCAGAAATTGGCAAGGTTAATAGTAGCAGAAAATGAGGATGCTGTTGTATTGCTCGTTACAGAGAACGACCAACAATTGCAACTAGTTTTTGCCAAAGGGACTAATTCGCATACAAATATGAAAGAATTGGTTAAAGAAGTACTTCCAATCATTAATGGTAAAGGTGGTGGCAATGAATCGCAGGCTCAAGGTGGTGGAGAACGAACTGTTTCAGGAGAAGAACTAGTAAAAAATACAATAAGTAAATTAGGTTTGTAAGTCGATTCTCAAATTTATAAATGTAGGTTCATCTTACCCCCTAACCTTGAACCTCTCCTTCGAACATTGTAGTAAATGAGCTGCTCCTAGTAGCGAAGGAGGGTGTGGTATGAAAAGATGTACCAAGGATATCGATCAACTACTGGAAGCTACGAAAGAAAACGAGATAGAAAGTCAGGAAGCAATTAGACTTTTTCATATTGATATAGATGCATTATTAGATTCCACACAGGATGTAAAGAAGAGCTAGGAAACACATCCTAGCTTTTTTGTATTCGAGCAAAGCCTATATAAACGGTGTCATTCCTTTACCAAACTCCTCAATTAGAAAAGTAATATAAGAGATTTGGTCATCTGTCAGGTTAAATGTATCTTTCACTTTCTTCTCAAGCTTTAAAGTCACTCTTCGTTTACCAAGTTCCACTAATGCAATAAGAGAATAACTGCAGTTGATTGCGTTGGCAAAATCGCGTTGAGTCATATTGTAATGAAGTCGAATGGACTTAATCGTTTCTTTATCCATAAAGGTCCCACCCCAACAGAAATATACTATATTTAACATTAAAGCATAATACTAGAACTTAACATATGGAATTTTTATTACAATTTTGTAGGTTCCAGAATAAAATAAATCCAATAAATGAAACATCTCATCATTTCTGCTCGTCTAATTGAAAGGCTCTTTTCTAAAACTTTGTTGCTTTTCAACCTAATTTTATAATAAACATCCTTTCTAATGATATAAGACGGAAGTGATAATTGTTAGAAAAGAGCAACTCTCTCTATTTAAAGCACTGAGCAGTGTACTACCGAGTAAAAATCCGGCTTTTGGGATTTTTACGAAAGCAACAATCTATACAAGAAGAGCCAATTGAAAAAAGCGAGGTGGGCTTCTTGAAACTTAGACGAATTGGTCGTGATAGATAGATGTTTTACATTCACATATTTTTATCGGTTCTAGTTTTCGGGGGAATATTTATCACGATTATTTTCTTTATTTTCCAATAGCCTACAGATTTACATATATTCATGACTAAAAAATGAAACTCATCAGGGATTACAATCGTATATAAACTAGAAATTAATTTTGAGCTGAAGGTGGTAGGTAAGATGAAGAATTCACATGAGATTGAGTTTAAGCTACATGGAGATGATATGCAATTTGTAGAGATAGAATTAGATCCAAATGAGAGTGCCATTGCCGAGGCTGGAGCTATGATGATGATGGAAGATGGTATAGAGCTTGAAACCATTTTTGGAGATGGTTCACAGAGTAAAGGGCTATTCGGAAAGCTTGTTGGAGCCGGAAAACGTATTGTAACAGGAGAAAGTCTATTTATGACGGTTTTCACAAATAAAGGGTATGAAAAACGACATCTTTCTTTTGCGGCACCATATCCTGGGAAAATCATACCTGTTGATTTAAGTGAGCTAGGAGGAAAATTGATCTGTCAGAAGGACTCTTTTCTCTGTGCTGCCAAGGGTGTTTCCATTGGCATTGAATTCCAACGAAAACTAGGGGCAGGATTTTTCGGAGGAGAAGGCTTTATTATGCAAAAATTAGAAGGTGATGGATTAGCTTTTCTTCACGCAGGAGGTACCATCTTAAGAAGAGATTTACAACCAGGAGAGAAGCTAAGAATAGATACAGGATGTTTAGTAGCTATGACAAAAAATGTGGACTACAACATTGAATATGTAGGAAAGGTAAAAACAGCGCTCTTTGGTGGAGAAGGTTTATTCTTCGCTACAGTAAAGGGACCTGGAACAGTTTGGATTCAATCTCTTCCATTTAGTAGATTGGCAGATCGTGTATATGCTAGTGCCCCTCAAGGCGGAGGTCGCTCTACTGGAGAAGGTGGAATTTTAGGATCCTTTTTAAATGGTGATAATTAAAGGCTCATTTCTAATACTTTGTTGCTTTTTAGGCTACTTTTTCTATAAAACCTGGACATATACAAGGGACCGTCCTTAAATCAGACAGATAAAAATATCTATTGACTTCTTAAAAAAATCTTATAAAATAAAAGTATCAAAACCGAATAGATCTCCTAAAGGGGAGTAGCTTTTACATTAAAGTCGTCATTTCAGGATGGTTCATCCTCGGCTTTAATGGCAACGTTTGTTGTTAGCAAGACCTTTACCATATCGGTGAAGGTCTTTATGATTTTTTAGACCTTTACCCAAAACGGTAGAGGTCTTTTGTTTTTTTGAAACTTTGTTGCTTTTCAAGCTAATATTTCTAAGACCCAACCTTTCTTGTACGTAAAACCAAAGTGATCATTGTTAGAAAAGAGCAACTCTCTCAATTTAAAGAACTGGCCGCTGTACTACCGAGTAAAAATCCGGCTATTGGGATTTTTACGAAAAAAGCCTTTGAAAAAAAATAACAAAAAGAGAAAGAAGGATGAAACTTGAATAAAGGTACTAACGTAAAAAAAGGAAGGCTATCTTTTCAGGAGCTCATTATGAAAAACAAAGAAGAGATTTTAAAATCGCCAGAACAATTAGAGAAAATTGATAAAAAAATTGAAGACAAAAAAATTAATAATAAGTGAAAGGAAGAGCGAGAATGCTATTAAGAAAATATATGTCTTTATTAGGTATAGGGTCGGCTAAGGTAGATTTAGTACTTGAGAAAGATGAAGCGATGGTTGGTGAGAGTATTAGAGGGGCTATTCATATCAACGGCGGGACGATTGAACAGCAGATAAAACGTATTGAGTGTGACCTTGTCAAAACAGATGACGAAGACAGTGAAGAAGTCGTAGAAACGAGAACAATCTTAACAAGTAAGGTAATTGACTCAGAGGATCAAACAAAAATACCATTCTCTTTTTATATCCCATGTGAAATTACACCATCTACAGATGGTATTAGTTATCGTTTTAAGACAAGGCTTGTCTTCCAGGAAGGGGTTAAAAGCCTAGATCAGGACATAATAAAAATAGTAGCCAATTAAATTAGTAATAAAAAGGAGGATGAATGTTGGAATTTTCAATTCTTTTAGAGTATGGCTGGATCTTACTCGTTCTTATAGCGTTGGAAGGAATACTTGCTGCAGATAATGCGCTTGTATTAGCCATTATGGTTAAACATTTACCAGAGGAACAGAGAAAAAGAGCATTGTTCTACGGGTTAGCAGGTGCGTTTATATTTAGGTTTGCATCGCTGTTTGCGATATCATTCCTTGTTAATGTTTGGCAAGTTCAAGCAATAGGTGCTATCTATCTATTATTTATTGCCATTAATCATATTACACGAAAACTTGTGATGAAAAGGAAGCCAGAAAAAGATGAAAAGGAAAAGAAAAAGTCAGGCTTCTGGATGACCGTTTTTAAGGTTGAGTTAGCGGATGTTGCGTTTGCAGTTGATTCTATTTTAGCTGCCGTTGCTCTCGCAGTGACATTGCCGCACTTACCTATTGGTACGATCGGTGGTATGAATGCAGGACATTTTATAGTTATATTTTTAGGTGGGTTAATTGGTTTAATTATTATGAGATTTGCTGCAAATATCTTCGTCAAATTATTACAAGAGAGACCCGGTCTAGAAATCGCTGCCTTTCTTATCGTTGGTTGGGTGGGCGTAAAGCTAGCTGTATACACATTGTCTCATCCAGATTTAGCAATTATACCTTATGGATTTGCTAAATCTCCAGAATGGAAAATTTCGTTCTACTTAATCCTAATCGTTATTGCCTTAGGAGGATGGTTTTTATCTGGCAAGAAGAAACAAGAAACAGGGAGCGAGCAATTATCATAATGAAGGGCTCTCTTTGCGGCTAGTTCTAATCGAAGAGGGACGACAGGTCACTTGACGCAAAGTAGCAAATTCTCGAAAACAGACAAACTAAAAGAAATTTTTTTAATGATGTATAAAAAATAGAGTCTTGGTAATAATGGAAGATGTAAGGTATTCCCCCTTATTAAATATTTTATTGCGGTCCGCCAATATTGGTGGATCATTTTTTTGGTTTAAAAGATTCTTTTCTATTATTTCAATAGATATTCTAAGGACTCGTCTCATATGTATATAGTACAAAACATGTGAGGACAAGGAGACTTAGTACATGAATACGTTTTTGAAAGGATTACTTTTTCTCGTAGTTGCTGCTTTTATTGGGGAATGTGTTGAGTTTTTTGTTAACCTAGTTCTTGCAAGGCAGCTAGGGGAGCATGGTATGGGTTTATATATGACGATCCTGCCCTCTATTTTTCTTGTGGTAATCTTAGCTAGTCTAGAGCTGCCGATATCCATCTCCAAATTCATTGCAGAGAGAAAAGAACAATATCATCAAAGCATGATGAAACATGCAGCAAGATTTGCCATTAAGCTTATGTTTATTTTTACAGGAGTCGGACTCTTCATTGTCCCAAATATTCCACTCTTTGATGGGTATCATCCCATGGTTAAATGGATGTTTATTATTTTGATCCCCATTGTGGCGATTACCTCCCTAACGAGGGGGTATTTTATGGGCAAGCAGGATATGAGTAAGATTGCAATGGCGAACTTCCTCCGAAAAGCATTGCAGCTTTTATTGCTCGTTGTCATTTATCAACTTTTTTCATTTGAGTTACATACATCCATTCTTATAGCCTTATGTACATTAATTGGTAGTGAACTTGTCGTTTGTATTTATCTATTGCATGCATTTTTTATTCAATGGCAAGTAGTAAAGCAAGGAAAGTATACCGTACTTACGAAAAAAGAGGTCCATAAGAACTTATTATCTGTCTCGGTACCGACGACCGGAATGAGATTATTCCATGCTCTAACTCACGCTTATCAACCATTTCTTATTAAAGCTGCATTATTACAAGCTGGGGTACCAGAAACATTGGCAACAGAACAATTTGGGCTTATGACCGGTGTTGCCATGAGTATTGGATTTTTCCCGGCATTCATTGCCCACTCTTTGTTAATAGCTCTCATTCCGACGGTTTCTGAAGCTTACGAAAAAAAAGAGTTCGGACGCCTTCAGAAGATTTTACAGCAGGTCATCTTCATTACCGCCATATATGGGATTCCGGCTGTCTGCCTGTTTTATTTCTTTGCAGAACCTCTAACACATATTTTCTTTCAGTCATCATCAGCTACTCTGTACCTACAAATTTTATGGCCCTATTTCCTGATTCACTTTTTCGTCATTCCCATGCAAGCCTATTTGATAGGGTTAGGGCTAGTTAAGGATGCCTTTTACCATTCGATTTGGTCAACTTTTTTTCAGTTTATCCTTATGTACCTTCTTGGATCAACTCATTTGCAGATGCAAGGGGTCATCATCGGGATGAACTTCGGGGCTTTGTTGATTATGATGATGCATTATTTGACGATCTGTCAAAAGATTGGGGTTTCAATATGGCTAAGAGATCCAATTAGACGATAAGGCTCTGTTTGTAAGGCTGTTTTCGTAAAGATTTTTACTTACTAGTCTGATGCCATCTACTTATCAAATAGACAGTTGATCTTTTCTAAAGGATAAATACGGCATTTATCGTTAAAGAAAGCTTTACTTCAGAGTAGGATAGAAAACAACAAAGTTTAGAAAAGAGCCAAAGATAAGGATTGTTATGATTGGGAAAAGTACTCTGTTAAGGATATAATGAAAGGAAAATAATTGGGGGTGGTCATCTTGTATAAAATCTCCTTAATAGTACTAAGTGTTTTTTTACTTATATTAGCGGGATGTGGTCAGGAATCAATTAAAGGATCAATGACCTTACAAAATCAAAATGGTGAAGAAGTTTCCTTTCCTTCGGATGAACCCGTCGTGTTCTTCTTCATGACAACCTATACTTGAACATTGTGTCAAAAGCAGCTGGTCCAGCTGCATGAGAATCTTGAACAGTTTAAAGAATTAGGTGTAGATATGTATATTGTTAGTGCAGATCAACCTGCACAGCAAAAAAAGCTTTATGATGCATTGCTGGAAAAGTACGATGAGGTTGTTCCGTTTGTATCAGACCCGAACCTTGAACTAATTGAAAAGATGGGTATGAAAAATGGCAATATTGCCTACCGTGGATATGCGGTACTGAATCCAGACGGAAAGGTCCTGTTCTCCACAAAGAATGATTATTGGGGAGAACAAATAGACCAAACGTTTGAGGAAATCTCAAAAGAATTAGACTAAATTTAAAACATCGATTAAGGCTAAGAAGAGACGATCTTCCTAGCCTTTTATTTATTATCTATAGGAACTTTCTAGCTAAGAAAGTTCCTAAATATTCCTTATTTTACAGGCTTGCTCATACGTTATAATAAAATTAGTAAATAATGCTTTTTCAGAGGGCTATTTTTGTTAAGTTTGTTGCTAGTAAAACACCATACTCATTAGGTAGCGCAATGGAACGCCATGGTACTAAATTATACCTAAAAAGCCTTAAATAATTTAGAAAAGAGGTAAACTGATGGATTATTCGTACGTAGCCTCAGAAGATAAGATTCGTAGAGCTTATGAAGATGGTGAATTTAAGAATTTACCCGGATATGGCAAGCCTCTAGTACTTGAAGATTTATCAGCGATCCCAGAAGAACTTCGAATGGGTTATAAAATGTTGAAAAATGGTGGATATAATCCAGAAGAGTATAAGCTGAAGAGTGAAATAAAAACCATTGAAGACCTAATAAAAGTGAGTAAAGATGAGCATCAAATAGAACTGTATAAAAAGCAGCTAAATGAAAAGACCATTCGTTTAAATAGTATGATAAAAAAACGTCAAGTCCATAACTCTTCTGCATTTAAGGATTACGGGGCTAAAATGTATGATAAGTTCAAATGATGGACTGTACCCTCTATAAAACAAGCTACCATTCAAATGGTAGCTTGTTTTCATAGGTCCCTACGTTTTTGTCTTGTCGGATCCTTTAGGTAATGGGTCTATAGCAACAGCATCTTTAGGATCAACACTTATTCTTATTGAATAATAGAATACGGCAAGCCCCAATAATAGCATTACAAATAAGACTGTTAAAGTAAGCCATAACTGAACCATATAATCCCTCCTTAATTACATATATGCATAGTAGTCGTTCTGCTGAACTGAAGGAGGGTAGAATTGACAGATGAATCTAATTTTATTATCATCTAATTAGATAATGATAAAATTAGATGAGGTGATGTAAATGCAGTTATCTAGGCTTGTGCAATTTCATAAGGTGCTTGCAGATCCAACGAGGATTAGGATGGTATTGATTCTTGCAAAAGGGCCCATACATGGACAGGAACTTTCTGAACGTCTAAACATTTCAACCTCGACTGTTACTCACCATGCAAATAAGTTGAGAGAAGTTGGATTACTACATCAGCGTCGAGACAAGAACACCATATATTTCAGCTTGAATGAAAAAAGCCTGCAGCAGAGTAGTAGTGCCATCCTGAAATTAATTGACCAAGCAAGGACTGAGAAGGGAGAGGTTGACGTGTTGACAGAAGAACAACAAAAGATGCGAAATAATGTGATTAGTAATTTCCTTACAAAAGAGGGTCGTTTAAAGCAAATACCATCTCAGTTAAAGAAGAAAGTAATGGTCTTAACATACATGGCTGAAAAATTAGAAAAAGGCAAAAAATATCAGGAAAAAGAACTAAATGAATTTATTAAGCAATTTCATGAGGATTTTGCTACAATAAGAAGAGAGTTTATTATGCATCAATTTATGTATCGCGAGGATTCAGTGTATGAGCTAAATCCAGAGGAACTGTGGACAAAGTGGGAAAAACTTTCTTAGCATGCCTAGTACTTGCATAATGGTTAAAAAAGCTAGTACTATTGTTTATTACTGAAATGAAAATAAAGACTAGGACTGAATAGGCCCTAGTTTTTTTGCTCTAAAAAAGTGCGTAGTATAATAGAACTAGGCTATACTTTCATGAATTAGGAAGGCTCTTTTCTAAAACTTTGTTGTTTTAAAAGCTAATTTTTCTAAAAACCCACCCTATTATGTACGCAAAACCAGAGTGATAATTGTACGGAAAATACCGTATTTAACTTAGAAAAGAGCAACTGTCTAGATGAAGCAAATGACATTAAACGAATGAGTAAATATCCGGCTTTTGGGATTTTGACGAAATCACCTTTATATACGAAAAGAGCCATTAGGAAAAAGGGGTAACTCAAGTGAGATTAATTAGTACTTCAGAATATGATCATATAAAAATGCAATTAGCTAGGCCTATTTATGATCGTCATAAGCGGGTTTTATTAGCAGCTGGCAGGTCCATTCATCCGAAGTACTTAGAACGCTTGGAGGATATGGATATCCGCTATCTATTTGTGGAAGATGCTGTCTCTAAAGGAATTACGCTAGAAGAGATGATGGATATGCCGACTTGGATGGATGCCATTGAAATCGTCCAGAAGGAATATGAGCTTGCTCAATCTAATAAGGGCCTCGAGCTTCGAGGACTACAAAAGATTGTAACAAAGCTCATAAGTGAAGTGGATAAACGAAAAGCAGTTATTCTCATTCCAACTACCTCAATAGCTGAGAATTTAAGAAAGTATGCTCATTCCGTCAATGTAACACTACTCGCTCTACAAGTAGCGAAAAAGCTACGATTAAATAAACTGAGATTAAAAGATCTTGCTATTGGATGTTTGTTGCATGATATTGGGAAAGCCATCACCTCTGATGATGAACAGCATCCACAACAAGGCTTTGAATACTTACGTAAAGAAAGAGAAATTAGTCTCCTATCGGCACATATTGCTTATCAACACCATGAACAACTTAACGGTCAAGGTTTTCCGAGAAAAATATCGGGTAAGGAATTTCGTGATATTGCCCAAATTTGTGGCATTTGTAACATGTACGAGAATATGATCTCAAAAGAAAATATTCCACCTCATATGGCCATGGAGTTAATCATGACCAAGAGTGGAAGTGGTTTCGATCCCGAAATAGTCCAAGCTTTTATTAGTAGTATTCCAAGCTATACTCCTGGTACAAAAGTAGTTCTAAACAACGGCCAAGAAGCAATTGTGACAAAGATTCAATCGCTCATGCAGCGCCCGACTGTTCGAGTTCTATCGTCTAACCAAGAATTATCGCTTGAACAAGAATATACGCTATTAATTACTGGAGTGGTAGAGGAGCAAAAAACAAATTAAAAGAGATCATACAAAAAGAAGCCTCTAGAAATAGAAGCTTCTTTTGTTACCTCATTATTTTTTTAAATTTCCAAGCTCTTCTGCAATAGCTTGCATTTCACTGATTGAGAATGTAGGTTTGCTTTTGACAAGCATATATATGTCCTTCAGTTCTTCATATGCTTCTTCACTAAAGTGTTGTGATTTTAAAACACCCATATTTAAAACCTTCAGTTTTTGCATGATTTCATTAACCATAAACTCAATATTTTCAACCGTTTTTTGATTTAAATCCAAAACAACCAACTCCTTGTTAGTTATGTACTACCTGTTATTGTACCATGAAAACTAATGAAAAAAATGTTGGTGGACAAAATTTAGTAGGATACTCATTTGCTTGTCTACATAAGTTTAATACTAGATGTAGAAGGTAAAATAAACAAAGTAAAAGAAAACAATCAAACAATAAGAGCGTGAAAGAGGAGTTAATAATGATGACAAGAACAAGAGGTCCATCTTTCCTAAAAGATTTATGGGGAAGGTTTCATCAAGATGAACTGGCAGGATTATCTGCAGAGCTGGCCTACTTTTTTTTACTGTCGCTTTTTCCTTTTATGATTTTCCTTGTGACCCTCATTGGGTATTTACCGCTTGATCAAGAAAATATCATTGAATTTTTAAGACAATATGCACCAGGTGAGGCATTGACTTTAATTGAGCGAAATATACAAGGTATTATTAGAAGTGAAAACGGTGGATTATTATCCTTCGGGATTATCGCGACAATATGGTCGGCATCAAATGGATTAAATGCGGTGATACGAGCTTTTAATCGTGCCTATGATGTAAAAGAAACAAGATCCTTTATCATCGCAAGAATGATGTCAGTCATCTTAACCATTGCGATGATTGTGGTCATTATTATTGCATTGCTATTACCTGTTTTTGGAAAGCAAATTGGTGTGTTTATTTTTTCGACATTGGGCTTATCAGATACTTTTTTGTTAATCTGGAATGCAGCTAGATGGGTCATTAGCTTTTTTGTATTATTAGTCGTATTTAGTTGCCTGTATTACTTTGCACCGAACAAACATTTACATTGGAAAGAAGTATTTACTGGTGCTTTTTTTGCAACGGTTGGATGGATAATCGTATCTACAGCTTTTTCTTACTATGTAGGAAGTTTTGGTAATTACTCTGCGACTTACGGAAGCTTAGGTGGGATTATTGTACTCATGATTTGGTTTTACTTAACAGGTATGATTATCTTAATTGGTGGAGAAATCAATGCCATTCTAAACTGTAAGCGAGTGAGCAAGATTACATGATATTCCTCCTTTATATTTGTCAATCTGGGGAGATGATAAGCAAAGAGGGTTCTTACCTTCCAAAAAGCTTAGAGGGGGATTTATTGTGAGTAAAAAGAAAAAGCGCAAAAATGACCACCATAAGGGGAACAGCCCTAAGCATAAAACCAGCAGTAGTGCCAATGGGCATAACAATTACCATTGATGTTAAAAAGGGACCAGTAGTGGTCCCTTTAATTTTTATTCTTGTACAAGCTCGAATTGATAATAAGCAGTATTGTAAATATGTTCAATCTCTACATCTGTCATATATAGAAGGACCCCTTCAGAAATTCCTCTAGTTCGTTGAATAAATTCAATCATATTCTTTCGTTCTTGACGACTCATGTCAAATCCTCTCCTTTTCTGTTTTAATACAGTTGTTATTTTGTTAATATTATTATATAACAGTTTAAAGCAAGTGTGCAACAGTGTTTTTAAAATTTCTGAAAATAGGCTATAAAAAAAGGGTGTGGAATTCCACACCCTAAACTTCTAGTACAGATCTATATTCTTTTTTTCCAAATTGAAAAATTGCCAATAATATAAGTAGTAAAACGGCACTTATCATATGGAAATAGCTAATACCATGGAACCATTGGATAACGGCACCTCCAAGGAAAGGTCCTAACAGACTGCCAAGACTAAAACAAACCCCACAAAGCAAGTTGCCAGTAGGCAGTAGGTTTTGAGGCATAAGGTCTGCCATATAGCTAATCCCTAGTGAAAACGTGGAACCAACCATCATACCGGCAAGACCAAAGCAGAGCATTAAACCTAAAATAGAAGCTGAGTCTTCAAGAATACTTGCTAGAAAAAATGCGCTCATTCCGGATGTTAAAACAATGAGTAACACATTTCGTCGTCCCCATTTATCACTTAGCATACCAAGGGGGAGTTGTGTAATAATACCTCCAATTGCAAAGGCTGTAAGCAGTAAGGATACGTTTGTGACATTTATTCCAATCCGAAGACCATACACTGGGAAGATTCCGTTTAGAGATGACTCTAAAAAACCATATCCTAGAGGCGGTAAAAACGCTACCCAGCCGTATTTCCATGCTTCTTTAAAGCGTTGTAGTGTATCAAAGATCGTATTAACCTTCAATTCCTGTTCAGGAATTTCATTTTTTAAGAGTAAAAGAAAACACCAGCCTATTAAACATAATAGGGATGAAATTAAAAAAGGTAACGCTTCATTTATGGTCACGAGTGGAGTCATCAGTGGCCCTACAGCAAAACCAATTCCGAAGAAGAGACCATATAATGAAATATTTCGTCCTAAATTATTCTTTGTAGAAAAAGAGGTAATCCAAGTTTGTGTAGCAAAGTGCAAGGCATGATCTCCAATTCCAATGATAAAACGAAGTGCAAACCAAAACCAAAAAGAGCTCCAGACTGGAAATAGGGCGAGTGAGACGGTAACCAATAGACCACCGGCCATAATAATAGGTTTGTATCCATATTTTCTTAACGGATTTTCCATAAAAGGAGAAGCTAATAAAATGCCTATATAAAGTGCGGTAGCGTTTAGTCCGTTTAAGGTAGAATTGATACCGTTATTTTCAAAAATGACAGCGATCAAGGGTAAGAGCATACCTTGTGAAAAGCCTGATATTGCCACAGTGCTGACCAAGATCCAAAATCGAATTCGACTATTCATAGTGACCCTCAATTCATTAAACTATTTATTCATTCATACAGATGGTAACACCGTTTTTTAGGAAGTGCCACCTTTAAATCTGGAAAGGCAAAGTTTTAGAAATATGCAGTGATAAAAAGGTATACTAATACTATGAACATGAAGGGGGAATTCAGATGAAGTTTGAAATGAAAGAAGTTGGATTTAAGACAAATCTAGAATATGGTGAGCTCCATGTAGCGGGAAATGAGGAGTATGGATTCCGCCCATATCAGTTAATGGTGGCATCTATAGCTGTATGTAGTGGAGGTGTTCTTCGCACTATCTTAAGTAAGAAGAAGATAGTAATTGAAGATATGAGCCTATCAGCTGATGTGGTTAGAAATGAGCAAGAGGCAAACAGAATTGAGAAAATAATGATTCACTATACAATTAAGGGTAATAATTTAGATTCTACCCAAATTGAGAAGGCCATACATCTAGCAAGTAAGAACTGCCCGATGGCGCAGTCGGTAAAAGGAAGTATTGAAATTGAGGAAACGTTTGAATTGATTTAATAAGGATCTAGATGAAAAATAGTAAAGCGACTTGTCACAGTGACAAGTCGCTTTACTATTTCTTTAGGAATTTAGGAATGAAAAGCTTTAGGGTAGGTTAAGTATAACAGTTAATCTGAATGTTGTAAATATTCTAATTAATTTTAATTTCAAATTCTCCTTGGTTAGAAAAGTTTTTGGATAATCCTAAAAAGAGTAGTAGAGACTAAAAACAAATTTAGAATATGGAAAGGAGCAGTTGAAAAATATGAAGGTAGTATTAACCGCATTTTTATCTTGTCTTCTTCTTTTCAATAATGTAATCATGACTCATGCAGAAAAGGCAGATAAAAAAACAGAAGAAGAGAAAACAGAGGAAAAGCAAGTTGACGAGAAGTTTAAGATTCCAAACTCGGTGATGAATATCACCAAAGAGAACACGTATCCGAATCCTACTCAAGATTTACCTTATCTGCAGCCAAGTGATTTGGCTCAGCAGCTGATTGAAACAGCGGATGTTCCGATAGAAAATCCGGATTTAATTAGAATGTTAAACGAAACCACCATATCAGATGCACCACTAGCATTTGGTTACCGAGCAACGATCTATATGGGGCAGTGGCCACTCTTCTATGAGTCAAGTGAAACAAGTGCCAACTGGGAGTATCAAAAAATCAATACGAACATGTATGATAACCGTGGCGGAAAAATTGCACATCAAATCCACTACCAACAAGAAGCTGAGAAGCATGTAAAGGGTGGATTAACAGCTAAAATTGAAAGCGCAGAAGATGTGAAGAAAATGATGCTATTAAAAGCGATGCAAAAAACAAACTTACCTTTATCTTTCCAAACCATTATCGGGGGTGGAACCAAAAAGGATCAAGTTTACAACATTGCACCTAAACGTCTAGGCTATCTATACGGATATGCACCAGCAATCAACGAAAAAGGAAAGGTTACGTTTGGTGAAGTGTATCTAGTCCTTAAAGGAAACAAGCGTACTCTCGTCATTAAAAATATCACGTCTCAAGGAATAGGTGCCTGGATTCCAATCCAAGACCATGTCTCCTTTGGTTTCCTTGTATCGGAAAAGCCGAGATAAATAGATCTTTTTATAGCTATTGATAATTAGTAATTAGTTATTTGGTTGTTTGTTTGGTCGTTTGTTTGGTTGTTTTAACACAGTAAAGCGGTGGGGGACAGGCCCCCACCGCTTTACTGTGTTAAAGGTAGCTATTTTGTTTGCAACGCGCATTAAACAACAAAAATGTGTACACAACATTTAATTTATGGGCATACTATACATGTACATAATAAGAATGTAAGACGAGGAGAGCTAAAATGGGTAAAGCGACGACTGATAAGGATTCACAATTATCTTATTTAAAGAACCGATTAGAGATGTTTATGGATGTAATTGATCATTTAGATCCAGAGCACGCTGAGCTTGAGGATATTGATCGGTTAATTCAGATACTTGATGATATGGAAGTAAAGGTTGAACAATTCAAGAAGGACAAGTAAGTGAGGATTCCATCAAAATAGCAGTAAGTACGAGAGGGTTGAGTGATCTCAATCCTCTTATGTATTTATGAATATGCATTATATTCTTGTTCCCCTCTAGCATTCAATAGAAGGAAATAAAATAGAGATGAAATAATCTCCAATGGGTGACTGGCTATACATTCCGTCGTATAATAGAAGATGGTAAATATATAAAGACGTGTTTGCGTCATCCCATTTGGGTTACGGGGGAAAGGAGCAAGACTATTATGCAAAAGTTACAAGAAAGTATGTACAAGCTTATTGTTGAAACTTCTACTAACTTACCGAAAGATGTTCGCCGTGCGATTAAAGCTGCAAAAGAAAAAGAAAATGCAGGTACACGTGCTGCGATGTCTCTTGCGACCATTACAAACAATATTACGATGGCAGATGAAAACGTTTCACCTATCTGTCAGGACACTGGTTTACCAACGTTTAAGGTGAAAACTCCAGTTGGAGTAAATCAGTTGAAAATTAAAGAAGCTATTAAAGCGGCAATGGTTCAAGCTACTAAGGATGGGAAAATGCGACCAAACTCTGTTGACTCTCTTACAGGTGAAAACAGTGGAGACAACTTAGGGGATGGAGTACCTGTCATTAAGTTCGAACAATGGGAAAAGGACTACGTAGATGTTCGCCTTATTTTAAAAGGAGGCGGCTGTGAAAATAAAAATATCCAATATAGCTTACCATGTGAGCTTGAAGGGTTAGGTCGTGCTGGACGTGATCTTGATGGAATCCGTAAATGTATTATGCACTCTGTGTATCAGGCACAAGGTCAAGGCTGTAGTGCCGGCTTCATCGGTGTAGGAATCGGTGGAGACCGTTCAAGTGGTTATGACTTAGCAAAAGAGCAGCTATTCCGTTCTGTTGACGATGTGAATCCAAATGAGGATTTACGTAAACTTGAAGAATATGTGATGGCAAATGCTAATGAGCTAGGAATTGGAACGATGGGCTTTGGTGGAGAAACCACTCTTCTAGGATGTAAAGTTGGTGTGATGCACCGTATACCAGCAAGCTTCTTTGTATCTGTTGCTTATAACTGTTGGGCGTTCCGTCGTCTTGGTGTAAAGCTAGACCCGGAAACTGGTGACATTCAAGACTGGATGTATCAAGAAGGAGAAAAAATTGATTTCTCTAAAGAGGTAGCGGCTACTTCAGAAGAAGTAAAAGAAGAAACAAGAGAAGTGGTATTAGAAGCGCCTATTACAGAAGAACAGATTCGTGAATTAAAAGTGGGCGATGTAGTTGTCATTAACGGTATGATCTACACAGGCCGTGATGCGATTCATAAGCATCTATCCACAAATGATGCCCCTATTGATTTAAATGGTCAAGTTATTTACCATTGTGGACCAGTTATGTTAAAAGATGAAGAAGGTAAATGGCATGTAAAGGCGGCAGGACCAACAACAAGTATCCGTGAAGAACCTTATCAAGGTGATATTATGAAGAAGTTTGGCCTTCGTGCTGTTATCGGAAAAGGCGGAATGGGTGCAAACACACTAGCAGCCTTAGAAGAACATGGTGGTGTCTACTTAAACGCAATCGGTGGCGCAGCACAATACTATGCAGACTGTATCCAATCAGTTGAAGGTGTTGACTTAATGGAATTCGGAATCCCTGAAGCCATGTGGCACCTAAAAGTAAAAGGGTTTAAAGCTGTTGTTACCATGGACTCACATGGAAACAGCCTTCACAGAGATGTTGAAAAGACCTCTCTTGAAAAGCTTGCCCAATTTAAAGAGCCAGTATTTAAATAATCTGCAATAAGACAGGTGAACTTCACCTGTCTTTTCTCTTGGTTCAAAACCGACAAAAATCAACAAAATCCGACAGGTGCCTGGCACCTGTCGATTTTTATTGTGGTTGGAAAACCTTTCAGAGCATGATTTTAACGACAAGTTAGAAACTAGAAGTAAAGGAATGAAAAATGTACTTCATATAAATGATCTGGTATGGAAAGGAGTCGGTTTGATGTTTGTAAGAAGAGGAATTATGTTATGTGTAACCTTTCTTTTATTACTTCCTGCTTTTACACAGGCTAGTGCTACTACCTACTCCAATGCAAAAATTCATTGGGGGTTTAAGAAAAGTGTCAATCATGAAGCACCTTCAGCAGGAAAGCAGTTGGAGGATTTGCTAGCAGAGTACAATAGTTTTTACTTAGGAGATCCTACGAAGAAGGAGATTTATTTAACTTTTGATAATGGATATGAAAATGGCTATACAGGTGCTGTCCTAGATGTATTAAAGAAGAAAAAGGTACCAGCTACATTTTTTGTGACAGGATATTATCTAAAAGACCAACCTGAGTTAATAAAACGCATGGTGAAGGAAGGTCATATTGTTGGGAACCATTCTTGGCACCATCCCGATTTAACAGAAGTTAGTGATGTAAGATTGAAAAAAGAATTAGAACTAGTGAAAGAAGAGTATGAATCCCTAACCGGACAGAAAGGAATGAACTATCTACGAGCTCCTCGAGGAATATTCAGCGAGAGAACGTTAGCCCTTTCTGAAGAGTTAGGTTATGTTAATGTTTTCTGGTCATTAGCCTTTGTCGATTGGTATACAGATAAACAAAAAGGTTGGAAATACTCGTATGATCAAGTGATGAAACAAATACATCCTGGATCGATCCTTTTATTGCATACCGTTTCTAAAGATAATGCAGAAGCTTTAGAGAAAATTATTACTGATCTTCAAGCAGAAGGTTATGTATTCAAAAGTCTGGATGATCTTATGATGGAAAGAACACTTCCACACCCGTGGTTGTTTAGTTACCAAGAAGAAGTTTCGTCTATGTAACACATGTCGATGTTCTTAGTACATGTCTAAGAACGTCGGCTTTTTGTTGTTTCCTATATTGGTGTAAGCTACCATCATTTAGAATAGCCACTTTTAATGATATAATACGAACAAAATAAACTTTGTTCAAAAAGGGCGATGAACTTGTGGCATGAGTATATAGAAATAAAAGGGCCATATTGCTTTGAAGCGGTATTAGAGCGACTAAGTATGGATCCATTAAATCACATTAATCAGCAAGAAAAAATCATTACCATTCCAATTTACATAAATGATGCCAAAGAGGTTGTAACCATTCAAGGAACTGGTACAATTAATAACCCAAGCTTTCACGTTTCTGGAGGAGAAAATAAAGGTGAAGTTCTAAAGGAAGTAAGAAGGATTTTTCAATGGGATGTTCCACTTGAACAGGTATATCAACATTTTGCAAAGACTAACCTACATGATTTAGCTAAATTGCATATTGGTACGCCGTTGGTCTTAGATATGAATCCTTATTTAAGTCTAATTAAGTGTATTATTCATCAGCAGATAAATATGAAATTTGCTTTTACGCTTACTGAAAGATTTGTTAAAACATTTGGGGAGAAAAAGGATGGTATTTGGTTTTATCCACGACCAGAAAAGGTAGCCTCCTTATCTATTTCAGATTTACGCTCCTTACAATTTAGCCAGAGAAAAGCAGAATATATCCTAAACATTTCTACATTACTCGCAAATAACGACTTATCCATACAAGAGTTGGCTAGGATGAACAGTGAAGAGGTCATACAAACATTAATCAAGATTCGTGGAGTGGGTCGTTGGACCATCGAGAACCTATTATTATTCGGGTTTGGTCGACCCAACTTATTTCCTAAAGCAGATATCGGCATACAAAATGCAATAAAATTGTACTTTGGTTTAGAAGAGAAGCCGGACATAGAAGTAATGAACGATCTTTCAAAGGAATGGGAGCCATATTTAAGCTATGCGTCCCTGTATCTTTGGAGAAGTCTAGAAAAGAAAGTAAATGGAGCGATTAATAGTGAAACATAAACAACAAGAAGGTGCTGTTTTAGAAGTAGGACAAGACTTTCCTATTACGATAAAAAGACTAGGAATTAATGGAGAAGGCGTCGGATTTTTTAAACGCAAGGTTGTCTTTATCCCAGGAGCCTTACCTGGAGAAGAAGTCGTAGCTAAAGCAACAAAAGTCCTTCCTTCAATCATTGAAGCTAAAATAAAGAAGATTAGAAAAAAATCACCAGACCGCGTTGCACCCCCTTGTCCGGTTTTTGACCAATGTGGAGGGTGTCAACTTCAACATCTAGATTACCAAGCACAATTACGAGAAAAAAGAGATATAGTACTTCAGGCTTTTGAACGATATACAAAACTACCGTTAGAAACACTTGACGTCCGCTCAACCATTGGAATGGAAGAACCGTGGAACTACCGTAATAAAAGTCAGCTTCAGGTAGGACTTGAAAAACAAAAAGTCATTGCTGGACTATATGGTATGAACTCACATGAACTAATCGACATAAGTGATTGTATGGTACAACATAAAAGTACCAATCATGTCACACAAGTGGTAAAAACGATCCTTCAAGATCTACAGATTCCCATTTATCATGAGCGTACAAGAAAAGGTCTCATCAGGACTATTGTAACGCGAGTTGGTGTCAAAACGGGTGAGTTACAGGTAGTACTGATCACAACCAAGAAGGACATACCACGTCGTGAACTTCTAATTAAAGAAATTCAAAAGCAGTTGCCGGAAGTAAAGTCCATTATGCAGAACATTAACGGAGAAAAAACATCTCTGATTTTTGGTACTGACACCTTGCATATGGCAGGAAAAGAGACCATACAGGAAGTACTTGGAGATTTATCATTCGAACTTTCAGCCAGAGCGTTCTTTCAATTAAATCCAATCCAAACCGTTAAATTATACGACGAAGTAAAAAAAGCGGCAGACCTTAATGGGACAGAAAAAGTACTTGATGCTTATTGTGGTGTAGGTACGATTGGATTGTGGTTAGCGAAGGAAGCGAAAGAATTACGTGGAATGGATGTCATTCCTGAATCCATTGTAGATGCGAAAAAAAATGCAGAACAGCACGGCTTTAGTCATGCAAAATATGAAGTAGGTAAAGCAGAACAAATTCTACCTAAATGGGTAAAAGCCGGCTGGAAACCTGATGTTGTCGTGGTAGACCCTCCAAGAACCGGATGCGATCAAGGACTGTTAGACACGTTAAAGAAAACAAAACCAAAGAAAATTGTCTATGTTTCCTGCAATCCTTCTACCTTAGCAAAAGATGTGGCAGCTCTAGGGAAGTTATACAATGTCTCTTATTTGCAGCCAGTAGATATGTTCCCTCACACATCACATGTTGAGGCTGTCGTACAGCTTATCTTGAATAGTAAATAAAGATAATTGAAAAAAGCGCCTCCAAGCTAACTTTGGAGGTGCTTTCTTCGTATAGTAAGTACTATTTATGCCTTTCTTATGGTTTTAAAAGTGTATATAAAAAGTTTTCCTTGAATAGTTTTTATTTAAATATTCATAAAATAAAAACTATTTATCTATCGTTATTTTAATATTGTAATATATAAAAAAGTTAGTATAATTGTAACAATACTTGTTAAAAGACAATTGTCCTTCCAGGGAGGACACGTGGGTTGTTTTTTAGAAATGGGGTAATCATAGTTGAAGATGATAATGGATAATTGGAATAAAATAGGATTGGTAAAACAAATAATTATAGGTTTATTCCTCGGTATTGTTTTAGCTTTATTAGTACCAGTAGGAGCAGCACCTGTTGTAATTTTTGGTTCGATATTTGTTGGCGCATTGAAAGCAATTGCTCCTTTGTTAGTGTTCTTTTTGGTAATGTCGGCGATTGCTCAACATAAGAACCGCCATAAAACAAATATGAAAACTGTTACGGTTCTTTATCTTTTAGGGACTTTTTTAGCGGCGTTAATTGCTGTCATTGCAAGCTTTATTTTTCCTGTAAGCTTAACTCTTGTTCAGGGAGCAGAAGGGTTAACTCCTCCTGGTGATGTTGTTGAGGTGCTAAAATCAGTACTCTTAAATATCGTCGATAATCCAGTTAAAGCCATTTATAATGCTAACTATATCGGAATATTAGCATGGGCTCTCCTTCTAGGTTTAGCTTTAAGACATGCTGCTGAAACGACTAAAACAATGATTGCGAATATATCAGATGCTGTTTCTAAATTAGTTACTTGGATCATTAAACTTGCTCCATTTGGAATAATGGGACTAGTATTTGAATCAATTACTACGAATGGTATAGGAGCGTTACTAAGCTACGGGAAACTCCTTGCGATTTTAATTGGATGTATGATCTTTGTATCACTAGTTGTGAATCCAATCTTAGTTTATGCTCTAATTAAACAAAATCCTTATCCATTAGTATTTAAGTGTCTAAAGGAAAGTGGTATGACAGCATTCTTTACTCGAAGCTCTGCTTCTAATATTCCGGTTAATATGAAGTTGTGTGAAGATCTTGGATTAAATAAAGAAAGTTATTCAGTTTCAATCCCATTGGGTGCAACTATTAATATGGCAGGGGCAGCTGTTACGATTTCTGTTATGGCGCTTGCAGCTGTACATACACTTGGGATTCAAGTCGACCTTACTACAGCCATTATCCTTAGTGTGTTGGCGGCTTTATCGGCTTGTGGTGCATCCGGAGTTGCAGGAGGATCTTTATTGTTGATTCCACTAGCTTGTAGCTTGTTCGGGATTCCTGCAGATATCGCGATGCAAGTTGTAGGAGTCGGCTTTATAATTGGTGTGTTACAAGACTCTTTTGAAACGGCCCTTAACTCCTCTACAGATGTTCTTTTCACAGCAGCTGCTGAATTTAGGGAATGGCGCAACGAAGGTAAGGATATAACGATCAAAGGATAAATTTCTATATGTATGAATTTTAAAACTTTATAGTATCGATGGCTTGAATAACTAAGGTATGATCTAAGTAACTTTCTAAAGTGCTAATGATCATGCCTTTTTTTGTGTGTAGTAATGAACTAGGAAAGGAGAATGGAGTTGAAGCTATTAATGAATATGCTTTTTCCTTTATTGTATTCTCACATTCTCCTACATTTATTTGCGGTGGTCGAAGATGGAGTGTTGCATGGAAATCGTTTTGTTCCTTGGAGACAGATTCAATCATTCGTTTTTGTTCCGATTTATACACTCCATATGTATTATGGTTATTCACAAGAAGTAAATGATAGATATGAATTAATATTGAAGAAACGCTTATTTACATTAAGTTGTATTGTTGCTTCAGAAGAGATGAAGGAAAGACTCACTCAAGCATTAAGTGAACAGGGGATAGCAAAAGAAGAAGTTGTACAAACGAATTGATTATAATGAGGCAGACCTTAAAGGAATCTGTCTCTTTTTTGTTGTTAAAAGGAAGGTTTTGTCATTGACATAAATTTTACAATAATGTTACTCTGATTTAGTTGTTTACCATATTAGCAATTTAATAGGATAAAGGATTTTGGAGTGAATGATGATGAATGCAGTTTTAGTTTCAGTTATTTTATTATTAGTTCTTAGTCTAGCCCGTGTTCATGTTGTGGTGGCACTTGCAGTTGCCGCTTTAGCTGGTGGACTATTAGGTGGACTTGGATTAGAAGACACCATTTCAGTTTTTAGTGAAGGATTAGGAGGAAGTGCGACCGTTGCATTAAGCTATGCACTTTTAGGTGCATTTGCGGTTGCTATTGCTAGAACAGGATTACCTGAAGCAATGGTAAACGGCGTAACAAAAATAGTTGGAAGAAAAAATGACTCAAAAAAGAAAAACTTATCGAAAGCATTAATTTTCTTTTTACTTACTATTATTGCTTGTTTCTCACAAAATGTGGTTCCCATCCACATTGCGTTTATACCGATTTTAATTCCACCTATTTTAAAAATTTTGAATGAACTAGGTGTCGACCGACGAGCAATTGCGACGATGTTAACGTTTGGCTTGACAGCACCTTATATTTTTCTTCCGTATGGATTTGGCGCAATCTTTCATGGAATCATCGCCGATAACATGGCGCAAAATGGATTATCTGTGGAGCTTGCTTCCATTCCTAAGGCAATGCTACTTCCAACGGTAGGGCTAGTAGTTGGTTTACTTATTGCAGTGTTTTTCACTTATCGCAAGGATCGATATTATCAAAATAAAAACATTGTAGGTGCAGCAAAAGAAACGAAGGTTTACTCAATACGCTCCATTGTAATAGCTATTGCCTCAATTCTCGTTACATTAGTGGTTCAAACCGTATCTGATTCAATGATTGTTGCAGCGTTAGCTGGTTTAGTCATTCTATTAGGAAGTGGCTCTGTTAAATGGAGTGAAGCGGATGATGTCATTACTGATGGGATGAAAATGATGGCTTTCATTTCCTTTGTCATGCTAACGGCTTCAGGTTTTGCTTCTGTTATTCGTGAGACTGGACATGTTGATTTATTAGTCTCGCAAACAGCAAATATGGTTGGAGATAGTAAAGCAGCGGCGGCATTACTGATGTTAGGAATTGGTCTATTTATCACAATGGGAATCGGTTCATCATTTGCAACTATTCCGATTGTAGCAACTCTACTTGTTCCGTTAGGATTAGAGGCTGGATTTTCTTCTCTAGCGATTATTGCTCTTATTGGAACAGCAGGTGCATTGGGTGATGCGGGCGCACCGGCGTCAGATAGTACATTAGGACCGACAGCCGGATTAAACGCTGACGGTCAGCATAACCATATATGGGATACTTGTGTACCAACTTTCCTTCACTTTAATATTCCATTGTTTATCTTTGGTTGGGTTGCAGCAATGCTTTTATAATAAAACAAAAATAAACCTATTCACGAATATGTGATAGGTTTTATTTCATTTCCATAAAGCTATTTAATATATTCCATAGACTTCATAGCCTTATTAGAACGGTAGTAACTGTAAAGCCCAAAAGATAAAACACCTGTCCCGATCACAATGGATACGTAGCTTGTTCTCTCTAAGAAAATATTTTGATCGAAGAATTCAATTAGAGCTGCAGCTGTAGCGAAAAAAGCTAGTGAAGTTCGTATAAAGGCCAATAACGTTCGTTGGTTGGCTAATTTCGTTCTTTCCATTCCTAATCGGGTTCGCTCCCATGCTAGTAATTCTTCCGGAGAGATAGAAATAATCTCATTTTGAGTAGAGGTTTTCGTATGTTGTGAGTTTTCTTTATTTTGTTGGATGATGTGTTGAAGTTGCTGAACAGACTCAATAGCCTCTTGTAATTTCTTTTGCTCCTGTAAAATTTTGAACACACCTTTCAAGATTGTATGATGAGTAATGTGTCAAAAGATAGATGACTTTATCATAACCCAAATATCGCTTTTTTATGCTGTCGTTTAGAACAACATAAAACGGGGTAAATCAATCTCTAACACTTGTTAGGAGGGATTTACAAATGGTTATGTATATTTCCATACTCATCATCCTAATCCTTTTAGTAGTGTGGAGAATTTGGAGCAAATCTATTTGGCAAACTGTTTTAGTTGTTTCGGACTATCACTCAGAAGATGAAGTAAGAGAAAAATATAACCAACTAGTAAAGAAACGTGTGCGATGTAAGCTTAAGACAGAAATGCAGAGTCCAGGGATAGCAAGGGTAGATGAAATGGGAGCGGGGCAACCTCAGCCTAAATGGAGAGTATTAAAATTACTCGTTCATAAAAACGATGTAAACCAGATAAGTAAATAGTTTAGCTTGGGGGAATAAGGATACTAGAAGCCTTATTCCCCTTTACTATTACAAGAGTTTTTCCTTAATTTTGGAAAAAACTAGCATGTACATGACATTTATCATAGTCTTCATTATGACATTTATGACTTATCGCATTTACCTAAATAGTATAAACTACTTCTAGTGAATGCCGATCCCTTTCTATGGAATCTAGGCTTTAGAGGAGGAACTAATACGTGAGTAAGTCAAGTATCGCTCAATTGAAAAAAGATGTTTCCCCATTCGAGGAAAGTAATACAAGAACAAGTATTATTCAAGTTATAAATACATTAGGACCATTAATTATCTTGTGGTACGTAGCCTATTTAAGTCTATCGGTATCATATTGGTTGACTCTTCCAATATTGATTGTAGCATCAGGTTTCTTAGTTCGAACTTTTATATTATTTCATGATTGCTGCCATCAATCTTTATTTAAGAACCGAAAGGTAAACGATATTCTCGGTACAATTACGGGTGTGCTTACATTAGTACCTTACCAACAGTGGAAGCATAGTCATTCTGTTCATCACGCAACTAGTAGTAATCTAGATAAAAGAGGCACAGGAGATATGTGGCTTCTAACTGTAACTGAATATGCCGAAGCAACAGCTTGGACAAAATTCAGTTATCGTGTTTACCGAAATCCGATTGTGATGTTAGGAATCGGGCCGATTGCGACGTTTTTAATTCAATACCGCTTTAATCGTAAAGATGCAAGAAGAAAAGAACGGATCAATACGTACATTACTAATGCATCAATCATTGGATTATATGGATTATTAAGCTTGCTAATTGGTTGGGAAGCCCTCGTGCTTATTCAGGGACCTATCTTTTTATTCTCTGGTATGCTAGGGATTTGGTTATTTTACGTACAACATCAATTTGAAGATTCTTACTTTGAAAATGAAGATGAATGGAGTTATGTACAAGCTGCCGTAGAAGGAAGCTCATACTATAAGCTTCCAAAGGTACTTCAATGGATTACTGGTAATATTGGTTTTCACCATGTTCATCACTTAAGTCCAAGAGTTCCAAACTATAACTTAGAGAAGGCTCATAATTCAACACCGCCACTTCAAAAGGCGACAACGATTACGATTGCGACAAGTTTTAAGTCGTTAAAATATCGTTTATGGGATGAGCAAACTAAGACCTTCATTAGCTTTAAGGAATTAAAAGATTATCTTCCTGTAAAAGATGAAGACGGTAATAGTATAATGGTTTCCATGAAAGCAGGAAGTCCAAGCCTTCAATCCAAATAATTGAAACATGACCCCCATATCACTTGTGAAACAAGATGAATGGGGGTTTATGTGCTAAAATAAACAGAAGAAAAGCAAGAATGAAAGGAAGCGGCAACATGAAAAAATGGGGGAATGTCTTTAAAAGGAACACAGGTTTAAGTCCGTTTGTTTGGATTATTTTTTACATACTTCCTTTTTACTTTATCTTTCATTCATCCTCTACCTATGAAATAGCCTTTGGGATCGCGATGATTATCATGTTTTTTATTTGTTATGTGCTTTCGTTCGTTTCCAAAGGGTGGCTTGTCTATTTTTGGACGAGTCTAGAAATTGCGATATCAAGTGCGATGAGTTTACTCTTCGGCTATATTTATTTTTCTCTCTTTCTAGCTTTTCTGATTGGACATCTGAAAAATAAAATTGCTTTTTTTATCCTATATATCATCCTTTTAGTAAGTACGTTCGCAACTGTCAATTACGGATTTGTCACGGGAAATCGGGTTCTGATTACCCAATTGCCATTTGTTTTTATTAGTATTCTTGCAGTTATTATCTTACCAATTAGTACCTATAATAAAAATAAAGAAGATCTACTACAAGGAAAGCTTGAAGATGCAAATAAACGGATCTCGGAACTCGTGAAACTAGAGGAACGTCAACGAATTGCCCGTGATCTTCACGATACCTTAGGGCAAAAGCTATCCCTAATTGGTTTAAAGAGTGACCTTGCTAGCAAATTAATAACAAAGGATCCAAGTCGGGCCAAAAGTGAGATTTACGATGTTCAACAAACAGCCAGAATTGCTTTAAAAGAAGTTCGTGAAATGGTTACACAAATGAGAGGAATTAAGCTTGAAGATGAAATTAACCATGTTAGACAAATTCTTGACGCTGCCGACATAAACTTTGTAATAGAAGGGAAGCCAAGACTCTCTAACATTTCACTAATCGTGGAAAATGTCCTTAGTATGTGTATTAAAGAAGCTGTAACAAATATTGTCAAGCATAGCAAAGCCAGTACATGCACGCTGAAAATCGCTCCTTCTGTCAATGAACTTAAGGTAATGATTATAGATGATGGAATAGGTATTGAACATATAAACGAAGATTTCAAAGGGAACGGTTTGCAAGGGATGCTTGAACGCTTAGAATTTGTAAATGGAAGCTTATCAATAGAATCAAATAATGGAACGTCTATCATTCTGAATGTTCCTTATACACATATTAACGAGGAGGTGACGAAATGATTCGTATTGTCATTGCTGAAGATCAAGGTATGTTGCTTGGTGCATTAGCTGCATTGATTGATTTGGAAGATGATATGGAAGTTGTCGGAAAAGCTGGTAATGGAGATGAAGCCGTTACGCTTGTTCATCAGTTGAAGCCAGATATATGTATAATGGATATTGAAATGCCAGGGAGAAGTGGACTTGATGCTGCTGAAGAGTTAAAAGGATCTGGATGTAAGATTATGATTTTAACTACTTTTGCGAGATCCGGTTATTTTGAGAGAGCCGTTAAGGCAAATGTATTCGGATATATGTTAAAAGACAGTCCAAGTGAGGAATTGGCGAATTCAATCAGAAGTGTCATGGAAGGTCGGAGAATTTACGCATCGGAGTTAATTGATGAAGCATATAGTCAAGAAAATCCCTTAACAGAACGTGAAAGTGCAGTCATTGAACTTATGGCTGAAGGGAAAAGTACAAAAGAAATAGCCAGTCAGTTATTTATCACGACTGGAACAGTACGTAATTACATATCTGTCATACTTGATAAGCTTGAAGTAACAAACCGAATTGAAGCGATTAAGAGATTTAAGGAAAAAGGTTGGTTTAGGTAGACTTTTTCATGATGTTATGATGTTCCATCCAATAGGGTGGAGCATTTTTTAGATTGTATTAGTAGAAATGTTTAAAAAGGAAAAAATAGTATTTATTGAATATATATTATTTAGGCTGTGTTAAAGTACAGTGTTGATTTTTAGCAGAGTTTATTGAAGTGGAAGGACGCGAGACTCCTGTGGGCTCCCGGACTCGCCCACGGAAAGCGAGTGTCCTGGAACGAAAATCAACAACAAGGTTTTACAGAGCCATTATTTAATACTTGGAGAGTGAGCCACTTGAAAGTAAGCGAAAAGGCATATGTTGTTAGGAATTATATTGAGGATGATGCAAGTAAGATTGGAGAATTTAATTTTATGGCGATGCTTGCCTATCAATATAACAAAGACTATGAGACAAGCAATATATTTTGTGCTGTAGATGTTGAGGGGCATGTTCTTGGAGTAGGCCATGTTGTACCTGATCAGACGTGGTACTTACTCAAAGAATCTAATCAACCAGAAGATTTTGTCTGTAAGTTAAATGTAGATCTTTCAATAAATGATCATATTGCTAATAGCGAGATTGTCATAGATGATTTGTATGAAGCGCTACTAAAGAGGGCTAAACATTTGAGAGCAGGGTATCCATCCAACAAATTTAGTCTCAATCATGTGATAGAGTCAGATGATAGAGAAGAGATTGACTATTATCTTTCAAAAGGCTTCGTGACGAAGAGGAATCATCTTATTATGAAGAGGAATTTGACTGAACCAATACCAACTTATGAGTTGCCAAATAATATAACGGTAAAGAATTGGAGAATGGATACTCCTGAGGAGCAAGAGCAATATCTTGCTGCAGAAGATGCAGGAGACGAAATCGGGGGTGCGTGGAGCTTGAATCATCTTCGTTGGACTAAATCTGGGTCTGAATGGGATACATTTACGGCCTTTGCTGGAGATCAAGTTGTAGGGAGCGTGATGACTTGGGGACTGGGGGAAGAAAGAAGTGCAACGGAAAGTATATTTGTCCTACCAGAGTGGAGACGAAAAGGGATTGCGAAAGCTATAATTACGAAAGCACTAAAATTCTTAAGGGAAGAAAAGGGGAAAACGGAAGCAACTTTAGGTGTGTTCGGTGACAATGCAAAAGCGATAGCTTTATATCAATCTCTTGGATACAGGATGCTTTCTATCAACATTGAGTTTGGTTTAGAGATATAAGTATAATGTATGGGAAGGAATACTATAGGTGACGGAAAGGAAGTCTAATGAAACAAGATGCGAACTATTATATAGATCACTTAAAATTAATACCACATCCAGAAGGTGGTTTCTACAAAAGCACCTTTGCATCAGATATGTATTCTTCTGTGCATGGGAAGGAACGTAGATTATACACAAGTATTTATTTTCTACTCCGTTCAAAAGATATTTCTCACCTGCATAGGCTAAAGTCAGATGAACTATGGTACTTTCATGGAGGAAGTCCGCTAACTGTTCATATCATTAATGAGAGTGGCGAATATGAAGAAGAAAAGTTAGGACTTAATTTGGAAAAAGGAGAAGTTCCTCAAATCCTTGTTCCTAGGAATTGTATTTTTGGTTCATCTGTAATGGAACCAGATACATTCTCACTCGTGGGATGTATGGTATCTCCTGGTTTTGACTTTGAAGACTTTGAGTTGTTTACACAGGATGAGCTACTTAAGGATTATCCACAACATGAAGCAGTGATTAAAAAGCTTGCTTATAAAAACGCCTAGGGACTTTATAAAACTTCCCTAGGCGTTATCTTTTTATCGTTAGCCTCTAATGGCTCCGTGCGGAAGCACCGCATGAACGCCTTTTACACCATTTACCACTTGAGTAATTCGTAAGTCTACCGCAACACTAGCTAACGCCGTCGCTTCTGTTTTTTCAATATGATACTGTGACTGGATAAACTGAACCATTTCGTCGAGGGCGATAGCTGTTGCTTCGTTTAAGTCTTCATGGAATCCAAATGTAATCCAGTCCGTTGGTGTTTTAGCTCTTGGCATGTTGATGTTCATATCTTCATGAACAATTAAGGTAATATCAACATAATCCATCGGGCATTCAATGGCTGTACCAGATACTTCACCGTCCCCTTGAAGCGCATGACCGTCACCAATTGAGAAAAGGGCGCCTTCTACTTCAATCGGTAAGAATAAGCTCGTCCCCCTAATTAATTCTTTACAATCGATATTACCACCTACTGAACGAGGAGGAGCTGTCGGATGAACTCCTTCACTAGCAGGAGCCACTCCCATTAATCCCATAAATGGCTGTAAACCTACATGGAATTTTCTTTCCCCTATTGTACAAGTACCTGTCATCGTTTCAGGTTCTAAAGCCCAATCCAGCTGAACTTGCTTAGATTCAGTGATCCCTAGCTTTTCATTTTGCCAGCTCTTGTTACCTCCTGACCAATTTCGACCATACCATCCTGGAACCAGCTCATTTACTCTCACTTCTAATACCATTCCAGGTTTTGCCTCTTTTACAGCAATCGGTCCAACAATAGAATGTCCAGGACGCTCTTCCTTTTCTCTTGATGTATAAACAGTGCGTTCTACATTTCTTGCTGGTGAATATCCCCACTGGATATCGGGGGTCGTCAAATGAAGAGAATCCCCAGAGTTGACTGTAATAATCGGTTGATACTCCTTACTAAAAGAACCATGTAAGAACTGTTGTTGTAATTCTATTTTATGTATCATATGTTCACTCCTTAAGAAAATAGGTCAGGTATTATTATTTCAATAGAGGAATACAAAAGTCCTTTTAATTTCGTGACCCTAAATTACTCTTTTCTTAGGCCTTTTCGTAGGACTTATGAAATTCAATATTAATAATGATAGTGGAATGGAGCGAAAGACACTTGCAATCAAATCTCACTAAAGCAACAAGGTATAACGACATAGCGTTATCTTAAATAGAAAATAAAAGAAAATTTTGGTAAAATAAAAATATTCTCAAAATATAGCAGATTAATCTGTACAACAACATAAGGAGAATAAAATGATCAAACCAAAAACAAAAGCATTTTGGAAAACTACCTTAGCGTTAATTATTGGTTCTATCGTTGTATTTGGAAATGTTTATGTGACACAGCCAATCTTACCGGTATTAACGGAAGAATTTCAAATTAGCTCATTGATGGCTAGTATGTCTGTTTCTTTGGTCATTTTTTCACTAGGTTTATCTTTAATAGTATACGGCCCTCTTTCAGACAGTTTTGGAAGAAGGGGAATTATGTATGTTTCCATGTTTTTGGCATCTGTTTTAACAATCTTAATGGCATATGTGACAAAATATGAATGGTTGTTAGTGCTCAGGATGCTACAAGGGGTATGTTTAGCAGGTATACCTTCCATCGCAATGGCTTATATAGGGGAGGAATATGAAAAAAAGGCGATTCCACTTGCTATTGGTTTGTACATAGGAGGAAACACAATAGGAGGAATGGGAGGACGCGTGATAAGTGGGTTTCTTACCGATCAATATAACTGGAGAGTTACCCTATTGGTATTAGGTTGTATTAGTTTTCTTTGCTTTATCTTGTTTGTACTATTATTGAAACCATCAGAACATTTTGTTGCTAAGAAGCTAGATTGGAAGCTAGCGTTACGAGATTATAAATCTCATTTACATAATAAAACGCTTCTTTTTGCTTTTCTAATTGGCGGGTTGCACTTCTTAATTTTTGTTGGACAGTTTAATTATTTAACCTATTTTCTTAGTGATGAACCGTATTCTCTTTCAACAACATTGATTGGATTGCTATTCTTGACCTATCTTGCAGGTACAATAAGTTCATCCTTGGCTGGTAAAATGGCGGATCGCTTACCATTAACAACCTGTATATTATTAGGGATACTCATCATGTTTGTAGGACTCTTATTCACTTTATTTCATCACATTCTTCTCATTATTGCTGGGGTGCTTTTATTCTGTTTTGGTTTCTTTTTAGCCCATTCCATATCAGCCTCATGGGTTAGTAAGTACGCAAGTTTTGCGAAAGCGAGTGCTTCAGGTCTGTATTTAATTATTTATTATATAGGTGGAAGTATTGGCCCGTTTTATTTAGATCCATTTTGGAGTAATATAAGCTGGCCGGGCGTCGTGATTGGTTGCTCATGCATCCTGGTCGCGACAGGCTTTCTAAGCTTTAAGCTAAAGCTTATTGAAACACCGGTTGTTTATTTACAAGAAAAGAAGAGTACTAGTTAAAAAGAACTATAAAAGGATATTTATATTTCTATATTTTTCTATTTTATAGGAACATATACCAATAAAATGCTTGCATATAGGAACATATTCCTATATTATAAAAATAAGTAATAAATAAATAGACATGACAAAGGCAAACCCATTGAAAGATGGCGACGCAAAGCTAAAGGGGCTAAGATCTCATTGATTATGCCAGCCAGTTACCGATAGAACATCTTATCGTACCATATGCTGATAGATAGACTAGTCGGATTTTTTTGGATTAGTCTATTTTTGTTGCTCGATGTGCAAAAATCAGTTAAAAGGTAGAGGATGTATATATGGAATGCATATATTTACTAGTTGGTTTATTACTTGGAGCAGTAGGGCTACAAATCTATAAATTAACAATAAAGGCAACCGTCAAAGAAAGATGGGCAAATGAGAAGCGAATTTATAACTTAGTTGAGAGTTCGAAGGATATCATTTATTATTACGATTTAAAACCTGAGAAAAAGTTTAGATACTTAAGCCCTTCTATAGAAAAGGTATTGGGCGCGGGATTAGTAGAAGAAAGTTATAAAAATCCCAATACACCTATAGAATTAATTCATCCAGATGACCATGAATTACTATTAAAAAAACTTAGTGGACAATTAGACTATAATAAGCCAATTATACAACGCTGGAAAAATGCACAAGGCGAATATATACATTTTGAAGAATATGCCACACCTATTTATGAGAATGGAGAGATCGTAGCCATTCAAGGGATCATCCGAAACATTGATGAGAAAGTAAAAATGCAGCAAGATCTGGAATATCGAATTTCACATGATTCCCTAACAGGCATTTATAATCGAAATTACTTTGATACAAAAATGGAAAAATTTAATAAAACTAATGATTCAGAAGTAGCCATCATTTTGTGTGATTTAGATGAATTAAAGCAAATCAATGATACACTAGGTCACAGGTCAGGTGACTTACTCATTAAAGAAGCTGGACAACTGTTGAATCAGTTCTCTAACCAAGAAACGACAGTAGCTAGAATTGGTGGGGATGAATTTGCGATTCTCATTAATGGTGAGGGTAGTCAACGAACAGAAAAACTTGTCAGTGATATAAAACAAGCAGTAGAAGACTATAATCAAACAAGTGAGGCATTTCACATTAAGGTTTCAATGGGAGCGACATACAGTCCTACATCCATTGGAAACATGAGTAAGCTCTTTGTAACTGCAGATGCAAAAATGTACAAAGAGAAAAATAAGAAAAAAGAAGTAGCTAACGGATGTCATTATACTATATAACTGTCGACGGTGTAGACGTCGGCAGTTTTTTTGTCTAATCGACAAAACTCGACAGGTGCCTGGCACCTGTCGAGTTGTCGGTTTTTAAAGATTTACTTCCTGCTTAACAGTTCGCTAATCACAAGATTGGTTAGGTTAGGGACAATGTCTAACGAATAGGACAATTCCATTCGTTCGTACTTCTTATGAGCATCAAACCCATAAGGACCAATATTAATAACTGGTATATTAACTTCTCGAATGTCCTGATAATGTACATAATGTTTGGTTCCCCAGCCAGGGTTATTGGTTGTGACTGCTTCAATGCCGGCTACATCATCGCTTAGGGCAACAAAACTCATGTCAGAGATATAAGGGAAGAAATTTCTTACTACGATTGGATGTTGATAGTTAGGCTGCATCTGATCAACTGCATAGTCTAAAGCTTGAATTAAGTTTCGCTCGGCCTCTGATTCTCCTGAAAGTTCGATACGTGGTGAATAGAGGGAGGAATAAAATAGGATCATCGCAGGACGCTTATCCTCCATCCACTTCCAGGCTTCTTCTACGACTCTTGCTGCATACATTCTTGTATCAAGGCTTTGATCAAGAAGGAGTTGCTCTTTAAATTGATTCATGTGCACTGTATATGAATCACCATGCGCTATCACTAATAATCCATGCATCTCTTCATAGGTCATGACACGTGGAGTCCACACTAATTCTCGAAAAGGCTCTCCGCTCATGTCACAGTAATTTTTATACCTTTCACTGTATACATCAAGAGCGTTTTGAAAAGCAACTAAAGCTTCTGCTTTTAGTTTTTCTAATACGTCCTTTGGTGACCAAGAATGGATAAAGAAATTATAATACACATACGCAGATAGTGCTGTTTGTACGGTGTAGGACGGTTTTAAATCGGTTTGCTTCAAAGAAACAGGAGGTACGGTAGTCTCTCCATATGCTTCGTTACAAAGGTCCGGATTGTAACTAATTTGTCTTGTTAATTCAGCTGCCAAAAAGTTAGGATCTAGACCTTCAAAGCAAGAACCAACATGTGTTTCAGCTCCTGTTATGAAGAAGGATGGAAGTAGCTTACCAACCGTGCCTTTATAGATATATCGATTTTGGTCTCCCTCATATCGCGGTGAGACGAAATCTGCATTAATGGCTCCCTTATAGTCAAATCCGTGTTCTTTTTTCCAAGCAATTAAGTCTTTTAAAGCAGATAATATTCCGTGAGAACCGTCCTCTTCGTCACACTCCGCAACAAGTACAAGATTTCCTTCCAGTTCCTCAGGATACTCGGAATAGTATTTTAATAGATAGATATGGCTAGCTAGCCCACTCTTCATATCGAGTACGCCTCGGCCGAACATCCACTCACCGGATTCAGCGTGAGCTTTTACCACTTCATCTAGAATTAGTTCCTTCTTTATTTCAACAAGAAGTTCATCAGGATTAGTAGCTTGGTCTTTTAATTGATTATAGTCATCAATTCCCACTGTATCCATATGTCCCATAAGCACAATTGTTGAGGAATGGGACTGCCCACCTTTCGTTCCTTTTACAAAAGCGAGAATATTGTAACGTTCCCTATCGTCCTCGATGGTCTGCGCCATCTTAATGTAAGACGGATTTTCTTTAAAATAAGGATAAGAAGAAAGCAGTGTATATAATGACTGGGCGATCTCCTTCTCTCCGCTAGTGTTTACGATACTTTCTATATTAACGAGTTGCTTTGTTAAGAATAGTACTTCGTCTCGACATTTTAGCAATAGTAGCACCTCTTTCATGGGTATGAATAAAAATTATCTTACTCTAGCAAAAAAAACAATAGAGGATGAAGAAAATGAACCGCCTATTTATTCATATACAAGTTTTTAATATGAATAAGGATGCATAAGTATAAAAAGCTAAGTGAGAGAAGTAGTGATTTTATTTATTATTTTATAAAAAAATGATAATTTTTACTAATTTTATTGCATAAAAATACTACTGGTATTATAATCATACATTATTAAAGGGTTTAGGAGTTGAGGAGTTTGAAGGCTGCGGTTATTGGTGGAACTGGTTACAGTGCAATAGAGCTCATTAGACTATTGCATCATCATCCTTATGTAGAGCTAGAGGCAATTGTCTCTCATTCTAAGACAGGTCAGGACCTAAAAGATATTTATCCCCATTTAACAGGTGTGATAACAACACCGTTAGCTGGCTTGGAGACGGAGTCAATTTGTGAGAGGGCAGATGTTGTATTTTTTGCAACACCATCAGGAGTAAGTAAGGATCTACTACCTGGATTTTTAGATAAGGGAGTTACTTGTATTGATTTGTCAGGAGATTTTAGGCTGAGGTCTAGAGAGTGTTATGAAACATGGTACCGTCATGAAGCGGCTGATGAACACTATATAAGTCAGGCTGTTTACGGTTTAAGTGAAAGATATAAAGAGGCGATTCAAGGAGCAGCATTTGTATCTAACCCAGGCTGTTATCCTACCGCAACTTTACTAGCATTAATACCTGCTATGCAGAACAAACTGATCAACCATCAATCTATTATCATTGATGCTAAGTCTGGCGTTTCAGGAGCAGGGCGAGGGTTATCGCTTGGAACGCATTACGGTGAAATCAATGAGAATCTTAGAGCTTATAAACTTGGGGCGCATCAGCATATACCAGAGATTGAACAGGTGCTTCAAGATGAGGTGAAAGCACCAGTGACTGTATCATTCTCCACTCATCTTGTCCCGATGACACGTGGCATTATGTGCACGATTTATGCTGAACTTAATGAATATAAAACGTCAAAAGAGCTGATTGAATTATATAAATCTCATTATGAAAATAACCATTTTGTAAGAATTAGAGAAGAAGGAATCTATCCATCTACTAAAGAGGTATACGGTAGTAACTACTGTGATATTGGCATTCATGCTGATGAGAGAACAGGTCGGGTCGTATTTGTTTCTGTGATTGATAATTTAGTAAAAGGTGCGTCAGGTCAGGCGGTCCAAAACTTAAACATCTTAAACGGATGGGATGAAACAAGTGGACTGTTACATGTACCGATGTATCCATAAGAAAGAGGTGGACCTCATGCAAGTAGTGGAAAAGAAAAGTGTTATGACAAAGATAGATGGCAATATTACAACGCCAATTGGTTTTCAAGCGGGTGGCATACATTGTGGAATAAAAAGAAAACGTTTAGACCTTGGCTACATTTACTCAACTGTTCCTGCCATCACGGCAGGGGTATATACAACCAATCTATTTCAAGCACCTCCTTTAAAGGTGACTCAAGACAGTATTGAGAAAGAAAAGAAAATTCAAGCAGTCCTCGTAAATTCAGGCAATGCCAATGCGTGTACGGGAGATCAGGGGCTACAGGATGCCATCAAGATGCAGAGCCTATTTGCTAAAAAGCTTGATATTCCAGACCATTATGTGGCGGTAACCTCTACTGGAGTAATTGGTGTTCATTTGCCAATGGAGAAAATTGAAAGCGGAATAAATGAGATTTTGCATGATGATTATGTAGGGGCTACACAGTTTGAGCAAGCCATTTTAACAACAGATACAGGAGTCAAAAATATATGTGTTCAAGTCGTCATTGACGGTAAAACGGTAACGATTGGCGGTGCGGCTAAAGGATCAGGAATGATTCATCCCAATATGGCAACGATGCTTGCTTTTATAACAACGGATGCAGCGATTGCTTATGAGGACCTATCGGCAGCATTAAAAGAAGTCACCAATCAAACTTTTAATATGATAACAGTCGATGGGGATACAAGTACAAACGATATGGTTCTCGTCATGGCAAATGGAGAAGCGAAGAACAATATGTTAACAAAGGATCATCCTGATTGGACGACATTTGTTGACGGACTGAAGGTAGTCAGTGAATCACTAGCTAAACAGATTGCTAGAGACGGAGAAGGAGCTACCAAGTTGATTGAAGTTCAAGTAAACCATGCTAACAGTGAAGAAGTTGCAAGAGCCGTTAGTAAGTCTGTCATTTCTTCAAATCTAGTAAAAACAGCCATCTATGGAACGGATGCGAACTGGGGAAGAATCATCTGTGCAGTGGGCTATAGTGGTCAGCCAATCAATCCAGAACAGATTACCGTTCAAATGGGTCCGATTACAGTGGTAGAAAAAGGCTTACCTTACTCATTTGATGAGGAGGAGGCAAAGGCATATCTTCAAAATGAGAACGTACAAATCTTTATTGATCTACATCAAGGGGAGAGTAGCGCAACGGCTTGGGGCTGTGATTTAACTTATGATTATGTCAAAATCAATGCCTCTTACCGAACGTAAAGGAGACGAAGTGATGGAGTACTTGGTTATAAAATGTGGTGGAAGTGTTATGGAGCAATTACCTCCTTCTTTTTATAAAAATATTGTCCAGCTTCACGAAAGTCAAAGCGTGATTCCAGTCATTGTTCACGGTGGCGGGCCTCTTATATCAACAATGATGTCAAAGCTCGGGACAGAAGCGACATTCATCAACGGACTTCGTGTTACATCGGCTGAGGTGCTGGATGTAGTCGAGATGGTATTAAGTGGAACCGTCAATAAACAAATCGTCCGAAAGCTTTTACAAGTAAAAGGGCAGGCGTTTGGAATGAGTGGTGTAGACGGAATGCTATTAAAAGCAGGTCCAACGAAAGATGCCACCACCCTTGGATACGTTGGTGAGGTAGTCGAGGTTAATCGGAAGGCACTGGATAGTATGATGAACAAAGGCTTTATCCCAGTTATTTCTCCAATAGGAATGGATGAGAGTGGTCAACGCTATAACATAAACGGTGATACAGCTGCCTCGGCAATAGCAAAAGCACTTGGTGCTAAGCTTTGCATGATCAGTGATATCCCTGGTATTTATACCGAGTTGAATGGTGAAAAAATGACATTAAAACAAATTACGAAAAAGAAAGTGGAAGATATGATCTCGTCTGGCATGATATCAGGAGGCATGATCCCGAAGGTGAAAGCTGCTATTGATGGGCTATTACATGGAATTCCTGAGGTGGTCATCCTAAACGGGTTAGAGAAAGATAGTTTACTACATTTTATGGCAGGATTAGAGATTGGCACGAAGATTGTGCTTTCAGAGGAGGGCCACTATGTCTACTAATGTTAAAAGCTCACCCCTCATGCCTACTTATAATCGTTTTCCTTTATCCATTGTAAAAGGAAAAGGAAGTAAAGTATGGGATCAACAGGGAGTTGAATATTTAGATTATACATCTGGCATTGCTACATGTAATCTCGGGCATGTTCCGAACGTGGTAAAGGAAAAGTTGGAAGATCAGCTTCAATCACTATGGCACTGCTCGAACCTTTATCATATTCCCGTTCAAGAACAGCTTGCCACTCTACTTGTTGAAAACAGTGTATTTGATCAAGTGTTTTTCTGTAATAGTGGGGCTGAGGCTAATGAAGCAGCCATTAAGCTCGCAAGAAGATATGCTCAAAAGGTAAAAGAAACAGATGCTTATGAAATTGTTACCTTTACCCAATCATTTCATGGTAGAACACTAGCATCATTATCTGCAACAGGTCAAGAGAAGTTACAGGCTGGTTTCTATCCACTGCTACCTGGCTTTAGATATTTACCTTACAATAATTTACCGGCGCTAGAAGAGCTGGTGGCAGAGCAAACTTGTGCCGTACTTCTTGAACTCGTTCAAGGAGAAGGGGGAGTAGTCCCGGCTGATCCTGAGTGGATTGCTGAAATCGTACAGCTTTGTGAAAAGCATGGTCTATTATTGATGGTTGACGAGATTCAAACTGGTATGGGTAGAACGGGTACGCTCTTTGCCTACGAACAATACGGTATCAAGCCGGATGTGGTTAGTTTAGCAAAAGGTTTAGGTTCAGGTTTTCCAATTGGAGCCATCCTTGCGAATGAAAAGGCCGCAAAAGGATTTGAACCAGGAACTCACGGAAGTACGTTCGGTGGCAATCCTCTTGCAGCAGCAGCTGGTTTAGCGACAGTCGAACACATGGTAACAAGTAACGTCATTCAACAAGCAAAAGAAATCGGTCAATATTTAGCAGAAGAGCTGCAAGTCGTTCAAGAAACATTCAAGCACGTTGAAACAATCAGAGGAAGAGGGCTACTGCAAGGAATGGTGATGAAAGACCAGGCGATCAAAGTGGTAGATAAAATGAGAGAGCACCAAATCCTTATTTTAACCGCGGGGCCAAATGTAGTTAGAATTTTACCGCCTTTCACGACAACGAAAGAAGAAGTTGATCATTTTATACAAGTATTAAAGCTTGTCTTAGGAGAGCTAGATAGCTAGTTAGGAGGTAAGGAAATGGAGCAAGGGTACCTAATCCTTGAAACAGGTGAAGTGTTTGAAGGGACCATAATTGGAAAAAATCAAGAATGTATCGGTGAAGTAGTCTTTAACACGGGGATGACTGGTTATCAGGAAATGATGACAGACCCTTCTTACTCTGGGCAGATTTTAACATTTTGCTATCCGTTAATCGGTAATTATGGGATTAATTTAGTTGATGACGAAAGTAAGAAAGTAGCTGTTTCAGGTGTAATTATTGGAGATGCTTGTGATAAGCCGAGTCACTTTTTAGCAGCAAAATCTCTTTCAGCTCAATTAGAGCAAGCGGGGATATCGGGACTAACAGGAGTGGATACTCGCTCATTAGTTCAAAGCATTCGTAAATCAGGAACGGTAAAAGGAGTCATTACAAAAAATCCTTTTTATAATAAAGAGCTTGTTCAACAATATGAGTCACCGTTTTGGGTGGAGCAGGTTTCAACAACAGAATTAATTAGCTATAAGAATGACGGACCACATGTGGTTTTAATGGATTACGGCTATAAAAAATCAATCCTAGATGCGCTGTTACATGAAAACTGTTCAGTAACGGTTGTACCTTATCACTTTAACTTTAAACAGGTACAAGAGTTAAAACCAGACGGAATTGTCTTCAGTAATGGGCCTGGTAATCCGATGGAGCTTGCAGGGCAGTTTGAGGAAATAAAAAAAATGACTCAGCAATACCCTTCTTTAGGGATCTGTCTTGGTCACCAGTTACTTGCACTAGCTTACGGGGCACGAACGGAGAAGTTAGCATATGGTCATCGTGGTGGCAATCATCCAGTGAAAGAACTACTCACTGGTAAAGTCAGAATGACATCTCAAAATCACAGCTATGTGGTTATGGAAGACAGTATTGATCCAAAAGAATTAATAATTACGTATCGAAATGTAAATGACAAAACGGTAGAGGGGTTAAAGCATAAAAAGTACCCCGTACAATCCGTTCAATTCCATCCAGAAGCACACCCTGGGCCAAGTGATACTGCACATATATTTAATGAATTTATTCAACAAATCTCGTCTGTAGGAGTCGTCAACTATGCCGTTAAGTAAAGAACTAAAAAAAGTCCTTGTTATAGGATCTGGTCCAATTGTCATTGGTCAGGCAGCTGAATTTGATTATGCTGGCACACAAGCGTGCCTTGCATTGAAAGAAGAAGGAATTAACGTCATCTTGGTCAATAATAACCCCGCCACAATTATGACCGATTCAGAAATCGCAGACAAAGTGTATATGGAACCATTAACGGTTTCTGCCATAGAAGAGATTATTAAACGTGAGAAGCCTGATGGCATGATTGGTACACTTGGTGGGCAAACAGGTTTAAATTTAACCGTTCAATTATACGAACAACATATCTTGCAAAAGCATGGGGTAGCCTTGCTTGGAACCTCCGTAGATTCCATTCAAAAAGGTGAAGATCGTGAAAAGTTCCGTAATCTTATGCTTGAGATTGGTGAGCCTATTCCTGAATCAAGTATTATTCATAGCTACGAAGAAGGCGTTAAATTTGTAAAAGACATCGGGTATCCGGTCATCATTCGTCCTGCTTATACACTTGGTGGAGCGGGTGGTGGTTTTGCTTACAACGATTTGGAACTTGAAACCATCTTGAAAAAAGGCTTAAAGGCTAGTCCTATTCATCAAGTATTAGTGGAACGAAGCATTAAAGGATGGAAAGAAGTCGAGTATGAAGTCATGAGAGATGTGAACGATACGTGTATCATTGTCTGCAATATGGAGAATATGGATCCAGTTGGCGTCCATACAGGGGACTCAATCGTGGTTGCTCCCTCTCAAACCTTAACAGACGTGCAGTATCAAATGCTACGTGATTCGTCATTAAAGGTTATTCGTGCATTGGAGATTGTGGGAGGATGTAATATACAATTCGCATTAGATCCTACCTCAAATCAATATCACATTATTGAAGTGAACCCACGTGTTAGCCGTTCCTCTGCACTTGCTTCTAAAGCAACAGGCTATCCCATTGCAAGAATGGCGGCGAAATGCGCAATTGGCTATCACTTAGATGAGTTGATAAACCCCATTACAGGGTCGACCTATGCATCGTTTGAACCAGCGCTTGACTACATTGTCGTTAAATTACCGAGATTTCCGTTTGATAAATTTTCAGAGGCAGACCGGACACTTGGTACTCAAATGAAGGCAACGGGAGAAGTCATGGCGATAGATCGTTCGTTTGAAGGAGCGTTAAATAAAGCCATTCGGTCATTAGAAATGAACGTTTGTGGTCTGAAGATGCCATCCCTCTATACATGGTCAGAAGAAGAACTTCAATCATTATTGATGACGGCAACCGACCTTCGTTTATTTGCACTAGCCGAAGCGTTATGGCGAGAAAAGTCTTTAGAAGAAATTCATCAATTAACAAGTATTGATTACTGGTTTTTAGAGAAGTTGGCCAATATTGTTAGCCTTGAAAAAGAGATCGGCTCTTACGATTTTGAAGAACTTCCTATTTCACTTTTTAAAGAAGCTAAACGAATCAATATTGGTGACCAACGATTGTCCCAGTTGCTTTTTGTACCTGAAAAAGAAATAAGAGAGAAGCGCAAAGCGCTCGGGTGGAAACCAGGATACAAGTTAGTAGACACCTGTGCGGCTGAATTTGATGCGGTTACCCCTTACTATTATTCTACTTGGCAAGGTAGTGACGAGGTCCAAATTCCAGTCTATACGAAGAAAATACTAGTAATTGGCTCTGGTCCAATTAGAATCGGGCAAGGTGTTGAATTTGATTATTGCTCTGTTCATGCAGCATTGGCAGTAAAGAAAAAAGGATATGAAGCTATTGTTATTAATAATAATCCTGAAACAGTAAGTACGGATTATTCCATTGCGGACCGTCTATATTTTGAACCGCTAGCTGCTGAAGATGTTCTTCACGTAATAGAAAAAGAGAAGGTTGATGGTGTACTCATTCAGTTTGGTGGTCAGACGGCGATCAATCTTGCACAAGTTTTACAAGAAGAAGGAGTACCTCTATTAGGCACCTCTGTTGAGGCAATTGATGCACTAGAGGATCGGAAACGGTTTTATGAAGCATTACAGAAGCTTGAAATCCCACATATTAAAGGTGAAACAATAACGGAGCCTAACCAATTAGTGGAGCAGGCAAAAAGGCTTGGATATCCCGTTTTAGTAAGACCTTCTTATGTCATCGGTGGTCAATCGATGTATATTTTCTATAAGGAAAAAGAGCTAATCAACTATATAAGTAGATTACAAGCTTCTGGCAATGAGAGAATCTGGCCATTGTTAGTAGATTCCTATATACCAGGACTAGAGTGTGAAGTGGATGTCATTAGTGACGGAAAAGATATTGTCATACCGGGTGTTTTTGAACATATAGAAAAAGCTGGAGTTCATTCAGGAGATAGTATCACAGTTTTTCCACCCGTATCCATTTCAAAAGAAATGAAAGATACAATTATAGATTACGCAACAAGAATCGCTACTGATCTATCAATCACTGGGATGATGAATATACAGTATGTGATTTCAGATGATGTTATTTATGTATTAGAAGTTAACCCAAGGTCTTCTAGGACAGTTCCAATTTTAAGCAAGGTAACAGGGATTCCAATGGTAGAGTGGGCGACCCATGTTCAACTTGGTGACTCACTAAAAGACGTATCTAATCAACTAGGATTATTGCAAGAGCCAACCTATTATTCAGTAAAAGTCCCTGTGTTCTCTGCAACAAAGCTAAAGGGCGTTGATCATGTATTAAGTCCAGAAATGAAATCTACTGGAGAAGTGTTAGGAGTAGGTAATACGCTAGCCGAAGCGATGCAAAAAGCAATCCTTCATGATGACAAGCAACATACCATTACAAATAAAGTTGCTTTCTGTTCCATTTCAGAGGTTGCTAAGGAAGAAAGTCTCCCAATCATGAAAGAACTTCAAGATAATGGATATCAGATTATAGGAACAAAAGGGACCGTTCAATTTTTGAAAGATAACGGAATACAGGCAACGGGTGTATTAGCTAATAAAGAAGCGTTAGAAATGCTTTGGAAAAATGGTGAGGTAGGCGTGGTACTAAACGTTCCAACTCATGGTCGAAATGATCAGAAGCTAGGATTTTTCCTTCGAGAGCTATCAACTCGCTATCAAGTCCCTTGCTATACAAGTCTTGATACATTTAGAAAAGTAATAAGCTTACAACCGACAGAACAGATAAAAGTTCAAGCAATGAGTGATTACGTACAAATTGAAAATATCGTCGTGTAGAAAGGTGGAAATGATGGTGAATAAAGTGAAATGGCAACAAGAGTGGGTGGGTACGACAATGAACCAAAAAGATTTTCTTACAATAGGGGAATGTACACCTGATGAGTTAATGTCCCTACTTGATGATGCGCTTTATATGAAAAAGCTACAGAAACAAGGAGTTCCCCACCCTTACTTAAGTGGTAAGGTGTTAGGGTTGATATTCGAAAAATCTTCAACAAGAACAAGAGTTTCTTTTGAGGTAGGGATGCTGCAGTTGGGAGGTCATGCGATCTTCCTTAGTTCAAAGGATATTCAGTTAGGTAGAGGAGAAACGGCTTCAGACACGGCTAAAGTGTTATCACGATATGTCGATGGACTAATGATTCGAACCTTTAGTCATACTTCTATAGAAGAGTTTGCTCAAAGTGCAACTGTCCCAGTTATTAACGGGTTAACGGACCTACACCACCCTTGTCAAGTAATGGCGGACCTACTGACGATTTTAGAGCATAAAGGAAAGTTTGCGGGATTAAAAATGTGCTACGTCGGAGATGGAAACAATAATATGGCGCATTCCTTAATTGAAGGAGCAGTGAAAGTGGGAATGAACATTAGTGTAGCATGTCCTGAAGGGTATGAGCCGAATGAAGTAATTCTACATCAGGCAAAACTGGCAAGTAAACAAACGGGTGGCTCAGTTATCGTGACAAACAATCCTATTGAAGCGGTGAAGAATGCCGATGTGGTAGTAACAGACGTATGGACTTCTATGGGCATGGAAGATGAGCATGAGGCGCGTTTACAGGCGTTTCAAGCTTTCCAAGTTAATGAAGAATTATGCCAACACGCAAAAAAGGACTATATATTTCTTCATTGTTTACCTGCTCATCGTGGGGAAGAGGTTACAGCAGAGATTATTGATGGCAATCATTCGGTTGTGTTTGATGAGGCTGAAAATCGTTTACATGCACAGAAGGCAATCTTAAAAGCATTAATGAGTTAGATAATAAGAATTTTTTTCGTGCATAATGCATAAAAATACGTTAATATAAATATTAATTCAAAGCTTTTAGGGGGAAATCCAAAAATGGCAAAAGAAAAAGTGGTTCTTGCATACTCTGGGGGATTAGATACCTCTGTTTCAATAAAATGGATTCAAGAGAAATATGGCTATGATGTGATTGCATTAGGGCTTGATGTAGGTGAAGGTAAGGATCTGGAAGCAATTAAAAATAAAGCACTTCAAGTAGGTGCGATCAAGGCTTATATGGTTGACGCAAAGAAATTATTAGCCGATGAGTTTATTGCGCCAGCATTAAAGTCTAACTGCCTATATGAAGGGAAATATCCGATATCCTCAGCATTATCACGTCCACTTATTGCAAAGCTTCTTGTAGAAGTTGCGGAAAAAGAAGGTGCTGTTGCGGTAGCACATGGCTGTACAGGTAAGGGAAATGACCAGGTTCGTTTTGAGGTGTCGATTCAAGCGTTAAACCCTAATTTAAAGGTGCTCGCTCCTGTTCGTGAATGGGGAATGACACGTGATGAAGAAATTAAATATGCAGAAGAAAAAGGGATTCCCATTCCTGTTGATTTAGATAATCCATTTTCGATCGATGCAAATATTTGGGGTCGTGCATGTGAAGCGGGTGTCCTTGAGGACCCGTGGGCAGAAGCACCAGAAGCTGCTTATGACTGGACGAACCCGATTCATTTAACTCCTGATGTAGCAGAATACGTCGAGATTGAGTTTGAAAAAGGTTTGCCTGTCTCGCTTAATGGTGAAAAGCTGGGCTTTGTTCAGTTAATTGAAACGCTAAATGAACTTGGTGGAAAGCATGGTGTAGGAAGAATTGATCATATTGAAAATCGTCTGGTTGGCATTAAATCACGCGAAGTGTATGAAAATCCGGGTGCACTCATTTTAATCAATGCTCATAAAGAATTAGAATTCTTAACATTGCCACGTGAAATTACCCAATTCAAGACATCTGTCGAGCAACAGATGACAAAACTAATTTATGACGGGTTATGGTATTCGCCGTTACGAAACGCACTAGACGCTTTTGTGGAGGAAACACAGAAGGTCGTATCGGGAACGATTCGAGTGAAGCTGCATAAAGGGACGCATACTGTTGTAGGTCGTAAGTCACCACATAGCTTATACAATGAAGAGCTAGCTACGTACTCAAAGGGTGATGCATTTGATCACAATGCGGCAGTTGGATTTATTAAATTGTGGGGTCTTACAACAAAGGTGTATTCGCAGGTGAATACAAAAGAGTCTGAAACTGTTTCTCCATAATTGTGAATTACAGTACCTGGATAATCTATTAATAATGATTCCATCTTAAAAGAAGAGAGGAGAGCCCTTTCTTCTTTTTCATGAAGAGGTTGGTAGATTAGAAAGTTGCAAGAAACATTGGTTGGAGTTGCAAGAAAATAGGTCGGAGCCGCAAGAAAAAAAGCTGAAGTCGCAAGAATAAGAGCTGAAGTCGCAAGAATAATGAGCAAAGCGGCAAGAAAACAGGTTGTAGTTGCAAGAAAAATGTGAGCTCGCAAGAAAGAGAGCTGAAGTCGCAAGAATAATGAACAAAGCGGCAAGAAAACAGGTCGGAGTCGCAAGAAAAATGTGAGCTCGCAAGAAAGAGAGCCAAAGTCGCAAGAATAATGAGCAAAGCGGCAAGAAAACAGGTAGGAGTCGCAAGAAAAATGTGAGCTCGCAAGAAAGAGAGCTGAAGTCGCAAGAATAATGACCAAAGCGGCAAGAAAATAGGTCGGAGCCGCAAGAATAATGTGAGCTCGCAAGAAAACGATCCAAAGTCGCAAGAATAATGAGCAATGCGGCAAGAAAATAGGTCGGAGCCGCAAGAATAATGTGAGCTCGCAAGAAAACGATCCAAAGTCGCAAGAATAATGACCAAAGCGGCAAGAAAACAGGTCGGAGTTGCAAGAAAAATGTGAGCTCGCAAGAAAATGAACTGAAGTCGCAAGAATAATGAGCAAAGCGGCAAGAAAATAGGTCGGAGCCGCAAGAAAAATGTGAGCTCGCAAGAAAACGATCCAAAGTCGCAAGAATAATGACCAAAGCGCAAGAAAACAGATCGGAGTCGCAAGAAAAAAACGAATGTGACAAGGAAAAACAGAAAAAGAGTTTTTCAGAGTAGTGAGCATGGGAGGAATAAAGAAATGGCTAAGCTATGGGGTGGACGTTTTACTAAAGAAACGAATAAGCTTGTGGAAGAATTCACTGCTTCCATAACATTCGACCAAAAACTTGCACTAGAGGATGTCGAGGGAAGCCTGGCACACGTGCAAATGCTAGGAGAGTGTAACATCATTCCAATGGAAGATGTCGAGAAGATAAAGGCTGGGCTTCTTGAAATTCAACAAAAGATTCATAACAATACAATCGAATATTCCGTTCAGCACGAAGATATTCACATGAATATTGAAAAACTGCTCATTGACATGATTGGACCGGTTGGTGGGAAGCTTCATACGGGAAGAAGCCGAAATGATCAAGTTGCGACCGACATGCATCTCTATGCAAAACGTAAAACCGAAATGCTAATTTCACTCGTCCAGGATGTGCAAGTAGCCATACTGAATCAGGCGAAAGATAATGTAGACACGATAATCCCTGGTTACACTCATCTTCAACGGGCGCAGCCAGTTTCTTTTGCTCACCATTTAATGGCTTATTTTTGGATGTTTCAACGAGATAAGGAACGATTTCAAGATAGTCTAAAACGTGTTAACTGGTTACCACTAGGAGCTGGTGCTCTTGCTGGAACAACGTTTCCTATCGATCGCGAAAGAGTAGCTGAGCTTTTAGGATTTGAGACAGTGTATCCAAATAGTATGGATGCAGTAAGTGACAGAGATTTTATCGTGGAGCTTTTATCGATTGCTTCATTATTAATGACTCATATCTCAAGACTTTCGGAAGAGCTCGTCATCTGGTCAAGCCAAGAATTTCAATTCATTGAATTGGACGATTCTTTCTGCACGGGTTCAAGCATAATGCCACAAAAAAAGAACCCTGATGTTCCGGAGTTATTGCGCGCCAAAACGGGCAGAGTGTACGGAAACTTAATTGGACTACTGACCGTTCTTAAGGGACTACCGCTAGCCTATAATAAAGACATGCAAGAGGATAAAGAAGGAATGTTTGACACAGTTGAAACATTAGAGGGTTCTTTGAAACTATTGGCTCCGATGATCAATACGATGACGGTTAAAAAGGAAAAAATGAGAAGTGCAGTGAACCAGGATTTTTCGAATGCAACGGATATTGCTGACTATCTAGTGACAAAAGGAATCGCATTCCGAGACGCTCACGAGATTATTGGTAAAATTGTTTTGTATGCCATTGGCAAAAAGAAATTCTTGTTAGACCTTACACTCGATGAGTATAAAGAGTTTAGTATGTTTTTTGAAGAGGATATTTTTAAGGTGTTATCGCCCGAGCAAGTTGTTGGCGCTCGTAAAAGTTATGGTGGAACAGCGCCAAGTCAGGTCGCAGAACAAATTAAGCTGGCTGAGGAATACTTAATAAACGAATATCCGGCCATCTCTTAAATGATAGTCAATGCCGCAGGTGTAAAGCCTGCGGATTTTTTTAAGTATGGGAATGTGGCAAGACGTATATAAAAAAAAATACGCATAAACTCTTATTCCTCCAAAAAATTAATCCGGAAAACTAGAAAAAGTAGAACACATTAGAATTAAATTCTAGAAATGGCACCTGGAATATCTGCTTCTTCCTTCTATAAATTCCTTTTATGGCGAAAAATACCAATCTCTCTACAAATCCCTTGACCCCATCTTCCAACTATGTAAGAAATAAGATAAGCACACTTAAAGGAGTGTTCATAATGAATCCATTTGTTTTTTCATGTATTGCACCTCATGGTGGTGAGATCATCCCAGAATTACAGGGGGCGCTACCAGCAAGAATGAAGATAACAAGAGATAGCATGATTACATTAGGTGAGGAGATGAAGAACGCAAAGCCAGATACGATCATTCTATTAACTCCTCACGGAACAAAGATTAATGGTCAATTTTCAATCTCGGCTTCTGAAAGAATGCTAGGGATTGTGGAGGAGAATGAAGCTAGTTTTCAAATGGAAAAAGTCGTTGATCGAGAGTTGGCTTTTCTAATTGAGGGCTTGGTAAAAGAACAGCAGCTTCCTGTTGGGACTATTAATTACGCAACTAGCGCCGGGCCATTTTCATGCCTACCTCTAGATTGGGGTGCAATCGTGCCGTTGCGTTTCATGCCAGATGTTCCTGTTGTAATCATTACTCCTTCACGAGACATATCATTTGAGGCGCATATTGAATTTGGAAAAGTTCTTAGAAAAGCTGTGCAACAATCTCCTAAACGGATAGGCTTAATTGCCAGCTGCGACTGGGCACATGCTCATGATGAAGAAGGCCCATACGGATTTCATGAAGCAGCCAAGCAATTAGACCAAGAAGTGGTAACCCTTATAATAGAGGACAAGTTAGAAAGAATGACAGAATTTGATTCAACTTACATAGAAAATGCTAAGCCAGATGGAATTTGGCAAACATTAATATTAGCAGGTGCGATACCAGAGACAGAACGTAAGAGTGAATTCTTATCGTACGAAGCGCCTACGTATTTTGGTCTCATTTGTACTGCGTATTATCAAAAATAGAGGTGATTAGATTGGTTAACTGGTATGAAGAGGTTTTAGCTCGAAAAGAAGAGCTTTTAAAAGATTTGAAAGAGCTATTAAAGATTGAAAGTGTAAAAGATGAAAGTTCAACATCAACTCGTTTCCCAATGGGTGAAAAAGTAGGAGAGGCCCTTGATTTAATGCTCTCTAAGGCTGGATCTTCTGGTTTTCATACGAAAAATGTTGACGGCTATGCCGGGTATGCTGAACATGGTGATGGTAGCCATGATGATATGATTGGAATCCTTTGTCATGTCGATGTCGTCCCAGCAACGGGAGAATGGACAACCCCTCCTTTTGAACCAACAATACGTGACGGAAAGCTTTTTGCAAGAGGAGCAATAGATGACAAAGGTCCAACGATGGCTGCTTATTATGGATTGAAGATTGTAAAAGAACTAGGCCTACCTCTACAAAAAAGAGTCCGACTTATCTTTGGAACGGATGAAGAAAGTGGTATGAGCTGCATGAAGCACTACCAAGAGGTTGAAACCATGCCTTCTGTCGGGTTTGCACCTGATGCTGACTTTCCTATAATTAATGCCGAAAAGGGCCAAATTAATACGAGACTTGTAATTGGACCAGCTACAGAGGAGTACTTAGGGGAAGTAAGACTTGTCTCATTTAAAGCAGGAGAGAGAAGTAATATGGTTCCAGAACAGGCAACGGTTATTCTACAAGGAAGTGTTGATCATCTCCTTCTAGAATTTGAAGGCTTCTGTACAAAGCAAGGAGTAAGAAGGAAGATTACCCATTTAGACGACTCTGTAGAGATTACGTTATATGGCCTCTCAGCTCATGGCATGGAGCCCCACATCGGTGTGAATGCAGGCACGACATTAGCAAGTTTCTTAAGAGATTTTGACTTCACCGGAACAGCAGCACAATTCCTAGATTTCCTTGATGAACTACACCTTGATTTTGAAGGGAAGACATTAAATATCTCATACAAGGATGACATCACAGGACCATTAACCGTTAATCCTGGAGTTCTCCATTTTGAAGAAGAAAAAGGCGGTACCGTTCAATTAAACGTTCGTTGTCCTGTTACAACAAAATTTGAGGAGACAAAGGAAGTCCTAACTGCACAAGTAAAAGAAAAAGGATTTGAAGTGGAAGACATAAAAGTCTCACCACCACACCATGTAGGATCTGACCACCCCATGATTCAGGCACTACAAGAAGCCTACCAACAAGAAACAGGCTTAGAACCTACTTTACTATCAACGGGTGGAGCCACATATGCCCGTTTCATGGAAAACGGTGTAGCATTCGGAGCCTGCTTCCCTGGCAAAGAAATGACCGCCCACCAAAAAGATGAATACATCGAGGTAGAAGACCTCCTCAAGGCAACAGCCATCTATGCAAGAGCCATCTACAACCTCGCTAGGTGACAGGCACTTGTCGATATTTGTCGAGCCGGTCGTGGTGACAGGCACTTGTCGAATAATTTCAAAATAAAAAGCATTCCCAATAGAGCGGGACGAACTAGTTGTTCATCCTTCTCCTCTAGGGAATGCCTTTTTTAATTCTCTTCTAAGCTAGTGACTGATACACTAATCTTTTTGTCTGGATTATTTAAAGGATGAACGGTTGCTTTTCCTTGGTCCTGATCCACATGTTCAATATAAACCTTTTCACCATTGTAAGTGACATTAATCATCTCTGGTGATGAAGCAATTTCTTGTGTACGTTTAGCATCCATATGCTCACCTCCTATCTAGTTACTATTTGTCTCGAACGTACTACTTATACTCTTATGTACTTTGTTGCTTTAAAGGATTGGGGGCCTGGCCCCCAATCCTTTAAAGCGTTAAATGAGAGAAGTTAAAAATTACTATTGACATTTGCACTGAATTTTTAGATAATTCTTTCAAGGTTCTACAAAATTCGACATCAGGAGGGAAACAATATGGAGTTTCTTCAGCAGGTAATTGGGCATGCAAATAATATTTTATGGTCATACATTCTAATTGGATTGCTATTAGGTTTAGGGTTGTACTTTACAATTCGAATGAAGTTTATGCAACTGACTCAAATTGGTGAAATGTTTAGAGTACTTAAGGATAAAAATGAATCCATTCCAGGTGAGAAATCTATATCTTCCTTACAGGCTTTCTTTATCGGAGCAGCTACTCGTATTGGAACTGGTAACGTAGCGGGGGTTGCTATGGCGATTGCTTTAGGTGGACCTGGTGCTGTGTTCTGGATGTGGATCGTTGCGATACTTGGTGGAGCAAGTGCTTTTGTAGAGAGTACATTAGCTCAAATCTATAAAGTAAAGGATCAGAACGGTGGCTTTAAAGGTGGACCGGCCTACTACATGAAAAAACAACTAGGTGCGAAATGGTTGAGTTCCTTGTTCGCACTTGGAATTATCATTTCGTTTGGATTAACGTTCAATGCGGTACAAAGTAACACGATTGCCGCTGCATTTAAGAATTCTTTTGGTGTTAACGAGGCAATTATTGGTGGGCTACTTGTCGTATTAACTGCGATTATCATTTTTGGTGGAGTTCAACGTATTGCAAAGTTCTCAGCTACAATTGTTCCTATCATGGCAGGTTTTTATATCTTGTTAGCAGCTTTTGTTGTGTTTACTAACCTATCAGAAGTTCCAGCAGTTTTTGCATTAATTATTAAAAGTGCATTTGGACTTGAGCAGGTTGTAGGTGGTGGAGTTGGTGCTGCTATCATGATGGGAGTAAAGCGTGGTTTATTCTCAAACGAAGCGGGTATGGGTAGTGCGCCAAATGCTGCAGCTACAGCAGTAGTTTCTCACCCGGCAAAACAAGGCTTTGTTCAAGCACTTGGGGTTTTCTTTGATACACTGATCGTTTGTACAGCTACAGCGTTTATCATACTTTTATCTGATTCATATACAACAGGACTACAAGGGATTGAATTGACTCAAGCCTCAATGGCAGAGCATTTTGGTGGCTGGGCAAGTATTTTTGTAGCCTTTGCAATCTTTATGTTTGCATTCAGCTCAATCATTGGAAGCTACTATTATGGAGAAGCGAATATTGAGTTCGTTAATAAGAGCAAATCAGCCTTATTCGTATATCGTGTATTAGCTTTAGGAATGGTAATGTTTGGTACAGTAGCAAGCTTACAAATTGTTTGGGATTTCGCAGATCTAGCAATGGCAATTATGGCCTTAACAAATCTAGTTGCTATCGGTTTGTTAGGAAAGTATGCATTCAAAGCTCTGGAAAATTATCTTGCTCAGCGTAAGCAGGGTGTAGATCCAGTCTTCTATGCTGACGATATTGAAGGGTTAAAAGGTGTAGAAAGCTGGCCAGTAAATCTAGAAAAAAAAGAAGCAAAAAAACTAGCGGAATCATAAGAGCAAGCGGGTGGTAAAATCCATCCGCTTTTTTCATACATCACGTAGTTGTATCCGATCTTTGTCATATATTGTAGAATGGAATACATAGATATATCTGGAAGAATATGATATTTTATAACCAGTACTATTATACTATTTGATAAAGGCAAACTTCTTGAAAGAGAAGGACGCAAAGTCACAGATCTAAGGCATAGCTAGGATGGCTGGACTACCGAATTAGAATCTTCATAGCTATTTTGTTATAGAAGGCTACTCTGATATCGGAGTAGCCTATTTTTAATGCCAAAAAAAATATAAACAGTTTTTTTGTTACAAACCTAAGGGGTGTTCTTGGTTGTGAGGCTTGCTCGAAAAGGTCGAGATAGATTAAATCGTAATAGGATGGTTCGTGAGGAACGATTAAACGAGAGGTTGTTACTATTTTTTAGTGGTATTTTAATTTCAGCCGTAGGGACTGTTTTTTCATTAAAAGTTGCTTACCTCGGACTTAACGCCTGGGACACACTCTATCTCGGTCTAAATAATAGGTTAGGATATAGCATAGGATTTTGGAGTATTGTAGCTTCTCTGCTGATAGTGGTTCTAAATATCCTAGTAACGAAAAAAAGACCTCAAATTGGTACATATATGGAAATGGTATTACTAGGTTTTTTAATAGACATCGTTTATTTTTCAAACATTATTCCAGATGTAGATTCACCAGTATCTGTATCTCTATATGTTTTAGTAAGTATTCTTCTGATAGGAATAGGTACGGGAGTCTATATGGCAGCGGACCTAGGTGCAGGTCCTGTTGATTGGCTAATTTTGATGTTGAAAGATAAAACTGGATATTCATTAAGAAAAGTAACAACCTTAACGGAATTCAGTGCTCTTGTGATAGGGTACTTTTTAGGTTCACCCATACTTGCAGTAACATTATTGAACTCATTCCTATTAGGACCAATCATTCAACTTGCCTATGATAAAACCATTGAACTAAGAGAGCTAAATATTCACTTAGATGTATCAAAAGACTTGGTATGTAAGTTTACAATTTTTTCTTTTAATGTTCAGATTACTAGAGCTAAACACGTTAGAACAGAACATAACTTTTCAACACAAGGAGATTAAATGTTGGACGAGCTAATTTGAACGTAAGGACAGATATATATATTTATCCACAATTAATATAGCTTAAATCACAGAAAACAAAAGGTTTCCCACAGACTTATACACATTATCCACAAAAATTAGAAAAGATATCCACAATTGCAATACACTAAATAGGTACTATTATACCAGTAAAAAATTAAGATATTCACAAAGTGTTGTGGATTGTGGATAACTATAGTTGTTAATAAAAGGGGAGATAGCTTATCCATAAGCTACCTCCCCTTTAATTATTTACGTTCCCGTGCCTTTGCTCTCACATCAGCAGCATTTGAGCGCTCTAACGCTTTTTGATCCGCTTGATCTGCAAACTCACGTGAAAATTCTACATCGCGTCCGTCAGATGGAAGCTTTGCATAACTAGGAGTTTGCGGTAATGTTTCAGCATTCTTGTCTCGTGCTTTATGTCCATGATTTGTTGGCATATGGTTCCCCTCCAGAAGTTATAATGGTGGTACTTGATTATGTTTTCACGAAGGGTCACACTTCATGCCGGTATAATTAGGAATTACGTTTGTTGCTAATGAAGCCACCAGCTCGGTCAGCCATTCTAAACTCTCGTGAATATGTAACCTCTTGCATACTGCTTAATGTGCTTTTAGATTTGTCTTTTCTTTTTTTACCATCAGCCATAATAAATCCCTCACCTTCCATGAACTTATTATCATCGTTACCGAATTCTGTATGGCTTATTCATTTATTGAAACAAAAAAGTCTGCCAAAATTGGCAGACTACATATTTTAAATAAATTTGTATATTTGGCTTTTATTGCAGCGTCTACGAAGAAAGGCGCGACCATTAACCAAGTATTAAGCTTCTTTCAGGTGATCTTCTTGGAATGAATAAGGCTTTCTCATAGAATGAAGATTATAAAGATCCTTAGGGATTTCAAATAGGTTATAAATATCTTCCTTAGCGTTCAACTCTTCATAAAGACTGGTTCTTGTTTCATTTGCGAAGATGGTGTAGGGAAGCTTTTCAGCAGCTTTATATGATCTAACGTTTACTTTGCGAATACGCATAAAGATTCGTTCAATTCCAAGTTCAAAGAATAATTCGTCAAAAAAGGCATCCTTCGCCAGTTTATTATATCCTAGGCCATGGTATGGTTTACCTAGCCATGTTCCTAAAAAACCAGCTTGATCTTGAATATCAAATAAGTTGATGGTACCAATTGGGTTTCCCCATTCATCTAAAATCGTTCTAGAGATAATCTCACCGCGCTCTTCTGCTTCAATCGTTTGCTTGGTAAGGAATAAGAATTCTTCATAAGTTGCAGCTTTATGGCGCACAAAAGGGAAGACGTCTGGGTGCACCATCAGCTCATAAAGAGCTTGACAATCGTTAAGATCACGTTTTTTTAGCATGCTGATCCCCTCCTCATCTCATGAGGGCATAAATGTCCATACGTGTAGTAGGACTCCCACCCTCGAAATTTTTTATGATGTTGATTAAAAAAATTTCGGGATGGGAATCGAACCCATTAGGACCAGCTCTGCTGGTGGCGCACCATTTGCCTTCCCCTAAATTACAATCAGTATAAAATTTTAGGTTATAATATCATATGAATACTTAAAGTATAATACGATATTTTTTGTAAAAAAGATACTACTTTTTTGTTAATTTTTTTTGTAAATTATTTCCCCATTTACCATTGTAAGTCTAGCCTTTGCCATATAGTGAAATGGGTGATGACTCCATAATACAATGTCCGCGTCTTTTCCAACTTCTAAGCTTCCAAGACGGTCCGCTACACGCAAGTTTCTAGCAGGAGTAATGGTAATTCCTTCAAGTGCTTTTTGCTCATCCAATCCTTCACGAACAGCTAGTGCTGCACAAATATTTAAATATTGAATAGGCGTATAGGGGTGGTCTGTTGTGATTGACACTTCTACTCCTACATCAGCAAGTACTTGGTAGGTCTTCCATGATTTATTCTTGAGTTCAATTTTACTTCTACGAGTCAGAGTAGGTCCAACACTGACTTTTACATTTTTACCTTCAAATTCACTTGGAATTAAATGTCCTTCTGTACAGTGTTCAATTCGATAGTCGAGTTCAAATTCCTCTGCAAATCGCATAGCAGACATAATATCATCTGCCCGATGAGCGTGGATCCTAACGGGGATTTCTCTATTTAAGGCTTTGATAATGGGAGCTACTCTAATATCTTCAGGGTGATCACAATACTTCGCCTTGAAAAATGCTTCTCGTAGCATCCCCATAATTCCCATACGGGTAATAGAGTCATTACTGCCGTGACTATGAATGCGTTTAGGATTTTCACCTAAAGCAATTTTTAAGCCTGCTGTCTCTTGAATTAACATTTTTGAGACACTTCGAGCATGTGTTTTAATAACAGAAGTTGTCCCACCAATTACGTTAGCACTGCCGGGCATGATATGAGCAGTTGTTATTCCATGCTGAATAGCATCTGAAAAGGCAGTGTCGAGCGGATGTAAACTGTCTAGTGCTCGTATATGTGGGGTTAGCGGCTCAATCGTTTCATTCGCATCATTTCCAGCCCAACCTGTACCTTCATCATACAGACCTAAATGGGTATGCACATCAACGAAGCCAGGTAATAAAAACATCTCTTTACAATCTACAATAAATGTATCTTCGGTTGGTTGTATATTCAAACCAATCTCTTTAATTTTTCCGTTTTCCACATACAAATCAGCCTTTTGTAGAGGGGCAGATGTAACAGGATAAATAGTCGCATTTTTAAATAAGGTTTTCATGACGTGACTCCTTTTAAGCTTTCATTCCCCTTATTTTAATATGTTAGTTAAAGCTTCATCAAGATATTTATAATGAAATTGATAACCTGAGTCCTCGGCCTTTTGAGGAACAACCTTTTGCCCCTCTAGGACTAAAACACTCATCTCTCCTAATAGTAGTTTTAAAGCGAAACTCGGAGCCGGAAGGAAATGAGGTCTTTTCATAACATGTCCTATATGTTGCCCAAATTTCTTCATGGTAACAGGATTCGAGGAGACAACGTTGAATGGTCCTTTAATGTTTTCATTCTTAATCGCGTACTGAATCATCCCAACTACATCGTCAATGTGAACCCAGGACATCCACTGTGCACCGGATCCCACCGTCCCACCTGCAAACAATTTATAGGGAAGAACCATTTTAGGTAGAGCGCCCTCTTGTTGATCAAGAATAATACCAAATCGAGTATAAACAGTACGAACTCCGAGTTCTTCTGCGGCCTGTGCTTCTTGTTCCCATGAAGCGACTGTCTGTGCTAAGAAGTCTTGACCTGGAATTTTGTTGGACTCTGTGAATTCCTTCTCTAGAGAAGTCCCATAATAACCAATGGCACTCGCATTGATTAGGACCGATGGTTTCTTATTCATATTTTGTAGGATCCTAATAACCTCTCTAGTAGCAGAGATTCTTGAAGAGACGATTCTTTGCTTTCTCTCAGCCGTCCATCTTCCGCTATTTAATGATTCTCCTGCTAGGTTTATAAATACATCAATATCATTCAATTCATTCTCAGGCTGACTGTCTTCTGTCAACCACTTCACATATTGAATTCCGTCCTTGGAAGAGGAATGCTGACTTCTTGATAATATATAAACGTTGTGGCCACCTTGTAAAAAGCTCTTTGTTAACGCTTTACCTACAAAGCCTGTACCTCCCGTTATAGCAATCTTCATAAGGGACCCCCTCTAAATAATAGTAACTAACTATATTCTAGTTTTTATCTCCATATCCTTTCCCAAATTTGTGCTATATTTAAACATGAGGTGAGACGTTTGGCGATTATTACAAAAATCACAACTCAAAAAAAAGCAAAAGACCGATACAATATTTTTGTCGATGATGGACAAGGCGAGCGTTACGCTTTTAGTGTGCACGAGGATGTACTCATTTCGCATTCTCTGCAAAAGGGACAAGAAATTGATGAGTTTGATATAGAAGAAATTAGCTTTAGTGATGATGTAACAAGGGCATTCCAACAATCCCTTGTGTTTCTATCATACCGTATGAGATCATCCTTAGAAGTTATTCAATACCTCAAGGAAAAAGAATATGAAGATGCGGTCATTCAAGAGGTGCTCCATAAGCTTACAAGCTTGAAATATTTGAATGACGAAGAATTTGCCATCGCTTTTGTTAATACGAATGCAAGAGTATCTTTAAAAGGTCCTACGGTTTTAAGACAAGAGCTTACTCAAAAAGGCATTTCGGCAAGTATAATTGAGCTCGCAATGACACATTATGCAAAAGAAGATCAAATTGAATTTGCAAAAAAATACTCAGAAAAGACATTTAAAAAAACATCAGCTAGTTCTGAGAAAATGCAAAGACAGAAAGTAATGGATGCCTTGAAGCGAAAAGGCTATACACAAGACGTTATCTCCATCGTATTGGAAGAGCGTGTCCCTGAGCGCGATGAAATCGATGAGTGGGATGCATTATGTAAGCTGGGGGAGAAAGCCCATCGAAAGTATCAAAAATATAGTGATTGGGAATACAGTCAAAAGATGAAACAATTCTTATATCAAAAGGGTTTTACAATAGAACTTATTGAGCGCTATCTAGAGTCAGAGGATTGCCCTCGGCACAATGTAGATTAATGAAAAGCGAGTGATAAACGTGGAAAAAAGATATAGTCAGATGACAGAATATGAATTGACTCAAGAAATTCGTCAAATACATGAACAGGCAAGAAAAGCAGAGCAAATGGGACGAATTAATGAACTTGCCGTTTTGGAACGTAAGAATCTGATGGCACGAGCTTACTTATTAGATCCAAATGATTTTAAGCCAGATGAAGTGTACGAAATTGAACAAGATCCAGGCACGTTTTTTAAGATTAGTTATATGAATGGAATTTTTGCATGGGGTACGAAGCTTAATGGGGAGAATAAAGAAGACGCTTTGCCCATTTCAATGCTAAAGAGAACAGAAGCCAGAAAGTAGGATCTGGCTTCCGTCATAACTTTCTATTCTTCTTCTCTTAAACCAGATGCGCGCATTCTTTCCTGAGGATGAGTGTTGATGGACCCATCAGCACGTAAAGAGGCATATTCTGCCTTTGCTCGCGGTTCACCTTCAAATTTATTACCGTTCTGGTTTGGGAACCCTCGTTTCTTATTACGTACCATTGTGAGAACCTCCTCGTCAGATAAAAGATAAAAGCTCGTGCTAAAAAGAGACAAGCACTCATCTTTCAAGCACGTAATGATAGTATGGCACCTAATAGGTATGATATGAGATAGAAAATTTGGAAAGGGTGGTAGTGGTTGAACGATTATCAAGAGAGATTAATTCAGTTACTGTTAGAGAAAAATCAGGCATTAACTGCAGCACAAGCTAGAACATGGATAGAGCTATTATGGGATGATTTTGAGACCTCCTCAGCTAAGGCAGGTGCAACATATATGGGGAGCGAGATGACTGAGAGAATTGTTACACAATGGGTGAACAGATATGGAGCAACTCTACATGAATTTGTAGCAACAAATCCGAAATATGCACATTTATTAAATCAAGATCATGGCGGGAAACACTAAAAGTGAGTAATGCACTTTTAGTGTTTTTTTTTGATTTCCTGATATAGGCGGTGGAATTCCTGATATATGAGAAAAGTTACTGATATATTACTTGGAATTACTGATATATCACGGGAAATTCATGATATCAAAGCAAAATACCAAGCACAACAAAACCTACCTCAAAAGGTAGGTTTTGCGTTATTCAGAGGGAAGGATATCAAGTTTTTTACGTAATTTCTTCTCACTGAATATCCAGCCTGTATAGGAACTTATAATCTGTAGGTCTTGATCAAGCTGCACGACTGCGACGAACGGATAATAGTCTTTACTTCTATATCGAAGATCAATAAATCTTACCTCTGTGTAGTCATCACACTCTTCAATTTCCCATCGATATACCGGAGAAAAAGATAAGAAGGCAGATATATTATGATCCTGTTTCGCCGCCTTCATGATGGGAGTATCGGGAATCGGATGGCGGTCAAATGTATCAAGAATTTTAATGGTCCCGTCCATTGCACGAATGACATGAAAGTACCTCTCCGATCTGGCGACGACATGCCAATGGGTAAAACGGATGGTGGGTGATACGATGACCTCCTGTACATCTGAAATAATTCGTTCGACAGATTGTACGACATTTCGTTTCATTTTGTACCTAACCAAATAATAGGCAGCTACAATAATAAACACTCCGGAAAAAACTTGAAGTGGATCCACTCCTAACTGCCACACAACAATACCAACAACATGAGCAAAAAAGATGAAAGGATCAAACGTATTTATTACACCCAGTGCAACCCATCTATGCGAAAAAGGGCGAAGGGCCTGTGTCCCATAAGCGTTAAATATGTCGACGAAAACATGAAGGATAACGGCAATAAATGTCCAAATCCATAGGTGGAATAAATCAACCTGAGGAAGAAATAGGCTAATTCCTGCTACAATCAACAACGGCCATAATAAAACGGCTGGAATAGAGTGAGTGATCCCTCGATGGTTTCGTATATATTTTGCATTATTGCGAAGCTTTAAAATAGTATCTAAGTCAGGGGCTTGTGATCCGATAATCGTCCCTATTAAGACGGCTTCAAGAGTTAATGGGTCTTGGTTAATGGCAGGATCAACAGTTGCTATACCTCCTAGAGCAATCCCCATGACAAAATGAGTGCCAGTATCCATACGAAAGAAGTCCTCCCCTAAAAAAGTTTGCGTTAGTTACTATATAGCTCTTCTCTATAAAAATAAACCTATTCATGCCTTACTAATATGTGCATATTTTTATGTTTTTAAAGGAGACATCGACATGAATAAACCGTTAAAAATATACATTCATTATAAAATTAAACCAAATCACACAAATGAATACGAAAAAATAATGGAAAAAGTCATAGGTTATATGCCTTCATTTGGTGCCCATCAGATAGACTGGTATTCCCCGGAGAAAGATATGTATGCAGAAAGCTTTTCTCTACCGACCATTTCCCACTTTATAGCATTAAGAAATTTGAGGAATGGAAAGAAGCATTCCATATTTGGGCTGCTTGACCAATTTATAGAAGGTGGAGTTGAAAATGTCCAGATTCACGCAGTTAAGGTACAATAGAATCTGGGGAAAGAGTATATTACATCATGGGGGAAGACACGTGAATGCAACTTCATATATAGAGCACTTTTTAATAGATCAATTTCAACATGACTTAATAAGTTGGTTCGAGAAAGAACAGCGGGACCTTCCTTGGCGAAAAGATCAGGATCCATATAAAGTTTGGGTCTCGGAGATTATGCTGCAGCAAACAAGAGTAGATACGGTTATTCCTTATTTTAATAATTTCATTACTCAATTCCCTACAATTGAAGCATTAGCACAAGCAGATGAAGAGAAGGTACTAAAGGCTTGGGAAGGACTAGGCTATTACTCGAGAGTGCGAAATCTGCAGTCAGCTGTAAAAGAAGTACATGCTAGTTATGGTGGGGTTGTCCCTAATACGCCACAGGAGATTTCAAAATTAAAAGGAATTGGACCATATACGACAGGATCAATTCTTAGTATCGCCTATGGTGTTCCAGAGCCAGCAGTGGATGGAAATGTAATGAGAGTGTTATCAAGAATTCTGTCCATATGGGATGATATTGCCAAGCCTAAAACACGTAAGATTTTTGAAGAAATTATTAGAGTGATCATCAGTAAAGAGAATCCCTCTTTCTTTAATCAAGGATTAATGGAACTTGGAGCAATTGTCTGTACTCCAACTTCACCTTCGTGCTTACTTTGTCCTGTTAGGGACCATTGTAAAGCGTTTATGGAGGGTACACAATCGGAGCTTCCAGTGAAAACAAAAAAGAACTCAACAAAAGAAGTACCACTTGCAGCAGGTGTTTTTGTCACAGAAGACGATAAAATACTTATTCATAAGCGTCCAGATACCGGCCTTCTTGCCAAACTGTGGGAATTTCCGAATGTTGAACTGACAGGTACATTACAAACTCCTAAAAAACAGTTGCAGCAATTCGTAGAAGAATACTATAACGCCGGGAATGAAGTAGAAGAAGTAATTGGAACTGTCCAACACGTCTTCTCACATCTTACTTGGAATATAACTGTATATGTAGGGAAACTCAACCACAAAATGGAGAATTCAGACCGAGTGAAACTTGTTACTTATGAAGAGTTAGATGAATATGCGTTTTCCGTATCACATCAACGGATTTGGAAACAATTCCTCGAGACAAAAAGGATTCAGCAATCATAAGCTGAATCCTTTTCTTTTTATCTAAGACTCTTTTCTAAACCTTTGTTGCTTTTCAATCTTATTTATCAGCAATTTGGCCATATTTATATGATTAGATTAAATTATGCGAATGTAGCCTTATCTAAACTTAATCAAACTGAACTCTTGTTCCATGCGTCCAATCTGCCTCATTACGTTGTAAGCCGCCTCGGTCTTCAATTTCCTCTATAATTTCACGATGAATCGTTTGTCCTTCTACATTTAAGTAAGGCATAATTTGCTGAAAAGAGTGGTGGTAAAACGCTAATTCGCTATCCTTCCACTTCTTTTTTGACATCATTGATAGTTCGGTCATATCTCTACCTACATACATAGTTCAACTCTCCTTTCGCCATATGTTGCACTATATTTTTTGTTACAGAGAGAGGAGCTATACCATAAATATATTTGAGAAAATTAGCTAAAGAAAGTACAATATGTTACATGAGAAGGAAGACAGGAGTGAGCGAGTCAATGACACAAAAGGTGGCATTAGTGACAGGAAGTAGTAGAGGAATAGGTAAAGCGATTGCCCTTAGATTAGCAGAAAAAGGGTATGACATTGTTGTAAATTATGCAAGAAGCCGTTCAGCAGCAGAGGAAACCGCGAAAGAAATAGAGGCATTGGGAAGAAAAGCAGTCGTCATTAAAGCAAATGTAGGAAAGCCAGAAAAAATTAAAGAAATGTTCCAAGAAATCGATCAACATTTTGATCGACTTGATGTATTTGTCAGCAATGCAGCCTCTGGGGTATTACGACCGTTAATGGAACTTGAAGAGTCCCATTGGGATTGGACGATGGACATTAACAGTAAGGCATTGTTATTTTGCGCACAAGAAGCTGCAAAGCGAATGGAGTCTTCTGGCGGCGGACATATTGTAAGCTTAAGCTCATTAGGATCCATCCGTTATTTAGACAACTATACAACCGTAGGTGTCTCAAAAGCTGCTGTTGAATCACTAACGAGATATCTAGCAGTGGAGTTAGCGCCGAAAAATATTGTGGTCAATGCGGTGTCAGGTGGGGCAGTTGATACGGATGCATTAAAACATTTTCCAAACCGAGAAGAATTGCTAGAGGATGCTAGAAAGAATACACCAGCGGGTAAGATGATAGAGCCAGGTGACTTAGTAAATGCAGTTATGTTCCTTCTTTCGGATCAAGCTGATATGATCCGTGGACAAACCATAATTGTAGATGGTGGAAGATCCTTACTTGTTTAAAAAAGCTCTCTGCTTTGTTACTACTTAAGAGCAACAGCCTATAAAAAATATACATTTTAGTACGTTAAAAAAATAAAATTTTATTTGAATAAGATGCTCATCTCTGACACAGATTAACAAGTGTTGGAGGTGATAATGATGGCAAAGAAGAGTCAAGCTGCTAAGACAAACGCTGCTGAAGTTAAAGCACAAAACGCTGCATCTGCTGGTCAAGGTTCTTACGGAACTGAGTTCGCTTCTGAAACTAACGTTCAAGAAGTACGCCAACAAAATGCACAAGCTGAAGCTAACAAAGGTCAAAACTCTTAATACTTAAAAAGGGCACTCTTTACCTTAACGGTGAAGAGTGCTTTTTTATCAATGAAAAAGCTTGGTCCATAATAGTCTTCCAACTGACGAGCTCAAAATGGAAAGAGCGCCATTTTGTTCTCTTCAGAACATTTGCTTGTCGGGCCTGATCGAGGTGCCTCCGCTTTTCGGTTTGTCTAGCTACGGCACCTAGGCCCTCGAGGTCAAATAACCTGAAGAGCTCAAAATGGGAAGAGCGCCATTTTGTTCTCTTCAGAACATTTGCTTGTCGGGCCTGATCGAGGTGCCTCCGCTTTTCGGTTTGTCTAGCTACGGCACCTAGGCCCTCGAGGTCAAATAACCTGAAGAGCTCAAAATGGAAAGAGCGCCATTTTGTTCTCTTCAGAACATTTGCTTGTCGGGCCTGACCGAGGTGCCTTCGCTTTTCGTCAAAACTTCTCACGAGTCTACATAGATAGTCAAAGGATTTTTGGAGTGTTCCAAGAATTGATATATACAACGATATTTAGAGGAGTTGACCTATGATGTCTCGCTTTGATTTACTGGTTCGTGAGCAACTTCAAACAATGGATAAGCTTTTGTTTATACAATCAGAACTCGAGCGGTGTCAAGAGCTTGAGCGTGAATTAAAAGATCTCCAGAATAAAACTGAAATGCAATCTTTGAAGGAAGAAATACAAAAGATGAAGGCAGAATTAAAAGAAATTCAACATACGTTTGAAAGACAAACTGAGGAAGTCATTACAGCCTATAAGCACCAGGAAACCTCACTTACTACTGCCTTATAATGGAACATAAATAAAAAGCAGAGCCATTAGAATAAAGATGTGCTCTGCTTTTTACTAGGCTCTTTTCTAAAACTTTGTTGCTATCTAATCTACTTTATCTAAAGTCAAGATTATTCTTAACGATAAATACTGTATTGAACGTTTAGAAAAGAGCTTTTTACTATGACTATTTAAGTACGCTAACTGGTATAGTAAACAAATTCCACAATATGATGATAAAAATAATAGATAATCCCCAAGCAATTAGTGGAATTTCGTGATGTATTTTTAACATGAGAAACATGACAATTAGGAATAAAAAAGACCACCACATGTTCCGACCATTATGATGATTTATTAAGTCTAGATTTTTCAGGTTAATATACTCTACAGTCCAGTAAAAAAAGATCCATAAAGAGATTCAACCAATTTGTTTCCGTTTTTCCTATGGAAATCGTCAGAGATAAATTAAGATTGTCGAAGAGTACGCTATAGCCATGATCTTAAGAGTTATAAGAGTATGATTGGTAGGATCGTTTCACCAAAGAAAGATTCTTCGTACGTCCACATCGAGTAGTTATAAAAGAGGAAGTTCTTCAGCAAATCTATACAAATGAAGAATAGTATAGTTGGATAATATAATCTCCACTTTTTCCAATCCCCCCATTTTATCGCTGCAATGAAAAACAAAGCATTAAATAAAAGTGCATCATTCCGCCTCTTATCAACTTTTATTATTACTATTTCCCCATTTAACGTGAGCTATTAATTTTAAACGATTATAAAATAGTACCTTTTGTAATATAGTTTTCAGATCCTTTTTTACGTGTGACACATATAGAATCAAGGTTGCTTACTATTTTAATTGGCACTTTTGTTTTAAATTATACAGAGAACCGTTATAATAATAAGAAGCGCAAAAATATATACGGATATATAGGGATAAGGCTCTTTTCTAAAACTGTTGCTATCTAACCTGCTTTATCTGAAGGGAAGCTCACTTGAAACGATAAATGACGTAACTTATCAGATTAAAAGTAGATGAAATTAAACTAATTAGTCAAAATCGGCATTTGGGATTTTTACGAAAGCAACAACTTATATGAAATGAGCGATGTATAAAAGAGAAAATACTTTGGATAGAGTATCTATCTAAAATTTCACCATGGCACCACTAAAGTGGGACAAGGCAATGAAAGAAGGGAGCTTATATGGGTTTTCCCATGATAGGAGAAAAAGTTCAAATACATAGCTATAAGCATAATGGACAAATACACAGAGTATGGGAAGAAACAATTGTATTAAAAGGAACGCAAAGTATTGTTATTGGCGGAAATGATCGTACGACTGTCACAGAATCAGATGGGCGGACCTGGATTACAAGGGAGCCCGCGGTATGTTATTTTCATGCTGATTATTGGTTTAATATTATTGGAATGCTAAGAGAGGATGGCATCTACTATTACTGTAATATCAGCTCTCCTTTTATATGGGATAAAGAAGCATTAAAATATATTGATTACGACCTAGATGTTAAAGTATTTCCTGATATGACCTATGTATTACTCGATGAAGATGAATATGAACGACATCGAAAGGAAATGAAATATCCTGAGGTTATTGATCATATATTAAAAAGAAATCTAGATTACTTGCTTCAATGGATCCACGGGCGCAAAGGACCATTTGCTCCAGATTTTGTGGATAATTGGTATGAACAATATTTATTATACAGATCTTAAAAAGGAACCTGTTGGTAGTACACAACAGGTTTTTTCGGCTGGAAGATGTGGTACTTTAAAATGAGGACTCGCAAGAAAACAGCGTGAAGTCGCAAGAAAAGATAGAAAAGTCGCAAGAAAAAATGGAACTCGCAAGAAAACAGTTTGAAGTCGCAAGTAAAATGAGAAAGTCGCAAGAAAAGATAGAAAAGTTGCAAGAAAAAATGGGACTCGCAAGAAAATAGCGTGAAGTCGCAAGTAAAATGAGAAAGTCGCAAGAAAAGATAGAAAAGTTGCAAGAAAAAATGGGACTCGCAAGAAAACAGTTTGAAGTCGCAAGTAAAATGAGAAAGTCGCAAGAAAAAGCACAAAAGTCGTAAGAAAAAGTCTAATACTTACCAGAAAAACAACAAAGTAAGTTAAGAAATGTGGTGTAGTCAACGTGGATAGCATAAAACGTTATTTTATTTTTGTAAGACCTTATTGGTGGAAGATTATTTTTACCATATTAATTGGTATCATTAAGTTTACGATTCCCTTATTAATTCCATTATTATTGCAATACATTATAGATGATGTCATCAACGGAGAGACTTTAACGAATCAAGAGAAGCTTGATCAGTTATTTCTCATAATGGGAGTAGCTTTTGTCTTATTTGTGGTAGTGAGACCGCCCATTGAATACATACGACAATATTATGCGCAGTGGGTGGGAAGCAAGATCTTATATGATATTCGAGATCAGCTTTTTACTCATTTACAAAAACTGAGTCTTCGCTTTTATGCGAATACCAGAGTCGGAGAGGTGATCTCTCGAGTCATTAATGATGTCGAACAAACGAAGTCCTTTGTCATAACAGGACTTATGAATGTATGGCTAGATCTCATTACCATTATTATCGCCATTGCCATTATGTTATCAATGGATGTATCTTTAACGATTGTCTCGATCCTGTTATTTCCTTTATACGGATTCTCGGTCAAGTATTTTTATAGTAGGCTACGAACACTGACTAGAGTTCGTTCGCAGGCACTTGCTAATGTTCAGGGACATTTACATGAACGGGTGCAAGGAATGCCTATTATTCAAGGCTTTGCTCTTGAAGACCATGAGCAAAGAGAATTCGATGTGCAAAACCAAAACTTCCTATCAAAAGCATTAGAGCATACCAAATGGAATGCCAAAACATTTGCTGTCGTGAATACCATTACTGATGCTGCTCCTTTGCTCGTAATTGGATATGCAAGCTATCAGGTCATCCTTGGGGATATTAAAATTGGAACCATGGTAGCCTTTATTGCTTATATGGACCGGCTGTATAGTCCACTCAGAAGATTGGTTAACTCTTCAACGACTCTAACACAGGCTGTTGCATCAATGGATCGAGTATTTGAGTTCATTGATGAAAAGTATGATATTGAGGATACACCAAGTGCAAAAGCATTAAACAAAGTCGAAGGAAAATTAGCTTTTGAGCATGTGACATTTAAATATTCTGATGATGAAACGGCTGTCTTAAAGGATGTAACATTAAATATAAACCGTGGTGAAACCGTCGCATTTGTCGGAATGAGTGGAGGAGGAAAGTCTACACTCGTTAGTTTAATACCACGTTTTTATGACGTGTCATCTGGATCTATTAAACTGGATGGTGTCGACATTCGTGAATATAAAGTGCGTTCGTTACGGGATCAAATTGGGTTAGTCTTGCAAGATTCTATATTATTTAGTGATTCTGTGAAATTTAATATATTAATGGGGAAGCCTGGTGCTTCTGATGAAGAAATCATAGAGGCGGCAAAGGCTGCTAATGCACATGACTTTATTATGGAACTACCAGAAGGGTATGACACGAAAGTTGGCGAGCGTGGAGTCAAACTATCTGGGGGACAAAAACAACGTATTTCTATTGCAAGAGTATTTTTAAAAAATCCTCCGATCTTGATTCTGGATGAAGCAACGTCTGCTCTAGATCTAGAAAGTGAGAACCTCATTCAAGAATCGCTGACCTTGCTTTCAAAAAATAGAACAACTTGTGTTGTTGCACACCGGTTATCAACCATAACACATGCAGATAAAATTGTTGTTTTAGACCATGGTGAAATTAAGGAAGAAGGTACGCATGAAGAATTGATGAAGCGTAAAGGGGCGTATTACGACTTATTCTCTATACAACAGCTTGATAAATAAAGGCTATTTTCGTATAGATTGTTGCTAACGTAAAAATCCCAAAAGCCGGATTTTTACTATGAAGTACAGTGTCAGGAGCACTAAAAAGAGAGAGTTGCTCTTTTCTAACTAAATAGGGTAGTTTTTAGAAATATTAGCTTGAAAAGCAACAAAGTTTTAAAAAAGACCTAAATAAAAAATACCCTGTCTCTTATCTATAGAGAGACAGGGTATTTCTTTGTCTTAATAGTTGGCTACAACTTTTGAATAATCTACAGGACCCTCTTCAACTAAGTGACAAGCTACTTGATGTGTTTCACCAGTTACCGATTGAAGCTTAGGTTCTTCTGTTCGGCATCTTTCGGTTGCGAACGGGCATCGCGTATGGAAACGACAACCTGTAGGTGGGTCGATTGGTGAAGGTACATCACCTTGTAGAATAATTCTTTCCTTCTTTGCTTCCATGTTAGTACTTGGAATAGCTGATAATAATGCTCTTGTATATGGATGCTGAGGATTTTCAAATAATGATTTTTTGTCCGCAATTTCCACAATCTTTCCAAGGTACATAACGATAATTCGATCAGAAATGTGACGAACCACACCTAGGTCATGAGAGATAAACAAGTATGTTAGTTTGAAATCACGTTGTAATTCTTTTAATAAGTTTAATACCTGTGCCTGAATGGAAACGTCTAGTGCAGATACTGCTTCATCACAGATAATTAACTTTGGATCAACTGATAGTGCACGGGCAATCCCAACACGTTGACGTTGACCACCACTAAATTCATGTGGATGGCGGTCTATTTGGTGAGCACCAATTCCAACTGTCTTAAGAAGTTCCTCAATCTTTTGGCGTCTTTCATTAGGAGGAACCACATTTTGAATTTCTAGAGCCTCTTCAAGTATTTGACTTACAGTTTGACGAGGGTTTAACGATGCATAAGGATCTTGGAATATAATTTGTAGATCTTTACGCTTTTTTCTCATCTGAGATTTAGTAAGTTTAAGAAGATTTTCACCTTCAAAATTGATTTCACCAGATGTAGGATTATCAAGGCGGAGGATCGCTCTACCTGTAGTAGACTTTCCGCAACCTGATTCACCTACGATACTAACAGTTTCACCTTCATATACAGTAAAACTTACATCGTCTACAGCTTTAACATGATTAACGGTTCTTCCAAAAACGCCACCAGTGATAGGGAAGTACTGCTTTAAGTTTTTAACTTCTAATAATGGCTTTTTACTCATTAACCCCTACCTCCTCTTTTTCCCATTGATCCGTATGAATCCAGCATCTTACTTGTTCGCCTTCAGCATTAAGATTCTCTAATTCAGGAAGCTCAGCATGACAAATTGCCTTTGCATGTGGACAACGTGGAGCGAAACGGCAACCTTGTGGCAAATTAAATGGGCTTGGCACAGAACCTTCAATTACAGCTAAGTCTCCTTCATAATCCTGGTCATGCTTAGGAACTGAGTTTAATAGACCAATAGTATAAGGATGCTTAGGATTAGTAAAGATCGTCTTTACATCTGCATATTCAACAACCTTACCACAGTACATAACCGCGACTTTATCACACATTTCTGCTACTACTCCAAGGTCATGGGTAATTAACATAAGTGAAGTCCCTAGCTCATCTTGAAGCTTTTTCATTAATTCAAGAATCTGTGCTTGAATTGTAACGTCTAAAGCTGTCGTTGGTTCATCGGCAATAAGTAACTCTGGATTACAGGCTAATGCGATTGCAATCATAACACGTTGTCTCATACCACCAGAAAGCTCAAAAGGATATTGCTTAGCACGTTTTTCTGGTGAAGGAATACCAACAAGACGAAGCATATCTACCGCTTTTACCCAGGCTTCTTTCTTATTTAACTTTTGGTGTATACGAATTGATTCCGCAATTTGCTCACCACAGGTTAAAGTTGGGTTTAATGACGTCATTGGTTCTTGGAATACCATGGAGATATTATTACCACGGATATTCATCATTTCTTTTTTTGTTTTGTCTAAAAGGTTTTCACCTTTGAATAGGATCTCTCCACCAACAACCTTTCCAACAGGTTCTTGAAGAAGTCTAAGAATAGATAGAGAGGTAATACTTTTACCAGATCCTGACTCTCCTACAATTCCGATTGTCTTTCCCTTATCTATTGAGAAATCTACACCGTCAACAGCCTTTACCTCACCTTCATCTGTAAAGAAAGAGGTACGTAAGCCTTTAACTTCTAATATTTTAGTCACACTTTTCACCGTCCTTTTAGTTTAGGTCAATTCGTTTGTTAACAATACGATAAGTGATATCAACAAGGAAGTTAACAAATACGAATAGAACCGCACATACAAGAATTGTACCTTGTACCATAGGGAAATCATGGGCACGGATGGAGTCAATAATTAAACGACCAAGACCGTTAATTGCAAATACCGTTTCAGTAATAACGGCTCCACCAAGTAGTCCACCAAACTGAAGACCAACTACAGTTACTACAGGAATTAATGCATTACGTAATGCGTGCTTATATATAACTAGCTTATCGCTTACACCTTTTGCATAAGCAGTACGAATATAATCTTGGTTAATAACTTCTAGCATACTAGAACGAGTCATACGAGCGATAATAGCAGCTCCACCTGTACCTAATGTTATGGCAGGAAGAATCATATGCTCCCAAGTACCCCAACCAGCTACCGGTAACATTTTTAAATCAACTGCAAAGAAGTAAATTAACATGATCCCAAGCCAAAAGTTAGGCATAGAAAGACCGAATAATGCAAATATCATTAATGAGACATCAGCAAAAGAATACTTCCGTGTTGCAGAGATAATTCCTGCAATTAATCCAATTAATACTGCAAGTGCAGTCCCAATGAATGCTAATTGAACAGTTACCCAAAAGCGATCAGTAAAAATTTCTTCTGCTACTGAACGGTTTGTTCTTATTGATGTACCTAAATCTCCTTGAACGGCATTAACAACATAACTTATATATTGTTCGTGAAGTGGGTCATTAAGACCAAGCTTTTCACGCATTGCTTCAATTTGTGCTTCATCAGCATGTTCTCCGGCCATAATCTTAGCAGCATCACCAGGAATTAAGTGCATCATGAGGAATACCGCTAGTGTAACACCAAGCATAACCGGAATGGTTTGGAAAATCCTTCGGATAATATATGTTAACATTTATTATTCACCTTCTTTAATGTTAGTTTTTGGTTTTTGGATCAAGTGCATCTCTTAAGCCGTCACCAAATAGGTTAAATCCAATTACGACGATTAGAATAACAAGCCCTGGGAATAATGTAATATGAGGTGCTTGTGCTATATATGAACGACCTTGACTAAGCATTGTTCCCCATTCAGCTGTAGGCGGTTGTGTTCCCATTCCAAGGAATGAAAGAGCACTTGCTGTAATAATCGCTGATGCAATATAAAGTGTTGCTTGTACAATAATTGGTGAAACAATATTAGGTAAAATATGCTTAAAGATAATTCTAAAGTCACTTGCTCCCATTGCTCGAATGGCATCAATGTACTCTAGCTTTTTAACACTTAGTGTCGATCCACGAACAATACGAGCGAATGTTGGTACCGCAAAGAATGCTACAGCAATAATTACGTTAATTGTACTTGCTCCAAGCACGCTTACAATGGCAAGTGCAAGTAGAATTCCAGGGAATGCAAGTAAGACGTCTGTCAATCTCATGATAATAGTATCAGTTCTACCACCGTAATAGCCTGAAACAATTCCTAGGATAACCCCTGCGAAAGCACCTAGTAGTGTGGAGACAAATCCTACTGATAATGAGATTTGTGCTCCAAATAGAAGACGGCTTAAGATGTCACGACCTTTATCGTCTGTACCAAGCCAGTGTTCCGCTGAAGGACCTTCCAGTTTTTTAATAATCTCAATATGATCAGGATCATAAGGAGCAATAACTGGTGCTAAGATTGCTAGGATAGCAAAAAAGAAAACGATGAAACCTCCAGCCATTGCTGCTTTGTTTTTTGCAAGCTTTTTAATAAAAGCTTTTCTACGAGCAGCCTTTGCATTAAAAGGCTTTGCTGGGATTATTGTATTAGGTTGAAGCTGTGTTTGACTCATGCAATTCTCATCCTTTCTATATTTAGGACTTATTTTTTAGTTTGTAAGCAACAATCATATCATAGCTAGAATCCTGTAATATTACAATAGATTAGTAGGTATTAAGTTTTGGAAAAAGAAGAATTGGAAATTTAGTGGATAAGCATTAAATTTTATCCAAATTAAGGACTTATGTATAATAGTAGAAAATACACACATACTTACAATTATTAGGGAATATTACGGGATTATTACTGATTTGTTACAAGGGTTTAAAAAATATATTGTGTTTTTTAAATTTTTGCATTATTATTACGATTGTAAGCAAAGCTTAAATTATTAAATGAGGGGGCTATACGTATTATGAAAGCAAAAAAGAATTTGTTTTTAATGCTTTTACTTACGTTTGTACTTGCCTTAGCTGCTTGTGGTGGCGGAGAAAAGCCAGCAGAAGAAGGTGCTGAAGGTACTGAAGGTACAAATGAAGAAACAGAAGTTCAAGAAGGTGGAGAATTAGTATTCGTTATCTCACAAGATGCGCCAACACTTGACCCACACGGAATGAACGACACAGCAACAACAAATGCAACGTCTCAAATGTTTGAGCGTTTAACTGATTATGCAGAAGATGGTTCAGTTATTCCTATGTTAGCAACTGAGTTCAGTCCAGTTGACGAAACTACTTGGGAATTCAAGTTACGTGAAGGTGTTAAATTCCATGACGGTACTGACTTTACTGCTGAAGCGGTTAAATTATCGTTAGAGCGTCTAATTGACCCAGAATTCGCATCACCACGTGCTGTTGTATTAAACATGATCACTGAAGTTGTAATTGTGGACGACTATACAGTTCACATCAAGACGAAATTCCCATTCGCTCCACTACCAGCTCACTTAGCACATAACGCTGGTTCAATCATCGCTCCTTCTGCTCTTGAAGAAGAAAAGAACGGTGGAACAAAGGTTGACCAAAATCCAGTTGGTACTGGTCCATTCAAATTTGTTTCTTGGAGCCCAGGTGCTGAAATCAACTTCGAAAAATTCGCAGACTACTGGGGCGAAGGTGCAAAAGTTGATACTTTAAAATTCGTTACAGTTCCAGAACAAGCAACTCGTAATGCAATGTTAGAAACTGGTGAAGCTGATGTAATCCAAGTTGGTGCTTCTGATGTTTCTTACATGGAAGGTATTGACACTGTTGAACTAACAACTGTACGTGGAACTCGTATGGACTACTTAGGATTCAACATGAACAAAGCTCCATATGATAACGTAAAAGTACGTCAAGCAATCTCTATGGCAGTAAATAAAGAAGATATCATTAACGGAATTTTAGATGGTCAAGGTGTAGCTGCTGTTGGACCACTTGCTCCTACAGTAGTTGGTAACTACCAAGGTTTAACTCCACTTGCATATGATGTGGAAGCTGCTAAAGCATTACTTGCTGAAGCTGGATTTGCTGAAGGATTCAAGACAACTCTTTGGGTAAACGATGGTAACAAAGAGCGTGCTGATATCGCTGAATTAATTCAAGCGCAATTAGCTCCACTAGGAATCGAAGTTTCAATCGAAATCGTTGAGTGGGGTGCATTCTTAGAAAAGACTGGTGCTGGAGAGCATGAACTATTCCTATTAGGATGGACTACAGTAACAGCTGATGCTGACTACGGTCTATATGCTTTATTCCATTCTACAATGGTTGGTGCACCAGGAAACCGTTCATTCTATAAGAACGACAGAGTTGACGAGTTACTTGACCTAGGTCGTCAAGAAGCTGATCAAGCTAAGCGTGACGAAGCTTATAAAGAAGTTTCTGAAATCTTAGTTGAAGAAGCTCCAATGGTTTACTTACAACACCCTGACTTTATCTATGGTTCAAACGGTATTGCTTCAGGATTATTCGTAAACTTCAGTGGAACTCCATTCTTCAAGGACGTTCAACTTGCAAAATAATTAATGCTAAAAACCTCATTTCACTCGTGAAATGAGGTTTTTTTTGTACCTTGGAATGATTCAAGCCTTATATAAAGGCTCTTTTCTAAAACTTTGTTGCTTTTAGTGCAATTATTCTGGGTGTATAACCAGTTTTAGAAGCAAATCGAGGTAGAATCAGAAAAGAGCAACTCTCTTTATGAATAGAAGTATTTAAATACTAAGGTGAAAATCTGGCCTCCTGAGATTTTTACGCAAAGCAACAATCTATACGAAAACAGCCTGTATAAAGTAGTGAAATTTTAGTTCGCTCTTGTTATAATGGAAAAAGTGTGAGGGTGTGACAAGCACTCCTTTTTTCTTTGCCATAATAATAATAATGAAAGTTAGAGGATAAACAGATGGATTTATGGAGTATCATTGTTGCCATTATTTTAGGAATTGTCGAAGGGTTAACGGAGTTTGCACCTGTTTCATCAACTGGACATATGATCCTAGTTGATGATATATGGCTAAATTCAAAAGAACTCTTTTCAGAAGAAGTGGCCAATACATTTAAGGTAGTCATTCAGCTTGGTTCTATATTAGCTGTTGTGATCGTGTTGTGGCATCGTTTCTTTGATTTATTACCATTGAAGCAAAATCTACAAAAAAACCAAGAAGGCCGTCTAGGTTTAATGAAAGTCCTAGTTGGCTTAGCTCCAGCCATTATTCTTGGTTTCACATTTGAAGATTATATTGATGAACATTTATTCTCCATGAATACGGTATTAATTGGACTTGTAGCCGGAGCCATATTAATGATCGTAGCGGATAAACTTGGTCCAAAAGTGCCGAAGATTGAGTCTGTTGATCAAATCTCATATAAACAAGCATTCTTAATCGGATTATTTCAATGTATTGCCTTATGGCCAGGATTTTCTCGTTCGGGATCAACGATCTCTGGTGGGGTAATTTTAGGAATGAGCCACCGTGCTGCTTCTGATTTTACCTTCATAATGGCCGTTCCAATTATGCTTGGAGCTAGCACAATCTCACTTTTAAAGAACTGGGATGCCTTCACTCCTGATGCATTTCCATTCTTAGCAGTTGGTTTTGTGAGTGCATTCATTTTTGCCTATATCTCAGTTCGATTCTTCTTAAAATTAATACACAGAATTAAGCTTACTCCGTTTGCCATTTATCGAATTGTACTAGCTGGAATTGTATATATTGTCTTCTTTTAAGGCTCTTTTCTAAAACTTTTTTGTTTTTCAAAACCAAAGTGATAATTTTAGAAAAGAGCAACTCTCTCTATTTAAATCACTGGACGTTGTACTACCGAGTAAAAATCCGGCAATTGGGATTTTTACGAAAGGAACAATCTTTACGAAGACAGCCTCTTTTAAATAAGCCATACAATAATAGCACACCTACTACAAAGGTGTGCTATTATTGTATCTAAAGATTTAAACAACTTTACTATATTACATATAAACTTTTAGTATTATTTATAAATATAAATTTATATAATCATTTTATAGTCATTCTACATATATTGTGAAACGGGAGGGAAGAAAATTGACTGAAAACTTACTACTCGCATTTGGATTGACGTTAATGGCAGGTCTTGCAACAGGTGTTGGAAGTATATTAGCTTTCTTTACATCTACCACTAATACTAAGTTCCTATCACTATCCCTTGGTTTCTCGGCGGGTGTCATGATATATGTATCAATGGTTGAGATATTTGTAAAAGCACAAGATGCTCTTGTGTCTGCAATGGGAAATGTAGCAGGTAACTGGACGACTGTTGCAGGATTTTTCGGTGGAATGTTTCTAATTGCGCTTATAGATAAACTGATTCCTAAAGCAGGAAACCCTCATGAGGTTAAGAAGGTAGAGGATATGAATGCACCCCGTAACCCTAACCTTCTAAAGATGGGAACCTTTACAGCGCTTGCTATTGCGATTCATAACTTTCCAGAAGGAATTGCTACGTTCACTTCAGCATTACAAGATCCTTCTTTAGGGATTGCAATTGCGGTCGCCATTGCCATTCATAATATACCAGAGGGGATAGCTGTATCAGTACCCGTTTATTTTGCTACAGGAGACAAGAAAAAGGCATTTAAACTTTCTTTTTTATCGGGACTTTCTGAACCACTTGGTGCACTTGTCGCGTACCTTGTATTAATGCCTTACTTAAATGACATTATGTTCGGAGTTATCTTTGCAGCAGTTGCAGGGATTATGGTATTTATTTCATTAGATGAATTATTACCAGCCGCTCAAAAGTATGATGAGGCACATTTATCCATTTATGGAGTAATCGGTGGTATGGCGGTTATGGCAATAAGTTTACTATTATTTATATAGATGTGGAAAGAAAGCAAGAGAGCAAACTAATTGCTCTCTTGCTTTCTTTTCATTAGATCACTTAAATGGTTAATTCGTTGTAGTACAGAAAAATGGTGCATAATCGCCATACCGATGATTATTGCACTGAAAATGCTTGATAGTATGGTACTTGTTACTAATAGCCGATGTGTTTGAAAATTAAACATTGCATCACCACCTAAGTATAATCTTGCTTAGTGTGTATGTATTGACCTATTATTATGCTCAGCAGAGAGCTTTACAAGATATATAATTAATGTTTAAATGTTTAAAAGGTTAAACATTCGAACGGAGGATTTTATGAGCCAAAAAGCTTTAGATGTTTTTAGGGAATGTATCCCTATCTTTGAAGTATTAAGAGATTCACATAGACAAAATATTATTGTATCACTCTGTGATCGAGGTGAGTTGACAGTGAATGAAATTGCACAACAATCTAGTTTATCAAGACCAGCTATATCACATCATCTGAAGTTATTAAGAGCAGAAGGATTAATTAAAGTAAGACAAGTTGGGACACAGCGGTTTTATTCCGTGTCATTACAACCTTCCATTAGTTTATTAAAGGAATTAACAAAGCAATTAGAAGAAGTAGGAGAAGAAAGGGAGATGAAGGATGATGAAAGAAGTGACACCTGAAGTAGTAAAAAAAATTCTAGATAAACACCAAGATTTCTTTGAATCCAATCAAACCCGAAGTTATGAATTTAGAATAAAACAGTTAGATCTATTGAAAGAAGGAATTCTGAAGTACGAAGACAAAATAACAGAAGCATTGCAAAAGGATTTAGGAAAGCATCCTTTCGAAACCTATACAACTGAAATTGGCTATGTGCTACATAGTATACGACAGGCTAAGAAATCACTGAAAAAGTGGATGGAACCAAAGAAAGTCAAAACCCCACTTTATTTACAGCCAGCTAAAAGCTTCATAATGTCTGAGCCATATGGAACCGTGTTAATAATTGGTCCTTTCAACTATCCCTTTCAATTACTGGTTGAGCCTTTAGTAGGGGCAATTGCTGCAGGGAATACAGCAGTAATAAAGCCATCTGAACTTGTACCGAACGTGGCGGGCGTTGTGACTGATATGATTGAAAGTACGTTTCAAAGTAAGTATATTTGCTCCATTGAAGGCGGAATTGAAACGAATCAAGCTTTAATCAATAGTCCGTTTGATTATATATTCTTCACGGGGAGTACCCAGGTAGGTAAGATTGTAATGGAAGCAGCATCGAAGAATCTAATACCTGTAACGTTAGAACTCGGTGGAAAGAGTCCTGTCATTATTGACTCATCAGCCGACATTCAAGCTGCCGCTCAAAAAATCATCTGGGGAAAAACGGTCAACGCCGGTCAGACCTGTGTAGCCCCTGATTACCTGCTCGTTCATGAGGATATTAAAGAATCGATGATAGAAGCATTAAAATCTACAATAAAAACTTTTTACGGTCATAACGTATTAGAAAGTAAGGATTATGGGAGAATTGTCACCACGAGACATTTTAATCGGTTAGTAGAACTACTTGAAAGAGAACAGGACAGTATCATCTTCGGTGGTAAAGTTGACCAAGCTTCAAGGTTTATTGAACCAACCTTAATTGAGGCAAGTGAGAACTCAGCTACGATGGAAGAAGAAATCTTTGGCCCTATTCTACCCGTATTGTCGTATTCTGAACTAACGAATGCAATCTCAATCATTAAGAAGAATTCAAAGCCTCTGGCGCTCTATCTGTTTACATCAAATCCAGAAGTTGAAGAGAGAGTGCTTACAGAAGTTTCTTCAGGGGGAGTATGTGTAAACGATACACTAACACATCTGGGTAATCCTGAGCTTCCATTTGGGGGTGTCGGACATTCCGGAATGGGGGCTTATCACGGCCATTATAGTTTCAAGACTTTTTCACATGAGAAAAGTGTATTAAAGAAAAAGGGTAGCCGTACACTAGACCTCCTTCTTCCACCTTTCAATGAAAGAAAATTAATGCTGGTAAAGAAGTTTTTTAAATAGGTTACTTTACTAGTTGGAGAAAAGAACTCAAAAAGACCATTTTTAAGTGCGTAGATCTACTCGTGATCTACGCACTTTTTTCTCCAGAAAGAAGGATAATCAGAGCTTTTGTTGAAAGTTTCCTTAGTTAGTCCCTAATTGATAAATCTATATTAGCGCAATGTGAGGTAGTATTATGGAGAATGTAGAGAGGCTGAAACCCATCTAGCTTCTTCGTTCATAAAAATGTATAACCACCTTTTAAAAAGCTATCAGCAAGTGCTAGAAAGACAAAGTAAGCTCGATTATGCAGGTACGATTAAGTCAAGCTTAATTCATGAAGTTAAAAATAGCTTAACGGTTATACAAGGTGGAGTACAAATTATGCCAGAGCTTCAAGAGCTTACTCCTAAGTCTAAACAGGTATTAGAGCAAATCCAAATTGCGAGTGATCAGTTACATGATTTTGTTAAAGGATATCAGACCTTTTTGAAGACCCAAAACATGAACTTTGTAGAAAAACCGTTGATGCAGGTGGTCAAAAAGGCTCTTCTTCTTTGCGAACTAACGTTACAAAATCAAAAGTATACAATAGAGGTAGATATACCAAGGAACTTAACCGTAAATATAAACGAAGCCTATATATTACAAGTGTTTGTCAATTTGATAAAAAATAGTATAGAAGCAACTCCTAGTGAAACTGAACGCTTACAACTCCAAATTAAAGCCTATTTGGAACAGGACAAGATATACATTGATTTTATAGATCGAGGTACTGGAATAAACAAAGAAGAGTGGGAAACGGTATTCTATCCATTTCATTCAAATAAAGAAAAGGGAACCGGCCTTGGATTACCATATTGCAAGCAGATTCTATTAGCACATCGTGGAGATATTAATATTGTAAGAAGTGACGACTCCGGAACTCATATTCAATTATGTTTGCCATTATATCCATTCTCTACTTAAAAGGTAGCCCTGGGAAACCAGGGATTTTTTTAATAGATATGTGTCGTTATTTGACTAGGGAAAAAGGGATTTGTTTACATTTGTAGAATGTATGTATAGTGATAATAAACATACCTACAGGAGCAAAGTATGATTACTAATTTATTAGATTTCTTAATTAATATGTTATTTATCATATTACCAATAGTGGCATACCAGGCACTACTACTAAATAGTCCACTCGAAACTATCAAATCCTCAAAGAAACAAAAGCTACTTCTTGCTATCATGTTCTCAATATCAAGCGTGCTATGTCTTCTTTTTCCAGTGCATCTTGGTGAAGGGCTCCTTGACTTGAGAATTATACCATTTATTATTGGTACTCTATATGGAGGGGTCAGGGTAGGGGCAGTAGTGTTATTGACGACATTAGGTCTTCGATATATGGTAGGTGGAAGTGGGTTTTATATCTCCTTAGTAGAATACGGAATAGTAGCTTTTATGTTATTACGAACAATTAAACAATTCCCAACGTTTTCCCTAAAGAAAAAAGTAAGCGTTTCCGCTTGGATCTGTATACTACCTACAATTCTTGGTTTACCTATTGCATTCTTTGTTTATGATATAACAGCTGTCTACCTAGGCTTAGTTTTAATCGCAGTAAGTATCATTTGTATTTTATGTTCTATTTATCTCTTAGAGAGTACGATAGAAAGATTACATACGTTAATTGAATTACACAAAGTAGATAAAATGTCTATTGTTAGTCATTTAGCGGCTTCTGTATCTCATGAGGTTCGAAATCCGCTCACCGTTACAAAAGGGTTTATACAGTTATTAAAAAATAAGTACTCTGATAATGAGGAGGACCGACTTTATTTTGATTTGGCGTTAGAGGGATTAGTAAATGCAGAAACCATAATAACGGATTACTTAACGTTTGCTAAGCCTGCTTTCGATAAGGTTGAAGTATTAGAACTTGGGGAAGAATTACAGAAAATCATTAAAGTAGTGAGTCCTTTTGCAGCTATGCATAATATTAATATTTCGTATGATGGTTCTTATGTACCTATTGAAGGAGATAGGCTGAAAATTCATCAGCTGTTCTTAAATATTCTAAAAAATTCAATAGAGGCCATGCCAAACGGTGGAGAATTATCTATCTTACTTTTACATGATAAAGAGGATGTAAAAGTAATTATAAAGGATACGGGCTTTGGAATGTCTAAAGAGCAGCTGCTCAGATTAGGAGAGCCCTATTTTTCCACGAAGCAAAACGGGACAGGATTGGGAATGATGGTCTCCTTAAATATACTTAAAAGTTTAGGTGGGGCTTATAAAGTGTACAGTAAGCCAAATGAAGGTACCACTTTTTATATCACGTTTCCTGCTTTAAAATAAAGAGCCCGAAAAACAATATGGATTGATCTTCGGGCTCTTTACAATTAATCTTTCCCCTCTACTTCTACCTCGTTATCGTCTGTATGGTAGGTCTGGAAGCTATCAAGTAACTTTTCTAAATGTCCCAAGTGACTCCGGTATTCAAGAACCATTGATACTAGTGGGAAAAGCTGAGTAGCTTCTTGAAGTTGTTGCTCATTTTCTGATTTGTATTGTTCAATATATTCACGTAATAACTCAGAATCCTGATAAGAAACTTTCTCGTCCATCACTGGTACATGCGATTTAATCTTACCGACAAATTGAAGTAGCAGTTGTTCATGAGAAGAAGATAGGGTATCTAATTCTGTCTTAATTAAATCTTGAAAGCTTTGTGGCATACAATGTACTTCATTTTCAAGTCTATGTAGTCTTTTTAACGTGTCATACGCTTGAGTCGTGGTTACTAACATTTGGCGAAATAAGACGAGCTTTCGCGTTTTCGCGTATTGTTTACCTTTTCTTTCAAATCGATTTCGTTCTTCTTTATAAAAAGAGAAGAGTTGATCAAGCTTTACTAATCGATCCTTCATTTTCTCAATTTCTTCCTTAAGTTCAATATGGCCAGATGCATTTCTTGTGTTAATCCGAATCCATTTAATAATGTCTTCTGTTGTATCCACGATCTGATAATACAACTTAGCTTCATATTTGGGTGGAAAGAAAGCAAGATTAACTAAAAAGGCAGATACAACGCCAAGTAGGACAGTCCCGAATCGGATTAAACCGAATTCAATAAATTGCTCGCCTGGTGTTTCCATGATAGCAATAACCGTAACTACCGCTAAAGGAATCGTGCTCTCAATCTTGAGCTTGATCGTAATCCCAATTACAATCATCACTGTAAACCCTATAATAATTGAGTTGTTTGTAAATAGCAGTGTAAACAAAATGGCGAAAAAAGCACCAATGATATTCGCTTGGAACTGGTCAATAATGGATTGAAAAGACCGATAAATAGACGGTTGAATCGCAAAGGCAGCAGCAATTCCAGCAAACGAAGGGGAAGGTAAATCAAGTAAATGGGCGATATAAAGGGAAAGTGCAACGGCAATACCCGTTTTTAAAATACGTGCACCAATTTTCATAATGTATATGGACCTCCTTCAAACCCTTATCACATTTTTCACTTTAAAGAGAACTCATAAACATTATTTTGATGGAAGTGGAGGAGAAGTGCAAGGTTAAGATGTTAATACCGGAGATTTTAGATCTAAACGAGTAAAAAGCATCCTAGAAGAATGCTTGATTTAGGTTATGTTAATCTTACGTTTTATGAATTCATAATAGAGAGCAGTTGTCGTCTGAATAACTAAAAATACAATTACAGAAAAGTATATTTGATATCCATTTTGATAATGAGTAACTCCCATGATGGAAGAAACCTTCTCCATCAACAACCCAACAGTTGTCCAACCTAATATATAAGGTATAAACGATTTTTTATGGATTCGTAAAACTTCATAAAAATAGATAAAAAAGTAACTAAAGGTAGCAAATAAAAAGTATGTCAATAAATCTGTCAGCTCGTAGTTATTGGAATCGTTGACTTTATAAAAATCAAACAATCCTCCTCCAATGGTGAAATCAAAAAGGGTGGAGCTCGCAAACCCCCAAACTAAGAAAAATATAGTAATTTGTGGGGATAACTTTTTAGGAAAACCAATTAACGCTACATAGGCAACTAATAGCATGACAATGATATATACTTCATTCTTATCGTAGGTTTCCCATAGCATCATTTTTCTTCACCACATCTTTACTGATTTTATTAAGTATTCGAATACTTGCTAAAGCAATTAAGCCTAAACAAACAAAGTAAATCGACTCATATAATAAGTTCCAATTCTTAAAATCGGTAACACCTAGACTCGTTGATAACAAACTTAACCCATTTAATACAGAGACAAGAGAAATGAAGACCAGTACTTTATGGGAAGGTTTATTCATTTTTATAGTAAGATCAATAGCTAACAACACCAATAGAGGTATAATGATGCTACGATTCAGTAGAAATCCCGTATAAGCTAATTTTTGTTTGCTGACGGTAATTAAATGTAATTCATTTATGACAATCCAAGAAAAGTTAATACTTACAATAAGAACAACTAAGAAAATAAATGTACTCTCGATTACGTTTAATTTCTTATTTACTACACTATATAAAGCGATAACAAGCCAGGATATAAAGAAAAATACGACAAATTGCATGAGATCCTCCGTAGTCATTTTTATTAGTATGACTTTATTGTAAGGAAGAAATGCAAAATTATAGCTAGTAATGTTCGTAACGAGGAGGGGAAAGGATGGAATCTAAATTAATTATCATACGTGGAAATTCAGCCAGTGGGAAAACGACGATTTCAAAGAGTTTACAAGAGCAGTTAGGAAGGGGCACTCTCTTGGTACCCCAGGATACTGTTCGTCGAGATATGTTAAAGGTTCATGACAGAATGGGGAACCTTTCCATTGATTTAATTAGACAGATTGCAGAGTACGGTAAAGGAAAATGTGAATTTGTCATCGTGGAGGGAATTTTAGTGAAAGATCTGTACGGTAAAATGCTGAATGACCTAATCCAATACTATAATGAAAGAGCATACATTTATTATTTTGATTTATCCTTTGAAGAGACTGTAAAACGCCATAACACCCGTCTCAAAAAGATGAAGTTTGGAGAAGATTCTTTACGAGCTTGGTGGAAGCCACGCGATTATCTTGGGGCGGATGGAGAAACATCCTTGACGAATGACATGTCACATGACGATATAATAAAGCTGATACTTGACCAATTGCAAGGTAAGAGTGTCGGTTGATAGATTAATAAGAAAACCCTCTGCTTGTAGGCAGAGGGTTCGTTTAATTATTCTGTTGAAACAGCTGGATCTGCTTGCTCTTTCATTGGTAACACTTGGAGGAAGTTTTCCTCTGGGCTTTCTAATAGTGGCTTGAGGTATTCAACTTCTTCCCATTGCTCATGTTCTGTTAAAACTTGAATATAAGAGCTTAGAAGTTCTGTTACATCTTCAATGCCTTTCTTAGATAAAGCAGTGATGGATACCTTCGCACCTTTTGCGATTCTTCTAGAGAGTGTTTCCTTTGTTAAATTCATAGAAGCATCATGTCGAAGGTAGACTGTACCACCCGTCATACCTGCACAGATCCATGGACCTGGATCGCCAATGACAAGACCGCGCCCATTTGTCATATATTCAAAAGCAAAGCCTTTAATGTTTGCATGAACACCTACATTTCCAAACTCTTGTTCAGGAATTGGCTTTGTTACGTGTCCGCCGATAATCATATCTGCACCAGATAATCGAATTCCAGCACGTGCATCCGCATTACCTTGAACGAATAATTGTCCTTTTTGAGCGCCATAGCCAAAGCCTTTTCCGACAGAACCGTTATATAACTTTCCGTCTTTTCCTTTAGACTTTAAGATATGAATATTTCCTCCAAACGAAGTTTTACCCGTTCCGTCTTGCGAACCACCTTCAACTCGAATGGTAATTCCTTCACTGTTATAAGCTCCTAAACCATTTCCTGGTATAGACCCGTTTTTGTATTTTAGTGAAATAGCAGGGAGTTTCTTGTAAGATCCGTCAAGTCTTCCACGAACACGGTGACAGGATACACGGCTTCCGAGTACACGTTGCTCGGATGTAACAGCCGAGAATTCACGAGACTTCGTTAATTCACTTACATTTTGATCTAAATATTCAGCTCCTACTGCAACAGCAAGAGTTGATTCTTCAATGCTTGCTGCAACTTCCTTCTGTGTAAATTGACCAACTTCAATTGTTTCTAGCAGAGTTGATAAATTCATTTGATCAACGCCTCTAGTCTGCTCTAGTAAATCTGAACGTCCTACAATGTCTTGAACATTTGTGAATCCTAAGTCAGCCGTTAGCTGCTTTAGTTCATTGCCGAATGCTGTGAACAGATTCATTAAACCATTTACAGCATTGTCAAATTCACGAGGAACGAAACGGCGTAAACCATGCTCTTTTGCTTGAGCTTCAGACTCAATTTGAGTAGCAATTCCTACGTGGCAGGTATCTAAATGACAGCCACGACATGTCGTACAACCGATTGCAATCATGGAAAGTGTTCCAAATCCGATACGGTTTGCTCCAAGTAGCATTACCTTTAGAACATCAGATACACTACGAATACCACCGTCAGCCCAAATCTCAACATGATTACGAATGCCGGCTTCTAATAGTGCATTATGAGCAGCTTTTACACCAATCTCAACAGGTAGACCTACATATTGAAGGGCATGAATTCTTGCTGCCCCGGTACCACCGTCAAAACCACTAATGGTGATAATATCAGCACCAGCTTTGGCTATACCAACCGCGATGGTTCCGATATTTGGTACGACTGGTACTTTAACAGCAACTTTAGCTTGGTCGTTGGCTGTCTTTAACTCAGCAATCATTTGAGCGAGATCTTCAATAGAATAGATATCATGGTTATTAGAAGGTGAGATTAAGTCAGACCCAAGTGTAGCATTACGAGCATCCGCAACCTTTTGAGTTACTTTTGATCCAGGTAAGTGACCGCCTTCCCCAGGCTTTGCGCCTTGCCCAATCTTAATTTCTAATAGGTTAGATGAGTTAAGTAGCTCAGCGTTAACACCAAAACGTCCGGACGCAATTTGCTGCCCACGAGTTTTTGGATACTTACCAAGCATATCCTTAATTTCTCCACCTTCTCCATTTAAACTAACCATATTCAATTTATCCGCAGCTTCCGCATAAGCACGGAACGCAATCTCGTTTTGAGAACCAAATGACATGGAACTAATGACGAACGGTAAATCATGCTCTCCAACCGAAATATTTACCTTTTCAGGGTTAGCAGGCTTTGTAGATTGCTTAAAGCTTGTTAAATGTCTAATGCTTATTGGATTACCTTCTTCTTGTTCAGTAAGCTTTTTACGATAATCATCATATGAACCAGTCTGAGCGACATCACCAATTGCTTTCCAAATTCTCGGGAAGATGTGGAACGACTTACCAGCTCTTGCTGCTTCATTGTTGAAGTCTTCAACACGCTTTAATGCATCTTCTTTTAGCGCAGCAAAATTAAAGCTTAAAGTATTAGAACCAAAGAAGTTTACAATTCGCAGAGCATCCGCAAGCTCATCATTTAATCCCATTGAAGAGAATAATCGGCTATATCCTCTAAGTTCGTGAATACCAAGAGTGGATATAACTTTCTCCAAGCCTTTATTTAAAGATTCAAATAGATTTTTAACCGGTGTTAAATCCTCATCACTAACAGTCGCAAATAATAAATACGGACTTATTGCATCAGCACCTAATCCTAATGCTAAAATTGCATCGTGTAATGAACGGATTGCACCTGAACGTAATAATAGAGAACAGTCTCTTCTTAGTCCTTCTTCAATTAAGGCATGATCGATTGAAGATACCACTAGATGTGGATCAAGCCATAATTGACCGTTTTGATGAGATCTACCATCATTTAAGATGAGTAGGGAGCTTCCGTTCTTTACAGCTTCAATCGCTTCTTTAGATAAACGACTTAAGGCGTCTTTAACGGACTCTTCCTCAGTAAAGGTAATATCTAAATAATAGGATAGTTCCTGTTTATGGAATTCCTGAACAATTTGGTCATATGACGGCTGGCTTAATTCTCCACTGATTTTGAAGCCTTGTAAGCCTTCTAGTAAAATAGGAGACTGTAATTCTAAGAATAGCTGCTTGCCATGCTTCTCAAAAAGAGAAGGGCGCTTTCCAAGCATCATTCTAGTGGAGAAGTGTTCGGTTTCACGATCTCTATCGATCGCAGGATTCGTTACAACCGCCACGCTTTCCTTGATAAAGTCTGCTAAGTTTCTCCGTCCTGTATCAATAGCTGCTAATGGTGCATCATGACCAAGTGAACGGATTGGTTCTGCTCCTTTTTCAGCCATTTGTTCAATTAACTGAATATGCTCACGATCCCAACCGAATGCTGAATACTGGTTGTTTTGTACTTTTGAGATGGTCTTAACGGTAACGGTCTTTTCAAGTGTAGGAGGTTGTAAGTTAAATCTATAACCCTCAAAATCTACACGGTTTTTAATACGTTCATGGACTTCTTCTTGGAAATCACCATAATGGAATACTTTCATTTCTCCATTAATATATTTTAGCCCAACTTTTTCACCAGGCGATAAAGGCTTAGGGTCGTTTGTGTATTCTGATGAGGAAACAATACCTTGCTCAGAACAGAATATATATGACGTCTCTGTTTCAAGCTGCCATAATGGACGTAATCCTAAAGAGTCTAAGCTAAAGGCAGCCTCATCTTGGTATCTTGATATAATTCCTGCAGGACCTTGTGCAAAATGTCCCCATGCTTCACGAAGGTATACATACAAATCCTGTAAATGCGCAGGATATGCTTTAATTTCGTTTATAATAGGCGGGAATAAAATATCCAACGCTTCAAATAAGGTATATCCATGCTGGGCTAGTAGAGTTTCAACTGTTCTGTTTAAGTCTTGTGAATCGCTTCCACCATTCGTAATCGGTACGCCAAGCATAACAGCTTCATCACGAAGTTTGGCAATTGTATTAATTTCCCCGTTATGTCCAAGTACACTGAATGGCTGAACACGGAAGAAGTTTGATAATGTATTAGTAGAATAACGGTTATGTCCTAGTGTCATAGCTGATTTAGCTAGCGGACTGGCAAGATCTTTATAATACTTAGGGAGGATATCACCAGCACCCATTACTTTGTACACACTGTGATAGTTACTTAATGAAGCGACATGGATATGATCATCTTTTTCAATGTTTATGGTTAGTTCGAATAGTAGTTTAGATAAGTTTTTAGGTTGTTCTTCTGGTAATAAGGCTACTTGCCAAAATAGAGGCTCTTGTTGAGTTGCAATAGGTCCAAGTGCAGTAGAGTTTGTCACTTCGTCCGTTTCAAAAACGATGTTGAGCTTCGCATCTGCGAATAACTTTTTAATTGTTGATTTTACTTCATCGTGGTTCGCATCTTTTGACACAAAAAAATGACCAACTGTAAAATGTTCGTCACGTGCTACTGCAGAATCTATTCCCTTGTCAGCTAGCTTTTTTTCCCAAAGCTCTCTAGGAATATCAATGTGTATACCAACACCATCGCCTTCGCCGTTCGTAAAGCCGGCACGATGATTCATGGTTACAAGTGCAGAAATACATAACTCAATATTTTCTTTAGTTGGAATTTGTTTTTTCTCCATAATAGAGACGATTCCACATGCATCATGTTCATGTTCATGATAATTCTTAAAGGAGTTAGGATTCCATTGTGTTGTCATAGTCTTGGCCAGTTAAGGCCGTCACCTCCTTGGTTGATTGTACAGCAAATCTATAAATAAGGCTCTTTTCTAAAACTTTATTGCTTTCTAACCTATCTTTTCTGAAAAAAAACTCACTTTTAACGAAAAATGCCATACTTATCGTTTAGAAAAGAGCAACTGTCTGGATGAAAAGCAGATAACATTAAACTAGTAAGTAAAAATCCGGCTTTTGGGATTTTTACGAAAGCAACAATCTATACGAAAAGAGCCATAGATAAAGAGATTTACAGGCAAAGTTTGCAAAAGCTTGTAGATTAGAAATTTTCAGAATTGTATTTACTATATTATCAAACATATTACAAAAATTCAATTATTATTCATCATTATGGATGGAGATATTAAACATAATTTTCTGTTAATTAAATAAACCTATATATGTAAACGTTTTCAAAAGTACTCAAAAAAGACCAGCTTTTAAATTAAGCTGGTCACTCTGTATGATAGTGAATATTTATACAATGTTATAATTGTGCGAAAGCTCTTCCAACTGCTTCTATCGTATGCTTCACGTCATCTTCTGTATGAGCGATAGTAAGGAACCAGGCTTCATACTTAGAAGGAGCGAGATTAATTCCTTCGTTTAACATTAGCTTAAAAAATTTGGCGAATATCTCACCATTTGTATTCTCAGCCTGCTTGTAATTTCTTACTTTTTCTTCAGTAAAGTAAATCGTAAGTGCGCCTTTTAAACGATTAATCGTAATAGGCACATGATGAGCTTTAGCTTGTTGTAAGATACCTTCTTCCAGCAGAGCTCCTAGTCGATCAAGCTGTTCATACACACCTTCTTGTTGAAGTACCTCTAAACATGCAATTCCAGATAAAATAGATGCAGGATTCCCGGCCATTGTACCTGCTTGATATGCTGGTCCAAGAGGTGCGACTTGTTCCATGATCTCCTTCTTCCCACCATATGCTCCTATTGGTAGACCACCACCGATTATTTTCCCAAGAGCCGTTAAATCAGGTTGTACTCCGAGCATATCTTGAGCACCACCGTACATAAAGCGAAACGCTGTAATGACTTCATCATAGATAACAAGAGCACCAGCTTCATGAGCAAGATCATTTATTTTCTGTAGGAAACCATCTTCAGGTTCAACAATACCAAAGTTTCCTACGATTGGTTCTACTAGAACAGCGGCGATCTGATCTCCCCATTTATCTAATGCTTCCTTAAAAGGTTCGATATCATTAAAAGGAACGGTAATGACTTCTTGCGCGATACTCTTAGGCACCCCAGCAGAGTCAGGTGTACCTAGTGTAGATGGTCCAGACCCAGCGGCGACTAATACTAAATCTGAATGGCCATGATAGCATCCTTCAAACTTGATGATTTTATCACGACCAGTATAAGCTCTAGCAACACGAATTGTCGTCATAACTGCTTCTGTACCTGAGTTTACAAACCTCACTTTATCAAGGTTTGGCATGGCCTCTTTTAACATTTTTGCAAATTTTATTTCATGCTCTGTTGGTGTTCCGTATAGAACTCCACTTTCTGCAGCTCGTGTTATAGCCTCTGTTATGTGAGGATGAGCATGTCCGGTAATAATCGGTCCGTATGCAGCTAAGTAATCAATGTATTGGTTACCATCAACATCCCAAAAGTAAGCACCTTTTCCTCTCGCCATCACAACTGGTGAACCACCACCCACGGCTTTATAAGACCGAGATGGACTATTCACACCGCCTACTATATGTTCAAGTGCTTCTTTATGTAATGCTTCAGATTTTTTAAATTCCATTTTGTTGCCTCCCAAATGTAGATCCAAATTCCTTCTACATCTTATCATGTTCATTGACTTTTATAAAATAGGCTATGTTAAAGTAAAGTGTTGATTTTTAGCAGAGTTGATTGAAGTGGAAGGACGCGAGACTCCTGTGGAAGAGCGGGTCGGGGGAGACCCCGCAGGCACGGTTTTTGCCGAGGAGGCTCCCGGATTCGCCCACGGAAAGCGAGTGTTCTGGAACGAAATCAACAACAAAGTTTAACAGAGCCATAAAATAAAGGAAAATATGTATGCTATAGTTAATGGTTTCTGTTTGTCATACTTTCTAAAATCTCTTAAACTTATACGATGTACTTTAGTTTTACAAATATGGAGGCTAACATGAGTATAGTAATCGATGTAAAAGACCTAAGAAAAGAGTTTAAATCCTATTCAAGTCGTTCTGGTCTTAAAGGAGCGTTTCGAGATTTATTTACACGAAATTATAAGGTACTAGAAGCGGTAAAAGATATCTCCTTTCAAGTAAATGAAGGAGAGATGGTTGGATATATCGGTGAAAATGGTGCAGGTAAGTCAACTTCCATTAAAATGCTGACCGGGATTTTAACACCAACTAGTGGTCAAATAACAGTGAATGGCATGAATCCACATAAAGAGCGCGAAAAATTTGTGAGATCAATTGGGGTTGTTTTTGGGCAACGTTCGCAGCTTTGGTGGGATATTGCGGTCCAAGAATCATTCAGACTGCTGAAAAAGGTTTATCATGTCTCAGATCAAGACTACAAGGAACATATGGACCATGTCATTGAAACGTTAGATATTGGTGATTTACTTGATAAACCGGTCCGAAAGCTGTCCCTTGGTCAACGTATGAGATGTGAACTAGCAGCTGCCTTAATCCATAAACCTTCTTTATTATTTTTAGACGAACCAACCATTGGATTAGATGTTCTTGTCAAAATGAAAATTAGACGCTTTTTGAAAGAAATGAACGAAAAGTATAAAACAACCATCTTGTTAACTACTCATGATTTAACGGATATTGAAGCGTTATGTGAGCGAGTGATCATGCTTGATGAAGGAAGTATCATTTATGATGGATCGTTAAAACAATTGAGGTCAAATTGGGTAGAAGGGAAACAAATTCAATTTGAATTTACAAGAAACATCGTGGAAGAAGAGTTAGAAAACATGAGTCAGCAGTATGCTGTTCAGTGGACAAAAGGGGAAAGGGAAAGTGTATGGATTGCATCTGCTCCTGATGATGACAAGATTATTTCAGATCTCATCTCTAGAATCGTCTCGCACTATCAGATTCGTGACCTTCATATAAAGGAAGCCTCAACAGAAGAGATTATTCGAAACATCTATGAAGAGGGAATCCATCATGGCTAAGTATATTGAGATGATTCGCATTCGCTTTCTCATGATGTTAGCTTATCGAACCAATTATTATAGTGGCATTTTAATATACAGCATCAATATTGGCGCTTATTATTTCTTGTGGAGCGCAATCTACGGAGAAAAAGAATCCATTCAAGGGTTAAGTGTCATCCAGATGACGACCTATATCGCGGTGGCTTGGATGGCGAGAGCCTTTTATTTCAATAATATTGATCGTGAAATCGCCACAGAGATTAAAGACGGCAAGGTGGCCATTGAATTCATCCGACCGTATCACTATTTACGAATGAAAATGATGCAAGCATTAGGAGAGGGGATTTTTAGACTTTTCTTCTTTTCTGTACCTGGAATGGTAATTGTGTATTTATTCTTCCCATTAGATCTTTCTACGAATGTAGTGATCTGGATAAGCTTTTTTGTCTCAATTATGTTTAGTTTTATTATTAATACTCAGATTAATTTATTGGCAGGTATTACCACTTTCTTCCTATATAATAATGACGGGTTAATTCGTGCCAAACGAGTGGTGATTGACTTGTTTTCAGGCTTGCTTTTACCAATCAGTTTCTATCCAATTTGGGCACAAGAAGTGATGGGATATTTGCCCTTTCAGGCAATCAGTTATATTCCAAGTATGATCTTCACAGAAGGCTTTAAGGGAATGGACATCGTGAACGCACTGATCCTTCAAGGGATTTGGTCTATCATATTAATTATTCCCATACAACTATTGTGGATGCTAGCCAAAAAACAGCTCATCATACAGGGGGGCTAAAATGTTTTATTTATCAATGTTTTTTCAGTACATTGCTCAATACATGAAGACAAGACTACAATATCGCTCTGATATGGTCGTGGAAATCATGTCTGATTTATTGTTTCAGGGTGTAAACTTAGTGTTTATTTTAGTTGTATTCGGACACACTCAATTCCTGAATGGTTGGACGAGAGATGAAATTATCTATATCTATGGATTTTTCCTCGTTCCTTTTGCTATTTTTGGAGCATTCTTTAACATATGGGATTTTAATGAACGTTATATTGTAAAAGGTGAAATGGACCGAATTTTAACAAGGCCCATCCACAGTTTGTTTCAAATCATCCTTGAGAGAATGGAACTTGAGTCCTTATTTGGGGTAATTACGGGTCTAATTGTTATGGGGTATGCCAGTGCCCAGTTACAATTAAGCTATTACTGGTATGATGCTCTTATCTTTATCGTGATGGTGTTCGGTGGAGTATTTGTATATGCAGGTATTTTCATTATGTTAGCTAGTATCGGTTTCTGGTCAGATGCGAGAACTTCTATCATGCCGACTATGTATAATATTGGAAATTACGGAAGGTATCCAGTTGATATTTATAATAAGGTTATCAAATTTATACTGACATGGGTTCTCCCCTTTGCTTTCGTTGGAGTATATCCAGCTGCATACTTCTTAAGAAAAGAAGAATGGTATGGATATGCTTTTCTAACTCCAGTAATGGGACTCATTTTTATAACGCTTGCTGTGCTGTTATGGAATGTAGGGGTTACGAAATATAGAGGTGCTGGAAATTAAGCATAAAAAAACAAGAGCGCAACGTATATGCGTTCTTGTTTTTATGTTAGGCTGTTTTCTAATACTTTGTTGCTTTCTAACCTAATTTTTATGAAGTTAAAAATGCCGTACTGATCGTTTAAAAAGAGTAACTGTCTAGATGAAAAGTAGTTGAAGAAAGCAACAATCTTTACAACAACAACCTAATGTTAACTGTTATTGTCTTTAGATAATTCCTCTCGATCAACAGCGGTAGGGGGTTGCTCTAACCAGCCATTCTTAATAAGGAGGTTTGCCCCGTCCTCTGCATATTTACCCATTTCGGCAATTAGTCGTGTGTACTGTAGAGCTAAATCACGACGTTGTGAGACAGAAACGGCTGCCCCGTAGTAACCAACTGCCACTGATAAGAGGGATACAACGTGGAAAAGCATGAGTTTATCGGAAAAAGGTGGAGTGGTAGAATCCGTTACCTCAGATTGCCATCTTTTCGGGCTTGATAGATGATCCTCACTCAATAAAGATCCCATGACTTCTAAATGTTTTTCACAAAGTTGTGCGCCTCTATACATATATTGTCTAATCTCTTCAGATTGTGCGACCTGACCAAATCCAAGTTCCAGGATCACTTTAATAACAGTTTTTTGAAAATTATAGTGAAGGCCACTAATTTCAATTGCGTTTAACGGTCTACGGTCTCCCAACCAACCTCTTAACCATCCTTCTTTGACAAAGTTCACATCACTTGGTGGATTTATATAAGGAGCTCTGCTAAAGATTCCCTTGCTAAGCATGATATGTACGACTCGATCAAATAACTTCGTTGTATCAGACATGCATTGAGTAAAGTATTTTCTTTGATCTTCTCATGCTGAAGTCCCTAAGGACAAGGCGTATCCGTCCGTGTAAAGCCATGATATGTAAGTAGACTAGTATTAATATATCTGAGAATAGAGGGGTGCATCTAGATAGACGTCATTCTTAGTAAATCCTATGGGAATAGGATAGCCGTCCTTCTTTAGGAATTCTCTTATATCTTTCAGGTGTGACCTAGAAAGGTCGTATGCAAATTCAATAACAGGTTTTATTTCTTTATCCTTACAGTTTTGGAGGCAATGGGATAGAAATGCTGCCGCCATACTATCATTCATATATTGGGTCCAAAGGCCAGCGAGTTCCGCTGAGGTTAATTTAACATTTACTTGAGACATTTTGTGGAAGTGTCCTCCTCGATTAACTTGTGAGTTAATTGATAGTTTAATTAGAATGGAGAGATTTATGTGTGTAGAGCAATGATTGTTGAAGAAAACATATCATGCTAGTTACCCAACGCTCATATGTTAGGACGAGGTGGTTTTTCTTGGTTAATATGCTCTTTTTATTTGTGGTTCTGTTTACTTTGTATAAAAGTTTTGTTCAAGTTTTTCAAAGGCATGAGCACCGAAATAACTACATCTCGTTTGAAAATGTAGCATTTCTATTTCTAGTATATACAAATGTATTAATCGGTTTTAGTTTGGTGTATACCCTTTTTGAAATGAAGGGAATACCTGTGCTAGTCGAGGGAGGTTCCATTTTAGAAGGTGGATTTATTGAAATAATGGGTTCCTCCTTATATTTTAGTGCCATTACTTTATTATCTGTTGGTTATGGAGATATCACGCCAATCGGTTTCGGGAGAGGTTTTGCCGTTGTGGAAGCATTAATTGGTTACATTATACCTGCAGCCTTTGTTGTAAGAAGTATGGTGGATTTTGAGGGGAGAACTTAGGTGTGTATGCTGGTAGGAAAGACGAAAAAACAATAAAACAATAAGGATTAAATCAATAACAAATAATAAAAAACTTTTTATAGTTAGACTCGAGTCTATACCATGTAAAGGATAAAGGAATATCTTATTTTATAGGGACCCCCCTCAATTCAGTAAGAGCGGTCGTGAGCGAGAAGTTACATTTCTCGCCTTTTTTTGTTTCTTCTGAATAGAGTAAGTAGGTATAGTTGGCGAAACTTGCAATAATTAGATAAACTTTACATATAAATAATAGTACAAACATAGTAAGTACATTGGACGGAGGGGCCAAGATGAAAATCTATACAAAATCAGGTGACAAAGGAACGACATCTCTTGTTTATGGACAAAGAGTTGCAAAACATGACAGTCGGGTAGAAGCGTATGGTACGTGTGATGAAGCGAACTCTTTAATCGGTCTTGCAGTAAGTTATATTGAGGAAGAGGCAGCTGAGGAGCTAAAGAAGATTTTAGAAGCATGTCAAAAAATCCAGACGACCATCTTCCATGTTGGGGCAGAGCTAGCAACACCTATAGGAAAAGAAGTGAAGTGGAAGTTAACAGAGGCTGATATAGAGTGGTTGGAAACACTAATTGATGAGTGGAGTGAGCAACTGCCGCCATTAACAAACTTTATCCTACCGGGTGGATCCCGAGCTGGTGCAACCTTACATCTAGCTAGAACAGTTATAAGAAGGGCAGAAAGAAGAGCCGTCTTAATTGAGGAAGTAAATCCAATGGTACTGTCTTATTTAAATCGTCTCTCAGATTTTCTTTTTGTAGCCGCAAGATATGTAAATCATCTTTTACAAAAGCAAGAACCTACCTTGCACCAATGAGAGGGTTAAAAAGGTGATTTATAACATATAATATAGACACAATTATTGACAAAAAGAGCTTTATGCATATACACTATTTATAACAATTATAAAATAATATTTTTTTTAATGAGAGGTGCATGACGGTGTCTGTACAATTAAAAGATGCGCTGGAAACGTTGAAAGATTCAGGAGTTCGAATTACTCCACAACGTCATGCGATATTAGAATATCTAATTCAAACAATGACGCATCCAACGGCCGATGATATTTTTAAAGCGCTTGAAGGAAAGTTCCCAAATATGAGTGTTGCAACTGTCTATAATAATTTAAGAGTTTTTAGAGAAGCGGGATTAGTGAAAGAATTAACTTACGGAGATTCTTCCAGTCGTTTTGACTTCGTGACAAGTGATCATTATCATGTCATATGTGAAGAGTGCGGAAAAATAGTTGATTTTCATTACCCTGGCTTGGATGAGGTCGAAGCACTTGCGTCTCACGTTACAGGATTTAAGGTTTCTCACCACAGAATGGAGACCTACGGTACGTGTCCGGACTGTGCTAAGCAACCAAAACATTAATCAACATAAAGAAAGCTGACTTTTTAAAAGTCAGCTTTCTTTTCTGTTTCTGCGGTTATATTTCTCATCAAATTCTTGGCCTTCTAGATTAGGGTCAAGTGTAAGTGGCTCGTTACAATACATACACATATCTACTCGCCCTAAAATTTTGGTTGGTTTTTCACAGTTTGGACACGTGACTAACACCGTCTTGGTAGAAAGCATGCCAATCCAGAAATAAACGATCGTACTAGCTATGATAAATAGTAGCCCTAGCATCATAAAGATACTTATTACCCAAACGTTCGATCTGAAAAATATACCGATATACATAACAATGAAACCAATAAAAATTAAGCTTAATGCAAAAGTTCTAATCTTATTGATTTTATTAGAGTATTTTTTAGCCATAAAATTCCCTCCTGGCTAATACTATATCATATTAGACAAAAGGCCTGTACTGAAAACAAGTGGATAAAAGAGGTTTTTATTCCTTTAGCGTCGAAACTACAAATATACCCTTATATTGGAGGAATTAGGTATGGAAGATTTATTACGTCCGATCTATCAAGAAAGGGCAAGCCATGCTAACACACTAGGTATTGTTTTGTTAGAAAAACAAAAACCAGATAATCCTGCAACTGATAATTTTGATGTTGTTTTATTTGTCATTGTTAATAAGAAGGAACCAGGTAGACTATTAAAGCATTATCAACTTGAGTCTGGTAAGGTGGCTGGATTAAAAATTGTTGATGCGGATCAAGTAGATAAATGGATTAATCTAGGGACGAATAGAAGAATTATTGACTGGATTATGAATGGAAAGATTCTATTTGAACGGAATGATTATTTAACGGATCTAAAACAAAAGCTTTTTGATTTCCCTCTAAAGGACCGTAAGAAAAGAATAGGCTTAGAATTTGCTAAGCTAATAAAAAGGTTTAAAGATGGTAAAGAATTGTTTGAAGCAGGACATATGCTTGATGCATATAATTACATGGTTCATGCACTTCATCATTTAGCTAGGCTTTCCGTTATTGACCATGGCTTCCATCCAGAGGTTACGGTTTGGAATCAAGTGAAAAAGATAGAACCAGAAATATATAAGCTTTATCAAGAACTACTTGAAAGTGAAGAGACACTATATAAAAAGCTAGAATTATTATTTCTGGCAAGTGAGTTCTTGGTTCATTCGAGCACAAAGGTCGGGGCGTTGCATTTACTAGAGGTAATGGATGAAAATGAAGTCTGGACAATACAGGAGCTCAGTACGCATGATGAACTCATTGACTACTCTGTTGATTTTGAGGCTTTGTTGGAGTACTTAATAGATCGAAAAGTGATTAAGGTGAGAACGGAAAAAACAAAGGGACAGGGAATTTACCACAGAATCTACTCTAGTTTTTAATGTTTTAAAAAAATCTATATAAGCTGTTGACATTATTTTTAGAATCATGGTATATTGTTCTTCGTCGCTACTGAATGACTTCACCACTTAGAAAAATAATTTTTAAAAAGTGTTGACTTATTCGTAACGAAAATGTTATATTAATAAAGTCGCTTCTGAGCGGCGAAGAAAGTTCTTTGAAAACTAAACAAAACGTCAAGCGTGTTGGTTTATGTAAATCAACAACAATTTTTAAAAAACTTATTAATGCCAGCGCATAATAAGGAAGTTTATTTTCGTTAATGCGAAATAAACTCGGTGTATTTGAGCTTATCAAACACTTTATTGGAGAGTTTGATCCTGGCTCAGGACGAACGCTGGCGGCGTGCCTAATACATGCAAGTCGAGCGGAGTTTTG
>NZ_JAJQKI010000007.1 GCF_023036475.1 Bacillus pinisoli
ATCTTTTAAATTATCTAGTAGCAAGGTCTTTACTATTAATGTCTAATACTATTTCAATCGCTTCTCCAACTGTATCAACAACATAAGAAGCATGTTCTTTTACACCTGGTTTTGCTTCCCTCATTGCAAATCCATATTTAGCTACTTGAAGCATAGGTACGTCATTGAACGAATCACCAATACAAGCGACCTCATCCATCGTAATCCCTAATTGATCAGCTAATTTCTTCACTGCATTGCCTTTGCTGATATTTTTAGGCATAAGGTCCAATGTATATTTCGCTGAAATAAAAGCATCTAGTTCATCTGGAAAAAGCAATTGTAGCTCTTCTTGAATTTCTTCAATTACTTCATCTTTTCCCGTCACTACAATTTTAGAAGGTTGAATAGAGACTCCCACTTCGTCTCTAAGATTTGGATTAATGATGAGTGGTGAAAATAATACTTTTTGAATTCTCTCAACAATATCATTTGAGCGATCTATCATTTCATCCTCTCTCGTTGATACAAAAGTTAAGACTTCCTTTTCCACTACATGATGATAAATTTTCTTGGCAATACCCGGTGTGAAAAATGTACTATGAAGGTCAGTTTCATCGTCCATCACAATAAACGCACCATTTTGACTGATTCGGTGAGAAGTTTGGTTAATCATTTCGGAAACAGCCAAAATATCAATATCCTTTCTTCCGCTGGCTAAGCAAATACTAACCCCAGATTCAATTGCTTTAGCCATACAGTCCATATCCTGTTGACGCACTACTTTATTCTCATCTAAAAGAGTACCATCTAAATCACTCACAAATAGTTTAATCAACTTACTCATCTCCTTTTGTTATAATTAGCTGAATATCTAAATCATGAAGGAGCTCTTGATACACAGAGTCTGGAACCTGGTCAGTGATAATGATATCTATACTCTCAAGAGGACATACATGATGAAAAAGCTGTTGGTGAAATTTTTTATGATCCGCCAACACGATAATTTGTTCAGATTGTTTAATCATTGTTCTTAAGAGGGTCGCTTCTTCTTCATATGGATTGGATAGTCCAATTTGTGACACACCACACGCACCTAAAAATAGCTTATGAAAATGTAATTGTGATAACTGTTCTAAAGCCTTTGCACCATATATAAATCGTTGTTTTGGATGAATAACTCCACCAAGGATATGGACTTCAGCTTGATATGTATTTGTTACTATACTGGCAATATCAACGGAATTTGTCACAATCTTGTTATAAGTACTCTGCCAATAATGGATCATCGATTGGACTGTGGTAGATGAGTCGAGTAGAACTTGTTCGCCATCACGAATTAACTGCGTTGCAGCTTTTCCTATTTTATCTTTTAATGTTTTTTGTGCAAGCAAACGGTCTTCATACGTTTGAACAGGAAGTTGGTTTGTAGGTAATAGTGCACCGCCTCTTGTCCTTATAATATGACCTTGTTCGTCTAATTTAACTAAATCTCGTCTTGCCGTATCTCTAGAAACAGTAAAGGTCTCACAGATATCTTCAATACTAATTCGTTTCTTTTCTTGAAGTATTTTTTTGATTTCGAGCAGTCGTTCTTCTTGAAACATTGTCCACCTCCTATTGGTATTATAGTAAGTATTCGTAAGTGTGAGCAAGTATATATTAAGTGAATATAAGTAAATGTAAGTGTAAGTAAGTATATAAATAATTACTGTAATAAATAATTGACCACAAAGAATACTTTCCGATACGATAAACACAATACGTTATGGTTAGCAGGTGTTAGATATGAGCATTTCATATACAGTAAAAAAAGCATTAAACAATAATGTAGTCATAGCTAGTAGTCTTCCTGATGAAAATGAAGTTGTATTAATAGGTAAAGGTATCGGTTTTAATAAATCAAAGGGAGATCCTTTAGACCTTTCCCCAGTAGAGAAGCTTTTTGTATTAACAAATACAAAAGAACAAGAGCAATATAAAAAGCTTCTTCCATACATCAGTGAAGAGATTATAGAATGTATGAATGAATGTATTCATTATATTAAAAGCAGGTTAAAGAAAGAGTTAAATCAACAAATACTCATCTCTCTAACGGACCACATTTCCTTTGCTATCAAAAGATTACAAGAAGGGCTAGAGATTAAGAATCCTTTTCTTCTTGAAACAAAGACTTTATATCCTGAGGAATTTAGTATTGCTGATAATGTAGTTCAGATGATTAATAACCGCTTAGAAATAGACTTTCCAGAAGGTGAGATTGGTTTTATAGCTTTACATATTCACAGTGCCATCTCAGATCGACACTTATCAGAAGTAAATCAATATTCAAGGCTGACACATGTACTAGTTGAAATCACAGAGAATACTTTAAAAATCCAGCTTGACCGTGAAGGTGTTCAATATATTAGGCTAGTTCGTCACATCCGTTATATGATTGATCGGGTGAAATCGGGTGAAGAGGTTGAAATTTCATCAAGTTTTTCAAAATTATTGCAGACCGAATATCCAATATGCTATAATCTCGCATGGAAGCTGATTAAGATAGTTCAGCAAGAACTACAACTAAAGGTTCTAGATGCTGAGGCAGTTTACTTAACTTTGCATTTGCAAAGGCTTTCAGCTAAAAGTGAACAAATTACTTTCTAACGTGTTACTGATTCGATCAGGCATGAGTGAAGAAGAGTGATAGATGGACACAAGTGGGGCATAATACCATTGTGAATCTATAGCTTCTTTTCTCATGTCTTTTTTTTCGTTTACTTTGCGAAAATTGTAGATTCATACTGTTTACTTAGGGCTTCATTGAGGAAAAGTAACCTTATTAGCTGTCTACATAGATAGACTTAATCAGAACAATGGAACAGTAAAACGTTAACAGAACATGGCTTAAAGGAGGATACAATGTTTAAGAGGATTTTTGGTACCTTACAAAAAGTTGGTAGAGCCCTAATGCTTCCAGTTGCGCTTTTACCGGCTGCTGGTATCTTACTAGCGCTAGGAAATGCCTTACAGAATCCTGCAACATTAGAAAAGGCACCATACATTGGCGTTGGTTGGTTACAAAATATAGCCGTTGTCATGGAGGGGGCAGGTGGGATTGTATTTGATAACCTTCCTCTATTATTTGCTGTCGGTGTAGCCATTGGATTGGCTGGCGATGGAGTTGCAGGGTTAGCAGCCATTATTGGTTACTTAATTATGAACCGTACCATGAATACAATCCTTGTTATTCAAGGTAAATTACCTTTAGCTGAGGGAGTAAGTGATCCTGCTTATGCAACAGTTCTTGGTATACCTACCTTACAAACAGGAGTGTTTGGCGGGATCATTGTCGGTATCATAGCTGCGTACCTTTACGGAAAATACTTTAATATTGAATTGCCATCTTATCTAGGATTTTTCGCTGGAAAAAGATTTGTCCCAATCGTGACAGCAGCTACAGCAGTATTACTTGGCTTTTTAATGTTAATTATCTGGCCACCCATTCAAACTGGCTTAAATCATTTCTCTTACTACGTGATTGATGCGAACCGTACTTTATCTGCATTCTTATTTGGTGTTATCGAAAGATCATTAATTCCATTTGGATTACATCATATTTTCTACTCACCGATTTGGTATGAGTTTGGTCAATATACGAACACTGCGGGGGAAATCGTCCGTGGAGATCAACGTATATTCATGGAACAGATTCGTGAAGGGGCTGAATTAACAGCTGGGACTTTCATGACAGGTAAGTTTCCTTTCATGATGTTTGGCCTTCCTGCTGCAGCTTTAGCCATTTATCATGAAGCTCGGAAAGAAAATAAAAAACTTGTTGCTGGTATCATGGGCTCTGCAGCTTTAACTTCATTCTTAACAGGAATTACTGAGCCAATAGAATTTTCTTTCCTATTTGTTGCACCAGTCTTATTTGGTATCCATGCTATTTTTGCAGGATTTTCATTCATGGTTATGCATCTCTTAAATGTCAAAATAGGTATGACGTTTTCTGGTGGAGTCATTGATTACTTATTATTTGGAGTTTTACCTGGTAGAACCGATTGGTGGCTGGTGATTCCAGTAGGATTAGTATTTGCTGTCATCTATTACTTTGGTTTCCGTTTTGCTATTAGGAAGTTTAATTTAAAGACTCCAGGACGTGAAGATGTGTCTGAGAGTTCAACTCATGCACCAGTTAAAGCTGGGGAACTTCCGTACAATATACTTGAGGCAATGGGTGGTAAAGAGAATATCGCTCATCTTGATGCTTGCATTACAAGACTTCGTGTAACAGTTAATGATCAAAAACAAGTGGATAAAGATCGATTGAAGAAACTGGGGGCTTCAGGCGTACTTGAAGTAGGTAACAATATTCAAGCTATTTTTGGTCCATTATCTGATAATCTTAAAACTCAAATGCAAGATATTATGAGTGGAAAAGCACCTCGTATAGTTGCTAAATCTCCAGAAAAAGGAGTCGAACAACAAATTGAGGAGATAAACCCAGAGGCATTACAAACGAAACCTGAACTAGAAGAGTATTCTTCCCCGTTGACAGGACAAGTGATGCAACTTGACGATGTTCCGGATCAAGTGTTCTCACAACGTATGATGGGTGATGGCTATGCTGTCCTTCCGACTGAGGGAGTTGTAGTTTCACCGGTGGATGGAACAATTGTAAACTTATTTCCGACAAAGCATGCAATAGGTATTGAATCAACAAATGGAAGAGAAATCCTCATTCATGTGGGTATTGATACCGTGAATTTAAAAGGTGAAGGATTTACTGCCCTTGTATCACAAGGTGATCAAGTGAAAAAAGGACAAGAGTTACTAAAAGTTGACCTTGACTTTGTTAAAGGAAAAGCACCTTCACTCATTACACCAATTATCTTTACAAATTTAAAGCAAGGTCAAACAGTTGCATTAGGAAAGCAAGGAAATGTAACTAGAGGAGAAACAGTAGTTAAGATTGAAGGTTAAACATTAATTATGCAAGGTCTTATGGACCTTGCATGGAATAAAAAGGGAGATGTTATAAATGGCAGAGAAAACTTTTACTATTACAGCAGAATCGGGTATTCACGCAAGACCAGCAACAGTTTTAGTGCAAACAGCTGGACAGTTCAATAGTGATGTTACATTAGAATACAATGGACGTTCTGTTAATTTGAAATCAATTATGGGCGTCATGTCTTTAGGTATTCCAAGTGGTGGACAAATTAAAGTAAATGCAAGTGGTGAAGATGAAGAGCGAGCAGTAGAGGCAATAACAGAAACTATTAAAAAAGAAGGATTAGCAGAATAATGACTAACACAATAAACGGTATTGCTGCATCTCAAGGAATTGCTATTGCTAAAGCGTATCATTTAGTTCATCCAGACCTAACCATTGAAAAGAAAGAGATTACAGATGTAGAAGCTGAAGTTTCTCGACTAGACCACGCTATACAAGAGTCTGCTAATGAACTAACAGCTATAAAAGAGCATACTTTAAAGGAACTTGGTCCTGATAAGGCTGCTATTTTTGAAGCACATTTATTAGTAGTAAACGATCCTGAGTTAATTCAACCTGTGAAAGATAAAGTAAAGACTGAAAACGTTAATCCAGAATTTGCTCTTCAAGAGGTAGCAGACATGTTTATTAACATGTTTGAAAACATGGATAATGAGTATATGAAGGAACGCGCATCTGATATTCGTGACGTAACAAAGCGGATTTTGGCACATCTTTTAGGTGTAAACATTCCAAATCCTAGCCTGGTAACAGAGGAAGTTATCATTGTAGCTGAGGATCTTACGCCATCAGATACAGCACAACTAAATCGCCAATTTGTTCTAGGTTTTACGACTGATATAGGTGGACGTACTTCTCACTCTGCTATCATGGCTCGTTCTATGGAAATACCTGCAGTAGTAGGGACGAAAAGTGTAACAAGTGATACGAAGAACGGTGACATATTAATCATCGATGGTTTAGATGGGAATGTCATTGTTAATCCGACTGAAGAAATACTTGCTCAATACAGAAATAAGCAACAAGCTTATAAAAAGCAAAAAGAAGAATGGGCAAAATTAAAGGAAGAAAAAACTGTTTCTAGTGACGGACATCATGTTGAACTAGCAGCCAATATCGGAACACCGAAAGATGTAAAAGGTGTGCTCGAAAATGGTGGAGAAGGTGTTGGACTTTACCGTACTGAGTTCTTATATATGGGACGCGACCAACTTCCAACAGAAGATGAGCAGTTCGAAGCTTATAAAACAGTATTAGAGAACATGGGTGACAAACCGGTTGTTGTCCGTACGCTAGATATCGGTGGAGATAAAGAACTTCCTTACTTACACTTACCAAAAGAAATGAATCCATTCTTAGGTTTCCGTGCAATTCGATTATGTCTAGAAGAGCAAGATATTTTTAGGACACAATTACGCGCATTGTTACGTGCAAGTGTATATGGAAATCTAAAAATAATGTTCCCTATGATTGCAACATTAGATGAGTTTCGTCAAGCGAAGGGAATCTTATTAGAGGAAAAAGAAAAGCTAGTAGCTTCTGGTACAAAGGTTTCAGAATCCATTGAAATTGGGATGATGGTTGAAATTCCATCTAGTGCTATTATTGCAGACCAATTTGCAAAAGAAGTTGATTTCTTCAGTATCGGAACAAATGATCTTATTCAATACACAATGGCAGCTGACCGTATGAATGAACAAGTATCTTACTTGTATCAACCATATCATCCAGCTATACTTCGTTTAGTAAATATGGTCATTGAAGCTGCTCACAAAGAAGGTAAGTGGGCAGGAATGTGTGGAGAAATGGCTGGGGATCCAATCGCTATTCCGTTACTTCTTGGACTAGGCCTAGATGAATTTAGCATGAGCGCAACCTCTATTTTACCAGCACGTTCACAGCTAAAAACTTTATCTAAGGAAGAAATTTCGAAGCATAAGCATACGATTTTATCCATGAGTACAACTGAAGAAGTTGAAGAGTTTGTTCGTGAACATTTTATGAAGTAGATTTTTAAGAGTAGAGAACTTCTTGTTTTCTGCTCTTTTTCTTTTTAACTTGGTATGAGCAGAATTTTAGTGAATATAATGTTAATGTCGTTCTTAGTTGGTTTCATATTTATGTTAGAATTTTCTAAATATTAGTTGAAATAAACAGGGACAAATGGTTTAATTTAGGTAATAGTAGGGGAATCTTTTTTTTGAATTTAATTAGAAACACTGTTTGTTATTAAGAAACGGAGGTGTTTGAAGTGGTTGTGGCTGAATATTTATCGGATCTAAAGTCCGTCATTTCTGAGGAGAAAATTATAGAATCTTATGAAAAGCATCCGTTAGGAAACAGTGGTGGTCTAACGGTGTACCCGACGACGGAAGATGAAATCATTCATCTCTTGAAGTTTGCAAGCGAAAGAAACCTCAAAATTACTTTAATGGGTGCAGGCACAAAAAGAGGATTTGGCGGAGTAAATGAAACAGCAGATATACTTCTATCTCTGTTTGATTACAGAGGTATAGTGGAACATACTATTGGCGACATGACACTAACAGTAAAAGCAGGAACACCTTTTGGCGAGTTACAGCAATACTTAGCTGAACATAACCAAAAAATTTCATTAGATCCAACTTGGCCAGATTCTTCAACAATCGGTGGAATTGTAGCTGCTAATGAAAGCGGTCCCAAACGGTTGGGCTATGGTTCAGCAAGAGATGCAATAATTGGTTTAAGAACCGTTTATCCTGACGGTACAGTCATACGTTCAGGTGGAAAAGTAGTAAAAAATGTAGCTGGCTATGACATGAATAAATTATTTATTGGATCAATGGGAACGCTAGGCGTTTTATCAGAGATTACACTAAAGCTTAGACCATTACCACAGGATGAAAAGCTCGTGTTACTTAGCTTTCAAAGATCCTCATTTCAAGAAATTAAGGAGTTTGCTAGTAGAATACTAGATACCATGCTCGAGCCAGTTTCATTAGAATTGTTAAATCCAACAGTATCAAACAGGTTGTATGGAGAGAAAGCCTACAGCTTAGCAATAAGTTTTGAGGATGTTGAAAACTCTGTAGACTACCAAGTTTTTCAGATTTCTACACTACTACCATTAGGAGTAAAAATGGTTACTTATGAAAAAAACGAGGCTTCTAAATTTTGGTCAAAATTTTATAAACTTGGTCCAGAACCTTTAACACTTGAAAAGAAAATCACGGATGCAACTTTGAAAGTAGGACTTGTTAATCTCGATGTCATTAGTATTTTAAGAGAGTCAGAGATTCTTCAAGATAAAAATAATGTACGAATAGAAGCTCATGGTGGGTTAGGTCATGGGTTATGCATATTTCATATTAGTGGGGCAGAGGAAGATGTTCTAAAAACTATAAAACAATTGAGAACATATGCAAATAACCTAGGTGGGTATGCGGTTATTAAACATCTACCTTATGAGCTCAGAAAGACGATTAATGTATGGGGAGAACTACCATCCTATTTCTTTCTGTTAAAAGGGATAAAGGGAAAAATTGATCCTAATAACTTGTTGAATTATAAACGTTATGTAGGAGGCATCTAAATGAGTGTAAGTGAAAAATTGTTACAACAGGACCCCCCATGTACAACAAATAGCTTGAGTAATTTTAAATGGAGCGACCACCCAGATGAAAATAAATGGGCTGATTGCGTACATTGTGGTATGTGCTTAGAGTCATGCCCTACATACGAAATAACCGGACAAGAGCAGCATTCACCAAGAGGTAGGGTTCACCTTATTAAATCTGTGGCTGAAGGAAAGCTTGAAGTAAATGAGTATTTTACAGATCCTGTATTTGCCTGTTTAGATTGTCGGGCGTGTACGACTGCATGTCCTGCAGATGTAGATGTTGGCGGGTTAATTGAAGAAGCAAGAGGTCAAATTCGCCAGGCCCTCCCTTTAAAGGGCTGGAAGGCAGCTGTAAATAAATTTTTCCTACAAGAACTCTTTCCTCACTCTTCACGATTAAACAACTTTGGTAGCTTTCTAAAATTCTATCAAAAAAGTGGTATTCAGAAAGTTGTACGTAAGACAGGTTTAATCCATATCATGCCTGACCATCTTGTCGATATGGAATCTGTTATGCCAGAAATAAACGAGCCTGTAAGAAAAAAATATAAAAATGAACCAGTTATTAAAGCGAAAGGAATGACGAAGAATGAAGTTGCATTTTTAACAGGCTGTGTTATGGATGTAATGTTTAGTGATATTAATGAAGCGACGATCAATGTATTGACTAGAAATGGCAATGATGTCGTAATCCCCAATCAACAAACATGCTGTGGTGCCCTTCATGTCCATGCGGGGGATCGAGAGACTGGAAGAAAGCTCGCAAAGCAAAATATTGAGGCATTTGAACAGTCAGAAACAGTAATCGTGAATGCAGCAGGATGTGGTTGTATGCTCCACGATTATCCGGAGTTATTTAGAGATGATCCTATCTGGCACGAAAAAGCGCTTGGATTTTCAAAGAAGGTAAAAGACATCTCTAAATATTTATATGACACCGGATATGATAAACCGAAAGCGGAGATAAAAACGAAAATTACGTATCACGATGCATGTCATTTAGCCCATGGCCAAGGTGTACGTAAAGAGCCAAGAGACTTATTAATAAATATACCGGGTGTAGAAATGGTCCATATGCCTAATGCAGACCGCTGTTGTGGTAGTGCGGGTATATACAATATCACAAATCCCGAAATGGCGGGAGAAGTCTTAGAAAGTAAGATGCAAAACGTACCGGATGACGTGGAAATGATCTCAATGGGGAACCCCGGATGCATGTTGCAAATGGCAATTGGAGTTCAAAAATATGGACGGAACCAGAAAATCGTTCATACTGTTCAATTACTGGACTGGGCCTATCAAAAAGAGTCTGAACAAGAGGGGGGAAATCAATGATTGGAAACCTTGTAAATACAAAGGATTCACATATTAAGAACCTCGCTAAAATTGTAGGCGGAAAAAAATCTATACTCTATCACAAAGAAGACTTAATTGCCTATGATTGCGATGGTTTTACACTTCATAAGCATTTGCCAAAAGCAGTAGTCTTCCCCCAGAATACGAAGGAAGTTTCCGATATTGTAAGATACTGCTCTGAAAATGGCCTACCTTTCTTAGCAAGAGGGGCAGGTACTGGATTAAGCGGTGGGGCTATTCCTTTAAACGGAGAAGTTATTATCAGCTTAGTTAGGATGAAAAAATTACTTCGTGTAGATTTAGAAAATAGAAGAGCTGTTGTTGAACCAGGCTTTGTAAATCTTAAGCTTACAAACTCAATTTCTCATAAGGGGTACTATTATGCACCCGACCCATCTAGTCAATACTGCTGCACGATTGGTGGTAATGTTGCAGAGAATGCTGGTGGAGCCCATTGTCTTAAATACGGTGTAACGACTAATCATATTTTAGGCCTAGAAGTTGTTCTTCCTAATGGAGACATTATTGAAATTGGTCAAAATGGGATTCCAGATTCACCTGGATATGATTTATTAGGACTTTTAACTGGTTCTGAAGGTACTTTAGGAATTGTAACAAAAATAACGGTCCGAATCTTAAAAAATCCTGAAGCGAAGCAAACTGTACTAGCCTATTTTGATCAAATAGAGGATGGCAGTCAGGCAGTCTCTGACATTATCTCACAAGGAATTGTACCGGCAGCACTTGAAATGATGGATAAAATTGCAATAGAAGGTGTGGAAGCTGCCGCATTTCCAGTTGGACATCCGAAGGACATCGAAGCCCTGTTATTAATTGAAGTCGATGGGATATCTGCCGGCATTGAAGAACAAATTAATCAAATACTAGAAGTATGTAAAAATAGAAATGTTCGTGAAGTAAAGGTAGCAAAAGATGAAGAGGAACGGGCTAGATGGTGGGCAAATAGAAAGACTGGTTTTGGAGCGATGGGAGCGATCTCCCCAGACTACCTAGTTCAAGACGGTGTTATTCCTAGAAGTAAACTACCAGAAGTACTCCGTAAGATTAATAGAGTTAGCGAAGATTATGGTTTAAGAATTGCCAATATCTTTCACGCCGGGGATGGAAATCTGCATCCATTAGTCTTATTTGATGCAAGAGTACCTGGAGAAACAGAGAAGGCTCTGGCTGCTGGAAGTGCTTGTTTACAAGTATGTGCAGATGCAGGAGGTACGATTACTGGTGAACACGGCGTGGGAATTGAGAAAAGGGAAGAGATGAGATTTGTCTTTAATGATGAAGAAATCATTGCCCAAACGAATATTCGTGACGTATTTAATCCTGAAAATCTTTTAAATGCAGGGAAATTATTCCCAAGCCCGGGACGGTGTGTTGAAATTAAACAAGAATTGAAGGAACAAAATGCACCCAAAATTTAACTTTTTATTGTAGGAAGTTCGTACGTCATGATATGATTTTAATAAGAAATAAGAAACGCTGTTTTGTAATAACAAACAAAAGGGGGATTAATGAATGAGTCAATATGTTAAAGTAGGAAATATCCAAGTTGATTCAGCATTCTATGAATTTATTAATCGTGAAGTTCTTCCAGGAAGTGAAGTGGAACACAGTCATTTTTGGGCAGGATTAGAAAAATTAATCTCAGGCCTGACACCTAAAAATAAGGCATTATTAGCCCAACGTGATGAAATACAGGAGAAAATAAATAGTTGGTACAAGGAAAATAAAGCAAATTTTAATTTTGAAGAATACAAGAGCTTTCTTACTGAAATTGGTTACTTAGAACCAGAAGTTGCGGATTTTGAGATTACAACTAAGAATGTAGATGAATCTGTTACATTACAGGCTGGGCCACAACTGGTAGTACCTGTAAATAATTCACGCTATGCTATTAATGCTGCAAACGCAAGGTGGGGTAGCTTATATGATGCATTATACGGTACAGACGTAATCAGTGAAGATGATGGTGCTACTCGAGAAGGTGGTTACAATCCTATTCGGGGTAATAAAGTTATTGAATTTGGCAGAACATTTTTAGATGAAGTTGTTCCTTTAAAAGAGCAGTCGCATCGTAATGTCATAAAGTATGCTATTGTGGAGGGTAATCTTCAGGCTACATTATCAAATGGTACCACAACAGGTCTTGTAGTCGAATCTAAATTCATCGGCTATCAAGGTGATTCGAACGAACCAAACTCAGTTTTATTTCTTAACAATGGTCTCCATTTTGAAATTCAGGTGGACAGAGAACATCCTATTGGAAAAAATGATGATGCAGGTGTAAAAGATATTTTACTTGAGGCTGCCATTACGACCATTATGGATTGCGAGGACTCTGTTACAGCTGTTGATGCAGAAGATAAAATAATTGTGTACCGAAACTGGTTGGGCCTCATGAAAGGTGATCTTAGTGCTACCTTTGAAAAAGGTGGTAAGAGTATGAACCGAACTTTAAATCCAGATCGCTCATACACCACTACAACTGGTAAAGAGCTTGTGTTGCCAGGACGTTCCTTAATGTTTGTTCGTAATGTAGGTCATTTGATGACAAATTCTGTGATTCTAGATGAACATGGACAAGAAATCCAGGAAGGCATTCTTGATACAGTTGTGACGACTCTCATTGCCAAGCATTCATTATTAGGAAATGGACCTTATCAAAATTCTGCAAAGGGTTCTGTCTACATTGTAAAGCCTAAAATGCACGGTTCAAAAGAAGTAGCATTTGCAAATGAATTGTTTAATCAAGTTGAGGATCTACTTGGTCTAGAACGTAATACCTTAAAAATTGGGGTTATGGACGAGGAACGCCGTACTAGCTTAAACCTTAAAAATTGTATAAGCCAAGTTAAAGATAGAGTTGTCTTCATTAATACAGGATTTTTGGATCGAACAGGTGATGAAATTCATACTTCCATGGAGCTTGGTCCAATGATTCGTAAAAATGAAATGAAGACAACAAAGTGGTTACAAGGCTATGAGAGGTCAAATGTATTTGTCGGCTTAGAAAGTGGATTCCAAGGGAAAGCTCAAATTGGTAAAGGTATGTGGGCAATGCCAGACTTAATGGCAGAGATGATTACACAAAAGATAGGACATCTAAAAGCAGGAGCGAATACTGCCTGGGTACCATCACCAACTGCTGCTACCCTTCATGCTCTTCATTATCATCAAGTTGATGTAAAAGAAGTACAGAACCAACTTCTAAAGCAATCAGCTGACCTTAGAAATGATATTTTAGAAGTTCCAGTAGCAGTTGCGCCCAATTGGACTTCTGAAGAAATTCAACAAGAATTAGATAATAATGCACAGGGGATTTTAGGTTACGTAGTTAGGTGGGTTGAGCAAGGTGTAGGTTGTTCAAAAGTACCTGACATTAACAATGTTGGATTAATGGAGGACCGCGCAACTTTAAGAATCTCAAGTCAGCATGTTGCAAACTGGTTACACCATGGAATTTGTACAAAAGAACAGGTACTGGAAACATTAAAACGTATGGCTAAAGTAGTAGATGAACAAAATGCTGGTGATTCTGAGTACCGAGCAATGTCTGCTAATTATGATGAGTCTGTTGCCTTTCAAGCAGCTTGTGAATTAGTATTTGAAGGGTATCAGCAGCCTAATGGGTATACAGAACCGATTCTGCACCGAAGAAGGATTGAAGCAAAGGCAAAGCAAGCTGTGAATAAATAGCCTAATAAATAAATGCTTAAGGGCATTCTGTGGAATGCCCTCTACTTATGAACGTATTGAGAGGAGATTTGACCATGAAATTTGTAAGATTTTCAGTGAACAATGAAACACTTGCGGGAGTACTTACAGATCAAACAATCAAAGTGATTAGTGGAAACATCTTTAGTAAATGGGAATATACAGACCTTACATATAACTTAGGAGAAGTGAAGTTACTGGCACCATTAGAGCCAAAACATATTATTGGGATCGGAGCCAATTTTGTTACGAAGGTGGAGGACCTGCCTGCTGAATTGCCAAGTATCCCTGTATTTTTCTTTAAGCCCACTACCTCTGTAATTGGTCCACATGATGAAATCGTAATACCTGAGGGAATTGACGAGGTTAAATTTGAATCTGAGCTAGCCATTGTAATCGGGAAAGAAGCGAAGCAAGTTTCAGAAGATGACGTATTAGATTATGTCTTTGGTTATACAATCGGTAATGATGTTACGGCTTCTCAATTTTTCCATGAAGCGGGTCACTGGACGGTTGGTAAAGCATTTGATACCTTTACCCCTTTAGGGCCAGTCATTGAAACTGAGCTTGATCCGCTTAATGTAAGAGTGGAGGCATATTTAAATGGAGTAGAAAAACAAAATAGTGGCACTGAACTTATGATTGTTCCCATTAAAAAGATGATTTCGTACTTAACGAATGTTATGACATTACAGCCTGGTGACGTCATCTTAACAGGTAGCCCGGTTGGGGCAGAAATGGTAGGCGAAGGTAACGTTATCGAATGTGAGATCAAAGAAATAGGTAATCTAAAAAACACATTTGTTAAAGTTAAGAAGAATGTGAATGCTTATTAAGCTTGTAGTAGCTTGAGGTGATGTGATGGAAAGAGAAAATATGGTCAAATCTGTGAGTCGTGCATTAGATATTGTTCATCTTGTTAGCATGAAAAAAGGTGGATTAGGCGTCACGGAAATTGCCAATCAAATCGACATTAATAAAAGTTCTGTATACAGAATATTATCTACATTGGTTCAATATGGGTATGTAGAACAGGATGTAGAAACGGGACGTTATAAACTAGGGTATAAATTTCTAGAAGTAAGCTCAAGGCTATTGGAATCTATTGACCTGAGGGCAGAGGCTAGACCCTATTTACAGGAACTTGAACAAGAAACGAACGAGGTTATTCATCTTGTTGTTTATGATCAAGGAGAAGTAGTATATATAGAAAAGCTTGAAGGAACAGAAACGTTACGTATGCATTCTAAGGTAGGTAAAAGAGCACCTATGCATTGTACATCGGTAGGAAAAGCCATACTTGCGAATCTACCCTCGAGCGTGGTTTTAGATATTGTGGAGAGAAAAGGTCTTCCTATGCATACAAATAAAACCATTACAGAAAAAGAAGCGTTCTTAATGGAATTAAACAATGTGAAAAAATTGGGATATGCACTTGATTTAGAAGAAAATGAACCTGGTATTTCTTGTATCGCAGTTCCTATTTTTGACCATTTAGAAAGGGCTATTGCTGCTGTCAGCATTTCAGGCCCGACCATTAGAATGACAGGTGAAAGAATGGAGCAGCTACAAGGTAAAATGAGAGAAATCGGGTACAGAATATCTACAAGACTTGGATATACAAAAGACATAATAAAATAAAAAATTTTTCAGATCTACTTCAACTAGAAGTAGATTATTTTTTTTGAGTTTTGTCAGTTTCAAGAATTAATAGAAACGTAAACAACTATAATATAAGGAGGTTTGTTGTTGTATAACAGTTTTGCAACAGTTATACACCAGTGTTTCTTTATACGCAACAATGAACTTTCATAGTTTCATATTAGAGAATAGAAAGGGGAAAGATTTACATGAGTACAGGGGTGTTAGCGTTTTTATCTCTTCTTCCCATCCTAGCAGTTGCCATTTTCCTCGTGGGGCTTCGGTGGCCAGCAAGTAAAGCAATGCCGATTTCTTATTTTGTTGCTGTTGTCCTCGCTCTTTTTGTATGGAAAGTTCCTGGGGCTAATGTTGCAGCAGCGTCGGTTCATGGTTTAGTAGTAGCTGGGACATTATTATTTATCATTTTTGGAGCCATTCTTTTACTAAACACTCTCCAAGAGAGTGGTGGGATTAAAACGATTCGTCAAGGGTTTACAGATATTTCACCTGATCGTAGAATCCAAGTCATAATCATTGCTTGGTTGTTTGGTTCATTTATCGAAGGATCAGCAGGCTTTGGAACTCCAGCAGCTGTAGCCGTACCTCTGCTAGTTGGACTCGGGTTTCCAGCAATGGCAGCTGTCGTTGCAGGCATGGTTATACAAAGTACCCCAGTTTCTTTCGGAGCAGTAGGTACCCCTATCCTCGTTGGAATACAGACGGGTTTATCAGCAGATAGTGGTATTACAAACGATATGATTTCCTTTTTATCCATGATTGGAACAAAAGTAGCATTGTTACATATGATTGCAGGTACATTTGTTCCTTTATTTGTGGTTGCACTCATGACTAAATTTTTTGGTAAGAATAAGTCATTTTCCGAAGGTATTAAAGTATGGAAGTTTGCCTTATTTGCTTCATTTGCAATGACCATCCCATATATTCTTGTAGCTAATTTATTAGGTCCAGAATTTCCTTCTATGATTGGTGGTCTCATTGGTTTAGCTATCGTAGTCACGGCGGCAAAGAAGGGCTTTCTAATGCCAAAGTCGGAGGAAACATGGGATTTTGATGAAAAATCAACATGGGATCCTGAATGGTCAGGAAAGTTAGTCATGAAAGATATTTCACATAAAAGTGGAAGTATGAGCATGTTCCTTGCTTGGACACCGTATATACTTGTAGGGGTCTTACTTGTATTAACTAGATTGAAAACGCTTCCTATTATGGGGTGGCTAAAATCTTGGAAAGTTTCATTTGAGAATCTATTTGGTACAGAAATATCATCAAGTTTTGAACCACTTTATCTACCAGGCACGATCTTTATTGTTGTATCCCTCATCACTTTCTTTATTCATCAAATGGATGGAAGCGCATACAAGCGTGCGTGGGTTCAATCAGGTAAAACGATGATTGCCGCTTCAACTGCACTCGTATTTACAGTGCCAATGGTTCAGGTATTTTTAAACTCAGGCGGTGGAGCAGCCGGCTTTGAGCGTATGCCAATTGAGCTTGCGAATGGAGTCGCGGCTATTACGGGTGATTTCTGGCCACTTATCTCAACCTTTATAGGAGGACTAGGTGCCTTTATTGCTGGAAGTAATACGGTAAGTAATATGATGTTCTCTTTATTTCAATACGACGTAGGCTCACAGATTGGTGTTGATCCAACCTGGATTGTCGCTTTACAGGCTGTGGGGGGAGCTGCAGGGAACATGATTTGTGTTCATAATGTTGTTGCAGCATCGGCTGTCGTAGGATTAGTTGGAAAAGAAGGAGCGGTTATCCGAAAAACGTTATTACCTTTTACGTATTATGCCCTTTTTGCAGGTTCGATTGGTTATTCGATTGTTTGGTATTCACAAAAAGGAATCTTTAATATTGGCTCCTTCATTGCATTAGCCATTGTTGCAACAGCCATTTATATCATCACTACGAATGATAAAAGATCTCAGTTCAATTTACCTCCGAATCCGTCTGCTAAACTAAAAGGTTAATGTTCTAGATTGATGAGTACAATCCCTATTAATGGGGGAAGGAAACTAAATCAAGGTAAATAGTACGATTCTAGTGTTCTTTGATTGTTTTATCTCATATATAGATGGGGACCACCTTTGTGAAGGTGGTCTTTCTACTGTTGACTAATAAAATTGAGTAAATGACCAATAAAAGGCCATATTTGGCTAATAAATAATCAAGTTCGACATTATATTTCAATGATTGTTCCATAAATATAAAATTTTTCCATTATACTGTTATTGTAAAGTGGGTCAAAAAGAAAGTTGCAGTTATAAGTGAGTTTTCTGGTATAATTTAGAAAAATATATGAGTTAAGGGGGAGAATAAATGCAAGAGATTCATCGAATTAGAGAAAGATTGCTTAAGAGTGTAAGCGGATTCACGGATGAACAGTTAAATAAGCGAGTTGGAGAGGGAACCTGGTCTATTATGGAAAACTTGGAACATCTCTATTTAATTGAACGCCTGGTGGTTCAATCCATTACAAAAGAGTTGAAGAACCCTTCTAGTACAACCACTGAAAAAAAGCCTATTCATTATACAGTAAATCGGTCTACAAAGGTGAAGGCTCCTTCCGTCCTTGAACCATCCAGTCAATTCTTATCATTTGAAGACATACATCAAAAACTTATAGAATCTCGAATTTCGTTAGTAGCACTTAAAGAACAAGTAAGCGATGAAATATTAGAGCAAAAATCATTTCAGCATCCCATCTTTGGTTTGTTAAGTTTAAAGCAATGGGTTGAATTTATTGGATATCATGAAGCACGCCACTTGGAACAAATTGAAGAAATTAAACAACACTTAAAAATGATCAGTTAGTAATAGCGGGGGTATTGACTATGAGTGTTTGGATGAAAGGCTATCTCTCATCTTAGATTTAAAGTGAATGGTTTAGTATTGTAAATAAGTCTAAGGAGGGAAATCAAGTGTATAAGAAAATATTGCTTTCAGCTGATGGTTCAGAGCATTCTAAACGTGCAGGCGAACATGCATTTCATCTTGCTAGCTGTACACCAGATTCACGTGTTGTAATTGTTTACGTCATTGATCCAGGAAAAGCAAAGTCAGAGGTATTAACAAACTGGAACTCTCTAGATGTTCTTGGCAGTAGAAAAGCAAGAATAAAAGAAATTGAGTTGGCAGCACAACACTCAGGCGTTACATTCCAAGTGGAAATTCTTCATGGGGATGCAGGACCAACTATTGTGGAATATGCTAATACTAATCGATTTGATTTGGTGGTAATCGGAAGTAGGGGATTAAATCGTTTACAAGAGTTTGTGTTAGGAAGTGTCAGTCATAAAGTCGCAAAGAGAGTAAACTGTCCGGTCTTAATTGTAAAATAAGGGAGACGAAACATAAAAAAGATGAAAAGCCCATTATGGTTTTTCATCTTTTTTTAGGCTCTTTTCTAAAACTTTGTTGCTTTTCAGATCTACTATATAAAGTCAAGCTCACTTTTAACGATAAATGCCGTAATTATCGTTTAGAAAAGAGTCTTTTTATAGTAATATTCTATATCCAACCAAGCACAAGTATGGCATATGTAATGGTAGTTAATAAACCGGCAAGACTGGCTGCAAACATTGCATTCTGTCTTATAATTATACTAGGTGAAAGGTTAACTAGACGTGAAGTCATTAACACCTGTCCTGAAAAAGGAGACATTTGAGTGGCAGTTGTCCATGCAATCAGAAGAATCATAGCCATATACTCTGCACTGACCCCAAATTTATGAGGTGAAAGTGCGCTACCAATCCCAATGACAATGATCACAGGATGCATACCAATTTGAGACAATAGGATGGTCAAAACAACAATGAAAATACTTAATAGATAAATAGAACCAAAGGAAGCTTTAAACAAAAAACTAGAAATATGCAATCCAATATCTGTGTAAGACAGTGACAGACCAAAAAATCCAGCACTTACAAAGACTGCTAACTCGTTTTTTAAGCGAACAAAGGAATGCTTAATCTGCTCAGCGACGTCTTGCGTGTAGGACTTAAAAACGCCAGTGAACCCCGCCCAAATAAACGGTAGAGTAATTGAAAGTAATGTAACTACTGTAAGCATGTTTACAGCTAAGAAATAGTCAAGAATAAAAGATAAGCAGATTAACACAGTACAAAAAAAGAAAAATGGTTTTAAGGATTCTTGAGATAATCGATCTTTAGTGTATGATTTTTTTCCTAAAATGGGGTCATCAGTAAAAGTAATTCTATAAAAAAAGAGCCATGAAAGCAGCAAATAAATAATAGCCAAGAAAAACCCATATCCCCCAATATCGAACCATGACAAGTCAAATAAAACAAGAATTAGACCAATATTTACAAAATAAGGTGACCAAAGCATACAAAAACCGAACGCTCTCATAATATTTAAACTTAATTTCTGATCATGATAGGTGGAGAAACTTTCATTAGATATCTTTTTTACAATCGCTATGGCACCATAGTTTAAAATGATCCCAGTCATTGCTGTTAAGAAATAACTAAGCCGATAAGGATGAGTTACTCCCGTTGCTTCTCGTTGCTGTACTTTTCCCTTTAATGCAGATAAGTAGCCAGCAGAAGACATAAACGTACCAATTAACGGGATCAGCAAGAATAATGAAAGCAGATTCATATTTTCTCCAAATCCTATTAAAGCTTCAAAGAAAGTAACGTTAGAATACTTAAAACATAGACCTCCAACTACTAATAATGTTGTTATGACAATACGGTTTATTGTAGAAATATAAAAAAATGAAAAAAAGAGTAAGATGCCTCCTAAGATACTGTATGCATAATTGATGAATACACTTTGAAAGAAATTGGAGACGACATATAAAATAGTCGTTACATAGCAAAGGATGCCTAACAGTTGAGGAAGTTTTTTAACGATTCTTTTAATTTTATTTCCCTCCTTTATTATTCCCACTTAACTAAGCTACTTTATTAGTTTACCACGAATTGAAATATTTTCCTGAAATAAAAACCTCAGTTTAACCATTTAATATAATGGTGACGCTTACAAGTTGTTTATGTCGAATTATGTATAAATATAAATTAGTAAATATTATAAATTTTCTAAAAAATTAATTGATTTTTATAGTTTTCTGTTTTATATTACTAACAATAGTTTCATTTTACAGTAAATTTTTCCAGCTATTTTACTAATTTGTGAGAAGACACGATACATATGATACGAAATACAACCAAGAATGACGCCTTCTAGACGAAAGGAGGTAATGGCCATGAATGGGCAAATTGATGAATTGGATAGGGGAATAATTAGGTGCCTATCAAAAGATGGAAGAATGTCATTTACAGAAATAGCAACACAGTTAAATGTTACTGAGAAAACAATTAGAAGTAGATATAAAAATCTAATTGATCATGAGATTCTCCAAGTTGTAGGAGTGGTGAATCCAACTGCGATTGGAGTAAAGGCTGGAGCAATTATTGAGTTGATGGTGGAGTTAATGGCGCTAGAGCAAGTAATAGAGGGTTTGCGAAATCTACGAGAAGTCAGATTTATCACAACTACATCTGGTAAATATCAAATAATGACTCAAATCGCAGTGCCATCTCAAGATGACCTGTCTAGTAGTTTTAAACGAATACGAGATATTCCTGGAATTATAGAAATGAATAGTATTATACAGTTAAATGTGTATAAAAATACATTTCAGTATATTTAGAATCACTCATTGATTTTAAAATAACCAGAAAAGGATGTGTTTTATATGTTAGATAGTTGGAAGGTAAGTTTAGATGAACTTTATGACCAAATGGTTGAATGGAGACGAGATTTCCATATGAATCCGGAGCTATCTTTTCAAGAGCAGAGAACACCGACTAAAATTGCTGATTATTTAAGAAGTCTTGGGATTGAAGTAAAAACAGGTGTTGGTGGGAATGGAGTTGTAGGAATAATTAGAGGTGCAAAACCAGGTAAAACAATTGCTCTACGCGCAGACTTCGATGCTCTGCCAATCCAAGATGAAAAAGACGTTGCTTATAAATCTAAAGTACCAGGTGTCATGCATGCCTGTGGTCATGACGGTCACACTTCAACTTTAATGGGCGTAGCTAAAGTATTACAGGAAAATAGAGAATTTCTCCATGGGAATGTAGTGCTCCTCCATCAACATGCAGAGGAACTAGCTCCAGGTGGTGCGATTGCAATGGTAGAGGATGGATGTCTAGAGGGCGTTGATGCAGTTTTTGGTACACATTTAATGTCGAATGTACCTTATGGTGTTTATGCCTATCGAAAGGGAGCCATGATGGCTGCTGGTGATGCCTTTGTTATTAAGGTTCAAGGGAAAGGTGGTCACGGAGCTTCTCCGCATGAAACAATTGATGCCATTGCAATTGGTACTCAAGTTGTTAATCAACTTCAACATATTGTTTCTCGTCAAATTAATCCACTAAAGCCTGCGGTTGTTTCGGTGGGAGCATTCCATGCGGGTGGAGCACTAAATGTCATTGCTGATTCTGCTGAGATTAAAGGGACAGTTAGAACATTTGACCCTGAGGTAAGAGATCATATCGAAAATGAAATCAAGCACATAGTAGATAATGTTTGTTCAGCGTTTCATGCAAGTGCAGAGGTTTCTTACACACGAGGTTATCCAGCAGTCGTTAATCATGACAGAGAAACAGATATATTTGTTAACGTAATGAAACCGAGTGTTGGAGAAGAAAAATTAATCAATATAGATCCAATTATGGGTAGTGAGGATTTTGGATACTTTATCCAAAATAAGCCAGGAATGTTTTTCTTTACTTCTGCAGGTAACGAGGAAATTGGAGCTTGCTATCCACACCACCACCCTAAGTTTGATTTTGATGAAAGAGCTATGTTAACAGCTGGAAAAGCATTGCTTTCTATCACACACCATTATTTGTGTGAGCAGGAATCAAATGAGGAGAAGCTTTTGGCAGAACAAGCTTAATAGATTGAAGTACTGTAAAGGGGGGGCTAAAGTGGGAGATTACTTATTGAATGTCGACAAGCTTCAAACTGTTTTTAGGACAGGAAAAGGAGAGGTGACATCAGTAGAAGAGGTAAGCTTTCAGCTTAAACCAGGAGAAACTATTGGGATTGTTGGTGAGTCTGGTTGTGGGAAGAGTGTAACATCTTTATCAATCATGAGACTCCTAGGGAAGCATGGAGTTGTTAAAAAGGGGTCTATTAATTTTAATGGTAAAGACATAGCAAAAATCCCGGAGTCAGAAATGAGAAGCATTAGAGGAAATGAGATATCAATGATCTTTCAGGAACCAATGACCTCTCTAAATCCTGTATTTACTATTGGGAATCAAATGACAGAAGGTATTCGTCTACATATGAAGCTCGGAAAGCAAGAAGCAAAAACGTATGCTATTGAAATGCTTAGTAAAGTAGGAATCCCAAGACCAGAAGCCATTATGGATGAATATCCTCACGCTTTATCAGGTGGGATGAGACAGCGTGTCATGATTGCGATGGCTTTATCCTGTATGCCAAAACTATTAATCGCTGATGAACCAACTACGGCTCTAGATGTAACCATTCAAGCGCAAATACTAGAGTTAATGAAGAAGTTGAGAACTCAATCTAACACCTCCATTGTTCTTATTACACATGACTTGGGTGTAATTGCTGAGATGGCTGACCGGGTAATCGTAATGTACGCAGGTCAGGTTGTGGAGGAGGCGGATGTTTACACATTATTTGATGATCCGAAACACCCTTATACAAAAGGGTTGATCGGCTCTATCCCACATATTGAATATGATGCAGAAGAGAGACTCGTTTCTATTCCAGGTGCTGTTCCAAGTTTGCAAAATATGCCGACAGGGTGTAGATTCCATACTCGTTGTGAGTTTGCAACAGAGCGATGCTTACAAGAACAACCCGATTTAATTCATACTGACCAAGAAGGAAACCACAAAGTGAGATGTTGGTTAGTAGAAGAAAGTAAAACAACTCATCAGGGGAAGGAGATCCATGTATGAGCTTGCAACCAGTAGTAGAAAAGGAAGAAGTAAAGACTAACAAAGCACCATTATTAGAAGTCAAAAATTTGAAGCAACATTATCCTATAACAAAAGGGATATTTTCAAGAACAGTCGGACATGTTAGAGCGGTTGATGGCCTTACATTCGATATTTTCCCTGGGGAAACACTTGGATTAGTTGGTGAATCTGGTTGTGGGAAGTCAACAACAGGGAGAGCTATTGTCCAGTTAGAAAAGCCAACAGAAGGTGACATTCTTTTTGAAGGAACAAATCTAACAAATCTATCTGTCTCTGAAATGAGAAAAGTTAGAACGGACTTGCAAATTATTTTTCAAGATCCATACTCCTCTCTCAATCCTAGAAAACGAATTGGAGATTTACTTAGTGAACCGCTTTTGTTTCATAAGCTGGCGAAGCCAGAGGAGGTAAAGAAGAAAGTAGCTGATATTTTAGAGATTGTTGGATTACCAAGCTCTTATAGTAGTAGATACCCTCATGAGTTTTCAGGTGGACAGCGCCAGCGGATTGGAATTGCGAGGGCACTAATTCTAAATCCAAAACTTATCGTATGTGATGAACCGGTATCAGCATTAGATGTTTCCATCCAGGCGCAAGTATTGAATCTATTAAAAGATTTACAAAAAGAGTTTCATTTAACTTATTTATTCATAGCTCATGGTCTTGGGGCAGTTAAGTATATAAGCGACCGTATTGCTGTTATGTATTTAGGTAACATCGTTGAGATTGCGACAACGGAGGAAATCTTTAAAAATCCTAAACATCCATATACAAGTGGACTACTAAGTGCGTATCCTGTTCCTAATCCTCATATGCGTAATCGCGAAAGAGTGGTAATCGAAGGGGATGTACCTAACCCAGCAAATCCGCCAAAGGGTTGTAAATTTCATACCCGATGTCCTTTTGCAGTGAGCAAATGTATGGAGGAGGCGCCAGTGTTAACCGGTACTACTCATTCCGTAGCCTGTCATTTTCCATTAAATTAATTATTTTTGAGGGGAGGGTAAAACATGTTCCAATATATCGTACGAAGAATATTAATTGCAATCCCTGTATTAATAGGGGTCACGATCTTCAACTTCTTTATTATTAACCTAGCACCTGGTAATCCAGTTGATATGTTTGTAAACCCCAATATGTCTGAAGCGGATAAGGAAGCAAAGAAAGAAGCACTAGGATTAAATGATCCATTATGGGAGCAATACGGTAGATGGATGGGGAATATGGTTCAGGGTGATTTTGGTTTTTCATATGCCACTTATGAACCGGTCATGAGTAACATAGCAGATCGATTAGGACCTACTCTGTTACTGATGGGAGCTTCCCTCATCATTGCGTACTTAATTGCAATTCCTGTCGGTATTATTAGTGCAACTAGACAGTATTCATTTGTTGATTACTTGACAACCTCAGTATCGTTTTTAGGAATTTCTATCCCTAACTTTTTCCTTGGTCTAGGAGCCATTTATGTTTTCTCCATCGTATTTAAAATTTTTCCTACTGGTGGAATGAATACATTAGGTTCTGACGGTGGAGTGATAGATACGTTAATGCATTTAATCTTGCCGGCCATCGTGTTAGGTACAGGAATTGCTGGAAATATGGTTCGATATGTTCGCTCAAGTATGCTAGAGGTCTTAGGACAGGATTATTTAAGAACGGCAAGGGCAAAGGGTCTACGTGAATTCTTAGTAAACAATAAACATGCTCTTAGAAATGCACTTATTCCCATTGTTACTGTAATTGGTTTGGATATTCCACTTCTAATAGGTGGAGCGGTCGTAACAGAACAAATATTCCAATGGCCGGGGTTAGGACAGCTAACTATCCAATCTATTGGCTCTCGTGATTATCCAACACTAATGGCCCTGAACTTTTTAGCTGCATTTACGGTGTTATTTTCTAACCTTATAACGGACGTACTATACTCAGTTGTAGATCCTCGAATTAAATACAACTAAAAGGGGGGGGAATAGATGTCATTACCAAAGTTAGAAGCAGATTCTCAAGTTGTCATTAATGCTACCAAAAGCCAAGAGGGCTTAGGTAAGGAAGAGAGTTATTTAAGAGTCGTTACGACAAGGTTTTTAAAACATAAGCTCGCAGTATTAGGATTGGTTTTGTTCACTTTGTTTGTCTTAATGGCTTTATTTGCTCCTCTTATTGCTCCTCAGGATCCATATGAGGTTGGATACGAGTTTGAAGCAAGGCCATCTGCAGAATATCTACTTGGTACAGATCAAGTAGGTCGTGATGTATTAAGTCGTTTAATCTACGCTTCTCGTGTTTCACTTTCTGTTGGTGTTGGCGCCGTTGCTATCTATGTAGTAATAGGTACCATTTTAGGTGCAATGGCTGGTTATATGGGGAGATGGGTCGATATGCTCATCATGCGTATCACTGATGTATTTATGTCATTTCCTTACTTAATGGTTATTCTTGTTTTAGTAAGTGTAATGGGTCCTAGCTTATTTAATATTATATTGGTTTTGGGCTTACTCGGTTGGCCACCTATTGCACGTATCGTCAGGGGAAGTGTGTTATCTCTTAAAGAAATGGATTACGTTAAAGCCGGAGTTGCACTTGGATATTCTACACCTAGAATACTACTGAATCACATTTTGCCAAATGCCTTAGCTCCAATACTTGTAAATGCAACCTTTGGAATTGCTTTTGCAATTATTATGGAAGCATCTCTAAGTTTTCTTGGAATGGGTGTACAACCACCTACAGCAAGCTGGGGAAATATGTTAACCGAAGCTCAATCGTTAACAGTCCTAGCGCAACAACCGTGGTTATGGCTTCCGCCTGGCTTGATGATTGTATTAGCTGTCATTTCAATTAACTTTATGGGTGATGGTCTTCGTGATGCAGTAGATCCAAAGAGCTTTAAGTAGTTAACACTTCTTATATAGAACAAATTTATTAATGGGGGGAATATCAATGAAACAATCAGTTCAAAAGTTAATTAGTTTCATGGCAATTCTATCATTGCTACTTTTGGCAGCTTGTAGTGGAACTTCAGAACCATCTACTAGTGAAGGCGCTAGTGAAGGTGAAGGAAAATCAGGTGAAGCAACTACTACAGAAGGTGAACCAGGCACCATGTTTATTGGGTTAGTAAACCCGCCAACTGGTTTTAACCCAATTAACTCGGGTGACGTTGCGGCAATGTTCATTCAAAAGTTTTTCCAAGATACGTTATTAGAAATGGACGGTCCGTTAAACTTTGTACCTCGTTTAGCAGAGTCATTTGAATCAACTGATGGCCAGAACTATACAGTTAAAATTAACAAAGATGCAAAATGGTCCGATGGAACACCTGTAACAGCAGAAGACTTAGCGTTTACGGTAAATTTAATTGCGAACCCTAAGTCTGAAACATCTCAAGGTGCTAATATCTCTATGTTAGCTGGTTTAGAGGCTAATGGTAAATTACCAGAGGGACAAACAGAGTTATCTTCCGTTAAAGTTGTAGATGAAAAAACAGTTGAATTAACAACAGCTGTACCAGTTGATCCTAACTATATGAAGGAAATGTTTGGACTGAATATTCTTCTTCTTCCTAAACACATTTTAGGTGATGTGCCAGTTGAAGAGATTTCAACTCATCCGTATATGCAAAATCCGGATGTAACAAATGGTACATTTAAATTTGTAAAATATGAAAAAGATCAGTATGTAGAGCTAGTTGCTAATCCAGATTACCATGGTGGTACTCCAGAGTTAGAAAAATTATTCATTAAGATTATGCCTGCTCCAAACTTAGTCGCTCAACTTCAAACAGGAGAGCTTGACTTCAACGTATCAAAAGGTATTGGTAAGATTGCCGTTCAAGATTATGACACAGTAAGTGGCTTTGATCATGTAGAGACTTCTATTGAGCCAACAATTGGTTTCCAAACGATGATGTTTAATAATGAACGTTTAAGTACAGAAGTTCGTAAAGCCTTATCAATGGCAGTTGACCGCCAGGTATTAGTTGATAAGTTATTAAAAGGTTATGGTGAGTACATTGATGGGCCGTATTCTTCTGTTAACCCGTTCTTAGATAAGAGTGTTGGATCGATTGATTATAATCCTGAAGAAGCTAAGAAAATGCTTGAAGATGCTGGATTTGATTTCAGTAAACCATTAGAACTTGTTGTTCCAATTGGTAACAAAGTACGTGAGCAATCAGCTCCTATTATTGCTCAAAGTTTAGCTCAAATCGGTGTGAAAACAGAAATTACAAACTATGACTTCCCAACAATTATGCAAAAAGGTAAAGCGGGAGAATTCGACTTATTATTAATTGGATTCACTTTAACGCTTGATCCAGATGTTTCAAATGTATATACAACTGGAGCTACTTATAACTTTATGAAGTATAGCAGTTCTGAAATGGATGAACTACTTCTAAAAGGTAAGCAAGAAGCAGATCCAGAAAAGCGTAAAGCAATCTACAGTGATGTACAAAAGTTAATCATTGAAGAGATACCGGTTCTAACTTTATATTCTGACCATGATTTTGCTGGTGTGAATAAGCGTGTTGAATTTGGTAAACCGAAGACATTTGGTACGCACCACAACCTACAAAAATGGGCAGTTAGTGGAGCAAACTAATCGTTTTTCCTGAAATTGAGAAAAAACGTCGTTCCTACGACGTTTTTTCTATTAATCTATGATTTTCTATATTGCGATGGACTTAATAATAGTGCCTAATCTATAAAAGGAGTTGAATAGTTGTGTTCACTACATTAAATGACTGCAAAATATATTACGAAGTACATGGAAAAGAAGATGGGAAACCAATATTCTTTATTCATGGAGCACCAGGTTTAGGAGACTGCCGTGCTGACTTGAGTGCTTTTTCCTCATTAGGAGATCAATATAAACTGATATTTCTAGATATGAGAGGTTCTGGAAGATCAGAGGATAAACCTCCTTATACTCACGAACAGTGGACATCAGATATTGACGAGCTAAGAAAACTTTTAAAAGTTGATAAAATCATGATTCACGGGGGATCGTATGGAGGCTTTTTATCCCTTGAATACGTACTACGTTATCAAGAGCATGTAACACATGTTTTATTAAGAGATACCGCTGCTAATCAAGGTTATCACCATTTATCCACTGAAACAGCATTAAAAGCTAATCTACCTGGAGTAACAGAAGATGTTTTAGAGCGTCTTTGGAAAGGCGAAACAGAATCCAATCAGGGTTTGAAAGACATTTTTGGAGCTCTACTTCCTCTATATACGGTTGAATATGAACCTGACAAAATTCAAGAAAGAATCAATTCAATCTTCTACCACTATGAAACTCATAACTATGCCTTTAAAGTAAATCAGCCTAAATACGATGTAAAAGAAAAATTAAAACAGATTAACGTGCCGGTACTCGTTTCGGTTGGTAGACATGATTGGGTGACACCAGTAGAATGCTCACAAGAAATAGCGGCAGAAATCCCAAATTCTACACTAATTATCTATGAAAACAGCGGTCATTCTCCGCATGCTGAGGAGAATGAGTTGTATCTGACAAATGTCCGTCAATTTCTCAATGAAACATCTAAAGAGGAAGTGAATTGATGAGAACAGTTACCGAAATTGACAGATTTATTGAAGAGAACAGAGACCAATTTATCAAAATAAGTGATCAAATATGGTCAATTGCTGAGACTAGATTTGAAGAATATCAGTCTGCTGAACTTCTATGTCAAGCTCTAGAAGCTGAAGACTTCCAGGTTGAACGTGGTGTTGGAGGGATTGAGACGGCCTTTATAGCAAGTTTCGGTAGTGGGAACCCAGTTGTTGGAATACTAGGAGAATATGATGCTCTTTCAGGTTTAAGTCAAAAGAAGCAAAGCTCCAACAAAGAATCAATCTTGCAAAATGGTAATGGACACGGATGCGGTCATAATTTATTTGGTGCATCAGTATTTGCAGCGATTCTTGCAGTGAAGAAAATGATGATTGAACAAAATCTTTATGGAACTATACGTTTTTATGGTTGCCCAGGAGAAGAGGGTGGTTCTGGAAAAACCTTCATGGTAAGAGAGGGACTGTTTGATGACGTAGATGTCGCATTAACCTGGCATCCTGGCAATTTTACAGGAATGTTTACTTCTACTACACTTGCAAACTATCAAGTATATTTTAAGTTTTCCGGGACCGCGTCACATGCTGCGAATTCACCACACTTAGGACGTAGTGCCTTAGATGCTGTGGAACTCATGAATGTAGGAGTAAATTACTTAAGGGAACATATTATCCCAGAAGCTAGGATCCATTATGCTATTGTCAACAGCGGAGGCTTATCTCCTAACGTTGTACAATCTGAAGCCGAGGTGCTTTACTTAATACGTGCTCCACAACTGAACGAGGTGAATGCTATTTTCGAACGAGTTTCAAAAATAGCAAGAGGAGCAGCCATGATGACGGAAACAGAAGTTAACATGAAATTTGATAAAGCGTGCTCAAACTACATACCAAATCACACGATTGGGAAGCTCATGCAAGAAAATTTATCACTTTTCTCACAACCATCTTATGATGAGGCTGAAATGACGTTTGCTAATCAAATGATGGAGAAAATTACAGAGGATGACTTGCGAAGTACGATTTCAGAAGTAAGACGACTATACAGAACTGAGCTTCCTGAACAAATGAAGGATGAATTATTTTTTCGTGAAGTGTTACCTTATTATGAATCTACTGAAATCATGTTTGGTTCAACCGATGTTGGAGATGTTAGTTGGATCACGCCTACTGCTCAGTTTTGGGGACCTTGCTTTATATTTGGTACACCTTTTCATTCATGGCAGCTTGTGTCACAAGGAGCCACTTCAATCGCACATAAAGGGATGCTTTATTCAGGGAAAGTCTTAGCAAAAACAGCTCTTGATCTATTTTTACAACCACAAGTAATTGAGGATGCGAAGCATGAATTATTGGAGAAACGAGATGGAGTACCTTACGTATCTCCAATTCCACTTGATGTAAAACCATCTCCATTAAATCAAAAATAATAATGATAGAGAGGAAGATTCATATGTCAGTTACAATTTTAAAAAACGGAATATTAATAGATGGAAATGGTGGAGAACCAATTGTTAATGCTGCAATAGCGTTTGAAGGTGAGAAAATTTTGTTTGTAGGCGGCGAGAAAGATCTTCCAAGTTTTGGAGGGAAAGTAGAGTTTATTGATGCAGAAGGTGGAACCATTTTACCAGGATTTATTGATACACATGTACATATGATGCTCGAATATGAACCAGTGGAACAAAGACTATCAACACCTTTTTCTTATAATTTTTATAAAGCTATTGATTACATGAAAAATACAATTAATGCAGGTATTACCTCTGTTAGAGATTGTGGTGGTACGGATGCAGGAGTAAAGCAGGCTGTTGAAAAAGGTTTAATTGTTGGCCCGCGTATGCAGGTTAGCATCACGGCTTTAACAACCACTGGTGGCCACGGTGATTCATGGACAGCTTCAGGCCAAACGGTAAAACTATTACTGGATGAATATCCAGGGATGCCAAATGGAATTTGTGACGGCGTGGAGAGTGTCCGTAAAACAGTAAGAGAAGTTCTTCGTGCAGGTGCAGATGTGGTGAAGGTACATAGTACTGGAGGAGTATTAAGTCCAACTGATCATCCAGAGTTTACTCAATTTTCAATCGAAGAACTAAAAGTAATGGTCGAAGAAGCACGTTTCCGTCGAGGTATTAAAGTTATGGCTCACGCCCAAGGGGCAGAAGGAATAAAAAATGCCATTAAAGCAGGAATTCACTCTATCGAACATGGTATTTACCTAGATGATGAATGTATAGAGCTTATGCTTGAAAATGGTACCTTTTTAGTGCCGACCCTATTAGCACCAGTCTCAGTGTTAGAACTTGCTGAAAAAGCAGGAATGCCAGAATGGGGAGTAAAAAAAGCGAGGGAAGCTATTGATGCACATAAAGAAAGTATGGCAAAAGCATATAGAGCAGGTGTCAAAATTGCAATGGGTACAGATGCAGGTGTTATGGCCCATGGCACAAATTTACGTGAACTTGCATTAATGACTGAAATTGGAATGACTCCAATGGAAGCCATTGTTGCAACAACTAAAGTGGCTGCAGAATGTATGGGCTGGGAGGATAAAGTTGGTACGCTAGAAGAAGGAAAGCTTGCTGATATTGTAATTTGTAAGTCAAATCCACTAACAGATATCCGGTCGTTAGAGAATCAGGAGAATATAAGAGTGGTTATTCAAGGTGGGAAGGTATTAAAACAGTCACAAGCTGCTTTTCAAGCTACTGTGTAAGTAGTAATAGGGAGCATTATGGAGGAGTGTTTTGTGATGACAAAACCTCTTCTTTTATTTGTTAATAGAGTAGTTGATTACCTAGTAGAGTTGTAGAATAAATAATAGCCACATGAATATAAGATAGCTGATGACCAAAAGGGGGGAATAGGTTTGTTCGATTCACATATACATCTGGAACAATACGAAAACATCGAGCGACAAATTGATAGCTGGAAGCTAGCAGGTGTTAGCGGTTTGATAGCAGTGTCAACTGACCTCTCTTCTTCATATCGTACACTTAAACTACAATCTAAGTTTCCGGAATTTATTCATGCGGCTGTCGGCTTTCATCCAGAGCGCCGGCTTCCATCAACAGTTGATATTGAAGAATGGAAGACTTTAGTAAGACTAGAGAGAAAACGTATTGTCGCTGTAGGAGAAGTAGGACTACCACATTATTCAATAAATCAACTTCCTCATTCATTAGATCATTATCTCGACTTTTTATCAGAGTGCTTGGAGGTCTCAACCCAATATAACTTACCAGTTGTTCTTCATGCGGTTCATGATAAGGCAAAATTAGCTTATGATTTACTTAGAGAACGTAAAGTAACTTCAGCACACTTTCACTGGTTAAAAGCACCTATACCTGTAGTGGAGCAAATTATAAATGCCGGTTATTTTATCTCTGTTACTCCAGAAGTGTGCTATAGGAGTCGTGATCAGAAATTAGCCACGAAAGTTCCTTTAAGTCAGTTGTTAATTGAAACTGATGGACCGTGGAGTTTTAGTGAAAGATTTCTTACTCAACAAACTTCTCCGCTATTTTTAAGTGAAATTGTTGATGCATTATCTTGTCTTAGAGATCAACCTAAAGATATCTTAATTGAACAACTTAATCGTAATACCACTTCTTGTTATCAACTTGCAAAGAAAGCAAAAAAGTGACCCGCTATACAAAAGTTAGCAGGTCACATTTTTAAATCGTTAACAACATTCTTAAGATTAACCTGTATCTTTTTTTCATGATATCTTTTGATGTTGTATTCTGATACGTGATATTTTCTCATAAATACAAATAATTGTCTCAAGTCTAAGAAGTCTTGGAAATGCTCCATCATATAAGGGTCTAGCTTATTTTCTCTTTTATAACCTTTAATAAAGCTTTCTAAGAATTGGTAAGCAAACTGATTCCGGTTCTTTGGTGGTACCCCAAAGTTAAAAGTCTCGTTATAGACCGTTTTGGCAATATCATTAATAAACCAGCTATATTCTGCATCATCAAAGTCAATCACGGTAATGTTTGACTTGTCTAATAAGAAATTTTTGTGATGAAAATCTGAATGAATCAACCCATAAGTATCGGTCGTTTTTGGTAAATGGATTAATTTGCTTCTTACTCTTTCAAATTTATTTTTAATATAGGATGGAGCAGAGGAAAACATGGTTAGATGTTGATTCTCATGCCAATGTTTTCGGACGTTACAACTTAAGGGTTGATACTTTTTTGCTACCTGATGCATTCTCCCCATGGTTGAACCCCAGTTTTGGATAAGTTCTTCGGTTAGCTCACTAGTCTGGATTTCTATCCCTCTTGCCTTCTCATAGGAAATAATAGAATAGTGAAAGTTATTCTCTACAAAATTCCCATGCTTGGATTGTATAGGAAGAGCTACACGCACATTATGTTTATGAAGATAATATAGCCACTCCACTTCAGCTTGTAATTCTTCTGTTGATCGGTGATGATGATGGATAATTTTTAGGATATAGTCCTTTTTAGACGAAGAGTATGAATATACAAAACTCTCATTACCATGCAAATTTTTTAAAGTCTCGGATTGAATACCATACAAGTCCAGGGCACTTGATAAAACATCTTGGTCTAATTCCTTTCTATTTTCCTTCAATTTATCAGTACCTTTCTTTCTGTCAGCTAGCAATGTGTTGAGGTTTTCTCTTACGTATAAACCATTTCTTCGTATTGGTTCCTATATATACTCCTGACAATACAAAAGCTGCACCAACTCCATGGGCAAAAGTAAACTGTTCTCCTAAAAACAGTGTTGCCATTATGACTGCAGATAAGGGCATAACATTAATAAAGATAGATGCCTTTGCTGCACCAACCTCTTTAATACCGTTATAGTACATGACAAATGAAATAACTGTCACAAACACACTCATGTGGATGATGGCAATCCATGCATCAAGGCTTGCCATTTGAACATCCTGCCAAGACGTCTCCAAAATTGCAAAAGGGAACAGCATCAATGTTCCAAATGCAACAGCATAAGTCGTAGAAACAATGGAGCTAAACTTTTTTAATACAATTTTTCCAATGACACTATAAAGTGCCCAGCTTATTACGGCACCAATTAATACAAAATCAATTGGCTCAAACCCTATCTTAATAAGGGTAAGGAAGTGACCTTCCGTTATAATAATGGCTACACCGGTTAAGGCAATTAACATGCCAATTATGTTATTTTTGGTAATCTTCTCTTTTAAAAATAATCCTGATAATAAGACAATCAGAACTGGATTAGACGCAATAAAGATGGAGCTTTTAATGACAGGGGCATGCTTACTTGCTAGGAAAAAGAAAATATTATAAAGAGCAATGCCTGTCAGTCCAAGGATCACAAACAATCCATAGTCCTTTAGTGAAGGTTTAATGGGATTCTTTTCCATCACCCACATCAGTGGAAACAGAAGAATAGTGGCACCGAAGAAACGTAAAAATGCAACCGTCGAAGGTTCAAAACTCTGTACAGCAATTTTACCAGCGATAAACGCACTACCCCATGTTGCTGTGGCAACAATTAACATTACATATGTGAGCCATAGTTTTTTTTGCATCTTCATACCTTCATTCTTTTAAAATTTTTGTTAGTTGTATTGTAACATTTTTTTCGACTTGCGAAATAATTGATTTTGATAAGGTAGTTCTTTCCTATTCTTGTTTAAAGGTTTGTGAATTGTATATAGATAACTTATAGTTAATGTAAGATCTAGATAGATTGCTAGTTTCCCTATTATTGTTGAGGATCACTGGCACAGATAAACAGACTTAACTGTTTAAGCAATTTTTAGAGATTTGTAATTATACTGTTAAATCACCACGAAATAACTAGAATAGGAGTCTTAATAAATGAAGTTAGTATCATGGAATGTAAATGGTCTAAGAGCATGTGTAAAAAAGGGGTTTCTTGAGTACTTTCAAGAAATGGATGCGGATATTTTCTGTGTGCAAGAAACAAAGCTTCAAGAAGGTCAAATTGACCTAGAACTAAAGGGGTATTCTCAGTTCTGGAATTACGCGGAGAAAAAAGGGTATTCGGGAACTGCCATTTTTACAAAGATAGAACCGATCTCTGTATCTTATGGAGTCGGAGAACATGAAGATGAATCAGAGGGGAGAATTATTACCCTCGAATATGAAAATTTTTACTTGGTAAACGTTTATACGCCTAACTCTCAAAGAGACTTGGCAAGGCTGCCTTTTAGACTCCAGTGGGAGGTAGAGCTACGAACATACTTACTAAAATTAGAACAAAATAAGCCTGTTATACTTTGCGGAGATTTGAATGTTGCGCATCAGGAGATTGATTTAAAGAACCATAAATCGAATAAAGGAAACTCAGGTTTTACAGAAGAAGAGCGGGGTGAAATGACTAAACTGCTCGATTCAGGATTTATTGATTCATTTAGGCATTTGTACCCTGATCAAGCAGAGCGCTATACTTGGTGGTCATATATGAGTCAAGTTAGAGAAAAGAATATAGGATGGCGGATTGATTACTTCATTATCTCTAAAAAATTAAAGGAAAAGTTAAAACAATCATCGATCCATTCATCTATATTAGGAAGCGATCATTGTCCAGTTTGTATAGAAATAGATTTATAATTCTCTATCCGTAAAGATTGTGGCTTTGGGTGATAGCTAAAGATAGCGTATTATAGAGATAATCTATTATTTTCAAGAAGAAGGAGTGATCATGATGGCAGCTATTTTTTCAATACTTGGCGACTTTTTTAGTGCTATCTCAACTTCATTACTACGCAAAAAGGACAAAAATAAAGATAACAAATAACAGTAGTTTCAATTGAGTAAATGACAAAAAAAGCCGTTCTAATCGTACGGCTTTTTATCATCTCGAAGATAATTTATGTATGTTCAGACGTTTAATAATACTGGGTAGGGCATAACCATCGACGATCAAGAATTAAATAATATAATTGTTATTACACCGCAGAAAACAGCCGATGCTGAATAAACGGTGTATCGAGTGATTGCTTCCTGATTCCTTAAGAGAATTTTGCTTAAAATAATGGTTAATAATGGTTCTACAGCAGCAATTGCAGCGACGTATGATACTTGGGTATATGTAATCCCAATAAAAAAAGATAAGATGGCAACACTTGTTAGCACACCTGAAAGATAATAATTATAATTTCTATTTTTATATTGATTTCTAATTGTTTTAACAACTGTGCCTTTCTTCCACTCAAATAAAAGAATGATGATTAAAGCAACGACAGAGCTAATAAACGCACCAAAAAATGGATCAGGCATTTCTTGCATGCCTGGCTTTCTTATAGCTTGACCTATTCCGAAGACAAATGCAGAAAGTAAAGCAAGAAAGTACCCTTTTTTATAATTAGAGCTCTTATGATTGGTTGGTAACCTTTCTTGTTTAAGTAAGTAATAACCTTGGATACCCAAGCCGAAAAGTACGAACAAAACTCCAATTAGTGGGTACAGATGGAGCACTTCTTGCAAGAAAATAACAGCGAATAGAATAGTAAATAAAGGCGCACTATTTTTTATGGCAGCTCCCCTAGAGGGTCCGATTTCCCGAAAGCTCTTAAACAGGGTAATTCTGCCTAAGAATGTTGTGAAAATTCCTGATAAACCAAAAAGGATTACACCATTAATTGAGATGGAGACTTGTGACACAAATAGGCGATAGAATAAGGCGACCAATCCTAGAATTAGTACATTTAGAAATACAGTCATAAAAAAGCCGTTATCTTTTGAAGATGTTTCCATACCCCTTTTAATAAAAATATTACTAAATGCAAAAGCGAATGCAGTAACAATGGCAAATATAATCCCCATTCTTAAGCCCCTTTACTTTTGACTCTGTTCATAATCAATTATATCAGACTATTTATTTTATGTTCTCTAACAAAAGAAAGGACCTTCCTAAACAAGTTTCTAGAATAGACGTGTTTATTAGGAAAGTAACTTTTTATCTTGAGAAGGGTAATAATGCTACTATATAAGTTGTAAAACAAACAGTAATTTAGAGGGAGGGGTATGGTGGGTATTAAACTTGATATGGTAGGAATTGTTGTAAATGATATGAAGATTTCTCTAGAATTTTATCGTACGCTTGGTTTTGATATTCCTTTACAAGCCGATTTGGAACAGCATGTGGAGATTGAGCAAGACGGTGTTCGCTTTGCGTTTGATACAGTGGAAATAGCAAAGATGGTTTATGGTGAGTTACTAACTCCTGTTGGACATCGTGTAGAACTAGCATTTAAATGTAATAATGCCGAGGAATTAAATAAGCTGTATAACAAGATCGTTGAAAATGGTTATGAGATACATAGAGAACCATGGGATGCTTTTTGGGGGCAGAGGTATGCAGTAATAGTAGATCCAGATGGTAACTTAGTGAGTTTGTTTGCCTAAGTACTAAGATGAAAATAGCTTTGAGGACCTTGCTCTGGTCCTCAAAGCTATTTTCTCATTTTAAAGTGTGCATTTAGTTGGCCGCGGAGCATTTGGTTTCTAACATCGCTTTTCTTTTTCTCATTAATCATATCTTTTTTTATTTCTCCTGTTTGGACTCCTTCTTCGCGTTTGTCTGCAATTTTCAGTAAGATTTCTACATCCATGAAAGAATACACTCTAGTACCTCGCTTCGTTCTTTCTGGAAATATTAAGCCCCGTTCTTCATAATAACGAATTTTTCGTTCTGATAATCCAGTTAACTCACTTACAATCCCAATGGTAATGACTTTCTTATCTTTGTAAGAAGACATTTGTCCTCCTTCTTAATAGTCTCTGTTTCCAACATAGGAGTACAAAATTTAGAATCAACGTTACTTTTATTATCTAACTATTGTAATATATTCTCAATCTTTATGTTAGAAAACCTCACATGGAATGTGGTTTTGGGCAAAAAAACTAACCATCAAAATAATGGTTAGTTTTTTTGCTTATTTATTTTCTTCATCATTTCTTCTAGTTCTTTTAGTGTGTATGAGTAAAGATTGCTCTCGGAAGCATGTAAAAAACCGGCATCAACAAGCTTTTGTGCATAATAATTTTTCATTCTTTCTACGGCGATTAGGAGCTTAGTCATTCATACAGGCCTCCTTAATGATTTTGAACAGTTCTTAATAACTCATAAGCTTTACTGCCTAATAGTAGCATTAATTCTTCAAATAATTCGTCTCGTTTTAAATCTAACTCAATAATCTTTTCTGCAATTATTAATTCTTTTGACTGATTCACCTTATATACCTCCTCTGTTTTTTGGATATCTTTATATCTGTTTAATTGTTGGTAAGATATTAAAATCAGCTTATTATAAAAATCTATGAGTTTCATTAGAGTTGTTAGCATTTCTAACAATAAATCGTAGGAGCTCTATAATTAACACAAAACGTGACCAGTTACAATTATTTTTTGTGTACTTCACTTGGGAAAAATACACATAAAAAAGCAGTGTAATGCACTTTTTATTTTGTGATTTTCCCAATCATCTAAATTCTCTTATTCAAATACATTAACAGTGATAAAAGAATAAGGAGGATGGATGTTATGAAAATCAACAAAATGATTACGATGTCACTGGCACTTTCTCTTGTTCTCTCTCCGCTAGTAAGCTCATCTGTTAGTGCGAAGGAAAAAGATCCTGAACGAATTCCGGTTCAGCAGGTAAAAGAGGATAAAAAAAGATACAAAAGTGGAGAAGTTATTGTTAAATTTAAAGACAAAGTAGTGGTATCAGACGAGGCCAGCATTGTTCAAAGTGTAGATGGTGAAGTCCTACATGATGGAGTAGTTAAATCTGATTTTAAAGTACTAAAGGTGAAGGATGTTGAAAAAGCAATTAAACATCTAGAAAAAAATCCGAATATAGAATATGTGGAACCAAATTATATATTTACAACAACATGGACACCGAATGATACTTATTATAATAACTACCAATATGGTATTAAGAATACCTATACAAATTTAGCATGGGATGTAACTAAAGGTAGCAGTAGCCAAGAGATTGCTATTATTGATACGGGTGTCGATTATACACATCCAGATCTAGATGGTAAGACCATAAAAGGCTATGATTTTGTTGATAATGATTATAATCCAATGGATCTTAACGGGCACGGAACACACGTTGCTGGTATAGCGGCAGCGGAAACGAATAATGCTACTGGTATTGCAGGTACAGCTCCAAACACAAGAATCTTAGCAGTTCGTGTACTAGACGCAAATGGAAGTGGTTCTGTAACGGATATTGCGGATGGTATTCGTTATGCAGCAGATGCTGGTGCTGAGGTTATAAACTTGTCACTTGGTTGTGATTGTTCAACTACCACTCTCCAAAATGCGGTTAACTATGCTTGGAACAAAGGGGTAGTTCTTGTTGCAGCAGCGGGAAATGATGGAGTGAGCACAACTTTTGAGCCTGCTTCTTACACAAATGTTATTGCAGTTGGAGCAGTTGACAGCTTGAATCGAAAAGCCTCTTTCTCTAACTATGGTACATGGGTAGATGTTGTTGCTCCGGGAGTGGATATTGCCGCAACGTATCCAGGCAACCGATATGTTTATATGTCTGGAACTTCAATGGCATCTCCATATGTTGCAGGTCTCGCTGCACTCTTAAAGGGTCAAGGACGCTCTAATGTTCAGGTTCGCCAAGCAATTGAGTTAACAGCTGATTCAGTATCTGGAACTGGTACGTATTCAACATATGGAAGAATTAATTCGAATGATGCTGTAAGATACTAACCTTATAAATACATGAAAAGGCCGGACTTTACCGGCCTTTTTTAAATAGGCTCTTTTCTAAAACTTTATTGCTTTTCAAGTTAATATTTCTAAAGCCCACCTTTTCTTGTACGTAAAATCAAAGTGATCATTGTTAGAGAAGAGTAACTCTCTCAATATAAAGTACTGGACGCTGTACTACCGAGTAAAAATCCGGCTATTGGAATTTTTACGAAAGCTACAATCTTTACGAAAAAAGCCATTCTAATACTTTGTTACTTTACAAGCATCTTTTTCTAAAAACTAGTAAAAATCCGGCTTTTTGGGATATTTACGAAAGCGACAGTCTATACGAAACCATATATGTTTATATCTGCTCAAACCTCATCTGAGTGTGAATTATATCGTCTGGTGTTCCCGGTTTAAGTAGCACGTTCTCTAAACATGCCTTAACAAAGCCATAAAAAAAGCCGTTTGAAACGACTTTTAAACTTTTCTTAGCTTTCTTTTGTGACGATATCTTACAAACTGAAAACGAATATAGCATCCTATACAAAAGCCGAGTATGGCAATAAAGGCAGCTAATGCGACAAGGACAGAAAAGAGATAATAAAGTTGTATCCAGTTTAAGTAATAACTAACGAGAGCGGTCGTTAGAAATATTATAGCAATCCACTGGTTAAACTGTTGTTGTTCAGAATCCTCAGGGATATACTCAGAATAATCCTTCTTTAAAAATAATTTCGCAAATCGCATAACCGGATTGAAATTTAGTATTACCCCCAAAAGACCTGCAAACAGAGGAAAAAGCAAAATAAATACCTTTCCACTAAAAAGAGCGAGCAGAACGGATATGACAATAAACCATTGATTTGACCTAACTAACGGTCTGGGAATTGAGCTGTATTTCTTGCTCATTTTAATTCCAACCTTTCCTATCGTAATATTTGTATTTTACGTTTTATTTATCGAGTTGGGAAGTAATTTGTTTAGTTAATGTAAAGGATTAAAATAAATATAGAAGAAAAGAGCCTATAGATTGAGGACTTTACAGCGTTTTAATTTTATTCTTATTACTAAACAAGCATCTCATAATAACTTGCCTGCAAACATCAATTTTTAAAAGTAGGTAACTCTAAATATGTGTAGAAGTCTTATTGTTATTTGTACATTGTATATTTATGCTATTTTAATTAGTGAAAATTAATAAGGAGTGATGGTCATGACTATGCGTGATAAAGAGGAATTAAAAAGAGAGATTATTAAAGCATATCATTTTAGACATGCAACAAAGCAATTTGATCCCGATAAAAAAATCCCTGAAGAGGATTTTCAGTTTATTCTAGAAATCGCACATCTTTCACCGAGTTCCTTTGGTCTAGAGCCTTGGAGATTTCTTGTTATTCAAAATGAGAAAGTCAGAGAGAGAATAAAGAACACATCATGGGGAGCAACGGGTAAACTACCGGAAGCTAGTCATTTTGTTGTTCTATTAGCAAGAACCAAGCAGGATACCAAATACGATTCGCCTTATTTAAGAGATCATTTGCAAAATGTAAAAAAACTTCCAAAGGACCATATGGAAAAATACTTACAACGAATTGAGGAGTTTCAAAAATCAGATTTTAATCTACTAGATGATGAGCGGTTACTTTATGAATGGGCTTCAAGACAAACCTACATTGCATTAGGGAATATGATGACGGCAGCTGCGCAAATAGGGATTGATTCATGTCCGATCGAAGGATTTGATATTGAGAAAATGAATAACTTGCTTCAAGAAGAAGGGTTACTAAACGACGGTAATTTTAGTATCTCCGTAATGGTCGCTTTTGGTTACCGTGTAATTGAACCCAACCCTAAAATTAGACGTCCGTTCGAAGACGTCATTAAGTGGATAAAATAAATATAGATTGAATGACAATCCAAAAGCCTTTAAACAAGGCTTTTTTTACGTCCATATAAAAAAGAATCGACAGGTGACAGGCACTTGTCGAATTTGCATATTTATACATATCTAACAATCATTTCGACTGGTGTAAATTACGGTGTACGAAGCACTAAACTCTATTATCTTAGTGTTTGGATGTTGATGATTTTGTCAACTATATTTTTTGTAAAATTATAAAAAATAATTGTTGTCAATAAATATAAAAATATTTATATTATTCTTAAGTTTCAAAAAATAAAGATAGATACAGGGGTGGGTCAATTGGTTAAAAAGAAAACGAAGGTATTATCTTTACTTGCTACAGCGTCGTTAGCAATGGGATTACTTGCAGGGTGTGGAGGAGGTCAGACGGCTTCATCAGGTGAAGGTGGAGGAACCGTTATTAAAATTGCAACCCAATCTCCTCTTTCTGGTGGTAGTGCAACTTTAGGTGAAGCTATTAAGCTTGGTGCACAACTCTCGCTAGAAGACCAACAGGCGAAATTTAAAGATTTAGGTTTTGAATTACAGCTTGTTCCTTATGATGATCAGGGAGATCCGAAGAAAGGGGTAGCAAACGCTCAGTTAATTGGATCTGATACGGGCATTTTAGCAGTTGTCGGACATTTAAACTCAGGGGTAGCTATTCCTTCATCAGAGACATATGAGAAATATGCAATCCCAATGGTTTCACCAGCCAATACTGCTACAGAAGTTACAGACCGTGGCTTAAAAACTACGAACCGAATTGTAGCTAGAGATGATTTCCAAGGACCAGCTGCTGCGGACTTTGCTGTAAATACATTAAATGCTAAGAAAATCTTCATTGTTCAAGATAAGACAGCTTATGGAACTGGTTTGGCTGATGCATTTAAAGGTGCAGCGGAAAAACTTGGAGCAGAGATTGTTGGATATGAAGGAATTACAGTTGGTGAAAAGGACTTTAATGGTGTTTTAAACCAAGTTCTATCTAAATCACCAGATCTTGTTTACTTTGGAGGGTTATATTCTGAAGGTGGTCTATTAATTAAGCAAGGTAGAGAAAAAGGACTTGAGATACCATTCATGGGTGGAGATGGCTTAGACTCCTCAACTTTAGTAGAAATTGCTGGTGAGGCTGTTAAGAACACTTATATTACTTCTGTTGCAGGTGACACTTTTGCAACGGAAACAGGGAAGAAATTTGCTGAAGACTATAAAGCTAAATTTAATAAAGAAGTAGAATCTTATTCAGCGTATGGTTATGACTCAATGGGTGTTGTACTAAAGGGAATTGAAGATGCTATAAAAGCTAACGATGGAAAACTTCCTTCTCGTGAACAAGTTCGCGATGCGGTTCGTGCAGTTTCTGAATTCCAAGGTGCTGTTACAAAAGTAACTTTTGATGATAAAGGGGATAATGACTACGCTCAGATCTTCATCTACAAGTTTGATGAAGTAGCGTATCCTCCGAAGCAAGAGTCAGTAGTTAGTAAATAGGAAATCTAGTATTCTATAAACTTATTAAATAAATAATGGCAAGAGGGTATGCCAATGGTCATACCCTCTTTTTACTAAAAGGTTCTTTTCATATAAATCGTTTTAGAAAAGAGCCTACTAAAAAGGTAGGTGCATGAAATGCTGGCTGAGGTACTATACACATTACCACAGGTATTAATTGACGGATTAACACTGGGAGCAGTCTATGCCATTGTGGCGCTTGGTTACACAATGGTATATGGAACATTAGAACTCATTAACTTTGCACATGGTGAAATATTTATGACCGGTGCCTTTATAGGTACAGCTATTTTAATCACACTAACTGGGCTTGGATGGATTGCAGTGATGCCCGCATTACTCTCTTTATTACTTGTATTAGTGATTACGTCTGTTCTTACAGGTTTCATCGGAATGGGGATTGAGAGAGTTGCCTACCGCCCTTTAAGAAAAGCTCCAAAGCTAATCACATTAATCACAGCAATAGGTATTTCGTTCTTACTGCAGGACATTGTCAGGTTTATTACAGAACTTAAGCGTGGTAATTACATTCTTACTGGACCAAGCATGTTTACAGATCGTATTGATCTAAACACTTCTTCAATTAGTACTATGTTTAATAATTCATCTTTTAAAGAATCGTTTATTATCGTATTTGTTGTCGCGATTATTATGATGGTTTGTTTAGATTTATTTGTAAATCGAACAAAATGGGGCGTGGCAATGCGTGCGGTTGCACAAGACCGTGATACAGCAGCATTGATGGGGGTTAATGTAAATAAAATTATTGCCTTAGTCTTTTTTATCGGTTCTGCTTTAGGCGGTGCAACAGGAGTATTATTCGCGATTCAATATGGAACAATTGATCCTTATATTGGTTTCATCTTAGGTTTAAAGGCTTTTACAGCTGCTGTATTAGGTGGAATCGGTAACATTCGGGGTGCAATGTTTGGAGGTATGCTGCTTGGATTATTAGAGATGTTTGCAGCCGCCAACTTAGCTGTCTTGTCTAATGGTATGCTGGGTGCAGAGTACAAAGACGTGTTTGCGTTTGGGATCTTGATTATCGTACTTATCTTCAAACCAGAAGGTATATTCGGTAAAGTTGTTGCGGAGAAGGTGTAGGTGATGGGAATGAAGACATTTATTGAGAACCTTAAACAAAACAAAAAAGCACAGGCCATACTTTTAGGGAGCTATATTCTCGTCACAACACTTAGTCTCTATTTATCACAAAAATCCGTCATTGCGTTTTTAATGTTGTTAAGCTCATTGTTATTATTGCATTTTACTCATTTAAGTCAACGAACAAAATGGATTGTAGCAGGGTTAGTATTAGTTGTGTTCCTACCTGTATCTGCAAGCCAGGGTGTCGCTTATGAATCCTATATGGAAGTAGTAACACTGGTTGGCATTTATGTTGCGATGGCGCTTGGCCTTAACATTGTAGTAGGTCTTGCTGGATTACTAGATTTAGGATTCGTTGCATTTTTTGCGGTGGGTGCTTACACTTATGGTATTTTTGCAACGGCGCAGGCTGCTAACTTTATGCCGTTTGGGAATTTTCCACTTGGCGGTGGTAGTTTTTGGATTTTTATTTTACTAGGTTGCTTTGTTGCAGCGCTATTTGGAGTTTTACTCGGCATTCCTGTACTGCGTGTAAAAGGCGATTATCTAGCTATAGTTACATTAGGATTTGGTGAAATCATTAGAATCGTATTTAACAATCTTGATCGTCCAGTTAATATCACAAACGGTGCGATGGGGCTATCATCCATTACACCTCCTAAATTATTCGGTATAACTTTTATTTATCCTAGTCAGTTTTATTTCATTGTTTTAGCTATTTTACTACTAGTCTTTCTAGCAGTAAGAAGACTTGAGTATTCAAAGATTGGTAGGTCATGGAAAGCTGTTCGTGAAAATGAGATTGCAGCACAATCAATGGGAATACATTTAGTTCGCACGAAGCTTTTGGCTTTTGCTATAGGAGCATCATTCTCTGGAATGATGGGAGTGGTATTCGCAGCAAAACAAACATTTGTTGACCCAACGAGCTTTACTCTTCTAGAATCTATCACTATTCTTGTTATGGTTATTCTTGGAGGTATGGGTTCTGTGCCTGGAGTTATTTTAGGGGCATCAATCATGACTATTTTAAATCTACAAGTACTAACTGAATTGACAAACTGGTTAAATCAATTAAGCCTTAGTGGAGTAATTAGTATTCCTGATGCACTATCACCAGCTAAAATGCAACGATTTATATTCGGAGCCATTCTCATATTATTTGCTCTATATCGACCACAAGGTCTTTTACCAGCTAAAAATCCAATTTTTAATAAGGAGCTTTTAAAGAACACATCTAAACATAATACGGAACTTACTCTACAAAAGGAGGGGACGAACTATGTCCATCCTAACGGTTAGGAATTTAACTAAACGATTTGACGGTCTAGTGGCTAACCAAGATATTAGTCTTACGGTAGAAAAGGGTTCAATTACTGCTGTTATCGGTCCAAATGGTGCCGGTAAAACAACTTTTTTTAATATGGTTACTGGAGTGTATCAGCCAACAGAAGGATCAATTTTATTAGAGGACCAATCCATTGTTGGTATGAAACCACATGCGATATCAAGAAAGGGGATTGCTCGTACTTTTCAAAACATTCGTCTATTTGGAAATATCACTGTCTTAGAAAATGTTATGGTTGGCATGCATAATCACCTCAGGGTTGGTGTGCTCGGTACAATTCTGCAATTACGTAAATTTAAAGATGAAGAATTACAGGCACAGGCTGAAGCTTTTCGATTACTTGAATATGTTGGATTAGCGGATCATCTAAACGATGAAGCTGACAGTCTTTCTTACGGAGCTCAAAGGAGACTAGAAATTGCACGTGCTCTTGCAACAAAGCCGAAAGTTTTACTCTTAGATGAACCCGCTGCAGGTATGAATCCAAGGGAGACAAAAGAACTGACAGATTTAATTCATAAAATTAGAAAAGAATTCGATGTTACGATTATTTTAATTGAACATGATATGAAGCTCGTTATGGAAATATCAGAACATATTTTTGTACTAGATCATGGTGAAAAAATTGCTGAGGGTAATCCGGATGAAATTCGAAAAAATCCAAAAGTAATTGAGGCTTACTTAGGCAGTGGGGCATCTACTGCACAAGCTGTTTCGACGATAGGAGGATAACGTATGCCACTTCTAGAACTAAATAATGTCCATGCATACTACGGAGGAATTCACGCATTAAAAGGAATTACCCTCTATGTTAATAAAGGAGAGATTGTGTCTCTAATTGGAAGCAATGGAGCGGGAAAATCTACTACTTTAAAGACAATAAGTGGTGGCGTAAAACCCAAAGAAGGAACAATATTACTAAATGGTCAAGCTATTTCAGATGTGCCACCTCATGAAACAGTAATCTCAGGAATTGCCCATGTACCTGAGGGGAGGAGAATCTTCCCTAGGTTGACGGTTAAAGAAAATTTAGAAATGGGTGCATTCTCTGTTAATGAAAAAAGAGTCATTGCTGAAAGGATGGAAAAGGTATTCCAGTACTTCCCTCGAATAAAAGAACGTCTTCACCAGCGCGGGGGGACGATGAGTGGTGGAGAGCAGCAAATGCTAGCAATTGGAAGAGCGCTTATGAGTGGCCCCTCTATACTCATGTTAGATGAACCTTCCATGGGACTTGCGCCAATTATTGTCGATCAGATCTTTTCTATCATTAAAGAGTTAAATGATTCAGGAATGACGATCTTATTAGTGGAGCAAAATGCATATCAGGCGTTGCAAGTAGCACATCGTGGCTATGTTATTCAAACGGGTGAAATTAAAATGACTGGTACTAATATTGAATTACTTGGTGATGACCAGATTAAGGAAGCATATCTAGCTTAAATGGAGGCTGTTTTCATATAGAAGGTTGCTTTCGTAAAAATCCCAAAAGCCGGATTTTTACTTGGTAGTACAAAGTCTTTACTTTAAATCTAGAGAGTTGCTCTTTTCTAATCTTTAAGAATTCAGCTTAATCGTATTAAATATGGCGAAATTGTTGAAATATAAGATTGAAAAGCAACAAAGTTTTAGAAAAGAGCCTAAATGAAAAAAGTGATAAGGGATTTATGCCTTATCACTTTTTTTGCTTAAATACTTAGATTTCAATATCTACACCGATGCTATCCACTCTACCGACTTCACGGATAAAGCTTGCAACAGCCTGGTGATCTTCATTAGTTGTATAAGCATCAAGAGCTGCTTGATTTTCAAACCTCACCATTAAAACTACCTGAAACTCTTTGCTTTTTTCAGCTATATTTAATCCTGCATGAATTTCTACGATACCAGATAAAACATTCTGTAAATCAGTAAAACGCTTAATGACTTCTTGAAGCTGTTCAGTTGTAGTTGTTTCTGCAAATTTTAGTAGAACTGTACGTTGAATCATTCTTTTTCCTCCTTTATGTATACCTATTTATATTACAATTAGAAACATGTAATCGCAATTTTTAAGTGTGTTGATTTTATGCTTTCCATGAATAAAGCTCCTATTTATGCTCACTCTATATACATACTTATATAATAGGAGGGGAACTATGCAGCCTTTTATCATTAATCATCTGATAGCAGATGACGATTTTCTAGGAGAAGAATCAGTAACTGCGGATTTTACGTACAATGAAAACCATTATAGTATTACATTTAAAAAGTCTGATCTTGAGTTGGTTAACACTTGGTATTTTAAGGAAGATCAAACAATTCCCGCTAACTTGTCACATACTTTAATTGATGCCATTAGAGATGAGATTAAGAATCAATTGTAAGAAAATGAGTTGGGCCGGGGCCGACGTAGATAGGAAATGAAGATGATCAAAGTTTTCTGCAGCGTTATTTACGAGAGGCCCATTTTAAGACTTATTTCCTATCTTTGGACCTTTCTTTTATTGACAATATAAAGATGACTATGATATATTTATCTCGAATTTGAGATAAATGAATTAAAGATAAAAACATATTAGTTATGTAGGAGGTCATTGAAATGAATGGTTTAAAAGGTGTCCATCATGTCACTGCCATTACAAGCAGTGCAGAGGAAAATTATAAATTTTTCACTTACGTATTAGGAATGCGCTTAGTTAAAAAGACAGTCAATCAGGATGATATTCAAACCTATCATTTATTTTTTGCAGATGATAAGGGAAGTCCAGGGACAGATATGACCTTTTTTGATTTTCCTGGGATTTCAAAAGGTGTTCATGGGACAAACGAGATTTCCAAGACTTCTTTCCGTGTTCCGAGCGATGCTGCACTTGAATACTGGTTAAAAAGATTTGAACGCTTAGAAGTAAAGCACGATGGCATACAAGAATTGTTCGGCAAGAAGACGCTTTCTTTTGTTGACTTTGATGATCAACAGTATCAATTAATTTCTGATGAACTTAACAATGGTGTTGATTCAGGCACTCCTTGGCAAAAAGGACCAATACCACTTGAGTATGCCATCACAGGACTCGGTCCAATCTTTATCCGTGTCGCTAATATCGATTACTTTAAAGAAATGATGGAGAAGGTGTTATTATTTAAAGAAGTCGCGAGCGAAGGGGTGTACCACTTATTTGAGGTCGGTGAAGGTGGGAATGGAGCACAGGTCATTGCAGAACATAATAATGTACTACCACAAGCTCAACAAGGATATGGTACAGTCCATCATGTAGCGTTTCGAGTTGATGATCGGACTCAAATTGATGAATGGAATAAGCGATTGCAGAGCTTTGGATTTCAAACCTCAGGTTATGTGAATCGATATTTCTTTGAATCTCTTTACTCAAGAGTCGCCCCACAAATTTTATTCGAATTTGCTACTGACGGCCCTGGTTTCATGGGAGATGAACCATATGAAACGCTTGGTGAGAAACTGTCTCTTCCACCATTTTTAGAACCTAAGCGAGAACAGATTGAGAAGTTAGTTCGTCCTATTGATACTGTTAGAAGTACGATTGAATTTAACAAAGAGTAATTTCAGCATTTAATGCCAATTATAAAACCATTGACAGGTTGGATAATATTGGTATAATTTACTTGAAATAAACTACGAACTGATAAACCGTGGGCAAACCACCCTCATTTATTAGAGTGAGCCGGTTTCGTATCTTTTTAGATATGAACCGGCTTTTTTTATTAGGCTGTTTTCCTATAGAAGTAGGGTAGAAAACAAAATTTATGAAAAGAGCCTTTTATTACCTCATTAAAAGGAGTAGGGAATATGAGCTATATTTTTAAGAATCCAAGAATGATCTATGATCCATTTTATCAAAAGGAAACTCAAGTACATCCATGGGAATATGAGTTATTACAAAGTAGCGCAGTTAAACGGCTAAAATTCTTATCTCATTATGGAACCGCTTCTTTTACGACATCAGCTAAACATTCAAGGTATGAGCATACGGTGGGAGTGTGGACTATTATTGCCAATCATTTTCCCAAAGAAGAAGAGCTAAGAATAGCTGCTCTTTTACATGATATTGGCCATTTGCCATTCTCGCATGCTGTTGAACGTACACTAGGGTTTAATCACCATATAATAACAGAGGAATATATTCTTTCTGAAGAAGTTTCATCAATTCTAAAGAATCACGGTTTTACACCTTCAGCGATAATCGATCTATTAAATATAGACACACCTGTTTCTCACAAAACACCATTCTTGAGTGCTGACCATTTGGATAGTTTCTTACGAGATGCATATATGTTAGGGAAGTTAAACGAGCACCCTTCAAATTTCATAGACAAGATTTCTTTTACTGAGAATTATGTAGAAGCAGACCTTGCAACAAGTCGAATTATTATGGAAGCAATATTGGCTGATCATTTAAGTTTCCTTAAACCTATTCACTTAGCCCTGGATGCCATTTTAGCAAAATCTATTTCTATCTATGCTAGCCATATGAAGATTGAGTTAAAGAGAATTCAATATTTAACAAATCATGAACTCTTGCAGTTACTAATTCACTCTAATCTACGTGAGGTGAATCAATTACTTGAACTTCTATTATGGAATCCTGAAAGAATCAGAGTAAGCTGTGAAGAATTTCCTAGTTCTGAAAAAATAGAAGTAAAGAAGGTTTACGATAAATCCCCTCTAGTACAGGGCACCCCTTTAAACGAATTATTACCAGAAGCGAACGATATACTTGAGCACATACGCTCATTAAAGAAAACATATTATTATAGTTATTAATAGTAGTATCTATGGGAAGCGTATCTCAAAAGCTTAAGTAATATATATTGAGAAAATAGTAGATTCAAATGCTTTATAATGTAAAAAACAAAACGAGCATACTACGTTGTATACTCGTTTTCATTTTGCTTTTAAGTTTTTAAGAGTAAATTATTTTCATAATAATCCATAACGTTTTTTTGGTCTAGGTTATTTCCTATTAAAATAATAACGGGTTCTTGAGAAGTTCCTTCTGTTAGTTTTTCAAATGTGATTCGCTTTGCTGCAAATTGAAAACTTGTAAGTCCATATTCACCGCTAATTTGTACAATGCCTTTAGCGCGAATAACTTCAGGTGGAAGGCCTCTTAACCATTTTTGCAGGTGTTTTATATGAAACTGTGGTAATTCAGTTACCTTAATAGCTTTGATATTAGCATGGTGAGTGTGATGATGGCACTCTTCATGCTTAGAGCATGAACAACTCTTTTTTTCAATGGAACTAATCATTTGAATCCTTGGTAAAAGCAATTCCTCCATCTTAACGTTCCCAAACGCAGTTTTTATAGCATGAGTTGAATCTTTTAGTTCCTTTTTTATAGAGTCTTCAACCTTTTGAAGTTGTTTAGTTGAAACAAGATCTGTCTTATTAATCACAAGTAGAGTAGCACTGCTAATCTGTTCCTTTAGAAGTTGCCTAATCTCTTTAGAACTAGAAAATATACTTTGGTATTCTAGATAATTACTAGCATCTACCAAACTAATAATAGACTTTAAATCAAAATGCTCATGAAAGGGAGGGCTTACAAGTGAGTCTACAATTTCATTGGGATTGGCAACACCTGTTCCCTCAATGATTAATAGATCGATAGGGTTGTCAATAAACTGCTGAAGGGTATCCTTTAAGTCATCTTGAATTGAACAACAAATGCATCCATTTAGCAGCTCAACCATTTGTTCTTGCTTAAACATATAATTCTCAACGTGTACATCACCAAGTTCATTTAAGATGAGACCAACTTTTAATTGTTGATGTCTTGCATGTTCAACCATTCTTTTAAGAACAGTTGTTTTCCCGCTGCCTAAGAAACCACTTATAATATAGGTTGGTATTTTTGTCTGCATTCTACAAATCTCCTTTGGAATACATCATTTAATAACATATTTTATATTTAAATAATAATGATTACGATTTTAATACTTATCTTATTAAATCTAAAAATAAAATACAACCCTCATTAAACTTAGCCATTACGTAATTTTTCTAAATTCATTAACAAATCGCTTGGATTAACTCGGGTGTATTATTTTTAGGTGAATTAACAAGCGTGGAAACTTCATAAGCTTCCATTAGTTTTGATTCTAAGGGCTTTAACATATGGTTTAAAGTGTTGTAATCTGTTATATTTCGGTCAAGCCATATGTTTTCTTGCTCAGGAGGCAAAATTACTGGCATTCGATCATGTATGTTACTCATTAGTTCATTTGGAGTCGTTGTAATTATAGAACAAGAATGTATCTTTTGCCCGGTTGGGGAAATCCAGCTTTCCCAAAGACCTGCCATAGCAAACAATTCGTTGTTTTTTAACTTAATACAAATAGGTGTTTTCTTTCCATTTACCTTTTTCCATTCGTAAAAGCTATTGGCTATTACTAAACAACGCTTATGACTATAAGCCTTTTTAAAGCTAGGTTTTTCTGCTAATGTTTCAGCTCTTGCATTAATCAGTTTACTCCCGACTTTTTCATCTTTAGCCCACGGTGGGATTAGTCCCCAACGTAAATAGCCTAATCTATTCTTCTTTCCGTCATTAATAACTGAGAGGACCGACTGGGTTGGGGCTATATTATATCTTTGCGTGTAAAGCTCTTCTTCTATGGATAAATTAATTTCAAATCTTTTCAAGATTTTATGTAAATCTTCAAATAAAGTAAATCGACCACACATAAAATTCACTCCTTAGTTGCTCTTATATTAGCAAGTAAGTAAAAGTAAATCAAAGAGCTTTTTCAATCTTGCTTTATTAGGCCCTTTATACCTCAACAATGGGTCTCGCTATCCACGACGAATATACTGAAGTATATAGAATATGAAATGTAATATAGGAACCTGTTCTCATATGAAAATTGATAAAAATGGTATAAAATCAGTTTTACACCATTCGACAAATTCCGTATTATTATAGTATAAATAACTCTCAAGGTAAAAGAGGTATAAATTATGAACGTTGATAAATTATACAGTACAGCAAAGAATGTTTTTGAACTTATGGCTGAAATAGTTGGCACCAATACGTTTTATATAGCTTTAAATGATGGAAAAACAAATAGAATTATACAAGCTTTTAATAGAGAAAAGGAATTAGTGAAAGAAGGGGCATTGCTTAATCTGCAAGATACTTATTGAATGTTCTCAACTAGTGGTCGGGAACCACTCGCTATACCGGATTTGTCACAACATCCTTTGACAAAAAATATGGAAATGACGAATCTCTTTAAAAGTTACCTAGGGACACCGCTATTAAAGAAGGATGGAGAAGTAGTAGGTACGCTTTGTGCTATAGACTCTATACCGTATCACTATACTCCGAAGCAAATAACACTCATTCAAACTATGGCAGAATATCTATCTAACTTAATTGAAGTAGATGAGCAGATTCAAAAGAAGGAGAAGGCAGAAAGGCTTTTACATGAACAAAATAAAATTCTTACTTCCATAGCTAAAGGTAGTGATATTGAGCAAATCTTAAATGAAATATGTGTCTATGTAGAAAATGAAATACCCAACACTTATTGTTCAATCTTAAAATATAAAAAAGAAGAAAATCAGTTAACGCTTGTTGCTGCTCCTAAACTTCCTGGTGGATACAAAGAATGTCTAAAAGTAGTTGAAGTAGGAGAGAGTGAGGGTTCTTGCGGTACTGCTGCATTTAAAAAAGAAACCGTTATTGTATCTGATATATCTACAAACCCACTTTGGGGTCCAAAATATAGGGATTTAGCTATTGCACATAATTTGAAATCTTGTTGGTCAACAGTTATCTTATCTTCAAAACAAGAGGTTTTAGGTACATTTGCCATATACAGTCTACAATCACATGAACCAACAACGGCTGAATTGGAAATCCTAAATCAATTTTCAGCTTTAGCAGAAATTGCATTAGAAAAGGCAGAGACTGAAGATAAATTAAATTTCTTGGCTTATCATGATGAGTTAACTAAACTTGCCAACCGTTTGCACTACCGAGAGAGGGCGGAGGAAATTATTCGACAGGCAAAAACGAATGATGAGAATGTATTTGTTATGATTCTTGATCTAGATCGTTTTAAATTTATTAATGACGAATACGGTCATTTAGCAGGAGACCATGTTCTTAAGGAGACCGCAAATCGCTTAGTCAATGTAATAAGTGATAATGGAATTGTAGCTAGGCTCGGTGGAGACGAATTTGCGGTTATTGTTACTCAATTAAGCAGAAATGAAGTAGAAATAATGGCAAGGAGAATTGTTGAAGCGCTTAAGAAACCGGTGACTTACAACAAAAATCAATTAGAGGTTACGGCTAGTGTCGGTCTTTCACAATTGCACAATGATGGTCACACACTTCATGAACTAAAGAAGAGTGCTGACGATGCAATGTACGTTGCAAAGGAACAAGGAAAAAATAACTACGCCTTCTTTAGTTAGGCTATTATCTTATATAATGAGAAAGAGTTGTCTATAAAGGATTGGTGTTTAGATCATGAGAATAATAGGAGCTGTTGCCGGATATTTTTTAAGTGATTTCTTCTTTCATATCATTCATACAGCAGCGGCAGGATTGAAGGCAGAAACACAGATTGACCGAATTGGCGCGGTAGGATTTGGAATCTTGGTGCTTCTACTGTTCATGTATATAGCATTTCGCTTTTTTTCTTCTTCCTTTTTTCAAGGTTTTATCGTAGCAACTGGGTTGTTCTTGAGTTTTGACATTATTGTGTTTCATTGGGTATTCCAATTGCATCGGATTACGAATGGTCCAGAGGCTAATTGGTTAGAACCAATACTCGTTTTAGGTGGCATTTTGTTTATATGGTTTGGTTTAAGTAAAGAATTATCTCAAGGGAAATTACAATCAAAAGCAATGTAATTGAAGGGAGGGGAGAAGCCATCCCTTCTTTTTTTAGTTGTATTGAACTTAAGATTGCAGAATGATAAGCTACAATCGAATGAGTGAAAAGAAAGATATTACTTTATTTGGATGTGATTAAATTGTTGACAGTTCAAGAAACAGAACAATACGTAAAAGAAAAAATAGGTGAAACGACAAATCCTCATTTAATTTGGGAGATCTTTAAAGAGTTTGGTGAGATCTCTATCGAACAAGAGGATGATGTAGAACTTTTATTTCAATGTGGTATGGATAATGGGGAATTTTATATGGATTTCGTTAGGCAATTTACGGTTTACGATGAAGACGATTACTCACATATGGAGCAACTTCACTGTAAATTAGTTTATGATGCTGTACCTATCTTAGAAGGGTTAGAAACCATAGTATGGTATTTTGATACAGAAGGTGAGATCATAGAGTATTTTCACCAAATAGAGAAATTAGAAGAGTTTAAGCGTCCCATAGAGCTAACTCCTATTCGTATTCATATTTACCAAGAAGAAGTATAGTAGAAAGACCGATTTTTTAATCGGTCTTTCTCGGGGCTTTTTTTACAATTTGTTCCCTATTTAACACTTGAGGTGGCTTTTCCATCCATTGATGTTTAATCATTAATTCGGCAAGGTCTTCAGCAAACTGTCCGAGTTCTGCAAAAAGTCTACCGTAGTGGATTAACAGATCTTTTCTTAAACTTGCCCCCATTGCTGTGCCGTAATAACTGATACCTATACTTATAATAGCTGCGATATTATTCGCCATTAAATAATCCGAGAAAGGAGGTGTAGTGGAATCTGTTAAACTGCTGTCCCAACCAGAAGGAGCACGAACATCTTCTTTCTTTAATATTGATGATAAGATTTCAGCATGTTTTTCTGCAATTTCATGTCCTCTTAAAAAGAGGGAACGGAGCTTTTGTTCTCTAGCAACTTGTGCATAAGCTAAAAATAAGGATGATACTGTATGATTAGCTTCTATGTTTGTACTAAGATGAGAAATTTCTACTGACAATAACGGTCGATCCTCATCAAGAAAGCCATCCGTAAAAAAATGCGATTTCTGTACAAATTCGTTTTCTGTTGGATAAGCCATTGAAGGACTTCTTACTAGAATCCCTTTTTCTGTCATTACATCAATAATCATATCATAAAGGTGGCCAGATTCATTAAGCCAAATTCCCGCCAATTTACGAATATCTTTACGGACAACAGTGGACTTTCCTAGTCCATAATTTGATAGACCGACACGAGACATATGTTCAAGGAAACGATACATAAAGGTATCCGGAAAAAGTTTAGGTACATCTTCACATAAATCCTGACTAGAAAAAGCCTTAGGAATTGGGATCTTCTCTTGATCAAAAACGGATTTAATTTGTTCTAAATGCTCATTTGAACATTTTAAAGAGTAAGAAAGTATAGAATCTAAGTCCGGATCTTCGCTCGTTAATTGGAAATGTTTTATAATATACGTAGCTAAGGAATCTTGTACATATGTAGTCCATAATAAAGAAATCTCCGTTGATACCAATTGTGAATTATGTGTTACCATGATAACACCTCCTTAACGTTTATATTTTCCATAAATTTGGATATTAATCTCAGTATTTGGAAAAAGATTATTTGTAATACATCTTTTAAGTAGGAACAGTTTTGTTATATAGAAAGGAAAATTAAAGAATGAAATTTGCAGTAATTGGCACCAATTGGATTACAGATCGTTTTCTAGAAGCTGTAAAAGATTTAGATGAATTTGAATTAACGGCTGTATATTCAAGAACAAAAGAAAAAGCAAGCGAATTTGCTGAAAAATATAACATCCGTTATACATTTACTGACTATAACGAGATGGCAAAAAGTAATGTAATTGATGCTGTTTATATTGCTAGTCCAAACTCACTGCATAATGAACAGGCTCAAGTATTTTTAAATCATGGTAAGCATGTATTGTGTGAAAAGCCACTCGCATCAAATGTAAGAGAGACAGAAGAAATGATAAAAGTGGCAAAGCAGAACAAAGTGTTATTAATGGAAGCGATGAGAACAACAGTCCATCCCAACTTCAAACAGATCCAAGAAAATTTATATAAGATTGGTAAAATTCGTCGTTATTTTGCTAGCTACTGTAAATATTCGTCTCGTTATGATGCCTTTAAAGAGGGAACGGTACTAAATGCTTTTAAGCCAGAGTTTTCAAATGGCTCGTTAATGGATCTAGGGGTTTATTGTATCTATCCGATGATTGCCTTATTTGGAGAACCAAAGGACATAAAAGCAACTGGTATTATGCTTAGTTCAGGAGTAGATGGTTCAGGTAGTATTCTTGCTCAGTATGAGGAAATGGATGCAGTCATTATGCATTCAAAAATTAATGACTCATTCTTGCCATCAGAAATTCAAGGTGAATTAGGTAGCATGCTAATTTACGATAATATTTCTTCACCTGAGAAAGTTGAAATCAAGTATAAGGATGGAACCACTGAAAAGATTAGCATCGTTCGTGAACAACCAGAAATGTATTATGAAGCAGAAGAGTTTATCAAGTTAATTAAAGAAGGAAGTACCATGTCAACAATCAATTCATTTAAGAATTCACTTCAAACTGCAAGAGTAATGGAAATGGCAAGAAAGCAATTGGGCTTAATTTATCCTGCTGATATGAAATAATCTATACTGTATGAGAAACTAGCTTTTTACTCAAAAGCTAGTTTTTTTGTATATAGGAACTATTTCCTATCTTTATAAGATAGAAAAGTAAGGTGATAGTTCGTGTGCCTCTATAAAAGCTTTGACCTTCGGCTTTTACTAAAGTGCAGCAAGAAAAATAGAAGAATACTCTTATTCAAGAAAATTACACTAGTTTTCACACGGTCTTATAATGTTAGCATTTGCATATATTTTAATACTTGTCATCAATAGATTCTAGATTCGTAAATATAAAAATGAGTACAAGATTTGACACTTTTCTATGAATAATCTAAGCAAATTAAAGGAGTGAAAGAATGGTATTCATTAATACTGTAACAGGAATAGTTGATTCTAATAAGCTAGGGTGCACGTTAATACACGAGCATATGCGTGTACGCTCAGAAGCAGTGGTAGCACAGTTTCCGCATTTATATGATGAAGATAAAGAATTTATAAAAGCAGTTGAACAGGTTAAACGAGTCAAGGAACTTGGGGTTAAAACAATTTGTGACCCGACGGTAATGGAACTGGGTCGTGATATTCGCTTTATTGAGAGAGTAGCACTAGAATCAGATATGCAGATTATTGCAGCAACCGGTATATACTCCTACCACTATATACCCCCTCATTTCCAGAACCGTAGCATAGATTATATGGCGGATTTATTTATTAGAGACATTGAAGTGGGGGTTCAAAACACATCTATTAAGGCAGGTTTCTTAAAATGCGCAGCTGATAAACAAGGGATTACTCCAGACGTTGAAAAAGTGAATCGAGCCGTTGCTCGTGCACACTTGAGAACAGGGGTACCTATCATGACACATTCACACCCTGCAAGTGGTACGGGTTTAATGCAATTAGAGATACTAAAAGAAGAAGGTGTTAACACAAAACAAGTGCTTATTGGTCACACTGGTGATACAAATAATCTTGAGTATATATTAAAGGTTCTTGAAAGCGGAGCATTTATCGGTATGGATCGTTATGGACTAACGAGTGAGTGCACAACGGAAGACCGTAATGCAATCGTTATCGAACTAACAAAGCTAGGGTTTTCCAATCGTATGTTTCTTTCTCAAGATTATTGCTGTTCACTTGATTGGTATCCAGAGCATACACCTGGTATGATGTTTCCAAAGTGGACGATGAGTTTTGTATTAGAAGAAGTGATACCTAAGTTAAAAAAACATGGTGTCACGAACGAGCAAATTGAGGATATGTTAAATCACAATGCGCGTCGTTGGTTCGAAGGGAGTTAATTAAAATTGATTTTCGTCCAAACGGTATTAAACTCTACGTATTACTCAAATAAGTTACCAAGTTAAGGTTCGCTTAATAGGAAAGAACCCTAGTCAGACCTTCATGTCTACTTATTTTCTTTTAAATATGTATGAAAAAGTATATTCTGGAAAAAATGGTGTAAGTATAAATATTTTTCCTAGAATATGGTTACTTAAAAACATTACTCCAGATAAAATCATATGGTTATGTAATGAATTTTTCGTACCCTAATATAAATAGAGTGGACGTGGGTGGATGGATTTATATAAATTTAAGTATTACCTTAATTTAATGGGTATCTATGTTGTAATTGGTGCTACTCTGATTTTTATATTAGCCCTCCTGACGAACAATGTAACTCCAATTGTGTTAATGCTATTTTCTTTAAATTGGATTGTCACGATATTTTCTAACGAGCTGTTTAAAGAACATGTTAAAAAGTGGATTGATAAATGATAGTTGCTTTTCAAACGTACTTGAATATAAAGTGCGTTTTTTTTATTCCTTTGAAGGTGTTTTTATTTCGTATGTCGAAATTTAGAAACATCCCAATAAAGGAGGATTTTTATGAAGACGATTAAGACAAGTAATGTGATTGAAAATTTCCATGGAACGATGGTTGCAGATCCTTATCGATGGTTAGAAGAAACAGGTAGCGTAGATGTAATTGAATGGGAACAAGCACTTAAACAAGAAAGTGAGCAATATTTTTTAGAGTCAAACACACGTTCTATTGATAAAGAAAGGCTTACAGATCTATGGAATTATCCTAAGTATTTCGTACCAAAAAAAGTGAAAGAGAAACTCTTTTATCAAAAGAATGATGGTCTTCAAAATCAAGCAGTTCTTTATGTGAGAGAAAATGAAGTAGAGAAGGTATTATTAGATCCGAATCATCTATCAGAAGATGGTACAGTTGCGATGACAAATTATTCATTTAGTGGTGATGGTCGATATATCGCTTATGCTACATCTACAAACGGAAGTGATTGGCAAGAAATAAGAGTGCGTGATATAGAGACTGGCGAAGATTTAAATGATGTCATTAAATGGGTGAAGTTTTCAACCATTACATGGAGTCCTGATGATCATGGTTTCTTTTATAGCAGGTTTCCTGAGCCAGGTACTGTAAGTCAAGAAGATGAAAGTAATTATAATAAAGTTTATTATCATCAACTTCAAACAGAACAAGCAAAAGATCAATTGATTTACGAACAACCAGATAATAAAGAATTAATGTTTTCTCCCTTACTCTCTGAAGATAAAACGTATTTATGTTTACATGTGAGCTTTGGAACAGCAGCTGAAAATCGGTTCTACTTAAAGAATCTAGAAGAGGATGGACCTATTGTGAAGCTTCTTGATGAACAAGATGCAGAGTATTCCTACATTACGAATGAAGATCGTGTATTCTATTTTAAAACCGACTTAGAAGCACCTAAAGGACGTGTGATTGCAATTGATTTGGAAAGACCGGAAAAGGAAAATTGGAAAGAGATTATTCCTGAGCAAGAGTACGTGTTGGATCAAATTAAGTATGTAAAGGATACGTTTGTCATTACTGTCTTAAGAGATGCTCAACATGGGATTCAACTCTTCCAGAAAGATGGCTTGCTAAAAGAGGAAATTAATTTTCCTTTTATTGGTTCATTAACTGAGTTATCGGTTAATAGAGATGAAGCGGAGCTATACTTCGGCATGACATCTTTCCTTCACCCTACTACCGTGTATAAATATGAGCTAGAGAATGGTACACTTCAGACACTAGCGGAGACCAATCTTTTATTTGATGTTTCGGAATATGAAACAACGCAAGTGTTTTATCTGTCAAAGGATGGCACTTCTATACCAATGTTCTTAACTCACAAGAAAGGATTGCAACTAAACGGTCAAAATCCAGTTATTCTTTATGGATATGGTGGATTCAATGTTAATATCACTCCATCGTTTAATCCTGCCATTCTTCGTTGGTTAGAAAAGGGTGGCATTTATGCCGTAGCCAACCTAAGAGGTGGTTCAGAATATGGTGAAGAATGGCATAAGGCAGGAATGTTAGAAAAGAAACAAAATGTTTTTGATGATTTTATCTCAGCAGGAGAATTTCTTGTAAAGAATAACTACACGTCCAAGCAAAAATTATCGATTATGGGTGGATCGAACGGTGGTTTACTAGTTGCTGCCTGTATGGTACAACGTCCAGATCTATTCGGTGCAGTCATTTGTAGGGTACCTGTGATTGATATGCTTCGTTATCATAAGTTTACCATTGGTCGTTATTGGATCCCTGAGTATGGAAATGCAGAAGTGGCAGAGCATTTTCCGTTTTTATATGCCTACTCACCACTTCATAATGTAAAAGAGGGAGAAAAGTATCCAGCAATATTAATTGCTACTGCTGATAGTGATGACCGCGTAGTTCCTGCACATGCTAAGAAATTTGCTGCTACATTAAAAGAGAAGGCGAACCCATCTTCAACGATGCTTCTTCGCCTTGAATCAAAGGCAGGACATGGTTTAGGGAAGCCTACATCTAAACTAATAGATGAGTGGGCAGATTTTTATACCTTCCTTGATAAGGAGCTCGTATAACCCAATTCGTGTACATGAAAAATTCTTTCATGTGCACTTTTTTATTTGCTTTTCACTCCAACCTAATCATGTTGATTAAAATTACGATGATTGTAGAGAATATAAATGTAAAGTTCACTAGAAGGAGGTTTCTTTCATGCCTAAAGTTGAAGTTTCCTGTGCAATCTCAAACTGCACATTCTATGGAGAAGGTAATATTTGTACGGCCGAAAAGATTATGGTCGAATTAGATAAACATTACCGATATGATACAGAAATGGCATCTGAATTATCTGAAAAAAATCATATAGATCAGGCTGGCAACTCAGCTGAAACTTGTTGCAAAACCTTTAAGCCAAAACATTAAGAATTATTGGAAGCGTACAAAATAAGTTTTTGTACGTCTTTTTTAGATTGTATGGCTATTACTAAGTCATTCTCATTGACAAATTACATTATATTTTATAAGATTGCCATTGTTGACTAAAGTATATAAAACCAATCAGAATACGGGGGTTTAAAGTGTGAAGAAGTTTTTAATAGTATTACTAGGATTAACATTTATTCTTTCTGCTTGTGGAGGAGAAGACAGTGGAAAGACGGATGAGCAAGTGAATGATGAGCAAGCAACTGATGATTTGACAACAGCTGAGGGTGATTTGCTCTCTACGATCCAAGAAAGTGGAGAATTAAAAATAGGAACTGAAGGTACATATCCACCATTTACATTCCATGATGAATCAGGAGAACTTACTGGTTTTGACGTGGAAATCGCTCGTGAAATTGCAGCACGTTTAAATGTAGAACCGGTATTCTTAGAAACACAGTGGGATGCTATGTTTGCAGGATTAGACGCAGAACGTTTTGATATGATTGCCAACCAAGTTGGAATTAGACCAGATCGTCAAGAAAAATATGATTTCTCTGATCCATATATTTCTTCTGCTGCTGTTTTGGTTACGAGAAAAGATAATGAAACTGTAAATAAGTTTGAGGACATTAATGGACTTAAAGCAGCACAATCATTAACAAGTAATTATGCGGATCTTGCAAGAGAGAACGGTGCAGAGATTCAAGGAGTAGAAGGATTTAATCAAGCAATTGAGTTATTAAGCTCACAACGTGTAGATGTTACAATTAATGATAAACTTTCAGTACTTGATTACTTAAAGCAAAAACCAGATGCACCAATTAAAATTGCTGCAACTTCTGAAGATGCTTCTCAAAGTGGATTAATGTTTAGAAAAGGTAATAAGACATTGGTTGATGCAGCGAATAAAGCACTCGCAGAAATGATAGAAGACGGAACTTATCTTAAAATTTCTGAAAAATGGTTTGGTGAAGATGTTTCTAAGTAATATATTTACTGACCCAGAAAAAATGGACCGGTTATTATCAATTTTATGGAGTTCCTTTCCACCTTTAGTGGAGGGAGCTCTTTATCATACGGTTCCATTAACACTTATATCATTTATCGTTGGACTAATTTTCGCTGTATTAACGGCACTTGCTAGGATTTCCGGAAACCCGCTACTCTCTGCACCAGCTAGAACATATGTATCCATCATTAGGGGAACACCTCTGTTAGTTCAGTTGTTCATCATATTTTATGGTTTACCGACAATTGGAATCATCATTGATCCATTTCCTTCTGCGGTTATTGGTTTTTCATTGAACGTGGGTGCGTATGCTTCTGAGATTATTAGAGCGGCAATCTTATCCACTCCTAAAGGACAATGGGAGGCTGCATATTCTATTGGTATGAACTATCAACAAGCATTAAGACGAATTATCCTACCACAAGCCTCACGTGTATCTATACCGCCTTTATCTAATACATTTATTAGCCTTGTTAAAGATACTTCACTCGCGTCTCTTATTCTAGTAACGGAAATGTTTCGGCGAGCACAGGAAATTGCTGCACAAACATATGAATTTTTATATTTATATACAGAGGCAGCGGTCCTATACTGGATTATATGTTTTGGACTGTCTATTATTCAAGACAGACTTGAAAACAGATTAGATCGATATGTTGCAAAATAAGATAAAGGAGTTTCAAGATGATTGAAATTCGAGAATTACATAAGCAGTTTGGAAGCTTAAAGGTATTAAAAGGAATAAACTTAAACATTGAAAAAGGAAAGGTCGTTGTCGTCATTGGGCCTTCAGGTTCAGGAAAGACTACATTACTCCGTTGTTTAAATATTTTAGAGACTCCTACTATTGGGACAGTGAAAATAGGAGACGTAGCTCTGAATTTTAATCAAAAGGTATCAAAAAGTGAAATTCAATCTTTTCGTAAGTTGACGGGTATGGTGTTTCAAAACTATAACTTATTTCCACATTTTACGGCATTGGAGAACGTGATTGAAGGACCAGTAACGGTAAAGAAAATGCGAAAAGATGAAGCGAAACAAAATGCTGAAATGTTACTAGAAAAGGTTGGATTGAAAGAAAAAATTAATCAGTATCCTTTTCAATTGTCAGGTGGACAACAGCAACGAGTTGGAATAGCTAGAGCTCTGGCTATTGGTCCAGAAGTGATGTTGTTTGATGAGCCGACCTCTGCTCTAGATCCAGAACTAGTTGGTGAAGTTCTAAAAGTAATGAAAGATTTAGCAAATGATGGTATGACTATGATTGTTGTTACTCATGAAATGAGCTTTGCGAAAGAAGTAGCTGATGAAGTAATATTTATGGATCAAGGTAAAATTATTGAGAGAGGTACACCAGCTGATCTTTTTTCAAATCCAAAAGAAGAACGAACTCGACAATTTTTAAACTTATTAAAATAGTTTTCACCATTTAACATCTTTAAATAGCCCTAACCCTAAACCGCTTGGAACATAAGGTTTAGGGTTTTTTTTATGGAGTGATACGCTAATCCTCCGTTTTATTTACATAAAAATGGAAAAACAAAGATAGTGTTGTTATAATATTTATAATAATCAGATTTCTAATAAAGGAGGAATCTTCATGCATGTTCCATTAACATTAACCCATTTTCTTGACCGTGCCGTTCAACTTTATGGAGAGAAAGTGGGGGTTATTGATGAAACTAGAAGTTTAACCTACTCAGAATTACATAACCGAGTGAATCAGTTATCGCATGGATTGAAAGCGCTTAATATACAAAAAGGAGATAAGGTTGCTTACTTGGCTCCTAATATTCTAGAGATGCTTGAGGGCTTTTACGGAGTGTATCAGCTAGGTGCTGTGATGACACCGCTGAATACAAGACTTCAACCAAAAGACTATTTATTTATTCTAAACCATAGTGAAAGTAGAATTCTGTTCGTAGATGAAGAACTCTTTCCACAAATTGAAATAATCGTTGATCAACTAGAAACAATTGAAAATATCATTCTTATTAATGGAAAGAAGACTTATCCAGGTGTTATTCATTATGATCATTGGCTAGCTAAATTTCCTTCAACTACTTTTCCGCGTGTTGAGTTAGAAGAAACTGACATCGCAAGTTTATTATATACAAGCGGGACAACCGGTAATCCTAAAGGTGTCATGCTCAGTCATAGAAGTAATTATTTGCATGCATTAAGTGCAATGCATCATTTAAGGGTATCAGATGACGATATTTATTTACATGTTTTACCTATGTTTCATGTAAACGGATGGGGAGGTCCATTTTACTATACAGGAAATGGTGCTACTCATGTGATGCTAAGAAAAGTAGATGCAGAATCTATCTTTAGATTAATCGAGCAACACAAGATTACTGTGTTGCATATGGCCCCAACCGTATTAAATAGCTTAATACAATTTTATCAAGAACATAAAATTCAACTATCACACTCTGTTAGAGTAGTTATCGCTGGCTCAGCTCCAGCACAAGCATTTGTTCGAAAAGTGGAAGAAGAAATGGGATGGGAGTTTATCCAGGTGTATGGAATGACTGAAATCTCACCATTAATTACAACTTCTGTTATTCGCTCGCATCATATAAATGTATCAAAGGAAGAGCAGTATAAAATGAAGGCGCAAGCAGGGTATGGAATGATTGGATCTGAAGTAAAGGTTGTTAACGATGACGGGGCTGAGGTTACTCGTAATGGCTGTGAAATAGGAGAAATTATTACCAGAACAAATGGTGTAATGGAAGGATACTGGAAGAATCCAGAAGCAACGAAAGATACCATCAAAAATGGTTGGCTGTACACAGGAGATATGGCCATTGTAGATGAACGAGGTAATATTCAAATAGTAGACAGAAAAAAAGACGTTATTATTAGCGGCGGAGAGAATATATCTTCTATTGAGGTAGAGGGCGTATTATATGAGCATCCTGCCGTACTCGAAGTAGCCGTAATTGCAATTCCTGATGAAAAATGGGGTGAACGACCTCATGCTGTCGTTGTTTTACGTAATGACTGCATGGTTTCTGAAGAGGAACTCTTATCATTTGCTGGTAACAATCTGGCTAAGTTTAAGATTCCAGCATCCATTTCATTTCGCTCGGAACTCCCTAAAACGGCTTCTGGTAAAATCCAGAAAGTAGAAATCCGGAAACAATTTTGGGATAAACAAGGAAGGTTTGTAAACTAAATAACCAATTACGAGAAGATAGATAGAATTTGTCATAACCGACACCTTTATTTTATTATTTCTTTGGTTTGTCAATAAAGGGAAAATGAACTATGGTTCTTCTGCAATAAATACCATTGCACGAGATGATATCTTTAGCTTTTATGAAACGTATATCACAAATGGGTTAAAGATGTTGAAAAGTACAAAAGAATTGCTTCTAGTAAAGGGGGTTTGGCAGCGATCCCCATATATACCGGTTCCTAAAGAAGTAGAATTTGTTAAAAAAGAACGTTTCTTACAAACGTGGTTTGGTGATCAAAGGCCCCTTTCTGGTATTGAAATCGGGAGCTTATTCTATAATGTCGTCACTAATTCTATTGGTGTTACTTTAATGAATGGATTCCTTCAAGTTACCGAAAAAGGAGATATTCATGACTTCATTAAGAGAGGAAAAGCAATTGCTGAGAAGCATATTGAAGTATTTACCCAATTATTAAAAAAGGACGACTTACTTCCAGCAGCTTCTTGGAATGGAGGAGTAACTGCCTCGAAAGTTTCTCCTTTTTCAGAGAAATTAATACTTTCCTTGATTAGTTTATTAAATAATCAAGGTATTAGTAATTATGGTGAAGCAATCTCAAATTCGTTCCGGAAAGATCTAGCCTCAGATTTTGCGCGCTTAGCGGCTGAAGTAGGACAATATGCAGAAGAAGGTTCAAAATTACTCATTCACTATGGCTGGATGGAACAACCGCCTCTTGGTAAAGGGAAGGTCAATTAAAAGTAATTTTCTTATTAAGGAAATTACATTGACTAACGGGTACACTATTGTGCCCGTTTTTTTTTGTGGGCTGTATTCATATAGTATATTTAGAGAAGATCCTTTTGTAAGAGAGCTTACAGAAATCATTTAGTTCTTCTTGTAAACTTAAGAATAATAGTAGACGAAATTGAATGGGAGGAACGAATGAATGAGTAGAATGTTGCTACTAAGTTTTATTTTTTTCTTAACCGCATGCAGTCAATCAACCATTACTACTGATCAATCACTTACACTTGAACAAAGTTATGAAGAGTCGGAAAAACAGGCCCAGAATACAACTGTCAGAATGTTTATGTGGGGTGGCGATGAAGGTATCAATTCTTACATGGATCAATGGGTAAAGCCAAGACTGATGAATAACTACGGTATTAATCTAGAAAGAATACCTATGGACACGAATGAAATTTTACAAAAGCTAATGAGCGAAAAGAAAGCAAACAAAGAAGAAGGTACAATTGATGTCATTTGGATTAACGGAGAAAATTTTAAGAACGCTAAAGAACAAGACTTACTATTTGGACCATTTGTAGAAAAACTCCCTAATTATTCTCAATTTATAGATACGGAAAGTCTCGAAAGTCAATTTGATTTTGGAACAAAGATTGACGGTATGGAAGCTCCTTGGGGAAAGGTTCAATTTGTATTCTTATACGACAGTGCTAAGATCGAGGATCCACCGAGCAATTTTAGTGAGCTAAAAGAATGGATACAAAAAAATCCCGGTAAATTTACATACCCTGATGCTGGAGACTTTACAGGAAACGCATTTTTAAGACACTTACTCTATGAATCCATAGGGGGACCTGAGATTTTATTAGAAGAGGGTTATCAGGAAAGTAAAGTCAGTAATTCGACTGAGTTTATGTGGAACTATTTAAATGATATTAAGCCAAATTTGTGGAGGCAAGGTAAAACTTATCCAACAACGCTTTCCGACTTGGATCGGCTTTATAGTCAAGGTGAAGTGTGGATGACGATGGGCTACAATGAAGCAAGAGCGGAAAGTCAAATAAATGATGGGATTTTTCCAAAATCAACACGCTCATTTGTGCTAGATACTGGTTCAATTGGTAATACTCATTTTTTAGCGATACCCTTTAACAGTCCTAATAAAGTTGGAGCACTAACCACTATTAATTTTTTACTATCACCAGAAGCTCAGTTAACAAAATATGAATCAACATATTGGGGAGAAAATTTATCTTTAGACCCTTCAAGGTTATCTAAAGCAGACCAAAGCAAATTAGCTTCTATTAACAGAGGGAATTCTGTGCTATCGCCGGAAACCCTAAAGAAAAGCCTATTACCTGAAGTGGATGCAAAATATGTAGAATGGATCAAGGAGAATTGGTTAAGTGAAGTTGTTCAAACAAGATAGTTGGATTTGGGCCTTACTCCCGGCAGTAGCATTGACGTTTCTGTTTGTTGGATATGGTGTAGGAATGTCTGTTCTATATAGTATCTACGATGATGGTAATTGGACTTTGGAAAATTATCTATTACTTTTTAAAAATAAGAGTTTCCTACATTCATTACCTTATAGTTTGTATATAACGTTCGTATCAACAACCATTTCTATCATACTAGGGATTATTATTTCAAAAGTACTCTATCGCGGAATAAGAAAGAATTTCTCAAGGCTTCTTATCTGGATACCGATGCTGTTTCCTCATTTTGTATGGGGGTACATTCTGTATCTTCTCTTATCTCAATCAGGTTTCATTTCTAGCTTATTATTCGAATTAGGTATGATTGATAAGATGGAAGATTTTCCAATCATTTTTAGAGAGCAGACGGGATTAGGTATCATACTAACTTATGTATGGAAGGAAACACCATTTGCGGTATTAATGCTTCTTCCTATACTTAGTCAAATTAATCAAGATGAAGTAAATGTGGTGAGGACGTTAGGCGGAAATGAATGGGATGTATTTAAGACAGTAGAATGGCCAAGGATTTTACCAGTTGTATTAGAGACATCAATCATTATATTTTCGTTTGTATTATCTGCTGTAGAGGTACCTTTACTTTTAGGAGTCACATACCCCAAAACTTTATCTGTCTTATCTTATGATTGGTTTTTTGAAGGCGATTGGAGTAACAGAGGTCTCTCTTATGCAACAATGACGATCGTATCGCTATTTATTATTTCTATAATGCTATTAGTACAATGGGTGATGCAAAAAAATCGTTATAGAATGATGAAAGGAAATGGAAGCTAGCATGTTTAAGAAAATCTTATACAATTGGTTTTTCCTTTTTTTCATCCTTTTATTTGTAGTTCCGGTCATGTATCTCCTCATAAGAAGTATTACGATTGGGTGGAGATGGGAGAGCTTTGACTTCATTAGCATAAACATAGATGGCTGGACGGAGTTATTAGGCAACTACGATATAAACAGGGCCATATTAACATCTGTCACGATCAGTCTAGTCGTTATTCTATTAAATGTAATCATTAGTTTGCCTGCTGCAAAAGAGTTGGCTTTTAGAGATTTTAAAGGGAAAGCCTTCGTTGATACTATTCTTCAATTACCGATTCTATTTCCGAGCTTAGCCATGGTTATGGGTATCCATATTACCATGATAAAACTAGGCTTAACCGATCATTGGATAGGTGTTAGTTTAGTTCATCTTATTCCGACGGTCCCTTACTCAATACGTATTTTCCGAGCGGCTTTCGAACACTTAGGACCACATCTTGAATTACAGGCAATATCACTTGGGGCGAGTAAAAGAAGAGTATTTTACCATATTTACTTTCCGCTTTTATTGCCAAGTGTGAGAAGTGTCATTTTTCTTACAACGGTAATTTCCTTAAGCCAATATGCCTTAACAGCAATCATAGGTGGAGGAAATGTTATGACACTTGCTATGATTTACTTTCCCTATTTATCAACAGTTAATGAAAATTTGATCGCTAGCTTTTCTCTATTGTTTGGTATCATTCCATTTCTTGTCCTTCTAGTAATTGAAATTTTAATACAACTGTTGATACCATATCGCAAGTCCCTTTTCTACTAATTTATTACTTTTATATGAAACAGAAGGAGGTGTTCACCATTACAGGTAAAGTAATTGAAATACAGTCTTTAAGTAAACAATTTAAGTCAACAGAGCTGTTCAAGGAAGTAAGTTTAGTTATAGAACCTTCAGAAATTATAAGTATTGTTGGACCCTCAGGTACAGGTAAGTCGACCTTTTTAAAGTGTATATCAGGTTTAGAATCTGTTACGAAAGGCAAGGTTTTAAGTGGAGGGACTGATTTAACAAATGAACCAGCAAATAAGAGGCCATTTGTCATGATGTTTCAACAATCTTTATTATTTCCACATATGACTTTGAAGGAGAACGTTGAGTATGGACTGCTTTTTTCAAAAATGCCAACTGAAGAGAGAAACAAAGTAGTAGAAGAATTTTTAAAGAAGGTTGACTTAGATTCTTACGCTGAAGCTTATCCACATGAACTATCTGGTGGTCAAAAACAACGTGCAGCCTTAGCACGCGCACTCATCCTTAAACCTGACCTACTCTTATTAGATGAGCCCTTTAGCAGTTTAGATAAAGAGTTACGACAACAGCTAAGAATATGGGTAAAAACAATGATAAAAGAACAAGAAGTCTCAGCTATATTTGTTACTCATGATATGGAGGAAGCTATGATCATGGGTGATCGTATCGCAGTGTTTGCAAATGGTGGTATACAGCAGATTGGACATCCAGAGGAGTTGCATTACCATCCTAAAAATAAATATGTAGCAAAATACTTCTCGGAAGGTGTGCTAATTGACGAAAACCGTTTTGTACATGTCAATAAATTAACTATGCAGGAGAAAAAGGAATTCTATCTTTCATGGAAAGGTAAGGTTGCAAACTCTTTTTATAAGCATGGACTTACTTATGTGTCGATCTTTATTGAAGAACTAGATCAATCAATAATGATGACTAGTCAAGATAAAATAGAAAAAAATAGCGAAATTACGATCGGAGTATTAAAAGAAGAAGATTTAATACTCTTTGAAAAGGCGATGAAACAATGAAAAATCCAAAGGGAGCAGTAAAAATTGGCATAGTGGTGGTTATAGTCATGGTGCTTATCTGGTTTAATCAAAACTATCTTTCAATTGAACCTCAGTCCATTCGTAAGTGGATTTTATCTTTTGGTATACTTTCTCCTATTATTTATATTTTGTTGTACACAGTAAGACCGATTGTATTGTTTCCCGCTTCGTTATTATCATTATCTGCGGGTCTAGCGTTTGGTCCTTTGTGGGGCACTGTATATACCATTATTGGAGCCACTGGTGGAGCAGTCCTTGCCTTCTTTATATCTAGGAAGCTTGGCAAAAGTTTTCAGAAGAAAGAATGGAAAGGTCGAAAAGAAGTGATTGAAAAACAGTTAACACAAAATGGATTTTTATATGTCTTATTACTTAGACTCATTCCACTTTTTAATTTTGATATGATTAGTTATTTGTCAGGTTTATCGAAAGTAAAATTTTCACATTTCGTTATAGCAACCATCATTGGGATTATTCCAGGGACTTTTGCTTACAATTTCCTAGGTTCAAGCCTACTAGCCTCTTCTTGGTGGGTCATTACTATAGCTATTATCTTGTTTGCAACGGTAACGATTGTCCCTCTTCTAATTAGTTCAACACTTAGAGAAAAACTTGGTTTTTCCAAGAATGGAGATCAATAACATGCTTGATACACATGGACGGAGATATGTGCAACCAATCATTGGTCGTGCGGCAAAAATCTTATTAAAAATAGGTTTAACACCTAACCAAGTAACTTTTATTTCATTCTTAATCGGTGCTTCCTCAGGCGTATTTTATTATTTCAGTTATCCATGGTTAGCGGTATTTGTTCTATGGCTATCCGGATTTCTAGATGCAGTCGATGGAACTATGGCAAGGGAGACCGAAACATCTCCTTTTGGCACAGTGATGGATGTTACATTTGATCGATTAGTAGAAATTAGTGTCATACTAGGTATCGCCTTTGTTTACCCGGAAATCCAGTGGGCGCTTTTACTGTTAAGTGTTTCAATTATTTTTTCAATTACTATTTTTTTAACGGTTGGTGCGGTTTCAGAGAGACAAGGTATGAAAAGTTTTTATTATCAAGCGGGATTAGCTGAAAGAACAGAAGGATTTATTTTCCTCACTTTAATGATGGTCCTACCTAAATATGTATTAATCATTACATTGTTGTTTTTTGTTATTGAAGTATTTACAGGTTGTCAAAGGTTCTTGGAGGCTAAGAGAATATTAAGATAGATTTTAAGGATATTGAGATAAATAAAGGTTCAAACACAAGGGAGAGTTTATTTATGAAGAAGTACGATCTCATTGTCATAGGTGGTGGTGCTGGGGGATTAACAGTAGCTGCTGGAGCCGCTTCATTAGGTGCAAAAGTTGCATTAATAGATAAAGAAGAACAATTAGGCGGAGATTGTTTACACTATGGATGTATTCCATCAAAAGCATTAATTGAAACAGCAAAAATAGTACATGACACTCATAAAGCTACACAACTTGGACTAAAAGTGGAAGGTTCTGTCAATATGGAGCAAGTTAAACAAAGAACCATGGCCGCGATTCAATTGATACAGAAACATGATAGCGTAGATCGTTTTCAACAACTTGGTATAGATGTTTATAGGGGAAAAGGTAGTTTCAAATCTTCTCAAGAAGTAAGAGTTAGCGATGGCCATGTCCTTCATGGAAAGAGAGTGGTGATTTCTACTGGTTCCAGACCTTTTATACCACCTATTAAAGGATTAAAAGAAGCAGGCTTCATAACAAATGAATCCATTTTTAACTTAGATTATGTACCTAAAAACCTACTAGTTGTCGGCGGTGGTCCTATCGGTTTAGAGTTGGCACAAGCAATGGCAAGACTTGGTAGTAATGTGACGGTGGTAGAACGTTCTTCTGACATTTTACTCCGTGAAGACTATGAAATTAGAAAAACAGCTCGTCATTTGCTCTCTAAGGAGATGACCATTCTCACTAATTCTAATGTAGAAAAAGTAGAAGTAATTGAACAGGAAAAAATAGTGACGGTTCATAGAGAGAAAGAGCATATTGAACTCAAAGTAGATGAAATCCTGGTTGCAGTTGGTAGGGTTCCTAATTCAGATTCACTAGAACTACAAAATGCCAACATTAATTCAGACGATCGAGGGTTTATAAAAGTGAACAATTATCTGCAAACTAATATACCTTCGATTTACGCAATTGGAGATGTAGTAGGAACCATGCCGTTTACTCATGTTGCCGGTATGGAAGGAAAGTTAATTGTCCAAAATGCTGTCTTAGGTTTAAAAAGAAAGGCAAATTATGAATCAATTCCATGGAATACCTATACAGCACCAGAAATATTCCATTTAGGGTTAACAGAAGAAGAAGCTAAATCCAAGAAGATATCTTATAAAGTCTTTAAAGTCGATTTAAATGATGTCGATCGGTTTGTATCAGATCATGACATGAGCGGTTTTGTGAAAATATTAACGGATCAAAAAGGTTTTATCATTGGCGCCCATGCAATTGGAAAGGGTGCTGGAGACTGGATGCAAGAGGTAGTACTAGCTAAACAGTTTAGAAGGAAGTTAAGAGATATATCTCAAGTGATTCATCCATATCCAAATCATGCAGCAGCTGTACAACGAGCGGCGGATTTATATTGGAGAGAGGCCTTATTTACAGGCTGGATTCCGAAAATCGTTAAAATGTATGTAAAGTGGTTTAGATCATAACAAATGAGTGAGTACATGATACTCACTCATAAATCTTGGCTGTTTTCGTATAGATTGTTGCTTTGCGTAAAAATCCCAAAAGCCGGATTTTTACCTTAGTATCTAGATACTTCTATACATAAAGAGAGTTGCTCTTTTCTGATTCTACCTCGATTTGCTTCTAAAACCGGTTATATACCCAGAATAATTGTACTAAAAGCAACAAAGTTTTAGAAAAGAGCCTAAATTTTAAAGCTCACTTAATAACTGATTGCTCCGCTCAACATGGATAGAAAGTCGTAAAGTTTTTTTTATGATGCCTTCTTTTTTTAGCTGACTCATGATGGCGCTAGTGGTCTCTCTTGAGGAGCCAACCATGTTTGCCACATCTTGATGCGTTAATTTCATTTCAATTGTTTGCCATTCATTTTTACGTCTACCTGTTTTTTCACTTAGTTTAAGAAGTAAGTAGATAATTCTATATTTCACGTCACCTAGTGCTATTTTTTCACTAAGACTGTAAAGATCTTTTAGTCTTGTTGAAAGAATATTAATCAATTTAATAGCTATTTTCGGATTTTTTTCAATGAATGTTTCAAACTCAGCTTTACTAATCATGCATAAATACGTTTCTGTCATTGCTTCTGCATACGTATCGTCATCAGTAAGGGCTAAGGATGATGTTTCACCGAATATATTTCCGTCTACTAAAATATCTAAAGTAAACTGTTTTCCATTTTGATTTGTTTTAAATAATCTTACTTGACCCTTTTTTAACAGAAATAATGCTTCTATTGGTTGTTCAGGAGAGAAAATAATTGTTCCTTTTTTGACTGGTTTCATTTCACTCATTTCATCAATTATTTGCAGTTCCTCCATTGGCAATTCATCTAACAAACTAATTTGAGAGAGTAGAAATAATTTATCCATCTAGTTAATTCCTTCTTTCTAATGAAACTAGGTTATTCCTATTATAAAGTATTTTTACAAGATTCGTAGTAAATTAGCTTAGTATTAAAAGTAGAATCTCTTAGAAGGAGGTAGGAATATGGAGTATGTGTTATTTACAATGAATGGATGTTTAAAGTGTTTAGAAGCGAAGAAATTGCTAAACGAATATCGTTATTCTTATATTGAGAAAAATATTCTTCTAGACGTTGATGCAAGGATAGAGTTATTGAAACATGTAAACGAATTAGTCGCACCTGTTCTACTAAATCTAAAGAATAATCAAGTGCTATTATGGCATGAATTAAAAAACCAGAAGACGATATGTGAATAATCATCTTCTGGTTAGGTAAACACTTAACTCTTAAATGTTTGGATAAAGTTCTGATCAATTTTATTTTTAAGATACCATGCTAAGCTATGGTGAAAATAGTATTTGTTATACAATAATAATCCCTCTTTTTGACCTGTTGAAATAATGGACAAATAGTTCTTTTGTGGTTGAAAAGATGTTAAAGGTTCATCGTTTACACAAGCTATGATATTATTCCAAAGAATAGGACTTTGCCTAACAGCATATACACCGTTTTTAGGGAGACTTTTATAATTCATTAGAGTTACACAGTCACCAGCACCGAATATAAAAGGGTACTGCTCATTTTGTAAATACTGGTTTACAAGTAGGAAGTTATCTGAGCTCACTTGTAGGTTAGAATGCTTAAAGAGTAACGGAGCTTTGGGACCCGTTAGCCATAACAAACCATTATGACTTATGGCTAAGCCTGATTCCGTTTTGACTTTACTTTCATTAACATAGGAGACACGTTCATGTTCATAAATATGAACTTCTTTTTTTCGTGCTAAATCTTTTACCACATTCGTGATTTTTTTTGGGTAGTTACTTAACAACTGATTGGAGCAAATTAGTGTTACGTTTGACTGAATTTGATTTCGTCGTTGATAGGCCTTAATCGAAAGGGCTAATTCTAAAGCGGATGCTCCACCACCTACAATGATTGGTTGTTCCTTTACCCTCAACTTATTTATACTTTCAGGATACATAAACGTTGGTTTTATTGGATAAATATTATCAATAAAATTAGGGGGATTTTCACCGATGGATCCTATATCAAATGAAACGATGTCAAAATACACTTTTCTTCCAGAAGAGCATTCAATATATTTAAGATTAGGTTCTATTTTACCTACATATTCTTCAATAAATTCAATAGAAGGGTGAATGGTAAACTTGCGTATATCTATCCTGATCTCGTCAATAGAATAGAGACCCTCTGAGTATCCAGAAAACATTCCAGAATAATATTGAAATGGAGAAGGGGATATGACGATAAACTTAATACCATTTAAGTCTTTTTCTTCTTTGATCTTTTTTAGGCAATATAAATGGGCATGTCCAGCACCAACTAACACAATAGTCTTCATATCATCCTCCTGCCACTACTACGGACTTAAAAGAAATAGCCGCCTGATTCTTAAAAAATCAAGAAGTAATCCTCTTTTACTACCTAGAGAGTTGTGTTTAAACACAAAATTTTCTTATTCAATCATACTAAGAAACACTAAATGATTTCTGTAACCTATCTTACATAAATTTTAACGTGGAGTATAGATGACTTTTCGATACGAGCTTTGCAAAAGAAGTGTTAAAAATGTAAGGTAACTTACTGATTGCAGAGTGAAAAAGTAATAGAATTAACAATGAAATTAAAACTAATTAAGGAGTGAGATTTGTGAAGAAATTTGCAATCTTCGTACATGCATCTGAAACTGAAGGAGCTAAAGCATTACATTCGTTATTATATGCACAAGAGCTTCATGAAGCAGGTCATCAAGTAAAAGTTATTTTTGATGGAGCGGGAACCGTCTGGGTTAAATTGTTTGAAGACCCGCATCACAAATTTAATCCATTATACAAAGTAGTAAAAAAACTTGGAGTCATTGAAGGCGTCTGTGAGTTTTGCGCTGGCGCATACGGTGTAAATGAAGAAGTTAAGCAATCCGGACATGTCTCATTGGGTGACATTAATGGACATCCGAGTTTAGTCAAGTTTATCGAAGAAGGGTATCAAATTATAACATTATAAGTAACAAAAAAAGTAATGTGGCTCAAATGGTCACATTACTTTTTTTCTAGGTGATAAAAGGAAGGGGTTACATTACAGTTTGCTGTAAAACTATTACTCTAATTTTGGTGAACGTCTATGATTGGTTGCTTGTTCATAAGCATAAGCATATTTAATTAGTATTGGTTCACTGAATGGGCGTCCTACCATTTGCAATCCTGCTGGAAGTGTTCCATAGCTATACCCCATAGGAACTGTTAGCGCAGGGAAGCCTGTTGGTGGACTCATTTGATAGCTATTGTTTCCATGTGGACTTTCCAAATCACCTACTTTTCGAGGAGGATAGTTCCAAGTTGGAAAAATAATGATGTCCACATCTTGATCCGTCATTGCTTTTAAGATAGCCAGACGGTAGACCTCACGATTTACCTCGGATTTGAAAAAGTCTGGATTCCCCTCAAGTGGAAGCTCTACACTTTGGGCATATTTCAACCCTTTTTGAATAGAAGGGTGGTATTGACCAGAATTAATGATATCGTCAAGGGTTTTTACAGGTGCATTGGGTCCGAGTGTTTCTAGGTATGCATTGATATCCTTTTTCATCGTAAAAGGTCCGTTTGTATCTTCAAAAAGTTTCTCTAAGTTTGAGATGTGAAAGTCATCTACAATTTTAGCACCTTGATTTTCTATATCCTGAATGGCTTTTTCCATTATTTCTCTTACCTCAGGATCTATTTGGTCAGTAGGAAAGTACTGGCGAAGAACACCAATTTTTGCATCCTTAAGACCGTTTTTATCCAAATAATCTAAGTAACTCCCAACGGTATTTCCTATACTTTTTGCTGTAATAGGATCATTCGTGTCGTATCCAGCGATTGCCTCTAAAATGATTGCTGCATCTGTAACAGTTCTAGCTAATGGACCACCAATGTCTTGACCTAAAATGATAGGAACAATCCCATCGCGACTAGTAAGTCCCATTGTTGAACGGATCCCGACTAAGCTAGTATGAGCACCGGGTCCTCTAATTGAATTACCTGTGTCGGTTCCAAGGCCAACGGCTGCAAAGTTTGCAGCAATTGCAGCAGCTGTACCGCCACTTGATCCAGCAGGAACCCTTTCAATGTCATAAGGATTTAAAGTTGTTCCACCGATAGAGCTAACGGTTTCGTTTGGACTAAATGCAAATTCAGCCATATTAGACTTTGCTATAATAACGGCGCCTGCTTCACGTAATTTTGCAACTTGATAGGCATCATCAGGTGGAACAGACCCTTCAAGTGACTTAGATCCAGCAGTTGTTGGCATATCGTATGTATCATAATTATCTTTGACAATGATAGGTATGCCATGTAAAATTCCGCGGGGCCCTTTTTGTAATCGTTCTTCGTCCAGCTCAGCAGCCGTTTCAAGGGCTTTCCTGTTGATAATGGTAATTGCATGAATAATAGAATCATATTTCTCAATTCTATCTAAGTACATTTGGACAAGTTGTTTGGATGTAATATTTCCTTGTGACATAGCGTGTTGTAATTCAAGGATTGTAGCTTCCTCAAGTTTAAACGACATGGTTCAACCTCCTTTAGTGGGGTATATAAGGTGCGGATTGGCCTTATGTATTTTACTATTTAGAGAGACGAAATATTTATTAATTAGTATATGATAGATTTTATTTTGATACTAGTCGTAATTAACATAATAGAACTTCTCAGTTATTTTATATTGAAATAAGAACATTTGTTCTATATAATTGTTATATATAACCACTAAATCATCCACTTTAACTTCATTTTGCTAAGAATTAGCTGGAATTTTCTCCTATATTTTTTCTAAGTCTTTGTTCTTTTCAAAACTTAAAGAGGGAAGTACTTAACACTCTTCTCGAAATCAAATTTTTCAATTAAAGGAGATTTTTTATATGTGGGAACTAATCAATGGAAAGTTAGTACAAAAGAAAGTTTCATCAAGAGTAAAATTTAGAACTAATATCAGTGAATTAGTCTTATTAGAAGTAGATAGATTGTCCCTTAAATATGAAATCCCCAAAAATCACATTATTGAAATGGCTTTAAAAACCCTTATTCTAAATGATGTTATTATTACCAATACAATGGTTAAGCCCAAAGATAGAATTCAGTACAAGACCACTTATGATAAAGAATTACTAGAACAAGTAAGAGATTATGCAAAAAAAAATAAAATACACGTAAATCAACTAATTGAATACAGCATGGGTTTAATTATACAAGAATAACTTTTTGTCTAAATGAAGAGGAGGTAAGGTGAGATGACTAGGAATAAGGGTATTACCGATAGGGAAATTATTAGTATGTATAAGAATGGTATACCTTTCAAAGATCTGGAAAATATAGTTGGAATCTCATCAAGGTCTATTCGAAATATTTTATATAAACACAATATAGAAATGAATCGTATGCAATACTCGGGACAACCACGGAAACATAAAGTTAATACAGACTTTTTTAAGAAATGGTCACATGAGATGGCGTGGATTTTAGGACTCATTGTGACAGACGGTTGTATTAGCAAAAAACATCATAGCGTAACCATTACACAAAAAGACGAACGAATTATCCAATTAGTAGCAAAACTTATGGATGCAGATTACATTTTGGCTAGTGGTCTAAAGACACCAACTTTACAAATTAATTCAAAAGTTATTAAAGAAGACCTTGGTAAGTTGGGGATACATCCAAATAAATCATTATCAGTTGAGTTTCCGGAAGTTCCATCACATTATGTACCTTCATTTATAAGGGGAGTTATTGATGGAGATGGATGGGTTGATCCAGAAGGTTATAAGTTAACAATTACTTCCGCAAGCATGTTATTTTCTAAAGGTTTATTGGATGTGTTTAGATCATGGAATCTTAATGCATGTATAAGAGAATATAAAACTCAAATAGGTAATCCTGTTTATAGAATTCATGTAATTGGTAAGAATGATTTGATGCGCTTATCAAATATACTATACGTTATTGAAATTGGTACTTTTATTAACTATAAAAGATTAAATATGTCACAACATTCTAAGGAACAGATGCATTATTTAGAAGATCTGATAAAATTCCAAAACTTTATAATAATAAATAAATTGTAGAGTAGAAGAGCTTACGATTGTATAAGTTTTTTTACTTTTACATTTTTTCTAGTTTACATAATATCTATTATCGGTAACAATTAATTAAAACAAAAATATATCTCATAATCATAAGTAAACTCGATTTTGAGATAAAAAATTAAAATAAAAAGACCTTAGAGTTTTCTAAAGTCTTTACACTAACTATTGAAATGGCATCCACATTACACACCACACATTATTATTGTCTTTCTCTAATTTAAATTGTAGAATCTCACCATCTTGTATAAACTCTATATTTGTACGATTTGGACTTACATGATTAATAGTAAATTCTCTTACTTTACCAAGTTTTCTCATAAACGTATCAATATTTTTTACATTAGCTACATTCTTAGACTCTGCTACATATTGGTCAATTGAAATGCTATCTTTATTTAGATCATGGTAATAATATAATGTTTCAAAATCCTGTCCTGCTTGCGTGTACATATACAGTTTAAATACATCAAACGGCTGTAAATTCGCTAATAAAACTGGTTTTTTTTCTTTATTCTCTTTAAAAATTTCAAAAATATGGACTAATTTGTCTTCTAGTATTAATAGAGATTTATCAAGCTGAACTTTAATTGGTTGATCTGTGATAAATTTATGAATTACCTTTTGGTTATTTTCAGTTTCAGTATATAAATATTCAATTTCAGATCCATCTGGGATGAATTGTTGCAGTTGAGAAAAAGCTTCATCTGTTAACTGGAAGGTAGAAAAAATTCCGTTACTGTCAATTTTTACAGACCGAGAATCAATGACCCCTACAAGCTTTCCATTCCCTTTGAAAATAGATTTTTCCACAATCAAGTCCATCATCACTTTACCATGCTCTTCTTTAGTTGTTAAAAAAGCTTCTGTAACATATTTTCCTTTTGGTAAAGATGGTAGGATAAATTCTTTTTCTATTAAGTCTTTAGATTTAATTACTACTTCTTTTTCTCCTTGAGTAACTGTGGGGTTCTCAACTGAATGTTGATAAACCTTTTGACCATTTACATCGTAGATTATTAAGTCTGCATACAATTCGCTTGAAAAAGTAAGTATCTGCTCTTCATTTGAAATATTTTCAACTTTATAGACAACATGAATCTCATGATTCACCTCTTCCGCTTTCACATACGTTTTAAACGTAGTTAACACTTCTTTTGAGTCTTCAACTGAATTCCTACCACTTACTTCTTCAATGGAAGATCCACACCCGCTAGCAAATGCAATGGTTAATGCAGAACTAACCAATAGTATCATTTTTTTATGTTTCATATTCTCTATCTCCTTCATAGTGATCATTTACATAATCTTAGACGTGGTAAGACGGAATCTGTTACAAAGTCATGTTATTTTTTTACAATTGTTTCATTCGTAAGATCTGTTACATCATGTAGAAACCAAAAAAATCAAAAGCTGAATCTAACAATTCTGAGGATGGATAGGTATCGCTAATATTAATTAGTATTTAAAGCTGTACCAATTAAATAGATTATCATATATAATGAGGAAACTACTTTGTTAAGGAGTGAATGAAAATGGCTAAATCTAAAGCTAAAAAATGTAGAGAAAAACTAGTTCGCGAAGGAAAAAGGAATCCTGAGAACAGTAGAAGCCCCTTTGCTTTTATGGACTTAACGACAAAGAAAACAAAAACCAAGAAAGATCTACTCTATCGTAATAAATATAAGAACCAACATTCCAATCAAGGAAATGATGGTTCTTTTTATTTTGCATAACTGAATGACTTGAAAACTAACAATCCGCTCTTCCCTCCTTTCTCCATTACCAATAAGCCCACACCTTGCTAACTCTTGTCTCATAGTATAAAAACGCCTGATGGTTTCGTTATTACCATTTGGACTTTTTATGACCAGGAGTGAGTTGGTTGAAATTCAATCATGATAAAGTTATTTTTTTCTTCTTATTCGTTTCTGTTAGTTTGGGCGCTCTCTTATGCTCAGGTGGAAACCATTCTAATCAAACTACTCCTCAATCACAAGGTCAACCGCAAATCGTTAACGCGTTTGAAAGGTTTTTAACTGGCAATGTACAAGGATTACTTGACAACCAGACTAACAACAATTTGCTATTAAATAATACGGGTAATGACTCCAACGAACTTACACATGAATTTAGTAAAGAAAGAGCTGTAGAAGTTACGAATAGAATTAATAACAAGTTAAAGAACTCAACACCTAATAGCGAAGAAGAAAATACTAATGCTGATGGGAATAACTCAGGTAATACTAACAAGGTAGATTTAAATTCAGGGGATTTACCAGAGATTATTTGGGGAATTGACTCTGCAAGTGAAACAACAGAAGAATTCTATCGATGTGTAAGTGATAATTTTGGAAATCCTGTAGTGTTTGGTCGCTACCTAGGTGAACGAGAAGGTGTGTCAGCAGGCCTTACAACAGAACAGGTAAATCTAATCCATGAAAAAGGAGATTATATTCTACCAATCTTTAATCATTTTAATCATGCAACAGGTTATGAGAAAGGTGTTACAGAAGCAGAAGAAGCAATTCGTTTTGCTGAGGAAGTTGGTGTACCATCTGGAGTGGCACTCTTTGCAGACATTGAACCTAACTACCCGGTTGACTCAGCTTTCATTAAAGGATGGTATGAGACGATTGCAGCGTCGGATTATAAATCTGGTATTTATGGTATTTTTGACCCTGCACGTGACCTTTATACTGCCTATAACAATGCAGTCGCAGAGGATCCTAATATTCAAGAAAATAATATCATTTGGACAGCATCTCCTAATACAGGTATCACAACAGAGGAGAATGCGCCTGATTTCAATCCTGAGGCACCAGAAGGATCTCTTGCTTGGGGATGGCAATATGGAATTGATGCAGAGGCTTGCAATATTGACACAAATCTCTTTAAACGCGAGATTATTCAATCTCTTTGGGGACCTGGATCAAAATAATAAAAATTAACCTCTTCAAAATTAGAAGACGTTAATTTTTATTAACAGGCTCTTGTTTATATTTTAGTAAAAACGGAACAAACAAAGAGATAAAAAAACCTACAAAAATCATAATCGATAGTTTTGGCAAAAGCGATAGCATAGACAATAACTCGCCAAATACCAACATCGGTACAATTACAAGTAATGTTACTAAGGCTTGTGAGCCATTTGTTACTTTATAGGTTTTACTACATTTTTGGCATTTCATTGGTTTGTATGCCGTCCATATATTTTTAAATATATTCTTCCAGGTAAATGCATGGCCACATTCAATACATGTGTGATTATTCAAAAGTCATCATCCTAAATATTCGTTTACTTTCACTTTAACACAATTCTATCCTGACTTACATGTCAAAAATCTAGCAATTATAACAACATGGTGTCAGCGTCACGTTTTTAGACCTCAAGGAGCTCACGCAAGAGCCAAATTATAAGAAATTACTTTAGTTGCCTAAACACCAAAAAAGCTGCTCAAATCTGAGCAGCTTTACGGCTTTAGCACCACTTTAATGCAATCATCCTCACGGTCATTGAATATTTTATACCCGTGACTCGCTTCATTTAGATTGAGTTTATGTGTGATCATGTCTTTTGGATCAAACTCTTTATTTATTATCTTTTTATACAGTTCAGGCATTAAATGAATGACAGGAGCTTGTCCCATTTTAACGGTTATATTTCGTGAGAAAAAGGCACCAAGTGGGAAATTATTGTAGTTTGCACCATAGACGCCAGTTAATTGAACGGTTCCAAATTTCCGTACGGCCTTTGTTGCGATTTGGATAGCACCTAGTGTTCCACCTTGAAGCTTCAATTTCTGCTCAATATATTCAAGTGGTGATTTCTTCCCATCCATTCCAACACAATCAATGACAACGTCAGCACCGCCACCAGTGATTTCTTTAATATGCTCTCCCATATCTGGATATTCAGTGAAATCGAACGTCTCCACCTTATTCGTTTGCTTCGCATGATGTAATCGGTAGCCTAAATAATCAACTGCGATGACACGTTTGGCTCCTTCCATCCAAGCGAATTTTTGAGCCATGAGTCCAACTGGTCCACAACCTAAAACTACAACTGTATCCCCTTTTTTTACACCGGCATGAAGAACACTCCAATAGGCAGTAGGTAGGACATCACTTAAGAATAATAAGGATTCATCCTCAAGTTCACAGGATTCTGGTACAAGGAAAGGTGTAAAGTTTCCGTAGGGTACCTTTAGATATTCGGCTTGCCCACCTGGATGGTCACCAAATTTTTCTGTATATCCAAAATAACCACCTGAATCATAGTGTGGGTTAGAGTTATCGCATTGACTTTCCATTTCATGCTGACAATAAAAACATTCTCCACATGAAACATTAAAAGGAATGACGACCCGGTCTCCTTTTTTTACTTTGGTCACGTCTGGTCCTACCTCTTCTACGATACCCATCGGTTCATGCCCTATAATATAACCTTCTGGCAAGGGCATGTTCCCTTGGTATAAATGCAAATCTGAGCCACAAATAGCGGTAGTTGTGATCTTTACAATTATATCATCTTGTTTTTCAATTTTCGCATCGGGTACCTCTCTTACCTCAACTGAGTTGGGACCTTTGTAGGTTACAGCTTTTATCGTCATGCACCTCCATCAACTATATAAATATAGTTTCCATCCAATGACATAATCTTACTCTTCCATGTTATGTTATTTTTTGAAAGGTTCTTTTCGCACACTTTGTTGCTTTTTATGAGTTTGGATGAGAGTAACCCGTCTCGTTTCATTTAACTTAGAAAAGAGTAATTCAAATAAAACAGAAGCATATTAACTTTTTATCTATAGTTAATATGCTTCTGTTTTCTATTTAAATTGTGGATTATTTTAACGCAATAAGCCGACCATCTTCTGAGTAAACTGATAGGCCTAACCGTTGTAAATGTTTTCTAATCCCGCTTCGTTCCCAAGTTTTAAAAATGGGAACATCAAGCGTATTTTTGGGATAAAAAATACCTATGTTAGTTAGTTCTTCAAATGTTAATCCTTGAAGGACATACTGTTCAATCAGTTCATCTCTTTTTGCAATAATTGAAAGAAATTTTTCCATCTCACGGCTAAACTCTTGCTTCGTAAAGATTCCTTTTTGATGACCTGTTATAAAAGTGTCAGCATCCAATTCTAATAAGCGGGAGCCAGTGGTGATGAAATCCTCTATATTACCATCCGTCCCGTTATACCAAGGTCCAAAAGAAGTCATATCATAATCGCTTACATATACGACCCCTAATTCAGGAAAGTATGGAGAGCTTAGACCAGCTGTATGACCAGGGGTATGTAAAAAATGTACTTTTACTCCACTAAAAGAATACTCTATTTCGTATTCATAAGTGCTTGTAATCTCGCCGATGCTTTGAATCCATTGCTCAGGAAGATTGTTTTTCCACATTTCAATACCGGCTTGCCCCCACTCTTGGTAAATCCCGTTTGATCTGGCAATGCCATCAATCGTTCTTGCATGTTGAAACTCGATAGTATTCAACCACTTTTCAGCTTGAGGAAATAAATAATTATGTTGCGTATGATCAGGATGGTAGTGTGTATTTATAATGAGATCTATTCCTTCTTCCTGATGTAATTGTATTAAGGTGTTAGAATCTGCTCCTGAATCTATAAGTACCTTTTCTGATGAGTGAATATATAAACTCCTTGAAAATGGTACCTTGCTTTTATTTGGACCTTCAATAATGGATAAAGGGCCGATACGCTTCATACTTATCACTTCTTTCATGTAATTATTATGTTAAAAAAATGAGTTTGAATGAACACTCATTCATTATATCATAATATACATTAATTAATAAGAAATGTAACAGAAAAAAGCACACTCTAATTTTAAGGGGTTCCGTTAAGGGAGGGAAAACCTTAAATTCCTCCCAAACTAGCAGCATAAAAAGCAATATAAATAACAGTAATTTAACAGTGAAAAACCCAGAGTCGTTAGCTCTCGGTTTTTGTGTCTATATTATCTACTTGTTCCGTTAAAGCACCCGTTTGTTGAAGATATTATTACATATCGCTCGTATATTTTTCAGGTAGTAACTCCATTACATTGCACTTCACTAATTTATCATTATAAGAAATAATTACATCAGTATTTTTTCCATAATCACTAATTAACTCTCGACACATACCACAGGGTGCAACTACCCAACATTTTTCTATATCTTCGTGAGGATGAGGGTGAGCAACTGCTACAATTGTTTCAAATTCGTGGTCTCCTTCAGAGATAGACTTACCAATAGCCATAGCTTCTCCGCATACTGTTATTCTTCCCACATTCGCTTCTACGTGAACTGCTGAAAAAACATTACCTTTTATGGTTCTAACTGCAGAACCGATGTGATGTCGACCATACCTATAATTCTTTTCTATTACTTCCTCTGCTTGCTTTATCAATTGATAGTCTCTATCTTCTAAAGGTCTAACTTTTAACATAATTGTGCTCTCCCCTTTTGATTGCGCATTTTTATCTATTATTCAACAATCCTGCTCCGTTAATGGAATATCCATTATTTACAATTGTATCACACAATTCCTTACAAGAGCTCATATCAGCAAGAACAGGGTACGAATTGACAAGTCATTTCCCCCCTAATTAGTACCTCATTTTTTAGCTGCACAATAATTATTGTACACTTGCTAATTAATATGTTATTTGAAGTGTTAATTTGCCACATAATTGATTAAAAACATTGTTATACCAACAAATAAAGCAGGTCTAATCCCTATGCGAATTAGCCTGCTATTTATACTGTGATTTGTAATTTTCTCTCCCAAAACGGAACCCCATACTCTAATTTCGAATGTGTCTTTAATCATTTCTTAAAGTTTGCCTACAGTACTTTATTTGTTCTTTCAATCTTCTCTTAATTTACTATATATTATATGGTCTACATAGTGATCATACAGCCATTCTGCATTTTGTACCTTACCTTCATTGATAAATCCAAGTCTCTCTGGAATAGCTCTGCTTTTAATATTTTCATCTGCTACACGGATCTCTACTCGGTTTAAGTCCACCTCCAATGAAATATAATTTATTTTTCAAATAAACTATTCCTTATAACGTCATAAACTTCTCTTTAAAAATAGGACTTAACTGACTCCATACATCAAAGATATTCCCATCAAGATCTTGAAATACAAAATTCTGACCAGCGTGCCCTCTACTTTCAATCTCACCTACTATCATTCCAGAATCTTTAAATTCTTGATGTAACAGATGTAAGCATTCAAGCCCGTCTACTTCAAATGTTATGGAAAAATGCTCGTTATCATATGAGTCTATAAAATTTGCATTTTGTTTCTCTCTTGATTTAACAAGAAAAATACTTTGATTTGCAAGATTTAGAATGGACTTAGTTTCGTCCTGATAACTGAGTGTTGCTCTAAGTTTTTTTACATACCATTCTGTTGATTCTTTAACATCTTTTACAGGTAAATAAGTTGTGCCCACTCTGATAAGCTTGGAACCCAATTCAATCACTCTCCTATGTTTATGTATGATCACGAAAGAATGTTTGGACTAGCTTCTGGTAAGTAAAGAAATAAGAAGGAATTTGTTCTTTATTTAAATTTTCTTCTAATGCTTGCGCTAGTTCTGAATAATACCAGGCCTGTTGCTTTTCACCTCTTTTAAAATGGGACCAAATATCGTCTACAGTTTCTGAACTCGTCATAAGACTTCTTAAGTTATCGAGTTTATCAGCGGCGACAAGACATTTGATTTCAAAGCTTGCCGTTCTGACGAGGTCAATGGTGTGTTGTTTACGTTCTTCCCATGTTTTCGATTTATCTTCTGTATTGCCTGCTACAATAGAAGCAATATTAGATCCAAATTCGTTCTTAATATCAAGTATCGTTGCGTTCGTATCTTCGACTGTATCATGTAAATAACCAGCAGCGATTATTTCGTCAGACATGCCAGCTTCTTGTAATATAGTGGCAACACCTTCTGGATGTATAAAATAAGGATCATCTGTCAATCTCCTCAATTGCCCTTCATGAGCTTGTTGTGCAAAGTTCCTTGCTTTCTCAATTAGATCCATGGTTTTTTGTACCCTTTCTTTAGTAAAGTCTCTTTGCATAGCTTTCATCTAAAGACTCATTTATGGATTCAATGGTTAAATCTTCTTGTTTAAGATGGTCCTTCAAAATTTCTGCCATGGTCGGTAATGTTTCACGATTTGGCCAACTACTGGTGTTCCATAAATTTGAACGCTTAAAAGCCTTCGCACAGTGCATAAACACCTCTTGTACTTCAACAACTATTGCTAAATTAGGTACTTTGTTTTGAGCGGTTAGTTTTTCTAACCAAGCCTCATCACGTGTAATGAAAGCTTTTCCGTTTACGCGTAACGTTTCTTCCATTCCTGGAATGATAAAAATGATTCCAATATATGGGTTTGAGAGGATGTTATAAACGGAATCTACGCGTTTGTTGCCTGGTCTTTCAGGAATAATAATGTGATGGTCATCGGCAATGTGCACAAACCCAGCTCCATCCCCTCTCGGCGAAGCGTCACACGTTCCATTCTGATTAGAAGTGGAGATTACACAAAATGGTGAGTGCTTAATTAGAGTTTTACTATATTTATCTAACTTTCTAATGACTTTATTTTCTGCGAGTTTACTAGGCTCTCCTAATAGTTGACGCAATTCTAGTTCTGAAGTGATAAGTTTATTAAACTCTAATTTTTTCACATTCATTTTTGTTTCCTCCACTGTTTTTCTTACATATTACCATATTTTCCTAAGGGTCATTATTACTTTAATCTATAATCAAACGCTGATGCAGTTTAAACTGTTTAAAATCTTCAATTACCTTATGATGAAAGGATGTCCAGAAATAATTTGTGCCTTCTGGTATATGGTCATTAGGAAAGAACTTTACCTGACTAGTTTCATCGCTTTTATACTTTAAGTTACCTGTCCAGCGCTCTACCCAGAATAAGGTTTCAAACAGCTGATATTCGTCGCCAAAACTGTTTTTCATTTTGTAATTTGGATTTGTATAGAGGGCAACGACGTGAGCAAATTCTACATTTAAGCCAGTTTCCTCTTTTACCTCGCGAACAAGGCAATCGTAAATAGATTCATCTAATTCAATGGAACCCGCTGGCATTCCCCATTTTCCTTCTCCTTTTCGTTCTATGAACAAAATCTTACCTTCCGAATCTTCTATTATCGCTCGAATGGATGGAATGATTAGTTTTTGATTTCCAACGACAGTTCTTATTTTGCCAACATAACTATCTTCCCATTTCAAAGCCAGTTCACCATCCCTCTTTACTTAGCTTACAGCTATCTAAAAGATTTACATTAAAAGACAGATATAACAAGAGACAGTAGAAAAATATCTACTGTCTTGCTAGACGCTTCATTCCACTAACATTAAATAAATGGTGTTCACGAAAGCAAAAATTCTTACGATAAGAGCATAATTATTGCCACTTCTCTCTGAAACGTTCGACTTTTGGGAAAAAGAATTGGACAAATGGTCCAACAGAAAAAGCAATAATGATTGTACCAACCCCAATTGGACCACGGAATAAAAGGGCGAGTACTAAAGCAATTAGTTCTGCTATAGTTTTGGCCATCATTAAATTAACCTTCAGTCTGTGTTGAATCGCTAGCATAAATCGGTCTATAGGGATGAGTGGATATTTTGCCTGTAAATACACAGAAATCCCAAAGGAAAGGAACAAAAGACCTAAGATTAATACCACTAATTTAATAAAAAAAGTATTTGGTTCAAGTTCGTTTAACACATAAAGCAACCAAAAATCGATTAAGCCACCTACAATGACAATGGTAAAAACGGCAAAAATATCGGGTTTATTACGTAATAAAAAAGCGTTGACAGTAATTAAGATTAACCCTACTATGATTACCCAGCTACCGACGGTGAATCCAATTGTATTAGAAAGTCCAACATTCAAGGCATCCCAGGGACCAGCCCCAAGATCTGATTTTATTGTTAAGGTAACGCCAAATGACAAGATAATGAGACCTATTAAGTAAAAGGCCAATTTGACAGCATGCATAGTTGTTGCTCCTTAGTTGATAGTATGATTAGGTAGTGATATGTTTTAACTTTCCTTATCATTTATAGCATTTCAAAAGTTTTATATTTTATTTAGTCTCTTTAGGTTAATGTTGAAAGAAAAGATGATGACAGTATTATTGCTTATGTAAGATTCCTAAATATTCTTTCCAAGGGCCTACATCTTCTCTATAGCGGTTTGCCATTACTCGTGTAATCTGAGACAGATGTGTAAGATCATGTACAACCCAAGTAGAAATTAACTCCCTCACCTTTACAACCCCAAATGCAGGATGCGATCCAGTTTTCTCTAGCTGCAACTCAGTGTCTATAAGTGATTTTAATGTGTTTATATTTTCATTTCTTATTATTTTAAATTGAGTAAGCTTTTCTTCAATGGATCTCTCGCTCAGAGTTATATGTGAGAATCGATCAAAGGGTGGGAATGTATTCTTCTCTCCATCTGCTAGCATAGTTTTCAGCCTTGGAATCCAGTTGTGTTTTTCTGCTTCAATAAGATGTTCTAAGACTTCAGAGATAGTCCAAGTTCCTTCTCCTTCATTTATACATAACCAAGGATGAGAAAGTCCTTTCAGAAACTGCTCCATAGATTGTGGGGTGCGCTTAAGTACTTCAATGGCTTCATCTAGAATAAAATTCAATGTAACTCCTCCTAATGGCTGAATAATATGTGAGGTAATATCACAACATACTTCTATGAAAACTATTCAATACTACACACTGATCTTTATTGGGTTTATTTTATGGGCGGTACTATTATTCATATATATGTATCATGAGGGAGTGTTTAGGCTACTTGAGTATTAATATCTTAGCTGGACGTAATCCAACATGTGTAAGTCACTGACTTCTTGCTATTGCTTATATGGTAACAAATGGAAACATATTATTAAACATAAAAATAGTGACCAAATCAAAAGATTTGGTCATTACATATTAGCAAATAGTTGTTTTCTTTTTCTTTCCAATGTAGCCTTTATCTTTTATTTTATTAATATAATCCTTTGCATTGGGGACTTTACACGCAGTGTTCCCTACATCAACATGTACTTTTCCAATCCTGTCAGCAATAAGAAGGGCCTCCTCATGTAAAGGCTCAACGAAGCTTCCTACACAGATGACGAATTGGTTCATCGCATACCTAACTCTGTTCCGTTCAGCATGAATGCTTTTTTCTACATGTTGCAAGTAGCTAGTTATCTCATTCATATCTAAATGTTCTGTAGGCGTGATGGATAAATAATGTGCATATGTAGACCATCCTGTTACAGCAATCATCTCCTGATCGGAAAGAATCCACTCCTTCGCTAACTCTAAAGCGAACCTACTTTCAGCAGCCACTCCTGCAACCGTATATTCAGCAAGCATATACCAATTTGCAGCTCTAACCCACTCTTGTAGCACTTCTTTCTCCATTAGTTTTGGATTAACAGACAGCCCAGCTAAATACATGGCGTCATGGTTCCCTGTTGAATAAAGAGCCAGTCCAAGTTCTTGATCCTTTTTCACGTGTTTGACTAGTTTCTTCAAATCTCCAACTTTAACACCATGTAATGGCTCTTTTGCTCCATGTGCTAGATAAATCTTCTTTGTCTGTTCTGATCCATATTCCTGTAATTGATCCATGATTTCACTAATTGTCATATGAACCACCTACTTATCCTAATTTGTTTAATCTAGTCGTTTGAGCTAATTCACTTGAACGGCAATATCGCTGAGATTTGCCAAATAACTATGATTGAATCCCTACACGGTCAAGAGAATTTCTATTTATAAAGGTTGACGAGATAAATTCCATTCGGTAATTCAGGATTTTTAAATGCCTCTAACACGACCTGCACATTATATCCCACTGTAAAATCATATAAATTAGCTGTATTTCCTCTAAGCGACTCAATCAGATGATCGAATAGTGTACCTACATGTATACCTTCAGTTGAAATAGACTCATAAGGTTGTCCTACTTTTCCACCTTTTAAATTTCCCCAGTTTTCAAGAAACAATGAGCCTTCAGTACCATGAACAACTAACTCTACTCTTTCTGGACCAGGAACCTGGCTAATTCCATCTAGATATACATTAATTCCATTATCGAGTACTAGTTTCGCATTTACTCCATTTTCACATAAGGTTTCATCTTCTGGATAAGATACTTCACCTTGAATAAAGTTTATTTGACCAAAGTTTTTCTGGATAAATTGAATCCAATGGGCACCTACCTCTAAAATGTAACCCCCTTGTTCTCTTTTGCCAACCCAACTATTTTTTTGCCAAAAACGTGGCCACTCTGGAAAGTGAAGGTTTAAATCAATTCTTCTAATTGAACCAATGTATCCTGACTGGATCAGACTCATCATTTTATACATTTGTGCCTGATAGTTTAGCGGGAAGTTCATCATATGTATAAGGGAAGTATTCTCTACCGCCTGAAGCATGGAGTTAGCTTCTTCAATAGAATTTGCTAAAGGCTTTTCACAAAGAATATGAACTCCGGCTTCGATGGTATCAAGTGCAACTTGTTCATGATATTTTGGAGGCACTGCAATATAGACGATGTCTAGTTCTGCATTCTTTAATAGTTCCTGATGTGACTTAAAGTAATGTGGAATTGAGAATTCTTCAGCAATTTCTTTCGCTAGTGTCTCATTTGCATCACACACTGCAACAACTTCAAGCTGATCTGCATATTGTTCTTTAATTGGCTTTAACATTCTATTTCCAATGGCACCGAGTCCGATTATACCTAATTTAATTTTGTTCATACTGTCATTCCTCCTCTTTCTTTCATTTTAGCTAGTTTTTACTTTAGTTGCTAGCAAAATGTACCTTCTATCTAAAAGGAGAAGTAGAAATATGTGATTACAGTTGCTTCTAACTTATACTTGACCGTTTCCATCATCATGTTTAAAAGAAATGACAACGTTCTTCAAGAACATATTAGACTTGTACCTAGAAAAAGTTATAATTAATCGGGCAAAAGTCTAGTCCTCTCTTATCCAAATGACATAGTCTAAATGGAAACAATGATTTGGATAGTTGAAAGGAGACAAATAAAATGACAAACGAAAGACGACCTTTTGGTTATGGTGGCGGATATGGTGGCTTTGGACCAGGTTATGGTTTTGGATATGGAGGTAGACCAAGAAGACGACCTTTTTATGGTTATGGATATGGTAGACCGAGACCATTTTACGGCTATGGGTATGGATATGGCCCGGGCTACGGTTATGGAGGTCCACTTGGAGCTGGATTACTAGGTCTTGGATTAGGACTATTAGGTGGAAGTCCTTTTTACGGCGGATATTAGGAAATGATCTTGTTAAGAGGCCAATTTTGTAAGGCCTCTTAACAATTTAAAAAATACGTTTTTTACAAGAAATGTATGTATAATAGAAAAGAAGACTTATTTTACTAGCGTGGAGGTTTTAAGATATGACGAAAATTAGGGTTGAGGAAACGATTGATTTGATTAAGAACCTTGTATCAATCCCCAGTCCATCTGGAAATACAAATGAAGTGATTACATATGTAGATAAATATCTATCAGAATTACAAGTAGAAACGAAGAGAAATCGTAAAGGCGGACTAATCGCGACAATTCCAGGTAGAGAGAACAACAAACACCGCATGCTTACTGCTCATGTTGATACGCTTGGAGCGATGGTAAAGGAAATAAAAGCGAATGGTCGTTTAAAGATTGATTTAATTGGTGGGTTCCGTTACAACTCTATTGAAGGTGAATATTGCCAAATTCAAACCTCTACAGGAAGAGTTTATTCGGGAACCATTCTGATGCGACAAACGTCTGTTCATGTATATAAAGACGCAGGTAAAGCAGAGCGAAATCAAGAAAATATGGAAGTGCGAATTGATGAAAAGGTACATAACGCTGATCAGGTACGAGAACTGGGAATTGAAGTAGGTGATTTTATTTCATTTGATCCTCGCGTTCAAGTGCTTCCTAATGGGTATATTAAATCAAGGCATCTGGACGATAAGGCAAGTGTAGGTATCCTTTTACGACTAATAAAGGAAATTATGGAAGAGAAAATTGAATTACCATACACTACCCATTTCTTAATTTCTAATAATGAAGAAATAGGATATGGCGGTAATTCCAACATTACTCCTGAGACCATTGAGTACTTAGCTGTTGATATGGGGGCAATGGGTGATGGTCAATCTACAGATGAATACACGGTATCCATCTGTGTAAAGGACGCAAGTGGACCTTACCATTATGACTTTAGAAAAAAACTAACAACTCTAGCGGAACAAAACAATATTGGATATAAACTAGATATATATCCGTACTATGGTTCAGACGCTTCTGCTGCGATACGTTCAGGTCATGATATTGTTCATGGATTAATTGGACCGGGAATCGACTCTTCCCATGCGTTTGAACGTACACATAAGGATTCCATCGAGAATACAACTAAGCTTTTATATCATTACGTCCAATCTGACATGATACTTTAGTAGATAGAAAAACAGAGCCCCAAATGCGGGACTCTGTTTTTTAGGCTGTTATCTTATAGAGGTTGGGCATCAATGAGTCTTATAACGTGAACTTACTTGTTAATTCTTTTAACTGATTGGACATAGTAGACAGTTCTTCTATGGAATTTACCATTGTGTTTAATAGTTCATCTTGGCTGTGTGTAATAGAAAATGTTTGATTTGTACTAGTAACGGCTAATTCAGCTATTCTTGAAGTTTCTAAAGCGGATGCTGTCATCTCTTCAGTTGATGCAGACATTTCTTCTGATGTTGAATTAACTTCTTGTATCTGTATTTTTACCCCATCCATTGCTGTTTTAATAGAACTAAAGACTATTCCTGTTTCTTGAACAAGGGTAACTCCCTCTTTTACCTCTTCCATCACAATATCCATCGTTCCAGCTGTTTGTTCTGAATGTTGATTAATTCGGTTAATGATTTTTTCAATATGAGCGATTGAAGATGCAGATTGTTCTGCAAGCTTTCTTACTTCAGAGGCTACTACCGCAAACCCTTTCCCAGCTTCTCCTGCTCGAGCAGCTTCAATGGCTGCATTTAAAGCTAAGAGACTTGTTTGGGAAGATATATTTTTTATGAGTTTAATGATTGATGCGATCTCATCTGAATGTGTCTTAAGTAATAAGATAGCTTTCGACGATTCGTTAACGGATTGATTGATAATCTCCATTTGGTTTACTACCTGCTCAAGTTTGAGATTACCACTCTCCACCTCATAAGATGTTTGAATGGATAATTCATTGGCAACAGATGAAGCTTCAGCAATGTATGATAAACCTCTTGCCATTTCTTCTACCACATGGGTGTTTTCCATTAGTCGATTATACTGAAGAGTGGAGTGTTCAGAAATATGTTCCATTGTACTGGCAATTTCCATGCTTGCTTGTTTTGTGTCGTTAGCATTAGAAATTAACTGGTTCGTATTTTTATCTAATTGGTTGGAGCTTTCATTCATGTTTACAATCATGTCTTTTAAATTAGCTACCATGTCATGAAATGCCATGGTTAATAATCCGATCTCATCTTTTCTAGTTGCTTCAATATTTACAGATAAATTTCCTTGACCAATTTTTTCGACCTGAGTAGTTAAATCTTTTAACGGTTTTAACATAGATGTTGTATATATGTAGATAATAGTCACACTTATTAATAGGATGGCTGCTGTAAGAATCATTAGTTGAAGTTGATTTTGGTCCATAGCTTCGTAGATATCTGTTACATCGGTATCTGCTCCAACTATCCCAATGACTTCCCCTGTTGCTGCTTTAATAGGGACATAAGCTGTTGCTAACGCTCCGTACTCTTCTGATACACTCATTTCAATTTGAGTTTTTCCAGAATCAAAAGCTTTTACGATACTTGGAAACTCACTTATCGCATCTTCTATATCTCCAAGATCAGAAGCATCTTCAGAGTCAAGTGGCATCCCGTCTACCATGTAAATGTACTGATAGTCATTCCCTGTTTTAACGCGGGCCATCGTATATAAATACGTTAGGCCATTTTGTTCTCTAATTGTATTTAAATCTTCCCTTAGTTTTTCGTAGTAGTCTGTTTTGCCAGTTTCTAAAGAAATACGTTGATATTCATTAATATCAATTAGATTTACTGCGTGTTCTGCGATCCCAATTGTTTGCTTATTTACACTTTCCTTAAGTAAATCGGTTGTCGACTTATGAATGACCATGCTGATAATAATCCCAGATAATAATAGAAGTCCTGAGAAAATAATAATCATATTAAACTTTATACTCTTACGCATATAAATACCTCACTAATTATAAAGTTCTTAGTTCGAATGAACTACTAAAATATCATACTTCAGCTGTGTCGAAATAGGTAGATTTATTAATCGACAAAAACCGCCATTTTTTCTTTAATACTACAAATTAACACCTGTACCGAAGAAGATAGTGTAATTTGTCGAAAAAAGCATAACACATCGTCGAATCTTAGTTGTGTCAGACTAAATAGTGATGATATCAAAAAAATCCCCCCTATTTTAATGTTTAGAATGACGGAATTCGGACACATTAATGTTGGGAGGTACTGGTATGTTTACATTTCGTGGTGATGCACATAGATTTTTCATGAAAATCAAGAAATCTGAACCAAAACAATATACAAAGATTAAAGAAGTTCAAGAAATGACTGCCATCATAATGTTTTATCGAACTTTAGAAAACTCTTTACTTCATAAAATGAAATATCAAATGATGAAGGAACAACAAGCTTCTGGTTCCATACCGTTACTTGTAACAACTATTCCGTGGTTGTTGTTTATTTTTTCTAAACCACTCCTAGAGGTTCTGTTTGGAAATTTCAATTTATGGATCCCTTTTGTTCTTATTTATGTAACACTTCTTTTAGGCGGAATATATCTACACTTCCATGAGCGTGCTTGGGCAAAAGTTCACGTTGAAATAATTGAGGATGTATTATCTGAGCGTAATCAACAACATCTTTAATCTATCCAAACAAAGCGTTTAATCCTTGGAAACCAAAATAAAGACCAAATGCTATTAATGATAGTCCAGACAAGATGGATATGATAATGATACTTTTAAGATTAAGGAATCTTCTAAAACCAGAAGTTAAACTTGCAACAAACAAATCCCACAAAGCAAGGCCCACAAAAATCATCGAGCTATACACTAACAACTCATGTGTTCCGTATGTTACTGCTGTCTTTGCTAAAACGGATCCATAAATACCAAGCCAAAATAAAATCGATAACGGACTAGAAATTGACATGATAAAGCCTGTTAAAAAACACTTTAATAAGGTATCCTTACTTCTAATATGGTGAAGATTTATTTTATTTGCACTTAAGATATTTTCTATACCTGTATAGATTAAGACAAAGCCTCCAAATAACCATAAAAAAACTTGTATAGGCGGAGAATCTAAAAAGTGAACGATACCAAAATAGACAAGGGCCATAAAAATCCCGTCCGCTATCATAGATCCAATACCTACAACCCATGCATGTAGAAATCCATTTTTTAACCCTTTGTCAAGACGAACCGAGTTTACGGGTCCAATTGGTGCCGCCAACGTAATTCCAAGAAGGACATAGCTAATCAGTATGCTTAAATTCAATGGGGATCACTCCAAACTCATTTTCAGTAAACTTGTACATTTTATGTCCAAGCTTCCTAAAATAGACAAAGAAATCTGGAATCCACAAAAATCAACGCTCATTTTCAATACAACAATCTATACGAAGTTAGCCATAAAAAAACAAGCATCCTCATAATAGAGATGCTTGTTTTTGTTTATGGCTCTTTTCTAAAACTTTGTTACTTTTACTACAATTATTCTGGGTGTACAACCAGTTTTAGTAGCAAACTGAGGTTGGATTAGAAAAGAGCAACTCTGTTTATGTATAGTAATCACTAGATACTAAGGGAAAAATCCGGCTTTTGGGATTTTTACGCAAAGCAACAATCTATACGAAAACAGCCTTGTTTTTTATTCTTTATTAAGTTTTAATTTAGCTAGTGCATCCGCAAGAGCTGTGTTTACAGGTGCTTCATCCTGCTTTTTTAAATATTTATTTACATCGTGTTTGGAGGCTTTATTATGCTGATTTTGTTTTCTACGATCCTGGAAAGTGGAAAGCTCTTCACGGTGTCCACATTTACAATAAAATGTTTGTCCTGCCCCTTCTCCTCTTAACTCTAGTTTTTTATGACAATTTGGACAACGGGCATTTGTTACTTTTGAGATGTTTTTTCTATGACCACAATCACGGTCTTGGCAAACGAGCATTTTACCTTTCTTACCATTTACCTCTAGCATAAGTTTTCCGCAATCCGAGCATTTGGTTCCGGTCAAGTTATCATGCTTGAAACGCGCATCACTATTTTTAATTTCATTAACGGCTGTTTTTGTGTACTCTTTTATTTCTTTAATAAAATCATTCTGCCTAAGTTTCCCTTTTGCGATCAATTCAAGCTTTAACTCCCATTCAGCAGTTAAAGCAGGTGATTTGAGATCTTCAGGTACTAATTCTAAAAGTTGTCTACCTTTATTGGTAATAAATATTTCTTTTCCTTTTTGTTCTACTAAAAAGCTGTTAAAAAGCTTTTCAATGATATCAGCTCGTGTTGCGACCGTTCCAAGTCCTCCTGTTTTCCCAATCGTTTGGATGAGTTCTTTGCTTTCACCAGCCATAAATTTAGAAGGATTCTCCATTGCTGATAAAAGAGTCGCTTCATTGAATCGACTCGGTGGATTTGTTTCACCTGTAGTTTGAGAAAGTTTGACAACTGATAGAATGTCACCTTTACTCACAGGAGGTAACACCTGTTCGCGATCATGCATCTCATCTTCTTCTGTAGAAGTTGTACCGTAAACTTCTTTCCAGCCATTTGAAGTAACAGTTTTTCCACGTGCTATAAATGTTTCAGTTCCAATATTAGCCGTAATGGTTGTTTGTTCAAATTCATGGGGTGGAAGTAATACGGATAAGAAACGTTTGATAATTAGTTCGTAAATTTTTCTTTCCTTTTCAGTTAATGCTCTCATGTCGGCACGTTGCTCAGTCGGAATAATAGCATGGTGATCGGTTACTTTTTGATCATCAATAAAGGATTTAGTCATTTTCATTGTTGTTAGTGCCTTTTTTGCAAGTGGTGCGAACCCCTGGATCATTACGGCTTCAATACGATCTTTTAGTGTATCGACCATATCAGAAGAAAGGTACCTTGAATCTGTTCGAGGGTAAGTGACTAACTTATGTTGTTCGTATAGCTTTTGCATGATAGATAGAGTTTCTTTTGCTGAAAAACCAAATAATTTATGTCCATCCCGCTGAAGTTCTGTTAGATCGTACAGTTGAGGAGCAAAACTCTTTTTAGCAACCTTATTTACATCAACCAATACAGCTTGTTGACTCTTTAATGTAGAAAGAAGTGTTTGAATTCTATTCTGGTCAAACGTTTTTTGATCTTTCGTTTTTGAGTCCTGCCATGTTAGAGTCAGTTTATCAGTTTGAGCTTTTATCCCGTAGTATGCTTTTGGCTTAAATTGTTTAATTTCCTCTTCACGCTTTGCAATGATTGCCAGTGTAGGTGTTTGAACTCGTCCGCAGGACAACTGTGCATTATATTTTGTCGTTAGTGCTCGTGTTGCGTTTAAACCTACATACCAATCTGCTTCTGAACGAGCAACTGCAGACGCGTATAGGTTTTCGTATTCTTTACCGTTTCGAAGTTTGGAAAAACCATCTTTAATAGCACGGTCTGTTACGGATGAAATCCAAAGTCGCTTAATAGGTTTTTGAACACGTGCTTTTTCAATTATCCATCGTGCAACAAGTTCTCCTTCTCGTCCTGCATCTGTCGCAATAATAATTTCTTTTACATCATTTCTACCCAGTAGGGACTTAACTGTTTGAAATTGTTTTCCTGTCTGTTTAATAACCGATAGTTTCAAAGTCGAAGGAAGCATCGGGAGATCCTCTAGCCTCCATGTTTTATATTTTTCATCATAGACTTCTGGGTCTGCTAAAGTCACTAAGTGGCCTAATGCCCAAGTTACGATATAGTGTGTTCCCTCAAAAAATCCATTCCCCTTCTTTTGACAGCCTAGCACTCTGGCTAGGTCTCGTCCCACTGAAGGCTTTTCTGCTAAGACTAATTGTTTACTCATAGAAGCAAATCCTTTCCCTTTAATCTACTATTAAGCATAGCCTTTTAACGCTTACTCTTCAACTCATAACATAAGTAATGAGTGAGTCTCTTTCTGTTCAAACTAATTATGAATAGTACGGCTATGTAATGATGGAATACGCGATAATCACAAAAATTAGACGAAAAAAATGAAAAATGCTAGTCATGCCATTATTCAAAAAAGAATTTAGGCAATCAAAGAGTAAAATCAATGTATGATGAGTTATGAGGGAATAAATAATTAAATAAATAACAGGTGGAGAAAAATGACTGTTAAGTTAAAGAACAATCATTTTTCTCCACCTTAGCTTTTTGTAAGACTCTATGATAATCAAGAAGGCAACATTAAGTTCTTCATCTACTCTGCCTTGTTGTGAGAAAAGTTTATGAATGATTATCATGTCAAATTTGTAAGAAGCTGCTTTCTAACATTGGCTATATCATCTTCTAATGCCTTTTGATAGTCTGTCGGTACGGATTGTTTATAATGATCGGCAAGTTTTAGACTTTCTTCCGCCTCTTGAATTTGGTTTACTAGTACTTGAGCTCTCGCTAGGGCTTCGTAGGCATATGAAATATAAAATGGTTCAATTTCGCCTTCTTTACTGATCGACACACACCGTGTGGCATAGGTTATTGCTTCTTTTCCATTTCCAACTATTGAATAAACTCTTGAAAGTTGCCAATAGCCAATGGATAGGTTTTTAAGTGTATGCTCTTCTACCTGAGTCCAATGCCAAAAAGAAGTATGACATAAATGTATCATTTCTTCTTCCTCAGTAACCGTTCTGTTATCTTGATCTAAGTAATCCCATACTTTATTAAAACATTTAACAGCGATTTGTTTATGACTAAGTGCATTTGTTTCCATATTTATTTCTCCTTTTTATTATTTAATATTTTCGTATAGTATTTCACTAGCAAGTACAATGTCAGCATAATAGAATGAGATTACATATTCTACCTTAAGTGTTCTACACAACGCTAGATTATCCTTTGTCTGTTTGACTTTCGCATAAAAAAATCTCCCAAATAAAGGAGATTAATAAACGTATTCATCTATACTTTCATGGGCTCTAACATAAATAACTCCTATTAAATTTCTTTTGCTCCTTTTTTCATCGTAGCATGACAAAGCGGGCACTCCTTTTTGTCAGTTTGAGCATCTTCGTGACTAGTAACTTTTTGCCAAGCAATACAGCCTTCCTTCGTACAAATCCATGCTAATACAGTTTCACTTTCTTTGCTTATAGTTTTTGTTTGCCCCTCTTTTTGAAAGGCCTCTAAGAAAAATCGAGATACCTCTACCTTTTTCCCTCTGTAGAATGCTGGAGATAGCACAATAAGTTCTTCTTTCGCTCGTGTTACTCCTACATAGGCTAATCTTCTTTCTTCTTCAATGGCGCGTTCCATAATATCCTTGGCAACTGATGATCCTTTCGCCCCTATCACCTCTAACTTGCCTGCTTCCAGTGCTGTTACATGTGGAAGAATACCTTCAGATGCACCTATTAGAAATACCGCACGAAACTCTAAACCTTTCGCCTTATGAAGTGTCATTAAAGAAACAGAGTCATTAGAAATAGCCCCTTGTTTCATCTGCTGATGCTGTTCCACTATTTCCTCAATAAAGCGAATAAAGTCATCAATTTTAGTAAATCGTTTAGCGGATGACTCAAGTTCATCCAACATTTCCTTCATGTCTTCTTTTTGGACAGTTGCTTGCTGCTTACCTTCTGTTTCTAGATATTTATCGTAGAAAGTTTGTCGAAGTTTTTTTATAGCATGTACAGGATCAACTTCAGCAAATTCTTTTAGTAATCGTATACGTTCTTTTATTTTTTCTACTTGAAAACTTCTTAACCCTGGCAAGTTGACAAGATGTATGAGTGGATATTTTTTTGCACCATTCTGTTCTTGATTCCAAATAAAGTCCATTGCTTTTTCACGTTGGATATAAAGAGTGGTAATCATTCCATCTAATGCATCAAAATTTCTAGGATTAAGAGTAAGTCTCAAATGGTCAATTATAGGCTTTATAGTCCAGTGATCATAAAAGAGCTTATCGTTCCCACTGTAGTAAATAAAAGGTATTTTCTCCATCATTAGCTGTTCAAAAATAGCACGACTATTACTTGTAGCTCGATGTAAGATGGCAAAATCATGATAAGTGTATTTACCGGATTGTACTTTCTCTTTTATGTTATCTACTATCCACTTTGCTTCATCATCTGTAGTGGATGGACGGCTATACATAGGTGTAACAGAACCTTCTTTCGTTGCCTTCAATGTTTTAACTTTCCGATATTGATTATGTTTAATAACTTCATTTCCTAACCCGACAATTGATGACGTTGAACGATAGTTAATATCTAATGTAATGGTTTTTGAGTTTGGAAATTCTTGGTCAAACTGCAATATAAATTCGTTCCGAGCACCGTTAAAGGAATAGATAGTTTGATCATCGTCGCCTACTACAAATAGATTTTGATTAGGATTTGTGATGTATTTGATTAACTCATATTGAATAAGGTTGGTATCTTGAAACTCATCAACCATAATATAATGAAAACGACTCTGTAATAAATGGACAAGAGAAGGATTGTTCTTCAATAATTCATATGACTTAACGAGGATGTCGTCAAAGTCCATTTTATGATGACGGGCTTTCCAATCTTCGTATCTTACATAAAGTTTATAAATTTGACGTTCTTCCTCCGTTTTATCTGGAAGTTCCTCAATTAAATTTACTTTATAAGAAGAAAATAAGGCTAATAAGGTCTCAGGCTGGTATGAATCACCTAAACCTATTTCTCGCATGAGCTGTTTTAAAATCATTTGTCTATATCGATCGCTACTTATAATTTCCTCGTTGTATCCTCTACTTCTTAAAATAGTAAGGAAAAAAGAATGAAAGGTACTAGCTTGTACACCATTTGCTTGTCCTCTATTCATATTTGGTAATAAACTAATTCTTTCTTTCATTTCATCTGCAGCCTTTTTTGAAAACGTTACAAGTAAAATATTGCGTGGATGAACATGATGAACTTGTATTAGGTAACCTGTACGTGCAACCAACACAGAAGTTTTACCAGAACCTGCTCCTGCCAGTGTTAATAGTGGACCGTCCTTATGGCGAACTGCTTCTATTTGTGAAGGATTTAAATAAATACCCTTCTCTTCTATAGCTCTGAAATAAGAAGAGTCTGTTTCGATTGAAGAGATAATCGTTGAACTATTAGTAGGCTCTGCTAATTGGGCAGAGGGTGTCAATCCATTCTTTATGCCGAATGGATAACTAAATAATCGTTGTTGCATCCTATCACCTATTTCAAAAATCTTTGCTTTAAAAGTATAACAAACTATCAATCTTTTTTAATAGGTGAATCAATGGAAATTTGTGTGACAATATTGAAACGTTATATATATTTATACGTCAATTTATTTGGAGTGTGATAAAAATGAGATGGATAAATGGAGTACTAATTGGGTTATTACTTCTTACTGGTTGTAAGCATTTTACTGAAATTAAAACTGAACATCATGTACAAAAAAACATTCTACCTACAAGTGATGTCGTTAAAGTGGAACACACAAGCATTGAAAATCTAGAAAGATTAGATCAGTTTGTATTATTTGCCGATCAGCATAAAGAAGATCGAATCCGACTTATCAAGTATACAGTTGAAGGTCACCCAATCTATTTTGATATCAGCGTTACGGGTTCAGAAATAATGGTAACGATTGACACGACTGAAGATAAATATGGCTCACCAGAGGTTAGAACATATCCCTGTAAGAGTATAGATCGAGTGATAACTTCAACTGAGATTTCTTATAATGTAAAAGGTTGTCCTAACGATAATGAAATAGAGCTTGTTTACGTGTCACATGATGTTGAAAAAGAGAATTTCTTTGCATTTCAATTAAAATATGGAACCAACGATGTAGTTGAAATTAATACAAAAGAAAACAAATTAGAGTTAAAACTAAATGAGAATAATACTGTTAATGTTGCTGACTTTCAATTTACTAACGAACAATTAAATAAGATTTATAAGCTTATGATAGATGCGAATTACCTTAATGATAAAACTTTAACATCAAAATGTAATCAACCGAATAAACAAGAATATGAATTGAATATTTGGATTAACAGTGGGTTCAAAAAGTTTAGTTGGGCAAATTGTGATCAAAGTGAAGATGGTATAGAGATGATGCAGCTTGCAGACGGGATTATAGAAATATTGAAAGAAACAAATATGTACCAATCTATACCTGAATTAGATTAATTCCCAAAAAAATCATGATAAATAGGTATTGTGAAAAGCTATTATTAGGTGATTAATGATGAAAAATAAGCATAAGTTTCTATTACTTATAGTCCTAGTTATTGTTGGTTTACATTATTTGGGACACGACTTATTGGGTATGCTTATTCTGTATATGTGAATGGTCTTAGGAAAACAGAGTGCGGAACTATTGGATGTGACGATGTTGCCTTTATTCTAAATATTAGTTGGACTATATTTTTTATGATTGTCCTACCTTTACTTTTGCTAGTTCTAATCTCGAAGGTTATCTATAGACGTTTTAGTAAATAACTATTTTAAATTATCTTCGGGAGAAGAAGTTTACAGAAAATTTCAAATTTCTACAACTTTTTCGATTTAGCACGATCTTAAGTAGAAAATATTAAAAAATACGTCTAATTATGCGGTTTCCCAAGAAATAACTGATAATTTCTAGATATTCGGACATCCTATACTTCGAACCACTTTTTCTGTGGTTCCAAACTTCGTCGGGAGTGATGTATCATGGCAAGAAACAAACTTCTGGTTCCTGGTGCAGGAAATGTTCTTGATCAAATGAAACAAGAAATAGCCAATGAGTTTGGAGTTCAACTTGGTGCTGATACGACCGCACGAGCCAATGGTTCTGTCGGAGGCGAAATGACAAAGCGCCTTGTGGCCATGGCAGAACAACACCTCAAAGACCAAGGAATACAGTAGTTGGTCCAGTTGTCTTAGAGACCCTTTTATAGGGTCTCTTCATTTTGGTAAATATTGATGTAAATGCTTTACAAAAACACACTCTCATAGTATAAAGAAATAAGTCTAGGCTTTTTCTAGAAAAAATTCTAAGGGTGTGACTTTTTTTGGACGATATACCATTGTTCTCTGTTATTTTACTACTTACTTTAATATTTTTATCTGCCTTCTTCTCTTCAGCTGAGACAGCATTTTCAAGTGTAAACAAAATTCGATTAAAAAACTTTGTTGATGAAGGTAGACGAGGAAGTAAGCAAGCATATTATATAGCAGAGAACTTCGATAAAGCCTTATCTACTATATTAGTAGGAAATAATATCGTTAATATTGCAGCGGCAAGTATTTCTGCAAAACTTGCAACTGATATATTCGGTGGTAATACAGGACTTGTTATTAGCACTGTAACGATGACCATCTTGATCCTGATCTTTGGTGAGATTCTTCCTAAGTCATTAGCAAAGGAACGAGCAGAATCATACTCCCTCACAATCTCAGGTGTATTGTTGCTACTAATTAAATTACTCTCGCCACTTAACTTCTTTTTTATAAAGCTGAAAGAATTTGTTTCCAAATTCTTTAAAAATGAAAATGAGATGCCTTCTGTGACAGAAGAAGAACTAAAGGCAATGATTAACATTAGCGAAGAAGAAGGAGTTATAGATAAAGAAGAACGGGAATTAATTCATCGTTCTATGGAATTTGATGACATTCTTGCGAGAGAGATTTTAACTCCCCGACCTGATATGGTTGCAATTGAAGTTAACCAACCTATTGAAGAAATTAAAAGGATTTTCTTCGAAGAGCGTTTTTCAAGAGTACCGGTCTATGAGGAAAGTATTGATAGAGTAATTGGAATCTTATCAGAGAAAGAATTATTTTCGCATTTATTAATGTACAATGAAGTGGATATTCGCGAGTTACTTCGTGATCCTGTCTTTGTCGTAGAATCTATGAAGATCTCTACCCTCTTACCCAAGTTACAAAAAAGCAAGGTTCATATGGCAATCGTATTAGATGAATATGGTGGAACAGCGGGCCTTCTTACATTAGAAGATATACTTGAGGAGATTGTTGGAGAGATTTGGGATGAGCAGGATGAAAAAACAAGTCTTATTACAAAAAAGAATGAATATATGTATAAATTTGATGGTCAATACCCTTTAGAAGATTTCGCTGAACTTCTTCAAATTGAATTGCCTGATACTTCTTATCATACACTGGGCGGTTGGGTGCTAGAAAGCTTTGAATCTATTCCCTCTAACGGTGATACATTCTCTTTTGAAAACTTAAAGGTTACTGTTGATGAAGTAAATAATCGCCGTGTAAAGAAGTTAACGGTTGAAATCGTTAAACCATTATCAGAGGAAATGATTGATAAATAAACATAAAAAGCCCATCTGAGGGCTTTTTATTGTTTATAAAATGGATTGTACACATATTTTTATAAAATAAATCACTAACTCTAGTTAACATAATAAAATTATAGTCAATCACTTTCTTCGCAATACCGGTTTTGACACGTTCTCTATTCCTACCAATCCTAGAGTTGTTAATAATAGTTGCTGTATTCCTAAATGGGCATCAGTTGGATCAAACCACTCTTCCAAGGTATGTATGCCTCCGCACTCTCCTCCTCCACCTAAAGTGACAGCTGGAATGCCTAAGCTTATGGGTACGTTTGAATCTGTGCTTGTCGGATCAATTAGCATTGCTTCCTGTCCTACTGCTTGAGTGGCAGCTAATGCTAGTTGAACAATAGAGGATTTCGAATCCTGTATGCCAGCTGGTCGGTCACCTACTAGCACGATCTCGACCTTAACTCCTTCTTTTCCCCATCCCTGATTTTCTTCTGTTACTGAAAGGTGAATGGCATTAATAATCCTTTCTTCGATATTTACTAGTGTTTCATTTGAAGTTGAGCGAATATCTAAGATCATACTCGCTTCTTGTGCAATGGTATTTACCGATGTTCCACCTGAAATTTGTCCAACGTTAAATGTAGTCTTAGGTTCACGAGGAACCTCCAAGTTAGATATATATGAAACAGCTCTACCTAAAGCATGAATAGCACTAGGTGTACCAAAGTCTCCATAGCTATGTCCACCAGGTCCTTTAAACGTAATTCGGTAGCGATGACTTCCAGTGGCTAAATAGATGATTCTTGATGGAGAACCTGGTTCAATGGATATAAAACCGTCAATGTCATCCATATCTTCAAATAATGCTTTTACACCACGGAGATCACCTAAGCCCTCTTCTCCTACTGTAGCAACGAATAGAAGATCTCCATCTGTATCATACTGATGATGCTGAAAAGTCTCAATTAGAGTTAATAGTGCGGCTAGCCCTCTTCCGTCATCAGAGATCCCAGGTGCATATATTTTTCCATCCTTTTTTAATACCTTAATCTCTGTTTCTTTTGGAAAAACTGTATCAAGGTGCGCTGAAACGACTAACCGAGGCCCTTTTCCTTTTCCAGGTCTAATACCTAGAATATTACCCACACGATCTCGTTTTACATTTTCTAAACCTAGTTCCTTAAACTTCTCAATAAAATAACTCCCTCTTTCTTCTTCATAGAAAGTTGGAGAAGGAATCGCTGTTAATCGAATTTGTTCTTCAAGTGTTACATCTTGATTCCTCTCAATAAATTGAAGACCTTGTTTTACTTCATCTACCGTTAATAACCGCATAATAATATCAGATATTTCTTCATTAATTTGAATCATCTTCTAGTCCCCTTCACCTAATTTATATTTATTCTAGCAATCCTTTATATGGCAAACAAGGAAGTATTAAGTAACTGTTTTATATACTTTCGGGTAAAAATACGCTATTTTTTAGAAGCTATATAAAAACAGCCAATGAATAAAAACACGAGTTTAAATTCTCGTGTTTTATCAATGACTACTATTCATTTTTTCAAGTATTGGAAAAAGCTCCCCAAGATGTGTGATTTCATAGTCAGGAATTACCTCCGTTTTTTTTATGTTTTCACGGTTGATCCATACGGTTGTAATACCCACTCGGGAGGCTCCAAGAATATCTGTCATAAGATTGTCTCCAACCATGATTACATTCTCTTTTATCTCTCCAAGTTTATCAAGTGCATGTTCAAATATAGATGGATCGGGTTTCCCCTTGCCAAATGCACCAGATATAATAATCTCATCAAAAAAAGGAACTAATTCTGGTGTAATATCAAGCTTCGTTGTTTGTAAGTTAGGAGACCCATTGGTTAGTAATAAGAGTTTGTATGTACCTTGAAGTTGATTTAGAACATTCATAGACTCCTCATATAGAAACGGATTTTGCCGGCGAATAACTGGAAATGTTTCAGCTAATTCTTGACCTAGTTGTTTATCGTCAATCCCTAGTTTTGCTAAACCTCTTGTCCATGCATCTTTCCTATAGTTAGGTACTATATCTTTCATTTTACGAAATTCATCATGGTCATCTAGAAATTCTCCCCATAATCCTTCAAATGGGTTTATACCGATTAACTTTGTGAATTCATAGGTATCATAAGATGAGTAAAGTTTTGTTGCTTCTTCACGGACAGCATTCTCTAACTCCTCAGGCGAAACACCATACTTTTTCTCGGCTAGTTGGCATGTTTTATGGAAGGCTACTTTTACACTTTTTTTGTCCCAAAGTAAAGTATCGTCAAGATCAAAAAGAATGGCATTAATCATTATTTAAAACTCCTCATACAATAGTTGGCTTTTGGTAAGTGTATCGAAAGCCACAATCTAAAAAAAGTCTTTGGTTAAAATGAGGCACCTTCAAGATACCTCATTTTTTAGATTGGCTGTTTTCGTATAGATTGTTGCTTTCGTAAAAATCTTAGGAAGCCGGATTTTTACTTGTTAGTACAAAGTCTCTGCTTTAAATCTAGAGAGTTGCTCTTTTTCTAACCATTAATAAATCAGTTTAATCGTATTAAATATGGCGAAATTGCTGAATTATATGATTGAAAAGCAACAAAGTTTTAGAAAAGAGCCTTTAGATTACACGAACATGTCGAACACCACTAATTTTCATTACTTGTTCAATTACTTCATCATGATTTTCAAGATCCTGATCTAAATCTATTAGAGTATAGGCCCATTGTCCTTTACTTCGATTCATCATATCAGCAATATTGATGGATTGACTTGCAAGTAAAGATGTAATTTGTCCAACCATGTTTGGAATATTTTGATGAACGACCGTCACACGTCTTCTACCAGTGTAAGGTAGATACACATTAGGGAAGTTTACCGAATTTTGAATGTTACCAGTCTCAAGAAATTGTTTTAACTGAGTAGCTGCCATAACCGCACAGTTTACTTCAGATTCATGTGTAGATGCTCCTAAATGTGGAATTGCTACTACATTCTTCATACTTAGTAGTTTTTCATTAGGAAAATCTGTAATGTAGGTATCAATAATTTGCTCCTCAATCGCACGCTTTAAGTCGTCTTCATGTACCAACTCACCCCGAGAGAAGTTTAACACCTTCATGCCTGGTTTCATTTGTTGAAAGGTTTTTGCATTTAACATTTCCTTCGTTTGATCAGTGAGTGGGACATGCATCGTGATGTAATCACAAGTTTGAAAAATTTCCTCTGGACTATGGGCGCGCTGTACATCTCTTGATAGCTGCCAGGCTGTATTAACTGAAATAAAAGGATCATATGCCACAACTTCCATACCTAATGCTGTTGCATCGTTTGCAACTAACACACCAATTGCTCCAACCCCGATAACCCCTAATCTCTTTCCTTGTATTTCTGTGCCAACAAATTCTTTCTTTCCTGTTTCAACTTGTTCCGGGACCGTTTCACCTTCTCCTTGGAGACTGTTTGTCCACTCTACCGCTCGGAACAAATTGCGGGAAGAGGCAATTAAGCTCATTAACACTAATTCCTTTACTGCGTTTGCATTTGCACCAGGTGTATTAAAGACAATAACCCCTTGTTCTGTTAGTTCATCTAGTGGGATATTGTTTACACCAACACCTGCACGTGCGATCGCTTTTACAGAGGGTTCAATAGGTGTTTCGTGAAGATTATAGCTACGAAGTAAAATGGCATCTGCTGCTTCTACATTTCCTACATTGTATGAAGCTAGGTTAAGAACAGCTAAACCTTTTTCTGCAATTGAATTATAAACTTGAACATTATACATGTTTTACCTCCAAACGATGCTCCATTTCAAATTCTTTCATACATTCAACGAGCTTTTGAACACCTTCAAGTGGCATAGCATTATAGATACTGGCCCTCATTCCACCTGTTGAACGATGTCCTTCTAACGTGACTAATCCCCTTGAGCCAGCCTTTTCTAGAAACTTCTTGTTTAGTTCTTCAGATGAAGTCGTAAAAGGAATATTCATGAGAGAACGGCTTTCTTTTTCTACACGATTTACAAACAGTGCAGATTCATCAATGAAGTCGTACAGCAGTGAAGCTTTTTCACGATTGATTTCCTCCATTACCTTCACACCACCTAAATCCTTTAGCCATTCTAATACAAGCCTGGTGACATAAATAGGAAACGTTGGTGGTGTATTATAAAGTGAATGGGAGTTTGAATAGGTCTCATAATTCAACATTGTCGGGTTATCTTTTTGGTAATAACCAAGCAAATCCTCCCTTACAATAACAACGGTTAACCCTGCAGGTCCGATGTTCTTTTGCGCACCCGCATAGATTAGACCGAACTTCGTAACATCATAGACTTCAGATAGAATATTCGAAGACATATCTGCTACGAGGGGAATTTCTCCTGTATCAGGAATAGTTGAGTACCTCGTACCTTCAATTGTATTGTTAGTTGTGATGTGAAGATAATCCACATTGTTTTTCAAAGTATGAGATTCAAGGGTTGGAATTTTCGTAAATTGCTGCTCTTTAGATGAGGCAAGGATTGTTACTTCACCGATTTTCTTAGCCTCGTGAATGGCTTTTTCAGACCAGGATCCAGTGTTGACATAATAGGCATGACGAAAGGTATGCAGAAGATTCATAGGGACCATTGAGAATTGCAAGGAGGCCCCACCCTGAATAAAGAGGACTTTATAGTTATCTGGGATGTGCATTAGTTGACGGAAAAGTGCCTCAGCTTGTTGGATAATCTCTTCAAAATAGGAGGAACGATGGCTCATCTCCATGACAGACATACCTTGACCTTGGTATGATAAAAGCTCCTTTTGAACTTTTTCAAGGACAGGCTTTGGCAAAACAGATGGACCGGCTGAAAAATTATAAGTTTCTTGCATTCTAATCACCTTTTTCTATATATTCAGAAAAATATCTAGAAATACAAAAGAGAAGCAGGAACACCTACCTCTCTATCGCATTTTAGCTGAAGAGTAATTCACGTTTTTGTTCATAAGCAGATATTTCATTATTGAATTTCTCTGTGAGACCTATATCATCAAGACCCTCTAATAACATTTTTCTTCGATAAGGATCTGTTTGAAAGGAATACTCAAGCATTCCTTTTACTGATAAACTCTGCTTCTCTAGATCAATTGTCATTTCGAATGGACCTTCCTTTGATAGGCTAAGGAGATTATTAATTTCTTCTTCCTTAAGTACAATCGGTAACATCCCATTCTTAAAGCAATTGTTATAGAAAATATCTGCAAATGAAGGCGCAATGACTGCACGAAAGCCATAATCAAGTAAAGCCCATGGAGCATGCTCTCGTGATGACCCACAACCAAAGTTATTATGTGCTATCAAGATGCTAGCACCCTGATAGTCTTTGTTATTTAGTATAAATTCTTCAACTGGTGTACCGTCTTCATGAAATCTCCAGTCATAAAATAAAAATTGTCCAAAACCAGTTCTTTCTATTCTCTTTAGGAACTGCTTAGGAATAATTTGATCTGTATCTATATTTGCAACGGGTAAAGGCGCAACTAATCCAGTATGAGTGATAAATGGTTTCATGATACGACACTCCTAGTTTGGACAAATTCATTTACGTCGACAAAATGACCGGTTACTGCAGCTGCTGCTGCCATTGCTGGACTCACTAAATGAGTTCGGGCTCCTCTACCTTGTCTTCCTTCAAAATTGCGATTTGAGGTAGAAGCACATCGTTTACCTGGTGGAACAACATCGGGATTCATACTTAGACACATACTACATCCTGATTCTCTCCATTCAAAACCTGCTTTGACAAAAATTTCGTCGAGGCCTTCTTCTTCAGCCTTTTTCTTTACTTGTTTTGAACCGGGAACAACAAGTGCTGTCACATTAGAAGAAACTTTTCTACCTTCTACAATTTTAGCTGCTTCTCTTAAATCCTCAATTCTAGAATTGGTACAGGATCCGATAAAGACATAATCAACTTCTATATCTTTAATTTTCATACCAGCATCAAGGCCCATATACGATAGAGCTTTTTGAATCGTTGTTTGTTGGACAGGGTCGTTCACATCATTTGGACTTGGAACCACCCCGTTAACACTAACACCCATGGATGGATTAGTCCCCCATGTAACCTGTGGTTCTAGTTCGCTAATGTCAAATTCAAGGACTCGATCATAAACGGCATCCTCATCAGATTGTAATGTCTTCCAATATTCAACAGCCTTATCAAATTCTTTTCCTTGAGGTGAATACTTTCTTCCTCTTAAATAGGAGAAGGTTACCTCATCTGGTTGTATAAGACCTGCTTTTGCGCCAGCCTCAATTGACATGTTACAAACAGTCATTCGTTCTTCCATAGTCATCTGTTTAATAGCTTCACCCGTGTATTCAATGATATACCCAGTTCCAAAATCAACGCCAAATTTAGCAATAAGGCCCAAGATAATGTCTTTGGATGCAATTCCTAAAGGACGTTCACCAATTAGATCTACTTTTAACGTTTTCGGTTTGGCTTGCCATAAGCATTGAGTCGATAAAACATGCTCTACTTCACTAGTACCTATCCCAAAAGCAAGTGCTCCAAAGGCACCGTGAGTGGATGTATGACTATCACCACAAACAATGGTTTTTCCTGGTGAAGTTAACCCAAGTTCCGGTCCAATCACATGCACAATTCCTTGCTCAGAGCTATGTAGATCGGCTAGTGTAATACCGAATTCTTCACAATTCTTTTTTAGAGTTTCGATTTGATTAGAGGCTATTTCGTCTCTAATGTTAAAAGGGTCTAATGTTGGAACATTGTGATCCATCGTTGCAAAAGTAAGGTCTGGTCTACGCACTTTCCTTCCTGCAAGGCGGATACCTTCAAATGCCTGTGGAGAGGTTACTTCGTGTATTAAATGTAAATCAATATAAAGTAAGTCTGGTTTGTTATCTTCTTGAACTACAACGTGCTGTTCCCAGATTTTTTCTACTAATGTTTTGGGCTTCATTTTATCACCTACTTTTGTATAGATTGCTAGTTTACTATCATTTTTTTTGATGCTAGTGTATTTCGAACCTTTTCTCCCATCTCAGTTGTTGTTAGTGATGGTTCTGTTTGTTTAGCAATATCCTTTGTTTTAAAACCTTTTTGTAACACTTCATCAATGGCTTCCTCAATATCTTGCGCTTCTTTATGAAGTCCGAGTGAATAACGAAGCATTAAGGCAACTGATGACAGAGTTGCTAATGGATTAGCGACGTTTTGACCTGCGATATCAGGTGCTGAACCATGAATAGGTTCATATAAACTAGGCCCAACCCCTAAACTTGCCGAAGGGAGTAATCCAATTGACCCTGTAATGACTGAAGCTTCATCACTTAGAATATCCCCAAACATGTTCTCTGTTACAATAACGTCAAACTGTGTCGGGTTCTTGATCAGTTGCATTGCAGCGTTATCAACAAGCATATGCTGTAGTTCCACCTCTGGATATTGGACTGATATACGATTGGCAACTTCTCTCCAAACACGGCTGCTTTCCAATACATTGGCTTTGTCGACTGATGTTAACTTCTTATTACGTTGGTTCGCCAACTCAAAAGCTTCTATTAAGATTCTTTCTATCTCTGATTCTTTATAAACGAGTGTATCTATAACTTCTAAACCATTATCTGTTACTTTTCGTTCACGTGGAGTACCAAAGTAAATGCCCCCAGTTAGCTCGCGCACGATGACAAAGTCTGCACCTTTTATGACATCTTCTTTTAAGGGTGAAGTTTCGATTAATGGTTCATAGACCTTTACAGGACGTATGTTCGCAAAGAGCTCTAACTCTTTGCGAATCTTTAATAATCCAGTTTCAGGTCTTCGATTTGGTGGTTCTTGATCCCACTTTGGTCCTCCGACTGCCCCTAGTAATACCGCATCACTATTTTTACAAAGGTCGATTGTTTCTTCTGGTAATGGATTACCGACTTCGTCAAGTGCAATACCACCAATTTTTCCATAGTTAAATTCGAATGAATGTCCGTATTGCTCTCCAATTTGTTGAAGTAATAGAACTGCCTCTTTTACAATTTCTGGACCGACTCCGTCTCCTTCTAAGATGGCGATTTGAAAGTTCATAGAACCTCTACTCCTTCTTTTGATTGATTACCAAACCAAGTTTTAATTAGACTGCGGTTAACAGCATCTAAATATGCTTTGGCTGAGGCCTCTAGTACATCATGCTCTATACCACGTCCACTGCTTACATAGCCGTCATAGTTTAGCTTTACGTATACCTCTGCTAGTGCATCATGACCGTTAGTAGTAGATTGAATGCGGTAATCAACTAATTGTGCTGGACGGTCTAATAATCTGGCAATTGTGTTATAAACAGCTTCGACACTTCCAGAACCAGTCCCTGACTCTTGTTCAATCGTACCTTCTGGCGTTTTTACTAGAATTGTTGCTGTAGGGATCAGGTTGGAGCCGTAAGATACTTGCAGCTGCTCAAGCTCATAACCAGTACCGATTCCTTTTAAGCTTGAGTCCATCATAAGGGCGAAAATATCATCTTCGGTTACTTCCTTCTTTTTAGCTGTTAGCTCTTTAAAGGATTGGAATAATTTCGTTTCTTCGCTTTCATTTAGATTAATTCCTAACTCTCTGATTCTCTCTTTAAATGCATGACTTCCAGAATGTTTTCCTAGAACCATTTTATTGGAGTTTAAACCTACCATTTCAGGCTCAATAATTTCATAAGTAAGTTTATTCTTTAAGACGCCATCCTGATGGATACCAGATTCATGCGCGAAAGCATTGGCACCTACGACAGCTTTGTTTTGAGGGACCACCATTCCTGTTAACTTACTAACTAGTTGACTAGTTCTAATGGTCTGTTTGAGATCAATATTTGTTTGTACTTGATAGGTGTCTTTTCTAATATTTAAGGCAACAGCAATTTCTTCAAGAGCAGCATTACCTGCACGCTCACCAATTCCGTTAATCGTACCTTCTATTTGATGCACCCCACTTCTTACTGCAGCTAAACTATTTGCAACAGCCATTCCTAAATCGTCATGACAATGACAGGAGAGTTTCACACGATCAATGTTAGGAACTGTTTTTAAAATATAAGTAAATAACTCACCGTATTCTTGAGGGGTTATAAATCCGACTGTGTCTGGGAGGTTAATGACTTTTGCACCTGCATCTATAACCTTTTCAATAATTTGAGCTAAGAAAGGCCATTCACTTCTCGTGGCATCCTCAGCAGACCACTGTACATGTGAGAAGAATTGAGAAGCATATTGAACAGACCAAACAGCTTTCTCAATTACTTGTTGCTCTGTCATTTTTAGCTTATATTCCATATGCAACGGGGAAGTCGCAATAAAAAGATGAATACCTGGGTGTGCTGCACCTTTTAGTGCTTCCCAGGTAGAATCAATGTCAACTTTGTTAGCTCTGGCTAAGCCAACAACTTTACAATTTTTAATGGTTTGGCCTATTTGTTGAACAGATAAAAAGTCGCCTTTTGAGGAAGCAGCAAATCCTGCTTCCATCACATCAACACCATATCTCTCAAGCTGACGGGCAATTTCTAATTTTTCATGGGGGTGAAGATTCACCCCTGCCGACTGTTCACCATCGCGTAAAGTTGTATCAAAAATATCAACGTTCCGCACTAGCTACCAATCCTTTCTTTTTTGACTGAACAAATGGCATTTTCTCTCTAAGCTCACGGCCTACCACTTCTAATGGATGTTGACTTTCTCTTCTATTAATTGCATTGAATACTGGTCGATTTGCTTGGTTTTCAAGGATCCAACCTTTTGCAAATTCACCATTTTGAATCTCGGTAAGAATTTTCTTCATCTCTGCTTTTGTCTCGTCTGTTACTACTCGAGGTCCAGCTGTGAAGTCTCCCCATTGTGCTGTATCAGAAACTGAGTATCGCATTCCCTCTAGTCCAGACTCGTAGAATAGATCAACAATTAACTTTAATTCATGTAAACATTCGAAGTAAGCAATTTCTGGTTGATATCCAGCTTCTGTTAGCGTTTCAAATCCTGCTTTTACTAGAGCTGAAACTCCCCCACAAAGTACTGCTTGCTCTCCAAATAAATCTGTTTCAGTCTCTTCTTCAAATGTTGTTTCAATAACTGCAGCTCGACCGCCACCTACACCTTTTGCATATGCTAATGCGATATCTTTTGCTTGGCCAGTTGCATCCTGATAAACAGCGAATAAAGCAGGAACTCCGCCACCTTCTACGAATACACGACGAACAAGATGACCTGGTCCTTTTGGTGCCACTAAAAATACGTCAACGTCGGATGGTGGTACTACTTGATTAAAATGAATATTAAATCCGTGTGCAAACGCAAGTGCTTTTCCACTCGTTAAGTATGGTTGGATCTCATGTTTATAAACACTTGGCTGGCTCTCATCTGGCAATAATACCATGATTACATCTGCTACTTCAGAAGCTTCTGCTACACTTAATACTTGAAAGCCATCATTTTGAGCTTTCTCAAACGAACGTCCCGGACGAAGACCTACTACAACATCAAATCCGTTTTCACGTAAGTTTTGTGAATGAGCATGACCTTGAGAACCATACCCAATTACAGCAACTTTTTTTCCTTTTAGTGCTTCTACTGAAATATCTTGATCATAATACATATTTGCCATTTTAATTTCCCCTTTTTATAGTTGATTTTTCACTATTCTGAATTTTGCAGGTATATAAAGTGGTAGGAATCCTAGTTACTGACTAGGAACCACCACTTGTTTATAGATTGTTTTCAACCGGCATATTAAGAAAGCTTTGTGTAATGTCTGTAATTTGAATGACGTCAATTTGTTTTTCTAGCTGTCTCTTAATCTGCTCTACTTCACTTTCATCCTCGATGTTTACAACTACAGTTAATAAAGATATTTTATGATCATCAATTGGACCTACATTTAAGCTTTCAATATTCAAGCCTTTACGTAAGAACAGGTTAGTCATTCGATTGAGTACACCAAGATTATTATTGACAATCATGGAGAGAGTTCGTTTCAAGGCTTAACACCTTCCATTTCTTGTATTCCTTTACCTGGAGATACCATTGGGTACACATTCTCGTGTGGGTTAACACGGCAGTCAATAATAATAGCCTCGTCATTTTGAAGTGATTCTTGGAAAACTTGAACAAAGTTTTCTTCGTTATCAACAACAACGCCTTTTACACCAAATGCATCTGCTAACTTGACATAGTCCGGCTGGTTCGGTAGTAATGATTCTGAATAACGGCCATTGTAAAAGAGTTCCTGCCATTGTCTAACCATACCCATTGCTTGGTTATTTACAATGACCACTTTTACTGGTAAATTGTATTGTTTCAGTAAGGCAATTTCTTGTAATGTCATTTGGAAACCTGCATCTCCTACAAGAGATACGACGGTTGAATTAGGTTCACCAATTTGTGCACCAATAGCGGCAGGTAATCCAAAGCCCATTGTTCCAAGGCCACCTGAAGTAACCCAACGGTTAGGTGAAGAAAAACCATAGAACTGTGCAGTCCACATTTGATGTTGGCCAACATCAGTTGTTACAATCGCCTCACCCTTTGTCATTGAATGGACAAGTTCAACAACACGCTGCGGTTTTAAATGTTCTCCTTCTTCTTTGTACCAAAGTGGATACTCTTTTTTTAAGTTTTGTAGTTTTAGAAGCCATTCAAGAGACTGCGGTGCTTCAAGCTCAGCTTGTAATAATAACTTTAACGCTTCCTTTGCATCACCAATCACTGGAATGTGAGTATAAATGTTTTTACCGATTTCTGCAGGATCAATATCAATATGAACGACTGTTGCATATTTAGCAAAATGCTCGAGATTACCCGTTAATCGGTCGTCAAACCGGGCTCCGATATTTATTAAAAGATCACTTTCATATAGTCCGATATTTGCTGCATACGTGCCGTGCATGCCTCCCATACCTAAGAACAAATCATGAGTATGGGGAAAGCTTCCTAACCCTAGTAATGTGTTCACAACTGGGATATTAGTCTGTTCAGCAAATTGAAGTAATTCTTCATGTCCTTTAGCGAACTGGACACCAGCACCAGCAAGTATAATTGGTTTTTTTGCAACTTTAATTGCTGTAACTACCTGATCAATGTCATCTTGATTCGGAACCTTTTTAAATCTATAACCCGGAATGTTTAATTCATCCTTATAATCGAATTCACCCATAACAGCACTAATATTTTTTGGTATATCTATGAGTACAGGACCTGGTCTTCCGGTTGTGGCAATATGAAAGGCCTCTTTAATAACACGTGGTAAGTCCTTAATATTCAAAACTTGATAACTATGTTTGGTTATAGGCATTGACATTCCGAGAACAGGTGCTTCTTGAAATGCATCCGTTCCTAGAGCGGCTTCAGCCACTTGCCCAGTAAAGACAACGAGTGGTAATGAATCCATCATTGCATCCGTTAGGCCTGTAATGATATTCGTGGCACCAGGTCCAGATGTTGCAATAACAACACCTGGCTTGCCAGTAACCCTTGCATATCCTTCAGCTGCATGAATGGCACCTTGTTCATGTCGCGGTAAAATATGAGGAATTCCGCCATCATATAAAGCGTCATATATATTTAATACAGCTCCGCCTGGATAACCAAACACTACCTCAACGTTCTCTTTTTTTAATGCTTCAACGATCATTCTTGACCCTGAAAGCAATTGACTTGTTTGTTTCTCTTCTACCGTTTTCACTTTATATTGCCACCTCCCTGTATCTTTAAATCTTTAATACGCCGCCTGTGCTTGCTGATGTAACAAGCTTTGCATATCTTGCTAAGTAACCTGATTTTACTTTTGGTTCAGGTTGTACCCAGTTTTTCTTTCGATCTTCTAAGATTTCGTCAGAAACTTCTAAATGAATGGTCCGTTTTTCTAAATCAATCTCAATGATATCTCCGTTTTGAACAAATGCAATTGGTCCACCTTCAGCCGCTTCTGGAGAAATATGGCCAATAGAAATTCCTCTCGTTGCACCAGAGAAACGTCCATCTGTAATGAGTGCCACCTTAGTTGATAACCCTCTACCTGCTATAGAAGAAGTTGGAGCTAACATTTCAGGCATGCCTGGTCCTCCTTTAGGACCTTCGTAACGAATGACTACCACATGACCTTCTCTTACTAAACCACTATCGATTCCTTCTTGAGCCTCATCCTGTGATTCAAATATGATTGCTTCTCCTCTAAATTGTTTAATGGAAGGATCCACTCCCCCTACTTTAATTACACCGCCATTTGGTGCAATGTTTCCAAATAACATGGATAATCCGCCAACTGGGCTATATGGCTCATCTTTACGACGAATGACTTTATCGTTTGTAATTTCTGCAGATTCAACGGTCTCTCTAATTGTGCGACCTGAAATCGTAATACGTTCAGGATGAATTGCCCCAGGAATACTGCAAAGTTCCTTAATAATGGCACTTACTCCACCTGCTTCATGCACATCCTGCATAGAGTAATCAGAAGCTGGACTAATTTTACTTAAATAAGGAACACGTTCTGCAATTTTGTTAATCTCACTAAGATCATAATCAATTCCTGCTTCATGAGCGATCGCTAATGTATGTAACACAGTATTAGTCGAACCTCCCATTGCCATATCTAAAGCAAAAGCATCATCAATCGCTTCTTTAGTTATAATGTCACGTGGTCTAATATCTTTTTTCACAAGTTCTATTAGGTGACGAGCAGCATCTTTGATTAATTGGTGTCGCTCGTTAGAAGTTGCTACAAGAGTTCCATTGCCAGGAAGAGCAACGCCTAGCATTTCCATTAATGTATTCATTGAGTTAGCAGTAAACATACCGGAACAAGATCCACAAGTTGGACAGGCACTTGATTCAATTTCAAGAAGTTCCTCGCGACTCATTTTTCCGGATAGGAAGCTTCCAACACCTTCAAACACGGAAACGAGAGAAAGTGGTTTGCCGTCTTTTGTTCTTCCTGCTTCCATTGGGCCACCTGATACAAACACGGCAGGGACATTCGTACGAGCAGCAGCCATCAACATTCCTGGTGTAATTTTGTCACAGTTTGGAATATAGAATACTCCATCAAACCAGTGAGCATTAATGACTGTTTCTGCAGCATCAGCGATAAGCTCACGGCTGGGTAACGAGTACCTCATTCCGATATGGCCCATTGCAATTCCATCATCGACTCCAATTGTGTTAAATTCGAATGGAATTCCTCCTGCTTCGCGAATGGCATCCTTGACGACCTCAGCAAACTTATTTAGGTGCATGTGCCCAGGAATAATATCTATATAGGAGTTACATACACCGATAAATGGTTTATCCATGTCTTCAGGTTTTACACCTGTTGCATATAGTAAGCTTCGGTGAGGGGCTCTGTTTACCCCCTGTTTAATCATGTTACTTCTCATGTTCTAGTACCTCTTCCTATCCGTTTTGTATTCTATTTATACTTAACCAGCTTGAACTGAATCTTCCTGATATACCTTTACACCATCTTCAACTACTAATCTTCTAAATCCATTTAATAGTGTGTGTGTATGGATACCTGGAACTCCATCTGCGATTACCCTTCCGTCGAGCTTAACGACAGGAATGACCTCTGCAGCAGTTCCCGTTAAAAACACTTCATCCGCAACATACACATCATGTCTAGTGAACGGCTCTTCCTTCACTTCGTAACCAAGTTCTTTAGCAAGATCAATAATGGCATTTCTAGTCACACCTTCTAGAGCGCCTACATAACTTGGTGGTGTATAAAGTACCCCGCGCTTAACTAAGAAAATGTTTTGTCCAGATCCTTCAGCAACATAGCCTTCAGTATTTAGCGTTAGGGCTTCATCTGCACCTGCATTTGTTGCTTCAACTTTTACCATGATATTATTTAAGTAGTTTAGCGATTTTACTTTAGGACTTAAAATGTCAGGTCTATTTCTTCTTGTTGGAACAGTTACCATCGTAATTCCCTTTTCATAAAGTTCTTTAGGGAATAGTGCAAGCTGTTCAGCAATGACAACAATGTTTGGTTGTTTACATTTTCTGGGATCTAATCCAAGATCTCCTGTTCCTCTCGATACAACTAGACGGATATAGGCATCTTGAAAATTGTTTTTTCTAAGAGTATTAAGGACAATCTCTTCTAATTCTTCATACGTATGAGGGATGTTTAAGAGTATTGCTCTTGCAGAATCAAATAGCCGTTCAAGATGTTCCTTTAAACGAAACACATTTCCAGAGTAAACTCGGATTCCTTCAAATACGCCATCTCCATATAAAAATCCATGGTCATAAACTGATACGACAGCCTTTTCCTTTTCAACTAATTCACCATTTAAATAGATCCAGTTACTCATTTTGTATTACTCTCCTTTGTTATAAAAACCGTAGTGGTGAAAAAATGTATTTAACTTTTTTTCAAAAAGATTTTCTCTTAATTGTTAGCTATTGTAAACCCGTTTAAATAGGGCGTCAACAGTATTTTTCAGACAATTTAGACTATACTGACAAATGGAAAACGCTTACAACATTGTCCTATTAAAGAAGAAAACGCTTTCAGAATTTTAGGAAACTTTTTTACCTATTTTTTTATGTTAGATAATCTCACATACAAAAAAACGTTTACACCCTTGGTGTGACTGAAAAAATCTAGTTTTTTATACAGAAAAAGAGAGACAAAAAATTGTCTCTCTTCGTTAAATTAATAGATTAAAAAGGTCAGGGTCTTTGTTGATTTCAACATACGTAAACCCTTTTGTCTTCATGTTGTCAACTAGTTTGTAATAATCATTCTCATGCTTGAGTTCAATACCGACTAAAACAGGTCCCTTATCTCGATTGTTTCGTTTTGTATACTCAAATCGTGTAATATCATCTGTTTCTCCAAGTACATCATGCATAAATTCTCGTAATGCACCAGCTCGTTGCGGGAAATTAACAATAAAGTAATGTTTTAAACCCTCATAAATGAGTGAGCGCTCTTTTATTTCTTGCATACGTTCAATATCATTATTTCCACCACTTACAATACATACAACGTTTTTTCCTTTGATTTCAGTACGGTACTTCTCTAATGCAGCAATGGATAAGGCACCAGCTGGTTCGGCTATAATCGCATTTTCATTATATAAAGATAATATGGTAGAACATACTTGCCCTTCTGGTACAAGCACAATATCATCTAAAAGATCTTTTGCCATTTCAAAAGTAAGAGCTCCTACCTGTTTCACTGCTGCTCCGTCTACAAATTTATCAATCTGATCTAATGTAACGACTTCATTCTTTTTTAGGGACTCCTTCATCCCTGGTGCTCCTTCCGGTTCAACTCCAATAAGTTTCGTCTCTGGAGTAATGCTTTTAATATACGAACCTACTCCAGCCGCTAATCCCCCACCTCCTATACTCATAAATAGATGAGAAATCGGCTCTTCCATCTCATTCAAGATTTCAACTCCAACAGTGCCTTGTCCTGTTATGGTTAAATAATCATCAAATGGATGAATAAAGTTCATTTCATGTTCCTGGCAATAAATTTGTGCTTTATCATATGAATCATCAAACGTATCGCCAATTAAAATCACTTCCGTATACTCTCCGCCAAAAAACTCCACTCTGGAAATCTTTTGTCTAGGGGTGGTTGAAGGCATAAAGATTTTGCCATGTATTTTAAGTGCTTTACATGCATAAGCCACTCCTTGAGCATGATTCCCAGCACTAGCACAAACAACTCCCTTTTCTCTTTCTTCTTTTGTCAAGCTTTGAACTAAGTAATATGCCCCTCTTAATTTAAAAGAGCGGACAATTTGTAGATCTTCTCGTTTCAAGTAGACATTACACTCATATCGTTCTGAAAGAATCTCATCCTTCTGAAAAGGTGTTTTAATCACTATATCTTTTAATACATGATAGGCTTTTAGAATATCTTCTACTTTTACACGCTGAAGGGTATCAGGCATATTTTACGTCCCCGCTTTCGAACAGATTGAATTTTCTAATAATAGGTTTAAAAGCTATTTTAACACAAACGAGAAAAAGGGCAACGCATGAAAACCTTTACATTTGTAAAAAAATAAAACCTGGAATTATTTTTATTCAATAATTAGTTATAGACTGTTTCTAGTAGAGGGAATTTTAAGCCAGAGATAGGTTTGTCAGTATAGACCTTTACGTAATCGTACTAGGGAATTAACCATAGATTCATAAAATACGCTTAAGTAAGTCTTCTAAATGGACAAACTTAAATACAAATAGTTATACTGTAAAAAAATGTGGAGGTACTATTATGTTAATTGAGATGTGGACAGATTACGCTTGACCATTTTGCTATATTGGCAAAAAGCGTCTGGAGGACGCTATCAAACAAATTGAGCAGCCTGTTAAGGTTGTCTATCGCTGTTTTGAATTAGATCCTCATGCAAAACGAGATAATGATAAGTCTATTTACGAAGCATTAGCAGCAAAGTATGGGATGAGTCTAGACCAAGCAAGAGCAAATACGCAAAACATGGTGCAGATGGCAAAAGCAGAAGGATTAGATTTTCAAATGGATACGCTCGTGTTAACAAATACTTTCGATGCTCATCGTTTAACGATGTATGCTAAATCGAAAGGAAAAATGTATGAGATGGCTGACCGCTTGTTGCGAGCTTATTACACGGAATCTAAGCATATTGGAGACCACAATACACTGTTAGAATTAGCTGGTGAAGTTGGTTTAGACCATAACGAGGTTGCTAATATGCTCACTGGAAATGACATGAGTGAAGAAGTACGTTCTGATGAAGATATGTCGAGGCGCTATGGAATAAGTGGTGTTCCCTTTTTCTTAATCAATCAAAAATATGCACTAACGGGTGCGCAAGGAACGGATGTGTTTGTTTCAGCTCTACAACAAGTGTTAGAGCAGGATGGGCCATTCAAAAAATAAAAAATGCAATTTAATGAATTATAAAAGACAGCAAGGATAACCTTGCTGTCTTTTATAATCCCTAAAATGCCCAGCTGCCATCTCTGAACACAGGTACTCTCTTACCATCTTTTGTTATTCCATCGATATTCATTTCCGCGGAACCTACCATAAAGTCAACATGTGTTAAACTTTCATTTAAACCATGAGCAATTACTTGTTCTTCGTTCATATCTTTTCCACCTTCAACACAGAAAGGATATGCTTTCCCTAAGGCAAAATGGTTAGAAGCATTTTCGTCAAATAAAGTGTTAAAGAAGATTAAATCAGTATTAGAAATTGGTGAGTTATGTGGGACTAAAGCAACTTCACCAAGATATGCAGAGCCTTCATCTGTTTCAAGTAGCTTCTTTAATGTGTCATAGCCTTTTTCTGCAGTAAAATCTACAACTTTCCCGTTTTCAAACGTTAGTGAGAAATTTTCAATTAAATTACCCGCATAGCTTAATGGTTTTGTACTAGCTACCACGCCATTTACTCCAGTTTTCGCGTTGGCTGTAAAGACTTCTTCTGTAGGCATATTAGCAATAAAGGAATGTCCGTTTTCATTAATACTACCTGCACTTACCCAAATATGATCCTTCGCGAGCTCTACTGTCAAGTCAGTCCCAGGAGCTGTGTAATGAAGGGAATGAAACTTCTGGTTATTTAGGAAGTCCGCCTTTGAATCAAGAGTATTTGTATGCTCTTTCCACTCTTTAACCGGATTTTCCTTATCGATTCGAGTCGCTTGAAAAATGGCGTCCCACAATGCATCCATACTCTTTGATTCTTCTAAATGAGGAAATACTTTATCCGCCCATGCTTGAGTAGGCATCGCAACAATTGACCAGCTGTTTTTATCACTCATCATACGATTACGATAAGGTTTTAATGCACCTGATGCAGCCTTTGTTGAGTTTTGTATACGTTCTTGTGGTATCCCTGTTAGTAAGTCTGGATTTTTTGAATCAATATGTAAAAATGCTGCACCTTCTTCAGCTAATTCATTCTTCCCTTTTGTCATCCAATATGGAAATTCTGTAAAGGATTCTTCTGGTGCTAGTTCAAATTTCATGCGAGTTAATTCATCATCTAGCCAGTCAATAGAGACATGCTTGGCTCCGACCTCATATGCTTTCTTTGCAATTTTACGTACAAACTCAGCGGCAGAAATAGGTGCAGTAATGACTAGTGTCTGCCCTTTTTGTACATTTACACCAATTTCGACAGCAAGTGCTGCATACTTATCTAGTTTTTCTTGAAATGTTGTCATAAAACCTCTCCTATTCATCTACTTCTTCATAATAGTAACAATATTTAGCTAATTTGAAAAGAATTTGTATCCTTGAAGAGGTTCACTTTTCAAATCTATTACCTCTATATGATAATGTTTTCTGTATTTGGATTTTATCTATCGAAATTTTACTTAGGATTAAAAACCGGTGGAAAATCAATGTTCTTTATCCAGATTTGTTCTTTTCCTGCTAAACCAGACTTTAACCATAGATCACCTTGAGACTCGTTATTTTTACTTCGAATCCAAGTTAGATTGGAACCAACTACTTGAGGATCTTCATCTAGTTCATTTTTACCCGGGTGAGAAATTTGCTCTTGTTTGTTCTTTCTAATGTCTATTAAAAATAGAGCGGTATACATCGTAGGGGCGGGTCCCTCTTTCCATTTTTTGTTCTCTTTAGCACGAGCAACAATGACTTTGTCTGGAGTCATCCATTCAAGATCTAAGTCTACATAGCCAGCGGGGGTGTATTCTTTTTGTTGAAGAGTAACTGGCATATCTGCAATCGCTGTTTTCTTATTCTCCACAAAGAATCTTCCTTCACCCGAAATATAAGCAAGTCGATTAGAAGCTGGAGCCCATTTAAACCAATCGTGAAAGCCTAACATTTTACCTACATCTTTAAAGTGTGTTCCTTCGTTTGATAATACGCATAAAGTATTGCTATCCATGGACCATGATGCGGTTGGAACTGCAATAAAGCTTATCCATTTTCCGTCAAAACTCCATTTTAAACCTGAAGCACTTGTAGCGAATAAGTCATCTGTATTTGGTGGTAATGTATAAAACAATTTAATCTTGTCTGGGTTGAGATTAGCATCTATAGGAATCCTATATAATTTTACTGATTCCCATCCTGTTGGTAGTAAGTTTGAACTAGATGAAACAATAAATTCCTTTCCATTTGGAAACCATGTAAAGTCATTTACACCTAATGATACATTTTTGAAACCGTGTGGACGGCCGTTTTTTAATCCTGTTATGTTAAGCACCCCTCCTGAGTTATAGGCTAACTGGTTATTGACAGGAGACCATTCAAAACCTGTCGCCATCACAACTGGATACGGCTGAAAGTGTTCTTCTGTCTTCGTATCATAAATGAATAGGTCCGACTTTTCACCTCGTTCATCTCCGTCAATATAAGCAAGGAGTCTCCCGTCATGAGACCATTTAGGTGAATGAATATAACGTCCTATTGTTAGTTGAGTTTCCTGTCCACCTTCTTTTATCCAAAGTTGATGATCGCGAATAAAAGCAGCTGTAAAAGGTATTTCTGCTTTTGCAATAACTGAGAACTGTAAAAATAGGAATATCAGTACGACTATACGAAAAACCATAATAGACCCCCTCCTGTTAGTAGAATTTCCTACGGGCAGAATTATTATGGTTATTTTTTGTTAAGGTAAATTGAAAGTCCAGGATAGTGAGCTAAGATGAAAAAAGGCAGTTCACTGTTTGTAATTCAAATCAAATTATTTCCCACGATGTTACATTACGATCCTTACCTCTTCAGAAAATAAATACATCATGAAACTCCGAATGAATTAAGTGGATTAGGCAGAATATAAACCTGAAAGTGCCATTTAACTAATAGGTTGCTGTTAAATTTACGGTGTTTTTTGTAACATGTTCTTTTTCAGCACCTAGTCATAAAAGGAGTAATAGCAGTGAGAAAAACAGTTAAGTTCATCATTCAAAAAGTAGCAATTGTATTAGTAGTATTTCTTTGTTTTGCACCAATATCGACCTATGCACAGGTTGTATCTCTACCAACAGCAGGTATAGCGATAAACGGTAAGGCTGTTGATGGTATTAAGCCTCTTCGAATAGATGGAAAAGTGTATCTACCTTTTGTAAAGCTGTCAAAGATACTAGGATATAATTCAATTCGGTACAATCCTCAAAATGCAACTTTCCAATTAACAGATGGTTCTACATTATTGAGAGCAACTGTTGGAGGAGCAATTGCAAGAAAGAGTAATGAGTATATCCATATTGACCCAGTTCGATGGCAATACAATACAGCATACATCTCTCTTCCTGCAGCTAGTGCACTATTTAACACATATATGTACTTCAAAGCAGAAAATGGATCCATTCAAGTTCAAAAACCAGCAAAACAATATATTGTACAAAGTGGAGATACGATTTACGAAATTGCAAGGGCACATCACACCACAGAATATCAATTAAAAGCAACAAACAACTTAAAATCTAATATAATTATGGTTGGACAAAGACTTAAAATTCCTGCTAAAAGTAAAATGAAGGAAACAGAGCCTATTCGAGAGAAAGCTCCAGTACCTATGGCAACAAAACAAACAAACGTTTCCACGATTAGGGGAAATGTTGTTAATCAGGCAAAACAATATTTAGGTGCTGGTTATAAGTTTGGCGCTTCTCTAGCCGAGGCACCAAGATTATTCGACTGTTCTTCTTATACACAGCTCGTATTTAAGCAAAATGGTATTAGCATTCCTAGAACATCGCGAGAACAAGCTAGCAAAGGACAATATGTACAAAAATTACAACAAGGTGATTTACTATTCTTTACAGATACTTCACTTTATTCTGATGGTCGTGTTGGACATGTTGGTATTTACATGGCAGATGGTAGTATGATTCATGCATCCTCTTCAAAAGGCGTATCAATTACCAAAAACGTATTAAGCAATCCATATTGGGGAAAGAATTATTTGTTTGCAAAACGTGTAATTAGCAGATAACTCATTAAGAGACCAAATTTTGAATTTGGTCTCTTATCTAAATCCTATACATAAAAGAATCTATTTTAGTTTTCCCATAATTGACTCAATTTCTGAGATAATATCCCTTGCACTGTCATAGTAACAACCATCTAATTGAAGTAATCTTTTTATCATTACCTTTGTTTGAGGGTGGATGGATAATTCTTCTTCCCAGCTCCTTTCTGTTCTTGATGAAGGATTGTAGTCTGAATATAGTAGAAATAAAAGGAAGTGTCCTAAAGCGTAAAAATCACTCTTAACTGAAATTTCACGATAAAGCCTTCTTTCTAGTGGCATGGACTGAAGTAAATATTGATCTAACCTCTCTCCGAATCTTGCTGCAAGACCAAAATCTATAATGGAAACTTCTTTATCATTTATTAAGATATTGGGTAAACGAAGATCACGATGTATAACTTGTTCTGAATGTACATAATTAATAATTTCTAGTACATTGTGAAATAGTTTTAGACATTCTACTTCCGTGAATATTTTCCTGTCACGAAAAATTAAATCTTCTACGTTTTTACCTTTTTTTGCTTCCATGACTAAAAAAGATTTGTTATCTTCAGTAAAGTATTCAATGCATCTAGGAATGTTATGATGGTCTAACGATGAAAGCATACTTGCTTCTCTTTCTAATAAACCGGCACTTTCTTGTTTTTTTCGTTTTCTTGCTTGCTTAATCATTACACTTTCTAAGTTTAGTTGGTCTAATGCCTTATAAACAATGCCATAACTACCTTTTCCAATATACTCTTGAAGAATATATCGTTCTTTAAGGATGACACCTTTTTTAAATGACCTTTCTAAGAAGCTAAACATGGTTAGCTACTACTATAAGATTTTCCAAAAAGACCATGAAGTTTGTGCTTCTTTTTATAATAACTATGTCCATACTTTGAAGGATGATGACCGTACATCTTCTTCTTAAAGTCACTGCTTGAATAATGCTTATAATGCGGTTTAAACTTACTCTTCAGCACATATTTTAATATTTTATCTAACATAAGCTCACCTTTTTCTAAGTATTTTAATTAGGCTCTTTTCTAAAACTTTGTTGATTTTCAAACTAAACAAACAAACACTCTTACGCTACTGGTAAAAGTGTTTGTTATGAATAGGGGCTTTACCAGTTTGGCAAAGGTCTCGCTAACAACAGAAACTGTTGCCAGTTAAAGCCGAGGAAGATTTCCCGAAATGACGACTTTAATGTGAAAGCTACTCCCCTTTGGAGTATTTATTTGTATGATTATTATAGCAAATTATTTGAATCTTTTCAAATTATAAATAGGCATTCTATTAATAATAAAGGAGGTTGTATTGTTGGCACAAAAACCATCGATAGATGAATATTTACAACAAGGAATCTACGGAACAAAGGAAATTAAACCCGAGGAGAGAAACAAGTTCTTGGGAACCTTAAGAGAACGGGTTGTGGTTGTGTTAACACAGCCGCAGGTACGTGAGCCCGGAACCTATAAAGAAGTTGAAGACTTGATTAAGGAACATACCAAAGCAACTCTATACTTAAACGGTAATATGGATTATAAATATTTGTCAGATTATATGAGTTTATCTTCAAAATATGGTACTAACTATTCCATCGTGACGAATAAAAAAATTAATACGGAACTTGGGCTTGTGTTGGCCTATGATTATGCAGTGGAAAAAGAAAACATATACATAACACAAAATGACGATCGTGCTAGTGATAAGCAAGAACAAAACTTGTTTTCTAAGTTTTTTAAGAACTTATTTTCCTAAAGAATTCTTATTGGCTGTTTTCGTAAGATTGTTTCGAGATAACTCAAACTATCGATCTTTTACTAAGTATTACAGTGCCTGGCACTTTAAATACTAAGTCTTGCTCTTCTTTCATTGGTTATACAGTATGTTAACAAAGTGTTAGAGAAGAGCATTTCTATATGAGGGCCAATCTCCTGATTTTATTGGTGTTTTTAATAGACTAAAATCATTAGCGATATATACAAATGCTTTTAATTGGTTTGAATGAGTATAAATTGTTTGGATGACCCGATTGTATAGGTTTAAATGTCCCCCTTCTTCAAAATCCTCAAGTTTGTCAAGCTGTTTGAGTACTTCATCTGTAACAGTATACAGTTCTCCCAAAACAATGTTAGTTTCACATTTTTTAATTGCTGGATAACCTAAGCCACTGTCAAACAACTGGCCATGTGTCCAACAACTTTTAAGTAGGCACCTGGAATTCTTTAGTAAGTGATGATTAGACTCTCCATTACATAAGGTACCGTACACAAAAACGTTATGGGTTGTGGTCATATGTTAGCACACTCCTATCTTTTAATAATATTTTGGTCAGTTGGCATATATATAGATAGAGTTGAACCCCAGCACAATAGATACTGGGGTAAAGTCTATAATATTAAGGCTAAGATAATAGGCAACGTAATAACACTTGCTAGAGTACTGACAAGAGTAACACTTGAAACAAATTCTGGTTTCGTATTAAACTCTAATGACATCATGGTCGTATTAGCAGCTGATGGCATGGCAGCCATTAAAATAATAATATTAGCTACTAAGTCCGATACAGGTAAGATCCAGGCAAACAAGAAAGCAATAAGAGGTGATATTACTAGTTTAAGAACAAGTGAATATGACATCTTTTCAATCTCTAGGTGTTTGATCCGAATGGTAGCAAGCTGCATACCTAGAATAATCATAACAGTAGGAATTGTAGCATCCGCAACTAGATTAATACTTTTATAGAATGTATCAGGTACATGAACTGGTAAAAACTGAAAGGAAATGCCGAGAATCGCAGCATATACAGTTGGCATCTTGGCCACAGCCATTAATGAGCCGAGAATACCCGTCTGCTTTTCTTCACTCCCCTTCGCAGCATAATAGATTCCAACTGTTGTCATAATTAATGACTGAATAACCATTAAAATTATCGCAATATCGAATCCAGCTACACCAAAAGCAAACAAGGCAACAGGCGTACCATAATTACCATTATTCATAAATGCAGAAGCTAATATAAGAGAACTAGACTCTTTTCGCGTATACTTCTTAATATATGAAAGTGCATAAACTAGTGAAATCAATCCAAAGCACAAACCAAGTGCGAAAATAGTTAAGTATAAGTAGGTCGAGTTTAACTCATTTTCATAAAATGTTCTAAATACTAAAAAGGGCATTAACAAATACAAAGCCATCTTTGAAATGTTTTTGGGATCAATATGTAAAGTACGCTGCCCAATGTACCCCACTAGAAATACAAGCAAAACAGGTAATATAACTAATATAAACTCCACCATTACACCTTCTATCCAGAAGTTACTCATTATTTTACTAACATATTATTAGTTTACATGAAACATTACGAAATTCGAAGGAATATTTTTATATCTTTCAAAGGAATAGACTTAAAATTAATGTTTTTTATTTAGTTTACATAATAATGTTATGGTAACGTTAACACATTAAAGCATTGGGGGCCTGGCCCCCAATGCTTTAATGTGTTAAACTTTTGAAATTATTTATATTAGGCAAGGAGTTATGTTGCCTGGGTAAATGCTTCTCCGCGCTTAGCGGCTCGTATGTGTTGTTTGATCGTGTGTAGGAGATCTTGTTTTTTTCCAGAGATTTCTTTAAACTCACCTGAGATGATACAGTAAAGCAATTTTAGATCTAGTGCTGTTGTGTGTTTGAGGACTTGTGCATCTAAGTATTCATTAAGGAATTGAATGACGTCATGTTCTGTAGTAATTGCTTCATAATTAAGTTTAGTTCCTTTTAACTGATCAAATTTTTGTTCGCAGAATAACGTGTAGGTCTTGTGCAAGACACTATTCTTAGAAGATAATCCCTTATTTGTATTTTTTGCTTTTTCACTTACTTCGTACTGGGTTGTATGTTTATTCTGTATTTCAAGCGGGAGAACTGTACCTTTGTCTAATGAGTTTAACAAATCTATAACCTGGTTAAGTTCGTTCAATTCCTTTTTTAATTTCCCTTCATCAATAGTGGAATAAATAGTACGCAGTGTCTCTAAATATTTAGAAATCTGCCCAAATGTTATTTTAGCCATCGTTTACCGCCTGAATATATAAGTGTTTTAATTGGTTTTTGCTCAATACAAATCATGATCTCTTTTGTTAATTCTTTATACTCTTCGACTTTTTGGCCATTGGCTGTTGCTCTTGCAATATGCTCATAATTATGAATAACAGTGTCAAATACATACTTTTCCCCTCCAATTGGAGAAAGCAGTGTTTCAATTTTCGCTTTCGTTAAGTCTTTCTTAAGGTCATTCATTACGGTATCGTAGTTTGCGGTTCCCTTTTTCAATGTTTCAAAGATCCCAAGTAACTCTGGCTTCTCCCCAAATAGAGCTTTTGCAAGAGTTGAATTTTCTGCGTCTACACATTGGGTCTGATAGATTTTATCTACAGTTTTTATATAGTGGACGACCCCTCTTACACTCATGGTTTGGATAATGGAAGGTATAATGTAGTAATCCGACAAGAGAAACGCACCTTGTGTAATAATTGTATTGCTTGGTGGACAGTCAAATAAGATGTAATCAAAGTCATCTTCTATATGACTTGATTGGAAAAACTGTTGTAGAGCTAATAAATCATAGAACTCATCTTTTAGCATTTGGGCAAGGTCGTCGAGACCACCCCGTCTATAAAATATGTTAGATGGTATAAAATGAATACCTTCGTCCGTTTCTTTTATTAATGGTTTTTTATCGAGTGTTACGTGCAGTGAAGGATATTCCTTTTTCTGAAGCCAAATATCATAAACGTAATTTAAACATTCATTTTCTTTTAACTTATCCAAATCAATATTTGTTCGTGCCAAACAAATCTCACTTAGTGAGCATTGTGGATCTAAGTCAATAAGTAAGACCTTTTTGCCTGCCTCAACCATATGTAAAGCAATTTGATAAATACTAGTTGTTTTCCCTACCCCACCCTTATAATTACCAACAAAGACTTTCCTTGCTTTTGGCAAAGCTGTCCCCCCTTAGATATGATTCCCTTCATATTTATTAGGGGTTTTAATACTTATGCATTAAATATTCATCCGTAAAATACATTAAGTAACTCGGCACGAGAAACCAACTTGTTCCTATATGTCTTAAATTAGGGTCAAGAAGCTTATACATTCCATTCCGCTTATTTGAAATTATGTTTTACTTGAAGGATAATAAGTTAAGGCTCTTTTCTAAAACTTTGTTGTTTTTCAAGCTAATTTTTCTAAAACCCACCTATTTTGTACACAAAACCATAGTGATAATTGTTAGAAAAGAGCAACTCTCTCTATTTAAATCACTGGACGTTGTACTACCGAGTAAAAATCCGGTAATTGGGATTTTTACGAAGTCAACAATCTTTACGAAAACAGCCTAAGTTAAAGTACTAGTAAGGAGTCGGATTCAATTGAAAGAGATTAAAGTAGTTGCTGCTATCATTGAAAATGACCAAAAGGAACTTCTGTGTGCCTTACGTTCTTCCGATATGACTTTACCCAATCATTGGGAATTTCCAGGTGGAAAAGTTGAAAATAATGAGAATCTTTATACAGCTTTGGAAAGAGAGATTGCTGAAGAATTACAATGTAAAATAGAAGCTAATGAGGTATTTCATGAAAATACACACCAATATGACGGGTTTCTTATCCGTTTAATAACCATTAAATGTAATATTATTGATGGTATACCAAATCCAAGCGAACACGCAGAAATTCTGTGGGTAAATAGAGAACGTCTAGGCTCATTAGTTTGGGCTCCTGCAGACATACCAGCCGTTGAACTCCTAATAGCAGAAGGATCCGCTAACTAATTACTTTCGTGCAAGTGTTGGTTGAAAAATTCTGTTTCAGGATAAAGACTTATTTCGTGTAAAGATCAAACATGTCCCTTTTAAAACATGTAACTTAAAAAGACAGCCTTGCTATTAAAGCAGAGCTGTCCTCTTTATTTTCAAAACGATCTTCGAGTATAGTAATTATAAAATATTAAATTAATCAATGATTATTAAGAGTGTGGTCTAAAACTTAGAATGATAGTTTTCAATTTCCCAAGAATGTACTGCTGTACGGTAATTATCCCACTCCGCCTTCTTAAGTGCTACATATTCACGGTAAACGTGCTCTCCTAATGTCTTCAGACCAATTTCGTTTGCTTGTAGTTCAGCCAAAGCAGCCTCTAAGCTACCAGGAAGATTCTCAATACCAAGATCTGCACGAATATCTTCAGACATATGGAAAATATCTTCGTTAATTGGATTACGTACCTCTAAGCCTTTTTCAATACCATCTAAACCAGCAGCTGCAATAACTGCAAAAGTCAGGTAAGGGTTTGAAGAAGGATCTGGGCAACGTAACTCAACTCGGGTTGCTAATCCTCTTTTTGCAGGAATACGAATTAATGCTGAACGGTTAGATGCCGACCAAGCAATATAGCACGGAGCCTCATATCCGGGTACTAAACGCTTATAAGAGTTTACTAATGGGTTTGTTACAGCAGTGAAGCTCTTTACGTTCTCTAAGAGACCTGCGATAAATTGGTATGCTTTTTCAGATAATTGATTCTTGTCTGCTGGATCATAAAAAGAGTTTTCGTTTCCTTCAAATAATGACATGTTAACGTGCATACCAGAACCGTTAATTCCGAAAACTGGCTTTGGCATGAATGTAGCATGAAGACCGTATTGTCTTGCGATAGTTTTAACAACCCATTTGTAAGTCGTTGCATGGTCTGCTGCGGTTAATACATCAGCATACTTAAAGTTAATTTCATGCTGCCCTTCCGCAACTTCATGGTGAGAAGCTTCAATCGTGAATCCCATTGCCTTTAAAGCACGGTAAATTTCTAATCGAACGCGCTCACCAATATCTTTAGGTGATGGCTCGAAGTATCCTGCGCGGTCGCTTAACTCTGTAGTTGGATAGCCGTATTCATCTGTTTTAAATAAGAAAAATTCGAGTTCAGGACCTACAGAAATCATATAGCCTTGATCAGCAGCACGATCTACTACCTTTTTTAAAACGTTTCTTGTATCCCCTTCAAATAAAGTACCGTCAGGGTTAGAAACAGAGCAAAGGAAACGAGCTTCTGAGTAGCCATCTTCGACTGTCCAAGGTAAAACTGTGAATGTATTAAGATCAGGAACTAAATAAAGATCAGACTTGTTAATTGGTGAAAATCCTTTAATGGAAGAACCATCAAACATCATTTTTCCTTCTACAACATCTTCTAATTGCGCGGTAGTTACCGTTACGTGCTTTAAGATACCTTCAATATCAACAAACTGTAGGTGTAAAAGCTCTACACTCTTTTTATTTATTGTCTCTTTAATCTGTTCAAGTAGACCAGTATTTTCTTTAGTAATTACATTCCCCATGTTATATTACCTCACATTATCATGTTATTTTTCCTTACATTGATTATATGGAGAATTTAGTTTTTTGACAATAGTTTTTATTCAACTTTTTTATTAAATTTTCTGAAAGCGTTTACTGGTCTACTATGATAAAATATGAGACTGAAACGTAAACTTCACCTTAGAGTGGTATACTTTGAATTTATAGGAAATATTTCAATATACTTATATATATCATCTATTTCCTAAGGTCCTTCTACCAAGGATAAAAGTATAACAAAATGGTAAACCCAAAAAGACTGAATCCAATTGAATCCAGTCTTTTACTTTGTATTGATATGTATCTGATAGTTAAGGTAATAACACTTTATCTACCACATGAATTACACCATTTGAAGCTTCAACATCTGGTTTGATTACTTTAGCATCATTTACCTTAACTGGATTTAGAGAAATAGTTACTTCTTGATCAGCTAACGTTTTTACCTTCATTCCGTCCTTTAAGTCAGTCGATAAAACTTTTCCTGAAACTACATGGTATAGAAGAATCTTCTTTAAATCCTCTCTAGCTAGTAGTTCTTCTGCTGTAATATTTAAATCTTTAAGTAATTTTTTGAATGCATCATCTGTTGGAGCGAAAACCGTAAATGGCCCATTTCCTTTAAGTGTTTCAACCAGTTCTGCTTTTTTAAGTGCTGCTACCAAAATCTCAAAATCACCTGACTCTACAGCAATATCAACAATGTCTTTACTTGTACTTTCAGCTGCAAACGCTCCAGTAGAATAGGATGCGAACAACATAAACAAACAAAATACGATAGTAAATTTTTTCTTCATTCTTTATCCTCCTTATTATTAAACCCTTATTTTTGCATCTTTAAATATGAATCCTAATCTAGTCCTGTCACCTCCAAATGTAAAAATCTAAAGCTAGTATTCGTTTAAAATATTTTTTTATCCTCAATATATCGAATAAGTTTATAGCGGTATTTCTAAGGTCGGAATAATTTATAGAATGTAATTAAGGTTAAGTTATTAGTATGTTCACGTGGCTTATTGGCTTGCCCAGTTATACTGTTCAGTTACGAAACTATCTATACAAGAAAAAACCTTCCTAAAATAAACCTAATCCGTTCCGTTTCGGGGTGCATATCCCCTAAATGGAAATGAAAATGGCGTGCAAACTAATAACAGTTTTGACACGCCATTTTCTAATTTATGATTTTTTTTAGTCCTGGAAATAGAAAAGATCTTATGGTGCTAAAGCCCCTTATAGATTAATAAAGATAAAAGAAAAATGAGTGCATCATTGCACTCTAATTGTTATTTTTAGACTTTAACATGTAAAGTTCTTTTTCAAGTTTATTTACTTTATCAGCAATAAAATCAACATCCATAATTCTTGATTCGGTAGTTAACTCAAATTGTCCACCAAACACCTACTAATTTTGTTTCAATGACATCAAATCTATTGTGCATCTCTGTTTTTAATTGACTAATCTCTGACTTCATACCCTTCATTTCCTTACTCAATTCTGTAAGTAGTTCAAGAATTTGGTTATCCATTTTATCACCTCTATTACTTATTATAGTTGATAGTTAAAAAACAAGCATCACCTTTTTGAATAATACATCTGTCTCTCTTGTATTAAATTCATCCTTTACTTCAACAACAAAGCCCACTTATCCAATCTCTCCCTTTCCGGGGTTTATACAGAATCCATATTGCTAAATATTATTGTTCAGTCATGCTATCATGATTCCACTTCCATCTGAATGGTCAGTCCTGCCATCTACAAAATAAAAATAGTGCCAATTTCCCTAAGAACAGCTTCTAATCCTGCTTTGATCAGTAGCTGTTCTATTTCAATATTTGCCCCCGATAACAATAAGCATGAACTATATTACTTTAAGAGCTCTTCTAATAAAGCACAAACTTTAAGAGTCTAGAAATAAACTAGTTTAAGTAATCACTATATTTTTCTTCTAACACCTTAATCATGCTATTATGCGCTTCTAAAACTTCATGATCATAATGTTTTCTTTCATTATTTTCTAATCTCTTTCTTTCTGATTTATCTTCTTCAAACGCAAATTTCCCAAATACAACTCCCTTAATATTATATGAACCAACTGAAGGTCCATTTTCTGATTCATTTAGTTCGAGGAAAAGGATATATTTTTTATTATCTTCCATAGGTAGATATCCATTTACACTTAATAGTTGATCATGATTCTCTTCGTATGCTGCAGTCTCTAATATAGTTATCTTCTTATCTATAACACGTTCAGTATCATTTTTAATAACAGATTTCACCTCAAAATCTGAAAGTGTGAAATAATAGTTAGGTATTCCTTCTTCGTCTCTATCAAAAATAGACTTCCCATCTATTTTTTTTCCAATTACAATTAAAGGGGATTCTTTTTCCAATTCATCTAATGAGTTATATATTTTCTCAACCTTACCTTCAGATACAACAACTTCTGAATTATTTGGAAAGGCAAATACCACACCTAAAGTTATACCTGCTAACAGAACTCCAGTTAAAATTAATTTATTCATTAATTGATTCCCCCATTATGGATAAACTGCATTGATGCCATTATAATCATCTGTTTGTGGTGAAAGACAATTACACCAACCTTTTCCTATCATGACAGATTTTAGGTAGTCTTCATGAGACAATCCTAAAATGTGTCCCATTTCGTGTATCATTGTTTCTTTCTTTAAATCTGGACCTATGTCTTCAAAATCTTCGTCATTATAGTTATCTTTCCTTTGTAAACTAAACAATGATACCCTATTTGACAGGCAGACCCATCACTTTTATATTTAATGGCACTTGCATAATAACCTCCGAGGTCCACTTCGTTAGATGAAACAATACTAGTTTTTGTGCCGTTACTTGTACTAGTGGAACTTTTAGCAATTTGCACTTTGGAGGAGGGATTCCATGCAGTTACAAATGAGCTATAGGACTTGTACCCTTCATTAATAGTTGTTGAATCAACAAAATAAGTTAAACTATTAGGACTGCTCCAATACACACCATTTATGTAGTAGGCTTCAATAGTTTGTTTTGAGACGTAATAAACTATAATAAAAACTAATGATAGAACTAGAATATCCAACAGCCTTTTTTTCAGTAAAGAGCGACCTTTATGCGTTGTATTAATCATTCTTACCACCTATGATTTTTTGCCGAGAATCGATAACATATTTGCTATTTAACCTAAAGCTTAAACTATAAATATTTCCATTAAACAACAAAATATTACAACTATTAACAATATTACAACACAACATTTAGGAATAGTTGTATATAATTATATATTTTTGATTAATCTCTTAAAATATTATCAAAGTAGTGTCTATACAATGTTTCAAAGAGGAGAAATTGAAGTTCAAGAGTTTTTACAAAAAGGAAGCCTTATGAGCTTTAGTTTCAAACCCATATAGAAGGATTAGTGAAGTTGCTTGTCTTTCTATAAGAAATGAAAGAGTTTACTGGTTACCAACCTCCGTAGTCTTAGAATCTAGGTCCATTATCACAAACCAGTTGTTCAATATTTATAAACTGTTCCGTTTTTGGGGTGCATATCATGTAATTGGCAATGAAAATGGCGTGTAAACTGATAACATTATCAAGACCTAAATTTAAAAAAATTAAATAAATTAAAGGGCATAACATATTATATATGACTAATATGTTATGCCCTTCTTATTCAAGTAACGCACCCGTTCGTAATATAAGGTTAGCCAGAATTTTCTGGTTGACCTATTTTTATATGGTCTTATGATAACGGTAGTCGGGGTAGAACGTCGCACCCGTGGGAATCAATCCCGTTAGCTAAACTGTTCACCCCCTACTTGAATAAACATGTTTCAGGCTGGTTGGGACATTGTGATCCCGTTTAACAAGCGAACCTATGACATTACAAGAAGCTTTAGGGGTTACCGACAAATGATGTATTTCTAGGAGGAGATATTGTATGAATCCAGTCATTGGTCTGGATGTATCAAAAGGAGAAAGTCAGGTTCAAGCATTTTTAGATAAAGGCCAACCTTATCGTAAGAGCTTTAGTATTAAACACATTACTGAAGGATTAGGTAGTTTATTAGAGTTCCTTAAAGAGGTTGAAAATTCAGCTGGTAGTAATCAACCTACGGTCGTTTTAGAATCAACTGGGCACTACCATATTCCTGTTATTCAGTTTCTAGAGGAGCAAAATTATGTTTATATTGTCGTCAATCCTCTTATCTCACATAGAGCAAAGAGTTCAAGTCTACGCAAGGTAAAGATAGATGCGGTAGATGCCTATCACCTTTGTGAATTGTTTTATAAAGAAGAGTTAGAGCCTTATAAAAAGCGAGGTATTCAACTCCTAAACCTTCGTAATCTTACTAGGCAGCAAGAGAGTATCGCTGAAGTATCAGCAAAAACTAAACTACAACTTCACTCATTATTAGATCAGGTCTTCCCTGAGTATAGAGGTGTTTTTGGTAGTTTATACTCAAAGGTTTCGTTGCTTACATTACTAGCATTCCCAACCTCTCAGGCTGTGTTAAGTGTAAGTGAAAGAGAGCTGCCGAAAAGATTGGTTCATTATGTATAAGTCGCTCTGATGCCTGGGCAAAAGAAAGGGCAGAGAACCCTTCGTAACCCATTTCAGAACAACCTGTACCAGAGTCATATCTTTAATCTTGCTTTTTGGCATCATTAAAACGTTCTATCTCTCCAACCTCAGAAATAATCGTTGCCGCGATTTTTTCTCCGATACCAGGGATAGATTGGAGTATCTCATATTCTTCAATTTCACTAGCGAGGGCATCTATTTCAGCCGCAATCTTAGATAGATGCTCTTGATATTGAAGAACCATACTAACTAATAACAAGCCCTTTAGAGTAGCAGTTATTGCATGTGTTAATAAGCTCTTACATTGGATTTATGCCTTACTAAAAAGCAGAACTACTTTCCAAGATATAGATTAAAAACTATATCTAACTAAATACAACAAAACCTTCCAATTAGAGTATAGCGGAAGGTTATTTGGCATGTTCAATTTTAGTATATCATGATGTTAGTAATCTTTTTATTGAAAAATGTTGACAAACTATTAGCTGGTTTACTTGAATTGAATAAACAAAAATTTTTTTCACTCACTTGGACTATATATTTGGTTATGCCATTGTTGCAAAATATCAGTGATAATTTTTCTCAACCCTGAATACTCGCCTTTATACAACAGTCGAAAATATAACCCCCTCAAGAAAGTTATAACGTTTGACTTCTTCCAGAAAAAGTTCAAACTATACCCTTCATTTCTTTTTAAGTCCTGAAGAGTATCTGAAACTTCTAAAATCCAATTCTCCAATTCATTATGTGTAATCCCTATGCCAATAAGTGCTTCCAATACAAATATTAGCCTTTCTCCTTCATCATCCACAAAAGGTCCTTTAGTTGTAGTCTCTTTGAATAAACATAGTTTAATTACTTCAAGGCATTCAGAAGATAATCCATTGTTAAAACTGGGATGTCTGACAGCCTCAGCTAAAAAATCTGCTCCGTGAGCAATACTATGTGCCCAACCTTTTCCTTCCACATAACCACGAACATCTTTTTCAAGATTTAAATACTTAATACTTTCTTCTATTGTCTTTAAAACAACTTCCTTAGATAGAAATGGTCTTTGCCTATCTTTTTGTAGGATTAGTCCAATAACCAAAGCGGAGAAAGAACGAGTAAATACTAAATCACTCTCCCTGTCCTCAATACCCAAAAACAAATTTCGGAGGCATACTTCAATAATATGTTCCAATTGATTGTCAGTTAAATAGTCCTCCACGATCAATTTCCCAAATGTATTAAAAATCAGTGTATCTCTTAACTCAGGGTCAGTTGAGCCTATATTATCTAGCATTCTTTCAACAAGATTATTTAGTTCATCATGTTTTAAAACTGTATCAAAGTCTATTGCTTTTAGTTCTGATTTTAACATCAATACCATCACCCTTTTTTATCTCCTATTTATAATCCTTATAATCCTTACGTAGTAAACTGCTTCATAAGCCTAACAACTTCCACAAAACTTACCCTTTACTTCAATAATAAAAGCCAATCACATTCTGAAGATTAGCAGCTTTTATCTAAAAATCTTATTGAGTATTATCTATCAAAAATTCCTTTTCTTTTTTCTTAATTAACTACAGATCAGTTAAGGCACCAAACATAAACCCTGTTAACACATCTGTAAGAGGAGGGGGTTCCGCCAATCCATATAAAAGAATAAATTATACTAATGATTCCAATAATCCATGTGAAATACAAATAAATCCCCCTTTCTTGTGGAACTAAAATGCTCCGTTAGGACAGTAACTTCAACAAAAAAAGCGTCAATTCCTTCTTGAATCAACGCCCACTATAATTTATGTGTATTCCTTCACAAAAAGTTTTGGAAAAATCTAAGTTCTCTTTGTTGCAAGAATTGCTGATGTTTTTGGGGTTAAATAAATTTCAGTTGCAACTAACTCTTCGTGATTTAGCCAGAATTCTCTTACAGTATCTGGTTTCCCCTTCCATTCATCTGGAAAATGTTCTTCAGGGGTAAAATCATCCATAAGTAACAATCCCCCTTGGTCCAATGCTTGTAACAAGATTTCGCCTTCAAATGTTTTTGCAGTAGCTGCATCAGCGAAAATGAATTGAAATGGTCCCTCTGAAATAACCTCTTTCCAATCTCCAACATATAATTTTACTTGATTATGGAATAAGGTATTCATTACCACATCCATTTTTTCTTTACAATTATCCACAGAGATGAATTCCGTTGTTGGGGCAATGGCAGATAGAATCCAAGAACTACCTACACCATATCCTGTTCCTATTTCAAGAATTTTCCCATCCCTTATCTGTCCCACAAGGACTGATAGAAGTCTTCCAACTTCATCTGAACAGGAATTAGAAAATCCTTTTTCTTCGGCTAATTTCTTTGCAGCTTGAACTATTTTAAGAATGAATGTGTTTGACCTATATGCAGTTTGCACTAAATAACCTCCTAGTGTATCTTTATCTTCGTCAGCTATCCTTCCCCTTTACTTAAATATGTCTTGAACCTTTAAAGCAACTTCTTTAGGCTTAACATCAATGGACGATAATTCACTAATATCCACCCACACAGGCAGATATGTTCCTCTAACTTGATTATTGTCAATGTACTCTTTAACTTGTCCAGTTCCAAATGTTCCATTGATGATCTCTGATAAGAAAAAGTATTGAGTTCCCTCAAAGTCAACTTCAGCAATGCACTCATTAACTTTAACTTTTACCCCCAGTTCTTCTAGGGCTTCTCTTTTTGTAGCTTCTTCTGGTGTTTCCCCGTATTAAATCCCACCACCAGGAAACACATAATAAACATAACCATCTCTTATTCTTCTAATTAGCCCAACCTGCTTGTCCTCTACAATTACTACTGAGCCTCTATCTCGCATGACTGTCTCCCTTTGGTCTAACATGTTTGTTCAAGTAACCTTCTCCTTTAGTACGATAAAAAAGAAATTACATAACAACTCCATGCCGTTATTGCTAAATTAAAAAGTTATATCAACTTCTTCGTCTATAATAAAACCTTGTTTAACATAATTAATTAATTTACTTGATTCCATCTCGACTCTTTTTCTCCCAAGTGGATAATTAAACCAGTTGTCTTCTTTTGTAGTTTGGTCATCTACTGAACATATAGAATAATTAATCCAATCTGGCATAAATGTTTTTAGTGTTAAGTTAAATCTACGCATATGAAAGTTAGTTGTGACCACCAGTATTCTTTTTATATGATGAAGGTTCAAAGCCCTATCAATAACTAATAAGGAAGCAATTACATTTTCTTTAGAATGAAGTGAAATATCTTCGATGATAATATCCTTTTCTGGGATTCCTTTTCTCATAGCCTCTTGTTTCAATAATTGTGCTTCCGTGATGTCTCTACCTTCACATTTAACTCCACCCGAAAAAATTATCTTATTTGCTCTCCCTTGTTCATACAATTCAATGGCTTTTGGTAAACGATATTCCACAGCCTTATTACTACCTGGGACAAAGATTAGATCACCAATCACATTATCATCTTCAAGATTTTTATAAAGTAGTTCAGTCATTTGTAGGTCATTAAGTTTATTCGGGTCTAACTGAGAAATGTTTATTAGCATGATCCACCTCACCATAATTGCTTTATTTTATTTCTTTATTCCACTAAACTACATTGAATAAGCATCTCTAGGTTATTTTACTTCAATAACAATTGCATAATAGGAATCTCTTGATGAATACTTACCATCTTCTGAGAGCCAATTCACTAAAAAATCATAATAATATATACCTTCTTCAATTGGAGCAGTAAGTACACCATTTACTAACTCATCTTTTAACCATTCATGGTCTTTGTCGAGCATTCTGGATACAGAAATACTAGATGGCTTTGGTTCATTATCAAATCGGATTTTAATGTTTGCACCTTTTTGAACTTTGAAGGGTAATTTTCCGCCTAGTATCTCAGGTGGTCCAGCATAGTCAACACAACCAGTATTCCAACAATAGGAAGCTCGCACAACTTCAATGTTTTCTTCTCCAACAGTAACTATTGGTATTGGTGGAGTATCACCTTCTAACTCTTTAACGGAGCATCCTGCTATAACCACTACTATGACGATAAACAACCAAATAACCATTTTAAACGATTTCAGCTACAAACTCCCCCCAATAGTAAAGACGATTATGATCAATAAAATGTTTCTTATTCGATTAAACTCACCGTTTTTTGAATAAGAGGAATGACTAGAATTATTTATTTCCCTTAATCTATTTTAGTAATTTAATAATTTCTTTATTTTGTTCATTTGTCTTCTTAAGTGTTAATTCAATAGAAAGACATGTAAATACTAGAACTATTAAACCAAGTATTAGGATTATTATGATAAAGTCCAAGAGTTTTCACCCCTTATGGATTTTTATTATTAATCGACCACCTGTAAAAAATATTCACCGTTTTTTATGCTATTTCGCATTTAATTCGTTTAGTTCATTCTCAATCTCATCCAACAAAAAAACGTATTCGGGAAGGTTATTATACTTTCCTTTTAATACCTTAAGTGTTTTTATTATGGCAAATTTTAATGCAGCTTCATGATCAATATCATAGTTTGGGAGAACTCCGGTACCCTCCCAATTACCACCTGTTAGAGGACTAATTGATCTCCCGGTGGAACAAATAAACGTATATTAATTGTCACTTGATGATAGTTACCTGGATTAGCTCTACCACCAGTTGTTTCTCCAATGATCTCTACACGCCCTAGTTCTTTTGATGCATATGCAAACAGTTCACCAGCTGAAAATGTTTTCTTACTTGTTAACAGGTAGACTGGTTTATTTTATGTATTTATTACAGGGTACAAAATGGGTTATATAAGGTATTACCTTTGTAAGAAGAAAGTAACGGTATTAGTTTTTCATAGAATTCTTGTATGCTCCTAATGCTTCAATTACATAACACGAACATTTAATCCCATTATAAAAGTTTTCAAGATCCATATTTTCATTTGGGGAATGATTTTGTTCATCAAAGTTTGCATAAGGGACAACTACCGATGGAACCTGTAAGATTTTAGTCCAAACGTAGTCAGGCAAGCTACCTCCTAAGCTTGGTTGAACAATAGGTTTTTGTTGATAACTCTCTTCTACTGCCTCCTCTATGACTTTAATCAATCTGTTTCCATAAGGTGTTCGAGAGGGTTCCATTGAACCAAGATGTTTAACCTTAACCCCAGGTGCATGCTTTTCTACATGAGCACAAACTTTCTCAAAAATATCAGAAGGATTCTGATCTAGAACTAAGCGAAAATCAATCTTAACAGTTGCCTCAGATGGAATAATTGTTTTTGATCCTTCACCACCATACCCACTTATAAAACCTTGTATATTGAATGTGGGCTCTAAGGTCAGCTTTCGGTAGTAGGTTTCACCATCCATATTTAATTCTTTATAACCAATTTCCTTTCCTACCTTTTCATTATCAAATGGTAATTTCTTTAGTAAATCTAATTCTTCTTGAGTTAGTTTGAGTATGTCGTCATAAAATCCATCAATGGTTACTTTGTGGTTATGATCACGCATTGTGCTTAATAGATCAATTAATGTCCATGCGGGATTTGGAACAATATTCCCTTTGTTACCTGAGTGATTATCCCATTCTGCTTCCTTTGCAGTTAACTCTACACATAATACGCCACGGACTCCTAATAACACTAAAGGTTCACCGGTAACTGGCATTGGTCCATCTGCGGTGTAAACTAAATCTGCCTTGAGTAAGTCTTTATGACTTTCTACAAAAACGGGTAAACTTACACTTGTACTCTCTTCTTCTCCTTCGAATACAAATTTTATATTAATAGGTAGTTTACTATGAACATCTAGCATCGTCTTAACGGCTAGTAGATGCGTAATTAGTTGGCCCTTATTATCTCCAACACCTCTACAATAGATTTTTCCGTCTCTAATGGTCGGTTCAAAGGGTGGTGATAACCATTGATCAAGTGGATCTACAGGTTGAACGTCATAGTGCCCGTAAAATAGGATTGTCAGGTCATTTGGATCGTTGATTATCTCACCATAAACTATTGGTTGTCCTTCAGTTTTATATATCTTAGTATTAATTCCAATGTCCTCCATTATGACTTTAAGAAGTTCTGCACATTCTACTACTCCGTCATTTTGAGAACTTATACTTCTTTGTCTAAGTAAGGTAAATAGAGTTTCTAGATATTCTTCTTTTCTTTCGTTTATTAAGGATAAAACTGATTGAAGATCCATGTAGTAAACCTCCTATTACTAACAACTCTTTTTTGTGTGCTTCCATAATTCAGTTTTGGGTAGGAAAATGAGAATGATATAAACACTAAAAGTGCCAGTGCTTCACTGACACTTTAATATAATTATTCTAGTAATTCTCTTGCTTGCTGCAGGGCCCAAACGACACGATTTTGTCCACGTGTTAAATGCGTCTGAAGAACTTTGTATTCATGTGAACCTTCTTGCAATTGCTTGAAATTCGTTGCCGGTGCGATATCTGGTAATGGAGGGACATTTAATGCTGAATCATGACGGAACTTTCCCTTTCTTGTAAAGTTTATTGTGATAAGTATTCTCCCGAGTTTTTCGATTATTGTATTAGCCTTTTGAACTTGTGGATTAATTAATTCTAAGTTTTTCAACTCAACAATTTTTCTATAAAACGAAATTAAATCCTCTTGTAATAATACTACCTCACGTAACGCTGGCGTAAAATCAAAGTGATTACCAGCCTGCTCTTGGTAGGATTTAATGGTGTCCTCCAACTCTAAAGCAGTCTTTACAAAATCATATGGATGTATCGTAGCGTTTGCTGCACGGAGGATGGCTGTTAAGTAGATTTTTATATCCTTTTCAAGAATTGATAGATCCGCAACATGCATTAAATCTTCCTCAGTATGCCATTCAATATTCGCGCCACAACCACCTACCGGGTAATAACCTTTTTGTTTTAATAACTCTTCTGGAATGCTCGACGATAACATGAAGAACGAGGTAATCCCTATATTATTAAATGAATAGTCACCAGCTCGTAAAGGTCTCGTTCCTTTAGAAGGTAACCCCACTGTGTCGTGGATGACATCTTTACAGAATTGATCTACTTCACTCATCCACATCATGTATTCATAAGACGTTGCATCTACACATCCTGGGGAGTCACAGTTTACCTGTGCCACACAATTTCTCTCAAGGTCAAGGCCGTACTGATCGACAAACCACGTGGATCCACCGTAACGTCCGGTTGAATGACCTGTCCATACCGCAATACGAACACTCCTTTTTAATTTATCTCTGTGTTTGTAAAAGATTCTTGCCATTTCTAGTAATGCTGCATCACCAGTAGCGTTATCTCCAATACCTTCATGCCACGAATCTAAGTGTCCATGTAGTAACACATACTTATCTGGTTGTTCTGTACCTTCAATAAATATGTCAATAATAGGACATTCCATCCAATCCTTTTCTAAATACGTGTTACATTCAATCTCAATGGTTTCTCTACCAGCTAAACTCTTTAACTCGTCACCATCAGGTTTATTAATCGCCAAGACAGGAATCTTTGGCTCGTCATTCATGTTGTCTAGATCTGGTGCTCCCCAAATCGGTGTACAAATACCTTCGTGAATGTTCTGTCCAGGACTGATGAAGATAATTGCGCTGACACCCAACTGTGTAAATTCTTGAACCTTACCTGGCATTGGAAATCCTTCTGTTAACACAATTTTACCTGTAAGGTCACCAACGTCTTCTTGTACTTTTGAACCGAAAATATCATTAATCCCCTTAGCGTATCCAGTTGAGATATAAACTAACTCCCCCTTTAAGGCCTTGTCTCCTGTAGAAATGGAGAAGGAAGGAGTTTTTACTCGAAACTCTTTTTCTACAGGACTTTTAAGTCTCAAATATGCTTTTTTAGGTACAGATAAGTATAATTCTGGCTTGTGGATTTTGTAAGGAACGCCCCATGTCTCTAAGTAATTAGCTAAAAAACTTGCTGCTATCTTTTCATCCTCACTACCAGACTCACGAATAAGTGTACTGAATCTTTCAAGTATAGCTCTTGGAATTTCCAGACTGACTTCATCTACTAATAGGTTTTCAATTTCATTCTTCATGAAAGTTGACATGTGATGCTCTCCTCTCGACCCTAGTTTACTAAATTTAGAATTTTTAAAAAATTTATGTTATAAAAAAACCAAAGGATTAAAAGCCTTTGGAGTAGTTAAGTATTATATACCTTAATTCTATCATTCTTCAATTTGTTATAGTTTTATAATCGTCGGACTAATTTCGACAAATCACTAAAGTTTTTTCGTTAGTTTGAGTAGTATCCTACCTAATGCTTCGACAGCAGTAGGAATTACTTTCTCATCAAAATCGAAACAAGGATGATGGTGGCCAGCTGGTAAAGGTGAAGCAAACACAAGATATGTAGCACTCCCACCTTTTTGTTGAACATGATCAATCATAAATGTAACGTCTTCTGATGCCCCTAAAGGTAAAACCGGTAATACATTTTTAATCCGCTCACTTGAATGACATGCTTTCTGCACAATATCAACCCATTCAGAATCACATTCAGCACTTGGCGCAAACCCGACAATATCTATTTCTTCTTTTACGTCATATAGAATAGGAGTTGCCTTCAAAATGCGAAGTGCTTCCTCTCTCATATAGTCACTGAGGGCGGTTGTTTCACCTCTAGTTTCGATCTCCATCTTTGCAAAATCAGCAATGATATTTCGACCGGTGCCAGCTTCTAGCTTTCCAACATTCACTCGAGTTGCTCCATCAGCGTGTCTAGTAATTCCATTTAGATGAAGACTTGCTGCTGCAGCGGCAAGTAAAGCGTTTCTGCCTTCGTTTGGTTCAAGTCCTGCATGAGCCGACTTTCCTTTATACACTACATTGTATTTCGTGCTAGCTAGAAACTTAGTCGTCGTGGCAGCAATCTCACCTACAGGTAATGAATGAATCCCAATATGACCACTTAGAAAATAATCAACAGAATCTAACCAACCCTTTTCAACCATTGGTTTTGCGCCACGACCACCTTCTTCAGCTGGTTGAAATAAAAGTGTAAACCGACCACTCAGATTTTCTTTATACCTATGTAAAAAATGAGCAACTCCAATTCCGATTGCTGCATGGCCATCGTGACCACAGGCATGCATGACACCCTCTCTCTTTGAATAGAATCCCTCTTGGTAAGGAAAATGTTCATCTTCTTTTGATTCAAAAATGGGTAGAGCATCAATGTCAAACCGCATTGCAATGTGTTTCCCTGGTATACCAGTATCTAGTTGAGCAACTAATCCTGTATTTCCATTCTTCATCTTTTCTAACCAATCATTTGGAACATTCATTTCACGCGCCCTATTTTCGTTTGCTACTAGAACATCTTCTGAAGGTTTACCTAATCGTGACTGACTGATCATTGATTCTTTTCCTATTGATAAGTCAAAACCCAATTTTTCTAGTTCCCTACCTATCTTGTAAGTTGTCACATATTCAGTGAAGCCTAGTTCTGGACATTCATGTAATTCTCTTCGTAATGTAATTAATGAATCTTCAATAGATTCGATGAAATCGTTAATAGAATGACTCATAGAACTAATCCCCCTTGTAAAAAAATTATTGTTTATCTCCATTTATTAGCAATAACTCAAGTCGTCCTTTCACTTCTGGCCATTCTTCTTCTAGAATACTATAGACGTTTGTATCTCTAACATATCCGTCGTATAGGATTTTTTCTTTGCGCAAGGTTCCTTCTTTTTTCGCACCAATCCTTAATACTGCATTGTTTGAGCGCTCGTTTCTCGTATCTACCTTAAACTGTACTCGGATTAATTTCAGTTCTTCGAAGCAGTGACGGAGCAGGAGGTATTTACATTCTGTATTCACCCTTGTTCGCCAAACTTTCTTAGAATACCATGTTGCTCCAATTTCTGCTTGTTTATTTTCAGTAGAGATATTTAAAAGTCTTGTCATTCCTACAATCTGTTCAGATTCATGATCAAATACGACAAATGGGAGCTGGAGTCCTTGCTCTTTAGCTTTTATAGCTTGGGTGATTTGTAGGGTTACGTCCTCTATACTCTCTAATTTATTTGGTAATAGACGCCAAATATCTGTACTGTCAACAGCCTTATATACTTTATCCAAATCTTTTTCTCTTAAAGGTGATAAACTAACTCTTTCTCCCTTTAAGGTAACATCCTGGATATTCATTGAGTTCTCCTCTTCTAATTAATTGTAATTTATTTTAAGTTTACCATGTATTTGCATGAGAGAAACATTGTTATAAACTAACGAATCTGCCCTGATCCATATACAAAATACTTACTAGATGTTAATGCTTCTAACCCCATTGGCCCTCTTGCGTGGAGTTTTTGCGTGCTGATCCCAATTTCTGCTCCATAGCCAAATTCAAACCCATCTGTAAATCTGGTAGAGGCATTATGATATACAACCGCAGCATCTACACAGTTTAAAAAGATAGCTGCGTGTTTTTCATCGTTAGTGATGATAGTCTCCGAATGTTTTGTTCCATATTGATTGATATGTGTTATCGCATCTGATAAATGATTCACTACTTTTGCACTGATTGACAGATTTAGATACTCTGTATACCAATCCTGTTCAGTTGCTTGTTGAGCTTTGGAATAACTCATACAAATTGTTTCGTCTCCATATATTTCAACACCTTCTTTATGAAGAGAATCAAGTAAATCGTTGCCCCATTTCTGGAACCAGTCTTTATGAAAAAGAACTGTTTCGAGCGAATTACATACAGATGGTCTTTGTACTTTTCCATTTAGTACGATCTTTTGCGCCATTTCAAATTCTGCTGTTTGATCTATATATAGATGGCAGTTTCCAGCACCGGTCTCAATGACTGGAACACTTGCTTCCCGAACAACAGTATCTATGAGTTGTTTTCCTCCTCTAGGAATGAGGACATCTAAATATTCATGGAGGTGAAAGAGTTCTTTTGCCGTTTCTCTTGAAGTATCTTCAATTAACTGAACTGAATCCACTGGAATCTTACTATATTTCAAGGCTTGATGAATGGATTGAACAATCGCAATATTTGAAAGTATAGCTGAAGAACTTCCTCTTAAAATAACCGCATTTCCAGTTTTAATTGAAAGAGTTGCCGCATCGACCGTAACATTTGGTCTTGCCTCATAAATCATACCTATGACTCCCAGTGGCACACGATTCTTCTTAATAACCATTCCATTATCTTTCTTAATGGTTTCAATTGTTTTTCCAATAGGGTCTTCTAATTCAATAAGTAAGTGAATACCATTGACCATTTGTTCAATTCTAGTTCTCGTTAAAAGGATACGATCTAAAATTACTTTAGAAAGTCCATTGTTTTCACCTTTCTGCACATCCTTTTCATTTTCTTTCAAAATATGATCTTGATCAATTAGAAGTTGTTCAGCCATTAATTTTAAAGCATTATTCTTATCTTCAGTAGTTAGCGTTACTAGTTCATAGCTTGCTAGTTTTGCCTTATTCCCCTTACTTTTTACTTCGGTCATATTATTCCTCCTTCCTAATTTTTACCCATTTGTCCCTGTGGATGATCTCATTGGTTTTAACTTTACTGTAAGTTCGTCTACTTATTAACTCCTTCAGATTTTCTGAGGAACAGGTAACTTCACCTTTTCCAAGCAAACTAGTAGAATTATAGACTTCCACTATATCTCCTTTGTGAAAGTCTCCTTGTACCTCATAAACACCTGCAGGTAATAAGCTTTTTCCATTGTAAAGAAGAGCTTCCTCTGCCCCTTGATCAACATAAATTTTTCCTGCTACCGATGAATGAAGCGAAATCCATTGTCGTCTTGTAGTTAGGGTGTGTAATAGTTTTCCTCCAATATAAGTTCCATCTCCATGACCGTTCATAATATCTATTAGCTTTTCTGACCCTATACCTTTACCAATAAAAACGGGGATGCCTAATGATAAAGCAACTTTTGCTGCTAATAACTTAGACCTCATTCCACCAGTTCCAACACTTGAACCAGTGCCATTTGCTACTTGCAATATATCGTCATGAATCTCTTCAATTCGGTTAAAGCGATTAGCAGTTGGATCTTGACGAGGATTTTTATCATAGATACCATTAATATCTGTCAATATAATAAGTTTGTCAGCATGTACTAACCCGCTAACTAAGGAGGAAAGCATATCATTATCACCAAAGGTCAATTCTTCAACCGAAACCGTATCATTTTCATTTATAATAGGTAATATCCCTCTCTCTAACAACTCGGTTAACGTAGCATATGCGTTCTTATATCGGTTTCTATTTGTAAAGTCAGTTCGGGTTAACAGTATTTGTGCAGGCTGGATTCCAAAATTTCGAAGGTGTTCATTATAAGATTGAATGAGCAGTCCTTGCCCCACTGCTGCAGCAGCTTGTTTCCCTTTTAGAGTTGTCGGTCGAGTAGGATAACCTAACTCCTTAAATCCTGCGGCTACCGCGCCAGATGATACAAGTAATACTTCATCTCCTTGTTCTCTAAGTTTTGCAATAGCATGAATATGATCCTGTAGCTTTGCCTGATCGATCTCTGCCTTATCGTTTGTTAATGAACTACTTCCAATCTTTACAACAATACGTCTTTTCCTCATTTAACTAGCCTCCTCCAAACAAAAAAATAAACTAGCCCTTCATCCTAATAATAAGGACGAAAGGGCTAGTTCCGTGGTACCACCTAAATTGAATGTCAAATGACATCCCGCTTTTCCCTGATAACGTCAGGAAGACCGCCTATGTTTACATAAGACTCTGAAGGTAGGTTCAGCGACTGTCCGTGACGAGGTCTCTCAGCTCTTAAACCTCGCTCTCTGACACTTCAAGTTTCGCATACTAGTCCATCGTTAACCGTTCTTTTGTTTTAGTTTTTCAAATTTTATGACAAATTAAGGTTGCTGTCAATATAAATTTAAATGACTAACTGATTCACGTATTATGAACTTATCAGCGTTAGTGGATTAAGCTTGCTAATAAACTCACGTGTTCTCGATCTTTATCTAGAATACTTTCAATTAACTGCTTACTTTCTTGATCCAGATCTCCTTTTACCATTTCTTCAGATAGTTCAATACCATAATAGCTTTCTCCTTTTAATGCACTATCAATAATCTTATTCTGTTCCGTTGGTATCATAAACTTCCCAATATACCCTTGAATAGAACCAAACATTCCTTCATTATCAACGGATGTACCACCAAGATTCTGAATCCTTTCTGCTACTTGTAATGCATGCTGTTTATGTTCTTGTTGAATATGTTGAAAGGTTCTTTTTATTTCAGGATCTTCAAGCCTTTGGATATAATGTTCATAAGCATGAATTCCCATATATTGCCCTTTGAGAAACTCATTTAGGGTAGTAATGACGTCTTTTCCCGGCATATCTATCACTCCTTTCCCTTAATCTCGCTCTTAGATCATTAAATTATGTATGGTGGATGTTACTTATAGATTGTCGTGGTATCTTCAGGCTGGGCTCTTTAAAATTAAACTGAAACTAGCACTGAAGGTCAATACATAAGAAAAAAGGTAGAGAAGTACGTGTTAAATTTACAGTACTCTCCACCTTCTCTTCAAGTCATCAATAGTCTTTTCAAAATTGTTATTTAACACTTACTCTTTTAAAAAGTTTTAAAACAGTAAATATTGTAACTGTTAAAGTAATAATACCTGCACCGGCAAAACTTAGTGCATAATTCGGTATACTTGCCTCTTTTACATGATCATTAATCTCTAGGCCTAAAAAGTATATTCCTACACCTCCACCATCAACGTTCGTACCAAACGTCCAAAGTTGGACACCTTTAAGGAAAAGTAATACAGTTAGTATCAATAGTAAAATCCCAAATCCTGCCTGATAGATTGTTTTCATAGCTTAATTTCCTCCTGTCAATTCTCTTTTACCTTTTATTGTAATATATGGGGATTTTTTTCTGTATTGGGAAAATAGCGTAGTAAAAAGTGCTCTTATTTTTTGTAATAGGGTGTTTTGTATTGAATGACTTTGGTAAATCTCCCCGTAAAGGATGTTTTACTTTGACATGAACGTGTCAAATAATACTTCTGAAATATTTGAATCCTATTCATTTAATAATTTTTTATATGGAAGTAATTACATCTCATTAGGTGTTTGTATTCCTAATAATCGTAGACCTTCATTTAGAACAATCTTAATTGTATATACGAGTGTTAGTCTCTGTTGTTTTAAATGATCATTTTCTAGGATTCTAACGGATGAGTAATACTTGTTAAATGACTTTGAAAGGTTTATTAGATATTTTGCTATTTGGGAAGGATCATATTCTTGATAAGATTTTTGGACTACTACAGGAAATGAATGTAGATGAATAATGATGTTCCAGGCCTCTTTATCTTTTATACATATTGCTCCATGTTCTTCTTCGTATTCTCCTTTTCTTAACAGGGATGATGCTCTCGCATGTGCATATTGAACGTATGGACCTGTTTCACCTTCAAATTTCAACATGTCTTCTAAAGAAAAATCAATATCATTTTTGCGAAAATTTTTTAAGTCATGGAAGATTACAGCTCCTACCCCTACCTCTCGGGCAACCTTATCTTTTAAAAGTAGTGCTGGATTTTTCTTTTTAATCTCTTCTAATGCTAATGAAATCGCATCATATAAAACCTCTTCCAATAATACAACTTTCCCTTTTCGAGTAGACATCTTTTTCCCGTCCTTCAACATCATCCCAAATGGGACGTGTATCATTCCTTCCGTCCACGTGTAACCCATTTTCTCAAGGACCGCAAAGACTTGCTTAAAATGAAGATTCTGCTCGTTTCCTACAACATATAAAGACTTCGCGAACTGGTAAGTTTCCTGTCGATATAAAGCTGCCGCTAAATCGCGTGTAGCATACAATGTCGTCCCATCGCTCTTTTTTATTAAACATGGTGGCAAATCTTCTTCAAGTTTAACAACCTGAGCACCTTCAGATTGCTCAATTAATTTCTGTTCTTCAAGAAGTTGAACAACGTGGTCCATCTTATTATTATAAAAAGCTTCTCCACAATAACTATCGAATTCTATTCCAAGAAGTTCATATATTCTTGAGAATTCTTTTAGTGACTCATCACGGAACCACTTCCATAAATGAATCGCCTCTTGATCGCCATCTTCAAGTTTCTTGAACCATTCTCGAGCTAAATTTTCTAATTTGCAGTCTTTTTCTGCTTCCTCATGAAACTTAACATATAAGTTTAACAACTGTTTTATCGGCTGCTTCGTTAACAGTTCTTGATTCCCCCATAATTTATAAGCAACCATTAATTTACCAAATTGGGTACCCCAGTCACCTAAATGATTTATTCTGATTGGACGGTAGCCTACTTTTTCTGCAATTAAAGCTAACGAGTTACCAATAACAGTAGAACGTAGATGGCCCATTGAAAATGGCTTTGCAATGTTGGGAGAAGAGAAATCTATGGTCATCACTTTATGATCACCGAGATTTGAACATCCGTATTGGCCTTTTTGGTTTAGGATTTGTTGAATGACGATTGTTGTTACATAATCTTTGTTGTAGAAAACATTTAAGTAGCCATTAATAGCCTCAGCCTTTTCGAATAAAGGACTTTGAAGTTGCTTTGATAATTCGAGTGCAATACTTTGAGGAGATTTACGTAATACTTTCGCTAACTCAAAGCATGGAAATGCCAAGTCTCCCATATTCTCAAATTTGGGCTTTTCAATCATTCGGTTTATTATTTCCTTATCAAATTCACCACTTAAATTATGATGTAAGACATCTACAAGTTCATTTCTAAGATTCATGATTTACCTCCTATAAAAATAAAAAACTTCCATCTCTAAAAAGAGACGGAAGTTATGATTCTACCGTGGTACCACTCTACTTGTTTTTACTAATGTAAAAACCACTCTACTTCGTAACGAGGTGTTCCCCGGCTGGCCCTACTACATTCAGACAAGCATCTCAAAAGTGCGGTTCATTATATGCTACCTGCCAAGCTCTCACTATCCTTGACTCGCTTTACTTTCGCAAATAACTACTCTCTTTATCCTTGATATTTTCATATATTGGGATTTATTATATCCACTTCTTTACAATTAAGCAAGATATTATTAACATATTTTTCTAGTATACATTTAATTTAAATGCTTTTTGATTGTTAAAGTTGAACGCTCTGAAAGTGTAAATATGGTATTTGTATCATTCCAATTCATTATCGTCCCTTGTTCTTCATGAATCCAAAGAAAGTAAGACTCCTCTCCAATTTTAACTCTATAGTGAGGGTCAGCCATATTAACAATACCTGGTTCTTGATTAGCCATTCGAAACGCTTGAATAAATTCTTGAATAATCAGTTCATTGGTAAATTCCTGAATCGAATGATCCTCTTTAATTGTTGAAGTTTTCATCTTGTAAACGACAACCTCTTCAATTCTTTCACTCGAACAACCACTACAAATAAGAATAAATAATATTCCCAATGTCCTTAATGATGTCATATATACCTCCATACCTTATCTTTATTACTGTGACGAATACGCTAAGTGAAAAGTCTGTTTTTCAAGGTGAAAAATTATTTTTATCTAGATTGAAACATAATGAACAATGCTCCGTCTAACTTACTGAGGTGAAGATAAAAATGAAAAATATTGGAAAATTATTTTGGTCAACAACGGCGGTTGTGATGTTAGGTGGATCTCTCGTAGTAAATCCATTGGAATCAAATGCTTTTCAAAAGGTTGGAAATTCTACAGTAGTAGTGGAAAAAGGAGACACTCTTTACAAAATAGCTAAAGGTAATGATATGACAGTTAATGATTTAAAAAAATTAAACAACCTAAAAACAAGTAAAATTTATGTAGGGCAGAAGTTAGTGACAAGTAAAAGTCTTGAAACGTACAAAGTTAAGAAAGGTGATACACTATACAGTATAGCAAAGAAATATAAAACATCGACTTCTACTCTAAAGAAATTAAATAAATTGGAGTCTGACAAAATTAAGATTGGTCAAAAATTAGTGGTAAAAGGTAAAGTGACAGAACAAGTAACCCAACTTCCAAAAACGAAAAAAATTGAGATCGTGGTTGAAGGTGAAAAAGAATATCGTGAAGCTACTTTATTCAAAAGTTCATTAGGTTATTATATGTATGTGCTAAAAGGTTTTACAGCAGCAGCTGAAGAACCTAACAAAGATATTGTCTTCTTTAATAATGATGACAGCTTCTTTTTTAGAGTAGAAAAGTTAGATAACAAAACTTCACTAGAGCAACTTAAAATTGATTCTGAAAAATTAATTGAGCATGTGGGTAAAGTAAATGAAATGAGCCTAAAAGATGCAACCAAACAAATGCCAGACGGATCAAAGCTATATCTCCACTCTTCAAATACTAAGTTAAGTATAAATGTCATCATAATAGAAAATAAAGGTCAAAAATATAGAATCGTAATGACACTTCCTAATAAAGAAGCTGCCGAAGGTGTTGGTCCATCCTTTTATGGAATGTTAAAAACTCTGACTAAATAGAAACAGAGAGTATCACACTCTCTGTTTTTCTTTTAGGTTTCATCACATTTAGAAGCATAATATTAAGCTCCACAACACTTCTTATATTTTTTACCACTTCCACACGGACATGGATCATTTCTACCTATTTTAGTTTCAATGCGAATTGGAGTCTGGTTAAAATCAATAACATGTTGTAAAGCATAATGTTTCCAACTCTTTAAATCAGGATGGCTTTCGCCGGTGATCGTATAATAGCTGTAGGCAAGCTGTTCCACTTCAACTAAAGTTGTGTGTTCTTCTTGGTCCATGTGAGTAGCGATGGTAGGTAAAGCCTTAACTGAAAAATGGTGACAGAGAGCTTCAAATAAAAGGTCTAGTTCAGCTAAACCTTTTGTTTGACAATATGCTTCTTGCAGCACGCTAACTGCTAAGTCTGATTTTATATTCGCTGCAACAGACACTGCATAAATAACAGAGTCCTCACTTGTTAAAAACGGTAGAAGCGCTGTTAAAACTTCATCCGATTGAAATAAGATAAGAGCATTTGTTACTTCTTCAACTAATAGATCATCTTCACTTGTCAGTAATTCTACGAGTTGTGGAATGTATTCTTCAAGTTTTAATAGTCCAATCATATAAATGGTAAAAATGCCTTCGTATGAAAACGAACCTTCTTCCAATGAATCTTCAAAGATTTTATGGATTTCTCTCGTAGAAATCCATTTGTTATCAGCGATACATTTTGCCAATATCTTCGCATGTAACAATAAATTCCTCTTATCAGGCTTTTTTTCTAATAAGTTAGTAATAGTTTTACCGTACTCTATATATATCTCTTCTTCATTACCACTTTGTATTATCGTATATAGTTCAAACAGTTTATGATCTATGTAAGGCTGTAGTTCCTTTTTATATCGTAATGCAAGTTGTGGTGTGAGATTGTCAAGTAATGCTGTCACTAAGTGAACATCATTCTTCGCTACTTTAGGAAGGTGATCCAAAATAATATGTAAGGACTCTTCGTTAATGGAGAGATTTGTCATATTCATTAATATAGTATGGTTAAGTTCTTGTTGTTGAAATGCTTTTGCAAGAAGCCGTGAAGTCCATTCTTCAGGTGTATAAGGATAATCATTAATTGCATGAAGTACGATTTCCTGTATTAACGAGTCTTCAGTTGTTATATATGGCTCTAATTGATTAATAAAAGTCATTTTAGTATTCCTTTCCTCTTACATGGATTACTTCATAAGGCTTATCTAATTATTATAAAGTAAACACAAGTAAATGCACATAACGAACCATCTTACATAAAGTTTAAAAAGACACCCCTATTGGATGTCTCATTTATAAACTATTTGAATACGAGCGCAATAACATCATCAACCGTCATATTACTATTAATTTCATAAGTGCCTGGGCGTAGGTTATTGGATAATCCTCTTTTCTCTACTTCATGCACAAAGGACATAGCACTGTCAGAGATCTCTGCTTGTACTAGTACTCGACCGACATCAATACTTGTCATTCCTGATGCAATATTTATAACAGTTTTATAGACAACTGCCTCTTCACTTTCGGTTGATTCATTAGTTGATTCACTTTGTAACGATACCTTTTCTATTGCAGCTTCTTCCATAGCAACAAGCTGTTCCTTCCATTCTTCTTGAGAGTAAATCACATATCCTTCTGATGCTAATGTTTCTTTCATTTCCACTACAGACGGCTCTTCAAGTGTTGGAAGAGTTGCTGCTTTACTAGGTTCCAAGAAATAAACCGCTCCAGAAATAAAGGTCGCGACTAATATACCTGCTGCAAAGCTGCTTTTTGTATTAGTGCCCATTCACTACTTTACTCCCTTCATTTCCTAAAGCTATGTAAGGAGCTAATAATTCTTGAATTTGATGTTCCTGTACATTCTTTTTGGAAGCAATACTCTCCATAGAGTAACCACGTTTATATAAGTCTAATAGTTCACGTAATAATTGACGTTCTTCTTTTGTAATTCCCACTTCTTGTGCTGTAATCTCACCATCTATTTCTATTTTCTTCATTTGAGTTTGAAGTTTATTAATTTCCTCCATCATTCCTAAATACATGGTATCGAGTTTTTGTTGATCAGTTTTAGCCTGTTGCTTATTTTGAAAATAAGAAAAGATCAGTAACAGCGCTGCACTTCCACATAAAAGACCTAACGCCCATTCCATCATGACGTAATCCTCCTATCAATATCTAAATCTATCTTCTACAAGTACTTATTATACAAACAATAGAGAGAGAATTGGGTGAAAATGTCGAAAACGAGTCTTAAGTAAGGTGGATTGGGAATATTTAACGAGTAAAATCAGAAAAAAATAGGAGGTTTGGTCCTTTTCTCTAATAACTGAGCACTTTATTTACGTTAATTAATGCTTACAGAGGATTTCATTTAAATCATAGTCTATCCTATTTTCCATAAATATCCTTTACAGCGTGTAACTTCTATGTAATCAAGCTGTAATCATATTTTTGTACAACCCTTCATAGGATGAAGATAGATAAAGAGTTTCCCAATAACTAAATCCACTAGGAGGAATGTATTGTGAAAAAACTAATATTTGCCTTAACATTTATAGCTACACTTTTTATGGCCGATTCTGTATTTGCTTATACTGTTGAAAAAGGAGATACAATGTCTAAAATCGCAAGAGAACATAATGTATCTTTAGAAGAATTAGCGGAGGCTAACCCACAAATAAAAGACCTTGATCTGATTTATGTCGGACAAGTTATTCATACAGAAATTGATACTAGTAAAATGGATGAAAACAAGGTATCTACGAGAGATACAAGATTGGAAAAGAACGCCCCGTCTGAACAGAAATCAAAGGAAGAATCCACTAAAATTGAATCCACAAATAAGATAAGCCTATCAGATTATGAGATTGATTTATTAGCTAGAATTGTACGAGCTGAAGCTCAAGGTGAACCTTTTGAAGGGAAAGTTGCAGTTGCTACAGTTGTTTTAAATCGTCTAGAGAGCCCTAAGTTCCCAAATACGATAAAAGGTGTCATTTACCAGAGAGGTCAATTCCAACCTGTTGCTAACGGTAAGATAAATAGACCAGCTGATAAAGAATCCATACGAGCGGTTTATGCTGCTCTGTCTGATATGAGACATATCACCCAAAATTCCCTATTCTTTTATAACCCAACTATAGCAACAAGTCGATGGTTAGATTCTCGACAGACCACAGTCGTCATAGGTAATCATGTGTTTAAAAATTAAACCCTCAAGACATATTTATTATTAGATATATAAGTAAAAGAATCATTATAGATTTACGGTTTCCAACATAATAAAGGAAGCAACTTTTCTTCGCATGGAAGAACAGTTGCTTCCTTTTGTTTATGTAATAGGACCTAGACTAAGCACCTATTTACTAACAGATTCTTGATAAGGATGTGCGACCCAGCCTTCTGTTTCGATAAATAGTCGCACCGCAACTACTTGACGGTCTTCCATTAGTGTAAAGAAATGCGGATTACCTTCTGGAACAGAAATAACATCACCTGGTTCCAATTCAATATCAAAATATCCTGTCTCTTCATTTCCTTTAACGATAAAGATTCCATGCCCAGCTGTAATGGCACGAACTTCGTCTTCTGTGTGTGTATGTACTTGTTCAAACTTTTTTAGTAATTCTTCTAAGTTAGGTGTTTCATCAGATAATGCGACAACATCCCACGCCTTATAGCCTCTTCTTTCAGCCAATTCTTCAATTTCATTTTTATATGTAGCTAATATTTCATTTTTTTCTTCGTCACTTAATGAAAATTTTTCTTTTAAGTGACCAGGTAATTTATCCATATCCCAATGTTCATAAAGAACGCCTTGATTTTCTAGAAAATTAGATACCTCCTCATGCCCTTCAACAACATTCCCACTGTTTCTAACTTTAATGATTGCCATATTAATATCCTCCCTAATATTGTAAGAATAATTTATAATTTTTATATTATCAGTAATTAATATAGAAATTAAGAGATTTTTTACCAATGAATTTTTTTCGTTTTTCCAAGAAAAAAAGAAGGAAAATAAATAAGGACCGTTCTACTGTAAAAAAACTGAAGAACGATCCCATATTTTATTTATAACTTAAACGAACTCTTTAGTGAAACAATTAGATTAAATACAAGTTTTTCCTTAGTTGTGTGTTTAGGATCAACATTAAAGTAACCATGTCTAAAGAATTGAAGCTTCGTTTGAGGTTCAATGTCTTTTAAGTTAGGTTCTACAAATCCGTCTATAATCTCAAGTGAATTGGGATTAATTTGGTCTAAGAATGTTTTTTCTTTTCCTGTTTCTACCGTTTCATCGTTTTCTTCTGGCTCATCATTTAAAAGTAATGGCTCATATAAACGGAACTCTGCAGGCACAGCTTGTGAGGCTTCAACCCAGTGCAGTGTACCTTTTACTTTACGACCAGTAAAGCCTGAGCCACTCTTTGTTTCTGGGTCGTACGTACAATGTATTTCTACTACATTTCCATTTTCGTCTTTAATTACATCTTCACATTTAATAAAGTAAGCATGTTTTAAACGAACTTCATTACCAGGGAATAGTCGGAAATATTTCTTTGGAGGGTCTTCCATGAAATCATCCTGCTCAATATAAATCTCTCTAGAAAAAGGAATTTGTCTGATTCCCATTTCAGGATTCTCTGGATTAATTTCCGCATCTAGCATTTCAACTTGTCCCTCTGGGTAGTTTGTGATAACTACTTTTAAAGGGCGAAGTACACCCATTGTTCGAGGTGCCTTTAGTTTTAAATCCTCACGTACAAAGTGATCAAGCATTTGAGAATCTACAAATCCTGATCCTTTTGAAACACCAGTTTCTCTCACGAATTCACGGATGGCTTCTGGAGTATACCCTCTTCTTCTTAATCCAGATATTGTTGGCATGCGTGGATCATCCCATCCATCTACCATACCTTCATCAACTAGTTGTTTTAACTTTCGCTTACTCATAACAGCATTCGTAATATTTAGGCGGCCGAATTCAATTTGTTGTGGCGTACTTGCCATTTCACATTCTTCTACCACCCAGTTATAAAGTGGACGCTGATCTTCAAACTCAGTCGTGCAAATAGAGTGAGTAACATCCTCAATGGCATCTTCTAATGGATGAGCAAAAGCATACATTGGGTAGATACACCATTGTTCACCAGTATTATGATGTGAAGCATGAGATATACGATAAATAACAGGGTCACGCAGGTTAATATTTGGAGAACTCATATCAATCTTGGCTCTTAACACTTTTTCACCATTACCAAACTCACCATTGCGCATACGCTCAAATAAGTCTAGATTTTCTTCAACAGAACGATTACGATAAGGACTTTCCTTTCCAGGTTCCTTTAAAGTACCGCGATATTCACGAATTTCATCTGCTGATAAGTCATCAACATATGCTTTCCCTTTATTAATAAGAAGGACTGCTTTCTCGTACATCTCTTGGAAATAATTAGAAGCAAAATACAATCCGTCCCAGTCATAACCAAGCCACTTGACGTCTTCCTTAATGGCATTAACATATTCAACATCTTCTTTTAAAGGGTTTGTATCATCAAAACGCAGATTTGTTTTACCGTTGAACTCATCTGCTAAATCAAAATTGATTACGATTGACTTTGCATGACCGATATGTAGATAACCGTTTGGTTCTGGTGGGAATCGGGTAATCACGTGGTTTCTTTTACCGGATTCCAAGTCTTTCATAATAATGTTTCGTATAAAATTGGAAGAATTATGTTCCATTCTTTCTCAACCTTTCTTCATCTTGTATGTATTGCCAATTTCCTCAAGTTATGCAATAGTCAATATTTTACCATAAGTATATGGGGGAAATATAGCGTTCCTAAGAAAAAGCCACTATAATTCTTTACTTTTGGCTGTTTTATTAATTGTCCTTTTCGAAACTTGTGTTACTTTCCATCACTTTTATTTCTATAACTCAGCTTTTTTTATACTTCTAACAATTATCACTTCGGTATTACGTTATAAAAAAGGTAGTTCTTTATAGAGATTAGCTGGAAAAGCAACAGAGTTTTAAGAAAAGAGCCTAATTATTATTTTGACTTAAGATCTTCCAAAAGTTCTAGTAGTTCATGATTAAGTCCTTTAATTGCTCTTCCTTCTACTACGGTTACTGGTACACCTAGGAAGCCATACTTCTGAACTTCTTTGCGATAGTCTTCGTTTTCACTAACGTTTCTCACTTCAAAAGGAATCCCATAATCTTCAAGTGTTTTTTTCACATAGATACACTCTATACAATCATTACTTGAGTAAACAATCACTTGATTCTTCATTTTACATCTCCTAATAATTATTCCAGCCTTTAGCATACTCTAATATTTTACAGTCCTTTTTTCGCTTCTGATACTCATGTATGTAAAGACCACCTGATAACGGTGGTCTAATTGTAATATTTAAGTTCTCCTCATTTTTAAGAATTACCTGTAATCGTAATTGGCAACTTTCCTGTTACAGTTTCTCTCCCATATATTGCTTTTACTGCCATTTGTAGCGCATCTACAGTGAACTCGTAAGTAGTAACAAACGCTGCCACATTGGGTATAATAGCAAAATCATAAGGATTCCTCATACCGACTACAATCATTGGTTTTCCTATTTCTACAAGGCGATTTAATAATGCTTGTTGTCCTTCTGACTGACGGGCGGATAATGTACCAACAATTAATGTATCACAAAATTTAGCTTGGTGAATAATTTTGCTTATTTCTTCCTTTGTTGGGTCTTGTGAAGTTGGATAGATTTTGGCACTTGGATGGACAGTTTGAACAATACTTCCTAATTCATTGCTAGAGTACCCTTTTTCCTCTACTAAAGTTAAATAAGAGGTCGTTGGATGTATAACCATAACTTTGTGGTTTTCACTAGCATTAATTGGAATAATCTTTCCTTCGTTTTTAACAATTGTAACCCCTTTTCTAAATGCTTGCTCGGCAAGTTGTTGATGTTTCTCACATCCAACTATTTCCGGAACAACAAGTGTTTCTATATTTAATTGTATGTTACTCCAAGATAAATACTTTTCTTTTAAATTTTTCACACGATTATAAGCTTCTTCTAATCGTTCTTCTGGTATCTCCCCCGATTTTACCGCGGCGACAACAGCATCAATCGTTTCAACTTGTAAGGTGGGGTCATGTGAGATCATTATCATATCAGTTCCCGCTTTTATAGCTTCTATAGCTCCAGTGGGAGCCCCAACCGTATCAATAATGGCTTTCATCTCCATACAATCGGTTATTACGACACCATTGAATTCAAGCTGTTGTCTTAATAATCCTGTAATGACCCTCTTTGACATGGTGGCGGGAAGTTTTTCATCTCTCTCAAGCGCAGGAAAATAAACATGTGCGGTCATAATTGTATCTGCACCTTGCTTTATACAATCCTTAAAAGGTATTAATTCAAGCTTCTCAAGTGATTGTAGAGAATGAGGTATAACAGGGAGTTCTAAATGAGAATCGACATGTGTATCGCCATGCCCTGGAAAATGCTTGAGTGTCGTAATAACACCACCTGCTTGCATTCCCTTCATTGATGCCATTGAGAATCTACTAACATGTTCAGCAGTTTCACCAAACGACCTAACACCAATTACGGGATTGTCAGGATTATTATTAATATCAACAACCGGCGCTAGGTTCCAGTTAATTCCAAGAGCCTTCAATTCTCTTGCAGTTGCTTTTCCAATCTCGTATGTAAGTTTCTCATCATTTGTGGCACCTAACAACATGGAGCCAGGAAACATGGTTGTCCCTTTTCCTAACCTTCTGACAATGCCATTTTCTTGGTCAATGCTAATCAAGAGAGGAAGTTGATGTTCACTTTCCTTAGCATGAATTTGTAATGAGGTTGTTAACTCCAACACTTGTTCTGGTGTACCTATATTCCTTCCGAATAAAATAAGACCACCTATATGATCATCTCTAATAAGCCTTTTAATTTCTAGACAATTTGTAGAATGATAACCTTGAAATCCGATCACCATTAACTGAGCAACTTTTTGTCTTAACGTCAAGTCTGTCATAACATCCCCCCTTCACAAAATTATTACAAGTTCGATTGGAATTTCTCCTCATCTAATATTACTTAAGTTATATGTTACTATTATTGATTATTTGTATATTGGACTTTTTTAAATCAAATACATACTTTTTCACCTGTGTTCCAATAAAAAAAGTTGAACCGGTTTTATTGGCTCAACTATTGTGTGCTATCTAAACTGTTATCTTATCGATTTAGAGATGTTCCATTTTTCAACCATGTCAAGAGTGACATCCCCTTCACTGATGAACTGAACACCTGTGGACTTTTCATCAGGATAAATTCTTCCTGTCATTACTTTTTCACCATCGTTAATAAATACTTCAACCGACGACTGATCAAGAAAAATTTGGAGATGGAGCTTATTATTATTTAACGAAATTGGTACATGACGAACGCCTCTAGGTCCAGCACCTGATTTATCACGGTTAAACGTAAAAAGATTGGTAGACGAATCATAACTAAGGACGGTTTCTTCGCCAGATTCTGGATTAGTTCGAAGTTTTATACTAAACATTGATGAATCCATCATATCAATAGATAATTTAAGTTCAATACAACTACCTTTGATCCCATCTAGTTCCTTTTGTCCAGCTACTTTAATGTTTTCGTATTTTATTTCTTCTTCTCTTAATAGTTCTAACTCTGGCACGGGACGGGATCGCAATTCTCCATTTTCCATCGTGACAATTCGTGGTAGGGTTAACGAACCAGCCCATTCATGTTGTTGTTCTGGCATGTCGCTTTCCCACATATTCATCCAAGCTATTACTATCCTTCTACCTTGATCATCAATGGTCGATTGCGGAGCATATACATCAAAACCGTAATCTAACATCTCGAATGGACCGTGTTGATAAATACCAGTTTCGTAATCAAAATGACCGATACAATACCCAGATTGATGAAGGTTATGGTATTTATGTTCCTCTGGCTTCATCCCTTGTGGGGACATAAGTAGAATATCATGTCCATCAAGATGAAAAATATCTGGACATTCCCACATAAAGCCAAAGTTCCCCTCACCAGTTGCTGCTATATTCATAAACTCCCACTCATATAAATCCTTCGAACGATATAATAATATTTGGCCCCTGTTTTCTTTCGTCTTTGAGCCTAGTACCATATAGTAAGTTTCATCTTTTTTCCAAACTTTAGGATCTCTGAAATGAAATGGATGAATGTCTCCTTCTGGTGCGCTTGTTATCACTGGGTTCTTCTCATCTTTTTCGAAGTGCACACCATCTTCGCTTATTGCTACACATTGAACTTGCTTCAAATCATGGTCACGATCCTCGCCTGTCCAAACATTTCCTGTATAAAATAAATATAACTTGTTATCAATTTCAACAGCACTGCCTGAAAAACAGCCATCTTTATCATATTCTTCACTAGGTGCCAAAGCGATAGGAAGGTGTTCCCATGTAGCTAAATTCTTACTTTTGGCATGCCCCCAGTACATTGGGCCCCAATGTGGAGAAAATGGATGGTGTTGAAAAAACACATGATACTCTCCAGCGAAATAACTAAATCCATTTGGGTCATTCATCCATCCAACTTGAGGGGCAATGTGGTATTTCGGATACCAATGACTGTTACTTACAGTCTCTTTCAGTTCATCTATTTTATCTTGTGCTTGTTTTAAAACTTCTTGATGTTTCACCAAAAAACTTCCCTTCATATTTAATTGCTGTTCGTATAGAGTACGGCTTATCGTAAAGGTGGAATTTTTACTATCTCATAGAGTGTCGAGAACATGGAGCATTCTTAAAGAAACTCAACAAAGCTCTTGTATTTGATTAGTTTACATCAATTCTTCCTTTTAATGTAAAGGTTTGCATATGAATACCTGATAAACTAATAAGCGAATCAATTTGATTCGCTTATTAAGTCTAGACTTTAAGTTTAACGTGTGACATTTACAAACTGGTCTACAAAATGCAGCGGATTTAATTTTTCTCCTGTTGCTTTTTCAATCTTCGTATTCCAATGGTCCCTTGCACCTGGTTTGAAGAATTCAGTAAGTAAAAATTCACCAACTTCTGGAGTAAAGAAATCGGTAGAAACATTCTTTTCTATATATCTTTGTAGTTGTGAAGTCGTTAATTCCCCTAATAGATAATTCTGATAGTATACAGGAACAAGTGTAAAGTGAATTTTTGCTGCCCAATGTGGGTAATTTTGTTCTTCAGGTGGATTCACAAATTGTACATCCTTCACTATTTTCCACCATAGCGTATTAAGATCTTGGTCTGGGTTACGGTACAATTCACGCTCAAAGAAGGCAAACGTCATAATCCACCGAGCAGAAATAAGCATTTGTCTTCGAAGTGAAAGTTCAATTACTGGTTTTAATTCATTCACCTTTTCTTGTTCAACACCTAAGAATCGATTCATCCATGTTGGGTCTTTTGCCATTCGTCCATAAAGCATGGCAATCGCTTCAGTTGTTAGTGTATGAGCTGGTCGTCGTAAACTAAACGGTAAGCTTTGATCAATATACTTAAAATACACAGCGTGGCCGAATTCATGCAGCATCGTGGCCGACCAGTAATCTGATTCAGTATTATTACATAGAACACGGACATCTCCTTCGCGGTTAATGTCTGTACAAAAAGCATGTTGATTTTTCTTTGCTCGTGGATAAAGATCACTTTTAGCCAGCATATCTGAAATATCCATTCCCATGCTAGAGAATGTTGCAGCTGTTAATTCTTCAAGGTTTTTACCTCGGTAAAATGGATCTAATTCTAATTCTTTTGAAGGTGGTGCTTCTTGGAAAAATGGATCCGCATAATGCCATGGTCGTAATTCTTCTAACGTAATACCAAAGCGTTCTGCCAATTCAGTATCCATTTCTCTTTTAAGTTGATAAAATGGTTCATCAGAAAGTTCTTTTAATTCTCTAAATGTATGAAACACAAACTCACGATCTAATTCTTGTAATTCAAAACTCATTTGGTGGTAATCCTCATAACCTAATTGTCGTGCTGTTTCGTTTCGTTTGCGAATGAGTGTTAGTAGTTTTTCTTCAACTTTCTTTCCAATTTGCTTACTTGCGTGCCATGCTCTTTCCCTTAAGTTAAGATCATTACTTTTTATTAGGATTTCACGTATGTCATTTTCGGAAACTTCCTTCTCGTCTAATGTTGCACGGAACGTATTAAATACACTTACAAGCTCTGTTGATAGATTCACCATTTCCTTTAGTTCTTCTTCTGGCAATTGGTTTCGGACCATATTGGCATATAATGATTCTAATTCACGCATGTTTAATGAATGATCAATTTCTGTGTGAAGTAATTGCTGTACCTTCTCAAACAGCTCTTTATTGGAGAAGTAAACATTCATGTCTGTTTGGGCTTGAGCAGTTTTCTTATTCCATTCATCTTCCCCTGTTGTAGCAGCCATCCAAGATGTTTCGGCTCTATTAATATGTAATGATTTCATTTTTTCATTTTGTTCCTGCAGAAATTGCTCTATGCTCATGATCTCTCCTCCATTTGAAATACATATATAAATTATGACTCTATTATTTTATCAAATTTATTTCGGTTATCAAAGTAAATACTGATTGATAGATTACAACAAAAAGGTGCGAGTATTACTCTACACCCACTAATAAGCAAACGTATGATCTCCTATAACCGTTGATACAGTACGACTTTTAAGCCATTGACTGTTTGTTTTTTTGGGATTATAAAAGTATAATGAACCTTTCGTTGGATCTTCGCCGGATAAAGCCCTTAACGCCGCATCTATATTTTGCTGTGTCGGTGTAGCATGGTTCAATGCACCAGTTTGAGCAGGAGTGAATTGGTAATATCCATTGTTATACTGAAACAACACTTCTTTTACAGTATTAGGAAACAAAGAACTCTTTACCCTATTTAAAATGACAGCACCAACAGCTATCTGTCCCTCAACCGTTTCACCTCTTGCTTCACTATAGATCATTTTTGCTAGCCATTGAAGATCTTCTTGATTGATTTCTGAACCAACCGATTCTATAGAATTAGCAGTTTTAATATTATCGCCTGTAGGTATCACTAGTGTTTGGCCGACTCGCAAGAAATCATTAGTTAATTGATTTACCTGTTTAATTTCTTCTACTGTTACACCATTCCTTTTGGCTATTCCCGATAATGTATCTCCAAATACAACTCGATAGCTGTTTGTTTCTGTTGGAGAAACATCGTTTGTCATACTTGTCCCATCTGGTATGACTAATGTTTGACCTATTCGTAAGAAGTCACTACTTAATTGATTTGCCTGTTTGATTGCTTCTACTGTTAAGCCCTTCCTTTTGGCTATTCCCGATAATGTATCTCCAGATACGACACGATAGCTGTTTGTTTCTGTTAGAGAAACATCGTTGTTCAGGCTTGTCCCATCTGGAATGACTAGTGTTTGACCAATTCGAATGAAGTCACTACTTAATTGATTTGCCTGTTTGAGTCTTTCTACTGTTAATCCATTCTTTTTTGCAATTCCCGATAAAGTGTCTCCTGATGCGACTTGATAGGTGTTTGCTCCTGTTTGAGTCACATCGCTTTTCATGCTTGTCCCGATTGGAATGACCAATGTTTGACCTATACGAAGAAAATCACTAGTTAATTGGTTAGCCTGTTTGACCGCTTCTACTGTTATTCCATTCTTTTTTGCTATTCCTGATAAAGTGTCTCCTCTTACAACTTGATACGTGTTTGTAACTGTTGTTGAGACATTGTCTGTCATGTTTAAGCCAGATGGAATAGTTAAAACTTGACCAATCTTAATAATGTCGGAAGTCAATTGATTAATTCGTTTTAAAGCTTCCACTGAGACTCCATACTTCTTAGAAATTCCAGAGAGTGTGTCTCCTCTCTTAACTTTATGGCTTATCTTTGGATCTGTAGCTTGTGTTGTGGTTTCAACCGTTGATGCCTGAACACCTTTGGAAGCAAACGTACCTAATCCAATTGTTGAAAGTAAAATTGCTCCAACCATTACTTTAACCGTAGATACTTTTAAAGTGGGTAACCGTCGTTTCACATAACCAACTGCTTCATCTTCAATATTAATATTGTCGTCAACAGACGGATGCCCAAGCTCATTTGCTATTTCATACATTAATTCGTTCATATATATAATGACTTCTATTCCATGCTCTGTTTCATTTATCTTGTAATGAGTAAATACTTCCATTCATTCTACCTCCTAAACCTTACTTTTCCCTATTTTGAGAATTTCATAGTAAATTTAGGATTATTTGCATAGAAAGCAACAAGGTCTTAAAAGTTGGCTCTTTTCGTATTTATTGTTGCTTCGTAAAAATCCCAAAAGCTAGATTTTTACTAGATAGTACAGCGGTCAGTGCTTTAAATAGAGAGGTTAATTTATTTGAAAAATTGTTTAAAAAATAACAAAGTTTTAGAAAAGAGCCTAAAAGTTAGACAAGACTTATCGACCAAATTATGGTATGATAATTGACGTAATTATCAAAAAATATTTAATAGGAGGAATATATGTACGAATTAAAAGAAAAAGAGATGTTATTTATCTACACAGGCCCAGATGGATCAGGACGGAAAACACTAGCGAAAATGGTTTCTACAGCGTTTGATATGGAAACTGTCCCCTCATTTACTACACGTGCACCACGCCCCTTTGAAGTCAATGGTAAGGACTATCATTTTATTAAAGAAGAAACGTTCCTCCAAATGAAGCAGCAGGACGAATTCATCGAGAGCGTTAACATTAATGGAACTTATTATGGAATACGTGAAATAGATATAAAAAATATTTTTAGCAAACATAAAGTTGTATACTTCACTGTTAATATTGAAGGAGCTCAACTACTTAAGAATTTATATGGGGACCGTGTTGTTCGATTCTTTATTTCCGCTGATCGTGATACGGTTATTCAACGTCAAAAAGAACGTGGGGATGATGAAGAAGCCATTCAACAGCATATGGCGTACTATGATCAAACAATGGCTTACAAGAGTAAGTGTGAACATGCTTTTGAGAACTATGACTTGCCTCAAGTCTCTTTCCAGATTAGTGAGGTTGTTGAAACCTACTTGGAGAGAAATCTAACTGTAACAGATTATTAATTAAATGCTGTTTTCGTATAAAGATTGGTTCACTTCGGTTTTTTTTGTTTTAAAAGGAAACGAATATTAGAAAAATTAAAAAGAAGAGAGAGCGTTTTTGCTCTCTCTCTTTTAGTTCATTAAAGCGTTTTAAACATAATAATATGTAATTGTTTAAGGCTCTTTTCTGAAACTTTGTAGCTTTTAGTACAATTATTCTGAGTATATAACCAGTTTTAGAAGCAAATCGAGGTAGAATCAGAAAAGAGCAACTCTCTTTATGTATAGAAGGATCTAGATACTATGGTAAAAATCCGGCTTATGGTATTTTTACACAAAGCAACAATCTATACGAAAACAGCCTTGTTGATAAAACGGCACGCTTCAACTGGTGTAGGAAGTGCACCTCCTACATTGCTCTGTTCCTGCCCTAACTGCCCATTATAAATAAGATATTCGTCCTCACGTAAAAGTTCTATGTTTCGTTGGACACTTTTCTTTTGCCACATACCTATGTACATACTTGGAAAGAAGATTACTGGACAATTAGAAGCAAGTATAGTGGCTGATACAATGTCTTGAGAAAATCCTTGCGCTGTCTTAGCTAATGTATTAGCCGATGCAGGTAAAATAACGATAGCATCCGCCCAATGAGTTAGTTCGACATGAGGCATTTTAAATGGTCCCTTTTCTGATAAGTCAACGAATACATGCCCATCAATCGAATGTATAAGTGTACTCGCAGGTATAAACTTCTGAGCAGCATCAGTCATCATAATGTGCATTCTGCAGCCAAAATAACTTTGTATAGTACTAATATAGGGAAAAATATTGGAAACACTAATGGCTCCTGTAAGTCCCAATAATATATTCTTCGGTTTTGACATGTTTGCTCCCCCTTTTCCTTACACTCCAAATATTATCATACTCAATTTGGGTTTACTTTCAAAGTATTCTGTCCTATAATTACCTAAAAAAGGAAGTGGGATGTTTTGGCAATTGTAACAGTGGACTTTGACGGTACTCTTTATCAAGGCAATTCCTTTAAAGCAATGTTTAAAGTGGGAAAAAAAAGATACACGGCTAAACAATGGCTTACCGTTTATAAAGGAGTTGCGAGAGCTCTTGCTTTAGGGCTTATAAAAGGAAAAACAGTCTTTAAGCACGAATTTTTCAAAGCATTTGCTAGAACATTTAAAGATATGGAACGTGAAGAGTTAGAGGCGTTTTTTAATGAGTTAGTGAAAATTGGAAAAAACGAAATTAATGATGAACTCGTAACTAAAATTCGTGAACACAAAAACAATGGGGATACAATTATTGTAATTTCAGGAGCATTAAAACCTTTTTTAAAAGCGTTTGTAAAAGATCAGAAATTAGATGTTCATATAATTAGTACTGAATTACTTTATAATTCATTAGGTCGTTGCTCAGGGGAAATAGGCACAATTATGAACGGAGACATGAAGGTAGAAGGTTTGAAGAAATGGCTTGACCATCAAGAACAGCAATCTAACGAGATTTGGGCCTATGCCGACAGTGAAAGTGATATACCATTATTACAGTATGTCACACATCCTATTGTAGTAAATCCTAAGGAAAACATGGTTAAAATAGCAGAGCAGAATAATTGGGTTATTTTTGCTACATGACAATTACTATCATAATAACCTAACGAAAAGAACAGCAGAGTTGGGTTCTGCTGTTCGTTCTTCTATCTAACGATTGAAAACTAGTAAGTTAATATTCTATAGACTTATGGATATATTTCATAGAAAAGTACATGTTACTACATAAATAACAAATAAATATATATAAAGGAAGTAATTTATGAAGATTCTACTAGAACCTGTATCAAAAAACAATGAGGTTATACTTCAAAATTTGTATTCTCTCTATTTGCATGATCTTTCGGCTTTTACGAATGAACTAAACATTTCTCAAAAGGGTGATTTCGTGTTTGATTCTCATCATCTATTTTGGACCGGACAAGGTGTTGAACCTTATTTTATTAAAGATGGTGATACGTTAATTGGATTTATTACGTTACTTAAACGACCATTCTTGAAGAAGGAATTTGATTTCGCCATAAATGATATCTTTATATTGAATAAATATAGAGGAAAGGGTTATGGAATCCCTGCTCTAAAAGAGGTTTTTAGTAATCATTCAGGTAGCTATTTTGTGATAGAGCTTGCAGTTAATAAAGCAGCTGTACAATTTTGGAAAAAAGTTTATGGCCAGCTATCTATAGAATATAATGAAATAAGTCAAGAAGTAGATAGTGAGAATTGTCTTATCCAAACTTTTAACATTTGATCTTTTATTCGAGAAAAACCAGTATCTTGCTTAGAGCAAAATACTGGTTTTTCTATCTCTTCCTGCACACATATATCATTTGTTTACTGTCCTTATCCAATGGGCTTCCATCCCAATCTTTATAAGCATTTTCGACAACGAACCCATTCTTAAGTAATAGCCTCTCCATTTCTTTTGGAAACACATAGCGCAGTTTTATGTTCGTTTTTAGTTCTCCTATTAGTTCTTTCCGTTCGTTTTTTATTCGTCTAATAGTTGTATTATGTTGAATTTGATGAAGTGAATCATAAGTACTAGTCAGATACACATCAATCACATGCTGTTTTTCGCTATCCGTATAAGTTTTCCAATACTCTTCTTCAGATGAGCAAAATTGTTCTTCTATAGTTGGATACCTTGTTCCAAAAATAAAAGTTCCATCATAATTTAGATGATTGTTTACAGAGGTAAGGAACTGATCCTGTTCTTCATTGGTCATAAAATGCTGAAATGAATTACCAACACAAAAAATTAGATTACTTTTAACATTAAGATTTAATTTTAAGCAATCTTGTTGAATCCATTCAATTTGTAGATCTAGACTTTCTGATTTGTTTTTAGCTTCGTTCAACATCCCACTATGAAGGTCAACTCCAATCATTTGGTAGCCTCCCTTAGCTAAAGGAATGGTTGCTCTGCCAGTCCCGCATGCCAAATCAATGATTTTTCCATTTACTTTAGAAGCATACTCTAATAAAAATTTTACATCTTGCAAGTAACTATTATTTTCTAGATCGTACAGTGTTGGGTTATGATATTCTGCAAAATTCTCTAAATGATTCATAAATGTATCCCTTCAGAATTATTGCTTGTGTATTGTCTTAGTTGACGCTTAATTGTTCTAATTTGACCACGATGACTTATTTCATCTTCCATTACGTGATACCAGATCCAATAATTGTTATAACCCCATGTTTTTTCCTCATATAACCATGTATCGTTCTTTAATTTTAGTTCAGATATAGTTTTCTCTCTTAGATTATTTAAAACAGAAACATAGTATTGTAACGGCTTATTATTAAACATACTCCTTGCCTTTTCTCCAAGCTCTAACGCAATGATCCATTGCTCACGTTCTTTGTCATTAATGTCCCGCGATTCAAATGAAATTCGTTGATATACAAACTCAACGGAAGCAATATGCATTAAAAGGGCACCAATAGGATTTGCAGTTTGGTCAGGTAAAAAGTCTAATTCAGTTATAGTAAGATTTTGCAGTTCACTTAATGTTACTTCCCTTGTATGCTCTAGCATAGAGACTAAGTCTCCAATCTTGCTTGAGAAGCCTTCTTTTTGTCTAATATTATAATCAATCATGAGCTTACCTCCATACCAATATAATCCTAGACTAACAGTTAAATAGAAAAGAAAAAGACTTATACAAATTGGTTAAATATGGTATAATATAGTTTGTTATAATACCTATGTAAGCAAAGCTTATACATAAAAAAAACAGACCACTAATTGGCCTGATTCGTAATTCCCTAGTTTTTATCTACATTACTTAGAAACTTCTTCATTACCTTCTCGAACTCCTCTGGTTCTTCTACATATGGCAAATGCGCACTTTCTTCAAAAACGTGAAATTCACTACCGGGTGTAATTGAATTAAAAAATTTAGTTGAAGTTGGTGTAGCTTCATCGTAACGACCACATGTGAATAGAGTTGGTATCGTAATTGTTTCTAATTGTGATGTACAGTCAAAGTCTTTTAAATTACCAGTTACATAAAATTCTGAAGGTCCCCACATCGTATGATAGACTTCAGGATTTTGATATTGTTTCCCTTCTTTTAAAAATAGAGGTACAGGGTCTAATCTTAATACGAAATGCTGATTAAATATTTTCGTTGCCTCTTTGTATTCTTCAGAATCTGTTGCTCCATTGTCTTCACATCTTTTTAGTATCACTTGTACATCTTCCGGGAGTAACTCTCTGTTGCGTTCTTGATCTCTCGCCCATCTTGGAGCACTTAAGCATGGACTAGAAAAAATAATACTCTTCACTCCATTAGGATTAGTAAAGTAATAGGCAGCCGCTAATGTTGTTCCCCATGAATGACCGAGGATATGAAACTCTTTGAGAGCAAGGGTTTCTACGACTTGTCGTAATTCCTCCACAAACCGTTCAATTTTCCATAATGAAGCATCATTTGGACGTTCAGATTTACCGCACCCTAGTTGATCATAGAAAATAACTGGACGTTCTTCAGAAAGTGTGCGTAACCCTTGCATGGAATAATGAGAAGATCCAGGACCACCATGTAAAACTATTACTGGTGTGTTTTCTGATTTGTGGTTATGAATTTGATACCATACCTTACCACCTATTACATCTATAAATCCCTCTACTTCACTCATAAACTATTTCTCCTTTAGTTGTATATATGGTAGGAAGAAAAAATACCTCTTGCTTTACCTTGTATAAATTTACAATCTTTTACTACGTAAGACCGTAATAAAGCCATCTAGGATATCATGACTCTTTGTAAACCCTTTACTTAAATAGAAATTTAAGGCCGCATCATTTCCATTTGATACATAAATAAAATAATCTTCGACCTCTTCATATTGCTTTAGCCAATCCATGGACATGTTAAATAACTTTGACCCAATCCCGTAATTTCTGTATTCTTCTTTAATATAGAATTGAGACAAGCAGCCAACATGGGTTCCTTCAACTGAATTTAGATCAAAAAAAGTAGCAAAGGGGCTTGAATATACTTCTTTAGGTGATATGTTGGAATAAACATAAGCTACTGGCTTATCTTCATCCTTGACAATTACAATATAATTATGAGTAGCATTTTGAACAGAAGGAATCATCCTTGTTTCAAAGTTCATGTTATCAAACAAGTTGGGGGTTATGTATGCTCTTGATTTTTGAAAAGACATTAATTCATTGCATAAATCCTTACAGTATTCAATCTGGCTCTCACCAATTACTTCGAATGTTAATTTCAATACAATTCCCTTCTCTCTCATTTTATTAAATAGTGATAAGTGCTTATGATAATTATAACGTATATTTTTAATATTCGAAAATTAAGTAAATAGAAAAAACACCCGTTATGCCATTTTAGAGACATAATAGGTGCTCAGTTTCTTATCTGAAATTCATCTCATTCGGGTGTTTTCCACGACGTCTATTTTTATTAAGATTATCTATTTGTGCCATTTCATCACCAGATAATTCAAAATCAAACACATTAAAGTTTTCTTCAATTCTTGATGGTGTAACCGACTTTGGTATAACAATCGTGTTATTTTGTATATGCCAACGAAGAATGACTTGTGCAGGAGATTTTTTATGAGCATTGGCCATTAGTTTTATCTCTTCATTTTGTAAAACTTCTCCACCTTGTTCTAGTGGACTCCAAGCTTCAACAAAAATATTATGACTTGCACAATATTCTTTTAGTTCTTTCTGCGAAAGGTAAGGATGACATTCGATTTGGTTTAATACTGGAACTACTTCACACTCTTTAAGCAGACGTTCTAAATGCTCTATTTCAAAATTACAAACTCCAATAGCTTTAACTTTTCCATCATGATAAAGTTTTTCTAATGCCTTATATGTATCTACATATTCATCAAACTGCGGAGTTGGCCAATGCACCAAATAAAGGTCCACATAGTCAAGTCCTAATCTTTCTAGACTTTCGTCAAAAGCACGTAATGTATTTTCGTACCCTTGATCACTATTCCATACTTTCGTGGTAATAAATAAGTCTTCACGTGGCACAGAAGAATTCTTAATAGCTTCTCCGACACCTTTTTCATTTTTATAAATCATTGCTGTATCAATGGATCTGTAGCCCACTTCAATCGCTTTAGCAACCGCTGTAGTCGCTTCTTCATCTGTAACTTGCCAAACTCCAAATCCAAGCTGAGGCATTTTGACTCCATTGTTTAAAGTTACAAAGTTCATTTATTTTTTCCCCTTTACGATTGATTTGATTTATACATCTATGTTAGATAAGAAAATCCATATTTATACCCGCTAACTTTATGGTATTCTACTAGTTTACTACAATCTACAGTGTTATATTTTGTATTTTGCCATTTATTTCGTCAAACGAAATTCTTATATAATAAGAAGTTAGCACGTTTGAAAACAAAACGTCAAGCTTGAAGAACACATAGTTGCCTTCTTCTTACATTTTCAAAGTGAAATGGGAATACTAGGAGTAGTAGGAGGAATGCTTATGAAGAACTTAATTATGTGCATGTTTCTAATAACTACAACGATCCAACACCAAGAATATGATGATCTAGAATTAACATATAAAAGTGTGCCCATTGCAACCATCAACCACGATGCCTTTACTTCTTCACTGACAGACGTACCAATTATAAAGGAGTCAATGGTAGCCGAACTCCTTGATAAACTTGAACAACAAATTAATACTGAACCTATTAGTGCCTATATAAATGATCAAAATGAAATTGTCTCAGGTGTAGTTGGCATCATGGTAGACCGAGATAGACTTACAAATGAGTTATATTCCTATTTTATTAATCATCATTCATCGACACTTGAAGTTCCAACCATGACAGTTTATCCAAGAGTGAGTAGTGAGCTATTAGCTGACCTCCACGTAAAGCTAATAGGTAGTTACGTCACCTATTATAATCAAAGTAAATCCGAACGATCTCATAATATCTATCTCGCCACTGAGGCTATTAATAACCAAGTTGTTTTTCAGGGTGAAGTGTTTTCGTTTAACCAATCTGTTGGAAAGAGGACCGTTGAAAAAGGTTATCTATCTGCCCCTATTATCATAAAAGGTGAATTATACGACGGTGTTGGTGGTGGAATTTGTCAAGTATCTTCAACCCTCTATAACGCGGTTGACCGCGTAGGGGTTAAAATTATGGAACGGTATTCCCACAGTCGTCGAGTTCCTTATGTACCTCCAGGAAGAGATGCAACCGTCAGTTGGTATGGACCGGACTTTACCTTTAAGAATAACTTGAATCAACCGATTTTAATTCGTGCAAAAGCGCAGCGAGGTCAGGTCAATATTCGTATTTACTCCTCTGAAGTGGTTAATGTAAAAAAATGACCATCGCTGTGTTCTAGTAACCCTTTACTAAATCAACCTTATTATCTAATACTTCTTCTTTTTCTATTTTGTTTAAAGTATCAAAAAAACACGAAACTGCCTCATCTATCTCTGTTACTGCAGATATATGGGGAGTAATAATCACTTCAGGCCTACTCCAAAGTTTTGAATGCTCAGAAAGTGGCTCAACATTCACGACATCAAGTACAGCGTGTCGTACATTTCCGTTATCTAAAGCGTTAATAAGGGCTGATTCATTAACAGTTAAACCTCTCCCTACATTTAAAAAAACAGTATCATGTAAATCACAAAAAAATGCACTGTTAAAGAAATTATTTGTTTCTATAGTGAGTGGTAGTGTACTGATAATATAGTTCGCCTTTTCCTTAATAGTATGAGATTGTGATAGATCGACAACTTTTTTGAAATATGGTTTGTCATTCCCACTTCTGGACACACCAAATACAGTAGCTCCAAAGAAAGTAAATGTTTTAGCTAATTCTAGTCCTATCTCACCTGTACCATAGATGACAACCGTTTGATCCTTTACCATTTTAGGTGTTTTCGGCTGCCATTTCTTCTCCCTTTGTTTTTCCTGAAATTCTTGATGGTATTGTAAATCTTTTAACACATAACTGAGACAATACTCACTTATTCTTTTTCCAAACGTACAGATGGTTCTTGTAAGAAGTATATCTTGATCCAACCATCCACTTATTTCTAAGAAATTATTTACACCTGCATTAAAAGAGTGAACCCATTTTAACGTTGAAATATTCATGCCGGAACAAGGTTTAGAGCCAACATATACATCAGCCCAATTTAGGTCTTCTTCATTAATATCTTCAAGTTTTTTAAATAAGAAATGATAGGGGTATTGATTTGCACCTTGTCTATTAAATTCTTCTTCATATCTACCTGCTATAAGGATATTTTTTATGTCCATAGTAAATCCCTCTCCTATAATTAAAGAAATACAGACAATAGCTGATGAATAGTGCAATCAGAGAAAATATAATTCCAATTACGGAATAAATAAGTAAAAATGCATTAATCTCTGTAAAAATTTGTACAATTGATCTAGTAGAAACGTCTATAATTATACCAACAAGTTTAATAATAAAATAAAAGATAAAAAGTGCAAACACTCCACGAAGTGAACCTTTTAAATCCTGTTTGCTTAGAGCAATATGTGAACTGATACAAATACCTATAAATGTATAGATCCAGAATAGCGGGTTTAATAAATTCTCAATGGTAAAAAGAACCTTTAGTAATTGAGATACTACACTCCCCACTGTTAACAACCCTTCTACACTAAAATAATTAAAAGACTCTATCTGTTGAACATAGAAAATAAACGAGCCATAAGAATTTGGAATCAATACATACATCCCAAGTATAAGAGTTCCAATTCCACTAAGGACTGGACCAATTCCTATAAAGAAGTTGCCAATTTGCTGATACAAGCTATTACGATTATATTGATGTTCAACGAATCCCAAGACTGCATTTGGTTCATTAATCATTAAAAGTTTGACACAAGTTACACGATGTCCCCAAAGCAAGCATTGTATTAGATGTCCAATCTCATGAATGGGTGTACCTATCCATGCAGTGATAAGGATTCCTCTTCTTCCAAAAGCACGAAATAAATACGTGTGAATATATTTTTCAATGAACGCAATAAGAAATCCAACAGCAATAATTACACCCAAAAAGTAAAATAATTCGAAAATACTATCTAGTACTAAATAAAAGATGTTGGGTATCAACATTTCCTTCCTTTCTAGCTATTGAACTATTTCTACATTATAACAATAGTAACTCCACTTAAAGTCAATGTCATTTTTCATCCATTCTTACGTTCATCCTACTGACATTTTTCTAAAATTTTGTTGCTTTTTAGCCTACTTTATCTGTTGTTAAGCTTTCTCTAACGCATTTGGGATTTTTACGATTGTAACATTTATTAGAAGATCCAATATAAAAGAAGTAGTCTTCTGACTATCTGTTATAGCCAGTACTACTTCTTTTTAAAATGTTTTATTAAAAACTTTTTGTATGGTAAGTACAGTTTTACTTAATCTTTAGATAATTGTTTTATAGTGCTTTGTCATCAATAGAATCAAGGTAAACTTCTATTTCATCAATTACAGATTTAACGCATCCGTCTTCAAACGGTGAGTTTAAGTTAGCTTCTTTTACAAGTTCAGTAAAGGATTTGCTTCCTCCCTGTTTACACAAATGTAAATAATCCTGCCAAGCATTCTCAGGGTTTTCTTGATTTCTCTTCCAGAATTGAAGTGCGCAAATTTGTGCAAGTGTATAATCAATATAGTAGAATGGCACTCTGTAGATATGGCCCTGCTGCTGCCAAAAACCACCGTCTTCTAAGAAGTCATTGCCTTCATAATTAAGATGTGGTAAATACTTCTTCTCAATTTCTCGCCAAGCTTGCTTACGCTCTTGTGGAGTAATTTCCGGGTTTGCATACACAAAATGTTGAAATTCATCAACTGCTACTCCATAAGGAATAAATAATACGGCCTCACTTAAATGTGAGAACTTATACTTCTCTGTATCTTCCTTAAAGAAAAGCTCCATCCATGGCCAAGCAAAAAATTCCATACTCATGGAGTGAATTTCACAGGCTTCTAAGGTTGGGAACCCATACTCAGGAACTTGGAAGCCACGGCTTTCATATACTTGGAAAGCATGTCCTACTTCATGTTTTAAAACACGAACATCCCCATTTGTTCCATTAAAATTAGCAAAGATATATGGTGATTGATACTTACTAATATAAGTACAGTATCCACCTCCCGCCTTACCAGACTTACTCAATAAATCCATTAAGTTGTTATCTAACATAAAAGTATAAAAATCATTTGTTTCTGGAGACATTTCTTCATACATTTTCTTTGCTTGCTCAACAATCCACTCGGCATCACCTTTTGGATCAGGGTTACCTGTCTTAAAGCTAAAACTATTATCATAGTATCTAAATGTATCTACACCTATACGCTCTTTTTGCTTTTGCTTTAATTTGGAGGCAAGGGGAACAATGTATTCTTTTACTTGGTCACGAAATTTAGCTACCATCTCAGCATTATAATCTGTGCGACTTAGACGAGCATATGCTAACTCAGTAAATGAGGAAAACCCTAGTTTCTTGGCAATTCTTGTTCTTACTTTTACAAGTTGATCATATAGTTCATCTAATTTTTTAGCATTCTCGACAAAAAACTGATATTTTGCTTCGTTAGATTCTTTTCGAACCGTACGATTTTCTGATTGTTGATATGGAACGAGCTGAGAAAGATTTTTCTCTTCTCCATCAAATTGAATTTTAGCTGCCGCAAGTAAAGAAACATAATCACTAGTTAATTTATTTTCTTCTTGAAGGTCCTTTAACACCTCAGGTGAAAATGTCTTCAGCTCACTATCAGCTAATAAGAATAGTTGCTTCCCCCACTTCTCTTCTAATTGAGGGCGAAAATTTGATTCTGTCAGTGCTTTATAATATTGGGTAATTAACCCTTTATAAGCTGGACCAACTTCATTAAAGAAGTCCTTCTCTACTTTATAAAATTCGTCAACAGTATTAATTGTATGACGAATTTGAACTAGTGTACTCATAGAATCGAATTCTGAACGCAATTCATTTATTTCAGACATTACTGTATCTTGAACCTCGAAGGATTCTGCAGCTTTAAATTTCTCTAGTAAAGAAGTGAAACTTGCTTCTATTTTTTCTAAGTCTGGTCTACTGTAATGATAGTCGTTAAACTGCATGATAAATCTCCTTTTTCTCCATTTTTAAATTTTCTCTCTACTAAATTAGACAAATATTTCGAAAACTCCTTCTTTTTTACAGAAGTAATTTCGTTCAACGAAATATAACAAAAAGCGCAAGCGCCCCGGTTAGCCCCGACAAGCAAATGTTCCTTTGACAAAGAAAAGGTGTGTTTTCCTTTTATTTGTCAAAGGGTTATTTGACCTCGAGGGGCTGGGTGCTGGAGCTAGATTGAAATATACAAGTCAAAGTTATCCACAAGTGATTTAGTTTATAATTTCCTAACCATAAAATTTTACTATAGTTCACAATAATTTTAAGTTTATCTTGGTCTATTTCTCACTATTATTAAATATTTTATATCAAGGTACAGATTGCTCTGTAGCAGAACTTAAAAGAAAAAGGTGAGAATCTATGTTTAATGTTCATTTTTTTGAGAATAGGAATCTATTATTAAATCAAGCTCGTAAGCTTATACCAGCTGAGGGTGAAGCATTAACGATTAAGGGAAGAAAAGGTAAGGTGACTAGTGTCACAAAAGTTGATGATACAAAAATTTATGTAGAAGTTAGTCTAGACCCAATTCTAAAGAACAAACAAATGGAAATTGATTCCAAGAAGAAGAAACGTTAATAGGAAGATAAAATAAGAAGAACTGATCTATAGTGATCAGTTCTTCTTATTTTAATATTGATTGTATCATCTAGTTCATTACTCTCTAGTATTCTTCTACATTATAAAGGCCTAGAATGACTATAGCAAAAGGGTAAAAAGTAAAAGTAGAGATTATTTGATATATCGCTTACTTACAAAGCCGTATGATTTACCAAATTGGATTTTATACCAATCACCAGAAGTTGAAACAATTGTTACCTTTTGGTTTCTTTTTAGAGCTCCTACGCGCTTTCCTTTTGTTGAAGCCGATGATCGAACAACTAGACTAGAAGCCGTTACAGTACCCGTTCGATATTTTTTAATATGAACATTTGTTTTCGCCGAATATTGATTGTTAGCTCCATCTACTGCTTGGACAATCACCGTATACGTTCCATTTCCTAATTTAGAGAAACTCCAATTTCTATTTTGTATTCCCCTAGTAATTGCTTGATTCGACTGAATGGTAGCTACTACTTTTCCTTTTGTGTCCATTACTTTCGAGGTAACTTTCACCTCTTTATTTACATAATAAGAGATTGTTGCATGATTTGTATTGTAGTTCGTCGTAACCGATAGCTTCAAAATTTCGGGTTTTATCACTGGAACAGGTGGAGCAACTGGTTTTATTGGTTCAACCGGTTGAGCCGTAGGTGGATTCACCTTTTCCTGTTCTGGTGGAGGAGATTGGTCCACTGGCTGGTTTACGACGGGCTGTGACATAGACTCTCGATTGGCAAGAACATAATTTTTAACTTTAACTGTACCGGGATAATAAAAAGCTAAAATAGATTGATAGGTTTGACCTGCATCGGCTCTATTTTTAGCCCCCCATTGACTCATACCTACTCCATGACCATTTCCATATCCTGAAATGGTAATGAATTCATCTGTTTCTAATTGATTGGAGATAAGATAGCTTGGCATGACACTTAAACCAACAATAGATCGAATGGTAGATGCTGTTTTATTTGTGAGAACGAGTCGTTGTAATTCTAAATTTCCTTCGGCATTAAATTTATCTTTTACAAAAAATTCAATCGTTATATCTCCCCTTGAAACTCTCCCCCCAGAACGAACCGTATGAAGAGATAATTTAGGGATTGCTATAATTTTAAGTTCTTTCCCAGGATAACCATTTTGGTTTAACCATTTTTTTATAGAGGTGGATATAGTGGGATTCTCTTCGCTTATTTGTCCCCACCACTCAATTTGATTCAGATTAAGATTTGTTGTATTTATTTGTTGTTTCCTTATAGATAGACTCCAAGGTGATTTAGAATCAAATGGATCTTCTTGAATTGGAAGATAAGAAAGTGGAGCATTTCCCCATGCATTGCTATTTGATTCGCTCATTCCTCCATTAGAAGCAGAGTAGACCGCTGCAGTACCAATCGGGACGTTATTAAAAGTTAATATTTCTCCTATTGTCTCATCAACAGCAGCACTAGAATTGTTATACCAGTAGTAACCTCCATAAACCTGATAGCTAATGGTATCATTTATAACCTTATTAACGCTGTTCATGGCATACGTTCGTGCAGCAACAGCTTGTACTTTTAGTGCTTCACGCGGCCAACTATTATACATTTCATGGGGTACAACACCCTTTAAATAATCCTCGATAAACAAAGTATTAATGGGACGGACATACCCATTTTCTATAATAAATCGAAACGATCCATGATAGGATCTATTATTTATTAGAAGGTTATTTGAATACTGCACTGGATTAAGCGAAATCTCAGTAGATTCGTAGATTTTATTTACTCCTTCCATTATTGCCATCTTCCCATGTTCAATTCGTAGTACGTATGGTGTTCCACTTTCTAATTTGAGCCCATTAGATGAATCAATTACATAATCACCTATTGTTTTTACTGAAATTTGTGTTTGGTTACCAAGATAATTTACTAATTTAACTTGAACTGTTGGCTCCGTTGAAAGAGTAGATGCTGTTGTTAGAATTTCTGATAAGCTACTAAAAAAAATTAGGAAAACTAAAAAAATAGAAATTACTCTTTTCATCGCTTCATCCACCCTGCTAGTTTCATATACTTAGAGGTATTTTACTTTAGAAAACGCGACAGAGCAATCTCTATTTTTCTACCAAAATGGTATTTATTTGTTTAATGTTCGCAGATAAGCGTTTTAAATTATTTTTGAAAATTTAAAAGCCAACTTATACCAAATTTATCTGTTATATTTGCATGTAAAGCTCCCCAAAATGTTTCTTTCAGTTCTATTAAAATTTGACCGTCTGTGATAAGTTTTTGATATACAGACTTTATTTCCTCTTCACTGTCACATTCAAGACTTATTCTGATCTGATTTCCTTTTTGGACAGGAGCAAATAGGTCAGAAAAATGAATAATACTATTTCCTAAGTGCAGTTCAGCATGAAGTACTTTCCCCTCATGACCTTTAAACATTTCCATTTCATCTGCCAATTGAATATTTTTTATTTCACCACCTAAGATATACTGATAATATTCCAATGCAGCTTGACAATCTTCAATAAAAACATATGGATTTGCGCTTTTCATTGTATATGGTTCCTTTCACCAAATATAAACATTATTATACATAATTCTTGCCAGATATTAATTAATTTATTTCAGAATAATAAACATCATATAGGCGAATTCCCTAGTTTTTCATAAATTATGATAGTTGCCCAACCGAGACACACTGATCACTCATAAGGTAAAGTAAGTAACACATTAGGAGGTGTTCAAATGAGTGCTGTAACAGGATATAGTACTGGATTCTCGCTGATTGTTGTGTTATTTATCCTACTAATCATAGTAGGCTCCGCTTACGTTAGTTACTAACTAAACTAGTCTAGTTGACACAAAATTGAGAAATTTCTACTACTATTAAGGAGGAGTTTTCATGTTTGGTACTGGATTTGGTTGTGGAAGTTATGGTTATGGATATACTGCACCCGTTGGAGGTACAGGATTCGGAGGAGGTAGTTCCTTTACGTTAATAGTAATTCTATTTATTCTTCTAATTATTGTCGGCGCAGCATGGGCTTAATAATATATTAAATAGAAAACGCCAGTAAATAAATCCTGGCGTTTTCTATTTTACATAGGCTCTGTTACACAAGATTCCTTGGTTCCGTTGCACTACCATTATAAAAATTGTATATACAAATAAGTTTTTACAATAGTTGTATAATTTTAATATGAAAACAAACACTAATATAATGCAATTACACCTCTATATTCTATAAGAAGAGTTGATCAGATGAGCATTATATTAGCCCTATTAGCAGCTTTATTTGCTTCTTTTCAGGCCATTCTTGCAAAGCTCGGCATTGAAGAAGTGGATTCAAATCTTGCCACTGCAGTTCGTACGATTGTTGTTTTAATTATGGCGTTTCTAATGGTGGTCATAACGGGTCAAACGTCAGAGATATTCCAGATTGAATTGTATCCATTACTGTTTTTAATCCTTTCTGGTATTACAACAGGATTATCCTGGTTATGTTTCTTTAAGGCAATACAAATCGGTGATGTATCCAAAGTTGTCCCTATTGATAAGTCAAGTGTAGTACTCACCATTTTATTATCTTTTGTTATTTTACAAGAACCTGCTACACCTCTTGTTGTTGCAGGAGGTATCTTGATTTCAATCGGTACATTTGTCTTAATAGGAAAGATAAAGAAAACCAAAAATAAAGAAATTAAAAATAATTACCTCCTACTTGCTGTACTTTCAGCAGTTTTTGCATCAATTACCAATATATTAGCCAAGATTGGTATTAATGAAGTGGATTCAAATGTTGCCACGTTTATCCGAACCGTAATCATTATTATATTTGCATGGGGAATAGTTTATTTTCAGAAAACTTATTCGCAGCTAAGAAATATTTCTAAACGTTCTTACATATTTCTTATCTTATCGGGAGCAGCAACTGGCTTTTCCTGGTTATGTTACTTCGGTGCACTTGCAATTGGAAAAGTTAGTGTCGTAACACCAATTGATAAATTTAGTGTTGTGATTACGATGGTATTAAGCGTTATTATCTTAAAGGAAAAACCAACACTTTCTACTGTTGTTGGAGGAGTCATCATCACAATAGGAACAGCATTATTAATTATTTAACAACAATAAAAGTGATGACTCTTTGTCATCACTTTTTTTGTTCTTTTAAGTATGCTCTCTCAATAATGGAAGCGTACAGCATCTAAATGACCCGCCCGATTTAATAATTTCGGTAATATCGACTTCTAGTACTTCATACCCTCTATTCCTCAACTCTTCATTTACTTTTTTATTAACAGGTACACTAAATATTTTTTTATTTCCTATTCCCAAGACATTCGTACCGAGTGTAAATTGTTCCTCTTCATTAACCTCTATTAGCTCATAGTGTGACCTGAGCATTTCAACTTTCTCAGAAGTAAATGCAGGAGAGTATATTAGGGCAGTATCTGGTGAAATAATGTTAAACACGCAATCTAAATGGAGGTATTTTTTTTGAAATTCTAAAGCTATCACTTTATGGTCGGTTAATATACTCTGTAAATGATCAGCAGCCTTTTTATTTGTTCGATCACTTATTCCAACGAAGACTTTATCTCGATCAACGAATACATCTCCACCTTCAATTAAGTCTTCCATTAAATTAAAATATGAGATTTCCTCGTCATCTAACCATTGCTTTAATACATTGTCTTCACCTTTTCTTAACTCTGCAGCCATATGTGCAACAAATACCGTTTGACCGATTGTTACTCCAATATCTCTAGTAAACACTTGTTCAGGATATTTTTTATGATATGGTAATAAAATTACTTCTACACCGTTATCACGTAGTGCTTGGACAAATTCATTATGTTGTCTTAGTGCAGTTTCTATATGTATACCTTCAACTTCATATTTTCTCTGTGTCTCATTTATTACATCTCGAATGGCCATATATTGTGGCTGACATAAAACAACCTGTTTTAGCACATCGTATTCCGTATTACAAAATGTTTTCGTTAACATCTCTGAATTCTTATCCATACTTACACTCCTAATGAATGAATTAATCTGTATGTTTTCCTAATTACCATCAAAATATTTATTTAAGGATAAGGGAATATAACGTCATAATTACAATTAGCGCTGTTATCCATGGTTTTTGATTTTGTTAAAGAACGTTCGCTTTTAAAATAATATAAGGATAATCATTCTTCAACACCTTTACATAAGATATAAGATCTTATTATGAGGTGATGAAGATGAATAGATGGATGAAGGGAATTATTTTATTTTATCTATCACTTTTGTTTTTTGGGAGCTTTATTGCAGTGGGAATGCTTTGGACAGGATATCTTGAAAGGATCTTGCCCTTTATTTCACAGATTGAGATTTTTTTATATTTCTTTTTTGCCGGAGCAATCGGTGGTTCTTTAAGGCACCTTTACATGTTTTGTTCCCATTATATGCGGGGTGAACTAACCAATTATAAAGAATGGGTAATGTATATCTTCTACCCCATTTTTGCAACAGGTACGGCTGTCATATCGGTAACATTAATTGAAAGTGGCATCCTATTTATTGAATTTACTCAACATCAAGATGCACCTTATGCGCAGATATGCCTTGCATTCTTTGTAGGTTTTGGATTTAATCGATTTGTGGATAAGTTAAATCGTGTGTCCAAACAAATGTTTAGCGATGATAAGAACAGTCGTTCTGTTCAACAGGATTAGTTTAAAAAGCAACAAATTTGTTCTAGAAAAAAATATAGTGTAGAGAATTTACCTCTACACCTAAATTACTAATCATTTAATACTTTATCCAACATTGCTTTCGTTTTAGGTTCAGAAATTCCATCGTTCACCAATTCTGAAAATTGTTAGTTTCACTTTTGAAACGTAGGAAGAACAAAAATTGTTTCAAAAAAAGGGAATTATTTTATTATATATATTATTAAAAAGTACGTTTTAAAAATTCTCTTGTTCTCGCTTCTTTTGGATGATTAAAGATTTGATCAGGTGTCCCTTCTTCAGCAATGACACCTTTTTCCATAAATACAATTCGGTCAGATACTTCCTTAGCAAATTCCATTTCATGCGTAACAATCATCATTGTTAAGCCTGAGTGAGCAAGTTCTTTCATTACTTTTAATACTTCTCCTACCATCTCAGGGTCAAGAGCTGAAGTAGGTTCATCGAAAAGCAATACATCGGGTTCCATTGATAATGCTCTTGCAATCGCAACTCTCTGTTTTTGTCCACCTGATAGCTGACTTGGCTTCGCATTAACGTATTGATCCATACCAACAACCTTGAGATATTTTAATGCAATCTGCTCGGCTTCTTCTTTCGTTCTCTTTAACACTTTAACTTGTCCAACAACGCAGTTCTGCAGAACATTGTAGTTGTTAAACAGATTAAACTGTTGAAAAACCATTCCTAAATGTTTTCTATATGCATTAACATCGTGTTTTTCTTCCAGAATATTTTCACCATTATAGATAATTTGACCCCCACTTGGTTTTTCAAGCAGGTTTACACAACGAAGTAATGTTGACTTTCCTGAACCGGAAGATCCAATAATGGTAACAACTTCTCCTTTTCTAACTGAGAAGTCAATATCTTTTAATACTTCGTGTGTACCAAAAGATTTACTTAAATGTCTAATTTCAATTATGTTTTCCACGTACCTTCCCTCCTAAAGATTGGTACTTGTTTCTTTATTTGTAACCTTTACTGAGTTCCCTACCATCTGATAGTTAGCTGGTCCATCTAGTCTTCGCTCTATATAGCGTAGAATTATAGTTGATGTCAGTGTTAAGAATAAGTAAATTAATGAAGCAATAAAGAAAGACTCAAAATATTTAAAGTTATTACCTGCGATTGATTTTGTTTGGAAATATAATTCTGTGACGGAAATGACGTTTAACACAGAAGTGTCTTTAATATTGATAATAAACTGATTACCTGTAGCCGGAATAATGTTTCTAATTACTTGTGGTAATATAACATTCGTCATGGTTTGGAAATGATTCATACCGATTGCTTGTGCCGCTTCATACTGACCTTTGTCAATAGAGACAATACCTCCACGAACAAATTCAGCCATGTAAGCACCAGTGTTTATAGAAACAATTAAAATGGCTGCAAAAATACGATCCATATCTAAACCAAATGCTAAAGCAGTACCATAAAAAATAACCATTGCTTGGACAATCATTGGAGTACCACGGAAGATTTCAATATATACACCTAAGATAGCATTTACTATTTTTAGGACTGTTCTCTTCATACCACGTTCAGGAAGAGGTATTGTACGGATTATTCCGATTAGTAATCCAATTATTGCCCCTAAACCAGTACCTATTATTGCAATTAATAATGTTATTCCTGCTCCTCGAAGGAACATTGGCCAGTTTTCTACTAGGATTTTTAATACCCATTCAAAACTCATAATTCCCCTCCTACAAATTGGAAACCGACTACAAAGTTGCAGCCGGATTCATTTTTAGGTTTTTTCTGATTAATGTTTTAGTTTTAAGCTTTACCTCATGATTTAGATAGAAAATAACCTTAATTATTGTGCTGCAGGTTGGTTCTTAATCGCAGCATCCATGATATTTTTACGATCTTCTTCTGAAATTCCTGCTAAAATTTCATTGATTTTTTCTGTATATTCGCTTCCTTTTTCTAAACCAACAGCAATTGCTGTATCGTCTTCGGATGTTTCAAATCCTTCAGTAAACTCAACCATCACGAAGTTTTCATTAGCCGCAGAAGCACTCACTCCTTCTGGACGTTCAGACACATATCCGTCAATAACACCAGATTCAAGAGCAACTCTCATAGCTGGAAAATTATCCATCGCAGTTTGCTTCTCTACACCTTTAATTTGATCAATAACTGTATAGTGGAAAGTGTTTAATTGAGCAGTTATTTTAGCTCCACTGAAATCCTGGATAGATGTTGCTGCCTCATATTGACTGCCTTTTTTTACAATCATTACTAAGTCAGATTTATAATAGTTATCTGAGAAGTCAATAACTTCTTTGCGCTCTGCAGTTGGTGACATACCCGCAATAATTGCATCAATTTTGCCAGAAGAAAGTGATGGAACAAGTCCGTCCCATTCCGTCTTTACAATTACTAGTTCTTTACCTAAACCTTCCGCAATTTTTTTTGCGATGTCAACATCATAACCGCCTGCATATTCAGCACTACCTTCAATCTTTACTCCACCGTTAGAATCATCGTTTTGTGTCCAGTTGAATGGAGCATAACCTGCTTCCAGACCAACCTTAAATGTGTTGTCTTCTTCCGAAGAAGATCCTCCATTACTAGAAGTTCCACATCCTGTTGCTAGAATCATAGCTGCAAGAACCGTGACAAATAAAAAAGCTGATTTTTTTCTCATTTTTTTCTTACTCCCCTCTTTTATTGTTGCATCTTATTACATACATGCAAAAAGACGACCTGAGTGAACTCAGGTCGCCTATACATAGTAGCCCGTAATTCCTCTCTTTTCTCAGATGAGATAGCACAACTCAGATAAACAAGGACGTTTCCTGAGACAGTCCTGCAGTTATTAACTACAGACCCAGCAACTAGAAAATGAGGTTCTCTAATTACTTCGGCAGCACTTCCTTCTCCCTAACATCCTCGCCCCTCAAAGCTCCGTTAAAGACTGTTAAGTACCGCACCTCTACCTCACAAGTAAAGTGAGGTCTTAGTATTCAATTAAAATAACATTCTCTATATTACAAGCTTGGACAAAAACTGTCAAATCCAAAATCTCTCAATGTAACAGTAACTCCCTAATATCCTCTTCTGTTAACGCTAGAGGAGTGACATCACTTGGTTGAATAACTTCATCTATTAGACTTCTTTTCTTTTCTTGCAATTGATTAATTTTTTCCTCTATTGTTCCTTTGGAAATCAGTTTTATTACGTGTACATCTTTCATTTGTCCTATTCGATAAGCACGATCTGCTGCTTGTTCCTCTACTGCCGGATTCCACCAGATATCATACATGATGACAGTATCAGCACCAGTAAGATTTAGACCAGTCCCTCCAGCTTTTAAGGAAATAAGAAAGAAATCCCGATTCCCGTCATTAAATTGGTTACAAAATTCAATTCTCTCCTGTGCAGGAGTTTGTCCATCAAGATAAAAGAATGATAATCCTTGTTTAGATATTTCACTACCAATTAGGTGAAGCATACTTGTAAATTGAGAAAAGATTAACACTCTTCGACCAGAACGTTTTGCGTCATTAATTAATCGCATTAATTGTTCAAACTTTGCAGAACTACCTTTATATCCATTAACAAATAATCCTGGATGGCAACAAATTTGTCGTAATCGAGTAATGCCAGCGAGAATCTTTATACGATTTTTACGTATGGTCTCTTTATCCAAATGTTTTAATGTATCATGGCGTAGTTTTGCTAGATAAGCTGCATATAACTTTTTCTGTTCTGGCAATAAGTCTACGATTTCCAATAACTCTCTTTTATCTGGAAGCTCCGTGACTACATCCTGTTTTAATCTTCTAAGCATAAATGGACGAACTCGTCTTGAAATCTTAGTATTTGTTAATTGACTGAAGTCTTTAAGTCCTCTAAACAAAGAAGGAAAAACCACGTGGAAAATTGACCAAAGCTCCTCTAAAGAGTTTTCAACAGGTGTTCCTGTTAAAGCAAATTTATGGTTTGCCTGTATCTTTTTTACTGCTCTTGCTGTTTGTGTCAGCGGATTTTTAAAGTACTGAGCCTCATCAAAGATGACACAATGAAACATTTGTTTCTCAAACCAATCGATATCCCTTCTTAGTAATGGATAAGAAGTAATAACCACATCATTGTTTAGAACATCTGTTTGTAAGGATTTTCTTTCTTTTTTATCACCATCAAGTACGAGAACTTCCAACTCAGGGGCAAACTTCATACATTCATGAACCCAGTTATACATAACAGAAGATGGGCAAACAATTAATACAGGCTGTTTCTGTAACCGAATTTCAGAGAGCTCGGATAAAATATATGTTATTGTTTGTAGCGTTTTTCCAAGGCCCATATCATCTGCAAGTATGCCACCAAATCCATAGCTAGCCAGTAACTTCATCCACTTATATCCCGCTTTTTGATAATCTCTTAATACTTGTTCTACTCTAGTAGGGACTATAAATTCTATATCCTTTGGATTGCGAATTTGATTTAAGAACTGTTTAAATGACTCTTCTAGCATGAAGATGGGGTTTATTTCTAGTGAATCTAAATACTCCATTGCTTCTACAATTGGAATGCTTAAGGTATTTTCAAGTTCGTTTGCTCTTATAGGATATCCTTTTAAGAATTGCTGAACTTCTTGAAATTCTTTTGTTTCAAGTGATAATAACGAGCCATCCTTCATTCGGTAATATTTTCTTTTTTCTTCAAGTGCCGTTAGTACTTGTTTAATTTCTAAGTCTGCAATACCATTTAGCTCAAATTTAAACTCAAGCCAATTTACCCTCTCTTTTCTCAATTTCACTCTAATTTGAGGTTTTACTTTATCTCGAACAACTCGGTTGCGTACTGCAGTCGTTGCATATACTTGAACGAGTTTTTGCAATTTTGGTAATATATAATACAAAAATTCATATTCAAGTTCTTCATTATGCAAATAGTATCCGCCTTCAGTTCTGTTAAACATCCCCTCATCCATTAGGTTAAGAATTTCTGACTCTCCTTCAACATCTCTTAGTATTAATGATTCTACTTTATTGTTCTTATCGTCTAACGGATTAATTGATATATTTTCATAGTGAAATTCTAAACCCGCAAGTAGGCGGTCCTTTACTCTGTCTAAAAACAACTTTGCAACTAAGGGAGTTTTTACCATCTTTGTAGAAAGACTTGACGCTAGATCTACACTTCCTAGTTTTCTTAATCCAGGTACTACTTTTTCTATAAAAAACCCTATTTGGTTACGTGGTATAGGGATCTCTTTTGTTTCCGATTGATGAAACAATCTATTTAATTCACTAAGCCTCTTAAAATCTTCCTCTTCAAGTGTAACTAGTTTCCTATTAAAATAAACTAAACGATAGGTTTCTATAACTATAATTTGGTTAAATTGTTCTAACTTTAATTGATAACCTTTAGTATCCGTCTCATATAACTTAAAATGCAAGGGAAGGATATCCTTTGACAAAACAAATTTACTGATTTCATTATTATATTGAAGTTGTATATTGGATGCTTCTACTAATAAGGGAAAAATAGTAATCCAATTACTCGAACTAATAAAAATTATGTTTCTAGTTTCTTGAGCATCGCTATCCATTACTACATAATAAAGCTGCTTAATTATTTCATCATGTTCTTTTTGAAAGTATTGTTTACTTGGTTGATAAGAATAGGTCGGCGATAACTTCATAGTTAACCCTTTGTTTACATGTTCTAGAAAATAAGGGATGTCCTGAACCTCTATCCCATCCAAACTTATCTTAAGTCCAAACAAATATTGTTCGTTATTGCCCTTTACAAGCTGACATATGATTGATAAATTGATTTTCTCTCTGTTTTCAAAGTGGATTTGCTTACCACTAGTTTGTAATGACTTTTCTTGAAAAATAGTTAGAAGCTCTTTTGTTATGTCGCTCTCAGCAGAATTAGCTTGTTCTGATTTCGTTTTACCATTTAGCTGGTATTCGTACAAATATAGTAGCACAGCAGCAATGTGCTGACAGTCTTTCTGAAAGGAAAGAAGCTTCGGACAAGTACAATCAGTTAGGATTGCACCATTATTTTCTTGTACTACTTTTACATAAAAATCCTCATGCCCCTTTATGATTGCTTCGCATGAATGATCGTCCATCTTTTCTATCATTACTTTATTAGTACGAAAAAAAGTTTCTCCCTTTTTGAAGGAGACAGTACCACACATATCTTTTATTTGTTTATAACTAAGTTTACTATTCATCTGGCACCCTCCTTCAATTCATTCATCCATTTTAACATAACACGTCCATAAAGGCTCTTTAGTATTAGAAGCGAGGTTTATTAGAAAAATTAGTTTAAAAAGATTTAGAAAAGAGACAAAAAAAGATGAAATCAATGATTTCATCTTCTACCAAATTATCAATTTTTATTTTTTCGCTGGTGCTAAAGATGCTTCTGGTGAAGTTACTTTATCATAGAATTTAACAAACTGATCACGATCCTCGCTATCACGATATGCCATTGCTACACGAGGGTGTTCATTTAAGGCACCAGAAATCATATATGGGATAATATACCCCCATTCCCACGTTTGACGCATTTCCAGCATGTGATCCTCGATTACACGTAATATTGGTTTTAATTCATAACTGGGCTTTTGAATATGGTTTACCAACAGTTCAGTATGACAATTCCCTGCAGCGCGCCCCATACCATAGACAGAAGCATCTAAGAAAACTACTCCATTTCGTAATGCAGTTAGCGTATTCGCAAATGCAAGTTGCATATTATTATGAGTATGAATGCCAAGCATTTTATTTGGGACCATCGCTTTAAATTTTTTCACTTGATGTTCAATATCAGCGGGATCTAAGCTACCAAACGAGTCTACGATGTAAACAACATCGACTGAACTTTCTTTAACAAGCTCGAATGCCTCAATTAACTGACTTTCTGGTACGCTTGATAAAGCCATAATATTTAAAGATGTTTCATAACCTAAATTGTGGAACATTTCGACCAGTTCTATTCCTTTATCTACTTCACGAATATAACAAGCCACACGAATCATGTCTAATGGGCTTTCAGAGCGAGGAAGAATATCTTCTGGGTCTACACGACCAATATCAACTAAAGCTGACAATTTGGTTGCTTTTTTTACAGGAATAATTTCCTTTAGGAAGTTATCATCAAGAAATCTCCATGGATTTGGCTCTGTCGCATTCAAAAGCTTAGGAGAATTTTTATAGCCAATTTCCATATATTCAACACCCGCTTCACTTAAGCCTTCATACAGGTCTTGAACAAATTTTACACTGAAATCCCAGTTGTTAACTAAGCCTCCGTCACGAATGGTACAATCAATAATATTACTACGCTGTTGTTCCATGGTTTCACTTCCTCCTGAATTAAAATACATTAGTTTTGATACTTTCACACTTTTATGCTTTTATGCTTTTATGTACTAAAATGTCTTATATAGTTTATATCATGTTTAGTAAAAATGTGTCAATTCGTTTTCTAAAAATTACACGAACTTTTATTAAAAGTCTGTTTTCGTATAGATTGTAGCTTTCGTAAAAATCCCAAAAGCCGGATTTTTTAATGTTAAGACAAAGTCTCTGCTTTAAATTTAGAGAGTTGTTCTTTTCTAAAGTTTAATCATATTAAATTTGGGGAAATTGCTGTTATATAAGATTGAAAAGCAACAAAGTTTTAGAAAAGAGCCTATTAAAATGAATTTATTTATTATAACTGAAACAGTTCATTTTTTTCTATTAATAAACTAATACAAATATCAATGATGGTTCTAAATTGTCATTCACCATGCATCTAACCTATAATTAGATAATCAGATCATAAAGCATAGGAGGAATAAAATGAAGACTGTCTATGATTTTGTGGTAAAAACTAACAAGAATACTCCCTTATCACTAAAGGACTACGAAGGGAAAATCCTTTTAATTGTTAATACGGCAAGTAAGTGTGGATTAACTCCCCAATTCAAGGATCTTCAAGCATTATATGATGTATACAAAGAACAAGGCTTTGAAATTTTAGGATTCCCATGCGATCAATTTAATAACCAAGAATACGATAATATTAACGAGACAACTCAGTTCTGCCAAATTAATTATGGCGTCACCTTCCCTATCTTAGCCAAGATTGATGTGAACGGAAAAAACGAAGATCCTCTTTATACTTTTCTTAAAGACCAAAAGCAGGGTCTATTTTCTAAAAAAATCAAGTGGAACTTTACAAAGTTTTTAATTAATCGAAAGGGAGAAGTAGTAAAAAGATACTCCCCTTCTTATGCACCTAGTAAGATCGAGAAGGATCTTCTTCAACTCATTTGAACATGGTATACCTCTTAATGGCCGTTTTTTGTAAAAATACAAAAACTGGCTTTTTTACCTACTAGTTCCAAATCATCTGCAAAATTATGTTAAAATTTATTAAAAGTATATAATAGATTACTAATGTTAAGGAGTCCAGAATATGGAAAAAGAAAAAGAAAAAAGATTAAATCGCTCTGAGGTGCCCGAAGAATTAACGTGGAATCTTTCAGATCTTCTTAATTCTAGCCAGGAATGGGAAGAAGCTTTAGAGATGATTGAAAAAGAAGCGACAAAAATAGAAAAATATAAAGGTTTATTACATACTGGTGCTAAAACGTTATTAGATTGTCTACTAGAGCAAGAGGAACTTGCTATTAGTATGGTTAAAGTTTCTACTTATGCCTATCTTAAAAAAGCGGCAGACAGTACAAATTCTGAGAACCAATCCAATTCTTCTAAGGTTTCTTCGCTATCATCAACAGTTGATGCAAAGCTTTCATTTATTGAATCAGAGATTTTAGAATTTCCAGAAGGTTTAATCGAAACATACTTACACGAAGAAGAAGAGTTAGAGCCATTTAGAATACATTTAGAACTGTTATCAAAAAAGAAAGCACATCGTTTTAACCCTGAAACAGAACAAGTTCTAGCAGCACTCGGTGATGTACTTCAAGCACCTTATCAAATATTTGGAATGAGTAAATTGACAGATATGCAATTCTCTCCGATTGAAGATGAAGAAGGTAATGAACTTCCTGTGTCCTTCTCGTTATTTGAAACAAGGTACGAGTTTTCATCGGAAACTTCCTTAAGAAGAAAAGCCTATGATTCTTTTGTCTCTACACTAAAACAATATAAAAATACCTTCGCAGCCACCTATGCAACAGAGGTAAAAAAACAAATTACCCTATCAAAGCTAAGAAACTATAGTTCCGTTACTGAGATGTTGTTGCATCCTCAACAGGTTACTGAAGAAATGTACCATAATCAGTTAGATACGATTTTAAAAGAATTATCGCCTCATATGCGCCGTTATGCTGCATTAAAGAAGCAAGTTTTAGGCGTAGATGAAATGATGTTCTGTGATTTAAAAGCTCCTATGGATGCAAGTTTCAATCCCAAAGTAACATACGAAGAAGCTAGTAAAATGATTCTTGACTCCCTACAAATAATGGGGGATGAATATATTGAGATCATGAAAAAAGGACTAGAGGATCGTTGGGTTGACTTATCCGATAACGTCGGTAAATCGACAGGTGCATTTTGTTCGAGTCCATATGGATCACATCCATATATTCTAATTACATGGCAAAACACAATGCGAAACGTCTTTACACTAGCACATGAACTTGGACATGCAGGACATTTTTATTTAGCTAATAAAAATCAAAGAATCTTTAACACACGTCCTTCCACCTATTTCGTTGAAGCACCTTCAACGATGAATGAAATGTTGTTAGCACAACACCTATTCAAAAATACCAGTGATCATCAAATGAGACGTTGGCTTGTACTACAGCTTTTAGGCACCTATTATCATAATTTTGTAACACATGTGTTAGAAGGTGAATTCCAAAGGAGAGTATACCACACAGCGGAAGCTGGTAAGGCATTAACAGCAGATACTTTAACCGAAATAAAAGGGAATGTACTGAAAGAATTCTGGGGAGATACTGTAAAGATTGATGAGGGAGCAGAACTTACTTGGATGCGACAACCTCATTATTATATGGGTCTTTATCCATATACCTATTCTGCTGGCTTAACTGCTTCAACAGCCGTCTCTAAGATGATACAAAAAGAAGGTCAACCCGTTGTAGATAAATGGTTAGAAGTACTTCGAGCAGGTGGAACAATGACTCCACTAGAACTTATGCAGCATGCCGGTGTTGATATGTCGAAACCAGATGCCATACAAACTGCCGTTTCATATGTCGGTGAATTAATCGATGATTTAGAAGAATCATATTCATAATGAAAACACCAAACTCTTTTATTGAGTTTGGTGTTTTTGTTAGGCTCTTTTCTACAACTTTGTTGTTTTTCAATCTTATAATTCAGCAATTTCGCTATATTTAATACGATTAAACTACTAACAAATAAAAATCAAGCTTTTGGAATTTTTACGAAAGCAACAATCCATACGAAAACAGCCTTTTGTTAACATAGCCTATTTTTATGTAAACGTGATTAAATAAAAGATGGTAAACGTATAGAAACTGTTGTGCCATTAGTACCACTTTCCACACTAAGAGTTCCCCCGTGTGAACGAATAATATTTTTGGAGACTGATAATCCAAGTCCTGTTCCATAGTCTTTAGTCGTAAAAAATGGAGTTCCCACTTTTTTTATAATTGATGTGGGAATACCCTTACCATTATCTATCACATCAATTACGACAAAATTAAAAGGATCTTTTGATACATTGATTTTAATCTTAGCATCATAAGCAACGGACTCTAAAGCATTTTTTAAGAGATTTGTAATTACCCTTATTATCTGTTTCCCCTCAACAAGTACATTTGGAAGATTTTCTTCTATCTCATATTCCAAGAGTATTTCTTGCTCAAATATTTGTTCCTTCATACTATCAACTGCAGCAGAAATTAACTCTATTATTGGTGTTGGAGTCTTTACTGGTGAAGTAGGTTGGATGGATAATACAAATTCACTTATTATTTTCTCCACTTGAGTAACTTCCGCCATGACAATTTCTTTAAAATCAGAATGATGGTTTGAGTCTTCGAATACATGTTGAATCAAACCTTTTATCGTCTGCATAGGATTACCTATCTCGTGTGCTAGACCTGCAGCAACTCTCCCTATATGATTAAACTTTTCAAGTTGACGTGCTTCTTCTTCTTTTGAGAATTGGACCATATTTTTATTTTCATTTAGAAAATTAGATAAGATTCTTGATAAACTTTTTAATACTTCTACTTCTTCGTCATTAAAAGAGTATGGTTTTGGGTCAACTGCACATAATGTTCCGAATAATGTACCATCTTCTAAAATAATAGGTAATCCTAAATAAGATCCTATTTTAGCTTCATAGATAACAGACATTCCTTTCGTTCTTTCATCCCTCAATGTATTTTGAATAATTAGTGGTTCCCGACCACCAGTATTTATTCTACTTCAAACTACATCATCAAAAGGAAGTACATCCCCTTCTTCCAGTAAACTTCCCTTGTCATTTAACGTTTTTAACACTGAAAAATGCCCCTCGGTTATACGGCTAATAAAGAAGGACCTAGTCCCTATCACATGATTCGCGATTCGGAGTACATCATTCGCAATGTCATCAAATTGATTGTAGGTTTTATTTATAGTCATTAGGTCAAATCCCTCCCTCATACTTTTAGTATAACAGAAGAATAAGTTAGACCTCGTCATATTTTTGTTAAGATAATATTACACATTTCTGATAAGTTACACGATAAAAAGCTTTGGGGCTAATAATCCCCAAAGCTAGTATATCTATTAAACGGTATATGCCTTTTTTAATTCTTTTCCAAACTTCTTAAAAAAATCTTGGATTAGTAACTTTCCAACACCTCTTAAAATCTTATCACTAACTTTAGACGCTTTTCCACTTACGGTTGCTTCAAAAGAATAGCTTAGATTCGTTTTATCTATAGACTCACTGTCTAGATTAATCAAGCTTATTGCTTCCACTCCACCAGAGTCACCCTCAGCTTTTATCGTTAATCTATACGTTTTTAGTTTCTCTACTTCTTCAGTTACGATAGTTGAATTATATTTTCCGCTAACGGGGGGTACGCCAATTTTTAATTCAGCTAAGTAAGTATTTTCACCTACCAATGACAATTTCTTGCAACCCATCATGCACTTTTCAAGTATTTCAGGGTCAAACAGCCCCTCCCAAGCTTGATTTACACTCGCATCTAATACTATATTACCGTTACCATTCAATTTGTCCACCTCGTTATTCTTGATGTTTAGTAAAGGCTCTTTCTTTTTATTTCTAGCCTTAGTAAAATAAATAAATCACATAATCTAAAATTATGTGATTTATTTATATATATTGTCATCAAGTGGACATTATTCAAGATATTTAATACACTGAAATTATACTTCTATAATGATTGGTAAAATCATTGGTTTTCTTCTTACCTTCTGAAATAAAAATTCACCAACTGCTTTTCTTAAATCCTGCTTCAAAGCACCCCAATGATGAGTTTTATTTTGCGCTTGAAAATCCTTAACAGTCTTCTTAATGATATGATCTACCTCTCCTAACAACTCCTCTGAATCCCTTACATATACAAATCCTCTAGAGATTGTATCAGGATTTGAAATCAACTTTCTTTCCGTTTTACTCATTGTAAGTACGATAACTAACATTCCATCTTCTGCAAGCTGTTTACGATCACGAAGAACGACATCACCGACATCCCCAACACCTACACCGTCAACATATGTATTTCCTACTTGTATCTTTCTTGTATGACGAGCTTCTTGATTAGTAAGATCAACAACATCTCCATTATTTAAAATAAAGGTATTTCCTTTTTCAACTCCTACCGATTCTGCCAATTCACGATGATGATACAGCATTCTGTATTCACCATGGATGGGTATAAAGTATTTAGGTTTCATGAGAGTAAGCATTAACTTTAGGTCCTCTTGATAACCATGCCCGGAAACATGCATTCCTGTCGATACTCCAGAACCATAAATAACTTTAGCACCTAAAGCAAATAAGTTGTCAATGACACGTGTAACATTCTTTTCATTTCCGGGAATTGGACCAGCAGCAAGTATGACGGTATCATCTGCTATAACTTCAACTCCTCTAAAATTTCCTGAAGAAAGTCTCGCTAAGGCGGCCATTGGTTCCCCTTGACTTCCGGTGCAGAGGATGGCAACTTTATTAGGCGAATAATCATTGATCTCATTCTGTTCGATAATCATACCTTCTGGAACATCTAAATAACCTCGACTTATGGCAACATCAATTACATTTACCATACTTCTTCCCAATATAACTAGTTTACGATTTGTTTTAAGCGCTGCATCGACAACCTGTTGAACTCTATTAACATTTGAGGCAAAAGTTGAAACGATGACTTTTCTAGGTGCTCTAATAAAAGCTTCATACATGTGTTTGCCAACCATCATTTCAGAAGGTGTAGTTCCTGGCCGTTCAGCGTTCGTGCTTTCAGAAAGAAGTAGTAACACTCCTCTTTTCCCAATTTCAGCCATTTTATGAATATCAGAATGCTGTCCATTAACTGGAGTTAGATCAAATTTAAAATCACCCGTATGAACAATCGTTCCCTCAGGTGTATCAAAGACCACCCCTAGACAATCAGGGATACTGTGGTTAACCTTAAAGAAAGAAACATTGATTTTATTAAATGGTATCGATGAATCTGAGTTAATTTCAATTAATTTAGTTTCTCTCATGAGCTTGTGCTCTATTAATTTTAGTTCTATGAGTCCCAACGTGAAACGCGTACCATATACTGGGACATTAAGTTTCTTGAGAAAATAAGGTATTCCCCCGATATGGTCCTCATGACCATGTGTGACTAGTAGTGCCTTTACCTTCTCTTTATTGTTCTCTAAGTAGGTAATGTCAGGAATGATTAGATCTATCCCAAGTAAACTCTCATCCGGAAACTTATTGCCACAGTCAATGACGATAATTTCATCCTCACATTCGATGGCGTACATATTTTTACCAACTTCATGTAAGCCTCCTAGAGCATAAATAGATATATTCTGCTGCGCTCCCAAATTTATTCCTCCCATACGTATAATCTTGTTGGTAGTATGTCCCTATGCATGTTTCTTTATCATATGAAAGAGAGAAAAATGAAAACAACAACGTTTTAGAAAGGCTCTTTTCTTAAACGTTGTTGCTTTTGAGGCAACTTACTCTAAAAACCTACCCCTTATAATCGTAAACCTGAGTGATAATTGGAGAAAAGAGCCATCAATAAAAACCACACCCTAATCAGAATGTGGTTGTTCGCTTATCTTTTGATTGTAATATTGAACTAGATCAGGGAATTCAGTTAGATCTTCTATACCTTTTTCTGTAATGACGTATACTCCCCTACTCACACGTTCAAACCATTGATAGTAATTTTTTGATAAAATGGAGGGTGTTTTATCACCAGTACCTAGCTCTCTTAGGGCTTTGGGTGATAATGGTCCATAATGTTGTAAGTAACTAGCAATTTGGATACAGTTTTCTTTATAAGCCGTCATAATCTTCGTTCGGCTGCTACCTCCAATATTATAGTCAGCACTTCGTCCATCTATTTCCTTAAGAAGTGAACGGCGAAAACGATTATTACGTTTTTTTTTCTTAACATACTCAGAAGGATGAAACACTACTTCAACTGTTTTCCGATTGCCTGAAAAAGTAATGATCATTAACCCTAGTTCCAGTCTTTTTACAAGCTGACAAAGATCTGACCAACGTTTGGATCGCAACTTATATTTTGGCTTTGGAATGGCGATATACACTTGATCTGTTAAACGTTGACGTTTTGTTGCCTGCACTAGTAAGTCAACTGTTAAATGTAGCTTCAGTTCCACTACAATTAATTCATCATCCTTTACGGCTGTCAAGTCACAATCATGTACTTCTCCGTAAACTTCATAGCCCTCTTTTACAAAAAAACGCTGAATTGGCTTGTATAAGTCCACTTCTTGTAATTTCTTCGACTTTGTCACACTACCACCACCGAATTCCTATGCTGTCTTATGCTTTTCTAGCAAACGATCTCTCTTTAATTCGAGAGGTGTTTATCGTCTTCTTTCAGTGATTCATAGAAAAGGGCCTCAAGGTAACAGAAAGCCCATTTAAAGCACTAAATAAGAAGAACATCCAAGGCTCTACTGAGTAGATTAACATGATTAGACTACCAATCTTAACGATGACTCCAATTAGAAAGGAAGCTTTAGCCCCGGTGCGATTAGCTACTACTCCACCTTGTATCTCACCAAGCAAGACTGCTCCACTAAACTCTGCCTAAATAAAAAAGGGTTAAAGCTAGTGAAATAAAATTAATAGTTCCGTTGAACCTAATCCCAAACATAATTCGAATATTGTATGTCGAATATTTATTATGTTTATACTGTCTCCGCTTAGGGTTTATAAAGCTTAATTAACTAGACTTATATATTTTAGCAATATTTTTTGAGCTTTTATAGGGTAAAGTGTTTATGCTTAAAGAAAAGTAGGTATGTACAGCGTGAATTGCCTTTGTATCATTGCATATTTTTCTAGTTAAACCTAAAATGATATACATATTCAAACAAAGGAGAGTTAATATGATTAATAAAATCGCAAAAGTGACTGTTTATGTAGAAAGCCAAGAACATGCGAAGGATTTCTGGTTGAACAAGATTGGCTTTGTTTTACGTCTAGAACAACCTATGGGACCTAATTTTTCATGGATTGAAGTTGGTCCTAAGGATGATGAATCGACTACTTTAGTGCTTTATTCTAAAGAAGCGATGGAAAAGCAAAATCCAGCTGCAATTGCACATCCATCTGTTATTTTCAGTACGACCAACATAGAAGTAGCGTATGAATCAATGAAGCAAAATGGCGTAGTTGTCGAAGAAATGCTAAGAATGCCTTTTGGCACAATGTTCACTTTTAAAGACCAGGACGGAAAGAGTTACTTATTAAGAGAAGATAAGTAGAGCTACGTAAAATACTAAAAATAAAGCATCTTTTTTGTATAGATGCTTTATTTCTATCTCTATTATGCAAAATCTATAACGTTTACCATATAATTTAGAAAAGAGCTATATAATTGCAATTAGAAAATGAACCATCCCAATCAGTTAATGAAACATAGTAAAGCTACTATTAAAATTGGAAGCAGCCATAAATATAGTAGGGTTCGTTCTTCGACCTCATACCATTCAACTTCTCCTAAAACGAAAAAAGAGTGCTTCAAATGAAGACACTCCTTATAAAGGCTATTTATTTTAGTAGACATCACGCTGGTAGCGTTTCTGTTTTTGGAGGTCATTTAGATGAGCCTCTGCATCCTCTCTACTCATGGCTCCTTCTTTTTCAATAATGTCGATTAACGTGTTATGAACGTCCTTCGCCATATACTGCTTATCGCCACAAACATAGAAATAAGCCCCCTTCTCTAACCAAGCAAAAAGCTCTTTGCTATTTTCAAGCATTTTATGCTGTACGTACACTTTTTGATCAGTATCGCGGGAGAAAGCTGTATCTAATTTCGTTAGTACTCCATCTTGTTGATATTTTTCAAGCTCGTTCTTGTAAAGGAAATCAGTTGTTGATCGTTGATCACCAAAGAATAACCACGCTCTTCCATCCCCACCATCTACTGCTCGTTCTTGAATAAATGAACGGAAAGGTGCAATACCAGTACCCGGTCCAACCATGATGATATCAATATCCGTGGATTCTGGTAAGTTAAAGTGCTTATTTTGTTGGATAAACACCGGAATCGTGTCTCCTACATCTAAACGCTCTGAACATTGAACAGAGCAAACCCCTTTGCGCACACGATTATGGGCTGTGTATCGAACTGCTCCAATTGTTAAATGTACCTCATCTGGATTAGCTCTAAAACTGCTTGCAATCGAGTAAAGACGTGGAGGCATTTTTCTTAAAAGAGAGACAATATCTTGTGTATTTGCATTCCATGGACCAAAGTCACGTAACATATCAAGTAAATCACGACCTTCGATATATTCCTTCAGTTGGTTTGCATTTTCAAGTTTTACTAGCTCTTTTAACTCTGTATGATCGGTTAATTCCGCTGCCTGCTGTAACACCTTCTTAGTAAGTAAAGTGATTTCAAAATGAGTGGTTAAAGCTTCCATCAGAGGAAGAGTGTCACCTTGCTTATTAATAATCACTGTCTCATCCAAATTCCAGTTCATTTCGTCTACAAGTTCTCTTACTAGTTCGGGATCATTTTCAGGTAGAATTCCTAAGCAATCACCTGGAACATACGAAAGTCCAGAATCCTTTAATGATAATTCAATATGTCTTGTTTCTTTAGTTGAGCCCTCTTCATTTAGATTTATATTTTTGAGGACCTTTGCTTGGAATGGATTTGTTCTTGAATAGGGTGTCATATTTTTATCTTCTTTCAGTTCAGTATTTTGCATACTCTTCACCTCACAAAGTTGTATAAAGCTAGAATAGCATAGGTGGAGAATGTTGTCGTTATTTTTGACAGAATCCATAACAAAAGTTAGGAGGTATTATAAAAAATACAATTTGTTTTTTATCGTTTCCTTTTACAATCTATTTTATGAAAAGTCTTATTAAATTGTGAGCACTATCACATAATAGTTGTTAATACACTTATCATAACCTAATTACACAGTTTGTCATCATTACTTCACAATAGAACGGAACAAACTGTCATCATCTATATTTCTTTTTCCTATAGATATATGAAATACATTAACGAAGATTCTCCTTTCTAAAGGCTCATACCTTTTATAGAGTTTTAAAAACCCGAACATTCATCATTGACAACGAAGTATTGTTTGTATTATTATTCATTAGGTGATTAGAATAATATACTTTTTTTAAAATGTTCGTATATCCTCAATAATAAGGATTGAGGGTCTCTAGAAGGAACCGTAAAATCCTAACTACGAACGGGTATTTAACTTACCCGTTTTTAGTTAGGTTTTTTTGTCTTTTCTCATTAAAATGACTTGGAGGTAATATCGTGGAGAAGTTTTTTCAACTAAGAGAACGAGGAACTACTGTAAAAACAGAAGTGGTTGCAGGTATCACGACATTTTTAACGATGGTCTATATTATTATCGTGAATCCCGCTATCCTTTCTTCTGCAGGTGTACCATTTGAACAAGTTTTTATGGCTACCATTATTTCAGCAGTAATTGGTTCGTTATATATGGGGCTTTTTGCTAAGTATCCAATTGCTATTGCGCCTGGAATGGGCATGAATGCTTATTTTGCAAGCGTAGTCGCAACTCAAGGTGTTTCATACCAAGTAGTATTTGGAACTGTGTTTTTAGCAGGGGTTATCTTTATTATTTTGACGTTTACTAAATTAAGAGAAACATTAATAGGTGCAATACCACCATCTTTAAAATATGGAATAACTTCTGGTATTGGACTTTTCATAGCATTTATTGGGTTAAAGATGGCTGGAATTGTAGTACCAAGTCCTAATACCATGGTTACATTTGGTGATTTACATCAGCCTGTAACTTTACTTTCTTTATTTGGTCTATTTTTAACACTCATACTAATTGCTAGAAAAATAAATAGTGCCCTCTTTATTGGTATGCTCGTTACCGCCATTATTGGAATTTTCGCAGGATTATTAAAGTTTAATGGGGTTGCATCCGTTCCTCCTGTACCTGTATTTCTAGATATGGATATTGCTGGTGTCTTCTCAAACGGGTTATATACTGTCGTTTTTGCTTTCTTACTGGTTACCATTTTTGATACGACAGGAACAATGATTGGAGTTGCTGATCAAGCTGGATTAACGAAAGACGGTAAATTTCCAAGAGCAAAATCAGCTCTTATGGCCGATGCACTTGCAACCACTGTTGGATCAACGTTTGGTACAAGTCCATCTAGTGCTTATATTGAATCATCGTCTGGTGTAGCAGCTGGTGGCCGGACCGGATTAACATCCGTTGTAGTTGCTATTTTATTCATACTATCCATCTTTTTCTCACCAGCTATATCGGCTATCTCTTCCCTTCCAGCAATTACTGCGCCCGTTTTAATTATTGTGGGATGCTTTATGATGGAAGGCTTATCGAGAATAAATTGGAAAACATTTGACGAAGCTTTTCCAGCATTCGCGATTATATTGACCATGCCATTAACTTCAAGTATTGCAACTGGAATTGCAATCGGTATTATCACTTATCCGCTTATGAAGGTTGTTAGTGGAAAGTGGAAAGACGTACATCCAATACTTTATGTATTTGGTATCATCTTTCTAATTCAAATGATTTTCTTTCCTGCTCATTAATAAAAAGCCAAGAGGGCGTCTGCTTTCTTGGCTTTTTTATGCCTCTTTTCGCATATTCTATTACTGTGTCATTCTTTATTAGTAGCTGCTCTTCAATATTACTTGAAATAATGAGATATCTACTGAAGTTGAAGATAAATGCCCAAACAATTAAATCAAGTGATATATAAACTCGTAAAAGTGAAGATATAGATGGAAAATATATTTACATAATTGACCGAAATAAATATGATCTTGATTCTATTTTATATCTTTAAAAGAGATTAATTAAACAACCAATAATCTATCTGTTTTATCTAGTTTACTTCTTGAGAAAACAGAAAATTAGATCGCGAAATGAGGCTATCTTACTATCGACTCCCAAAACTTGAAAATTTGCTTAAATCAGTGATTACTATCTTATTGTTTTTATTAAATACATACATAACTATCAGAAACATCACCATAGCAATAACCGAGGATAGCCATCCTAACCAGCCTACGTAAGGAGTTGTTTCCCTTACATTGAAAATACCTGTTCCTAGACTACCAGATACCCCATAAAAGCTTCCATAAATTAAATTCAGTCCGAAATGTATCCCAGTAGTAAACCAGATTGAGTTTGTTTTATACAAAGCATATGTCAGGCTTAGTCCTAAAATAACGGAAAATATACAATTTTGCAAACTTAACCCGGCATACCAGATGTCGTCAACACTATAGAGAATTATAGAGATGAAGAACAAAGAAATAACTGAGATCTTATCCTTGAAATGATAAAAGACAAGTCCTCTGGTGATCATATCGTTAATTAGAGAACCGGTACCAAAACCAAAAATAATAATTAGTAATGTAACTAAACTTGTTCCTTCAAATTTTACGCCTTGAAAGTGAAGTTTATTAAACAGAATATAGAATAAAAATAATACCGTCCAGGTGATACTTCCAATCGTAAAACCGTATCCAACATTCCTTTTCCATCCGCTCACAAATACAACACCATAACTTTTCATTCCACCCGCTCCAGATAATTTAGCTATTAGGAAAGCTAATGGAAAAAAAGCTAAGATATGAAGAAACCTTATTATATCATTCATATTTATTAGAATCGGTAGTAAATTGAAATACAAAGTTAATAGTAAGTACTTTACAATAAAGCATGTTAGCTCACTCTTCATGTATTTACTCCTTATTACATGACGTACCTACATTACATTATTACATGAGGCTTTATTAATTACCATTAATTTCTATTTATTATTTCTTGTGTGATAAATTTAACAAAGTGGGTACAGTCTCAAACTCTAATCCAAGATTTCTTATTTCAGGTATTATTTGACGTAGAGACTCAATAGTATTGGTACGATCCCCATCCCACTCTGCACCATCATGCATTAAGATGACTGCGCCTGGATGGATATTTGAAATAACATTATAGGTAATCTGTTCAGGAGCTCCTTCTTGCCAATCCAGCGAATCAACAGACCATCCTACTATGGAGTAATTTAATATTTTAAGTTTCTCTACTAATTCATTATAAAGGAAACCATAGGGTGCACGGAAAAGTTTGGTTCGATAACCAATTTGTTTGGACAACTCATCTTCTGTGTTTATTACTTCTCTTTCTAAAGTAACAAGATTCCCTTCTTTGACAAGGTTTGGATGCCAGTAGGTATGATTACCAATAATATGGCCTTCGTTTAACATTCTTTGTACAAGATTTGGATATGCTTTTGCACGTGAGCCCATTAAAAAAAAAGTAGCCTTGACATTATATTCTTTTAAAACATCAAGTATTTGAGGAGTGAATCTTGGATCCGGCCCATCATCAAATGTAAGTGCAACTTTATTTTCAGTTTGAGGTCCTTTTAGTACAATAGTGTCAGGATATCTCTTTTGAAGGACCACATTAGAAACAGGATTACGTACCCTCTCAGTTTCCGCACCACCTTTTAGAGGAGGAAGATTAATATTAGGTTGAGCATTAACACTTTGTATACACGGAAGGAACAACAGCATGATAAATGAGAGTAAGTATAATATTTTACATTTTCCACCTTTCATTTCCCTATCCTCCTAAGAAATATTTTTTTGTTAGTTTTCATAAAAATCATGCCTTTATACTTATTCCAACTAAAAAACCACACGATTCTTCAAGTGGTCAAATTAAAATTAGATAGTACATTTAAATATTTGGTACGTTTTGGACGACCATTTCCCATTCCATATCCACATTATTCAATCTGAAAATACATGAGCTTATAAGATCTAATTTTTTGTAATATTTTTTGCACCAAATTCCATATGTTCATTTTTTCTCAACTAACATAAACTGTTCAACGAAAATAATTAAATCTTTGCAAAAACTTTGAAATAAATTAATCTGTCCTAAACATAATAAGTATATGATGGGTTGAATGGCAGTTCGAAAAGTTGAGGTGATTTTTATTCATATTCAAGGAAGTATTATCTCAGGAGAATTTGATGAGAAAAGTAATGAATTTTACATACAACAAGTCAAAGGGTTTGAAACAGGTTCTGTACTAACAAAAAACCAGTTTAGTAAACTCTACCATTATTTAAAGGCCCATGAAAATCAACGGGATGGGCAGATTATCACTCTTTATGATCAAATGCCTGTCTTACTTTCGCAACTCCAAATCAAACAATTACTTCACGACTTAAAGAAATTAGAAATGATGTATGAATAACATCTGAGACAGGACATCGTTACTGTCTCTTTTTGTTCTGAATGAAAGAAATATTTTGGGTGTGACCTATTAAACTAATGTATTAAATTATAGAATATTAGTTAAATAGAATTCTCAACTAAATAAAACTCTGTTAGTATGAAAAAAATTTATTGGCAGAAGAATTAGTCTACAAATTGTATATTTCATAAGAAAGGAATTAAAAAGATGAGCGTTGTTTCAACAAAACAAAATATTAATATACAAGCCGGTGAAAAATCTAAAACTACCTATAGCATTCTATTTATCTTAAGCTTGGGACACCTTTTGAATGACACCCTTCAATCTGTCGTACCCGCTATGTTTCCTATTTTAGAGAAGTCGATGGGCCTTTCCTTTACTCAACTTGGCTTCATCGCCTTTTCATTAAATATTGTATCTTCTGTCATGCAGCCTGCCGTTGGTTGGTACACTGATAAACGCCCCTTTCCGTATGCTCTTCCACTAGGCTTAGCTTGTAGTATGGTTGGGATATTTGGACTTGCATTAGCACCGAATTTTTGGATGATTTTAATTAGTGTTATGATTATTGGCTTTGGTTCCGCTGTTTTTCACCCAGAAGGTTCTAGAGTCACTCATATGGCAGCAGGAAACAAAAGAGGCTTGGCTCAATCGATCTATCAAGTTGGTGGTAATTCAGGTCAGGCGTTAGCACAAATTATTACAGCACTAATTCTCGTTCCACTTGGACAATTTGGTGCAATATGGTTTACTTTTGTTGCAGCACTTGCGGTAATCCTCCTTCTTTTCATATCAAGGTGGTATGCAGAACGTTTACAGATTCATTCTAAAATAGCAAACACCTCTCAAAAAAAGGAAAAGAAGCCTACTGTTACAAAGGCCATTAAGTTAGCTCTATTAATATTGATTCTCCTTGTCTTTGCTCGTTCATGGTATGGCAGTGCTATATCTAATTTCTATACTTTTTATGTTATGGATACTTATGGAAAAACTATTGCTGAATCCCAAATTTATATATTTGTATTTTTACTGTTTGGTGCTATCGGAACTTTCTTTGGTGGTCCGCTAGCTGACCGTTTTGGTAGAAGAACAATGATTTTAATCTCATTACTTGGTATGGGGCCACTTGCTATCGTATTACCTTTTGTGGGACCAATTTTAGCGTTCATATTACTTGCAATCATCGGATTAATCTTATTGTCGAGTTTCTCCGTCACAGTTGTATATGCTCAGGAATTATTACCAGGTAAGATTGGAACAATGTCTGGTTTAATCGTCGGTCTTGCTTTTGGCATGGGGGCAATTGGTTCAGTTGCACTGGGAGCTTTCATAGATATATTTGGTCTTACTTCTACTATGGTAACCATCTCCTTTCTTCCTTTACTCGGATTACTAGGTTTCTTATTACCAAAAGACGAAGAGCTAAAGAAATGGAATCAACAATAACAAATTAAAACACCTCCCCTGTTCAGGAGGTGTTTTTCAGTCTTAATGCTAAATACTTGGTTGTTCAGCACTTTCTATAACTATATCTTTCTCCACTTTTCTAATTGGTAGTAATGTTCCAATTAGAACAATAATTGCAGAACCAATCAATACATTATTGTATCCAGAAATAGCAACAATAGATATAGCACCAAAAACGACTAAATCTAGGACTGAGTCTATGATTGACAATAATGAAAGTGTAGTTGCCCTAACATTGGATGGTATTAAATCGTTACTTAATTGCGAATAAATAGGATAACGTACCGCTTTTACAAAACGTAATAATAAAAACGCCCCTAAAATTACTAGTAGAGAATGTGAGACAAGAGCTGAAAGTAGTAAACCAACTACTGCTAATGCTCCTGTAATATTCATTAGAAGTATCCTAGAAAATGTTCTAGTCAACCATCCGATAGAATTAGAGGCAACATAACCGATTAAGGAAGCAATAGCATACATGATCCCTATTAAATAAACAGGTAAACCGGCTTCAAGCATGAGAGGTTGGTCAAAATATTCATAGACAACTCCTGCTGGAATAAACACTAAAGACACGTTTAGAAACATCATTAATAATTGTGGCGCGTCTTTTATCACTTTCATGCCACTTTTTACTTGAGTAAAAGGATTCTCGCGATACGAAGTCAGCTGTGTTGGCTGTTTAACTTTTAATACGAGGAATAATTCAACCAAGTAAAATAGAAGCCCCATAATGATTAGCAAAATAAATTGTTCGTTTTGAAGATCCTTTGCGAAGTAAGCTCCAAATAGAACAGCAAATATCATTGAAATAAAACCTGCGGCTTGTATATGACCCATTGCTTGGTCCATTTGGTTTTCATGACCACTCTCCTTTAATGAATCGTAGATGAGTGCTTCATCTGCTCCCGAAAAGAAAGTAACAGATAGTCCATTTACAAAACTATACAGAAAGAACATCCATGGTTCATAGGCGAACAGCAAAATAACCAAACTAATCATCTTTAATATTGTCCCTGTTAAAAAAGACACTTTCGCCCCAAAACGATCCGCAAAGATACCTGTTGGAACTTCTCCAATAAGTACTGCTCCACTCCAAAACATTAACACAATTAAAATTTGAGAAGCTGTTAAACCTCTTTCTGTATAAAAGAGTGTTAAAACAGGTGCTAAAAAACTAATTGCCCCAAAAAAATGAATCCAGTACATAATTCCAATATTATGACCTGCTAGTGTACCTTTTAATTGCTTCATGCAGTAGTCTCCTAAACTAAGTAAAATGTAAAATATTGATATATTTATAATCTACTACATTGTAAAATAAAGGTAGATTATTGGGAAGTATTAATGTATATGAAAAGAAGAATTTTTATTCATAATGAGGTAATTTTACTTCAAAAGGAGAATAAACATGAAAATCCAAACAAATCGATTAACAATTGTGTCTTGTACACAAGAAATAGTAACAACTGCTTTGAAAAATGATTATCAAGTCGGTCCTCATATTAGTTCCTATCTAGAACAGCTAAAAAAAGACCCCACTCTTTTAGGATGGGGGCCTTGGTTTGTAATGTATAACGAACAATTTATTGGAGATATCGGTTTTAAAGGCAAACCAAATCAAGAAAATACAGTTGAAGTGGGATATGGGATTATTCCTATTGCTCAAGGAAAAGGATATGCGACAGAAGCAGTAGGAGAATTAATAAGGTGGTCTTTTACTACAGGTAAAGTGGATAAGATTATTGCGGAGTGTTTGGTTACAAACGTTCCTTCCATTCGAGTACTTGATAAACTAGGAATGAAGCAAACCTATCAGAATCTTGATATGCTATTTTGGGAACTACAGAGATAATATATCAACCAGAAGACACTACGGCTTCACGAAAGCTAATAGTGTTTTTATGTGGGATTTATTTTTTTAATTATTTTTATAATGGTCTATAACATTATTAATATCTCGGTAAAATTGCACTTCACCTTCTTCTTGAGCTCCTTTTAACTCGTGATCAAGAGACCTTTTTAATTTTTTCCTCTTCACATCACTAATTAGAGCTATTATTAATACGAGTAGTAAAGGTACACCGATAAAATAATACATAACATCCCTCATCTCGCATTTATTTGAGCAGTTGTAAACTTTATACGATTTATTGACCACTAGGTTTCGTTTTTCTTCAATTCTACTATGTAGTTGTTTTTAACATATTAAAAAGTAAAAAAGAACCTTTTACCAATAGATGGATTAAAGGTTCTTTTTGAGCAAATTACTAAAATCAACAATGCACAGGATTTTTTTCATAGAGCTCGAGTGCTTGCCCAGTTTGAGCATGAATTTCGTTTAATAGTTCAGGATTATCCATTAATGACAGTCCATAAGAAGGAATCATTTCTTTAATCTTTGGTTCCCATTCACTAATTTGTTCAGGAAAACACTTTGAGATGACGTCAAGCATTACATGTACAGCAGTCGAGGCACCAGGAGATGCTCCAAGTAATGCTGCAATTGACCCATCTTCAGCAGTAATAACTTCTGTCCCAAATTGAAGTGTCCCTTTTCCACCGGACTCTGTATCTTTAATAACTTGGACTCGTTGCCCCGCTACTACTAAATCCCAATCTTCACTTTTAGCGTTTGGTATAAAGTCGCGTAATTCCTCCATACGCTGTTCTTTTGATAACATCACTTGCTCAATCAAGTATTTTGTAAGTGAAAGGTTTTTTGCGCCCGCGGCTAACATAGTTAGAAGATTATCTGGTTTTACAGAAGTAACTAAGTCAAAAATGGAGCCATTTTTCAAAAATTTAGGTGTAAAACCAGCAAATGGTCCAAATAGTAATGATTTCTTATTGTCAATATATCTCGTGTCAAGATGTGGAACAGACATAGGTGGTGCGCCGACCTTTGCTTTCCCGTAGACTTTTGCATGGTGCTTTTCAATTACATCAGGATTATTACACACCATAAATAAACCACTCACCGGAAATCCTCCAATACGTTTCCCTTCTGGAATACCGGATTTTTGTAGAAGGTGTATACTTCCTCCTCCTCCACCTATAAAGACAAATTTAGCAGTATGGTTTTCTACAGTCCCACTATCATGGTTCTGCACTTTTAGTTGCCAATAGCCGTCGCTAGTACGTTTTAAATCTTGAACACTATGTTTGTAGTTAATCTCTACATCTTTACTCTTTAAATGTTCAAGCATGTTACGTGTTAAAGCACCAAAATTGACATCAGTTCCAGTGTCGATTTTGGTTGCAGCGATGGGTTCATTCAGATCACGGTCTTGCATAATAACGGGAATCCATTCCTTTAACACTTCCGGATTCTCTGTATATTCCATTCCTTTAAACAAAGGGTTGTTTGAAAGCGCTTCATATCGTTTTTTTAAGAAAGCAACATTTTGTTCACCTTGTACAAGACTCATATGAGGCAATGGCTTGATAAAGCCCTGTGGATTAGGTATGAGCTTGCGATTGACAAGATGAGACCAAAACTGCATTGAAATCTGGAATTGTTCATTGATAGATATTGCTTTACTTATATCAATAGTACCATCCGGCTTTTCAACCGTGTAATTTAGCTCGCATAGTGCTGCATGCCCAGTTCCTGCATTATTCCATTCATTGGAACTTTCCTCTCCTGCATTCTCGAGCTTTTCAAAAACTGTAATTTTCCATTCCGGAACTAATTCTTTTAAGAGTGTTCCTAATGTTGCACTCATTATTCCGGCGCCAATTAAAATGACGTCTGTTCTAGTTTCTCTGTTGCTCATTTTTACCAACCTTTTCCCCTGAGATTTGTAGTAAGGATGTGTCGCTCCCATCTCATTATTCTGCTGAAATAGAAAAGCAACCGTTTTACACACACACTTTATTCTATTTTAATAATAACATATTGAAGTAAATTACGTTTAATTATAGATTAATATAACTAGAGCAATAGTACAATAACTTGAGTAAAAATATCGAACAAATATGAATTATTTTCTTTATTTCTCAGAACTTTTTATAATCCTACTATAGTTTAGCTACAAGGAGCTTTCATCTTATTTCACTTCTTTTTATCTTCTAAGACTGTTACGATTTTAGCGTCAGCACCGTATTCAATTCTTATTGTTTTTCTTGCCTCCACAGGAGTCCTAGCTGTAACAATTTTAACATGTTTTTCACCGTTTACTTCCATTTCTACAGTAAAACACCTTGTTCCACATCTCATTTAAGTCTCTCCTTATGGTGTATTTCATGAATTGTTTTTTCCTTTTATTTTATTCCATCAATAGTAATGAGGTGATTATAAAACATCTTACTTATTATATTCAAATTTTACTTTAAGTACAGAATAGGAACTCTAGAAAGTTGATAACATGAGTAACTCTTAGAACTATTGTTATATTTAATCGATTTAAATATAGCTGTTTTTTAATTGTTAGTGTAAGTTAGTTATAAATTTCTGTTTAATCCCAAGTAAAAAATGTAGAGAAGGTGAAATACCTTCTCTACATTTTTAATTATCCCTCTAATAATAAATCCTCTGGATCTTCTAATAGTTGCTTTACTCTTACTAAAAATTGAACGGCATCTTTTCCATCAATAATTCGATGATCGTAGGACAATGCGAGATGCATCATGGGTCTTACTTCCACCGTGTCATTTTCTTCATCAATGACTACCGGACGTTTTTGGATCTTATGCATACCCAAAATCCCTACTTGAGGTGTATTTAATATAGGTGTTGAGTTTAACGAACCGAATATTCCACCGTTTGTTATGGTGAAGGTACCACCAGTTAAGTCTGACAATCCAAGTGTGTTGTTTCTCGCCTTTTCAGAAAGCCTTCCTATTTCTCTTTCAATTCCTGCAAAACTCAAACGGTCAGCATCACGTACAACCGGAACAACTAAGCCGTCATCTGTAGAGACTGCAATTCCAATATCATAAAATCTTTTAAGAAGTATTTCATCGCCCTGGATTTCAGCATTGACTAATGGAAATTCCTTTAAAGCTCCAATTACTGCTTTTGTAAAGAAAGACATGAATCCTAACTTCACATTATGCTTCTTTAAAAAAGCATCCTTCCTACGATTACGTAATTGTAACACAGCTGTCATATCGACTTCATTAAAGGTTGTAAGCATTGCCGCTGTCTGCTGAGCTTCAACCAAGCGCTTTGCAATTGTTTGACGTCGTCTCGACATTTTTATACGTTCGATCCGATCATCCTGCTGTTTAATGGATTTCTCTTGCGGAGATGCTTTCACTACATCTTTCTTCATAGATAAATCTCTTTTATAGGCGTCAACATCTTCAGGACGAATTCTCCCAAGTGGATCTTGATATGGGATCTCATTTAAATCAATCCCTAGTTCACGTGCCTTTTTCCGTGCGGCAGGAGAAGCAATAGGTTTTCGTTCTTTGCCTTTTTCTATCGACGCCTCTTTTTGCGCACTCTCTTTCTTTTCCTCTACAGGATTACTTTTATTTTCAACTGGTTTTTCATCACTTACTTCAGAAGAACCCTTTGATGTACCTTTACCTTCTTCATCTAATCTTGCAATTACCTGACCAACTTCGACAGAATCTCCTGGTTGAAAGAGTAATTCCGTAATGGTGCCGCTATCTTCACTATTTATTTCCACGTTCACTTTATCAGTCTCAAGCTCAGCGATAGCTTGACCTTTTTCTATATAGTCCCCTTCTTTTTTTAGCCATTCTGCAATCGTACCTTCTGTCAGGGATTCAGCTAGTTCTGGTACTTTAATTTCCTTCATTTCTTGCTCCCCCTTTTCTACCATTTAAAGCTTGCTCAATAATGCTCGCTTGCTCTTGTTTATGAATATGTGGTTCTCCTGTAGATGGGCTGGAACGTTTATATCGACCTATATATTCAACAGCTATCCCTGATGGCGCTAGTTCTCGAATATATTCCTGTATAAATGGCCAAGCCCCCATATTTTTAGGTTCTTCCTGAACCCAGCATATCTCTTCTACATTAGGGTAGCGTCTAAATATTTCAGATAATTCCTGCTTAGGTACAGGATACAATTGTTCAACACGAACAATATGTAACATATCTTTATCAAACTGCTCCATATTTTCAATAGAAGAGGCTAAGTCGACTGCTATTTTTCCACTACATAAGATCAGTCTCTTTACTTTTACCGGATCTTCACCGGTGCGCTTCTCTTCTAGTAACAGTTTAAATAATCCTGTACTTAAGTCAGTAACAGAAGAAGCTGTCATACCATGACGTAAAAGGCTCTTCGGTGTCATAATAATAAGAGGTCTTGCCTCTTCCCCTTCAGTAATCATAGATTGTCTTCGTAAAATATGAAAATATTGAGCAGCGCTAGTTAAGTTTGCAATTGTCCAGTTATTTTCAGCTGCTGACTGTAAAAATCTCTCTAACCGTCCACTTGAATGTTCCGGACCTTGGCCTTCGTAACCATGTGGCAAAAGCATAACAAGACTCGATTTTTGTCCCCATTTTGCACGACCCGCTGCAATAAACTGATCAATAATAGGCTGAGCGACATTAACAAAATCACCAAACTGAGCTTCCCATACTACTAATGCTTCTTGTGCTTGCACACTATATCCATACTCAAAACCTAAAACAGCTGACTCAGAAAGAGGGCTGTTAAATAGTGAAAAGGAGGCTCTTGCTTCAGGCAGATGATGCATCGGTAAGTACCTAGTATTATTTTTATAATCATGTAAAACGAGATGTCTGTGTGCAAATGTCCCTCGTTCACTATCTTGACCGGTCAAACGAACAGGCTTCCCATCATGAAGAATTGTAGCGAAAGCAAGTGCTTCTGCGTGAGCCCAATCAATTTGCTTACCATCCTCCAAGGCATGTTGCCTGCGTTTTAAAATTTTCTCAAGTTTAGGATAAACATTTAAATCCTCTGGCCAATCAAGAAGGTTGTGATTAATTGATTTAAGTGTTGTCTCGGCAACTGAAGTATCTACAAGTGAAATCCCTTCCGCAACTGGTTTTGGTATTTGCTTCAACTCGGAAACTTGCTTTTCTTTCAACCCATCAAAGGTTTGTTGAAGTTTCTTCATAAAGCTCTTTTCCAATTCTTCGCCTTCTGCTTCCTTTATTAACTGCTTGGATACCAGAACATTCATATATATTTTTGCAACAGTCGGATGTTTTTTTATTTTTTCATAAATTTGTGGCTGTGTCGCAGAAGGATCATCCATTTCATTGTGTCCAAATCTACGGTATCCAACAAGATCAATTAAGATATCTTTGTTAAATCGTTTACGGTACTCATAGGCAAACGTCATTACAGCAATACAACTTTCTGGATCATCTGCATTTACGTGTAAGATAGGTATCTCAAAACCCTTCGCTAAATCACTTGCGTATGTGGTTGATCTAGAATCTTCATAATCTGTTGTAAAGCCTAATTGATTATTGGCTATAATGTGAATGGTTCCACCTGTCTCATAGCCTTTTAACCGGCTTAAGTTTAGAGTTTCTGCTACAACTCCTTCACCTGGAAATGCAGCATCACCATGAACTAGAACTCCAAATGCCTTTTGTTTATCTGGATTAGGAAAACCCCTTTGATGACGTTCCTGTTGTGCAGCACGCGTCATCCCGAGTACTACTGGGTCAACGAACTCTAAATGACTAGGATTATTAGCAAGGTTAATTCTAATTGTACGTTCTTCACCTTGTACTTCTCGATTTGCACCTAGATGATATTTCACATCGCCTGACCAACCGTAGTTTATCCCTCTTGAGCCTTCTGATGGGATTAGCTCTTTATTAGGAGAATGGTGAAATTCAGAAAATATTAATTCATAAGGTTTACCAAGTACGTGTGCTAATACATTTAGGCGACCTCTGTGTGCCATCCCAATAAATATATCTTCGGTTTGATCTTTACACCCTTCTTCAATTAGTTTATCCAGCATAGGTACAAGCATATCGAGACCTTCAATAGAAAAACGTTTTTGTCCTACGAATGTCTGTTGTAGAAATTTCTCGAATCCCTCTACCTGTACGAGACGTTCTAGAAGCTTTTTCCTTTCTTCATTAGGAAGAGATGCCGTAAGTTTCTCTCTCTCCACATATTGATCTAACCATTTACGTTCGGCTTCATCATGTATATGTTCAAACTCATAAGCTATATTTTGTGAATAAACGTTAGAGAGATGTTCAAACGCTTCCAATCCATTTTTTATAAATGAAGGAGCATCTTCCCATAGTAAATCAACTGGAATTTGTTCTAATTGTTGTCTTGTTAGGTTATAGGATTCTAATTCCTTGAACCTTGAATTTTTCTTTAGAAATGGATCCTCAAGTGGATTAATAGAAGCTGCTAAATGACCAAACCGCCTAATGTTTCGTAATAGTTTCATTGCCGATACTACAGCACTTAATGATCCTGTTTGAATAGATTGTTCCTGCTCCGTAACAATTGTTTTATCATCTACAGGTGGTGGACCAATTTGCTCAAATAAGGTTCTAAGTGTATCGTCAATAGAAGTAGGATCCTTTTGAAACTTTTCATATGCCTCATACACATACCCTAAATTGGGTCCATAAAATGATTCCCACATTTTCATTCCTTCTTTATTATTCATTTCCCTTGCCCCCATTCTGTCTAGAGATTAATTTCTAGGACAGTTGGATTTTCAATCCAATCATAATGATTAAATACATTAACATTATGTAAAGTATTTATCTGCTCATCATACTATACCCAAAAATCAAAAGTTTCTAACACATAAATTTTATAACTATATCCTTTAACACACTAACGCATTGGGGGCCAGGCCCCCAATGCGTTAGTGTGTTAAAGGATCTTGTATAAAAAAACAAGCTCTAAAAATATCTCTAGAGCTTGTCTTTATTAGTGTTGTGACAATACTTTAATAAACTCTCTCATATAATCTGGTAAATCTGGTGGCCTGCGACTTGATATAATATGTCCATCGACTACGACAGGCTCGTCTACCCACGTTGCACCAGCGTTTTCCATATCGTCTTTAATTCCTGGTGTGCTAGTAACTCTCTTACCTGTAAGGATTTTCGCAGAAATTAACACCCACCCTGCATGACAAATTTGCCCAATTGGCTTCTTATGTTCATCCATTACTTTAACGATATTTAATACATGATCAAACCTTCTTAATAAGTCTGGTGACCAACCACCTGGTACAAGTAATGCATCATAATCGTTTGGTGTAATTTCATCAAAAGAAAGGTCTGATATGATAGGTACACCATATTTTCCTATGTACTTCTCCCCTGCCTTTTCTCCAACGATATCAACAGTTGCCCCCTCTTCTCGTAAGCGAAGTACCGGGTACCAAAGCTCCAAATCCTCAAAATCATGACTGACTAATTGAATAATCCGTTTAGATTTAAGTTTCATCTTACCCCCTCCTTTATTACCAATAGTATACCAAATTAAGTATAATTAAAAAGGATGTACGCATGTGTTCAACGACTAACAAACATACATTCCTTTAGAGGGGTTAAATTACATATGAAACAATTCATTATAAACGGTATTAAGATCAACCAATCATCTGGTCGAGTACTAGAAGATGGGTATATAAAAGTAAAAAATGAAAAAATAATTGAAGTTGGTACGAGCAATACACTCACCGATACACAAGGATTTACCACATTATCTATTCCAAATAATTTAATCCTAATTCCTGGAATGATTGATATTCACATCCATGGTACTGGTGGAGTAGATGTGATGGATGGTCATAAAGAAGCACTTGAAACAATGGCTACTTACCTTCCTAAAGAAGGAACTACCAGTTTTTTAGCTACTACCATGACAGAGAAAGTAGAAGATATTAAAAACTCGCTCCATCATTTGGCTGACTATATAAACACACAGGCAACAAGTGGTATGGCCGAGATGTTAGGCATCCATTTAGAAGGTCCCTTTATTTCAACCATGCGTTCAGGTGCTCAGTCAAAGACGCACATTATTCCTCCAACCATACCCTTATTTGAGGAATTGCAAAGGGCGGCCAAGGGTACTATTAAAATTACCACACTTGCACCTGAAGTAGACGGTGGGAATAATCTTATACAATATTTAAAGAAGGCACAGGTTATTACTTCAATTGGTCATTCTGATGCTACATATAATCAAGTGCTTCAAGCGGTTCAGGATGGTGCAACTCACATCACACATATGTACAACGGTATGAGGGGACTTCATCATCGAGAGCCAGGTGTAGTAGGCGCAGCTCTTCTTAACGATAAACTAACATTAGAAATTATCGCTGATGGTATACATAGTCACCCGGAAATGGTTAGAATGGCCTACCTAATGAAACCAAAAGATAAGTTAATTTTAATTACAGACTCCATTTCTGCAAAATGTCTACATCCTGGCACTTACAAATTGGGAAAACAAGAGGTAATTGTTGATGAAAAGACAGCTACTCTGGGTGATGGGACTATCGCAGGAAGTCTGTTGAAAATGAATGAGGCAGCGAGAAATTTCTTGGGGTTTACCAATTGTAGTCTTGAAGAGATCATACAGTTTACCTCCGAAAACCCAGCTAAGCATCTTAATATCTTTGATCGGAAAGGAAGTATTGATGAAGGAAAGGATGCTGATTTTGTGTTGATCAATTCTAATTTTGAAGTATTTATGACTTGCTGCCGTGGTAAAATTGCCTATCAAACAGAGCAATATTAAGAGGAGTTCTATGTGAACACCTCTTTAATTTTGTTCAGGTATTGGTAATATATAACGGTAGGGTACAGGTGATGCCAATACAGTTGACGTATTAATCTGTCCATAAGGAATAAGTCTATCTATTAAAAGTCTCATATTATTCATATTAGAAACAGCAGCTTTGATTACATAACTGACCTCACCCGTTACTCGATGGCACTCAATAATCTCCTCCGTTTCTTTTGCCATTTTTTCAAACTCAGCTATGGATACCTTTAACCCTCCGACTAGAATAATAAGGAGGATTTCTCTACCTACACCTGTTAAGGAGACACGTGTTGTAAACTCCTCTATTATGTTACTTTCCTGTAACCTGTGAAGCCTTTCAGTAATACTCGGTCTACTTAAGGCTAATTCCGATGATAAGTCGCTAATTGTCATACGACCATTTTTCTGTAAGAGCTCTAAAAGTTTAATATCTATTTTATCCATGAAAACGCCTTCTTTCAAAATGAATACAAAACAATAAAACTTAATTCAATTTGTCTTATTTATTATAATAATACCTTCATAATTGCATGTAAATATCTCCAATTATCTTTTATATTTAATATAAGGATATTTTTGACAAGAATTGAGGTGTATACAAGATGAAAAAGATTGGTTTTATTTTATTAGGATGTTTAGTTGTCACCTTTGGTGTTATACTTTTAAAACACTCCAATATTGTTACAGGTGGAACCGCAGGTCTTGCCTTAAGCGTTTCTTATTTAGTAAACCTCCCCTTTGCTATAGTATTCTTCTTAATTAATCTACCTTTCTATATTTTCTCTGTTCTCCACATGGGCTGGAGATTCACATTGAAGACTGCAGGTGCTGTTTCCTTACTCTCTTTAATGACAGCAGTTGATCAATTCCTTCCTGATTTTACGATTCCAATGTTAGTTGGGTCTGTTTTAGGTGGATTAGTTATTGGATTAGGTTTAACTCTAATTTTTATGAATGGCGCATCATTGGGCGGTGCCAATATTCTAGCACTATTTCTACAGAAACGATTTAATACTAATCCTGGGACAGTCAATTTTATTTTCGATTTTATTGTCGTCATATCAAGTATTATGGTAATTGGTTGGGTGAAAGGACTATGTTCAATTCTATCTATTTTTGTAATTTCAAAAGTAATTAGCTACTTTAAAGAACATATCAAAAGAAAAACGACCGCACCTGCACCAAAAGAAACATACGCGAGAACATCAACTAGAATCCATGTTCCTGTATCAGATTAATAAAACGACACTGTTACCAGACAGTGTCGTTTTATTAATCTATTTCTGTTACGTTTCACCCTTTTTTGGCTTATTTGTAAAAGCTGTAGTAAGAGATGATGAATTCTTGTGTAACCTATTATAGTTTGATAGACTGTCTTAAAGATATAAACAATAAGGAGCACCCCTCTATGGATAAGAAAGAACTTGAACAAAATATTATTGCGAACTATCAAAAAGATGAGAAAATGATGATCCTAATTTTTGCACAATGGTGCATAAACCACGATCTTGACCCTGAAGCACTCTATCTAAAAGCATATCCAAACCAAGTCAACAATCAATACTTACGAGAAGCCATGGAATTAACTGTCGATAAACAGGAAGCAGGAGAAATTTCTGATCAAACCTTACTTGCCGTATTGTCACTGTTTGGTAACGATGACCTTGCTTTCATTGTTTCAGAGGAGATTGAAAAAAGAAGCTAAGTCGTGTTTAGCTTCTTTTCTTCTTAAAGTAGTAAATAAGCCATTAAGGTTCCTACCGTACCATAAAATAATGCAAACGGCATATTTCGTAGTGTAATTCCATAAGGATTTTGCTTCGTATTCATTGATGTTAGTGTAACTGTAACCCCGTAAGCTCCTATAGTCGCAGTAGTTAAAGCGCCAATAATTAACACAATCCCAATACTTAGAGGGTTTACTAAACCATACAATGGTTGTACCACTTCTGCCAGAATTCCAAAAGTTGCGACAGGATGAACTCCAACCAAACACATGAGCAAATAAGTAAGCTGAATTAATAACAAGATAAGAATAGGTGAATGTTCCGCTGCCAAAAAAGGACGCTGAATAAGTTGTAAAAATGGAGTAGCATTTAATGTGCTTGTAAAAAAAGATAATGACAAAAATAAAACGACAAAATTCTGTATGTTATTACTCCTTACCTTCCACGTTTGCCAACCGATATGAATGAAACTTCTCCATCGTCTCATAAGCAATGCCCACCCGAAAGAGAAAGGTAAGATTACTAACGTAACGGACAAAATAAAATTTAATGTAAATACATTTCCAACGAATACGACAAGTGATAAAAATACAATTAATGCTACAAGTAATTTTAATATTTGTAAGATTACTCTACCAAAATTAACGTTTCTTACTTGTTTCATATCACTAGGCTGATAAGGAAATTCTTTAAACCTCCGATTACCCCTGAACCAATCTAACATTAAAACAATGGTTGAACATAACAATAGCCACGGAAGGTATCTTAAGTAACTAACACCTGTTGCGTCAACAGTCATGGCTACCATAATTTCCATAGGACTCCATGCAAGCGCAAGTGCAAAGGCACGCAAAGTAATTCTACTAATATAGGAATCTCTTAACTTTTTCTTAAGGTTTGAGAGGTTTCCCATCAGAATTTCTTGAGCTAAAGACAAGGCGGAAATATTTATAAAAGTACATAAAATATAGGTCGTAAATGAACTTCTAGAGTAAAGCTTTCCTAGATTTGATACGTTATCCTCCATCATTTCCTTTAAGCGACGGTCAAATCGACCTGCTCTTACAATACTATTCATCCAAGGCAAGACTAGTAAAAAAGCAAGCAAAGGCATATTGACTAACATAAATGTTGGGATATTAGTTAGAGATAAACCTTCCATGTAGTATAAGATTGCTCCAACTCCAATGAAAATACTACCCAAAATCTTAAATAATTTACTTGCACCAACTAAAGAAAGGGCTAACATCGGTATAGCAAGTAACCCTATTGTTAAATCAATTAAGGGATTTTCTAAAAAAACATTAATTGTATATGTGACTAATATCAAAGTATAAACGATATAAATATGTTGATTGATGAAATTACCCATCTCTTTTCTCCTTTACTGCAAAAATCCCAAAACTGAATTTTTACTTACTATAGAATACGGCTTTTACAATCTAAAGTTTAGAAAAGAGCCTAACAAAAAGTCGGTACTACTAGATACCGACATTACAGGAACACTCTTTTACCTTCTTTTGCGGATAAACGAATTGCATCTAATATTAATTGAACGCGATGACCATTTTCAAAAGAAGCCAGAGGTTGGATATGTTCTTTTTGTTTAATTGTCGTAAATAAGTGATCTAACATTGGATAAAATGCTTGATAGTAAGATAACGCTCTTGCAGAAAGATGAGTTGGTTCTTCAATTTTAGGTGACAATTCAACTTCCGACAATGCTTCGTCGCCAATAGCAACTTCTACTTTTTGATCATCTGTCATAATGAGTGAGCCATTTGTTCCAAACACTTCTAGTTTCCATTGACTTTCTTTGTGTCTAGTAGCTGATAATAATTCAACAGTGAAAGAGGTACCTTTTTGAAGGGTTCCAACTACTTGGAAAGAATCCTCTGCAGTTCTTTCTTCAGTTTCATTCGCTCTCTTTATTTTTTGTACATGAATTGGTAATTGTCCCATAACATCTTTCACTTCATCATTTAACCACCAAGTAAGAGAATCAAACATGTGTGAACCAATGGCTCCTAACATGCCCCCGCCAAAATTTTGTTGGCCAAGCCATCCTCTATGGTTATTCAATAATCCTTGATAAGAAGAGAAATTAGCTCGGTATGACACATGGGTTATGTCACCTAATTTCCCACTTGAAAGAACTTCTTTCACCTTCATTCTTGCAGGTAAGAATCTAAATTCAAAATTAATAAGTCCAAATCGTTTAGCTTGATCTCTTGCATCCATCATTTCTTTTGATTGATGAGCATCAAAAGCCATTGGCTTTTCACAGAGTATATGTAAATTCTTCTTGAAACCCTCCACTACCATCTCATGATGTAGGTAAGGAGCAGACACAACTGACAGTAAATCTAATTCCTCTTCTTGCAGCATTTTCTGCCAACTATCATAAACTTTTGTAATTCCCGTTTCATTTACTACTGTTTCAAGATTTCCACGATGAACACTCGAAATAGCGACGACCTCATATCCAGGATGAGCTTGCATAATTGGAGCATGTACCTTTGCACCAAAACCCGTCCCAATAATCCCAACTCTAATTTTATTATTTAACAAGTTTAAACACCTCAATATTAATAATATTTTGACTTTAAACTTTATTATGACATAACATAATATAAAAAGAAAAAATATTACATTGTTAAAACAAACTCTAGACCTATTAAAAAAAGCCGAACTTTTTATAAAAGTTCGGCTTTTTTATTTTATTACTTAAAATGGATAACCGTTGGAAAAGAGCAATTCTTTCTTTTTGAAAAACCAGACCTGTACCATCTAGTAAAAATAAGGCTTTTGGGATTTAGATTTTTGCGAAAGCAGACTTTGTATATGATAATAACTAAAATAAAAAATGTCACAAGCTTCTAGTACTTTATAATGTCTGTTCCTGGAAAATAAAATTGAAGAATCTCTTTATAGTTTTTTCCTTCTTTCCCCATTATATGGGCACCCCATTGACTCATTCCTACCCCATGACCATATCCTCTTCCTTTCATAATATAATGGTCATTCTCCTCTTTTAAGGTATCAATGAGATAACTTTTAAATAAAGCTCCACCAATCATAGGTCTTATTTTATTTAACTTTACATTCTCTAATTTAACCTCGTTATAAAATACGGAGCCATCAATGATTTTTTGCAAAAAATGAATAGATATAGAGCCTACAACTGAACGGTCAGAATCAAAACGCTCTTCCGAAATATCAAATATGGGAATAGACAATATCTTTATATTTCCCGCATATCCCTGTCTTGCAAGCCATTTTTTCATTGTAGTTGTGATTTCTTTGTCTTCTTCTACTAATTCATCCCAAGAAGAAGATCGGTCCCAGTCTATATTGCTTAAATCAATTTGGGTTCGATGTAGCTTATATTCCCAAGGATTTACTGGATCATATGGGTCTGATTTTATGGGGTAATACGATATGGACTTTCCACCCCATACGTTAGCATTGCTTTCCGTTACTCCCCCGTTACTTGCTGAATAGAAAGCATCTATTAACTTTCCTTTATATGTAATGACTTCACCTTTTGTCTCTTCCACAGCACGAGTAGTAGATGGTGACCAATCATAACCGGCATAAACTTGGTATTGTATTGTGTCATCCATCTCAGCATTCATATGGGAGACAGCATAAGTTCTTGCAGCTAAGGCTTGAGCTTTTAAAGTTTCAATCCCCCAGCTTGGAAACACCTCATAAGGAACAACACCTTTTAGATAATCTTCAAGTGGGAGTTGATTAACTGGTCGAATAAATTTTCCATTTTCAACTTGAAATTCAAATGCACCTAAATAAGAACGATCATTTATTGATAAAATATGACTTTCATCATAAGCAGTTGGAACGAGCACAAAAGTTCCATTAACTTTTTGAATTTCGCCCCCACCAACTAGATACATCTCTCCATTCTTTACGATTAAATCATAAGCAGTTCCCTCAATGATGCAAAGTGTTGGATCTAGACTGATATAATCTCCTTCTAATTGTATAGTAATTTTTGATGTTTCCTTAATATAGTTTTCAAGTCTTACTTTTACAATACTCTCTGCAGCCGAAGTATGGCTAGGATTAGGAAATAAAGCGAATACAGTTATAATAAGAATTAGTATATATCTCATAGTATTAGATTCCTAAGAATTAATAAATATTATTCTGAATCAATTTCCTACTCTAATAAAGTCGGGATTTTGTTAGAAGTACTAAACAAGTTTGTGGTGTATTAAATTAGTGCACGTTTTATTTAGTCTGCTGGGGTTTATTTTGGCAGAGGTAAAGCCTCGACTAGAAGAATTTCAAATGAAGTTAACTTTTAGGTTTGAAGAACAATTAAATTATTCTATTCATAGTTTGAAATTATTAAGAATCAATTACAATTAGAGGTAATTTATTATGTATTGTGTAGTTCTAATTACTATTTGTTTAGCACATTTAGGTTAGGGAATTAATTATTGCCTACGAAAAGACAACGCTCTTTACTGTTTTTACTTTTTCTAAGAATATATAAGTTATTCAAGCTTTTTGGTAAGTATTTCCACGGAATGTTTAGTTATTTCACGATTTTCTAGTTTATTTCACAATGTTACACCGTAATTCCACAAAAAAGAAGAAAACATAAAAAAACAGCTATAATTAGCTGCTTGTTTTTACATTGCTTGGCAACGTCCTACTCTCACAGGGACAAAGTCCCAACTACCATCGGCGCAAAAGAGCTTAACTTCCGTGTTCGGAATGGGAACGGGTGTGTCCTCTTCGCCATCATCACCAAACTACTTC
>NZ_JAJQKI010000008.1 GCF_023036475.1 Bacillus pinisoli
ACTCTTTGGTAGAGGTTTCTTTAGGATTGAAAGGTGTTGAGTATATGGTTGAAGATATGATTGAGGTAGACGGATTAGTCAAACGGTATGAAAAGCACACCGCGGTAAGTGGTGTGACATTCAAAGTGAAAGCAGGAGAGGTTTTCGGTTTACTTGGACCGAATGGTGCCGGTAAAACCACAACGATTGAAATGCTGGTGGGTCTTCGAAAGCCCGATGAAGGGACGGCTCGACTGGCTGGATTTGATATTCGGAAAGAGATTGGTAAAGTAAAAGAAGTAATTGGGATTCAGCTTCAATCTACCTCATTATTTGAATTATTAACAATCCAAGAAATTATGGAGATGTATGCAAGCTTTTATCCAAGTCATGTATCAATACCAGGAATAATAGAAGAAGTGTTATTAACAGAAAAGAAAAAGGCACGCATTAAAACCTTATCTGGTGGCCAGAAACAGCGATTAGCCATTGCACTCGCATTAATTCATGACCCTAAAATTGTTTTTCTCGACGAACCAACAACAGGCTTAGATCCCCAAGCAAGAAGAACATTATGGGATATTATTGAAAACCTGAAAGCAAAAGGTAAAACGGTTGTGCTTTCCACGCATTATATGGATGAAGCACATGTGCTATGTGATCGAATTGCTATTATGGACCAAGGTAAGTTAATAGCGCTTGATACACCTGCTACGTTAGTGAAAAATCTTCAATCAGATAGTGCGGTGGAATTTTCACTTTTACATAATGAAGATGTTTCTTTTTTACATTCATTACAAGGAGTAAAGCAAGTGAGCAATCGAAATGAACGATATGTTTTATACACAGATTCCATTCAGCTAACGTTAACGGATTTAATTCAACAAGCATCGAATCAAAACATCAATCTCCAAGATCTTCAGACGAGAACTTCAACATTAGAGGATGTATTTATTCATATGACAGGAAGGAGTCTACGAGAATGAAGGCATACTGGCAACTAACATTAGCCCAACTCCGAATCTTTTCACGCAATCGCCAAGTACTCTTCTTCACACTGCTGTTTCCGCTAATTCTGATGATTGCATTAGGAACATTTGTCGGTTCGGGTGGTGGCGTCTCCATCTCACTTTCGATTGTAAATGAAGATGATACGAGTGCTTCAAAAGAGCTTGTCTCTCTATTTAAAGAAAATGAAGCGATGACTGTCGATGAATCTGATGATCTAAAGGCAGCGCTTGACCGACTAGAAAAAGGCGATGTACAAATTGTCATGGTACTTCCAAAAGGCTATGGAGATTCCATATCGACTAGAACTGAACAGGATCCCGCCTATACATTACCTGTTTACTATAACGAAACCAATATGTCTGCTTCACAGATCGGGCTCGCCGTCGTGAATGCAACTATTGATCAATGGAGTAAGAAAGAGACCAACTATACTCCAATAGTTGATATTGAATCTAAAGGGGTCCGTGCACTAGACATTGGATACATTGACTTTCTAGTACCAGGTATTGTCGCCATGATGATTATGAGTAACAACATGAATGGTGTTGCTGGTCAAATCTCAGCTTGGCGAGAACGAGGTATTTTGAGAAGAATGCAAGGTACAAGACTAAAAGCCTCAACATTTATCGCAGCTCAAATTACGGCAAGACTCTTATTAAACGGATTGCAAGCTTTACTCGTTTTACTCATTGCTAACTTAGTCTTTGGTGTCAATGTGAGTGGCTCGTGGTTGGTGTTAATTGGATTTGTCATTTTAGGAACATTGGCTTTCATGGCACTTGGGTTTATCATTGCAGGCATTGCAAAGAATCCTGAAAGTGCTGGACCGATTGCCGGGTTTGCAACATTTCCGATGCTCTTTTTAGGTGGCGTCTTTTTCCCTATTAGCAATATGCCAGACTTTCTCCAACCTATTGTGAAAATTTTACCTATTGCTCATTTAAGCACAGCTCTTCGTGAAACGATGAATGTGGGGACATCTTTAACTGGACTTTGGGTGGAAGGACTCATTCTTAGTGGGTGGGCTATTGTTGCCTTCTTTATTGCCAGTCGTACTTTTAAATGGGAATAAGGTATGGTTGACAGCTGACTGGAAAATAACTGAAAGGACGTTCCAGTCACGGTACGTAACTGGAAGACAATCAATAAACTTGTAGTGATGTCAAAGGAAATGTAAAGTTAGGATTTTAAAGAACAAGTCTAACAAACGGTGATAAACATGATACATACCTTCAAAGATGAAACGATACGTTTTGAAATCAAGTATAAAAACAGAGGTACTATTGGAATCTCAATAGATGGCTATGGAAATATTGAAGTTCTTGCTCCAAAGAAGACACCTAATCATCGTGTCATTGAGGTGTTAGAGGCAAATTGGGATCTTATCCAAAACAAAGTAATGGAAATAGAGGAACGGCTGAACGGACCTCAGGAAAAAGTATATGAAAATGATGAGAATTTTCTATATCTAGGTAAGACCTATCCTATAAAAATTACGCAAGATTCAAGTACACCAAAAGACCGGGTAGAGTTTCAGGTAGAATCGTTGCATATCTATGTGAGGCAGCTTGATGATGAAACAATCAAACAAGCATTGAAGAAATTCTATTACCAGCAATGTAAGGCTTTAGTGGAGGAGAGAATCTCTTTCCATCAACCGAACTTCAAATCCAAACCACGGTCTGTACGTATTATTGACAGTACAACCAAATGGGGAACCTGTGATTCTAATCTCCAATTAACCTTTAACTGGAAACTAGCAATGGCTCCACTTGAAGTCATCGATTATGTAGTCGTTCATGAAATGTGTCATATGGTTCATTTAAACCATGACCGTTCCTTTTGGCGTCTTGTTGGGAAGATCATGCCTGACTATAAAGAGAAAGAGGCTTGGTTGGGAATGTCTAGTTGGAGGATGACGGTTTAGTTTTATTAAATATGTAAGAAAGTATAAATTTCTATTGTTCTTTTCTAACGATTTTGTGTAGTAATCCAGCTCCAGCGCCCAGCCCCTCGAGGTCAAATAACCCTATGACAAATAAAAGGAAAAACCACCTTTTCTTTGTCATAGGAACATTTGCTTGTCGGAGCTAAACGGGGCGCTTGCGCCTTTTGATCTTGGAAATGAACGAATGGTTGATAGATATATTACTGAAAAGGAATAGAAAATAGAAAAGGGTACCCCAGTAAAATTTTACTAAGGTACCCTATAATCTTTATTTAAAACACTTTCGTAGTCCAATCCTCACAATTCCAAATATCAGTCGCAATTTCACGATAGAAATCAGGTTCGTGTGATACCATCAAGATACTACCGCGATATTCCTGTAAAGCACGCTTCAATTCTTCTTTTGCATCCACATCCAAGTGATTGGTAGGTTCGTCTAGAATTAATAAATTCGTTTCTGTGTTTAGAATTTTACACAATCTAACTTTGGCTTTTTCACCACCAGAAAGGACTTCGATTTTACTTTCAATATGCTTCGTCGTTAATCCACATTTTGCAAGAGCAGCACGGACTTCAGCCTGATTCATACCTGGGAACTCACTCCAAATTTCTTCAATACAAGTGTTGTAGTTGGACTGTTTAACTTCCTGCTCGAAGTACCCAATGTATTGGTACTCACCACGTTCCACTTTACCCGAAATTGGATTAATCAACCCAAGAATACTTTTTAAAAGAGTAGACTTTCCAATACCGTTTGCACCCACAAAGGCAATTTTTTGTCCGCGTTCCATTTTCAAATTTAGTGGGCGAGAAAGTGGATCATTGTATCCAATAACTAGATTCTCTGTCTCGAAAATCCAACGACTAGCTGCGCGAGCTTCTTTGAATTTAAACTCAGGTTTTGGCTTTTCTTTCCCTAATTCGATAACTTCCATTTTGTCCAGCTTCTTCTGACGAGACATCGCCATATTCCGAGTTGCAACACTTGCCTTGTTACGAGCAACGAAATCTTTCAAATCAGCAATTTCTTGTTGTTGACGCTTGTAAGCAGACTCTAGCTGTTGCTTCTTCATTTCATATACTTTTAAGAAGTTATCATAGTCACCAACATATCGATTCAGCTCTTGGTTTTCCATATGATAAATCAAGTTAACAACATTGTTCAAAAATGGAATATCATGTGAAATCAAGATAAATGCATTCTCATATTCCTGTAAATATCGCTTCAACCACTCAATATGTTGTTCATCTAAATAGTTTGTTGGTTCGTCTAATAATAGGATTTCAGGTTTTTCTAGCAAGAGCTTAGCTAGCAAAACTTTAGTACGTTGCCCACCGCTAAGATCATCTACATCTCGATCGAGTCCAACATCGTCTAATCCTAGACCACGAGCAACTTCCTCAACTTTTGAATTAATTAGATAGAAGTCATTACTATCTAACGTTTCTTGTAGCTCTCCAACTTCTTCGAGTAACGCATCGATATCAGCACCTTCATCACCCATCTTTGCATAAAGTTCATTAATTTCTGCTTCAGCATCAAAAAGATATTGAAAAGCAGTACTCAAGGCTTCACGCATCGTAGTACCTTTTTGAAGTACAGCATGCTGATCTAAATAACCAACACGAACCTTACGTGACCATTCCACTTTCCCCTCGTCGGGTTGTAGTTTCCCAGTGACAATATTCATGAAAGTAGACTTACCTTCACCATTTGCCCCAACTAGTCCAACATGTTCGCCTTTTAAAAGCCTGAAAGACACATCATTAAAAATGGCACGATCACCGAAACCATGACTTAAACCTTGTACATTTAATACGCTCATTTTTTTACCCCTTATCTAATTTCACTTGTCCTATGTGGATATCTTACTAGATTTAGACTAAATTCTCTATCTTATTTTCTTGGCAAATTCTATGAACTTGTGGGTGAAAGCAGGGGGAACAGTTCGAGTACCGAGCGGACGGTTCTACTGGTTAAGGCTCTATCGGAATTTCAAATGCCGTTCAATGGCTAATGAATAATAAAATAAAGTAATGAAACAAGACAACACCTACTAGGGAGTTGTCTTGTTTTTCCTTAATACTATTATTTATTTACTTCTCATGCTCTTAACTGTATAGAGAAGGGTGAACAAGAAAATGAACCCAGCAAGTATAAAAGAAAGGTTTGCATAATTTAAATGGTCCCCTGCATGCTCAACACCAATGCCAATAAACGCCCATACAAACACAAGTGGAAATAGGTAATCTTCTTTGGATAACGTAAATGAAATAGCTAGAATGGTAGCCACTATGAGTTCAAGATATCCCCAAGTTAATGAAGATATTCCAAATACATTCCAATTTATATCAGTTAAATAATAGGTGATATTAATAATCGTTGCAATGGAGATCCAACCAAGATAAATGGAAAATGGAGCTAAATCAATTAGAGCAGGTTCCGTAACCTTTATTTTTCTATAAAGAGCAATTAAAGTGGCTAATAAGCAGACCATGATCATAACGGAAAGACCAAAATAATTGTAATGCCACGCAAAAATCCATGAAGAATTTAATATACAACTTAATATAAATAACCAACTTGTGTTTTGATATAATGGCAAGTTTCTTCTGCTCTTAGTTATTTGCCGGATGATCCATATGGCGAGTAACCCATAAATGACAGACCAAATCGAGAAAACATAACCTGCAGGAGTAATGAAAAGATCCAGTCGATCACTGATTTCCTTTGTAGTCTGGTCATTTAATGGAAGGGTAACCGCTAAAGTATTCACAATAATGACAAGAATAAAAGCGATGATATTCAATATAAGTTTCAGCAATATAAAAGACTCCTCTTTACTATATTATATAAGGGCAATAGGTACAGGGACTTTGTCCTTTCCAATTAGAACAAAGTCCCTGTCCCCTTGAATCTTAAAACGAAATTATTTTGTTATTTTAAGGAAAGTATCATCCTCAACAGTTGCCGTGTTTTTCCCATCGTATTGATCCCACTCATAGGTATTTCCCTGCATTTCACCAATTCTTATATTAGTAGTTTTGGCTGAAGCTGTTACATTTGGTGTGGTCGAAATTCTACCGTTTTTACCCATTGTAAGCTCTGTAGGTGGATTAAATGCATAGGAATGAAAATACCAATTTTTAATCATGTTGTGCCTGGCTGTCTGATTTGTCGATGGTATATAATCTGGACGAAGGATCGAGAAGGCTGTTAAAGTTTCTAGCTCTGGATTGCTATCGGCGCCCCATGTATCTGAAAGTGTTGATGACTTATATTGCTCGAAGACGACCCCTTTGGCTTTTAACTCTTTTACATAACTATTAACGGTTGCTCCTGTTGAGCTCCCATTTAAGTAACTCTTACTTCCACTCGTCCAGTACGGGTCTAGTAATGCTACTCTGTTTGGTAATAGATTGCTCTGGAGATTCCCGGCATCTACTTGGTCACTAACCAATTTCACTAGTCGAACAGCCATTTGATTGCCTAATGAATGTCCAGCAATTCGAATATTACTGCCTTGATAACCTGAAAGCGCTTCTGTAAAGGATGCATAAAATAATTCTCCAGCACTTACGGTTGGCATATTGTCTGTTCTATAAAAACCATATATATCCTTCCAACGCATTCCTACAGATGTAGAAGCGGACCAAATCTTATTTTCCGCGGAGGCAACGAAACTTTCGTCTGAAAGCTGATTCCAATAGAAGATTCCAATATTCCACCCTGCATCAACCCATGCATCTCCAAAATTAATGTTCAAGCCATAGGTTGAGTCGTTATTTTTCCCATTGAAGTTTTCTCTAAATAAAGAACTCGTTGTACCGGGCTGCCAGCCATGAACATAAATAAAGGTTGGCTTACTCGGATCAAAATAAGGATTGCTTTGACCTGAGACGAATTTTTCCGAGACATTCCCTTTACCATACCAATAAATTCCCGTATCAAGGGTCTTCCCATCATACGTACTGGCAGCGCTTGCAGAATTAACAAAGCTTAAACTACTTAAAAGAAATAGTAATACTAAACTAACCGAGATGAATTTTTTTAACACCATTTTACCCCCTAATATATAAATTTGAGAAAAATATACGTATCTTAGAAAATATAATTCTAATAATGGATATGTTGAGTAATTTTAATTATTCAAAAAGACTATAGAAGTAAGTAATAAGTCAGAGGAGATCTACCTATGAGCCTAGTAGATTTAAAACCTTGCCATTTAACAAGGACTTACTAGAGAGGACTTTTAATGTAGGACAGGAGGGACAGGTGCTTTGTCCCTTCTTACTGAGACAAGGTCCCTGTCCCCATGGATTCCATGGATTTCCTTAGAAAAGTAACAATCCTAGTGATATGACGGCTCCACTTACAAATAAGATAACGACACAATATCCCATAATGTCCTTCGCCTTTAAGCCAGCGATTGCCAGTGCCGGAAGAGCCCAGAATGGTTGGATTAAATTCGTCCAAGCATCTCCCCAAGCGACAGCCATTGCTGTTTTCGCATAGGATACATCCAGTGCGTCAGCAGCAGCTAACATTACTGGTGCTTGAACAGCCCACTGACCTCCACCAGAAGGAACGAAGAAGTTAACGATACCAGCACTTATAAATGTGAATAGAGGGAACGTAAACTCATTAGAGATGGACACAAATGCCTCAGACATTACTGCGGCAAGACCTGAAGCTGTCATCATCCCCATAATACCAGCGTAAAACGGGAATTGGATGATAATCCCCCCAGCACCCTTTACAGCATCAAGCACAGACTCCAAAAATCTTCGAGGAGTACCATGGAATAGAATACCAAGGAATAAGAAAATAAAGTTAACGATATTTAAGTTTAAGTTAAAGCCACTGTTCACAAAATAGTAAACTAAGAATGCTAAACCTAATAGACCAACTAATAATGAAACGATAAAGCTATTTTCAATCTTTTCAGCAGGAGTCATCGCTGAATGTTCAATAGTCGCAGCTTGAAAGTTAGATGAACCTTCAAGTAACTCAGGGCTTACGGTAATGGTTTCTTCCTTAGATGGATGCATGAAGCGATTTAAGACAGGTAAAATTAAGAAAAGGGCTAACACAATGATTACGTTAAAAGTAGCAAAAATTGTTTGACTAGTAGGAATGATGCCAATTAAATCCTGTGAAAAATGTCCCTCGGTCGCAATCGTAAGTGGAATGGAACCAGAAAATCCACCATGCCACACAACGAATCCACTGTAAGCGCTTGCAATTAATAGCCGGTAATCGACATTAGAAACCTTTTTTGCAAGCTCCTTTGCAAACAGGGCTCCGATTACAAGTCCAAATCCCCAGTTAATCCAGCTCGCAATAATCGAAATAACCGTAACTAAAATGATTGCTTGACCTGGTGATTTTGCTTTAGAAGCCAGAGCGCCAAGCCCTTTCTTAAACAATGGACTGCTTGCCAACACATAACCGGTAACTAATACTAACACCATTTGCATCGAGAAGGCTAACAGACTCCAAAAACCGTCACCCCAATACTGAACCATGTTCATTGTTGAGCTTTCCGTAAGCAATAGGCCAAGCCCGAATACAACAAACGTTAAAATGACAACAAACAAAAACGGATCGGGCAAATAACGCTGCATAATACGATTAAAAAACGAAATAACGACCTTCACTTGGAAAACCTCCTTAATAGTAGTTTGTGGTTTGCACATAGATATATTTACTACATTAATTATTGATATCCTTCAAATTGTGATATTAGAAGTATAGAAGAGGAGAATATTATTCTATTTTGTTGTGATGTTGCCTTCTTTTGCAGTGAGGGTATTGTTACGTTTTCTTGTTGAATAGTTTGTTATGTATATATGTCGACAGTAGGTACAGTTACTTTGTCCTTTCCAATGGGGACAAGTTTCCTGTACCCATGGATTTTCAACAAAATCCTCGATTTAAGCGAAAGACTATGTTCAAATTCATTAATCAAAAAATCGTGTTAATAGATGGAGAGTGGTGAACTCAACTAATGATTGATTATGAGCTGGGTGTATCGGAATATAAGAGATTTATAGTCAAGCGTATAGACACTGATTATTTTAGTGAAGAGGAACTGTAGAAGGGAATTATTTCTACTTGTACAAAGTAAGTAGGAGAGCTGTCACTTCCATCGTTTTCCTAACGTTATAAAACACCAATCCTGATAAAATGAAGGGTGAGGTGTTTTATATGTTTATATCCCAAATGTTACTACACAAAACGGAGCAACCCTTTGACTCCGATGATTATATAACAGAATTAAAACTAGACGGAATTCGTTTATTATATGCAGTTGATTTACATGGTAAAGTACGTCTTTACACTCGTCATAAAATGAAGTTACATCAAAGTTCCCGGAGTTAGTTGCCTTAAATAGTATTCCACCAGGCACCGTACTAGACGGAGAGCTGATCGTTACAAACGAGGATGGGAAGCCTGACTTTGAAGCGGTCATGAGTCGTTTTCAGTCTAAGCGATCAAATTACAAGATTAGTTATGTAGTCTTTGATGTGCTACTTCATCAGGGAGAATCCGTAGCTAGCCTGCTGTTATTGCAGCGAAAGGAACTACTGACGGAGTTGATTCAAACAGACACTGACTTACTAGCAAAATCTCAGTTTATTGAAGGTAACGATGTTGCCTTTTTTGAGTTAACGAAGGCACAGTCACTTGAGGGGATTGTCTTGAAAAAGAAAGAATCCAAGTATGAAATAGGGAAGCGTAGTCACTCTTGGTTAAAGTGTATTAATTATCAGTATGCTGATGTGCTTGTTACTGGTTATCGTAAGAATGAGTTTGGGTGGTTACTTAGTGATTATAACGGAAAGTCTCTTGGGTTTATGGAGTTTGGGGTTCCTGAGCATGAAAGAAAACGAGGGTACCAGGCTAAGAGATTGCATGAGAGTTCGGAGTTTGTTTATATAGAGCCGTTTGAGACTAAAGTTAAGTTACGGGAGTATACGAAAGCTGGATTATTGCGTTTACCTTCGCTCGCTTAAGTGGCGGGTTTTTTTGATATAGGCAATACCCTGTTATATAAGCGTGTAGTTTAAATGATGAACAAGTTAAAAATCAATTTTAAAGCTACAATCCTAAATACTTATACTAATATGACCTTATAAAGTAACCTTAATGCCATGTGAATTTATATTGGATTTTTTTGTAATATTTTGTTGAAAATTCGTTGATAAACTACTAAGGTTGAAATATATAAATCCTCATTGAAAGAGCAAGTAAACGGTTATTTATATATGAGTAGTGTATATATTTTTTACTTGAATAAAAACAGGCAAGGTGCAGTTTGCATAAAGCTAGAAGTATTAGAAATGTTATGGGTTTGCAGAGATAAAAAATTCATCATTGGTTATTGAAACAAATGCGTATGTATTGCTAGATTCTATAGTACTAATTCAATGGAGATTTTATTTGTTTTCTAATAAGTGAGGGGATTTTAAATGAATGTGGATTACAAGAATATTACTATATTATCTGAAATTGAAAAGAAAGTTAAAACTCTTAATAAGCTAAGAAACACGAGAATAAAAATGAGTCTCCGTTTAAAGAAATATAGTGAAAGATGGAAGGCGATTTTGTTTGTGATGAATATTGAGGCAGTTGTTTTTGTGTTATTGTCCCTTGGAGGGGAAGAAATTGACTCAATATTTACAGGAGCTACATTTAGTATACTAGCAGGAATTTTTTCAATTTATGTTATCCTGATTCAGTACTATATTAATGAGCTTAATTATAACGAAAGAGCATTAAAGGTACATTATCATCAATTAGATATAGAAGACCTAATTTTAAGACTAAAAGATTTATTAATTAAAGATAATAGTGATAAAAACAGGTTAACAGAAAAGGATTATTTAGAAGAATTTAATACTATAATGTTTGAGTATCAAACATTATTAAAAAATAATGAGAATCATCATCCGATAGACTTTGAAGTAAGCATGAGGGAAAAGGCAGAAAATAGTGACAAACTAAAGAGAATTTTTGATCTAACTGTCGATAATATAGTCCTTTCCTTTAATTTGGTGCTAATAATCTTATTACCTATAGTAACCACTGTAATTCTTCTAGCTATGAGGTAGTTACTATGATAAGTGTATAAAAAATTTGGAGTTAGCTTATAAATATGTCTTTGTAAGTTTAATACAATTATAACCCTCAAACTGTTGCAAAAATGAATGTTAAAAGACCTTGGAAAGAATGCAGTATAAAAAAGTCAATGCAGAATGCTGAAATTTATCCCCCTGTGTGTGTTGAAGAATCTATGTAACCAGTAGAACCATACCACTGGTATCATTTAATTGAGAAACTATATGCCCCTAGTAGAATTTTTATTAGACTTTTTTACTTTTTATCATTATCTTACTGAATTATGCTGTGTAATCACTATAAGGGGAGGAAGTTGTTTATGTCTAAAAGAGATATATCATTAGTAGAATATACCTGTCCAAGTAATAGAAGACGTGTGAAATTAAATGAAATTTATAGAGGTAATACCAGTATAAGTAAATTAGAATTAGCCATAGCAATTGCTAGAACCATCCTAAAGGATCCATATAAATTACCATTCTTAATATATCAGACTGGATCATCTCTACTCTTTTTAAAATATGTAATTACTAAGGATAGAAATCTGTCATTAATTGATGGTGCTAATAATTTGTTTAGGGATTTCTCACGAAGTTCGAGAATAGGGGAGTTGGCGCAAGGAGTTTCATATTTATTTGCTCTGAATTACTTAAAGTTCCCATGTTTAATAGACTTTAAGGATTATACTAGAATCGAGCTACTTCCCGAACCAAACTTAAATGAAAGTACTCCTGACTTTGTTATGTATGATCCATCAGGTGGAGATATTTTCTTGCTTGAAATTAAGGGACGATGGCCGAATGAGGTAGATTTAGTTGAGTTAAAAAAGAAGTTTAAGAAAGCATTAGAACAATGTGTAAGTGGAAATAACTATTTTATATCACGAGGTCTCACAAATCCTGTCAGAGGAACATACGGGATTATTGTCGATTTTTTTGAAAAATCACATTCTGAAATCACTACATTAAGGTTAAGTGACCCTGAGGGAAAACCAAATGGTATGATTAAAAATCAAACATCACTTATAAAACAACACTATGTAAGTTGGTTTTTAATGTTAGGGCATCTACAGACCGCTATGAGATTATATAATGGTTTAGATATAGGCGATTTTCAAGCAAGGAAAATTAACTTTAACGGTGAATTGTTCTATATATTAGACCAAAGCGAGAGTGAAATAGATACTTTGCTTTCTCATATACTTGGTGGTAATTATATTTATGGAATATCTATTAAGATATGGGACTTACTAAATTCTCCGAAAGAAATTAATAACTCTACTAGACTTACTTTTAAGTCAGTGGACAAGGAAGGTATTCATTTGTTTTCCGATGGAACTATTGTGATAGAGAATGATTATCAGAAACAATTATTAAATTCAAATAAAGAAGTAGTAACAATTAACATAGATATAGATAGATAATAATTATTAATAACTTCGTAATGTTTAATGAGAGAGATAGAATAATGGACAAAAGGGTACAAATCTCCTCTAAGGAACAAAGGGACGGACCTTCTGTTTTTTTTTTAGAAAAACGAAAGAAACGCAAGATTCGTCCCCGTGTTTATCCGGGAGTAACGAAAGCTGGATTATTACGGTTCCCTTCGCTCGCCTAAGTGGCGGAGGTTTTTATTCCATTAAATGAAATTCGAACTTCTATTTTGTAATATATGGTAGAATATTGTAGAAATTATGCAGGAAAAACCTTGCAAATGGTGAAGTACTCAAAAGTTACTATTTTAATAAATAAAAGGAATGATCCTAATGTCAGCAATAACCGAGAGTAAAATAACACAAGTATTGGATTGGGCATATGAGAAGGCAGTTAATGGCTTGCCTGGTACTGATACTGCAGCTGATTTAGCAGAAAGCTATTTAAGTAAGCATTCAGATGTTGAAAAGGCGATTGAAAGTTTAATTAGATGGCAAAATGCAAAAGGTGCAACTAGTGGATTCCTTACTGGACTGGGGGGATTAATAACTCTACCAGTAGCAATACCAGCAAATATAGCTTCTGTTATGTACGTGCAAATTAGACTGATAGCATCCATAGCACATATGAGGGGTTATGACTTAAAAGATGACCAAGTAAAGACTTTTGTGTTTGTATGCCTAACTGGTCAAGCAGCGACTGATATTTTAAAACAAGCTGGTTTAAAATTAGGTACAGCATTAGCAAAACAGGCAATAAAGAAAATTCCGGGTGAAGTTATAAAAGCAATAAACAAAGCTGTAGGTATAAGACTGGTTACTAAGTTTGGTGAAAAAGGAATTATTAATCTTGGAAAGGCAGTTCCATTGGTTGGGGGTCTTATTGGTGGAACTGTAGATGGAGTTGGAACTAATATAATTGGTAACACTGCAAAAAAGTTGTTTGTCTAAATCAAAAAGCTTATCCCATAATGCTAGAGGAGAGAATCACATATGGAGTTGGAGAAGGAGAGAGCTATATCCAACCAAAAACAGGGATTTCATAGATATTTGTTTCTTATTACAATAATAATTTCATCCATGTTAATTTCAGGTTCAATCGGATATACAGCTAGTCAAATGCGTATCAGCAATAGTGTTGGCGATACGACAGAGATTAGTACTATGAAAAACAGAGTAAATGAAGCTAGAAATAATTCATTAAAAGTAATTGAAACAGAACTACCTAAAATAATTAGCGAAATAGAAGAATACAACCAGGATGTAAATTTATTAGTTGAGAAAGTTGAGGAACTAAAGGGTAATTTAGCATTTATAAGGGATTCAATAGACAAAATTGGTACAGCATTTAAGCTTGTTAAAGGAGTCAATACTTTTGTAGATCTTCCTATTGTAGGTAACATAAGTACTAACTTAAATTTAAACATAAGTACCAATTTAGCTTTAGCTAAAAATCAACTTAATGAAATTGATAGCATAATAGTTGAGTTGGATAACTTAACGGTTCTTAAACAAGAAATGAAAGAATCTCATCAAAAGTTAAATCTTCTATATGAAGAGTATCAAAAAGAAAAAAGCATTGAACATTTATTACAAATTGAACAAGAGTTAAACTCAAACTTGATTTATCAGATTGAAGAATTAAGGAAAGCCTCTATAGAAACTAGTAAACTTTTTGAACTATCTTCAAGTGTTCTAACTGCAATAAATTCAATAAAGGATATGGGCAAAAATACGCTAGATGCAATTCAGTTTTGGAAAGAAAATGAAGGTAATTCTGTAATTGGAAAAGATATAAAAAAAAGTTTAGAAAAAGATGCTATAGTGAAGATTCAAAAGTTACCTAGTGAATTGGCTCAACGATCCAAGAGTAGTATAGCTTCAATAAACAATGTTCAAAGAGAGCTACAGACTATAAAGACAGCACAATTGATCAGTAGTGAGTGAAGGGGGGATAACCCTCTTTTATTTTTTTTGGATTTAGATAAGTTACGGTGAACCATATCACTAGTAAAGAGAGTGAAGAATTCAATTTGTTAACTAGTATATCAAATTGATAAATTTAAATTTTTTAGATCTCTATTATCCTTTAACTAAAAGAAAATCATCGTCATTTTTTGTAAGATAATGTATAATTTTGCAGGTGCATAACTTATTAAAAAGGGAGGGCTTCAAGTATGAAATTTAGGAGGGGGATCTCTAACTGTTCTATTTGGTTAAAACAAGCTTGGGTTCTAAAAAGTGTTGCTACTATATTAATTGGTCAATCTGGTATCTTTATAATTATTTTCTTTGTTGGTCCATCAAAACAAATTTCGTTAATTGAATCAATGTCACAGTATTTAGTGAAAGGTTCTTTATTTTTATCAAGTATTTCAATTGCCGGAAGTTTAATTTCTGCATACTTCTTCGATAAAAGAGAAGAGAATCAAGAATCGGTGTTTGAAATTAGTAAAAGTGGTTTAGTGTACATAATCCTTATAGGATGTTCTGCAGCAATTTCTTATGCTATTTTACCTTCTACATTTAGTCTGTATTTCCTAATTATACAAATATTAATTTTTTTAGGATTAATATACTGGAACTTCAAAATTAATCATATTATCCATAATAAGGAATCTTATTCGAATTATATTGATTTAAAAGGCAAAAATGCCATGGAGTCAGGTAAGAAGATTGAAAGTCATAACGGTGTCAGTTTTTAGAGGTAAGGGGGGAGATCAAATGTCAGCTGAATCACTGTCTTATAAGTATATAGAAATTGAACAACCTATTGGGACAATCTATATCGGAAAGCTTAATGCAGAAGATATTTATTCTATTTCATATTCGAGAATAAGAACAGAATATGAAGACGGTATTCAAAGAGTTAGAAATGAGGATCGAGTAAAGGCTATTGCTAATTATTGTAAGGACCCAGATGCAATTTTCCCCACTCCAATAATACTTTCAGGGGATTCTAAGTACGTTGAGTTCGATTTGATAAATCAAACAATAAATTTAAATTTACATTTATTAAGCAAAGATAATTATAGATTTAGTATAGTTGATGGACAGCATAGAATAGAGGGAATACATCGTTCTGGGTTTGAGAATAGATTTATATTACCTATAATGCTTATATTAGATACTACACCAGAACAAGATGCATATTTATTTTCAGTAATTAATGGTAATCAAAAACCTGTATCTAAATCACAGGTTTTAGACTTATTTTCATTGTCTAGCGAACGAACTGTCCAAAAGGTCTGTAATTACTTAGTTAAACAATTGAACTCAGACTCGGACTCAGCATTGTATAGAAAAATAAAAATGTTGGGTATAAAGGACGAAGTGTCCCCAAAAGCGACCGTATCCCAAGCAACTATAATAAAGAATTTAATTAAGTATATTTCAAGAAATGTTGAAAAAGATAACCTTGATATAAAACTTAAGCAGAAGTTAGAAATACTAGACCCTAATACTTTTATTTTTAGAGATTATTTCATAAGAGAAGAAGACGATGTTATTTATAGGGTCCTTTTGAACTATTTTAATGCAATTTATATTGTTGAAAATAATTTGTTCAATAATAAATTAATTGATGAAAAGACTATTAATTTTCTAAATAAGACTGTCGGATATACTACTAAGATACAACTTTTAAGACCACTTTATTTAAAAGGTTTAGGTAATAAATCACTAAAGGTAGAATACTTTGAATCAGAGCTTGATATGGTATTTGAGAAATATAATGAATTATACCCGAATCTTAAAATTTCAGACAATTATGGATCAAGTGAAAGTGGTGCAAAAGAGTTATATCTTGACCTTATAAATTGTTGGGTATTGTCTAATGAGGAAAATAAGAGGTATCTATCTAAAACGGAAATAGAAAAAATAGATCCTAAAAAGAATATGTAACTTTTAAAGATTTTATGACACTCTATCTATATTGGTTGATATTAATGATGATTTACAAGATGGGACTAATAGTTTAACTGGATAACTAACTAGTGAACAAATGGGCTTTCTCTATTCATAGACGATTACACACACCAGTAGATTAAAAGTCTTGGCTACTTAAACAAGTTATATAAAATTATAAAACTTAAGCTCGATACACCATCATTATTGTGTATCGGGCTTTTTTTTTTAGAATTTCTAGAAAAAGATCAATAAACAATGTAACAGTTACTTTTGTTTATGTTACAATAAAAATTACAAAAACATATGTAACTGTTACATTAGTTTGCTATACTATTAATAGATTTTGCCGAACGGGGGGATATTATGTCTAATATTAAGATTAATGTTATGAAGTCTGTACAAAAAGAAACGAATACATATTCGGGATTTTTGACAAAAAAAAATGCAGGTACTTTGTTGTTTTCTGACCATTACCCACCAATAAATAATAGACTTGGGTATCAAAGACCACCGGACCAAAAGAGGGCAGAATCTTTTGCTAAATACTTAAAGACAGTTAACTCGGCTTTTTCAACACCAGTATTGCTAAACTCTAGAACTAAAATAAAATACTATGAAGTAGCTCCCGGATTCGGTTATATAGAATTACCGGTAAAGGAATGCCTTTCAATTATAGATGGTCAACATCGCAGTTTAGGGATAATTAGACATTTTGAAGATGATATCGTTATTCCATTTTTGATATTTGAAAATTTAGAACCAGAAATAGAACAAGAACTTTTTATCACAATTAATAGAGAACAGAAAAAGGTATCCATGAGTCATGTCCATTTTATTGGTAGAAATAATGATGAATACTCAGAGGTTGCTATAAAACTAGAGTCTGATATTAATAGCCCTTGGTATCAAAATGTAAATTTAGTTGGTGCAAGAGGCACTAAGAGACCTGTTTCACTTCAATCACTAAGAAGCTCTATAATAGAACTGCTTCAAGCTGGGGAAATCAAGGTATTAAATTTTGAGCAAAAATATAATATTGCTATTGATTTTTGGAGTGTTGTCTCTGAAATTTGGCCGGAGGCATGGGATTCAAAAAAGAATTCCCTTCTAACTAAAGCAATTGGAACATTAGCATTAAGTAAATTGGGTGGCTTTATTATTCCAAATTGCTTAAACGACCAAAAAAATGGACTTAATAAAGATAAGTTAAACAGTTATCTAAGCAAGGCATCAAAAGTTAATTGGATGAGTACTGGAGATTTTAAGGGGTATTCTGGCCGTCATGGTGCAGACTTAATAAAGAATGAATTAGATTCAATAATCTTTAAGGATTGATAACATGATGATTAAATTAGTATGGGAGGGAAGACTTCCTAATTACTGGGATATTACTCAGTGGACAATTATTATAGAGGACAAGCTATACATACTAAATAAACTATCGGGTGAAAGGTCACTATTTAAATTAGATCCATTAAAAATAGAACAAGATAAAATGAAAACTACTTCTAATGTAATCCTCGGTAATTACAGTGATTTAATAATTTTAGGTAGGTTGCTTGATGCCAGGTCCCATATTAGTTTGAGAAATGTTACAGCCTACAATATTCATACTTTTCAAAGGGAATGGAGAATAAAGGAAGATTTCCTCTTTGAAAAATATAGAGTGCCATATTTTAACGGAACAAAAACATGGAATGTCGGAAAATTACAAGTAAGTCTTGCTACAGGTAAGGTTGATACTAAGTCATCAGTTGAAGATAAAAACTGTTACGAAATGCTGATAGGTCAAAATGATTTCCGTATGTTTGAATTTCAAGGAATTATAGACAACCACTATATATATTCGAACCTTTCAAATGATGAACTTTACATTGTAAAACCTGACTCGATTCTGGAAAAAATAGTTAAATTAGAAGATTTGAAACATGTTAATAAGAGTGTTTTTGGTACATTTCAGTCCGAAAGGAATAACTTGTCTAACGATTCAACTATTACCAGTGTATTAATTAATAGTTATTGTGTAGTGTGGGTTACAAATGAGAACAACGTTATTGTACATTTTTATAAAACTGAAAAAACTGTTGAGATAAAAAATGAATTCAGAGACGTAGACCTATGTCTAAATTCTATTACTAATAAGCAAGTTATATTATATGGAATAAAAAGTTATGAAGAGGGATCAATATTAATTATTAATTTGGAGGATCTTTAATGGTTTCTATAGAAGAGAAGCAAGTGGTAAAAAGTGTAGGTACGAGATTTGGCGGAATTAGTCCATCTGTTCTTAGAGAACTATCAGGAGTCTACCAGCCCTTTGTTAAGGCAGTAAAAGAAATAGTATCAAATTCTTATGATGCAGATGCAAAAAATGTTTATTTGAACTTTATAGACAATTATAAACATCTCTCGATTGAAGATGATGGACATGGAATGAATCCAATAGAGTTTATAAGAGATTATATTCGTATTGGTAAAAGCCTTGCTAAAGAGGAATATACAAAGAGTGGTAGACCTAGAATCGGAGGTAAAGGAATTGGGTTTCTGGCACCAGCTAGATATTGTGAGAGTATAAAAGTAACTACAAAAAAATCTGGTACTAGTAACTCATTTTTATTACTAGAGCCTAAAGGGAATTTAGATATAAATTTATCAGATATACTAACCACTGGGGTTAAAGATGATTTAATTCTAAAGTATATAAAAATAGATAAAGTTACTGATAAAAACGATATGGAAATAGAAGTGATTATAGAGGGATATACCTTAAAATTATTACACACAATTGAATCAATAAAAGTGTGGTACTCATTCGACTCTTCAAACATCGAACTAAGTGCAATAATTAACTTTGACCGGTTGTTCGCATTGGATTCTAGTAAGAGTTTAGAGGATATAGATAATTTTTGTGAGGTCTCATTAAAGGAAGTAAACAGTGAGAATAAGAGTGAATCTTATACAAAAATCGTTCTTAATAATATAAACGAATTTGTTCAGTATGAATTAGGTAAGAAAGGAAAAAAAGGTGCCCGTAATATTGAAAGCTATAGTGGTATTGAACAATTCCTTTGGAATCTAAGTAGAACAATACCAATTAAATCAAATATCCATAAAAACATACCAAATGAATTAAAGAAGTTTATATCTAATGACATTGATGGTGAAAACAGAGGCTATATTCTAAATGTTCATTATTCATTAGACGAAATTGACTTTAAACCACTAGCGCGTCAAATCATACAACCTGTAGAACCACTTGAGATGGAAGATGACCGTGATATAGTAAAATTAATTGAATACCAAGATGAGAATATGGAAATAAAAGGGTTTTTAATAGGACAATCAACAACGATTTTTCCTGCAGAATCTAGGGGAATACTTATTAGGGTTAAAGGTGTGGGAATTGGTGAACCGACATATTTTGACTTAGATAAAAAATTTACAGGCTCTTCAAAAGTTGCATTAAGTCAAATTTCTGGTGAAATTAACATTATTAGAGGTACAAACGCAATAGAGGATATTAATCCTGGAAGAGAAGGTTTTTATAAAGAAAGTAGAATTTACAACTTTATAAGAGAAATGTTAATTGGTGAAGATAATGAAAGATATTTCGGTTTGCTAAAGGATGTAATGGATTCAATTATCCTTAGAAGTGAAGTAAGAGCAAGTATTAATAATTTCGTTAAAAAATATGAAGGTCAGAGAACAGCAATTAAAGAAACAGCTATGATTATTGGCGAACTAGGAACCCTTAACCCAGAATTAGAAGATAAATTCTTTCTAGAAAAGGGTAGATATGAAATGTCACTTTCACCAGCAGTTCAGTATAAAGCTGAGGGTAAATTAGCTTCCTATGAAGTTAATTTAGTTGACAGTATTGATGGTCCTTACAAAATTGATTATGGTAATAAAAGGTTGCTGTTAAATAAAGAGGCAGATATTTGGAGACGCAATATTAGTATCAGAGGAATTAATTTTGATATTATTTATAAATTAGCAAATAACTCTAGTTTATTTTGCGAAGTTAATCCTAAGGCAAAAAAGATCTTTATTAATTGGAATCATCCAATGCGTGCGAGTATGGGAGATAATACTTACATTAAACATTGTTTAGCAACAGTAGCATCTGACCTTCCACAAGACCAATTAAATAATTATATTAAGGTCGTAACAAATAAAGTCCAGTAGGTGATAGAAATGGAAATAAATACGATTTCATGGTTGGGGAAACTATCACAAAAAGATAAAGTATTACTAGTTAATCCACCGGTCCAGGAAGTTAGATATGCTTGGTTAAAATGGAATCAACCTCTTGACCTCTTACTTTTAAGTAGTAAATTAAGAGAGGAAATAGGTTGTAGCGTTGAAATTTTAGATTTTATGCTTCCAGATGAAAATGGGAGGGTAACAGCTAAGGAATATAAACAAAAAACAATAAAAAATACAAGTTATAAGACAAGACTATATGGTACTCCGCTAGAACAGATATCCCAAAGGCTTGACCTCGTCTCTTCTAGTTGGAAGCCTACTCACATAGTTATTACATCACTTACTTCATATTGGTATGAACCAGTTTTAAGGTTATTACCGTATTTTAGGACAACATTTCCCGATGTATCTATTAGTTTAATTGGTGCGTTTCCTGCTATTGAAACAAACGAAGCTTTAAAAACAGGAGCTGATTTTGTTGTAAAGGGAGAGTTTGCTTCTAAACACTATCTCCCTAATTACAAAATTTATAAGAGTAATATATCTTCTATATTAAATGACAAGAAAGATATTAATTTTGGTGCAGTTCGTTTTAATAATGAGAATAAAGTTGAAAATCTATACAAACAGATTATAAGTTTGCAAGAAAGTAATATCAAAGACATTGTTATTTATGATGAAGATATTCTGAAAAATGCTCAAGAAGAATTGTTGGATGTATTTGAACTTCTGGATAAGAAAAATATCAATGTTAATTTTCATGGTATATGTGGTTTACAACCGGCCAATGCCAAAGGAGATATATATCATAGAATGCTTAAGGGTGGATTTAGGTCCTTCTTCTTTGAATATGAGCTTGAATCTAATGAACTTAATTTAGATAGTTATAAAAAAATCTACTATGACCTAATTGAATATAACTCTATAAGGAAAATTCCCTCAGGGAGTTTAGCTGGTTTTTTAATGATAGGAACTCCAGACGATGATTTAGAGAAAATGTTTAAGCATAGTTTTAATATTTTAGAAACTTGCACTTCCTTAATACCAAAACCTTTTACCCCACGTCTAGGTTCAGAGCAATATAAAAAAATTACTGCTGAATTAGGTGTTGATTACTTATCACCACATTTGTTTCCAATGGCTGATACGAATGGTATTACAAGATCTGAATATAAAGATTTCTATCAACATGCGGCCTTCTTAAACGAGAAAAGAAATGGTAATTCCTTTAATTATTTTGATGGATCGTATACAAGTGCTTCATTACGGAAAAGCTTAGGCAAGAAAGTTGGTACGATATGAAAAAGAGAAATAAGTTAGCAATTTTAATAAATCCACCTATATATGATACTCAATATTGGGCAAGATGGAGCCTTCCACATGGATTGTTAAAAATTGGGACATGGCTACGTGATGAGGGGTATGACCTAAAACTATTTGATTGTTTGAATCCTTATGGTGAAGATAGTGGTGTTTCTGGCAAAGCAGTAGACTTTGAGAGTTATGATGCAGTTAGAAAAGAAAAGAAATCTGTTGCTGTACTGGGAACAAATATTGAAAAAGAAGTACAACCGTCTTATAAATTAAAGACTAACGAAAAATGGAAGTATACATTTGGAATGCCAAGATTTTTACTTGAACAAAGATTAACAGAATTAAAGGATGATATTAAACATAAAAATTACCAGGATATAGAGGTTTGGATTACGTCAATAATGACTTACTGGTGGGAGAGTACTAGGGATGTAATTGAAGTTGCTCTAAACGTATTCCCTAATGCTAAAATTAGGGTTGGGGGAATCTATCCAACCTTAACACATAAATATAATCATCCGCAAACAAAGCTAGGCATAGACCCTTTAGTAATTAAAGGAGATTTATTAGATCTTAATGACCGAGACCAGATGTCCAAGCATATAGTTGTATATAATGAAGTTCCTGCTGCTTCAAACCTAAACTTGGCACTTGATTTATATAAAGATGATGAGAGACCACCTTATACAATTTTAACAACATCTAGAGGTTGCCCTCATATTTGTGCATACTGTGCTTCGAATGTACTTAATGATGGGACAAAAGTAAGAAATAGAACGTTAGAAGACGTAATAAAAGAGATTAAAGAAATGTTTCGGCAAGGAACTCGTGTATTCTGCTTCTATGAAGATAACTTATTGATGAAAATGCGAGAATTCAAGACAATAGTTAAAGCAGTAATGTCAGATAAATCACTCCATGGGATAAAATTATTTGCACCAGAAGGTATTGAAATTGGTGTTGCGATGGGGGATAGAAAGCGTTACTTGTTAAAGATTAGAAACGAAGATAGAATTATCTCTACATTGACATGTGAAAGTCTATATAATTTGAAATTAGACGAAGGTAAAACAGATATTAAACCTGAAGATAAAATGGACCTCACAGTTATTTTAGAAGAAGACCTTACGGAAGGTGCTGTAGAGATAATAGAAGAAACTCCTGAATACATTACAGTTAATGTAGCTGATACGGATACTCTGAGATTAAAAAAGATATATAAAAATCATGGAAGACATGAATTAGTGCTTGAAAATGAAGAAGAGAGTAGTTTAGACCTTTATCTAGTAGGAGTTCCTGAAGTAATATATTTAATGAAACAGGCTGGTTTTGAAAGAATTTATCTTCCTCTTGAGACAATAAAAAAAGAAACTAATGCTCGTTGGAATAGGTCTTGGAACAGTAACCTTGATAGATTCGAAGCACTTCTTCAAGCTTTAACAGAGGTTGGATATGATCCAAGAAGACAGAGTATAAACGCATTTGTTATGTTTGGTTTACCAGGAGAAGACATAGAGGAGATTTATGATACAGCCTTATATGCTTCTGAAAGAGTAGGATCAGTTATACCTATGCTATTTACACCGGTTCCTTCCACACAAGTCTTTGACATGTATCAGGACTATATCCAAGAGAATGGATTTGACCTTCAACATTTAAATGGTAAACTATTACCATTCTATAATTATCTAAGAGACCAAATGGCTGAGACAAACAGTGGCTATGATTTAAAAATAGAAGACTACACAAGGCTAGAGAGTTTTATGCAAAGAATTAATACCAAAGTCCTGGGTGGATCTGTTAATATTTATGGTGATTCAAAAGTTTCGAATTCCTTTAGAAAAGTATTTGGGGAATATGAGTCGGTACTTTAACCAAGTATAAAAATGAAATTTAAATAAAAAATGTCCTGTTAATCAACAGGACATTTTTTATTTCAGACTGTAGACAAACTCGAATAAATTCGAGTATGCCTACAGTCTTTTTTAATTTACAATAATCTTAGTAAATACTAGAGGTGATGGGAAATGATGACGAGAAGCAATAGTATAGAAAGAGATCAATTAGAAATGATTACGTTAGATCAATTAGAAATGATTACGTTAGATCAATTAGTACCAGAAGATCATTTGGTACGGAAGATTGAAAGAGCTATTGATTTCTCATTTATTTATCCATTGGTTGAGGATCTTTATTCAACTTTAGGACGCCCTAGTATTGATCCAGTTGTGTTATTAAAGATGACTTTCATACAATATTTATTTGGCTTACGTTCCATGCGTCAAACCATAAAGGAGATTGAAACGAATGTAGCCTACCGTTGGTTCTTAGGATTTGGTTTTTATACTGAAGTTCCACACTTCTCTACCTTCGGTAAGAATTATAAACGACGTTTTGAAGAGAGCGAGCTTTTTGAACAGATTTTCTATCGTATTTTGAAAGAAATTATGGATCAGGGTCTGTTACGTGAAGACCACATCTTTATAGACTCAACTCATGTTAAAGCTTCTGCAAATAAACGCAAATTTGAAAAGAAAATAGTTCGAAAAGAAGCACGAGCTTATGAAGCGAAGCTTCAAGAAGAACTCAATTTAGATAGAATTGATAACGGGAAGAAACCTTTCCCACCTGAAAAGTTTGAAAAGGAAGAAATAAAAGAAATCAAAGAGAGCACGACAGATCCGGAAAGTGGTTATTACGTTAAAGATGAACGAACTAAGCAATTTGCTTATTCTTTTCATGCTGCCACCGATCGAAACGGCTTTATAATTGGTGCAATGGTAACACCTGGTAATGTTCATGACAGCCATATATTACAGCCATTGGTTCAGAAAGTTATGAATAACGTTAAGAAACCTTTGGCCGTTGCTGCTGATGCTGCTTATAAGACACCTGCAATTTGTAATTTCTTATTAGAAAATGGTATAACACCTGCTCTTCCCTATACTAGGCCGAAAACAAAAGAAGGCTACCTGCGCAAACATGACTACGCCTATGATGAGCACTATGATTGTTATATCTGTCCGCAAGGAGAGATATTGTCATACACTACGACCACTAAGGAAGGTTATCGACAGTATAAATCAAATCCGTTGAAGTGTGTTAGCTGCCCTTTATTAGAACAATGTACTCAGAGTCAAAATCATCAAAAGTTAATACAACGTCACATCTGGGAAGCTTGTGTAGAGGAAGCAGATCACCTTCGTCATACCCCCGAAGTGAAAGAAATTTATGCAAGACGAAAAGAAACAATTGAGCGTGCTTTTGCTGACGCAAAAGAGAAGCATGGTATGCGATGGACTACCCTCAGGGGAATAAAAAAATTGTCCATGCAGGCGATGCTTACTTTTGCTGCAATGAACTTAAAGAAATTAGCCAACTGGACTTGGAGTAGTCCAGAAAATGCTTAAATAATAAGTTTAATAAGGTAGACTATCTGACTCTAAGGGTGATTTATAAGAAATTAACATAATTAAAAAGGCATTTAGGAAAAGAGAAAGCTTCCTAAATGCCTTTTGTCTACACTCTGAAATAAAAAATGTCCTGTTAATCAACAGGACATTTTTTATTTAGTTACTTCTTTATTTTTATATTCTTTTAGTTAGTTAGACTATCGCTAAATAATCTGATACTATTTTAATAGTAAAAATTTTGAAATTATAACTTTTAGAGTTCGGAATTCCAACATAGGAATATACTAGCTCAGCTCCATAAAGGAAATTATGTTTTCGGGAAATGCTAGCTAGGGACGGAAAGACTGCGTTTAAGAAAAAACAAGAAACACATGTTTTATCGTTTTAGTATTAGGTTGTAAAAAAGCTACTTCTTAAGACGGGTATATTTTTTGGTATCAATTTAAATAGGATATAAATATCTTATTTACTCGGGGTTATGGACCTATCTTTCCAAAAATAACGCAGTTTTTATATAAAAAGAAAATCAAGTTAATACATTTTCTTCCAAATATAAAAGGGAATTAATATAGTATAATAGTATGAGTAGAGGTATTTGTTTGAGGGGGATTATTTAAAAAATGCAGAATAATACAAACGATCATGTATTCGGATATGTATTGGAAGTATTAACAACTGGGTTATATCCCAATAATTTAGATATAATTAGAGAATATGTACAGAACGGTTATGATGCTATTCAATCTTTACGTGAATTAGGAGTACGAGGGTCGGAAGAAATTCACATAAATATTGAAGGGAATTCTATAACTATCCACGACACAGGAATTGGAATGGATAGAGACACTGTTGAAAAATATAGATATTTCGGATACTCTGAAAAAATTACAACTAAAAGCACTGGTTTTAGGGGTATTGGGAAATTAGCGGGCTTAAGTGTAGCCAGAGACCTCGAGGTTGTCACATCAAAATATAATATTCCATATCAATATAGGGTTAAATTTCTTGCTTCTAAGATGTTAAACAAAGTAATTGAAGGAAAAAAGGTAGGGATTAACTATCCTTTAAATGAATTAATAAATGATCATACAATTATAGAAGAGTTCCCTGAGGACCCTAATACTCATTACACAAAAGTCATTTTACATGATATTAAAGAGGATGCAAACGACCTATTAAGTACCGAAACATTAATGTCCCATATTGGTCAAGTAATGCCTGTGGACTTTGACGATAATAAATTTAAATTGGGTAAGATAATTCAAGATAAATTGCTATCAAATGTTAACTCTTATAGGACTGTTGAAATTTTTTTAAACGGTCAAAAGGTCTTAAAGCCGTATTCGGATTCAGACGGCCTTTCAGGCCTCACTTTTCATGAAATCCTTTCCGATAATGGTGATGATATAGTAGCTTATGCTTGGGTAATGAAAAATGGTAGTAATTCAAAAGCAATTACAAATGATCAAGTAAAGAATATACGAGCGATCTATAAGGGCTTCATGATTGGTTCAAGTGATATTTTAACAAGTGTTTTGTTTAGCTCAGGACGGCAGTTTTTATCTGGATGGTTTGCAGGTGAGGTTTATATTATGGACGAAGAATTAATTCCAACTTCTGCAAGAGATAATTTTGAAAGTAATGCTGCTAGACAAATTCTGTTTAAAAACCTTAGAGAACAACTAGGGAGGGTTCTAGATAGAACTGCGAATCAAACTTCTAAAGTCAACTCCATAACTAAAGAATTAGAAAAGACTAAAAAAGTGATTCAAAATATCCAGTCTGTGACACCTGAGGAGTTACCTAAAGACGTAATAATACAAAAAAAGAAAGAAATACAAGAAACTACGAAAAAGCTAGAGAGAAAATTAGAGCAAAATAAATCTGCTCTTTCGAACGAGCTAAGAAAAAATGTTTTTAAGATTATTGAAGATTTAAATCAAGAAAAGACAAAAATTGAAGAAATGCAAAACAACAAAAAAGTAAATACTGAGGTCGACTTCAGGCCAAAAGAAAAACAAGTATATGAAATTATGGTTAGTTCAATAAAAACATACTTCAAAAAAGAAGGACTAACAAATGAAGATGAATTAATTTCACATGCATATAAAAAGTTAATAAAAGTGTTTGGTACAAAATCTACTAGTAATTAATGAGGTGTTAAAATTGATTTTAGTGCCAGAAGATTATGATGGACTAAATCTTTCTCCTAATAAGAAGTTACTGATCTCTATGCTTAGAAAGAATCTTTCTGATGACTTTGTTTTATTCTTAGAGATTAATCCAACAGGTATACTTAATATATCATTCGTATTGCTTCATAGAACTCTTGGGGTACTTTGTCTAACAGTTGATGAAGCTAGTCCTCCAGATATCGATGAGTATTTAACAATAGTTAAGCCTATGATTTGGGAGAAGCAAGAAAAGATCTTATTTAATAAGTTAAAACGGGAAAAGGGTCTAGTTTCCGAAAATAATTCATTAAAGTTTGGTTTTAATTGGATATATATATTTTCAAGCATAAATACTCAAGAGTCTAATAGATACCAGGAGTTTTGTAAGAAGCATTGTATATTTAAAGATGCATTCTTTGCTAAGTTTAACAATGAAAATGAGCTTATCCAATTATTTAAGAAGGATGATGTACAAAATGAGGCACTAAATGATGATGAGTTTAATAATTTAGGTTTCGTTTTGGCACCTCATTATTATATCCCGGTAAAAGTTAAAAATATAGAAATAGAGAACAAAGTCAAAGAGATAATTGCCGATGAATTACGACTAGAAACTCAGCAAAGAGAAGTAAAAGCATTATCTTTAGATGCTGAGCAGATAAACATTATTAATCAATTAACAACAGGAGACCAACTTTTGCTGGCTTGTGCAGGGAGTGGAAAAAGTGCTCTGTTAATTGCTAAAGCTTTTAAAATGGCAAGTGTTTATCCGGATAAGAAAATATTAATTACATGTTTTAATACCAACTTGGCTAATTACTATCAATGGAGAATTGATGTTGCTGGGTTCTCTTATAGAAATGTCCAATGTCGAACTTTTCATTCTTTACTCCAACATCTATTAGCAGATAACAATATTAAGAATCCATATAACACATCTTCCGATTCATACTTTAGTGACGTTTTTAGATTAGTAGCCGATGAATTTAACAAAGGGAAAATACTACCACAATATGATGCAATATTTATTGACGAGGTCCAGATTTTTAAAAAAGATTGGTTTAAGTTTTGTTATAATATGTTAATTTCTAAGGAGGAGAATGAACACCTATTTGTAATTGCTGGAGATAAATCACAAAATGTGAATGAAAATATACAAAAAGGTGCTGCTCCATGGCAAGTAGAAGATGAAGGATTTCCAAACTTCGAGAAAAATACCATTAGAATAGAAACAAATTATAGAAACAGTAAACAAATAAATAGTTATATAAATAATTTTGTTACTATAGCCAAAGAGAATCTTGAAAAAGTCGGATATGATTATAGTCAAAAGGAAGACCTATTTCTTCGTGGACGAGCAAAAAGGGATGGTAATGGTCCGGTTGTCATTCCTTCTTCCCGATATGATGAAGTAAAAGAAGTGTTTAGGTCAATTGAGACCTTAAACAATGAACACAAAATCCCTTTATCAGAAATAGCAATTCTTATTCCGCAGAGAACTTATAAAAGTATGAAGTATTTTATTTTAGAATGGTTGAAGGATGAGTTTAATCATAGATATATGGATTATACTCCACTATTAAATGATGAAGATGACTACACTAGATATGGTGAGAGAAAAGGGGTTTCTATCTGTACAATTGAATCTGCACTGGGTTTAGATTTCGAGGCAGTGATTATATGTGGCCTGTTTCCTCTTGGCTTTTACCATAAGGCTTATAAAGAAGAACAATTGTTAGACCGTTCTATTTCTATTGAAGACCTAGAACAAAGAAAAGAAAATTTTTTTAAAAATATTAACCAACTCTATACTGGTATGACTCGAGCTAGAAATCACCTTTATATTGTACTAAGTAATACCCAAAGTAATATTTACAGTAATATATTAATAACCTCACAAGATGAGGAGGGGAACAATGATTATTCTTAAAGATAGCGGGACCTTTAATAATACCCTTAACAGCTGGGTGTATAAAAGTGACCTAACTCCAAATGACTCGATATTATTTGAGACAAGCTATGTCGTTATAGGTGATATTTTTGATTCTTCGGATATAACTGCAAACTATAATCTATTTGTTTTAGGAGACATGAAAGTAGACAAAATCCACGTAAAGAAGGACCTCTTTGTCTTAGGAAAAATTACTGCTAACGAAATTAAAGTAACTGGGGACTTAAGCTGTGAAAAAGACATTGAATGTAAATCAATCCAAGTAGGAAGGTCACTATCTACAAGGAGTTTACAAACTGAACTCGGGGATATTGGAATAAATCTTCATGTTGAAAGTGCATTTATAGATGATAAGTTAAATGTAGGAAAACAAATTATTTGCTTAGAGGGTATAGCTGGTACAGGAGTTTGTAAAGCAAATGAAATACTTATAAGAGACTATAAAAATATTGCAACTGAGTGTAATCAACTATTAGTCCTTAATAATGAATTCAAAAAAGAAGAGCCTTCAAAGAAAGAAGGGTCTAACTTAGAATTGACAAGTTTAATGAGTGAGGACCTATTTGAAAATGATCAATTATTAGAAGAATACTCAAAGTTACAGTTCAACATAAATAATTCACTAATAAATAATTTTGAAAATTATACAAAAAAAATAGAGGAACAATATGATTATGATGAAATTAGTAAAAAGTTTATTGTTCTTCAAAAGAAGTTACCAGCATTGAGTAATTATGTTGAAAGTTATAATAAAATAATTAGATTTTCTGAGAAAAGTAGCATCTCTAATGTTGAGGAATTTATTAGTCTACTGAACCTAAAGCACGCAACCCCGAAATTTTTATATAGTATATCAATTGTTGAAGATGTGTTAATAGGTTTTTATAATCTACAAAAGAATTCATTAAAAGAACTTGAGGTTATTAATACAAACATAGACAATGTTATACATAATCTGTATTTTTTAAACCAAAGGAAGTATTTACTGTCTTCTCATGAATTCCAAATTTTATTTAACAAGTTAACTTCTCATATAAAATTAGGTGGTCAAAATGAAACAGAAGCAATTAAAGAAAACCATGACCACGAATTATCTGAGCTGTTTAATAACATACCTGAAATAAAGCATGGGGAAGTTCAAATAAAGAAAATAGTAAGAGCTAAAGGAATTCGATCTAAGGTGGCAGTATATTCACATGATGTCTCTATTGACCCTGTTGGTGCATGTATTGGTTATAAGGGAGAAAGGATAGAGAAAATTATGAATCGACTAGACAATGAGAAGGTTGATATTATACTTTGGTCCGAAAATCACAATGAGTTTGTTAAAAATGCACTAAGTCCTGCCAAAGTATCGAAGGTTGAAATTATAGGGGATAGTGCACAAGTTGAGGTTTCAAGTGACCAATATACTTTTGCAATTGGAAGAAGAGGAATTAATGTTAAATTAGCATCTGAAATAACAAATCTTACTATTGAAGTAAAGATGAAGTGAGTGAGGAGGAAAGTTATTAATGAGTGTTAATCAAAATAAAACGTTATTTATGAATAGAGTTTTAGAGGATTTTTGTGATGAGATTAAAGGAACTAATAAATATAAGATTATTGATAATCATCCAGAAGAAGAAATACTAGTCGGTAAACTCTCTCCAATTCACAATCAGCAGAATGATGAAAATACTTCAACAACAAACATAAGCAGGATTGGGATGGATTTCTTTATAACTGAGGAAACATTTATTAATAGCACTTTTAATATCAAACCAAAGGGTGAATTTTATTACAGAGTATTTCCTACTCTTGAAGAACAAAGAGAATATATGCTCAAACAGGCTAGGAACCATTTCAATAAAGAGTTCAGCACTTATAATGAACTTGTAGATTTTATACAAATAGATGGCAAAGAATATTCACAAGAGGTTGTTTCTGTTTTCAAGAAGCTTTCAATCCCCGATGACTTAATTATATCAATAACCCCAAGAGAGATCTATAAAGAAGAAAAAAAAATTGGGATATATAGTTCGGAAGAAGACCCTGGGTCAAAAGTTAATTTATACTTAGATAGGATAAAAGAACAGATTCAGGATAGCAAAGAGACCTACGGAATGGTAAGAGATAATATTGAGTTGAAGCACTTAAGGAATAAAGAAAGTTGGTCCGAACTATTAAGGAATTATTCTAGAGATAAAAAAGCTCCTAAAATGAATATAGGTATAGAATGCGAAATTAGAAAAAATGGAAATGAATACAAAGTCTCAATTTCAATAAAAAATCTAACAGATACCGATACTCATAAGAAAGACAAAGTAAGAAGTAATACTCTTTTTAATTCAGGCCTGGAGGTAGAAGTTTTAAACGGTGACATTAAGCCTATAATACTTCCTTATTTTGAAGATGATTATAAATATGATAAGCGTCAGAATGCTATCGGCCATAATTGTACCGTATTAGAAGAAGGGGATAAATTAATAACTACGCACCTCCCTATATACGAACAAAAAAGACTAAAAACACGAGACGATATAAAGGCTTATTTTGAAGACTTAATAGAAAATCCAGTTCAAGCTCTTGAGAAGATTTCCTTTGAAATGGATAAAGAGTATAAAAACTGGAAAGATGATTATGAAAATAACATCTCTAATAATTTAATTACTGAAAAAGGTAAGGACCAATTTAAAAAAGAATTAGATAATTTTCAAATTGAAATAAATAGGTTTAAAAATGGAATTCGAGTTATAAATGAATATGAATTAATAAGAGAAGCCTTTATATGCACAAATAAAGCATTTAGTACTTCTTCAAAAGGCTATGCAAGCTGGAGATTATTCCAAATCGTATTTATTGTGTCAAATATTCCTGATGTATGTACAAGTGAATATACAGAAGATGAAATGGGACCTTGCTATATTGATAAGGTTGATCTATTATACTTCCCAACTGGTGGAGGGAAAACGGAGGCATTCCTAGGGATTACAATCTTTAATTTGTTTTTCGACAGGCTTAGAGATAAAAATGCTGGGGTTACTGCTGTTATTAAATATCCATTAAGATTATTATCCGTCCAACAGGTTCAAAGACTTGCGGATATTCTAGCTGTAGCTGAAATTATTAGAAGAGACCATGAAGATATGCATGATAGTGAGGAGTTCTCATTAGGATATTTTGTTGGTGATAACAATACTCCCAATAAAATTACAGACAAGATAGCAGAAAAGTTTTTAAATATGACTCAAAAAGACCTTAATGATGAGTATCAAGTTATAGATGTATGTCCTTATTGTAGAGAAAAATTAGTTAACGTGGAATTTATTAAAGAAGAACTTCGTTTAGTTCATAGATGTAGTAATAACAGTTGTAACTCAAATGGAATACTGCCTTTCTATATGGTAGACCGAGAGATTTATCGATATCTCCCATCTGTAATTATTAGTACGATTGATAAATTTGCTTCAGTCGGTGTACAAGCAGATTTTAGAAATATACTTGGTGAAGTCACTCAAAAATGTTCAGACCACGGTTATTCTAGTAGATTATCTTGTACTGAAAGAGGATTTTGTAAGGATATAAGTAAGCTTGAGAGAATTAAACTTAAGGACCCAGCTCCAACTTTATTTATTCAAGATGAATTACACTTGATTAGGGAATCATTAGGGGTCTACGATTCACATTATGAAACCTTTATACAATACTTTGTAAGAAATCTGTCTTCTTCAAGGAAGAAAATTAAAATAATTGGTGCAACTGCAACAATATCAGCTTATAGAGAGCAGTGTAACCATTTATACTTAAAGGACCCAATCCGCTTTCCCTGTGAATCACCATACCTTGATAGAAACTTCTATGCATATGTAGATAATAATGAAACACATAGAAAGATAGTGGGATATGCACCTTTTGGTAAGGCAATAATTAATAGTGTTGTTTACTCACTAAAATATTTGAAAATAGTTTTATGGAAATACTATATAGAGCCTGAATTAATTCTAGATATTCCTGATATGAAATTAAATAATAAAGAAGAGGCTCTTAAATTACTAGAAGACTATTGGATTTTCCTACAGTATAACAATGTTAAACTAGATGGAAATAAAGTTTTAAGTGCATTAGATGACCCAATCAACACAGAATTAAAAAATGAAAACATACAAACTTTTGATCCCCGTAAAATGACGGGTGACGATAGTTTCCAAGACGTAAGGAAAGTATTAGCTGAAGTTGAAACGACTAAAGATGTCTATAAAGGATTAAACCTAATTGCAGCTACAAGTATGATCTCACATGGTGTAGACGCAGATAAATTTAATTTAATGTTCTTCTTTGGTATGCCTAATAATACAGCAGAATATATACAGGCATATAGCCGTGTAGGACGTAAATATCCCGGTTTAGTATTTATGATAATGAGGCCAACACGCGATAAAGACCAGAGTTATTTAAAGAATTTTATTAAATTCCATGAATTTAAGGATATTCTAGTAGAGCCAGTACCAATAAACCGTTGGGCAACCAAAGCAATTGAAAGAACTTTTCCGGGGATACTCTCTGGATTACTTCTAAATTATTATGATTTCCATTTGCAAAAGCAATTAGGAAATAATATTTATATGATGAGCAAACTTAAGGAAGTTATATTATCTGAGAAAATCAACAAAGCAGAATTAATAAATCATATTAAGCTTGCATATCAGAGTAATAGTGGGTCCATAGGAAAAATTTATGATGAATGGATTGAAAGTGCAGTGGAGAAGTTTTTTAACAATATCGAGGTTGAAGACTTTAGCCCAAGAAGTAAAAGGGACGTATATATTACCCAGGGTATGGAGAAATTAGACTTTCTAATTCCAATGAACAGTTTACGTGATACTGATACCCCTATTATTGTAGAAATGAAGTAGGAGGTTATAAAATTGAGTAGTAGTGATTTGCGAGATAACCAGATGCAACGAGGATTAAACCAGGCACTATATAAATATTTGCCACACTCATGGATTGACTTTTATAAAAAAGTAGACCGCACTCCTTACACAGCTTACGTAACTCAATGGAATAGTGAAGAAATCCCAAAGGAAGAATTAAACAAGAACAGATTGTTATTAAGAGTTTCGAGAACAGTGGAAGAGTTTAATAATCATGGCAAAATAAAAGATTATATCTTCCCAATTAATGAAGAAACATATTCTGTTCGGACATTGGTTCCAGGGGTTAATTCTGATGTTATAACAGAAGTGAACCCACTGACTTTTTTCTGTGGGAACTGTTCAAAAGTTCATAGCTATAATACTAGTGAGAATTTCTTCAGATACAATCCGAATAGAACTTGTACAGCATGTAAGGTGGGAACACTTAAACAATTAAATTTAGTTTACGCTTGTGAATGTGGTTGGGGAGGTCCTGTCGAACCAATTGGATGTAGAGTCCATGGGAAAGACCACTTATATTATAATGGTAACTTTTCTTTTAGGTGTAAATTTGAACCTCATAGAAAGATTGAGATTAGAAGGAAATGCCCTTCATGCGATAAGAAAAAAGACTTGTATACAAAAAATGCATTAGACATGTCTAACTATCTTCCTAAAAGTTTAACAATGATTGACTTGGTTGATGTTGACCTTGATAAATTTTTAGAAACGAATACAGATGGTAGTAGAATCGTAATAAGTAATTGGTTAGAAAAAATAAATAAGAAAGAATTAAATAAGATTGTAAAAAATAGTAGTAAAAATGATCCTGATGATGAAAGTGACCGTCTTCAGGATCTTATAAAGACTTATATGGAAAAATTACAAGTTTCAGAAGAGCAGGCTACCATGATAGCACGAGTTACTCTTTCTAGTGAGTCTAATGAGACGGTAGTAAATGAAGCAGTTGATGATATTAACCAATCAATTCTAAACCTTAACCCAAATAATTTAAATGATTTGGCTGTACAGTTTCTAGAGTATGATACAGTATTAAACCCACCAAATTCTTATGTATCTACGTTAGAAAATGCAATTAAAGTTTCGAGAAAGCTTAATACAAATGCTAATCCTGAACAATTTGAGCAGTTATCTAAAAAGTTTGGATTTAAACATGTACAGGCAAGTGGTGATATACCTTTTATAATGGCATCATACGGATATACGAGGAAAGAGACAGATCCGGGTAAAGCAACATTAGTCGGGTTTCCAGCAGAAAGAAAGAAAAAGAATATTTACGCTGCAAAGATGAGTACTGAAGGAATTTTATTTGAACTTGATAGAGCTGCAATTATTAAATGGTTACATAAAAATAATATTATCTCTGAACAAAGTGTTCCTGATTTGACTAACGAAACTGAATTAAAAAAATGGTTTATAAATCATATTAACCCTGGTGCTATAACAACATTCTCCCAGATAAATGAGAATACAGATAAGATAACATATTATGTTTATAATTTAATTCATTCAATAAGTCATTCACTGCTAAAGCAGTCAGCTAACTTATGTGGACTTGATAAGAACTCGTTATCAGAGTATATCTTCCCAAATGTTCCAGGTATATTAATTTATTGCCAAAACTCACAGGGCTTAAATATAGGAGCAATGTTTAATATATTTGAAGCTTATTTCGATAAATGGCTTGAATCTACTAAAAGTGCGGTTGAAAAGTGCATTTTTGATCCGATATGTATTGACAGGGACCACGCATGCTCAGGGTGTTTATATTTAAATGAGGTTTCATGTGTTCATTTTAATAAGGACTTGGATAGAAGATTTCTGTTAGGTCACTATGATAGAACTACAGATGATAGATTTTACGGATACTGGGAGGACATTTAAATTGGCACAAATGTATCCAAATGACATAGAGCTTATTGATTGTACACAATCTGAAAAGGACTTCTATTATGAGTTAAAACAACAATTATCAGATAAAATTCATGTGTTTTTCTCAGTACGATGGTATTCTCAAAATAACGGAACAAGAGAGAATAGCGAGAGTGATTTTCTAATATTTGATCCGGACTTTGGCTATATTACCATTGAGTTAAAGGGTGGACAACAGATTGAAAAACAAAGTGATGCCTGGATACTACACTTGGGTGAAAATTCATATAGACAGCTAAAGAAAAGTCCTTTTGAGCAAGCCGAAGAAAGTATGAGGTTCTTTAAAAAGTATTTTGAAGATCAATATAAGCAAGTTTTTAATGGTGTTTATGGCTTTGCTTGTGCATTTCCTAGATATAATGTGCCAGAAGGTTTTGGCACAGATGCTCCTAAAGATATTATTATAGATTTTTCTGATATGAGTAACTTAAAGAATAAGATCAATAGCATCTTCCATTATTGGAGTTCAACTAGAAGAAGCCATGTATTTTTAGTTGATGAAATAAGAAAAAAATTCATAAATCTAATTAATAAACGAATAAATATGTCTACGATTTCTGGTGCAGTACTAGAAAATCAAGATAGAAAAATGAGCATTTTAAATAGAATTCAAGAAAACTACTTAGATTTTTTAGAGAATTATTCGCATGCCTTAATTGCAGGTGGTGCAGGAACAGGTAAGACTTGGCTTGCAGTTAAAAAAGCTATTAGAGAAGCTGAGAAAGAGAAAGATGTATTGCTTCTATGTTTTAATAATGATTTAGGAGAATTCTTAAAAGAACGTCTATTTGAGTATAGGAATATTACTGTCAATACATTCTGGCAATTTGTTAAAGAGCAATTAGATGAAAGAGACTTCCTTACAATATCAAGTGATAAGGAGTTATTAGGGGTTTTTGATAAAATTGCGAACAAATCAAACTTAAAAAAATTTAATTCTATAATTGTAGATGAAGCCCAAGATTTTAATGAAGAATGGGCTATGACTATTAGGTTATTTTTACGCGATGAAAGTAGATCTGAACTTTATGTACTATACGATACTGAGCAAAATATTTTTAATAGAGATTTCAAGAATGGATTTATGATAGAAAGTCCCCCATTTAGACTAAAAGAAAATTTAAGAAATACATCTGAGATTATGAAATGGGTTAAAGATAAGACCCAATTAGGATATTATACTAAGGCAAATAATATACCGGGAGTTAAGCCAGAATTCTCAACTCATAATAGAAAAAAAGATGCTAGAAACAGGTTAGAGTCTATACTAAAGCAATTAGTGCAAAAAGAGTTAGTAAAACAAACTTCTATCACAATCCTTTCTAATAGAATAATAGAGAACTCAATTCTAAATGGTAAGAATACATTAGGGCCTTTTACTTTCGCAGAATCGAGGAAAGATATAACCGATGAGCAGGTATTATTTCGAACAGTACAAGGGTTTAAAGGATTAGAATCAGATGTAGTAATTTATTTAAAGCATAATAAACACCAAGTAAACCCAAGAGAATCCAGTCGAAAGACAGATTTTGTCGCGTATACCCGGGCAAAATTCTTACTATTTGTTATTGAATATCTAGAATATTAAAATTATAGACTAATAGGTTATAGAAAATAAAAACACCATGGCCAATATGAGCTGAGGTGTTTTTTTAGTAAGGTTATTAAGTGAAAATAAAAGTGTATGATTAAATGAAACTCCCAATCATACACTGGCCCTAAGCTGATTATCTAATCTCCTAAATTCTTTCCATTTATGGTAGAATATATTTAAAACTTTAGTCTGAGGTGGTTGGTAATGACATCTGAATCGGATGACCTTAAATTACAAAGGTTGACTGACATTAGTTTTAGCCTGGAGTATCAGAAAAAATGGGCTGATAAAAGAACCAAAGACCACAATACTTTAATGCTAACAAATAACAATAAAAACACTGTTACAAAGTCAGATGAACTGTCTGCTATTACTAATAACTTAAGAAATCTTTATTTAGAACTTGATATTGTACAAGAATTAACATTAGCTTCCTCAAATGGAGTAAGGCTTTTGGAAACAATTGATACTAACCTGAGATATCTTGAGGACAGCCTTTTAGCTAAGTTAAGCGTTTTAAATCCTGATGGTTTAACGTTACAAAATCCTATTGGAATTAATGAAAGTTTAATATATAAACATCATTTTTTAGAAATGTTACTACAAAACTTAAAGGAAATTCAGGTACATGAAGTAGGGCATGAATACGAATTAATACTTAACGACATAAGAGGTCTGGAAGAGATGCAAAAAATATTAAAAGCAGGGGTGACATATGAATAAAACATTTACACTAACAAGTATTCTTGATTCTAAAGATCGAAATAGTTATGTAAATAATTTAGAAAATAATAAAGATGATTTGATTCAATTACTTGATTATTTAGATGCTTTAAATAGTCATGATAGGGATGAAATAAAAAATCTAAATATCCTTTATAGTATTGTTGGCATAGATATAAAAATTGCCATCTTAAAGAAGGTAATTAGATTAGTAAACATAGAAGATAGATTTTTCACTCTCGATTATTTCTTCGAACAAGAAAATTTAATTGAACAAGATGTAAAGGAATATAAATTTAGCATTAATAAAAGTTTATCAGAAGCTTTCCCAGGACTAAAATTTCTAATTATGTACAATGATAATATTCCAATAAATAAAGAAGTTATGAAAAATCTAATGGATATTCATAGTCTGGTTAATAGGTTTAATAACGACTTACTAAAGAAAACAATACATAAAAATTTAGAAGTAATTTGGGATAATATAAGAGAGTTTCTTATTACTGAAAACAATGAAGAAATGCTTGAGAATGTTTTTAAATTCATTGATGTTTTTTCGGGCAATTCAAACATAAGAACTAAATTAACCAAACAACAACAGTATATGTATACTAGCTTTAAGGTTGGAAGGTCGTTAAATAAGGTTAATTTAAATGAAGATACTAACGAAGTAGTTAATAAGGTTAATGAACATCCTAAAGAAGTAGTTAGTAGGGAAAACTTAAATGAGGATATCAAAGATATAGTTAATAAAATCAGTCCAAACGATAACACAAACGGCGTAGTTAATAAAGTAGAAGAAGTTTATGATGAAAATATAAATAATGATCACAATAAAGATTTCGCAAATTTGAAGGATTATAATGGTTTTAAGGTCTATCTTATTAATAATCTCATGAAAATTTCTGAAGAAGATCTAAAGAATATCTTTAATAAAATGGAAAGTTTTACTATAGGTGAAAAAAGAGAATTAACATTTCTTTTACTTTTAGCAATGGATAATATTATCAAGGAAAAAACCTTATTATTTCTAGTGAATGATGGAATCGCTGAATTTTTACCTACAAAAGATATCCTGAAACTTGTTTTACACTTTGAAGATTCATTAGATAAAAAACTGGAGTTAATTAGAAATATATCAAATAACAAAAATAACATCTTATTATTTGATGTCATTTTAGATAATGTAAGAGAACCTATTTTAGGATTAAAATATGTTTCTCAACACGATGAAGACACCTTTATTAACTACTGTATTAGTAGAACTAATAATACAAACGAGGTACTTTTACTTTGTGAGAGTATTGTAAACCATAATAAGTTTAATATTTGGGAAAGGCTTAAGGTTTCTTTTTTAGAAAAGGCTATGAGTCATACTGATACAGTGTTTAATAAAATCGATTTCGTTAAACAAACAGGTTTGCTTAGAGAAAATGATCAGAAAATTCGATTATTAGTCTATAATAAGCTATTTATGTTAGAAAGTGATTTGTGCTCAGCTATAGATTTAGTCCTTGACAATATGGATTATCCAGAAGACATTTTTATATTTCTAGATGGATTATATAAGACACTTGATGAAGAAGCAAAAAAGGTGTTACTCAAATATGTTACAAAAGTACTTAAAGAAGACCAAGAAGCTTATATAATAAAGTCAAACCTTAGGAAATCTAAAGATAATGAATTTACTAGTGACTATATTCTTAATGCATATAAATCTCTTAAAGAAAATTATGAATCAATGAAGTTCTCAAATGTAAATGAAGTTACAGTTAGGGAAGATAATACTTTAAATATCACTAAAGGACTTACTAATTTTATAAACAAATTTGAATTAAGGTTAGTGGATTATCAAAAAGACGATATAGAAAAGGAGTATATTATTGAGGAGTTAAAGGCATTTAAACACCTACTAAGAAATTCTCTAGAGGATGTTGGAATTAAACCGTTGATCCCCCTAGATAAAGATAATGTTAATTATCACTATAGACACCATGAACCACATAATAGTTACAGACAACCAAGTGAAGGTGAACTATGTTCAGTAATAACACATGGGCTAAAGGTAGTTTATAAGGGTGTTGATGAAGTTATATCCTTAGCAAAAGTTGATATTGAGGTGGATCATAATGAATAAGTACAAGTATGGAATTGACTTTGGAACTAGTAACTCATCAATATCTATTATGGTACCAACTGTCAATGGTCTAGAAGTAAAAACTTTAGAACTTGAACCTGGTGATCTTTTTAGAGAGGTTGTTGCTTCTAGAATTGCATTAGAAAAAAATCTTAAACCAATAGAAATAGGACGTTTTGCTTCAATGGCTTTTGCAAGTGGTGAAGCAGCATATTATATTGATCATATTAAATGGAAGTTAACGGATAAAAATATAATCAACCTTAAAGTTGATGGTATTGACTTAGCAACCAATTTACTAAAACATATTAAAGAAAAGATTAATAGAGTTGCTCATCCTGAAGCAAAAGGTGTAGTGTTTGGAATTCCTATAGGATTTACTGATTTTGAGAAGGAGATCTTAATAAATGCTGCAATAAAAGCAGGTTTTGTAAAAGATTCTCAAGAAGGAAGAAATAGTATTGAGTTTGTGTCAGAACCTATTGCAGTAGCTTTAGATTATGGTATGCAATTGCATAAAAATGAAAATATACTTGTTTTTGATTATGGCGGAGGAACCCTTGATATAGTTATTATGAACATGTCAAAAATAAGTTCAGGTAAAGAGGTCAAGCCCCATGAGGTGTTGGCTAAAGCAGGGCGTAAAATAGGTGGCGACTTTCTAACTTGGAGGTTCTTTTTAGAAGGATTTCTACCTAAATATGGTAGGTATGAGTTGAAAAGAGAGTTAGGATTTGACAATAAAGTTTCGGACGATGAAGCAAGAAAGTTTGGCTTTATGAAACTTAGTAAGCTATTAGGTTTAAACAATGACTTATCTAATAACGGAGAATTAAGAGATGAAATGATTCAGATACATGAAGGTTTAATTCTATTAGATGAACTAGAAAAATGTAAATGTAGGCTATCTTTTAATGATACAGCAATACTAAGTGTTATGATTGGTAAACTGTCAATTCCAAGGCTAGATTTCACTGTAGAAGATTTTAGTAAAAGTATTATAAATGAAGTTCATGAAGCAGAACTTGACGTTAATAACGCACTTTCAAGTTCAGGATTAGAAAAGCAGGACATAGATATAGTCTTATTAGCAGGTGGGTCATCTTATATACCAGCTTTTCAGAATATGTTAAAGGAGTTATTCGGTGAGAAGAGGGTTAAAAGCTCTGGCAACCAAATGACAAGTATTACAAGAGGATTAGCTATTGCTGGGTACGAGAGTAATAAAGGCAAGGTTCAACAGGTAGAAGACATTGTTGATTGTAATTATGGAGTATGGAATACAACAAAAGGTGAAGTTTCAGTTATTATACCTAAAGGGGAAAAAATTACTAATACACAAATTAATAAAAGTACGAGAGCAGGAATCTGTAAGAAATATAGATTGTTAGATTCCTCTTCCAATTTAATCGAGTTAGATATTTACCAAGAGAAAGAAAAGATATCAACCATTAAGGTACCAATTGGTCAAAATGAATCTAAAGATGAATTTGCAGTTTATTTTTCAATTGACCGTTCAAAAGGATGGCTACAGGTATCCGTATTAAATATTATTAAAAATCGTTGGATAGACATCCCGTTCAATAGAGATAAAGTAACGATAAAACAATAAAAGGAGCAACATTTATGGAAAAATATTCTTATAATCTTAAGACATCAAAAGGTGAAAATCTATTATTTCCTGTAAGAAATCAAAGCTTTAATATTGACTATCAGGAAGGTAAAGTATTAGGTTTTGGAAGAACAGCTGATGATTTATTTTACGTAGAAACCACCGTTGGAAACCACACTAAAAAGTATGTTATTCAATCTGGTGGTTACATTGAAGAGGTTGGAGAAAATAGTAAAGGAAAAGTCGAAGAAGTAGTTCCAAGTAATAGAGGAAAGATTGAAGAAGTAGGAAAGAGTAAAGCTGGGAAGATAGAAGAAGTAGAAGATAGATTAGTGGGAAAGGTTGAAGAGATATAATATGATCTTATAGAGAGACTGACTAAAAGGGGCATTAATTACCTTTTGATGTCAGTTTTTTCTTTTATCTTTTTTAAAATTTCTGGACCTAATGTTTTTTTCTCATTTTTTTTCAATCAGTTTCTTAGATTATGAATAGGTCATTAGCATTTTTTAGAATATGTTTACAAAAATCTATATAAAGTGTGGAAAAATGATATTTTTACCAGTTGAATATTTGTGCAAAGTAACATGTCTAATCTTCTATCTCTCCTGCAATCTTGGGCACAAAGGAGATAGACTGATGTCAGAAAGGGACCAATTTTTTAAAAATTACTAGGAAGAAAAATCCGTGAGAAGCGTCAAGAAATGGATGCTACTCAGGATGAGTTTGCTGATAAACTCGAAATTCACGTAAATAATTACGGTAATATTGAACGGGGGTTAAATTGTCCAGGTGGGGAAACCATAATTCGTTTAATTACGAATTGCCGAATCGATATTACCGAGCTTGTGCTTGAAGTTGAAACCCAGGCAAAACGGATTTACTCTGATAAAGAATGACTCTTCGAGATTTCATAAAACTGCTAAATTAAAAGAGAGTAACTTTCGAGAAGTTTAAAGCTATGAAGTATCCCTAAAAAACTCCCAATTTATCTTTTGTTTAGGCTCTTTTCTGTGAAAAAAACTTACTGTGAGCTAAATCTTCATAAGGGAAGGAAGGCACTAATTTTCATATCTGTGTTGAGAGCAGTTACTCATGAATGTTTTCTAAAACTTTGTTGCTTTTCAATCTAATATTTCTATATTCGATATGTAGCTTAATAGACATTATTAATTTCTAGGAATTAATAAACAAGTATGTCCAATCGACATACTTTTTTTGTTACAATACAATTAATGTAAATTATTGTAATGGTATAACTAAGGCTAATTGATTGGAGTAAAAATATATGCATATATATAACAAGCTAGTAAGAGATAAAATACCGGAAATCATGGATATCTCAGGTGAAAAATATAAAACAACAACGTTAACTGAACAGGAATACTTAAAAGAACTACTGAAAAAAGGCTATGAAGAACTAGATGAACTAATAAAAGCTGATAACAAAGAAGATACACTAGAAGAACTAGCTGACTTACTTGAGATAATTAATGCAATAGCTATATATCATGGGGCAAGCCTTGATGAAGTCAACAAGATTAGAGAAAAAAAGGCAAATGAACGCGGTGGATTTGACGAAAAGGTCTTCTTAATAGAAGTATCAGAATAATAGATATTGTGGGGGTAAACATGTTTAGAAATGTTTTAATAGAATTAGCAAAAAGTCTAAAAGTAGTATATACACTTAAATCAACTAAACCAAATTGGATTACGAAAGCAACTGACCAGGAACTCCATGTTGAAACAGAGTCATCCAGGGAAAAGTTTAACCTAAATCAAAGTCCAAGACCTTACGCCATTATTACCTATGATTTTATTAATACTGCATGGGAAGAGTTTACTAGTAAACTAGATGTGTCAAAAGATGACTTTGCTCTTACAAGAGGAAGGACTTCATTTTTAATGGCTTTCTTCTCTCAACTTCCATTTGTAAAGGTTGGTAAAGATAACGGGTTAAGAATTAGTCTACAAGAATTCCAAACAGACGAACTTCCCAATGAACAGTTACATAAGGTTATTCAGTTTTTAGATGATATTCTCGATGGGGTCTATGACCCAGTTAGGCTTAGTCAGCAAGTAGATGGTAACGAATATAGAATAAAATCTAGAGCAAGGCAAGATTTACGATTATTGGGCTTTTTAGACAATGAGCAGAAAAAGAATGAAGATATTTTTGAGGGCTATAGGAATAGCCGGGATAAAAAAGCCTTTATAAGAGGGCTTGTATTATATAAAGAATACTTTAGGTATGCTATTTTCGTCTTAAATCTTTTAAAGGATTACGGTAAGAATGACAAAAAGGAAGCACTAGTTGAATTAGGTATGTTAATTGTCCGAAATTCACGTGGTGAGAATCTAGTGGTTGAGTCAGTTGCAAAGGAGAGAACTCATAACCTTTTAATGTGGTTAGAATACCTGGATGTAATTGATGAAAACTGGAATCCACTTATGTTAACGAATCAATCAACCATGGAGGAAACTATTGTGAATACAAATCTTCAAAAACAGTTCATCCATATCATGAGTAACTACTTAGAAGCCAAAACTCAACCATTTGGTGGTCATGAGCTAGGATCTTTTGTTAGGCATGATATAACCGTTGAGCTTAGAAAATTACCTTTCATAAATGAAAGTTATGTAGTAACGGGTTCTGTTGGACAGGGGAATTGGGCTAGTGTGCCATGGATTGCCATCATGAACAAAGCAATCACAACATCTACACAGAGAGGTTACTATATAGTTTATTTATTCAGTGAGGACATGAAAGAGCTCTACTTAACCCTTGCTCAAGGTGTAACAGAATCTTCTAAGGAAGATATGCTCCGAATTAACTCTGAGATCAGAGACAATATTGCAATGGGACCTAGATTCAAACAGGATGACGAGATTAATCTAGGTGATTCTAAACGTGCCCGAGATTATGCATTTTCTACAGCTGCTTATGTTCATTACACGATTAATGACTTTCCTTCAGAGGAAGTACTTGTGCAGGACTTGAAGCAGATGGTGAATTACTATGAGCAATATATTGATTTTAAAAAGGGGAAGGTTATGGAGTACACTCCACCAGAAACTAATGCAGATGAAGTAGCAGACGATAAAGTCGATTATATGACCCAAAGAGAACTAGTTGAACATATCAATACCTACATAAAAAGCAAAGGCTTCTACTACGAAAAAGAGGAGCTTATTAATCTATACTTATCTATTAAATCAAAACCCTTCGTCATTATCTCAGGCATCTCCGGAACAGGAAAAACAAAGGTAATCCAATGGTTTGCTCAAAGTGTAGGAGCAACAGAAAGAAACGGTCGTTTTACACTCATTCCTGTACGACCAGACTGGAGCGATGGTTCTGATTTAATAGGATACCGCGATATCCAGGGAGTCTTTAGGGACGGTCCCTTAACGAAGGTGATCAGGCAAGCAAAACAAGATCCGGACAAGCCTTTCTTTGTTTTACTAGATGAAATGAACCTAGCCAGAGTCGAGTATTATTTCAGTGATTTACTCAGTGTAATGGAGAGCCGTGATTGGGCGGATGATAGAATCACTTCATCGTTAATTTTGACAGAAGAAGAGGCTAGAGAGAACATCTGGTTTCCAGATAACCTCTATATTATTGGCACCGTAAATATGGACGAAACGACTCATCCATTTAGTAAGAAGGTATTGGATCGTGCGAATACGATTGAGTTTAACCGAGTACAGCTTGATTACCTAGACTTTTTATCAGATCTGGCAGAAGTAGAATCTAAAAACATTGAAAATAAGATGTTCCGTTCCGATTTCTTATATTTAAAAGATGTTGCCAAGTCTAATATGAGCTTAGTAGAAGAAATTTCAACACAGCTTATTCAAGTGAACACATGCCTGCAGCCAATTGGTGCTCAGGTAGGATACCGTGTGAGAGATGAGATTTGTATGTATGTGGCCTATAACCAGAGTGGAGAGTTACTGACAAAAGAAGAAGCCTTTGATAACTGTATTTTGCAAAAGATTTTACCACGGATATCAGGTAGTGATTCGAGAGTGAAGCGTACTTTAACTGAATTGTTCAGGTTTTTGACTAATAAAGTTGTGGAGCTTGATATTGAAAACTATGAGCAGGATATTCCTTTATCAAAATATCCAAAGAGTGCAGCTAAGGTGTATGAGATGCTTAGGAGGTTAGAGGATGACAACTTTACCTCTTTCTGGATTAGTTAAAGAAGATGTTGAGTTAGTCAAAATTGAAACGGTTGATTTTTCACTTGTGATTAAGGGGAAGCCTTATCATGAAAGGTATGTGGGTCTGCAGCAATACCGAAGTATGGACTTTCATGATGAGATGAAGTTTATAGTAACAGGAGAGTATGAAGAGCAGAAGGTGTTTGACGTTACCTCTCAATCGTTAGTAATTCCGAGTAGGCAAGAACGTCCAATCTTTTTTGAAAACGGTGTGTATCAAGTCATGATCTCTCCAAAGAGTGACAAGGAACTAACCTTTTACCATGAACATCCTAGCCTTCGAAAAGCAGTGGACCGGGTGTCTATCGGGAAATCTTATGTGTTGCTAGGGAATCTTCATTTTCAAAGTGAGATAGGATTTACGAGCTTTGAAGTGAGAAGTAAGAAAGAAACCTTACTTGAGGTTACATTAGAAATTTTTCCAACAAAGTTAAATTATAAAGATGACTATCAGAACCTATTAAATGAAGTGAACGATGAGATTTATAATTTAGCGTTTCACTTTTTAAAGAAGACGTATTTAAGTGCCAAGACGAAGTTAGAGGGTAATCCATCGCCCGTTGAATTCTTTCGGCTGATTACGTTTTATTTTGATAGCTTTATGAAGTCAATTGAACAAATTGAGCGCCAGCCACATCATAAGCTTGAGAAACGTCATGAGCTTGTTCGAGGAGATCGGATTAAGAACCTAGACCGTAAAGGGAGAAACTATCTCATTAAGAATAGTAGACTTCTTCAGCCGGTTGATCATGGTATTAAGGTAGGGAATCAAGAGTATCTGCCGATTAAGGGATTAACGGCTAAGAAAGAGATTACTTATATTACTCATGAGAATCGCTTTGTAAAGTGGATGCTGACTAGGCTATCGATGAAGCTTGAAGGTTTATTTGATCGGTATGTGAATCAACGTAGCTGGGGTGAACAAAAGGCTGACGAAGAGATAAGGACGTTGATTGAAGGAATGAAAAACAAGCTTCAAGCAAAGGTAAGGGCTCCTTTTTGGAAAGAGATGCCTCTACCAGACCGAGTGTTTACGAGTTTAGTACTACAGCTAGCACCAGGGTATCGAGATGCCTATCAGATCTTTTTAACGGTTTCAAAAGGGTTAACACTGCATAACAGCATTCATAAAATGTCGGTGAAGGATGTTGCGACACTTTATGAATACTGGACATATTTGAAGCTTGGACAGATACTAGGGAAAAAGTATACGCTCGTTAGTCAGGATATTATTAAGGTGAATAGGGATGGACTGTTTGTAAACCTTGAAGCAAATAAGCAAGCGAAGCGGGTTTATAAGCATCCATTGACGAATGAGAAAATAGAGTTGGTTTACCAAAAGCGGGAGAGTGGGCTGCCAACCATTACCCAAGTTCCTGATACGATGTTAAGTATTTCGAAAAAGGGTGAGAAGTACACCTACAACTATGTATTTGATGCGAAGTATCGGATCGATTTTGCAACTCAAGGTAGTTATTACGGAAATAAGTACACCACACCAGGTCCTATGGAGGATGATATTAACACGATGCACCGTTACAGGGATTCAATTGTTGCTGAGGTTGATGGACCGTATGAACGGACTGCGTTTGGTGCTTATGTATTGTTTCCTTGGGGTAATGAGCAACAATATCAAGACCATCACTTCTATGAAAGTATTGGGAAAGTAAACATTGGTGGGTTTCCGTTTTTGCCGAATGCTACTGGTTTAGTGGAGAGATTTATTGAAAACTTAATTGAGAAGAATCCTGATGAGTTGCAGAAAGAGGGGATTCTGCCAAGAGGTAGTATTGAAAAATGGAAGGAATCTGTTGAGGAAAAGGTACTTGTTGGAGTTGTTTCAACAATAGAAGAGTACCGGTCGACATTAAATAACTTATGTTATAAACTACCTAACTACTCCTTAAGAAAAGGATGGCAGGAAGCGAAGTATGTTGCCTTGTATGTAACGAATCGAGTAGGACTTCAAAACGGGGTTGTCTCATATGGAAAGATATCTGATGTAAAGGTAGAAGATGGTATTGCCTCCTTTTATGTAGAGATCTGGAGGGATTTAGAGAAGGTCATCACACCAGTAAACTATGGAATTGCTAACTATATGCTCACCACACTTCAGAACTTGAAAAATGCTAGGGAGCTTCCTGAACTATTTATGAAGTCAGAAGAGGAGAAGGCAATTTGGCAGATGTTGCGAAGGGTTTCTGATCGGATAAAGGTAGATTTGGATAGCAATACAATGGATCAGGCGGAACGAATAAACGGTTTTGAGATAAAGGGGATCCAGGTTCACTTAGATAAAGAAGGAAAAGGCGTTAAAATTAAAGCAAATGATAGAGAGATTGGAATTAATAGTAGTGAGTTCCTTGGTAATCCCTCTGGAGTATTTAAATGTATTTTGAACGAGATACAGCAAGCATAGGAGGCTTAACCAGACCAATATATAGGGTCTGGTTTTTTCACGTCTTATGGTATGATGTAAAAAACTATTTTTAAGGAGAAAATATGAAAGAAATTCAAGCCTATCTTAAAGAATATCAAAAAGAAATGAACTGGGAAATTTCAAATGAAAACTACAATGAATCAAAACTATCAATACTAAACAACTATATGTTATTAACGACTGAAGTAAGTGAAATTGCAGAGGAATTTAGAGCAATTTTTAATAGAACTGCTCATTTAGTAAAAGAAGAAAATATGAGCGAAGAAGAAGCATTTGCCCTAGCTAAAGAGGGGTACAAGCAGAATATCGGAAAGGAAATAGCTGATTGTATCGCTTACTTAGTTAAGTTTGCTAATTATCTTGAGTTGGATTTAGAAGAGAGCTTTTATGAAAAAATGAATGAGGTTAAAGTAAGGGTTAATAAAGATATATAGGAGATATCCGACAAATGGGAAACACCATGGGACGGTTCTCATGGTACTATGCAGTTTTAAATTAAATTAAGTACTGAGTGGCTTATCAATGTAAGTAATTTTTTTACGTATGCAACGATAGAACTTTGAAGGGGATGATAACTATAGATACTATTACTCACACTTTGTTTGGGGTCGGGATTTATAAAAGTATAAATAAAGAAAAGATGAGTAAGAAAGAGAAATATGCCCTACTTTTTACTTCAATCGGAGCCAGTCAGATTCCAGATATTGACTTCATCTCTCAGTTTTGGGACACAGAGGGTCTATATCAGATGTGGCACAGGGGGATTACACACTCTATTTTTCTTGTTCCGATATGGGCGTTATTATTTTACTTAATAAGTCGTTATATTTTTAGAATAAAGGGCGTACAATCTTACTTTGTTGCTCTCATTTCGGTATTCATTCATAATACAAGTGACGTATTTAATGCATGGGGGACTGGCTATCTCGAACCTTTTTCATCCGTTCGGCTTTCTCTAGGGACAGTACCTATCATTGATTTTGTTATCTGGTTGATCTTCTTATTAGTGTTCCTTGCTTCTAAGGTTTATCCAAAGGTGAAGACATATTCCTTGTTTCGAATTGGGTGGGTGCTAATCACTCTCCATATAGGGATTCAGTCTTTACAGGGATATGTTTTGTACGAGCAATATAAAGCATCCTATCAGGACATTGCTTTATCTCCTAGCTTTATTCCTTGGAATTTTACTATTGTTGGGAAGAATAATCATACCGTAGATATTATTAATGATTCACTTCTGACAAAGGCTGATCTGGTTGAGAGAATTCAATCCAATAAAGAGGTTGATCTCGATAGGCTGTTTGAAATGAATCCTGCAGCAAAAACGTTATACAACTGGGCACCGTTTGTTGTAGTGGTAGATGATGAGGAAAGAGTAGGGATTTTTGACCCAAGGTTTTATCGTAATGGAGAATCATTTCTAGCAGAATATCTTGAAAAGAATTCAAAATAATTGTCTAAGAGAGTTAATAGAATTATATTTATGAAACGAACGGGCGTGCAGCAAATGACTTTGTTTTTTAGTTGTTCTTATTAAACATAAGCAACCGGCATCAATGCCGAAGACCATAAGCTTATTCCTCGGATAAATAAAGAGGTTTAGGCTTTTTTACTTTCAAATCCTTTACATTTTCTGTAGATCGCCTATTTTTATTCAATTCCAAGATAAAGGACTATTACTTGAAGCGTTCACTATAATCTTTACAAAACCCAACGTATACATTGTTCTAATCTCCCATCTCTCCTTCCATAATGGGTTCAAAGGAGATAGAATGATGTCAGAAAAGGACCTATTATTTACGAAGTTAATAGGAGAGAAGATCCGTGAGAAGAGGCAGGAAATGGCTGAAACTCAGGATGCTTTTGCAGATAAGCTGGGAATCCATGTGAACAATTATGGGAATATTGAACGTGGCGTCAACCTTCCAGGTGGACAAACGATTATTCGTCTCATTACGAAATGTGGAATTGATATGACCGAGCTTGTGTTGGAGGCAGATGCCGAGGCTAAGCGGGTTTTTCCAGAAGAAGAGTAATCCTTTTTGCGTATTCTATGAAACAAGTAAATAGAAAGGAGATTAACAATTGTCAGAACTGAAACACTACGAAATATCCTCAACAACCCTCGCCATTTTACCAGGATACCATCCTACCTATTCATCTAAAATCTTAGATCTCCACGGTGAATATTATTGTAAAGAGACGCCCATTAAGTTGATTGAACAAGCCTGCTTAGAAGGTGGCTCGTCGTTAGAAGGAAGGAGAAAAGCACTTAAGCACCTTAAGTCGTTTCATCAATGTCCACCCATACCGATTAATCCTCTAGAAGATCTCTACGCCTTTCCAACCTGCTCGCCTGAATCCTACGATTGTATATGGATTTTCTACGAACACATTCATCATCTTCAACCAAAGCTCCAATCCACCATAATTACCTTCCGTAATCAACAAACCCTTGAAGTTCCAATATCCATAGCTGTGATGAAGAAGCAAATTTCCCGAACAGAATCTTGTATCGTTTCTTTTAGTAAGCCTAAAAAGAGACAGCATGTGTTTTACTCAGATTATAGTTCTCCAGTTTATTACTAGCGTAAAATTGTCGTAGAAACAGGATGATAGCTTGTCTCTACTTAAAACAATCAGTCATTCTATTTTTTATTTTGGCTGTGTTAAAGCACAGTGTTTATTTTTAGTAGAGTTGATTGAAGTGGAAGGACGCGAGACTCCTGTGGGAGAGCGGGTCGCGGGAGACCCCACAGGCACGGTTTTCGCCGAGGAGGCTCCCGGACTCGCCCACGGAAAGCGAGTGTCCTGGAACGAAAATCAACAACAAGTTTTAACAGAGCCTTTATTTTAAATGACCATACTCAAATTCCTATGAATATAGGAATTCAATCCTATATGAAAAATGCTACTTATCAACTAAGCTATATCTATATAATAAGACTGAAGAATTGGTATGATTCTTGGAGTCAAAAAATCATGAAAAAAAAGAGTACCCAAATCTTTTAAATAGAAGGAGAAAGAACGATGAAGATGACAATCAGCAAGAAGTTATTTGCAGGTTTCTTATCAGTCTTGCTGTTATTAGTAGTGATCGTGAGTGTTGGATACTATCAAATATCCTCAGTTGATCAATCCTACACTAATTTAATTAACGGTGAAGCTAAAAAAGTAATGTTAGTTAAGGAATTAAATATTAATGTAAAAGAACAACAAAGTAGAATACGTGGGTACTTGATTGTTAATGATGAGACAGCATTACAAGCGTTCACTGAAGCACATGATTCCTTTTTGTCATTGAGCAAAGAGTTAGAAGGTTTAGTAGACAACCCAAAAGCGAATGAATTATTAAAAGAACTTGTTCAATTAGAGAATGACTATCAGCAACTAGCCTCTCAGCTTATTGAATTAAAACGTAGAAATCAAGTAGAGGAGTACACAAATTTAGTTGCAACACAAGGTCGAGAAATTACGAACAACTTTGATCAGAAAGCACGAGAATTTAGTGAATTTCAAGAAGCTGTTTTAAACACAGTAAACACAGATACCTCTTCAAAGGTAAAGGTTATTAAAAACTTCGTCTTAATTTTAGGCATCATTTCAATTATGATTGGTTTTTTCATCGCCTTGTACATGGGCCGAATTATTTCAAAACCGGTGGTCGAAATTGCAGGAGTTGCTAGAAAAATTGCTGACGGTGATCTCACGATAGATGAAATTAAGGTGAAAAATAAAGACGAGATTGGTGATTTAGCAAACTCATTTAATCAGATGGCTAGTAATCTTAGGATTATTCTTAAACAAGTGGGTGCTGCTTCAGAGCAAGTGGCAGCTTCCTCTGAGGAGTTAACGGCAAGCTCTGAACAAACGACAAAAGCAACGGAGCAAGTAGCCTCTACCATGCAGCAAGTCGCATCTGGTGTAGAAAAGCAAGTGCAAAGTGTAGAAGAAGCCTCTCATACCATAAATGAAATGACAACTGGTGTTCAAGAAATCGCTAATAAATCACAACTTGTCTCGAACTCAGCCATCCAAGCGACTAACAATGCTTCAGAAGGTAGTCATGTCATCAAAAATGCCGTTCATAAAATGTCATCTATTCATCAGTCGGTGAAGGGATTAGGTACAGTTGTTCAAGAATTAGGTGAGCATTCAAAAGAGATTGGGAATATTATTTCCGTCATCAGTGGGATTGCCGATCAAACGAACCTGTTGGCCTTAAATGCAGCGATTGAAGCGGCAAGAGCAGGAGAACATGGCAAAGGATTTGCAGTCGTAGCAGATGAAGTGCGTAAATTAGCAGAACAATCCGCTCAGTCTGCGCAACAAATTTCAAAGCTTATATCTGCCATCCAAGATGAAACGAATAAAGCAGTGATTTCCATGAATATTACGACGAAAGAAGTGGAAGAAGGGATCGGGGCAATCAACACAGCCGGAGATTCCTTCGAGTTTATTCATGGTTCAATTGGTGGGGTGACGGAACAAGTCCAAGAAATTACCTCAGCCGTCCAACAAATTGCCGCTGGTTCGGAACAAATGGCACATGCGATGAGAAGCATTGAAGAGATAGCAGTGTCTTCTGCATCAGGAACACAAGAGGTTGCAGCAGCAAGCGAAGAACAATTAGCCTCTATGGAAGAAATAGCATCCTCTGCCAATGCTTTATCTCATATGGCTGAAGAGCTGCAAGCTTTAATTAGTAAATTCAAAGTATAATGTTGTAAGTGGGCGTTAATTCAAACGGAATTAACGTCTTTTTCACATGGATTTAAAATATGTAGGAACCTCTAGTACCTCCTTAATTTAGACCTTAAAATTATAGTAAAACTTTATTCTAATGCTACTAGTGGAATTTCTTGTAAACGCTTATTATAGGCTTATAAGTATAGTAGAGGAGAGATATTGATGAAAAATTTTGTGCAGTTTCGCATTGCCAGACCAACAGACCGCTTTGAAGAGGTAATTACCTTTTACGAGAAGGGATTAGGATTAAAGAGAGTGGCTTCTTTTGAAGATCATGATGGATATGATGGGGTTATGTTTGGTTTACCTGACGTAGACTATCATTTAGAGTTTACTAGACATGTAGAAGGAAGTCCGTGTCCGGCTCCTACAAAAGATAACCTCCTTGTTTTTTATATTCCTGATGAAGTGGAAGTACTTAAGGTGAAAAATCAATTAGCTTCCCTTGGGTACCATGAAGTTGAACCAGAAAATCCATATTGGAAAGCAAAAGGTGTCACCATAGAAGATCCAGATGGTTGGAGAATTGTCCTCATGAATACTAAGGGGTTGCAGAGAGAAGGGTGAGGCAGTATTGTCTCTGGATTTGTTAAAGGTAAGCGAACTATATTAGTGATGCTAGTATATGGTAGATTTTTCTACGAATACATAAATAGATGATTTTCTTAAGAATCGCCCAAATCTTTTAAAAAAAGTTTATAATTAGTTAAGCTTTACTCCACCTAGGAGGTAAAGCTTTTTTATTTTGAAAAAATAATTTTTCATTTATTGTATACAAATCTATCCCCCATTTCGTTCTAACTACGAAAGGAGCTGAAACAATGAAGAAGCCCTCAAATGAAGAAATAAAACGTCTATCTAATGAAATCTATCATAAGCTTTGCTCGATGGGGGCTAATCCAGAGGATGCGAAGGATATTGTGCAGGAGTCGTTATATCGTGGATTTTTAAACATGGATGGAATTAATGCGAAGGCATTTAAATCATGGCTATATAAGGTAGCGATTAACCAATATTATGATCTGTATCGAAAGAATACTAGTCGCACGATGATTGAGTATGAGGAGACCTTACTGGAAGTAGAAGGAAATCATGTGGAAGATACCGTGATGAAGCAAGAAGCAAAAGAGGAGTTTGACCAGGTATTACACCATTTAAAACCATTAGAGCGGCAATTAATTAAAATGAAGTATGAGGATGAATACTCGTATCGGGAAATCTCGGAACAGCTGCAATTAAAAGAAAGTAATGTGAAGACGTATTTATATCGTGCTAGGAAGAAGCTTACAACCATTTTTGGGAGGGATAAGAATGAATAAGGAACCATTTCAGTCTAATGATATTGAAGGAATTGTGAATAAAGCGAAAAGGAAGAGTGTAATTCGTAATGTCATCATTTCAACCATTTCTGTACTACTAATAGGTGCGCTTTTTCTATTTATTAACGGTCAAATTGTAGGTAAAGCCTATAATAAAGCAGTAGAGGCTAATCGGTTACTATTTCAAATCTCACAGCCTAACATCCATATTGGAGGGGGAACCTCTGATTATGGCATTCTATCAGGAACATATAACTACAATAAATATAAATTGATTGAAGATCGAGTGGTTCCATGGGGGAATGATGTACGGGAGTTTAATGCGTTAGGACATAACCATAACTCTTCCGCTATCGCCGTTTACGATGAGACTAGCGTTGGAGAGACAGAAGAAAATCGTCACTATTATAATACAACAAACGGTCAAAGAACAATGCAGTTTTATCATCCTTGGTTTGAGTATAAGACGGTCCATAACGACCTAGAATTGATACAAAATGCCCCAGATGGCGCGGTTATGGAGGTAGCGGTTTCTTTTGACCAGTCTTATACGGTAAGTGAAGTTCAGGAGTTTTTCAACCTGAAAGATAAGATTACTTGGTACCGTATTAATGAGTATAACCAAGATGCGAAAGAGCAATTACAAGGGCTACATAGCTCGGGTGAATCAGCATCATATGTGTATGGATTTAATGTGGAAGCGCTGAAAGGCGAAGGAGATCTGGTCGCACAAGATGAGAAGGATTTAGTTGCTACGCTAGAAGAGTTAAAGGAGACAGGTAATTATGGTTATTTAATTGAACCTCTTCTAGAGAATGTCACTCAAAATATGAATGATGGAATCATCCTTGGTGTTGTGGTAACGGGAACGAAGGAAGAGCTACTAAAGCTAAAAGACGAGCAACATGTTAGAGGGATTTCGTTAGGTGCGGTTGCAACAGAATTCTAGTCAAAGAGTAGCGTTGATCCAAGATGGATCAACGCTATTTGTGAGGAATTTTTTAGGAATCAACGATTATCCGTAATCTCTATAATTTAGTACTAGATTTTGAAGAGAATATGGAAGCGAATGACCACATGACAGAAGACCGAATCCTTTCGTTAGCTGGATTTGTTCATAAAAATGAAGAGGACCTAGTACAGGAAGTTGTTAAAATTATGGACCGGTTAGAAGTTATTTTTTATGATTAAAATAATGTTAGATGAGAACTGATTTTTCTCTAAAAAAATTGATGTCCTGACTTATATATAATTCAGAAAAGTAGCGTAAAGAAGGGTATTAAAATGGGAAAAGTAACGCCGTTTTTAATGTTTCAAGATGGGAACGCATCAGAATGAAGAACTTGAGAATCTTTATGAGAAACTCGGTGAAGGTGGACAAGAACTAATACCATTAAACGATTATGGCTTTAGTAAAAAATTTGGTTGGATTAATGACAGATTTGGAGCTTCATGGCAACTTAATCTTCCGTTTTAGCGGCATAAGAGAGATAATGAAAAGACGAAAAGAAGCTGGACCGAACTATGTGGAAGTCAAAGGTTCCGATAAGGATTTACATTATTTTAGGAACAGGCCGGTTTTCCCGAGTTCTGTTGAATACGAGCTGTTAATAGTCATTCAAACTTCTGAACAGGAGGGGAAAGATGAAAATTTATGTGGATGCAGATGCTTGTCCGGTGAAAGATATTATTATTTACGAAGCAAGTAAATTGGAAATTCCGGTAATCCTGGTTACAAGCTTTTCTCATTTCTCTAATGCCGAACAGCCACCAGGAGTGAAAACCATTTATGTTGATTCTGGAGCAGATGCTGCCGATTATCGGATTGTGAAGTTAGTGGAAAAAGGTGATATGATCGTAACGCAAGATTATGGTCTTGCGTCACTAGGTTTGGCAAAAGGGATCATCGTTCTCCACCATAAAGGATTTAGATATACCAATGAAAATATTGACCAATTATTACAAACACGTTATTTAAGTGCAATGGCTAGAAAAGGCGGACAGCGAACAAAGGGACCAAAACCTTTCACAGCAGAAGACCGGGAACAATTTAGGAAACTTTTTAAACAGGTCATTTCTCGTGAAAAATTAGGCTAAAACTCAGAGATTCAAAAAGGAGATAAATATTTTGAAATATGTAAAATCGCAAATGCAACAACTCATTAAGGAAAATAAGGAACTGCATACACGCTTTAAAGAACTAAAAGCGGAGCATGGTCTTGAAAAAAACAATGCCCTCAAGGCGTTGTACCATTCCGAAGTTGCGGATGGTGGAAAGTATCAGGTTGCTTACCAAGCACTTGATCAGCCTAAAAAGTAGACTCTTCTTATCCTATTTACATTCTCAGAACTTAAAGAGTTTCTAAGGGGCTGTTAGTTTAACCTTTGCTGCTCAATAGGAGAATCCCTAAAACATTGGAAGAGAGAATAAGAAAAGGTCCTACTCAAGTGAAGAGTAGGACCTTTTCATTCCAATAATCCCATTTATTTCCGTGGGAGTTTCCTAGTATCTTAACATGACCTCTTCTGCAGTTAAGATTTATTTTTGGGGGGATGATGTTTATTCACAAATTGACTAATTAACTGATTCACTTCAGCTGCTGCTTTGGTTGGGATTCTGTGGTCAACATTCTCTATAAATTCCAATTCATTAATCGGTATATGATCATGTAATAGCTTGGCATAGGGGTGAAACTGTTTGTCCTTTTCACCATAGATTAAGATTGTGGGAAGATTAATATCTCTTAAGCGATGCGTGCAATTATAGTGCAAGCTACAAGCGTAATATTGTTCAATGTTTCTAGAATCTCCCTGTTTGGCATCTGTAAACATTTTTTTGAAAAATTTATAGTTAGTGGAGTTACTCTTTGAAATACCGAAAGCAAGGACCGGTACTAATCCAGCCTTAGCGATTTTAACTCCTAGTGAAATCCTGTTTTTTAGAAGTGGATCACTTACTTCAGACATTCCACTCAAGATCACGCCACCAAAAGAACGATGATGTGAAGTTAATAAGAATTCCAATACAATCGATCCTCCAGTAGAATAACCACATACAAATGCTTTATCAATGTCAAGATCATCGAGTATACGTTTTATATCTTCAACAATAAGCTGATAGGTAATGGGTGTACGTGAATACGAACTTTTTCCGTGACCTCTAATATCAAACGTAATGACTTTAAAAGACTTTGACAGACCTTCAAGTTGGTACTCGAAGTTAACAGATGTTAGTGTAGGCGGGTGAATAAACACAATAGGAATACCTTCACCCTTAACTGTAAAGTAAATAGAAGTCCCGTCTATATGTAGCGTAGGCATATAAAAATAATCACCTCAAATGTTAAAGTAACTTTTCATGTATTTATAGTTGTCAGTTTAATGGTACTTTCATCAAACACTAACGTGTAATCTTTTAAAAAATTCGCTATTGGTGTAGTTACTAGTTTCTTACGGATCTTTTTATTTATACAGCTTTAACATTTGAGGTATATATTTTTATCTGCAATACATAAAAAGGTTTAATTTAACAGGGCCGTCATCTATAATGATATCATCAGGCAGAAATAGGGAGAAAAACATGAATTTTGAGTATATCAACTACAATGTGATAGATAATTTATTTTATATATTAGTAAGTGTTTTTATTTTCTTTTCTATTTTTGAAAATATTAAAAAGTTTCACCACTATAAGAAAGTGGTGATTACTATATGTATGGCTGTGCCGATCATGTTAACGATGAAATATCCCATCTATATTGATGAATATTGTGTGCATGATTTGAGACAGATTCCTTTCCTTTTAGGAGCATTATATGGAGGGTGGCCTGTTGGAGGAGCACTGTTAATAGTGTTACTAGCGTTTCGATTTTTCGTGTATGGATTTAATTTCTTAACTCTGATTGTATACATAATTACGTTTTTAATGGTCCTTCTCTTTTCTAAGAAATTTAGGTCACTAAGTAGGAAGGAAAGGTTACTGTACACTCCTATATTTACGCTGATCGTGGGACTCATCACGACATTCATCTCTGTAGGTATATCGGACTTTTTTGTTGTTACCCAAGCTTATGTGTTTTATTTTATTGTTTTACCACCTGTTTTAATGGTGTTTGTGATTTATATTATTGAGCTTTTGAGAGAAGCGGTAAGTATCAAGTCGAATATGGTGAAGTTAGAAAAAATGGAAGTCGTGAGTCAGCTAGCAGCTAGTATATCTCATGAGGTACGGAATCCTCTGACGGTCGCGAAGGGGTTTGTTCAGTTATTAGATCGCACACAGACGTCGGAAGAAAAAAGACTCGAGTACTTAAAGCATATCGAGAGAGAGATAAATCATGCAGAGGCGATTATTACCAATTACCTTGCTTTTGCCAAGCCTGTTGATGAGAAAATAGAAAGCATTTCAGTAAAGAAGGAAATGAATAGCTTGCTGGAGACGTTAACTCCTTTAGCGAATATGAATTCTATTAAAATATCGAGTGATTTCATGGATGCTAGCGTTCAAGGAAACAGGGAGTATTTTCATCAATGTCTGTTAAATATTTTGAAAAATGCAATGGAAGCGATGCCAAATGGTGGAGAGCTTCGTGTAAGAAGTTTCATTTTAAAAGAGAACATCGTGATTGAAGTAAAGGATACTGGCGTTGGAATGGACAGTGAACAGATTACACGCTTTGGTGAACCTTACTATACGAACAAGTCAAAAGGAACAGGGTTAGGTTCAATGGTTGTCCTAAAAACTGTGCAGAGTATGAATGGAACGATTAAGCTAACAAGTGCGATTAATGAAGGAACGACTGTTAAGATTACTTTACCGATCATGTAACGAATGAAGAAGCAGACCTATGATGTAATTGGGTCTGTTTTTCTTTTAAAGGTAGAAAAGAAAAGGATATAACGATATAGTAAAAAGGCTATACTGACAAACAACGAGCTTTAACTTTTTGGAGGTTTATAATGACAAACAACGATCTATTAATTCGATTACGATATGCGCTGGATTTACGAAATTCGGAGATGGTGGAGATTTTTGAGCTGGGTGGCGTTTATGTGCAGCTAGAAGATATACCAGCCATTCTGACAAAATACGAGGATGAGGAAGCTATTCCTGAAGAAGCGGCATGTAGTAACAATATGCTAGAGTCATTTTTGAACGGATTAATTACGTATAAACGTGGAAAGCAAGAGCCGAAACCTGGTCAGCCTGAAGTACCGGCCATTACGGGTGAGCATGCGAACAACCTGCTGTTTAAAAAGGTAAGAATTGCGCTTTCCTTAACGAGTGACGATATCATGGACATTATGGAAGCAGCTGGAGTGAAAATTGCCAAAGGTGAACTAAGTGCCATCCTACGAAAAGAAGGGCATAGTAATTATCGCGTGTGCGGTGATAAGTTTGCTCGGAACTTATTGAAGGGATTGGCGATTAGGTATCGGGGGTAATTCCATATTATTTAGAGAAGCAATTCGTAAAAGAGTTAGCTTCTTTTTTTTGCCGAGATCTAAACTCCGAACCAGTGGTGTTTACTTTGTTGATTTTTTTGTTGGGTTTGTTGCTTTTCGTTGAATACCAATCATTAGTTTGACTATAATAGGAGTAGGAGGTGAGCAACTCTTGATTAAAGAGCATGAAGAAGATATTTTATGGGATACGGTAACGATTCTAAAAGAACAAAATCGTCTTGAGAATGCCTTGGTATTATTCAAAACACTAATTGAACGAACACTTTCGATCGTAAGACTGCCATCCAAGTTTTTGGAAGAAGTGAAGATCAATTTACCATCTAATGAATTTGTAGAACAGATTCGCATGTTAGATAAAGAGATTTATCAATCTATAAAAAGCAGTAATACGACGAAAACCTATGAACTATCAGTAGAATTTATTGAGACATTATCAGAGATTATTCCTGGTACAGATCGAAAAGGTTTGATAGCTAAGATTCTAGCAGAACAATCAAAGAGTCATGTAGGTGTAATGAATACAAGATATGACTTGTTTCAAGCTTTTCCAAAAGAACAAGCTGAGGTCTACACGTCCTCGGAGGCGGCTGAGATGATTGGTGTGTCTGACCAGACAATACGACGATGGTGTGAACAAGGAAAGTATCCAGATGCTTATCAAACCCAAGGTGGCCATTGGCGAATTCCCAAGCAGTACTTTAAAATAACTTCTGAAGAAGCAATGAAGAGAAGAGCCTTTGAACAAGAACTTAATGAATTCAATGCTCAGCAGGGGGAGGTGGATGAAGATGAATTCCTCTAATTCTTCCTACCCTACTGTATTATTTGATACAACTGTTCTATGTGGTGCAATAAGAGGAGAAGGAATAAATCGTCAGCTACTAAAATTGGTAACCCAAAACTTATCCTATCGAGTAGTGATATCAAGAGTTTGCTTGATGGAATTCATACGAAATGCAACGGTTGATGGAATCGGAGGTGTTACATATCCGATGGAGATGGGTGAGAGGTTTTTAGATGTATTCGTTTATCCGGTTTTGGAAAACTCCCCTGCAGTGAATAGTATTGTTGGCCGCCATCATAGGAAAATTGTTAGCCGGAATGAAATGAAGATTGGACAAGCCCTTGCAGAAATTAGTGGGCTTTCAATCATAGAAGCTGTTCGTTTAGCTGAGGAACAAGGATTGCAAAGGCCTTTACGAGAATACGATCTACAAGATGTTCACGTCTGGGTAACGGCCATTCAAGAGAAGTGTTCATACATTGTAACGAGTAACACCCAACGCTTTCCAGAATTGATTGGAGAGATTAAACGGGTAAAACCAGGACAATTCTATAATATGATGATGGATTAAAACTAAATATTGGTCCTCAAAGAAAATCTTCAAGACTTTCCCCTATATTTTTAGCCTCAATTAAATTGCCTTTCCATAAAGCTATAACTAGTAAGCTAAAATGCGATGCCCTTAAACCTATAAATAAGGAGGAACTAATATGTCCATTAAAAATAATGAGTTATCCCAAGAACAACGCAAAGACCTACTCCAAACCCTAAAAACCCGTTTTGAAAACAACATGAACCGCCATGAAGGAATAGAATGGGCAAAAGTCCAAGCAAAACTAGAAGCAAGTGTTGAAAAACTATGGTCACTTCATGAAATGGAAATCACGGGCGGTGAACCGGATGTGGTGGGCTATGACCAGCAGAACGACGAGTATATCTTTTATGACTGCTCACCGGAAAGTCCAAGTGGTCGGAGAAGTGTGTGTTACGACCGAGAAGCGTTAGAATCTAGGAAGAAAAATAAACCAGAGAACAATGTCATGGATATGGCTACCGACATGGAAATTGAGCTTTTGACAGAAGAGGAATACCGGGAGCTGCAGAAGCTTGGGCAATTTGATCGGAAAACATCAAGCTGGGTAAAAACGCCTGATCATATAAGGAAGCTGGGCGGGGCTATCTTTTGTGACCGTCGCTACGACACGGTGTTTATGTATCACAATGGAGCAGACTCCTACTATGCGGCTAGGGGCTTCCGCGGGTCATTGAGAGTCTAGGATTGTACAACCAAATACATAAAGAAAGGCTATTGCTTTCAAGCAGTAGCCTTTGTTTATGTAGATGTAAGGGATCTAGGATTAAACGTTGCTCGTGATTGTCATACGTATCCCTTTACCTATAGTCTTCCCAGTAAGATGGCATTTGAACGAACAATCGTAAGTGTTATTTCGACATAATCCTCACCGAGAAAGCCAGTATTACAGCTAACCAGCGACTATTATGTTTAGGAAAGTTCAACCAGATGTAGTTCTAGATGCTATTTTAAATATTCTGAAACCTACTCCTTTTTGTTACGTAGTAATATATATTAAATGAAAAGGATGTGACGTATGAAAAGAATAAGATATTGGATTTTTACGTTACTAGTCATGGGGGGAAATCTGGGCTTATCGTACCTTTTATCCCATTCTATGGAGATACGTTTGTTAGATGCAATGTTTTATGTAGGTGCAATCACTACGGTCATCTTTATCTTTTTCTCTAGCTCGGGTGGGTTTCTTTCCACGAGAAATGAAGCACATATTGCAACAAGTATAGAAGGGAGCAAGAGTAATTACCAGATGCAGCATTCTTCTTTTTCACTAAGGGTAAATCCACTTGTTCTGGGATCTGTTTTATTTTTATTTCTAGGATTTATTCTAGCTTTTTTCGTATAAGAGTTATGGAGGCGTTGATGTGAAGAAAAACGTTAAAACTTATAGTCTAGTTGTATTAGTGACCATCATGTTTCTGGCCATTATTGATAGTATCAATACTTCTAATTCAGCAGCAGACATACAAAATGAAAATGAGAGGTTGCAACACGAAGTAAATGACTTGCAGATAGAGCTAGAGGTTAGTTCCAATGAAGTGATTACTATACGAGATGAACAAAATCAATTAAATGAAGATCTTTCTACATTACAAGAAGAAATTAATTCTCTATTATCTCCGGTTGTCTATCAAGACTTTATGGATGCAGTTGGCACCGTTGAGAGCTATAAAAAAGAAACATCATTTCTTAAAGTAAATCAATATTTTACCCTCTCCACTTTATTTCCTACCGCTGACAAAGAAGGCAACTGTCCATGCTACCTATCATTTGCTACTTATGGTGGGATAGAATGGCAACCAAATGCAGTGCTTGATCTTAAAGAATTTAGTGTCCAAAAAGAAAGAATTCTCCTCACTTATGAAACGGCACAACCTATTTCTCATCATTATCAATTCGTTTTAGTAGAGTCAACAGGGATCAAAGAGGAATCGGCACCTCGATGGAGAATTGAAGAGATTAAGAAGATAAGTAAAGAATTTTAAAAAAGGTTAAGAAAAAACTTTGTTGACTACTAGTTTTAGATAGGAGGAGAATATGTATTCTATCATTTACACCGTACTATTAACTGCGACCCTCATATTTTTAATGTGGAAAAAGGAAGAAGAAGAGTCTATTTTTCCACTCAAAATCATTGGGTATTATTTATTAGGATCATTTGCGTTTAATTTCGATGAACTTTCTATACCTCTTGGCTTTATCGTGTACCTGTTATTTTTCAGACCTAAGTTAAATGTAAAGGTAAAACGGATGGCAGCAATTATTGGTGTTGTGTCTTTTGTGATTGGTCATTGGATAACACCAAGTGTTGTTCAGCATTGGGAAAGCCGTCCTATAAATATTGAACATACACTAGGTTCAGTCTATGAGCTGAATTTCCAAGAAGAATTTGAGCTCGTCAAAGATGAATTAGACCTAGAGAGTCAACTAGTAATGCTTGAGAATTTTAACGTCGATTATCTACAAGATGGTGAAGTGACGGGCATGGACTGGCAATTAATAGGACACGATGGAACTAGCTATCAACTATATCAAGTCAGATATGAAATTGGTAAGGATAGGTATCAAGTTACGCAAAGTAAGGTTCAATCATGGCTTCAATATGATCGGTTAATTGAGGCTGGTAATTTTTTTGAACATCTCAATGTTCTGGATGTGAAGGAACTTACGAAGGAAAAGGGTGACTACCATTCTTATGTCATTCAAAGCTCAGGGGAGCGAATGAATGTCGACGTCGAAAGTGAGGGGGAGAAATACTTTTTATCAAATGAAGGTATAGAAGTATTAGAAGATAAATGGCTGCCAGCTGAAGGTAATCATATCATTGCTTATGCCATGAAGAAGACGTCAGAACAAAAAGACCAAAATGGAAATGTAACACAAGAGAGTTTTGAAGGTGTAGAATCTTCTATTTATCTATTTGATGTAAGTTATGGTGAGGATTGAGGGGTTTGATATAATGAGGACAGTAAAGAAAAAAGAACGAGAAGATAACCCTATTAGCCATTATTCCGATGCTGTGAACCGGTCCATGATTGGTGACCCTGCAGCATTACTGTCAGGCGGTTGTCTTACTAAGGTCTTTACAGTAGTCATCATCTTAGGTTTTATCATTTTAGTAAAATGGCTTATTTAGGAATTCACGAATCGTTGGAATTTAGGTGGTGAAAAAATGTTGAAATCTAAGAAGGTCTTTATTACCGTTAGCGTGTTATTTTTTATGGTTATGTCAGTTTTATTTAACCCCTCGAAAGAAGAATATATAAAGTTCGATGAGAATCGATCAGGCGTTTCAATGCCTGAACATGCACGAATTGCAGAGGCAGATTTCATCTTTTTTTCCATATATGCATCCGTTCCGAAGAACACAGTAGACGAATATGGTATCCTCCATTTAGGTTTTCTAGGACTGTTCTTTCAACTGACAGATGGGCAATTTGACGAATCTATATGGCATCAGTTTTTGAAGTAAGGTCTTGGATTTATAGAACAATCAGTTATGAGTATGGAGGACATCATGCAAAACGAATCGACAGTAAAAAAACCATTTATTTATAAAATAGGCATGTTTCTTATTATTTCATCATTTATCATATGGGTATTTCCTGTTGGCATTCCTTTTTTGCCGATTTCAGGAAAAATGAAAGCAATCAGTATTACAAGCAGCTTAATTATAGCTGAGGTCTTTTTCTGGGTAGGGGCGTTAATGGTTGGAAAAGAAGTTGCGAGAAAGATACGAAACTCTCTTAACCCTAGGAACTGGAGGAAGAAGTCAACAGATCAGCAAGATGGAGCGGGAGACGCATGATTCATTTAGGAAATAAACCAGTAATCGTAGGGAAGAAAGTAATCTTAAGACCTTTTCGAGAGGAAGATTTTTCTTATATAGAAGAGTGCCTCAAGGATCCGGAAGTGATTAAGCTAACTGGAAGTAACGAAGATTATGATAGGGAAGCCGTATATAAGTGGTACCAAACGAGAAATGCACAAACGGACCGTTTAGACCTGGCTATTGAGGACCGTGCACAAGCCATCTTGGTAGGAGAAGTGGTCGTCAATTTATATGACGAGACGAGTCAAAGTATGAACTTTAGAATTCTGATTGGTCCAAGAGGGAGAAATCGAGGCTTAGGAACGGAAGCGACGCAATTGCTAATTGATTACGTCTTTACAAACACAGAGCTACTTCATCTCAATTTGAGTGTTTATGCCTTTAACCCAAGGGCTAAAAGTGTATATGAGAAGATTGGATTTGTTGTGGAAAGTATAGATAAAAACGAGTTAGAGTTTGAAGGGGAATGGATCGATTCAATTAATATGAAATTGACGAGAGAAGATTGGTTGAATAGACAATAGAAAGGTAACGGAGCTTTGGTTTGAAACCAAGCTTTTTTCGTTATTTTTTATTTATGAAGAATTCCGTCCCTTCGACCAAGCTCTTATTTGGTGGTCCTTTTTTCAAATTTATGTAACTTTATACTTTGTTTGTTCGTATGTAATAACAGACTAATAGATAAGGTGGAAGGAACATATGAAATGTCATCAATGTCAAACTGAAATGGTAAGAGATTGTAATGTTACTGTCGAGGGTGGAATGTACGGAATTAAGATTAGTAAAAAAAGAAAAGGACTTTTCAACAAAGTATCTGCCAAAACTAAAGCAGCGGTTTGTTCAAGTTGCGGTTATGTAGCTTTATACATTGATGAATATAATGATTTTAGAGAGTAATAGGAAAGGGTGCTCAAGCAATGAAAAATATACCAATAGAACTTTCACCAACAGAAGAAAAACGCCGGGATTGGTATGAAATAAAACTATCAAATGCCCAACGAAGAGTCTCGGAGTTTGCTAGGGAATATCAATGGGATCAGTTTGTGGCTACCCCGTTAATTAAGAAATTTTTGGTTTGTAGCACTAAGGAACAGTTTGATAAGGAGGTAATATCAGCTTTTCAATTGGACCCTGAAACTACTATTCCCAAAACCTATTCTGCTGTCATTTCTCAGGAAGTTTTACTAGCAGTGACACCTGAAACATATGCTGAGAACTATCCAAATGGGCAGGAAGAACATGCGTATGAAAAATTACTCGCGCATGAACTCGCTCATGCTTTTCATATTCGCATTTTAGAAGGAAAAGAAGAAGAGATGGGACCTCGATGGTTTTACGAAGGGTTCGCTCTATTAGTAGCTAATCAGTTTGAATACTTCACAGAGAAGATGAAGAAAGAAGATATGCAAAAGATCATCAATACGGATGAATCGGTTTCATATGTCTATTACCGTCAGATCATGGATGAGATGCTTAAACAAATGGATGTAAAGCATGCAGTAAATTGTGCTAGAGAACTGAGTTTTAGGATTATTCTATAATACTATAATATATGGAACCTTACACTAATGAAGGTAATAATCCGAGAAGGATTATCGTTTACTATTGTTGAAGATATTATATAAATAAATTATGGGTGAACTTAGGAAGAGTAATGAACCCATCATTACTGAAATTTTTTTTGTAAGAATCACAATAAAAATAATGACTACTGAAAGATAGAGGTGTGCTGGTGGAATTATGGGATGTGTATGATATAAATCGGAACAAAACTAATCGTACATGGGTTCGTGGTAAGAGACTTGAACCAGGGGATTATCATTTAGTGGTTCATGTGTGTATTTTTAATTCCAATGGGGAAATGCTCATTCAACAAAGGCAGTCCTTCAAAGAGGGGTGGCCTAATCTGTGGGATCTCACTGTAGGAGGTAGTGCCACTTCTGGGGATACTAGTCAAACTGCTGCGCAAAGAGAATTGTATGAAGAGATTGGCTTAAAAGCAGACTTTCAGCATGTACGACCTCACTTAACCATTAACTTTGAGTATGGATTTGATGACATTTATTTAATCCAAGAAGATGTGGAATTACATAAGCTCACTCTACAACATGAAGAGGTTCAAAACGTGAAATGGGCAAGCAAGGAAGAAATACTGACGATGATTAAAAATGAAGAATTTCTACCATACTACGAAAGTCTCATCCACTTACTATTTGATTGTCGAAACAAGCGTGGAACGATTAAAAGGTGATAAGACTAAGCAATTTTGTAAGTAATAATAACGATTTAAAGGGACGGGAAAAACATGAAAAACTGGTTGTACACATTTTACTTTTTTATACTTGGTGTTATTTCTTTTATTACCCAAGAAGTAGTTACTTTTATCATGTTAGGATTAGTTTTAGTTAGTCTTACTAACATTCATTCAACATTAAAAGAAATATTGGAAGTTAGAAAGAATGAAAAATAAAAACGGTCCAAAAAGATGGGTATTATCACTTTTTTGGTTTAATTACACGAAATAAATAAAGATTTTAATGGTGGTGATTATTATGGGCAAAATACTATCTTCAAAAGAGCTTATGAAATATATTTCGAAAATGAATAGTGATAACTCTGTTTTCCAGTTTTCCATTCCTGGAAAGGGGAGGTTTACACTAGTGTTACAAGAAGAAGATGAAAAGTCTATACACATGGAAGCTGATGAAAATCCTGAGTTAAAACGAATGTTAAAAGAAAGTCAGGAGCAGTATGAGAATGGACGCGGAATGTCTACCAAAGAATTATTAAAATCAATAAGACTATAGAGGACCTTATTTTAATTAGAAATAAAAAAACAGAACGCTTGGTTCTGTTAATTCATTTATTATAATGCTAAAACTGTTTTACATTTCCCACACAATCGGAGCTTTAATAAATAACTTAGGCTCTAATAAATGCTTTTCTTCCTAATTATTCCTTCTCCTGATCAAACCACAATGGTTCCTTGTCATCCACATCACCATTATAATTGATTAAGATCTCTTCTCCTGCTTTTATATCTTTGTAAGCATAGAAGTCAAATGTGTGATTATCAAAGTTAATCTCATAAATGGCATTAGGCTCATAAGAATGATTAAACAGCATTCCATACCCAAGAAGGATTGCCGTATGATGAATCCCATATTCAAAGGCATAATCAGCTAGTAACGTTTTTTCAATGTGTTCATGTTGTTCATTGGGATAAGCAATGACAGGCGCTTCATGTAAGAGTTCACCTTTTTTTATATCACGAGAAGCAAAAACGCCTCTGTTAAACTCTCCGTCATCACTAAGTAACGATGCTTTAATCTCGATCATGTTGCGTTCACCTACTCACTATAAATTAATCTTTTTTCATTGTAACATACCTCATGGGTAAAGATAGTTTTCTTACGTATTTGGCTTTATGTCCAGTGTACACATTCTTCCTAATAGAACATACAGGAAGGACATGCTAAACTTAGTATGAGTTATTTTAGCTGTAAAAAGAAAAGATAAATTAGAGGTGGTGAAAAAATGAAGGTTACGGTAACAAAGAGTGCCCGTGAACAATTTATTCAACAACTTGGTACAAACTTATCTGTTCGAGTTAACGAGTTCCGAACAACTGGTTGAGGTGCTACTTATATGTACGAACTTGCTCAGGCTGAGCAGGGACCAAATGATGAAGTTTTTAAAATAGATGATATGACGATCTTGATTGAACCTTTAGTGGTTAGCCGTTTAGATTTAGATATCATTATTGACCATAATAAAAATTATGGCTTTGTTCTCAAAAATAGTAACGAAATTCTAAGCTTTGGGATGAAATTGAATAAGAGTTCTTAAGGATAGGCCACTGCACTACATATAAGTGAACAGTGGCTTCTATATTAAACAGAATCTATTGCTTTAGTTTAGAAAGCTTCTTCGTAATTTCGGTGATTTCTTTCTCAACCTCATATAAATTATTTTGCATTCTTTCCCGGCGCGCTGTCAGTACATTCAGTTGTTGCTTTAGTTCTTCTCTCTTTTCACTCATTACCGTTTTCCCCCTATGTTGACAAGTTTGTTCTAAGTACCATGATAGTTTCCCTCAGATTGGGACATTTATATAAAGGTAAAATTGTTCCTTTTTATGGTAATATTTCTCAAGCAAACAACTGCAAAAAAGCCACCTTCTAAAGGTAGCTTTCCATTTAAATACCAATTACTTTGCAATAAGTACAAAACTGTTCAAGGAATGATCTTCACCGATCGTAGCATTCATGAGTTCATAATAGCTATTAACTAATGTTTGAATCATGGGGGAAGTCTGCTGAAATTCTTTCCGAAGACTATTGGCATAACTTTTTTCCCAATGTCCATCCTGTAAATACGTCGCATCGACGGTAGTTTCTTGTGCGATGGTAAAGCCTGCATCATGAAGTTTCTGTCGAATCTGATGTTTATGAAACAGGTTTTGAATGTTCCCGTCGTTATTTACATAGTTGGAGTACAAAGCCAGAATGGAAGCTGCACAAAAATGGACACGTTGTTTCATAGAGGTGAAATCAAGATCCCATTCGGCAAAGCAGATACATGTTGCCATTGTCCGTAGCTTTTTGAAGTATTGTCGTAACTCTTCAGGGTCCTTGAAGTACCAGGAACAGTGAGATAATACCGCTATATCGAATGGTTCGCTTGGTTCAAACTTATTGAAATCCGTTTCAAAATGGAAGGTGATGCGACTCCCTAGTTTAGAATGTTGGATTCGTTCTGTCGCTTGACCTAATGTTAACGGTGCTCCGTAGTCAGGGCTTGCCATGTCAATGGCGACAACCTGTCCGGTTTCTCCGACAGCGTCTGCAATGGCAACACTTGTATCTCCTTGGCCGCAGCCAATTTCTAATACGCGCATCCCTTTTTGAATACCGAATGATTGTACTAAAGCTAATCGATGTTGTAACTGAACTTGTTGTATTGAATCATCATTAAATAATTGATAAGTTGATAAAAATGCTTCCGTTTGAGCGTTAAGTTGAAAAGTTGTCATAATGGTTCCTCCTCATTTTAGAGTGCAAAAAAAGACAACGAGAGGGACCAATCGTTATGCATGCATTAAGATATAGTCAGCCTCACGTTGTGTATGATCGTAGTTATTGCTAAAACCATCAATTCATCGACTCCTCATTTTAAGTTACACTTATTTAAGCATGAATAGGTAGGGATGTAAATGTACTTGGCCTAATTGCTAGACATCCACAATTCTATTTCCAAAAGGTGTAAAATAACGTATAATTCTTGTGGGCTTATACTACAGCGAAGAGGTAGATCATGAGATTACGAGATTGGGATGTAAATTTAAAAGTAAGGTTATACGGAGAGTTTTTTGTAAATGTGTTGTTTTGGATGTTCTTCCCGTTTATGGCGATTTATTTTTCGGATGAATTCGGAAAAGACAAGGCTGGATTGTTATTGATTTTGTCCCAGGTGTTTGGGGTCCTCGCGAACTTAGTAGGGGGCTATTGTGCGGACCACTTTGGACGAAAGAAAATGATGGTCATTTCTACGTATGGACAGGGTATTTTCTTTGTCATTTTTGCCTTTGCCAATTCCGTATGGTTGGAGTCAGCATGGTTAAGTTTTATTTGTTTTACAGTAGTTGGAGTGTTCGGGTCTTTCTACTGGCCAGCGAGTCAAGCCATGGTGGCGGATGTTGTGGCGGAAAAACACCGAAACTCCGTGTTTGCGATTTTTTATACAGGAATTAATATAGCGGTTGTCATCGGGCCGATTGTTGGAGGTATATTCTTCTTTGAGCACCGTTTTGAATTATTGATGACAGCGGGTGTCACAAGCTTTGTCATCGGATTCATTTTACAAAAGATGGTGAGCGAAACCGCACCGATGCTGCAAGATCAGGCGGTAAAGAAAACAGAGAAAGAAACATGGGTAGGTGCCATCACAAAGCAGGTGGCAGACTACAAAATTATTGTGCAAGATAAGATCTTTCTATTATTTATCGTTGCAGGTGTGCTGTCTTCGCAGACCTTTATGCAGTTAGATTTACTAATGGCTGTTTATACGAAAGAGTTAGTGCCGCTTCAAACGTTTCTTGCATTCGGAGACTGGAAGCTTGAGCTAGGTGGGGAGAAAGCATTCGGTCTTATTGTTGCGTTTAACGGCTTTATGGTGGCGTTATTAACGGTATATATTACAAGGCAGGTTGATAAATATAGAGAACGAGACGTGTTTATTGCATCGTCCATTCTTTATGGAATTAGTATTTTACTGTTCGGACAAACGAGTGTACTTTGGATTTTACTGGGGGCTATGGCGATTTTCACGATGGCTGAAATTATGGTCGTCGGAATTCAGCAGAGCTTCGTCACGAAAATCGCACCTGAACATATGAGAGGACAGTACTTTGCAGCTGCTAGTCTTCGGTTTACAATCGGTCGTACTTTTGCTCCAATCTCCATCTCTCTTTCGATGTGGATTGGGTATGAGTGGACGTTTGTGATGTTGACGGTTCTTTGCCTCATTAGCGCGCTGATTTATTTTGGTATGTATCAATTGTTTGAGAAGCAGGAAAAGCAAGTAATGAAAAAAGTGATTGTTTAGGATAGTCTCCGTTTTGGGGGCTATTTTTTTATATAAAAGCTTGCATGAAAGAGTTTATGAGAATCATAGAATGGTAGTAGGTAGATGATAGAAATGGAAAGGAGTGTAGAGATGAGCTTTCATGCAGAAAAAATAGAATTGGAAGATGCCTTAGAAGCGATCGAATATTATTACAATAAAGGTTGGACAGATGGCCTACCGGTTGTACCTCCGACAGAAGAAAAAATACTAGCGATGTTAAAGAGTGTAAACATGACATCGGATACAGTCGTTGGTTCCATTCCTGAGAGAGGTCGAGTGTTTACAGCAGAAATAGTGGCCATTAATGCGGTGATGGCGGGCTGTTTACCGGGTTATTTTCCTGTTGTCATGGCAGCCGTACAAGCTATGACGGATCCGAAGTTTGGCTTACATGGTCCAACAGCTAGTACACATGGTGCGTCTATTATGATTATTGTAAATGGTCCAATCGCTAGTCAGATTGGGATGAATAGTGGAGGTAACGCTTTTGGTGGGAGTAATCGTGCGAATGCTACCATCGGTCGAGCGATACGGCTTTTATTAATCAATGCTGGTGGGGCACCTGAGTTTGATCGTGCAACTTTGGGTCACCCAGGCAAAATCAGTTTTTGTTTTGCAGAGAAGGAAACGGAATGGACACCTCTACATGTACAACGTGGTTTTCAAAAACATGATAGTACCGTCACTGTTTTTGCTTGTGAGGGACCGAATCAATTCCAGAATCATAGTGCGTTACATGCTGAGAATATATTACGAACACTTGCCGACCGGATGACGGCACTTGGTACGTTTAATATGGGAAGTGACACCGAGATGGCGGTTACCATTTCTCCAGAACATTATCGAGATCTACATGGACAAGGATGGACAAAGGAAACCATTCAAGAATTTCTATGTAAACATGCTAAAAGATCGGTTGCTGATTTGAAGGCGGGAGGGCTAATTGAAGCCCCGATTGAAGAGGCGGACCATCGTATGTTTAAGCATGCCGTATCAGCACCAGATCAAATTTTACTAACCGTAGCAGGAGGAGAAGCAGGGCGATTTTCTGCTTGTATGCCTGGTTGGTTTAGCTCCAAGCAATGTCAAGCCATTACGAAATCGATTAGTGTTGCAACAGGCTTTACATGAGCAGATTGTTAAATAGGACCAATAGTTTATTGGTCATAACGATAATAAAATAAAAGAGGTGAAAGCATGGGGATTAGCGTTTTCAACCCTACGAGTGGCCCAAGTATAAAGCAGGTAAAGATGGCACAAAGAGGCAAATCACTAGAAGGAAGTATTGTCGCATTAATTGATAACGGTAAGAAAAATTCTGATCGAGTATTGCTTGCGATCGGAGAAAAACTTAAGCAACAATTTCAGGTAAAGGAAGTTTTTATTCATAAAAAAGCTTCATTTTCGCACCCGGTAGAGGAAGCGGAAGCAGAAATGTTAGCCAAAAAGTGCGATTTTATCATATCGGGTATTGGGGACTGAGGTTCCTGTAGCTCGGGCAGTTTGCTCGATGGAATTGTAATGGAAAAGGAGGGGATTCCAACAGCAGTAGTGAATACAGAACCTTTTATTTCTTCAAGTAAAGCAATGGCCGTTGCACATGGTATTCCTGATTATCCTTTTGTGATCATTCCGCACCCTATTGCGACGACTGAAGCAGTGCAGCTGAACAAGTGGGCAGAACAAACGATTGAAGAGGTAGTAGAAATACTAGTAACTGGTAATCAATTAAAAACTGTATAAAAATAATAAAGTACGATATTTGCACTCTTTTTTTGTCGTTTTTTATGAAGTCATGTTCCTCAAAAGAACATATAATAAATAGTAGAATAGTACCTTGAAGTGAACTAATATGACAAAATTTTTGTGTTTTCTATTACTATTACCCTCAATTATCAGAAAAATATGACAAAATAACTACAAAATTTGTTGTCGAAAATAAGTAATTAGATTGATTTTACCTAACTGAAAGTCATATTAATATATAAGTAAGAGATCAGACGGAAATCAAGACGCTGAATCTCGATAAAGGCAAAACTGGTGAAAGCCAGTGACGCAAAGCTAAAGGGGCTAAGGTGTGAGATTCACACTAAGCCAGCCAGTTACCGAAAGATTTGGGCGTTTTTTTTGTACCTACAAAACCCCTCCTTTCGGTAAAGGCGGGGTTTTTTTGTAGGCTCTTTTCTAAAACTTTGTTGCTTTTTTGACCTACCTTATCTGAAGTTAAGCTTATTCTAAACAATAAAATGAAGTATTTATCGTTTAGAAAAGAGCAACTTTCTAGATAGAAAGTAGAAGTCATTAAACTAGTATGTAAAAATCCGGCTTTTGGGATTTTTACGAAAGCAACAATTTATGCGGAAAAAGCCTTTCTATATCACATGGAGGTGAGAGTAGAATGAAGTTGTTCAACCAGAGCAATAATGAGGAACTAGCTGCCGAAGTAGGTAGGGCGTATTCTTTTTTTAAGCGCTTACAAGGGCTCATGTTCTCTAAGGAATTGCCACAAGGTTGCGGTCTTCATCTGAAACCCTGTCAGTCGATTCATACGTATTTCATGAACTATCCAATCGATGTGGTGTTTGTGAACCAACAACTTGAAGTAGTTGGGATTGTTGAATCGATTTCACCGAGTAAGGCTACCAAGGTATATCGTTCTGCTAAGTCCGTGTTTGAATTACCAGCAGGAACGGTAAGCAGAACCAACACTAACATTGGAGATGTGTTAGTGATCAAAGAGTCGTAGGAAAAGAGGAGGAGCTATGAACAAGGTAAAAGGTTTGTTAACAGAAGAACAAGGTCAGGGAATGACAGAGTACGGTTTAGTATTAGGGATCATTGCGGTAGCGGTAGTAGGATTCTTAGTTACACTACGTGGAGAAATTACAGCGATGTTCCAAGATGCCTTAACGACAGTACAAACAAGAGCAACTGGAGACGGTTCAGGAAATTAATAAATTATAAAAAAACAATAAAGGGAGATGGATGAAGATGATGAACAAATTAAAAGGTTTAGTAACAGAAGAACAAGGTCAAGGGATGACAGAATACGGACTAGTATTAGGGATTATTGCGGTAGCGGTAGTAGGATTCTTAGTAACATTACGTGGTGAAATTACAGCGATGTTCCAAGATGCTGTTACATCTGTACAAGGACGCCAAACAGGAGACGGTTCAGGTAACTAATAGAGAGTTTATCTTAACTAAAATATAAAGGAGCGAATGATCATGATGAACAAATTAAAAGGTTTAGTAACGGAAGAACAAGGTCAAGGGATGACAGAATACGGACTAGTATTAGGAATTATTGCGGTAGCAGTAGTAGGATTCTTAGTAACATTACGTGGTGAAATTACAGCGATGTTCCAAGATGCTGTGACAGCTGTACAAGGTCGTCAAACTGGAGACGGATCAGGTAACTAAAAGGTAAATCGGCTCGACTAGTAGGTTTGAGGAAATTGCTATTATACTTAATTATTATTACATGATCTCTTATCTCTACTATTCTATGAGTCCAATGAAAATGAATGTTCTGACACAGCCCCATACGTAATAGTACGTGGGGCTGTTTTTGTAAGTACCTAGTAGTTATTTCTTACAAGAAAGGTGGGATACTTCGTGGTGTTAAATATCCTCCTCCTCATCGTTTTACTTATTTGTTTAATAACGGATCTTAAAAATAGAAAAATCTACAATAACGTTATTTTCCCGTCGCTCTTATTAACGTTTATTCTTCATTTTATATTTGATGGATGGTCCGGTTTAGGATTCTCCTTACTAGGGTTTATTGTCGGTTTTTCCATTTTACTCATTCCCTACTTTTTAGGTGGGATGGGGGCTGGAGATGTAAAACTATTAGCCCTTATTGGTGCAATAAAGGGCATGCAGTTTGTGTTGATCACGTCTGTTTATATGGCTTTATTGGGAGGAGTCATCGCGCTCTTTGTCTTATTTTTTAGAAAAGGTGCTTTTCAAAGAATTAAGTCAATCTTCTATACGATGTCGTGCTTCAGGTCCGGTGTGAAGTTACCTTTATTTTTGGATAAAGAAGGGTTGAAAGCGACTTATCCGTATGGTGTAGCCATTACCGGTGGTGCGCTGCTCAGTCTCTTTTATAAAGGTTGGATTTTATGATGATGAAAGATCAAAAAGGACAATCCTTGGTAGAAATGGCACTGTTACTACCAGTATTGCTACTTATCTTAGTGGGAATTATCGATGTTGGAAGAGTGCTATATTCCTATTCTCATCTTCATCTTGCTACTCAAGAGACGGTTAGATTAGCAGGGTTAGGTAAGTCGGATCAGGAAATTACTCAATTTGCTAGAGATTATCTTCATATAGGTGACGCTTCTACCTTACAAGTAACGATTACACCGAACGAGCAAAACCGGAGTTCAGGTGAGTATGTATCGGTTACTTTACACTATCCGTTGCAGTTGCTAACACCTATTATTTCTAAAATCATTCCGAGTCCAGTCCAGCTACAAGCAGATTCAACGATTCGGGTGGAATGAGGTAAATCTATGATTGAAAAAATAAAGAAATTACGAGATCACGAGAATGGTAATGCCATTGTGCTAATGACGATTGCCCTTCTTGTTTTAATGACCATGGCAGGCTTAGTAATCGATGGTGGTAAACTATTTGTCACGAAAAGCCATCTTCAAAAGACAGCAAATGCCTCTGTGTTATCAGGTGCTCAAAAGCTAGCAGAAGGTGAACAGAGTGTCACGCATGTCGTCCATGACGTCTTACAGTTTCATAACGAAGAACAGAGCTTACAAAACATTTTCGTCGAAGAAAATCGTTTAGTAAGAGTGGAGTTAAATAAAGAGATGCCCTTATCTTTTTCTACCTTGTTTGGAATGGAATCCAGTCCTGTCCATGCAACTGCTGCTGCTGAAATTGGGACAATGGGGAAGGCAAGTGGAGCGGTACCGATTGGCATTGATGAGAGGTTTCAGCTTGAATTTTTTAAAGAGTATGAGCTAAAAACCGATACGAATGGCAGTGATACTGGCTGGTTTGGAATCTTGTCATTAGGTGGACCGGGTGCTGATACGTATTATGAAAATTTTATGAACGGGTATGATGCGGAAATTCAAGTAGGTGATATTATTCCTACTGAAACGGGTAATGTGGCCGGTAAAACAAGGGCAGCCATTAAAGCTAGAATAGACAATTGTCCCTATCCATTAGAAGAGGCTATTGATAAAAAGTGTTCTAGAATTATTTTAATTCCGGTTTATCAACCAGTATCCGTAAAATCCAACCAAATTAAAGAAGTAAAGGTTCGGGGATTTGCTTACTTTTACTTAACGAAACCGGCATCAAGTAAAGATACGTCGGTCCATGGCATGTTTATTGAACTAACAGGACCCGGGACGATTGATCCAAGTGCTGTAAATAGAGGCGCATATAGCATAAGACTAACTGAGTAGGTGAATATATGAAATCAAAATTTATCCTAATTTTAGCCATCGTCATGGGGATTATGACAACGTTCTTATTTTTTAATTATATGAAGAAGTTTGATACCGAAATGGCCATTAGTGAAAGCATGATTGATATTGTGGTCGCAAAAGAAAAAATTGTGGCTAACACGAAGTTACATGCCAATTTACTAGAAGTGAGATCGGTTCCGGAAAAAGGGGTGCATCCTCAGGCGATTAAAGAAATGTCAGAGCTTGAAGGATTATATGTAACGTCCCCAATTGAAGCGGGTGAAGCGATTTTAGAGCATCGTGTTCAATCAGCTATTGAAGAGAATCTGTTCGTTTCTCGAAAAGTGAGTGAAGGACATAGAGCAGTATCAATCGGTGTCGATTTCGTCCAATCTGTCTCTACGCTCATTGAGCCTGAAGATTATGTGGATGTTGTATTCAGTGAAGTAGTGAGTACTAACCCGACAACGATTCAGACAGAACAAATATTAAGTCGAGTCCGTGTACTCGCAGTAGGGACAAAGATGGTACCAAAAACCGATGAGAGTGAAGAATATGTGGAGTATACATCGGTTACGTTAGAACTGAAGCCGGAAGATGCGGTGACGGTGATCAATGCATCAGAACGAGGAAACATTCAATTTACCTTAAATAGTAAAGTGGCAACAAAATAATACCCTGAGGAATGGTGTAGAAAGAAAGTGGGGGTGAGTCAGATGAGTGAGGAAAAAGGACAAAAGCGTGGCGAATTTATAGCGATATGTAGTGCGAAGGGCGGGGTTGGTCGAACGTTATTGACCGTTAACCTTGCTGTTGCACTTTGTAAAAAGAATATAAGAATCAGTGTTCTAGATGGCGATTTTCAGTTCGGGGATGTCAGTCTTGCGATGGACTTGCAATCTACGTTTACGATTAAAGATGTCATTCAAGAATTGAATCGATTAGATGAATATACACTCGCGAGTTATCTCAGCCATCATGAGAGTGGGGTAAAAGTATTATCTGCTCCTGAACAACCAGAATATGCTGATTTAGTGACGGAGGAAGCGTTAGAAAAGATTATCCCACTCATGCTAACTCAGAATGAATATACCATTGCCGATACTGGGGTAGGTTTAACTGATAAATCCCTTTCTCTATTAGAAAAGGCTGATCAAATTCTACTTGTGACCAATTTAGAAATGGCAACGTTAAAAAATACGAAGCTCATGTTAGAAACATTGGACAAGCTTGAGTTACGAGATAAAGTTCGATTAGTCGTCAATCGTGCGACGATGGAGAGTGTCATTCAAGCCGCAGATGTCCCGGACATACTTGGTGAAGAAGATCCGATTTATATTCCTAATGATTTTCAAATATCATCTCAGTCTTTGAATATCGGGATACCGTTTGTGATTAATCAAGGAAAAACAGAACTAGCTAAATCGATTTTTAAAATGGCGGAACAAATTTCTTCTCGCCGTGAAATTACGATGATTAAAAAGAAAGAACCATCTTTTCTGACAAAGATGTTTAATCGAAAGCGTGTGAAGGAGGGAACCGAATGAGTCTATTAAAAAAGCTTGAAGAAAAAAACAAACATACAATGGACTCTTCCGGCGAGGAAGTGGTAGAGGAAGTTTCACAACCTAAGAAGGATATTATATCTACTCTGCGTGAATCCAGAAGGACAGAAACGGTTCAAACGACGACTCCTCAAAAACCGAAACAACAACCTGTTAATAAGCATCAAGAATTAAAAAGCCTTCTTCATAAACAAATCCTTTCTGAGATGAAGGATGACAATGTAGAGGAAATCATTCCTAAGCTAGATGCAATGGCGATTGAGATAATGAAAGAAGATGAGTCGTTTCGAGGGAAAATTGACCGTAAGAAAGTAGTCGAAGAACTCATCAATGATTTAACAGGTTTTGGACCGATTAATCCATTATTAATGGATGAAGAGGTAACAGAGGTAATGGTAAATGGTCCAAACCAAGTATACGCCGAGCGAAAAGGGAAGTTAGAGTTAACAGGCATCCAATTTCGTGACAATGAACATGTCATGAATGTAATTGAAAAGATTGTATCTCCGATTGGTCGCCGTATTGATGAGAGCAGTCCCATGGTAGATGCTAGATTACCTGATGGATCTCGTGTAAATGCGATTATTCCACCCCTTGCTTTGAATGGACCAACGATTACCATTCGTAAGTTCGCTAAAGACCCTTACACAATAGAAGATTTAATTCGTTTTGGTACGGTGACAAGGGATATGGCCATTTTCCTTGAAGCGTGTGTAAAAGCAAATTTAAACATTTTTGTTAGTGGTGGAACTGGCTCTGGGAAAACAACGACACTGAATGTACTTTCAAACTTTATCCCGCATGATCAGCGAATTGTGACGATTGAGGATGCGGCAGAATTACAGCTTGGTCAGGATCATGTTATTTCGCTTGAATCACGACCGCCGAACATTGAGGGTAAAGGAGCTATTCAGATTCGTGACCTCGTGCGAAATTCTTTGCGTATGCGTCCAGATCGCATCGTCATTGGGGAGGTTCGTGGAGGAGAGGCACTCGATATGCTTCAAGCGATGAATACAGGACATGATGGCTCACTTGCTACAGGTCACTCTAACAGTCCAAGGGATATGATTGCTAGACTTGAAACGATGGTGTTACTTGCCGGTGTGGATTTACCTGTGCGAGCGATTCGTGAACAAATTGCAGGAGCGGTGGACCTCATCATCCAACAATCTCGTCTAAAAGATGGAACGAGAAGGATTGTAAATATCACCGAAGTTCAAGGACTAGAAGGGGATGTCATTGTTCTTCAAGACATTTTTTCATATCGTCAAGACGGTGTCGGTCACGATGGAAAAATTATTGGGAAGCTTATACCAACTGGTGTACGACCTAAGTTTTATGAACAACTAGAAACGTCGGGCATTCATATTCCAGCAAGTGTATTTATTGAAGATGAGGAGTGGAGTTAATGAAATGGTTTCTTCTCGCTCTAATTTTGTTTTCTTCCTTTTTATTTTTTACCGCCATTCTCCAGTTCATCTTTTTATCAAATAGTAGATTAGAAAAACGAATGAAACACTACTTATCCGTTCAGGAAAAGAAGGGTCTCGATCGAAATAAATTTAATTTAATGGTTCAAATGCAGGTAACAAAGCAAAAGATCCGAACGCAAGTCCTCACAAAGGACAAGAACAATCGATTAGAAGTCATGATTAGCCGAGCAGGCTTGCCTTTGAAGCCGGAAGAATATGTCCTCTTTCAATGGATTTTAACTGCATTTTTTGCAGGAGTTGCCTTTCTCATTTTTGGTCATATCGTGTTTGCCGTCCTAGGTGCCGTGACAGGGTTTCTTTTACCAAAATGGTTTTTAGGGAAAAAGCAAAAAGAAAGGTTACGTGCCTTTAATGATAGCTTGCCTGATATGATTACCACCATCGTAGGATCTCTACGGGCCGGTTTTAGTTTTCCACAAGCCTTAAAAACGGTGGTAGAAGAAGCGAATAATCCGATTAAAGAAGAGATGGAAACGGTACTACGTGAAATGCAGTATGGAAGCAGTATTGAAGATGCTATGCACGGTTTAAAGGATCGGATGCCTTCTGAAGACTTAGACTTAATGATTCAAGCTATTTTGATTCAACGACAAGTTGGAGGAAATCTAGCAACCGTTTTAGACAAAATTGTGGAGACGATTAGAGACCGTACAAAGATTCAGCGACAAATCGTCACGTTAACCGCTCAAGGAAGGCTGTCTGGCATTGTCATTGGTCTATTACCTATCATTTTAGGATGTGTGCTTTATTTAATTGAACCTACTTATATTGGTACGCTTTTTACGAATGTGATTGGTATCATTATGCTAACGGTAGGTGCGATCTCTAGTTTAATTGGATTTGTATTTATACGAAAATTAACGTCAATTGAGGTGTAACCATGTTATATTTCACCTTTTTCTTAACGATTACTTTCTTTATATATTTTATTTTTATCTTCCAAAAAGAACGCAGAGATGTGGTGAAAAGGAGATTAGCGCTTTTTTCAGATCGAACGGATTTACAAGGGGTGGAGGAACAAGAGGAATCTGAAAAACGGGAAGGACTTGTAAAGCGAGGGCTTCAGTATCTGTGGAAAGAGTTTAAACGGAGCTTTAAACAGAAGCTACCAGGTGAGAAGGAAGCTAAGATCGAAATCAAGTTGCTACAAGCAGGAAACCCATTTGGCATGACACCAGTTGAGTTCCGGTTATTACAAATCTCCCTGTTTATTTTGTTTCCAATTTTATTTATTGGGTACGGGGGATTGCTGAATTTTCATACGGGTGCCATTATTCTTCTATTTTTGCTATCGATTGTTTCAGCAATGTTCCTTCCTCATTTTTATTTGAAGCAAAAAATGAAACAACGTTATCATATGGCTATTCGTGAGCTACCAGATGTACTAGATTTGCTAACAGTTAGTCTAGAAGCGGGACTTGGATTTGACTCTGCCTTAAGTAAGCTTGTGTCTAAAAAAGAAGGCGTACTCGCGGATGAATTTCACCGCTGTCTTGAGGAAATTCGTTTAGGAAAAACAAGAAGAGAAGCACTCTCTGGTGTGAGAGACCGCTTGGACGTAGACGAAATTAAAATTTTAATCAGTAGTATCATTCAAGCTGAAAAACTCGGAATCGGAATGGTTCAAGTACTACGAATTCAATCTTCCGAGGTACGAGACCAACGAAAACAACGCGCAGAAGAAGAGGCCATGAAAGCACCTATTAAGATGCTCTTCCCACTTGTGTTATTCATATTTCCTAGTATCTTTATCGTCTTGTTGGGGCCAGCTATTTTACAATTTATCGAAACGTTTAGCCAGTGATCTTTAGGGATTACTGGTTTTTTTGTGTTAGTATGATTTTTTTATCTAGAAGGTATTCACGGTGATTGTTTGGATAAAATACAATCATTGATAAAACAAGGAGGTTTAAAGAATGTCTGAATTAGAACCAGTTGAATACGAAACAGGTACAGCTATCCGTGATTACGATATTATTGACATTACAGCGACTGAAACCGGGTACGAGGTCACGCTTGATGTGAACTTAGACAGTGGGTACTCATTATCTAGAACGAAACTTGAACTATCTAAGGAAGACTTAGAAGGGTACGAAACGAGTGAAGTAGAAGAAGGCATTAAGTATGCTTTAGGGTTTTTTAGTGAGTGATTCGACAAAATTCGGGTGGTGCCTGGCACTTGTCGACTCTGTCGCCAAGTGCCAGGCCTTTCTGTATATACAGGGAATAAATTGAAACCAGTTTTCAGGGACCTGTAAGGAGAAGTTTTTTTGCAAGGATTTGGAATGGTAGACTACCATAGAATAGAAACGAATCGTTATGTCTTAATGTACTAACTTTAAACTATATTAATGAAGTGTTTCATCACTTTTTAGAAGAAGAGATTACAAGTTTTATGGTAGAGCCAGGTAATGAAAGATCCATTAGTTGATAGAGCGGGTAGGTTTTAGAAGAGATAGGGAATTTAGCGATCATTTTGGTAAATTATTATTTGAGTAAGTCTTTAGCTGAATCCGATGTGTGGGGAATAAAGTGGTGTCTTAATTCGTAATTGGTAAAAATTAATAAAAAGCTAATACTATTAGAAGATTTATGCATTAGCTTTTTATATGTTATAGTATAGGTTTGGTAGGCTCATTTCCTACTAACGGAATTAATTAATTTTTATAACATACAAGGTGGTCATATGAGTAACAAAATTAATAGACAACTAGAAAAACAAATGATGCAAGCCTTACAAAGGGTGAAAGATTTTAGTAGGCAACAGGAAGAGAAAGTAGATAAGAGGAACTGGGGACCTATTGATGTTCCGGTTGGTTTGCAGGAGGCTCTAAGTACTTATACGAAGATCGAATTGGATTCTATTAGAAAGAAACTAGAAATTAAAGGTGCTAGTAGCTTGAAAAAGGATCAGCTCATTACAGTACTACAAGAGAGCATTCCTCAGCATCTGGAGAGTGTTTGTCTCACATGGGATAGTGAAAGATTTGATTTAGTGGCTAGTGTTGCTAGTAGTGGAGGCTATGTGAAGGCTCCGTATTTAGATAGTTTTCAAATAAGTTATCTTCGTGATAGCGGACTCGTCGTGACAGGATCTTTACATGGAGAGCGAATCCTTGCTGTTCCTGAAGAACTAATTAAACCTATCCTATCATTGAGAAATAATATAGAAGTCAGAGCAAAAATAAAGCGTAATACGGAATGGGTTAGATTAACATACGGGTTATTACATTATTATGGAACCTTACGTGCAGATCAGATGTTTGATATGTTGGAAAAGTACATGAATGAAAAACTTGATCTAAGAGAGTATTTAAATGTAATTCATGATGCGAAAGCCTACAGTAAAGAAATTAAAATTGATGAGACTGGCTTCTCCAATAGAAGAGTATTTGACCCAAAACAAGTAATTAAAGAACATGAAATGAGAAAAGGAGTTCCGTTTTATCCGTTTTCAAAGGAACAACTTCTCACAGCTGGAGAACCTGGATATATTGAGATCACTAAAAGCTTTCAGCAAGTTGTTAGCTTCCTTACCAAGCAATTTGAAATCAGTAAGGAGGATGCAGTTCTATATGTAAGTGAGTGTGTGTTTGCGGCAAGGAGTGGTGCCAGCCTCAATAGTGTCATTCAGTATTTAGCCAATCTAATAAAGATTGACAGTGAGGACACTTTCCAAGCCTTAACCAATCACATTATCTACTTAATGAATAACACGAAACAATGGTATCTTAAAGGTCATACCTCCATGGAGTTAAAGGAGCAGAAACCATCAAATCAACAAACCAACCAATTAAGTAATCCTTCTAGTACAACAGAAGAGAAGATTGGTAGGAACGATCCGTGCCCATGTGGAAGTGGCAAGAAGTACAAAAAATGCTGCGGCTGATTCATGGGAACTCTATGGATTTTATAAGGCTCATCTACTTGCGTAGATGAGCCTTATTTGTATTCGACAAAATTCGGGCGGTGACAGGCACCAAGTCTTTGGTGCCTGTCCAACCATAAAACCTTGTGAGATCATTTTAAAACGTGGGTAGTTAATGGAAAAAAGGGTATTGGTGTAACTAGCAAACGAGATTCCTGTTTTTAATGTTATCCCTTGTCGAAGTGGAATTAGTCACTACACTGATGAATATACATCTCTAGATGTTACGAATTAGGTGTAAGGTATTCGACAAAATTCGGGTGGTGCCTGTCACCGAGCCGGTGACAGGATACTTAAGTAAATATAAATTATCGTAATATTATAAACTACTATAAAACTACTAAACTTCATAAAAAATAACTTTGAAAAGTAATTATAGTTGTGTTAATATACATCTAGTCGTATGAAAATGTACTAATATTTTTACCGGAAATCGGGGAAATTATTAGTGATAAAGTAATTGAATCGGAGGTATGGGTATAATGAAAAAGAAGTTTTTAAGTATAACTTTTATGGTAGGTCTATTAGTTGCTTTATTGGCAGCTTGTGGTACAGGAGCTAATGAAGGGGCAGAGCAGGGTACAACTAACGGTAACGGTGAACAAGCAGAGTCAGGTAAGAAGCTTGTCATGGGTACATCTGCTGATTATCCACCATTTGAATATATTGATACAAAGCAAGGTGGAGACATTATCGGATTTGATATCGACTTAGTTAATTATATTGCGAAAGAATTAGGCTATGAGATTGAAATTAAGGATATTGCTTTTGACGGCTTAATTGGTGCTTTACAAGCGGACCGTGTTGATTTTGTTGCATCTAGTATGTCAGCAACTGAAGAACGTGCTAAGAATGTTGATTTTTCAGTAACGTATTATACTTCTGGGGAAATGATCATTGTTAGAAAAGGTGACGGTCTTGAGAAGGTTGAAGATTTAGTAGGCAAAAAGGTAGCTGTTCAATTAGGATCTATCCAAGAAGGAACGGCAGAAAGCTTAAAAGAAGAATTAGGAGATCTAGAGGTTGTAAAATTGAACAAGGTTCCTGAGCTTATTCAAGAATTAAAGTCGAACCGTATCGATGGAGTCATTTTAGACCAAACGGTTGCAGAAGGTTATGTAAACCAGTTTGATGATCTAACAGGTATTCAACTAGCGGTAGACGCAGCAGGTACAGCTATTGCTTTCCCTAAGGGTAGTGAATTAGTGGAGGAGTTCAATGGAGTCATTGAAAAAATGAAAGAGAATGGAGAACTCGATAAGCTTGTTCAAAAATGGCTAGCTGGAGAAGGGCAATAATAAGAGTATATAGAAATGAGGTGTGGGCATGAATTTGGACTTTCCCCAAATCGTGCCTTCTATTCCGTTTATATTATATGGAATATGGGTAACGATCAAATTTGTTATTGTTTCGGCAATACTTGGTTTCTTCTTAGGAACAATTTTAGCACTATTTAAAATTGGTAAATTTAAGGTGCTTAGATGGATCGCAGATGCTTATACATCTGTATTTAGAGGTACGCCACTTATTTTGCAATTAATGATTATTTACTTTGCTGTACCACAGTTAACGGGATATAATATCTCAGCTTTCCTTGCAGGGATTCTAGCGTTTGGATTAAATTCCGGTGCTTATATTTCTGAAATTATTCGGGCGGGAATTCAAGCGGTAGATAAAGGACAAGTTGAAGCGGCAAAGGCATTAGGTGTTCCTTATCGTGCGATGATGATTGATATCATCATGCCACAGGCAATGAAGAATATTTTACCTGCACTTATGAATGAATTTATTACCTTAACAAAAGAATCTGCACTAATCTCTACAATTGGAACTCTTGATATTATGAGAAGAGCTCAAATTGTAGGTGCTGATACGTATCTATATTTTGAACCGTTTTTAGTGGCGGGTCTTATTTATTATCTAATGGTAGTTGGCTTAACACTCCTTGGAAAAGTAGTAGAAAGGAGATTGAAGCGCAGTGATTAAGGTAGAAAACTTATCAAAGTCATACGGAAAACTTGAGGTCCTAAAGGGGATTTCGACAACCATAGAAAAAGGTGAGGTTGTTACGATCATAGGTCCTTCTGGTTCAGGGAAATCAACGTTTCTCCGTTGTTTAAACTTATTAGAAGAACCAAGCGCAGGACAGATCTGGATTGGAGAAGATGAGATTACCAATCCAAAAACGAATATCATGAAAATCCGTCAAAAAATAGGAATGGTCTTTCAACATTTTTATTTATTTCCACACATGACGGTACTTGAAAATCTAACTTATGCTCCAATGAAGATTAAAGAAATCTCAAAGAGTGAAGCAGAGGCAAAAGCGATACAGTTACTAGAAAAAGTCGGTTTAAAAGAAAAAGCAAATGACTATCCAAACCGTCTATCTGGTGGACAAAAGCAGCGTGTCGCCATCGCTCGCGCATTGGCAATGGAGCCGGAAGCGATGCTCTTTGATGAACCAACCTCGGCACTAGACCCAGAAATGGTCAAAGAGGTGTTGAGCGTTATGAAGTCATTGGCAGGAACAGGGATGACCATGGCCATCGTTACACATGAGATGGGATTTGCTCGCGAAGTAGCGGACAGAGTCATGTTCTTAGATGAAGGAAGACTTCTAGAAGAAGCAGATCCAGCAACATTCTTCTCTGCACCTAAAACCCAGCGTGCTAAGGAGTTCTTAGAGAAAATATTATAATAGTTGAAGTCCGGAGATATAAGTCTCCGGGCTTTTTTTGTGTGATTCGACAAAATTCGGGTGGTGCCTGTCACCGGTCGAAGTGCGACCGGTGACAAGAAGGGGTTGGGAAAATACTATAGAAATAGTAGTTATTAAACCTATTTTTTATCGTCTATTTTCCCAATACAAGCATCTTCAAAATAATGGTAATATGTAATTGGCTAGCCACCTATTATAATACGGGAGGGTACAATGATAACTAAACTACTAAAATTGTCTGTAGCTTCTATTATCCTATCAACTTTGGTTTTTAATCCGTTTACCATTGAAGCAAAAAAGGAATTGTCATTTGATGATAAACTAGAGGTCTTCCATCACGAGTATGGATTATCACAAGATTTTGAGAAAGCATTAAAAAAGCTAACTAATAAATATCCTGAAATTAGTATTATCTCTTACGATGAGAACATTATTCAAACTGATACTATGCAGCAAGAACCTGACAAAGGCGATTATGGTACTAATTCTGTAAGCGTTGGTAATTTGAAGTGGAATGACGCGATTCTTTATGATAATGACTCTCAAAAATATAACTATACTGGTGGTTGGACCTGGTCTAGTATGAGTTCTAGCACACCATACGATATGGTTGGTGTTTTTCCAAGTGATACTTCTTTAATGACACTTTCACCGGGGACTAATTTAACATTAAGAGGTTATAATTATTCGGGAACAAGGACAGCTCTATGGACAACTAGTGGAACTACTAGTGGAGGTGTACAACTAGCCACAACCTTGAACTCAAAAGGTGTAGCTTTTTGGATTGACGATAAGGAAGTTAAAAATGGGACCATCTCTGTACATTTAGGTAAAACCACAAGGGATCCTAATGCTCGCATTCAATTGCAATATAATCATTCTTATACCAGTAAGAATGTTACGGGTATAGGTGGTTCTGTTTCAGTAAAAGATGGAGGCGGTGGGTTCAATGTAACGTGGGAAACACAGACAGTAGGTCAAGGTCCCTTCTACTCTCCAGGAGCTTATATTGGAGATACCACTTATTAATAATTACTTCAAAGTATATTAGATCACTAGTACAATAGTATCAATAGAGTAATAATAGGTGTCTCACTTATTATTACTTTATTTTATGATAAGAGATAGGAGATAAACATTATGAGAAAATCATTCTTCATTCTTCTTGCACTCTCAGTTCTAATGATGTCAGGCTGTCAATACGATGACTCTAAATATCAAGCTACTAAACAAAATATCCAATACCATTACTTTGAGGCAATTGATAGTCATGCTGTCTTCCTTCAAGAGTTACAATTCGTTCCATCAGATCAACTCCTCCCTTTTGTTCAAGGATACACAATGCGGAATAAGCATAACGACCTATATGCAGATGTGGAGGTCATTGCATATGAACAACTTAACCAAAAGTTATCTCCTGAGATGATTACTACTATACAAGAAGTGAATAATACGTTGGATCGCTTAATCTCTTCCCTCTATAGCTACCTATCTCAAGAAGGCAATGACATATCAAAAACTACAATATCTGATTTTACAAATTTAGGTGTACAAATAGCGCATAGTGATCAATCCAACCTAACTTTATACAATCTATTAGTTTATCCAGAACATATACAAAAAAATTATGCTGATTCAGACATCAGCTTGTTTTTACTAGAGTTAAAAGAACTCTTAAGAAAGATGCATGACAATTTAATCATTTAAAAAATCATCTTTTTTTAAAAGGTGGTTTCTTTTTTTGTAACGGTGTTATAATTCTTTAAAATAAGTGGTACATACTAGTATACTGTTCATAATATTGGAATTAATTAGATTGAGGGATACTCATGTCCAAAACTCTAGAAATCTTACATTCTGAGATTATAGCTGAAGAAAAAAAGGCTACCCCATTCTGTTAGCTGGGGCTATTGTGTTTTTTGTATTCACCTTTTTACCTTTTGCTTTACCAATGGAAGTGGTGTATTTGATTTGGATTTTTGGTTTAGGGGCCATTTTTCCATTGGGAATATTACTAAGTAAACTACTGGGTGATAATATTTTGTCGTCTAAAAATTCACTAGCTAATTTAGGTGGAATTGTGGCAGCTCCACAGGCTTTTATTATCCCCGTCTTTATTATTGTGTTTCAACATATACCTGAATATCTACCATATACGATTGGACTCCTTGGAGGGTAACATTTTCTGCCTTATATGTGGATATACAGAATTCAAAGCTTATTTATTTGTAACTTTAGCAACTTGTTTATCGTCCTTTATAGTAGGTGGCTGGTTTGTCAATCAGACATATACGCTTGTGCCGATTGCCATTTTGCTTACTTATGTAGTATAAGCGGAATCTTTGCCATGTCGTTTAGAAAAGAAAAGGAAAGCATAGCCTTTCAGGTGAAATCTATCATTGGGCATATGTATTGGTGTTTTTATCAGCAGTCATTATGTCCATCCTTCACTGGGAAGAGAGTGCCTACCTTTTCTATATCGCCATTATCTCGTATGCACTCTGCCTGTTTGGGTATGTAGCGGGGAAAAGGAAAAGGAGAAACTGGCTCGCTGATCATATTGGTGGAATGCTTGGATCCTATATCGGGATTGTGACGGCGACGATTGTGGTGAACAGCCCGAATATACCAATCATCAACGAGATGCCTGTACTCATTTTCTGGTTTTTGCCGACCATTATTGGCACACCTCTTATTATAAAAGTAGGGTATCGTTATAAGCCGAGAAAAAGGAAGGACATTTCAATAACATGACACAGATTACATTTTTAGCTTCATCTAAAAAATTTGTTATACCAGATGAGATAGAAGAATACAATAATCGTACTATATTTGAACGAGAAGAGGATGCAATCTATTTTAGTGTTGAAGAGAATGACTATTGGAAAAAAGAAGTGAACGGGTTATTTTCAATGCCTTATATCTATGAAGCACATGGTGTAGGCAATAAACTATTTCTCTTATACCTTGAAAAGTATATGGAGGTCGGGGATGTAGTTGAAATATACTATGTACCAAGCCAAAATCATTTTCATGAATACAGAAGAAGAATGGAAGAAGCCCCTTCCCCAATTGAAGTAAACACAGGGAGCTATACTTATAAAGACACCTATGGTACCTATCAACTGAATCCTAAAAAATGGGTAGAAGAACTGAGTCATCGTAATTATGTGACTGAATTTGGTATTACTACTTTTGTGAAGTATTAATCGTTAGGGGGAAGTAATGAAACCATTCATTTTAATTTGTTCAGTGATATTGATTTTAATGGCTGGATGCAATCCAAAACCACAGTTTGATATAAGTGAGATTCTGAATCAATCCGAGGAAAAGTTAAATAAATTCGAGGATATCGAAACAACAGCATCTGCATTTAATGGTAAAGAAGATATAAAGTTTAGAATCATGGTTGAAGGAACTCCTAGTGAAGAAGAAGCGATTGTTTTGTTTAACAAAATACTTGATAGTTTAAAAGAATTCTCCAATCATGAAAACTTTTGGAGCTATTATAATGGTTATTTTGACATAAAGAATTACGATGAAGGTGTAATCTATGAAGCGACAAAAATGAAAACAGAAAAAATAAAAGTAATGTCAAAGTAAACATGGAATGAAGAAATACATTTAAATTTTAAGGAGAGTTCTTATGAAGAAAATGAATATCACTATAGTCTTCTTCTTTTCAATACTTTTAATAAGCTGTAATAACCATAGTCCAGAGCTTTCCGAAGAAGAAGCAAAACAACTAGTATTAGAGCATCATTCAAAGTCAATTGGTACAGTTGAAATAGTATCTATTAAAGCTGAATCTGATGGCTACCGCGTAGTATGGAAGAATGTTGAGAACTGTGAAAGAGGGACAGATATCGTAAATCAAAAAGGGGAAGTAGAAATGGTTGTAAGTGAGATCTGTTAGATTTTAATTATAGGAATAGGAAACCTCTTCTACAAGAGGCTTCCTCCCAACTTGCTTTATTTTTGAACAGAAGTTATAGCGATCTTATTTTCCCTCACAATACTTCCTCTCGTTAAGGAAAAGACGGCACACAGTAAGGAAATGATGACAATACCGCCACCAAACCAGGCTGTATGAGTAACCGTAACGGAATGACTAATCACGATACCACCAAAGGCTGATCCAAGGGCAATCCCAACTTGTAAGGCTGAATTATTAAAGCTTTGCTGGATATCAGATGTGGCAGGATCCGTTTGAATCAAGTAGCTTTGTTGAGGAGGTGCTAAACTCCAACTTAATGCTGCCCACAACATCATCATGGGTATAAATAAGATTAATGAAAACGTCGAGAATGGTAAGAAGAACAGGACAATGGCAAATGCACTGATCACGACGATGATACTTTTATGTGCTCCGATTGAATCCGAAAGAACGCCTCCGAATGCCCCACCACCTACTGCAGCAATTCCAAATAATAGATAACACAAGCTAATCCAGTTGGAACTCATTTGAAGCTCCATTTCTAGGAACGGGGTGAAATAGGCATATAGCGTATAGTGACCTGCTAGCATGAACATGGTGGCTAGATGGGCACTCCCAAGTTTCGCACTACCCACTGCTTTTAATTGTTGTGAAAGAGGAATTGACTGTTCCCCTGGTACTTTCTCCAAGAAAATGGATATCAGAATAAATGACCCGATCGCAAGCACGGCTATTCCGAGAAATATGAAACGCCACCCGAAAGTATCAGAAATTAGAATGCCCAGAGGCACCCCCAATACGAGGGAAGAGCTTATGCCCATATAGATAAGTCCCAATGCTTTGGCTCGGTGGGCTGGAGCCACAATTTTAGCAGCGATTGTTAAGGACAGAACCACAATCAGTGCTGTACTCATCGCAGTTAAAATCCTAGCGAACATCATAAATGCATAGCTGAAGCTGAAATATGTCATGATGTTCCCAATAAAGAAAACAAACAAGGAAATCAGATATACTTTCTTACGCTCTATTTTGCTGGTCATGACAAGGAGAACAGGCCCGGCAACAGCATACACGATTGCAAACACAGAAATGAGTTGTCCCGCACTACTTAGAGAGATATTTAAGTCGTTTGCAATTGTAGGAAGTATGCCCCCCACTATTAATTCGACCAATCCAACGGCAACCGTTGATAAGGCGAGTATAAATACTTTAAGATTCATCTTTTATTAAACATCCTTTCTTACTAGGAAAAGTTTCAGAAAAATAACAAAAATCCTGATTACAGAAAACGAATCGAGTTCATTTTTCTGTAATCAGGATTTTATGGTTCCTGGTAGAGACCCTCTAGCCATATTCTAGAGGTTATACAGGTCGTATGAAGTTACTTTCAAGAGTTTACTAGATATCATCTTATTAATCAAGAGTTAGTTTAATTCTGAATGCTTGGTTTATATTGACAATTTTTGGCACGAGACTTATCGTTAAGGTAAGCAACAGAAACATGAACCTAGGGGGAACCTATTTGGAAATCTGGTATTGGCTCTTTATTGCCTTTCTTTTAACCTATGAACCTATCTACGGGTATGTTGATTATCAAAAGTTTAAAGTAAGGGTCCGTCAAAACCCTGATGAAAGGGTTCGCTACTATAAAAAAGTGATGATTGGACTATGGGCACCGACTATTTTAATTCTAAGTTTGGTACTATTCGGCACCTTAACATTTGAGGATATAGGGCTAAACTGGGTTCAGTTGAATACAGAGACGTTAGGACCATGGCTGACCTATATCATCATCGGGTTTGGAGTTCTTTATATACTTGCCCTTCTGTATTACATAATCGCATCAAAAGTAAGTGTAAAGATAAAGAATCAATTGAAGACGGCCAAGCAGACGCAATTAGATAAAGTCCAGTTTATTGATATTTTGCCTGTTTCGACTGCAGATAAAAAAGTATGGACCTATGTTTCATGGACCGCGGGTATCACAGAAGAAATCATCTATCGTGGATTTCTCATTTTTGCCTTGATGGAATTGTTTCCATCTTTATCGGTGTGGGTTGTACTAGTCGTATCATCATTATTATTCGGGCTTGCCCATACGTATCAAGGATTTTCCAACGTGGTCAGAACTGGAATCGTTGGTTTGTTCTTTGCCCTACTATACATTTCGTTCGATTCTCTTCTTCCTGTGATATTTTTGCATTTCTTAATTGATTATGTGGGGAAGTTGGGAGATGAGGAGGAATAGGTTTGGAAACCTTTTGTGTTGCTGATCGTATAGTTTATTACCACGATTAATCAAGTTATACAAAATTGGGCATTGATCTACGGGGATTAGTGCCCGTTTGTATGTAACGATGAGTTGATTTTTAGAGGAACAATCATTGATATGATAAAGTGGAAAATAGTTTTCGTGGAATTCAGACTAGAATTAGTGAAATCATGTGAAATATCGTGGAATAATCTATTTTTCTGTTGAAATATAAGCAAAAAAGCTGAAATACTCTTTATTTTCGTGGAATGATAGCGTCCGACAGAAAAAGTCGAACGCAAATATACCTTGTTGATAGATTTATCAATAATGTTCAGGAGAAAGTAGAGTTAAATGGTCCAAAGATGAGTTAAACTAACGGATTTCAACTTAATAACCTACCAAATCTAACTTTCGTGATACCTACTGGCCATTTGTTCAAACACGTAATTCTCCATTTAAAACTCCATTGTTAGTATTATAGCAAAAAAGCATTCTCCCCTAAATGAAAGAAGAGGTTACAAATGAAAATACTATTCGCAATTATCTTCCTACAGTTGTTTACTTATCCACTATTCTTTATAGATTTCTTCACATTGTTCTCCTTCCAAACGGTCATGTTAATTTGGGGGTTATTAGTTGCTCTAGGATTTTACTTTGGGTTCAGAGGAGTTATTAAATACAAGGAAGAGATTAAGATGTTTATGTTATCAACGTTGACGTTTATTACTAGTGTCTGCTTATTGTTCTTTATGTATTTGGTTACTCTGGCTTCGATGTAAGTAGTTTCTGATGCTTTTAAATAGAATAGTTATAGAACAATTCTGAAGGAGGGGGTTTAAATTGACAATAGTAGAGAGTTTGATTCTTCCGATTGGCATTCCAATTCTAGTCTGCGTAATCCTTCATTTGTTCTTGTCAAAAAGGTATAAAGATGTAGATAAAGTGGATAAAGGATTTGTATTTAATTACCACAGACTCTCTTACAGAAGGAAGTTTTTACGAACGCTAACCATTTCACCAGTTTCAATCATTGCACTAGTTATTATCTATTTATATTCAGGGTGGAATTTATTAGTGTATGTCACTTTCCTTGCATTGACCTTAATCGTTATGTGCATGCAATTATTGTACAATTATAGAAAGTGGAAGAATAAAGAAGAACGTAACGAAATAGACTTTTAGATTTTTAATTGTAGAGGTGACAAATGAAAAAGCTTCTATCTATATTCATCATTTTATTCATCTCAATCGGATGCACTTCAACAGATGAGAGAGACGATATTTTTAAATGGAAAGGTACTTATGTTGGGGATAACAGCTCAGTTGCCGGTATACTAAATTCACTACAAAACAAGGATAATCTTAATGGGTTTGAACTGCAGACCAAGGAAGAACCTTATGGCATCATCCTTCATTATGACGATCTATCTATTAAAGAAGATATACTTTATAATGCTACATTTATCTTTGCTCTTATACATAATGCTGATTGGATTACTTTTACTAACGGGATGCAAAGAACTACTATTACGAGAAGTGAGCTGCATGACTGGTATGGAACGAATTTGAATAGTAAAGAAAGTACAGAAGATTTAGTAGAGATGATTAATAGATTCTCAAAAGATAGTAGGAAGATAGACGAGTTAATAGAGACTGAAAATATTGAATGAAAGAGGAGGTGTACACATGAAATCCTTCTATCTAGGAATCTGTCTTTCTATTTTATGAATTATTGGGTCTTTATTAATTTTGGGGTCTCATAAGGCCTACTTGATTACAGGGGCTATAGGGGTTATCTTTTTAGGGATATCCATGATTTATTCGGGTTCATTGGTAAGTGGTAATCAAATGAGGGCAAACTTTGCTACGGAATCAGTAGAAGACCGGGAAAGTAGAAAGAAAATAATGTTCCGTACTGCCATCATTGGCTTACCTAATTTTATTATTGCTATTATTTTATATATTTATTTGAACTAAAGAAGAATAGAAGAGGTAAAAAATTGATACACCAAATGGGGTTATATGGTGAGTATTTTCAATCCATAAAAGAAGGGAGAAAAAAGGTAGAAGTCCGTTTATATGATGAGAAGCGTAGAAAGATAAAAGTCGGAGATACCATTGAATTTATAAAGGTTCCTGAACAGGATGAAGCGCTGAAGGTTCAAGTAACTGACCTTACTATTTACGCTACATTTCAGGCGATGTATGAGGACATACCGTTTGAAGATTTCGATTGTGAAGGATGGACGATGGAAGAAATGATAGAGGGAACGTATTCCATATATACGCCAGAACAAGAGCAGAAATGGGGAACGGTTGCCATTACCATAAAGTACTGAAGTCAACCCAATTCCTATTATGAAAAAGCATGTATATGTGAATAATATAGTGGTTGTGAAAAAGTACGTAAACTAATGAAAGAAGGCAATTGTAATGGTTATCGGACATATTAAAGAAATGGTTCGCCATCCCGTAAAATCTTTTTCTGGGGAGAGTGTGGAGAAAACAAGAGTATTGGATTATGGTCTATATGGAGACCGCAGCCATGCCTTTTCAGATGAAACAAGACCAGGCAAATTTCTAACGATCACCCAGTTTCCGGAGATGGTTCGTTACCAAGCTAGATTTGTAGGAGAAGAATCATTGGAAGCATATCCTAAGGTCGAAATTGTAACACCGGAAGGCAAGACTCTTGATTGGGGAAGTATAGATTTAGTGAAAGAAATTGAGACCAAATCGGAACGAAAGCTTTCACAAATTATTTTTCCCCCTTCAAATGTGCCTTTAGGAGCGATTGAAGAAGAGCATATTCAAATTGTGACGGATGCATCTGTACAAAAGTTAGAAGAAATGTGGGGAACTACTGACCTTGACTATCGACGTTTCCGCCCTAATCTTCTCCTCTCACTAAATGAAAAAGTACCGTTTATAGAAGAAGAGTGGCTAGGTAGACGAATGAAGATAGGAAACGAAGTAGAGATAGAGCTAATTAGACATTGTGAACGATGTATGATTATTACGGTTAGTCCCGAGAATGCAAAAACGGATATGACATTACTTAGAACAGTGGCCAAAGAACGAGAAAACTGTTTTGGAGTGTATGCCTCGGTCATCAAAACGGGTGAAATCCATGTCGGTGACGAAGTCCATCTTTTATAAGGTGGACTTACTTGCTTTTGAAGAAACTAATAAAGGTGTGATTTTTAATGTATGTAGAACCAATCGTTATATTAAGAGAATTAACTCTTCATGATGTGGAAGATCGTTACCAGTGGTGCTTAGACAAAGAAGTAACGAAACATTTAAATATGCCAGAAAAGTATCCACCCTTCAGTCGTGAAGAAACCAAAACATGGATTGAAATGTGTATAAATAGAACAAATGGTTATCATCAAAAGGCTATTCAAACAATAGACGGAGTCCATATTGGATGGATCGACCTAAAAAATATCGATCATTTGAATAAACATGCTGAACTGGGCATAGCCATTGGTCATAAGGAGTATTGGGGAAAAGGATATGGTATAGCAGCGATGAAAGAAATGCTTACTTATGGGTTTACTGACTTGCAGCTAAACAAGATTTGGCTACGAGTGGAAGTTGATAATACGAGAGCCATTTCATCCTATAAAAGAATGGGTTATGTGGAGGAAGGCATCTTAAGGCAAGACCGATGGAGAGAAGGAGAGTTTGTGGACCGATTGAGGATGAGTATTTTAAAAAAGGAATTTTTAAATATTGAGGTAGTTTAATAGCTTAACTCTTTGAGGAGGAACAGAAATGGAAGCATTAGGTAACATGGGGTGGATGATATTACATTATATTGTCATCATTATGGGGATAGCCTTTATTTTTTATAGTGTTGGTTCTTTTTTTTCAAAGCCACAAAGAGAAGCTCGTCATGATGCTAAACGGATGGAAGATATTGAACAAAAACTAGATAGAATAATAGAGTTGCTTGAGGAGAAGGGGAGATAATAGGTTAGTGTGAGCGGGCATGCTAAAACATGAAATAGCGATCTTGTCATTCCGATGTATTGGAACTTCAAGATCGCTATACTATTTCAATAATATCCACGTTATAATCCTTTCTAGGAAGCGAATGCTTCAATGTTTCTTCCTTCTTTTTTAATTCCCAGCATACTTCGCTATGCCTTCGCCTTTCTGTTTTCCATTGGAATCACCTTTTCTTAAAGTAGTAGAAGTGGATTCCCGTGTATCGCAGTGTGATACATCTCGCCTAACGTTACTTCATTGTTTGCACTCCTTTTATCAAGATTAAGTTGATCTATATGAAGTCCCAGCATACTTCGCTATGCCTTCGCCTTTCCGTTTCCCATCGGAATCACCTTTTCTTAAAGTTGTAGCAGTGGATTCCCGTGTATCGCAGTGTGATACATCTCGCCTAACATTACTTCATTGTTTGCACTCCTTTTATCAAGATTAAGTTGATTTATATGAAGTCCCAGCATGAGTAGCTATGCTTTCGCCTTTCTGTTTTCCATTGGAATCACCTTTTCTTAAAGTAGTAGAAGTGGATTCCCGTGTATCGCAGTGTGATACATCTCGCCTAACGTTACTTCATTGGCTGCACTCCTTTTCATAAAGTAGGTTTTCTGAAGTCCCAGCATACTTCGCTATGCCTTCGCCTTTCTGTTTTCCATTGGAATCACCTTTTCTTAAAGTAGTAGAAGTGGATTCCCGTGTATCGCAGTGTGATACATCTCGCCTAACGTTACTTCATTGTTTGCACTCCTTTTATCAAGATTAAGTTGATTTATATGAAGTCCCAGCATGAGTAGCTATGCTTTCGCCTTTCTGTTTTCCATTGGAATCACCTTTTCTTAAGTAGTAGAAGTGGATTCCCGTGTATCGCAGTGTGATACATCTCGCCTAACGTTACTTCATTGGCTGCACTCCTTTTAGTTGAGGTAGGTAAAAGCTTTTTTAGTGTCCGGCATAATGGCCCTATGCCTTCGCTTTCTATTTACATTGGCTTCACTCCTAAGGATAATAATGATAGTACATCCCCATATACCATTGGTACATTTCCGCATTCATTTCTTCTCGGGTATCTCGCTCCTTCTTCTTTTGGCTTAGATTCTTAAAGAATTGTTTCACTGGCTGCACTCCTTTCTGTTTGGCTTGTCCTAATAGTACTATAGATTTTAGTTTATTGTAAATATTCTAAATATTTAGTTTTAAACGATTTTTGTCGATTTATGGGCTCTTATCTCCTTCATTCTTCATCAGACTCTCTTTTTTAAAATTTTTTATAAATAAAGGATTTAAAGTTTAATATTTAGAAATATATAATGCAATAACTAGTGGATGCAGTAGGGGAGAAATGATAAGTGGCTAAAATTACGTTAACACATGTTTCAAATATCCATAGGGAGAGTTTGAATTCTTTTGAACTTCCAAAAGAGCAGGCACAATTCACGTCCTTGCCAAAGGATTATATTGAAGTGACAGAGGGACAGTATCGAATTGTTATTCTAGATCATGATGAACCAGTCGGTTTCTTTTTATTACATTCGACAGATCGAGTGAAAGACTATGTCAATAATCCGACGGCTATGCTGCTCACATCCTTTTCTATTAATCAATCTAAACAAGGTAAAGGCTATGCAAAGCAAGGGATGCTTCTACTACCAAAGTTTGTATCAACAGAATTTCCAGACTGTAATGAACTCGTTTTAGCTGTTAACTACAAGAACATCGCTGCTCAAAATCTATATTTACAAGTAGGGTTTAGCGATACAGGGAGAAGAAAATTAGGGCCGATAGGTGAACAATATATTATGAGTTTGATGATATAAATAACCTTCAAATAGTTACGATGAAATAATAAAGGGAAATCTAGTAAACAGAGGTCATATATGTTCGATCATATAGATTATTTGCAATTTGGAAATAGCAAGCAGAAGAGCGCTTATAACGCAATAAGGAGTTTAGGAATAATAGATCACTTATCGGAGTACCACCCTATTCTTTGTGGTACGTTACCGATAGAAATTGACATTGATGGTTCTGATTTAGATCTTATTTTTGAAGTCTATCAATTCTCTGGGTTTGAAGAGAAGGTGAAAACTCTTTATGGGGATATGGAAAATTTCATGATAAAGAGGACTTTAATTAGAGAAGTCCCAGTTGTGAAAGCGAATTTTATATTTGAGGGATTTGAGTTTGAATTATTTGGTCAACCGAAGCCTGTAAAAGAACAATATGCCTATCTTCATATGATCATTGAATACTCACTTTTGAAACAGTTTCCTCACTTAAAAGCAGAGGTAATGAATCTTAAAAAGCAAGGATTTAAAACAGAGCCAGCTTTTTGTATGCTTTTGGGTTTAGAGGGCGACCCATACGAGCAACTGCTGGACTATGGAACACAATTGGGAATTATTTAACGGAGAGTAGCCTATCGTAAAAGGGGATCTGCTTTTGAGGAAAACAAGAGTACTAACTTGGACAGGTGAATGGGCACAGTCGAGAAGAAAAAGTAATAATGGAAGTATTTCTAGATGTAATGGTTGATCTTTCCTATTGGAAGTACTTCAATACCAAGAATAGAATATGCCAAACCAATTATAGAATTCAGTGGTTTAGGGGGGAGTCTATGAAATTCATACACATATTTGGACCACAAGCGGTTGGGAAGATGACAGTGGGGCAAGAGCTAGCTAAAATAACAGATTTGAAACTCTTTCATAACCATATGACGATTGATTTGGTGAGCCACTTTTTTGATTACAGTACAAAAGAGGGGAAAAGATTAGTAAATTTGTTGCGACAAGAGATATTTGAAGAGGTCTCAAAGAGTGATATGTATGGTATGATTTTCACTTATGTCTGGATGTTCGATCAAGAGTCAGACTGGAATTATGTAAATCGTCTTTCCCAGCTTTTCGAATCTAGAGGTTGGACAGTTTATTATGTAGAACTAGAGGCCGACTTAGAAGAGAGACTGGAGCGTAATAAAACGCCAAATAGACTCAAACACAAGCCTAAAAAAAGAGATATCGCCTGGTCAGAAAATGACGTAAAAAGCACAATGGAAAAACATCGATTAAATTCCTATGAAGGTGAAATTAAGTACCCAAATTATATAAAGATTAATAATAAAAATTTGAGCGCGGAAGAAGTAGCGAAGGTAGTGAAAGAGAGGTTTAATTTATAGGGCATTTACTAATTACTAAGAACTGGTGAAATGTAGAAACAAGATACAATAATAAATATGTAAAAACAGAGGTGTGATTTTTGGGATCATTTGAAATCCGTATAATCGGTTTAATTATGATGTTAGGGGTTATAGCAATAGGGTACTTCATCAATATACAAGGAAATTATCTATTGTTTATTATTGGATTTATTGGGTTAGCTTTATTAGTTGTTGCAGATAGAATTGAAAAAAAGGAAAAGTCTCGAAACGCAAATAAAAAGAACCTGTAATGCCAGGTATATAATAAATGTAAAAAAGTTAGAGAACTCTGTTAACGGAGTTCTCTAACTTTTTTATTTTCTCTTACTTTACAGAAGAGGCAATCTGATTTAAACTCTCGAGGATTTCTGGTTTACTGCCGCCACAAAAGAAGGCAGTCACCAATTCATAGGATGTCTTCAGATCTATTAGATAACAACGGTGGGTCCCCATATCGTAAACAAAATGGCTTTGCTCATCTCCCTTTAATCCATCCACCACTTTATAATTCTCAAGTCCAAATAATTCACGAGCTCTAATTTGAGCCATCTCAACAAACTCTTCTCTCGTTACTTCTCTAATTGCGACCATTCCTACTTTTTCGTTCATACTAATGCCTCCATTAATTTAAATGATTATAAAACTTATTATAAGCCTCATCTATAAAAAAAGTCGTGTAAAAGGCATTCGACAAAATTCGGGTGGTGACAGGCACCTGTCGATTGCCAGGTGCCTGTCTAAGGATATGAACTTTTGGTTATATCTAGACGTTGTTTGCCATATATCTGAAGAAAAGCTAAGTGGACAAGTGACTGTCGTGATTAGTTTTTTTGTTTGAGTTTTAACTGAGAACATCACAGCTTGCGTGTCGGTGCAGAAGGAGGAGGAAATGGGATGGAAGCAATACAACGTTTGTTAGTAGGGTTGGAGTTGGCTCCGACTTTAGCTAAGTACCTATCTATGATGATTATGATTCTTCTAATTGGAATCATCTGTATAGCAGCAAATTTTTTATCGAAGAAAGTGGTCATACGGCTTATCACTCATTACGTGACGAAAAGTAAGTTTCCGAGAGCGACAATGATACTGAAGAGAAAGGTATTTGATAAGTTATCTCATATTTTACCTGCAATTATCATTTATTATTTTGCGGGAACGTTACCAGACTATCAAGTGATGATCGAAAAGGGAGCCGTTGCTTATATCATTATTGTAGGCTTAATGGTGTTCCACGCCTTGCTAACGACGATTAATGATATTTATCAGACGTATGAGATTTCTAAGATAAAACCAATAAAGGGTTATATACAGGTTATTAACATTATTGTGTTGATTCTAGGAGGCCTCTTGGTCATTTCGAACCTGATGGGAGAGAGTCCTTTCATTCTATTAAGTGGAATTGGTGCTCTTTCGGCGGTGCTGATGTTAGTATTTAAGGATTCCTTGCTAGGACTTGTGGCTGGAATTCAGTTGGCGGCGAATGACATGGTTCGGGTCGGAGATTGGATTGAGATACCTAAGTACGGAGCAGACGGCAATATTATTGATATTTCCTTGAACACCGTCATGGTTCAGAATTTCGATAAGACCATTACGAGCGTGCCGAGCTATGTTCTTATTTCAGATTCCTTCATCAACTGGAGAGGTATGGAAAACTCAGGTGGCAGGCGGATGAAGCGTTCCATCTTAATAGATACAAGCAGTATCTCTTTTTGTTCAGAAATGATGTTAGAGAAGTGCAAGCAGATTCATTATCTAACGGATTATGTAACAGTTAAAGAGAAAGAAATTACTGAGTATAATACTAGATTTAATATGTATGAGGAAAACCGTGTAAATGGAAGAGCTCTTACCAATATAGGTGTATTTCGAACATACATCCACAACTACCTTAAGCAACATTCGGGTATCAACCAGGACATGACCTTATTAGTTAGGCAGCTGCCACCGACTGAACATGGGCTACCTATTGAAATCTATGCATTTACGAAGGAAGTCAAGTGGGTAGTGCATGAATCCATTCAATCCGATATTTTTGATCATCTACTAGCGGTAGCCGGAGAATTCGAGCTAAAAGTATTCCAGAACCCGTCTGGGAATGATTTGAAGAGTTTATTAGGAGAAACACCAAGGAAAACCGTGCGTTATAGAAGTGTTGGCTAGTTCGACAAAATTCGGGTGGTGCCTGTCACCTGTCGATATCGACAGGTGACAGGCACCTATCTCTGATTAACTTGGGGATGGTTTTTAATGGCTGAATAATTTAGTCGGAAGCATGAAATAAGAAAAAGTCAGAGTGCAATCACTCTGACCTTTTCATTCGACAAAATTCGGGTGGTGACAGGCACCTGCTATCCTATGTTATCTAAACAAATCCATCAACAACTCCCAAAACCCTTTTTCTTTCTCAGGCTTTGCTTGCTTTGTTTCGGGTTCTTCCAGTTGGACGCTTGCTGTTTTGATGATGAACTGGACAGAGTGAACCTTTCCGTTTTGTGTGGAAACAAATGAAACGGGTTCGAAGTCCGATTTGTCATATTCTGAAATCAACTGGTTGATTTCTTCTACCATTTGTTCAGGTAGATCTTTTGTTTCTTTGTATAATTCTTCCGTACCGTCATGGAGTTCCGTCATTCCAGCTACTATGCCATCTGTTCCACCTGTTAGTTCCACAATGCCGGAGTGTAGACTCGCATAGGAGGACGATAATGTGTTGATTCCTTTTGTGTAATCCATTAAGCCAGCATGAAATGCTCCGTAGTTGGAGGCCAAGGTAGCGAGACCTTTTTGTAACTCGCTGATGGAGTTCACGTCCATGTCCTCAAGGGATGTTGACACTTCCGATGCAATAGAAGTTAGTGTACCACTCATTACTTTCAGACCCTCACTAGTTTCCAGTAAGGAAGGTGACACCTCGTCAAAAGCTGCCTTCACAGAAGTATACGTGTCTTTAACTGTTTGTGCTGCGTTATAACCGGCAAGAAGTTGGTCAACCACAGCGGCATCTGCACCACTACTTCGTAACGCAGTAATTTGCTCTTCTGTTAGCGTATCAGCAGGAATCGAATCGATCGCCCCAGCCAACGACTCATAGGCACCAACATAGTTATCATGCAGCGTGATTAATCCATCTGCTGTTCCTGTCAAACCAGCTGCCAATTCTGTAAGAGCAGCCGGTAATTCACTCAAACTTGTTACATCCACTTGAGAGGAATCACTAGAAAGGGAGGCGCTAATAGCCTGAAGAGCATCACCTATTTCCTTAGAGCCACCCACAATTGCAGCGGACCCACCTGCCGCCTGACTAATCCCATTATGATATTGAACGGAGCCTTTTCGAAGGTCTGCCGCTCCGTTACTCAATAGTGACATCCCATCTTCTAAGTCCGCAACACCATTATTTAATTCACTAATTGCATCTGACAATGAAGCCATGTCATCGGTCATTCCGTCTATTTCAGACGTATCAATCGGAAGAGTGGAGGGAAGGGCGGCAATTTGAATCCCATCAAATTCGAACTCTAGGGCATCCATCTCGACACTCAAAGTTTCCTCTTCACCGGGCATCACCGTAAACATAATTTGTTTATCCTCACCCGCATTAGCGATGATCCCATTTGTTGCTTCTAAATTTTGATACGTATTCGGCAATAGAAGAGAAATTTGCAATAAATAGTTCTCAAAAAATACTGTGTCACTCTTTTCATTAGCTGAGGTTTCAATGATCATTTCAACATGTCCTGACTTCCCAGCAAGCTCAGAGGACTCTATTTCTTTTCCATCAAACAAATAAGTTACCTTTACATCCCACGGAAGTTCGGTATCTGCATCCATATTACCTTGATAATAAAATTTTCCCTCAGATGCATCAATCTGGACCACATTACCTTCCTGCGTCACTTCAGATAAATCGGTTAAATTTTTAACGCTACGATAATTACCATAATCCAAAATCCTACCTGCACGAGACACGTCAATGGTATTCACGACATAAATCTCATTGAGGTCTCCATTTGCCGTTAAGGTTGCATAGACTACTTCATCCTTAGATGTGAATGTTCCATCTTTACCTTCTGCGACGACCAATGCTGGTGGAGTTAAAAAGGAGGGTAACAAAATCGTACAAGCCAGTGCGACAGGGAGTAGTTGTTTTTTTCTCATCATCACTTCTCCTCGTAAAAATTTGCTTTAAGTGTAGTCTTTTTAATCACCCTATCAAATACCAGAAGCATGGCCGGCAAGAATACCACTACCATGATAAAAGCGAGTAACGCTCCGCGACCTAATAGTAAACCGATCGCCGATACAATCGGGTTTGAAGACGTAATCCATAGAATAAATCCAACGCTCGATAAAATCGCAGCCGATATAGAGATAGAGAACGTTTTTTCATCTAATGTTTTCACAATCGCTTCATAAGCAGGCATTTCTCTTCGGTGGTGCTGATAAGCTTCCGTCAATAAAATCGCATAATCAACGGTAGCTGCCAGCTGAACCGTACTGATAATTAAATATCCAACGAATACTAAAGGCGTTTCTGTAAAATAAGGAATCGATAAATTAATCCAAACAGCAGATTGAATCGTGATCAGTAATACAAGCGGTATGGAAATGGATCTAAAGGTCACGATTAGGACAATCGCAATGGCTATAACGGTAAACAGGTTCACCACAATATTATCTTTTGACACCGTCGTTTTAATATCATACAACGTCACACTTTCTCCTAAGCTAAGCGCATCGACACCATAATAGGAGGAGGCTGTTTCCTGTATAGATTGGACAATTGAAAAAGGTATGGCACCCTCCGTACCTTGGTTCGTATTGATGACAATACGGCTATAATTTTCAGAGTAAAACTCACTCGTAATCGATTCATCCAAATATTCAGGTGGAATCACAGGACCCACCATATTCACATAGGAAATGACACTCGTAACATAATCCAGCTTTTCTAAATCCTGAACAAGCTCTGTTTCCTTGACAACATCGCCTTTAGGAACTAAAAGAACAATCGGTGTCATTAAACCAAATGCTTCTTCAACCATAATTGCATCGCTACCTGCACGTGATGTTTCAGGTAGTTTCCCTAAACCATACGTAAAGGCAGTATTACTTTGTGCCAAAAAGGCTGGAACAAGTATGGCTAGCACAATAAGCAAGCTAGGAAATCGTAGTTTCAGCATAAATTTTCCAATCCCAGCATAGCTAGGTACAAAGTTTTTATGCTCTGTTTTGTCCATCCATTTATAAAACCATAATGTCAAAGCTGGTAAAAAGATCATTACACTGATAAAACTCAGTACAATTCCTTTTACTAAATTCACACCTAAGTCAGATCCAATCTTAAACTCCATGAACGTTAGGGCGATGAAACCAAAGAAGGTGGTAGCCGCACTTGCTGTAATCGCTGGAAACGATTTTTTCATGGCAAGCTGCATCGCTTCTTCTGGACTATTCGTTATTTTCCGGTACTCATGAAAACTATGTAGCAGAAACACGGCATAGTCGAGGGAAACGGCCAACTGTAAAATCGGGGCAACCGATTGAGTCACGAAGGAAACTTCTCCAATAAAGATATTTGTTCCTAAGTTAATCAACACCGAAACTCCAATGGCAGTTAAGAACAGGATAGGCTCTACCCATGAAGTAGTCGAAATCACTAATATAAAAATAATGATTGGAACTAGCAAAATGGAGGCATATAACGATTCATTTCCAGCCATTTTCTGTGAAGTAGCAGTGTTAATAGCTTCACCGGCAATTGCCCCGTCTTCACCAATCATTTCATATATAGCATCTGTAATTCTGACCTCATCACCAGCGCGAACACTGATCGAAAAAAGGGCATTTCCATTTTTATAGTAGGTTTCTACCGTCTCAGCGTCAGCGATCTCTAATGGCGTCTTCAAATCAATGACATCATCGAGCCAAAGGACATCAAACACACCGTCAATCGCAGAGATTCTTTCTTTGTAGCTAAGTGCTTCCTGTACTGAAACGTCCATCACCAATACTCGCGTATCAGGTACAGTTGCCGTAAACTCATTCTCCATTATTTCTAATGCGCGAGTGGACTGTGCATCGTCTGGCAAGTAGTCGACCATATTGTAATTAACCGACACAAAAAATTGAGCCACTGCAGAAACCAAAGCAATTAAAGCGAAAACAACGACAACGGCTTTTTTATGTGCAAGAATTCGAGCGGAGATATTAATTTTCTTCACCTCTCTTGAGACTTTCAAAATTTCACTTTATCATTATATAAACACCGTGTTGGATATACAACAAACAGTTATCTACTATGCGTTTAGTTCACAACAGATTGAGACAATGTGTTGGATAACTCAAATAATTTTTGAAAAAGGGTGGAAGTGTTGAGTGCGAATCTAGACAGACGAAAAAAGTACACGCAGATGGTATTAAAGGATAGTCTAATCCAATTATTAAAAGATAAACCAATTTCTAGCATTACGATAAAGGAAATTTGTGAAAGGGCGGACATTAATCGCTCCACATTCTATTCGCATTACGCCAACCAATATGACCTACTCGGCTCGATTGAGGACGAGTTTCTTGAAGATATGTTGGCAACACTCAGTCAGTTTAATTTTTCCAAAGAAGAAGAAGTGCTGCAGATGACGGAAAAAGTCCTAGACTATATCGCGAGTAAACGTGATCTGTGCCAGACCCTGTTAAGTGAAAATAGCGATATTCACTTTCAACAAAAAGGAATGAAAGTCATGAAGGAGCTCATCTATAAAAACTGGATGACCATTAGTCCAGTGGATCAAGAAACTTTTGAATACTTGAGCATATTTGTCGTTAGTGGCTGCATCCATGTCATTAAAAGCTGGTTGGAAAATGGACTCGACAAATCATCACGGGAAATGGCAGAAATCATCAACAATCTCACCAATAAAGGGATTTCTCATATCGTAAAAACTTGATGCAAGAATGACAAAAAATAAGTACAATAAAGTGAAAAATGTCGAATCATAGGAGTGGCTGTAGATGAAGCTAGGAGACCGTATTCGTTTCTTTAGAATACAACAACACAAAACTCAAGAAGAACTGTCTAGTGGAATTATCTCCGTCTCTTATTTATCAAAAATAGAAAATAACCAAAGTCAACCAAGTGAAGAAGTAATCAATCTACTATGTGAACGCCTCGGCATCCAATTTACCGAGGGGGAGGAAGCAAATCTTTTAGTGGAGATTATGGATTGGTACAAGCTGATCATTGGGGGAAATGGAACCCGAGAAGAAATAGAAGATTTATACAAAACCTTGAAGCAAAAGGTTAGTGAGTCAAAGCATTCTAATATCGTGCTGCATTTTACAGTTTTTGAATTTCGTTATCTTATTCAGTTTGTAAGTATAGAGGAAGCTGGAAGTTCGCTAGGCAAGATTCTAGAAATCACAGACCTTTTTACTGAACAACTTCATTACTATTTTAATAAATTTAAAGGGTTATATGAATATGTAACGCAAGAATACCAAAGGGCATATGACCACTATCAAAAAGCAGAGCATTTTCTTAGTCGGTCTGTGTTTGAAAAGCTAGAAGAGGCAGATTTATATTATGCACTAGGGTTAACGAGTGCCAAGCTCTTGAAAAATTCACTTTGTATTAAATATACCACTCTATCTCTTACCATCTATCAAGCCCTATATCAATATAAGAGATGTGCAGAGTGCCAAATCATGATGGCTATTTCTTATACGAATAGTGCGGAACTAGATAAAGCGGAAGAGTGTTTATTGTTAGCCGAAAAAATAGTTGATACACTAAGTAACTCCAAGGTAAAAGATTATTTAAGTGGATCGATCCATCATAATCTTGGTTATGTATATTCCTGCGGTAAAAAACTAGATGAAGCGATCTATCATTACAAGCAAAGTATTGAATACAAAGTAAAGTATAATGATCAAAAAACGCTTAGCTCCATTCACTCGCTCCTTTTGCTTTTTAATCAAAAAGGTGATACTACGTCTGCGCTTCTTTGGGTGAAAAAAGGTATTGAGAAACTTCAAGATAAAGATATAGAATTTTTCTATCACTTTAAAACTTGGGAGTACATACTAAATGAGCGGACCCCTGAATTCGAAAAGTTCGTAAAGAAAAAGGTAATCCCTTATTTTATAGATACCGAAGATCACGAATATGTAGCAGATTACTGCGAAATTCTAGCAACTTATTATGAAGATCAACGTAAATATAAGCAAGCGAATCATTATTTAAGAATGGCTGCGAGTGAGTTAAGAAAAGCCGTTCCGTTTTAAGGGGCTAAAAACGAATTGTTAAGAATGTGTAAAGTAATGAAAGTGCTACCAATTTTCCTGCCTTAAACCCAGGAAAATTTTTAATATTTTCCTATCTTTTTCTATTCCTAGTCTGATATAATAATAGTGACTAAAGAATCAGAAATGAGGGATAAGGATGGGGATCGGTAAAAATATTAAATATATTCGTACCCAAAAAAGAGTAACTCAAAAAGCCCTAGCCGAAGGTATTTGTTCAATATCTTACCTCTCAAAAATAGAAAATGAGTTAGCTGAACCTAGTCCAGAAGTGCTAAACCAATTCTGTGACCGCCTGGGTATATCTAACGAAGAAATCGACAAACAAAATGATACGTTAGCATTGCTAAAGTCAGAGTTTGATGTTCTGCATAGTATTATTCGTGAAAGAGATAAGGAAAAAGCAGAGCTTAAGTTCAATGAAATTATGACCAATTTTCCTAACCTTATTGAGCCAGAAGCTTATCTGATAAAAGCTCTTTTTGAACTAAGATTAGCTATCATGAATCGTGATAAATTACAGGCTGATACTTTCTTTATAGAGGTAGCTTCTCATATTAATTATCAGTCGGATTGGACAATGCAGTATTATTATAGATACTGTGGACTCTACCAATATCTGTATGGAAGTTACGAGGATGCCATTGAATATTACCTTCTAGCTGAGAGATATCTAGAGGAAGATAAAGAGGAAGTATATTATCATTTAGCTTTAGCTTATTATGAGTTAGATCAAATCTCTATATCAACTTTTTATATAAATCGAGCTTTAGATTTATTTATGAAGAAAAATCAAGTTGAACTTGTAACTAACTGTAAGTTATTGCTAGGTATTAACTATACTAAGCTAAATGAATTTCAAAAAGCTAAAGCCTACTTTAATGAGATATTAGAGAATTCTAATAGAAATAATACTTTTTTAAGGGGCAAAGTTTATCATAGTCTTGGTGTATTATACTCAAAAGAAGGAGATTCCGCCAAAGCAATACAATACTATTTTGAATCTCTAGTAACTAAAGAGAACAGCTCTTCAAAGACTATAACGATGTACTTTTTAGCTAAGGAGTATTATAAGCAAGATGAATTAGAATTGGCGTACGATTGGCTAGAAAAAGGGTTTGAGAATGCTGTAGAAAATCAAGATCAAGACTACAGGGTAAAATTCACTGTATTAAAGTTTTTTATCTTAAGAGAAGAAAATGGAGTGGACTTTGAGGATTACCTAGTTAATGTAGCAATTCCTCACTTCGAAGCTAAAAATGAAACTCATACTGTAAAAGAATATATAGAATTACTAGCTTCTTACTATGAAAGAAATAGACAATATAAGAGTGCGAACGAGTTGTTAAGAAAGCTCATTACTTAAAGGGGGTGAAATGGATGAAAAGCTTATTTAAGAAAATTTCGATTTTATTAGTGGCAATTGTGGTAGCAAGTACGATAAGTTACTCTGTTTCTACAGAGGCTGGTAGTGCTGATTTACCAGAACCATATAGCATTAGCTACTCTAAATTCTAGTACATAGATAACAATAAAATTATTTTCTTAGTGGCAAGGTGAGAACCTATGCCACTTTTTCTTTTTTACACTATAAAAAAGAATAACAGTTAACTATGAAGAATAGTTGTAAAATGGTTTTTATACAGATTTTACATAAATCCTAAAATTTTAGTGCTGTTTCTCAAGCCCATATCATTAAATGATAAAAAAGGAGGCCCCAAATGAACCCCAAACAACAGAATCGCTTCAACAATTTTATCATCATAGTCTTATCCATCAGTATCATAATGAACTTCACCTTACTTACGAAAGTGAACCATATTGAAAATGAGGTTCTTAATATCTCTCATGAGCAACAATATTTGAGTGAAAATGTAAACAATCAAAGCAATCAGATTCATCATTCGTTGAATGAATTTTTTGCGAAACAGAGTTGGATGGGTCCTATTACGATGAATACTGATTCGAAAGAGTTGGATGTGGAGAAACCGGTAGCTACGTTTGAGTGGCAGGTGAAGGAGCTTCAACCTGATTCAAACGTGATCTTCCATTATGCTTATGGTGAAAGTGACAATTTTATTGAACTCCCGGCGGAAGAGCTGCAGCAAGGGTTGTTTCAAGTGAAGGTGCCAGTTGAGGCTAAACTGGAACCACAATGGGAAGCAGTAACGATCATTTCTGGTTCTCATATTGAGGAGAAATCAAAGCAGGCGGAAGAAGAAGCGTATCATGAGCAATCACTAAAATACTTTATATCTGTATCCTATGGTGACACAGTGAGGAGTAGTGAGATTAGTAGCGAATACTTGGGCTACCTTGGTACGAATCTTTATGGAGTTCTTCAAACAGATATCCACTTGAATAAGAACAATATCGGTATCACATTAATGAATCATGGTGTATATGAATCTCACAATCAATTGAGTGAAGTGTATCTATTGTCATACGAGGGTAATAAGTTGGTGAGCGAAGAAGAGATTCCATTTAATGAAGAAATGTCACCACCCGACGGACATATGCGTTTGTACGAACTCAATGATATTAGGAAATATGAAGATATGAAGCTCGTCATCAGAGCCATTTATAGCGATGGAGAAATCTTTGAGCAAGAAGTGTACTAGAAAGGAAGAATCTTTTGGTTCTTCCTTTTTCTCATCATTTTACTTGAAAAGTTAGAGGAACTGTATTCATTAAATAGTTATTCGGTCCAATAGAAAAAGGAGATGTGGAAACGAATAAATCATATTTTCCTTTTTCAAACGTAAGTCCTGTAAGGTTCATGCTGAACTTTTCACCTTTTGACATAGTTTTTTTGATATCAGTAAAATCGACTTGCTTTACAATGCTACCATCCTTCCTGTTCCTGATGGTAATTGTAATTTGGGGTTGTACATCAAATTCAATCCCTTCCCCTACATATTCAAAATACGATGAGATCTCAATCGTATCTTCTTTTTCATACTGTCCCTGATCTGTCTCAATAGAAAGAATAAAGTCATACATTTTGATTTCCTCTTGACTCGGTTCTAGAGAGGTGCTGTTAGCGCAGCTAGCCATAAATATTAAACTAAGTACTATTAATAAAATGCCTCTCATTTACTTAGCCCCTTCTTCTAGTTTCTTAATCTTGTTTTCTAGCTCGTCGACCCGTTCTTCTAACTTATACACCTTGTTTAAAGCCATAATGGGAAATCCAAAGACAGCGAGTAATAATAGACCTCCTACAATGAATTGGCTCATTCTTTCCTCTCCTCTTATCCTATTTTTGTAGTATCTACACTAACTTTAACAAAATTGGAAAAAGAAGTTAATAATTATTTAGAGTAAACTCATTTAGAGTGAAACTTATTACCTTCTTCATTCGTAAATAAATAAACAGTTTTTTTGAGGGAGTTAACTCACTTCAGTGCTTTAAAGCTGTGGGGGCCAGGCCCCCATAGCTTTAAAGCGGTAAAGTTAGGGAGGGGACACGAATGACAAACTCTTGGGATCGACCAAAGTTAACTATTCCTAAAACTAAGGGTGAATGGATATGGGATGTCATAGGATACTTCTCTTTCATAGGCTCTATTGTTTTATTAGTTACCGTTTGGCATCAGCTGCCAGAACAGGTGCCTGCACATTATAATGGCGCAGGAGAAGTAGATCGTTGGGGTTCAAAATGGGAACTACTCATCCTTCCAGGGATTGGAATGTTTATGCTACTACTTATGCAAACGTTAGAAGCATTTCCTGAAACACATAATTATCCAAGCCGCTTTAATCCATCTAATGCGAGACAGTTTTACCTTCAGAGTAGAAAAGTGCTCAATCAGGTGAAAAATATATGTCTTTTGTTGTTTTCTATTATTTTGCTAGAGTCCATTTCCGGTGCCCTCGGTTGGGGACTTGGTCTGAGTAAATTCTTTCTACCTTTGACCATTCTAGGTACGGGAATTCCAATTGTCATAGGTATTTTGAAATTTAGGAAGATCAAATAAGTCCATAGAGGAAGATATGTATGAAAACATGGTGGCACGAAAAGAAAGAGAAGAGAAGAAAAAGACGAAGTGAGAAAAATCCCGGACAATATACGTTTGGTGATTTTATGGCGGATCTACTTCTATGGGTTCCTGAATTATTGCTGTTCCCATTTAGGATATTATTTTGGTTAGTTCGAGGCTTGGGAAGAGTAATTGGGAATTTCTTTGATCTCTTCTAAAGAGTGAATCTTCTCATGGAGGTCACTCTTTTTTTATGCTTTTTTTAGTAATTTACACACTTTGTTACAAGAACCCATTGCATAATTATGGAAACTGTAATATAGTACATTATATCACTAATGCACTAATTCACTACACGCGATGGGAGGTACGATTTTGATTTTAGACACAGACAGCACGAAACCAATCTATGTGCAAATAGCTGAATGGCTAGAAGCAGAGATCCTAAATGGAAACTTAACAGCAGATCAAAAAGTATACTCCCAATATCAGCTTGCCGATATGTACAACATCAACCCAGCAACCGCAGCAAAAGGCCTCAATTTACTAGCAGATGAAAACACCCTATACAAAAAAAGGGGGCTTGGCATGTTCGTATCTCAACATGCAAAGGAGCTAATCCTAACCAAACGAAAAAACCAAACACTTAAGGGACTAGTCAAAGAAATGGTTCTAGAAGCTAAACGCCTACATGTCGACCAAGCAGAGCTTATGGACATGATCAAAAAAGAACTTCAAGAAGAAGATTGATTCGACAAATTTCGGGTGGTGCCTGTCACCTGTCGAGGACTGGGGTTTGGCACTGGAACGAAAAGAGGAATTAAAACGAAGTGATTCGACAAAATTCGGGTGGTGACAGGCACCTGTTTTCAGTCAGTCACACTTCAGAAGGGGGATCAACAATGAACGTAATTGAATGTAACGAGGTTACTAAGGTCTATGGCGGTACAAAAGCCGTAAATTATCTATCGTTCACGATTAAAGAGAACACGATTACGGGTTTAATTGGACGGAATGGAGCGGGGAAATCAACCATCCTGAAACTAATAGCTGGGCATATTAAGATTTCGTCTGGTGAGCTGAGAGTGTTTTCGGAACAACCGTTTAATAGTTTGAAAGTGTCTTCGAATCTAATGTTTGTAGATGAAAATATGGTATTTCCCAATTCTATATCTTTGGCTGCGATACTCAAGGAAGTTGGGAAGTTTTATGCGAATTGGGATGAGGAGTTAGCCAATCGGTTATTCCAGCATTTCTCATTTAAAGAGAATGACCGTTATGACCGTTTATCAAAGGGGAAGAAAAGTACGTTCCATTTTATTGTGGGGTTAGCCGCTCGTTGCTCGATCACGATTTTCGATGAACCAGTTAACGGGATGGATGCATCGGTGAGAAAGGACTTTTACCGAGCGATTCTGAAAGACTATATTGACCACCCGAGAACCATCATTATATCTAGCCACTTACTAACGGAAATGGAAAACCTTTTAGAGGACATCTTGCTCATTAAGGACGGAGAGAAGTGCTTGCATATGTCGGTGCCACGATTAAAGGAATATGCAATCGGATTAACAGGTGCCTCACATGTTATAGAAGAATGGACGGATCGTTCAACGGTGCTGTATAAGAAATCGTTACCTAATAACTATGTCTATGTAGTAATTGAAAACCAATTGAGCAGAGTGGAAAGAGAACAAGCAAAATCAAATGGAGTGGAGTTTACTCAGGTGTCAGCTGAGGAGTTATGTATGATGTTGACGGGTAATATGACAGGAGGGATTGATGATGTCTTTAACAGAAACTAGCGTATCTCAAATAATCCTTAGACAGTACCGTTATAAATGGAATTCCTTTTTCGGGGTCATCACCTCCTTAATTATCACCCAAATGGTAGGAATACTCATTTCTTTAGGAAGTACGAGTGGAGGGGGTTCAAGCTCTGACACTTTATCTGTAAATATATCTTATTTTTCTGGGGATATCATCATCAGCTTTTCATTTATTTGGGCGTTAATTGTTGCGATCCTGTTAACAACGAAGGCGTATCGTTTCGAGGACTTTACCTATGTTACGAATCGATTGACTAGTAATCTATCTAGCATCCTTTTCCTTGTATCGGCAAGCATCGTTGGTGGCATTACGACAATTCTTTCGAGTATATGTTATAAACTCATTGTGGTATTTATCTATCATGACGTTTATCTCATTTATTCTCCCATTTCTTTTAAAGAGCTAGTATTGGCTATGGTAGTCACCACTTTATACATGATCCTGTTTATGTCAATCGGCTATTTAATCGGGATGGTGGGGCAACTCCATCGATTGTTTATGTTTGTATTTCCACCACTGCTTCTGTTTCTTCTATTTAGAAATGATGGGGCTGTAATAGAAAGTTTCATCTTTGAACATTCATTTCTATTATTTTTCATAAAAACGTTTGGAGTTTCGTTCCTATTTTTTGTCCTATCCGTCATCTTTTCTAATCGAATGGAGGTTAGAGTATGAGTGTAACAATGATTCCATTCCTGGTTTTGCTCATTATCTTAGTCCTTGTATTTATACCGGCATTCTCTCCTATGATGAGGTCGAAGAGAATAGGATTTTTATCGATGCTCAATTTTAAATTGCTGGCCGGTATTTACTGTTTATTGCTACTCGTATCACTCTGTATCTTTTATTTACTGCCGACTGACACTTTTTCATCAGTTGATGAAGAATTCGGGCAAGTGGATGTAGAGGAAATGGACCAATACAGAAACTCTATTTATGAAGCACTGTATAAAGGTGACATAGAAGAAACAGAAGGGATCATAAAAAATAAACAATGGGAGTTCCCAATTAGTGGGGAAAAACTGACGCTTACTATGAATGAAGAGCATTCTTCTTTATTGGTTCTAGCAGAAAGAAGTAATGAATTAGACGGAAAGATTGTAGCGACCTATTACACAATGAAGTCTTATATTGACGGAATCTCGTTTTCAGAACAACTCAATTCACCGACTATTAAATTGCAAGATGACAATCTGGTCATTATAGACCCAGAACCGCTAGAGTTACATTTCTATAAACTTAAAAAGGAGTTCCCTATTACTCAGTTCAATCCAGATAAAAGAGAAGAATATATGATGGAAACAACGATTGGGGTCAACGTTCTGTATGTAAAAGTTCCCGAGAATTTAGAGGTCATCGGAAACATTCAGTTTGTGGAGAAATAGTCGGTTGAAACACACGTTAAATAGCGTGTGTTTTTCATTTTAGGCAGTTTTAAAATGGATATTTATGTTAAAATTAATGTATGCAAGAATTTAGGAGGTTACGATGATTTTACATATTCTCCTCATGTGTGGAATACTATACAGTTTTATTATGTTAGCACTCTTATTCAAGAATAGATCAAAAGAAAAATATCACTGGTTGCTTTATATCTCCTTAAATATTACTTGTACAGCATCGTTCTTAATGAATTTGAAGAATTAGGAGGTGTTTTACATGCCAATCTGCAAGCATTGTGGTTGTGAGTGGAGTTGGTACGAAACCTTCAAAAAAATGTTTACCATTAAACATAAGTTAACGTGCCCTTCATGTCATTCTTTTCAATATTTGACGAAAAAATCAAGAAATCGGATGAGCTTATTTAATTTTGTGCCTTTATTGGTTTTCATTCCATTCGTATCTTTTGGTATTAGTATAGGTTATCTCTTGCTACTAGGTTTTATTGTTTTTCTAACGATGTTTCTAATCATGCCTTTCCTGATAGAGTTGAGTAATAAAGAAGAACCAATGTGGTAGATCATGTTTAGGGGTGGTCATTTGAAAAAAATAAAATGGGTCATTATTGCTGTTCCTTTCATTATACTTTTGATTTTTGCAGCTACTTACATTCCGCACAAAGTTGTGGATATGGATGCATCTAACGTTTCAAAAATTACAATTTTTGATGGAAACACAGGATACGAAATGGATATTACTGATAAAAGTAATATCACCTATATCATTAAGAATCTGAACGAAGTAACTTTTCAAAAAGGAAAATCTTCATTTGGATATATGGGATTTAGCTTTAACACCACTATCTTCGATCACGACGGAAAAGTCATACAGAACTTTATCATCAATTCTACTGATACTATCAGGTACAAAGGCTTTTTCTATAGGGCTAAAGATCAACTAATTGATTACGATTACATCGAGCAGTTAGTGAGAAATCAGTAAATAGCTTGAGTATAAGATTCTAGGTAGTTGCGATCATTTGGAGAACACTATAAAGGCTGTTTTCAATTAGAGCGAATAAAATCACATAAAAATAAGGTAAATGAACATAAAGTCCGCTTGGATATGTATATCCAAGCGGACTTTATGTTTATCTTTTCCAGAGTTAGAACTCATGCGGTTCTAATTTCATTACTGCACCAAAATATTGTTGAGCTGTCGTAAAACTGATAAAAGCACAAAGTTCACTTATTTCATCCTCAGAAAAATACTCATTTACTATTTCGAATGCAAAGTCTGGAACCATTCCTTTGGGGTATTTTAAAAACACCTCCGTAAACCCCACTGCAACAGATGTTTTTTCATCAAATGTATCAAGCTCAGGCTTTCCTTTTGCCTTGCAATACTCACAACCATTGCTTTGTGCCAATGTTCTTCTAACTTGTTCTTTTAATTTAGACGACAATAGTCCGTCTTGTTCTAATATTTCTCCTAAATTAGACCATACCTCCATAACTTTTGCATTATGTCCTAAAAGCTTTTGGAAAGGTGTTTTCCCAAAATTTGATTGATTAATTCTTGCCATTTGTATTACCCCCTTGTTACATTAAGTATAAACAGTGAAATATAAAATTCACATTAAACTAGGAATGTGTTTGAGGTTAAAATATTTAAATTATTAACAAAATAGAGAGGTTTTACTTTAAAAATGAAAATAGACGATATTGATAAAAAAATAATTAGTGAATTGGCTGAAAATAGTCGGTTATCAATGAGCGAACTCGGAAGAAGAATTAATTTATCCTCACCATCTGTAACTGAACGAGTAAGACAAATGGAGTCTTTTGGCATTATAAAAAAATATACTCTAGAAATTGACTACGAAAAATTAGGACTACCTATTCAATGTATAGTAGAGGCAACAGTAAAAAATGGGGACTACAAACGATTTATGCATTTCATAGAAAGTCTTCATAATGTTGATTTTTGTTACCGAATAGCGGGTAATGCTTGCTATATGCTTAAAATACACTTTGAAAATTTTGCTAAAGCAGAAGAGTTTATTAATACTGTAAATCCTTATGCTTCGACTGTTACACATTTTATTTTTTCAGAAGTCCAAACAAGTATGAAAGTCGATTCACAGTAACCAAAATTGAAAAAGTTATAATGAGTGCTTTTAAATAAGACAATAACAAAATGGAACGCTTGGATGTTAAACGTTCCATTTTTTACTGCTATTCAATATGCTAAACATACTGGGATGTAGCACGTGATACTATGTGTTTTTTATTTGTTCCCGCAAGCTTTTTATGCTGTTTATTTGTTAGGAATAATTAAGCATTTTAAACTTCTTTAAGAGTAATAACTATTGTTCACACTCTCTGTTTCCCCACAAAAAAATAAGCCGTAATCCATGCCGTGATCGGAATCACAAGTGTCACACCAATCCCTGCACAGAGAATTGTAAGGATTTCTGCACTGAATATTTTCGAATTCACAATTTCGCCTGGTGTATAAGTTAAATCTTTAAACCAAATCAACAGAGCAAGATAGCCACCAAAAAAGGCGAAAAATAACGTGTTCGTACTGGTCCCTAAAATATCCTTCCCAATACTCAAACCAGAGCGGAATAACTCTTTCCGACTAATATCAGGGTGGTGGTAATGAATTTCGCGCATCGGGGAGGAGATCGCGATGGCCGTATCCGTGATAGCTCCAATGGTACTCATGATAATCACTGCCGCCCCAATCTTCACAAAATCTACTCCGATATAAAGCGAAAACGCACTAAGCTCGACAATTTCTTCTTCACCAAATCCTTGAATCTTGGCTTTACTTGTGATGAAAAAGATAAAGATTAGTAAGACCACTGTTGAAATGACAGTAGAAAGAAAGGCTGTTTTGGTTTTACTATTTACTTCATTTATATAGAAAAGGTTAATACAGCTAATCACTACACAAGCAATTAAGGTTAGGATAATCGGATTAATATTCGGGTCGTTCATTAAAATTACCGAGATAATAATGACGCCAAAATTTAAAAATATAGCTATAAACGATCGAATGCCTTTTCTACCACCAATCACAGTCATTAATAGAAAGAGAATGGCGCCTAGCAATACAAGTGTATTCATGCTCTCGCCCTCTTTCTATTTACGAAATAGATTGTCGTGTACAGACCAATTGGAATGGTTAATACTATTCCAATACCTCCTGCTAACGCTCGAGCTAGTTCTAGAGAAAGGTTCATTGATAACGTGAACCCGAATGGGGAGGAATTCTTGAAATAGAGAAGCAACACGGGAATCGAGCCACTAACATAGGCAAAGAACAATATATTCGTCATTGTTCCCATAATATCTCGTCCAATTTCCATCCCAGAAGTAATGAGTGATTTTACGGAAATCTGATGATTTTTTTCATACAAGCTAAAGATGGAAGAGCTCATCGTAATGGCTACGTCCATAACTGCACCAAGTGAACCAAGAAACAATCCCGATAAAAACACCACTTTATAAGGTCGAGTAATAAATTGCAGCTCTTCATATCGTAGCCCTTTTTCTCCAGTGATCCATAACACGAACCAGGTTATGAATAATGAAAGGAACGTACCAAGAAGTGTGGCGACAATAGCGGCATACGTTTTTTCGTTCAAGCCGTTGACGAGTAATAAGGATATAACCGTAAATAAAATGACACTGATACTGCAAATCAGTAGCAAGCTCCAATTAGAATGAGTGATATAAACATCCAGTGCATAAGATAACAGCGCGGCATTCACGACTAAACTGATAATAGAAAGAAACCCTTGTTTTCTCCCTACAAAAAGCAACACAAAAATAAACACCCAAGCCACTAACACGATATATTGATCTCGTTTAACTTCAAGGATTGTTCCTTTCAGGTTCTCATCTATTTTTACAAAGATCTCGTCCCCAACAAAGAATTCGTGATCATACGCCTTCGTTGAGGTGTACTCATTTAGTAATGAAATTTGTGTGCCCTTTTCATCACCATTTTTAATAACCGCCGTGAGAACCTGTGTATATTGAACATCTTCATTTTGAAATTGATCCACCATTTCCGTTTGGTCAATCAGTTGTACTTTTACGATTTCCGCAATAGGGCGTTCATAAAAGGAATGATTGGTATGCACAAAAACCATACTGGCGGCAAAAGCAAGAATGGTGATGGTATAAAAAAGTAGTTGTTTGCTAGTTATTTTCTTTAAAAAATTCAAAATAAACCTCCAGCTCCGAAAAGAGATACTGTCTTACCTTAACCGATTCATCATAGGTATGGCAATTTTGATGTATAAATTTAATGAAGAAGCATAAACTAAAAATTGGTGATGAGTTGAAAAGTAAATTTTTTGACGAAAATTGTAGACAAGTATTTTAGCCTGTGATATATTTATAACTGTTCTTACAAAAGAGCCACATAATATGCGGGTGTAGTTTAGTGGTAAAACCTCAGCCTTCCAAGCTGATGTTGTGAGTTCGATTCTCATCACCCGCTCCATACATATGTTTACAAACGCAGTGTTTCGTTTAAGAGAAAACGGAGTATTGCGTTTTTTATTGTTCTATAGAACAATTTGCAATTCCTCCGTTTACTTGTGTAAACATATTACTCATCGCCGTTAAAAGTTCATGTGCTTCTTCTGATTCCATAGAAGCTAATAAGTATACAATTTGGAGTGCTGACGTCGTTTCTTCTGTAACAGCTGTTCGTTTTGCATCCACATAGGGACTGCCAAATGGACCAGTCTGATCTACTGATACAAGCTTTCCTGAAGCATCGATCTCTCTATTGTTCAACCCTTCGTACGATTCACTTTCACGACCAAGTCTTATTTCAAGATCACCGTTTAACTTGTCCGCATCATAAATCCCTATAGGAATACCATATTGCATGGAAAAGAAGTTGTTAATGTCAGCAGCAGAGTGTATTGTTGTTAAAAATTGTCTTTTTGCTACTCTTCTTAGTAACGCTTCATGAGATGGACGATATTTACTAGGGTCCACACCAAGCTGTTTAAACACTTGTCGCCATTCTTGAATACCTTTTTTAAAGTCAGCCAGAGGAGTGGAGTCAAGATCAATGGCAATCGATTCTTGATACAATTGAAGACGCCCTTTAATCATTTGAGGCGATGCGCCAACTACGATATTTTTATATGTAATAACACCGATTTTAAAACCGGGTATCGTTTGGGCTAGCTTTGAGTCTATAGAAATTTTCAAAAACTTACCTCCTTTTTGAGAACTGTGAAATATGATACTATCACTATATAATTTTGATCAAAACTTATCAAGAAAGGAGTGATTCGCATGGATATTCGTACGTTACAGGAAGAGCTTGTTCAGTATAGTAAAACGATTGGCATTGATAAGATCGGGTTTGCCAGCCCGTCGCCCTTTATTGAATTAAAAGAACGACTTGTGAGACAGCAAGAATTAGGTTACCAGTCTGGTTTTGAAGAGCCAGATCTTGAGAAAAGAACGAACCCAGAGCTTGTTTTACCACAAGCAAAATCTATTATCGCCATCGCGTTAGCTTACCCGTCAAAACTAAAAAATGCACCAAGAAGTACAAAGTCAGAGAGACGCGGTATATTTTGTCGTGCCTCATGGGGACAGGACTATCATGATGTATTACGTGATCGTTTGAAAAAGCTAGAAGCTTTTCTACTTGAACGAGTACCAGATTGTCGTCTGAAATCAATGGTTGATACAGGCGAGCTTTCGGACCGAGCCGTTGCAGAGCGAGCAGGAATCGGCTGGAGCGGGAAAAACTGTGCGATTATCACTCCTGAATTTGGATCATACGTGTACCTAGGCGAAATGATCACAACCATTCCGTTTATTCCAGACAAGCCCATTGAGGATAATTGTGGGACATGTACAAAATGTATTGATGCCTGCCCAACTGGAGCGCTCGTTCAGGGCGGTCAGTTAGATTCAAATAAATGTATTGCGTTTATTACTCAGATTAAAGGATTTATACCTGATCAATATCGTGAAAAGATAGGTAACCGTTTATACGGATGTGATACCTGTCAGCTTGTCTGCCCTGAAAATAAAGGCAAGGATTTTCACTTTCACGCAGAAATGGAACCTGATCCCGAAATCGTAAAGCCGTTGCTAAAGCCATTACTGAGCATTTCAAACCGAGAGTTTAAGGAACGATTTGGTCCCATCTCCGGCTCATGGCGAGGAAAAAAGCCGATTCAACGGAATGCGATTATTGCTTTGGCTCATTATAAGGACGAAACGTCCATTCCTGAGTTAACAAAAGTTCTCTTTGAGGATACGCGTCCGGTCATGAGAGGAACAGCTGCATGGGCGATCGGTAAAATTGGAACAGACGAAAGTCAAAAGTTACTGTTGAAAGCCAAGGCACGCGAAAAAGACGAAGATGTCTTAAACGAAATTGAAAAAGGCTTACAGCTATTAACGAAATCATGAATCTATTCTTCTATTCATACCTATAAAGTAGCACCTCAAAGAAAGGGTGAAATGTAGGATGAATGTGCGAAAAGTGTTAGAAACATATATTTCAGGTAGAGTTCATGCCAATGTCGGTCGTCAGTCTTCAACTCGTAAGGATTGGAACCAGAGATACAGACAGTTAAAAGAAAGAGAAGCGTTAATTGTTAAAAGTCAGGCGCTTTGTGAGATTTCTAAAATAGAAGAAGTCCCAAATGGTGGGAAAAGGGTTCATTATTCCGTTCGCTTCATGGACCTCATCAAACAAAACAATCATTTTGTGAATGAGGAAAATGTTGAAGAGAGAGTTGCCTTCATTCAGCATAATCAGGTGGTAGATGATCAATTAATAACCAATACGATGAATGAAGAGCCTTTTGATGAAAGAGATCTCGTGGCAGAGGATGACGACGAACGTGCACCGTTTATCTACGACCGTAGAGCAGCGGTGCAATATGCGGAGCAATGGTGGGATTCATATAACCCTCAATTCAAGAAGTTTGAAGTAGATTGCACGAACTTTATCTCACAGTGCTTGCACGCAGGCGGCGCATCGATGACGGGTTACCCAAACCGTGGCAAAGGCTGGTGGATGAAAAATGGCAATTGGAGCTATAGTTGGTCCGTCGCGAATGCTTTACGTCGTTATTTACCTAATGCAAAGTCAGGAGTAAGAGCTATCGAAAAAAATAGCGCGGCCGAGTTATCCATTGGTGATGTTATTTGCTATGACTTTGAAGGGGACGGCAAATTCAATCATAACACGATTGTCGTCGCGAAGGACCGAAACAACATGCCACTCGTTAACGCACACACCCATAATAGTCGGATGAGATATTGGTCATACACAGACTCAACAGCCTATACCCCGAACATCAAATATGCTTTTTTACACATTGTGGATGATCGATCGAAGTAGACTTGGCGAATGCCAAGTTTTTTTCATGCTTAATTCTATATTTTCGTTTATGGTATACTACTGAATAGATGATTTGATGACGAGGTGAACAATCGTGGGAATACATGTCGTAATGTATCAACCAGAACTCCCTGCCAATACGGGTAATATCGCACGAAGCTGTGCAGCCACAGACACAACATTACATTTAATTCGTCCCCTGGGCTTCTCGCCAGATGACAAAGTGTTAAAAAGAGCAGGGCTTGATTACTGGCAGCATGTGAACATATATTATTATGACTCACTCGATGAGCTTTTTAATAAATACAAGGACGGAGAATTCTACTACTTAACGAAGTTTGGCCAAAAGCCACATTCGACTTGTGATTACAGTAACCTAGAAAAAGATTATTTCTTTGTTTTCGGAAAAGAATCAGACGGTCTACCGAAGGAATTAATCGAACGGAACATGGATCGCTGTTTACGCATCCCCATGAATGATGAGGTTAGATCACTAAATTTATCAAATACAGCCGCTATTTTAATCTATGAAGTGTTGAGACAGCAAAATTTCCCTGGACTAACGTAAAAAGTCCGGGTTTTTTATTGGGCTTTTGAAGCACGTAGTCCGGAATTGCACACAAATGAAGGGGTAGCGTACAGAAGTCGGGAAGAATTGCACAGTACTTAAGGGAATACGCACAGAACTAACGATTAATTGCACAAAACCAAAAATGAGCTGTTTCAAGTTTATAGTAAAAAGTCGTGGTGTCTAAAACCGATTATAGTGGTAACCGCACAAATCCCAGTACCAACAAAAAAACCAACCGTCCACCGGTTGGTTTCTTCTTACTACTATTATTTTTTAATACCTGGCTTTGAATTATAACCAGCTGAGAAAATAGCTGTTAAAAATGCTAGAGAAACCCCGAGAATTAATATAAGACCCATCTTACTTACGACCTCCTTTAGAACCTAGTCTTCCCAAAAACATAACTCTATTATAGCGAAATTGTCCAGATTCGTCATTGAAATGTATGACATTTTCAAATTTTTTTAGAGAACCTCTTTGCAACGGCCGTCATAGGCTACTGTATAACTTGTAAAGGAGGCAACAGTTGATGCGACGAAATTATGGTAGCATTCAAAAGTGTGAGGAAATCCCCGTACAATTTCCTCCTCAGCATCAGGATATTCACCCAGGACTTCAATATGTGATGGACCCACAACCAATCAGTGAGGTAAAGTCATACAAGCCAGCTGGTAAATTAAAAGGAAAAATAGCGCTAATAACAGGCGCTGATAGCGGTATTGGCCGTGCTGTTGCCATCGCGTATGCTAAGGAAGGGGCGGACATCGCGTTTGCTTACTTATACGAAGATCAAGATGCCCAGGTTACGAAACAGCGAGTAGAAGAGTTAGGTAGAAAATGTGTAGCATTCAGAGGAGATCTTGGAGACGAGGAGTTCTGCCAAACAATCGTTGCTCAAACGGTACACCATTTTGGAAAAATAGATATTTTAGTAAATAATGCAGCCATGCAATTTGTGTCTGATAGCATTTTAGATATCTCAACGGCTCAGCTTCACCGTACGTTTCAATCGAATGTATTCTCTATCTTCTATTTAACAAAAGCAGCTTTACCTTTTATGGAAAAAGGAAGCTCAATCATTAACACCTCGTCCGTTGTCGCCTATCGAGGTCATGAAAAATTAATTGATTACTCATCAACAAAAGGGGCGGTCGTAACCTTTACTAGATCCCTTGCCCTTTCTTTAGCGGGAAAGGGAATACGCGTAAACGGTGTGGCACCTGGTCCAATTTGGACACCACTAATCCCGTCCAGCTTTTCTGCAAAAGATGTCATGACGTTTGGCTATAGAGAAACAGAGATGAAGCGAGCCGGTCAACCTTACGAATTAGCGCCAGCTTTTGTGTACTTAGCATGTAGTGATTCAAGCTATGTGACAGGTGAAATGATTCATGTAAATGGCGGCAGTTTTGTAGGAGGGTAAAAAGGATCATTCACAAGATAAATTCCAATCCAAGTAATGATAAGGGACGGCTCTGCATAGATTGTAATAATCTCAACTTCTTACAAGGAAGTAATGAAGGAGGTCCTTATGGATATATTAAGAAGAATTGAAGAGCATCGAGAAGAGGAGCATCGTCTTAAGTGGGAAGGTACCTTCGCTGAGTATTTGGAGCTTGTAAAAGAGCGTCCTTACATCGCACAGTCTGCTCATTCGAGAGTATACAATATGATAAAGGATGCTGGAATTGATGAAGTTGATGGAAAAAAGAAATATAATTTTTTCAGTCATCAAATGTTTGGACTAGAAGAAGCATTAGAAAGACTAGTGGAAGAATACTTTCATCCAGCAGCAAAGCGCTTAGATGTTAGAAAACGGATCCTTTTATTAATGGGCCCTGTAAGTGGAGGGAAATCCACGCTTGTCGCCATGTTAAAACGTGGACTTGAAGCTTATACCCGGACAGACAAGGGAGCCATTTATGCGATCAAAGGTTGTCCGATGCATGAAGATCCTTTGCATCTGATTCCAACCCACCTAAGGGAAGAGTTTTTCCAGGAATATGGTGTTCGCATTGAAGGAAATCTATCTCCACTCAATCTAATGAGATTGGAAAAGGAATACGGTGGCCGTATTGAAGACGTCATCGTTGAAAGAATCACTCTATCAGAAGATAAGCGTGTCGGAATTGGTACATTCAGTCCATCAGACCCGAAATCTCAAGATATTGCCGACCTAACGGGTAGTATCGACTTTTCCACAATCGCAGAGTTTGGATCAGAGTCAGATCCACGTGCCTATCGTTTTGACGGAGAGCTAAACAAAGCAAACCGCGGTATGATGGAATTCCAAGAGATGTTAAAATGTGATGAAAAGTTCTTATGGCACTTATTATCTCTTACCCAAGAAGGTAACTTCAAAGCAGGCAGATTCGCCCTGATTTCCGCAGACGAATTAATCGTTGCCCACACAAACGAAGCAGAATATCGCTCCTTTATCTCCAACAAAAAGAACGAAGCCCTTCATTCTCGTATTATTGTTATGCCTGTTCCATATAATCTGAAAGTCTCAGAAGAAGAACGAATCTATGAAAAAATGATTAAAGAAAGTGATGTATATAATGTTCATATTGCTCCACATACGCTTCGAGTGGCAGCAATGTTTACGATTTTAACTCGATTAAAGCAACCGAAAAAAGGTGACATTGATTTAGTTAAAAAGATGAGACTGTATGACGGAGAGTCAGTAGAAGGCTTTAACCTAGTAGATGTAGAGGAAATGAAAAAGGAATTTAATGACGAAGGTATGACTGGTATTGACCCGCGTTATGTCATTAACCGAATTTCTTCCGCTATTATTCGTAAGGAAAATCCTTCAATCAATGCGCTAGATGTTCTACGCTCGTTAAAGGATGGATTAGATCAACACGCATCTATTTCCAACGAGGACCGAGAGCGCTTTATGAACTATATTTCAGTTGCTCGTAAGGAATACGACGAAATTGCCAAGAAGGAAGTTCAAAAAGCATTCGTGTACTCCTATGAAGAATCAGCGAAAACATTAATGGATAACTACTTAGACAATGTTGAGGCCTTCTGCAACAAGAATAAGCTAAGAGATCCATTAACCGGTGAAGAGATGAATCCGGACGAAAAGCTAATGCGTTCCATTGAAGAACAAATTGGCATCTCGGAAAATGCGAAGCGAGCATTCCGTGAAGAAATCTTAATCCGTATCTCAGCTTACGCTAGAAAAGGCCAACGCTTCGATTATAATTCGCATGAGCGTCTACGCGAGGCGATCCAGAAAAAGCTATTTGCTGACCTAAAAGATGTAGTGAAGATCACAACTTCGTCCAAAACGCCGGATGAAGTCCAACTGAAGAAAGTTAATGAAGTTGTAGCACGCCTAATTGAGGAACATGGCTATAACTCGACTTCAGCAAACGATTTACTGCGTTATGTAGGAAGCTTACTGAACCGGTAAATAGAAAGAGGAGGGTACTCGATGATGAGTACCGCTCCTTTTTTTACATTCGTTCCTCGGGAAAGTGTTTTTGCGCAAAATTTTCCATTTAAGCACAAAACTTGGATTTTCAGCACGAATTTAAAGTTTTCTGCACAAAATTTAGAATTACTGCACAAAAATAAAGATTTATGCACATATCAAACAAACATTACGTTGTTTCACCCCCACCTTCACAGGGTAAATAACTACCAGAGGTGATTGATAATGAACAAAAGCAGAAAACCAGAAAATAGCTCAATGGTTAGTAGTCTAGAGGAATTAAAGAAGCATTCTAAAGTAATGGAACAAATGGAAACAAACAAAGAATTGAAAAAAAGTCATTTGACTCCTGATCCAAAGCAGTTTCAAGAAAAAGACCATTCGTAAGGTATGAATATGAAATCAATTTAGCAGGCTAAAGAAAGCCGATAATCCTTTGCTACAAAAGGGATCTATTCTCAAAACAACTTGTCTAATTTTGAAGGATAAAGGCCCAATTATCAAAATAATTTGTCAATTATTGAGTTAAGCTGCATAGGATAGAGTAATCCACTTTTCATCAAGATAAAGTAAGAACCTCTAAAAGCCGTCAAGTTAGTGTATGCCGTTTAAAGGATGATGGTGATAAAAAAATTAAAAATTTTTAGGAGGGGATATAAATGATGAATGAGAGTAATGTAGATAACTTTATGATTTCAAAAGAAGATTGGTCCCTCCATCGAAAAGGACATGACGATCAGACACGACATAAGGAAAAAGTACAAGAGGCGATCAAGAGTAACTTACCTGATTTGGTAACGGAAGAAAGTATTATTATGTCAAATGGCAGAGATGTCATTAAGATTCCGATCCGCTCATTAGATGAATATAAAATTCGGTATAATTATGACAAGAATAAACATGTAGGGCAAGGCAGTGGAGATAGCCAGGTGGGAGATGTTGTCGCAAGAGATGGTTCTGGCAAACCACAACCCGGTCCAGGAAAAGGAGAAGGGGCAGGCGATCAAGCGGGTGAAGACTATTACGAAGCTGAGGTCTCGTTAATGGAGCTTGAGCAAGCATTCTTCAACCAACTAGCCTTACCAAACTTACAGAGAAAAGAACAAGATGAAAACACCATCCAGCACATTGAATTTAATGATATTCGAAAGACAGGACTCATGGGTAACATTGATAAAAAGAAAACGATGCTTACTGCGTTTAAACGCAATGCCCTCCAAGGGGAGGCAAAATTTCATCCTATTTATAAGGAAGATTTAAAATTTAAGACCTGGAATGAAATTCAAAAGCCAGATTCAAAAGCTGTCGTCCTGGCCATGATGGATACGAGTGGTTCAATGGGTATTTGGGAGAAGTATATGGCGAGAAGCTTTTTCTTCTGGATGACTCGCTTTCTTCGAACAAAATATGAATCCGTTGAAATTGAATTTATCGCTCATCATACCGAGGCAAAGGTCGTGCCAGAAGAAGACTTTTTCTCAAAAGGAGAAAGTGGTGGAACGATATGCTCCTCCGCCTATAAAAAAGCACTAGAATTAGTAGACGGCAAGTATTCCCCCACTCGCTACAATATCTATCCATTTCATTTCTCAGATGGTGACAACCTAACATCAGACAATGTCAGATGTGTCAAACTTGTCGAAGAGTTAATGAAGGTATCCAATATGTTTGGATATGGAGAAGTCAATCAGTATAACTAGCAAGGATATACCCAAATAAAAAAACTTATCAAAGATGACAAGTTTTTTCACTGGATAATTATACTTTTAATCTAGGTTTCTTCCAACCAAACTTTGACATTACTTGCTGAGCTAAATCAGTAAATTCTGACTTGAAATAAATTGCTTTTATCTTTTCCTTCATTTGTTCTGCAAGTTGTTTATCAATTTGGTTAAGTAATATCATTAATCCGATTTCTGTACGTTCATCATTGTAAGAGAGAGAATCTCTTACTGTTTCAAGCGAATTTATTGGTATTGAAAAATTTTGAATAGCATATTTTAGTGCTTGCCTTATGATTATATTTGGTTTGTCAAAAAAACTTTCAAGATGTTCATTAAACCAATTATTCAATGCTTCACTCATTGCATGATCCAACATTAATTTAACGATTTCATCTTTTTCTGAATCAGTAAACGTTAAGGAGTGAAGTGAATCGATAATTTCAATTACTTGTTGTAACTGTAATTGTTTCTTTAACTCCTGATAAAACAATGAATAGACATCTGCTTCATGGCTTCTTATTTTGGTAAGTATAGTATTTTGCTCTTCTAACTTATAGAACTGGAATCTCTCTGCAAATGCTCTTATGTGTTCCTTGTGAGAATAAGATGAATTATTATAAATATAAGTGTTAAATTGTTGATTGCCACTTGGAATATGACTAGCAGAAATGGTTATAAACTTATCTCTATTGATTGGTGATAAAAATTGAAAAACACCAGGGTTATCTGAAATGAAGTTAAATTTTTCAATTAGGTCTAATTGTGACGAAACAGCAGAACATTCATCTAAATAAATACCAAATAATTCATTTAGTGTATTATTCCATTGGTTACGATATGGATAATTGCCAGAATATAAGTAGCTAGACTGTTCGTTAATCAATGCAACCATCTCGCGCTCAATATCTAACATATGATCATTATGATACCTTTTTAAAATTAAAGGTAATTTGAATTTCGATTTAAAGATATCGCTGGATGCTTCAAATCTTAAAGAGTCAAATTTCTCGAAATTAAACAAATCCGGATGGATTTCGGAATACTTTTTCAATAGTGAATTTGAGCCTTCAAATATAGATAGTAAATCAAGCTGCATTGAATCATTTGATTCGACGATGTTTTTCTCTAGAATAATAGAATGCAATTGTTCAGCAGTTACAAGATTGTCAACAAACATAAATGATTGTTTTATCTCCTTATCATGTACTCCTGTACCAAACTCATATTTCCCAATGATCCATCCAATAACAGAAGGAATACTTACAAGTTGACTTCCTAGATATAGTGCATCCTCAGGATTATTGTTCCAAACCTCTTGAATCGTTTTTAACAGCATAGTATTCAACTGATTATCATCCACATAATCTTTCAATAATATGTTTAATTGTAATAGGACATGTTCACTAAGAAGACGGATTCCATCTCTTTCACCATAATAATACAGGAGCTCTGTTATAGATTCTACATCATTATTATTAATTAGGGGTTCGAAAATATAAGTATCAAAACCTTCAAAAATAATATCATCAAGGATGTTTATATAAGAAATAAATCTCTTTGCCTCAGCAACATTTATGCGACTTTTTGTCCCATCATCAATGTGAGTTAACCAATCTACAATGTTAAACGGTAATTGTAAACTACTATAATCTATGTTTTGTTCCTCAACATCCTCATGTTCAGTCTGAATGTTATGAAACACGGAGTCTACTGTATCTAAAAGAATAGTAATCCATTTAAAGTCCTTAAACAATGAATGGTCCTTTTCAAGTTGTAACAATTTTTCTTCAACATAATATGGATCATTATCTACTAAGTAACCAATCTGTCTAGCATTATCTGAAATCAAATTTACCAGCTTTTCGTGAATATTTAGGCGTTCTATTAATTGGGGATGCTTTCTCCATGCTTCAAAAATAACATCATTATCATAACCTCTTCTATTGTTTAAGATTTTACCCCCAAATTTTTCCCAAACAATATTAGATGTAACTAATAAATCAAATACCTTTAACACGTTTTCTAAAGGGAAATTTATAATAATATCAATATTTTGTTCTAACCCATATTCCCAATCATGTCTTCTGGATTCAGTAACATGAGTAACATACTTCGAATCAGTGAATAAAATCTCTAAAATGTTACCCATTTCGATTTCGTTGTTAAATTCTTCTATTATTGAATCCAAGATTATAGGCTTTTCATCTAAATCTAATTTTTCAAAATTCAATTTGAAAGTTGCCTCATCTCCATTGATAAGTGATTGTCTTGCTTCCATTAAAGTTAGACGACCCGTAATTGGATTAAGTTCTGTATTATGGAAGTAAAGATATGGCCGTATGTCAAAAGGGATAAATTTTAATACTTTAGAAATAAATAAACGTGGGAAGTTTTCATTCTTCTTATATCTTTCAAGGACATCTTCTACATTTTTTGCGTTTCTTAATAGAGACGAATCTCTTTTTAATGCATCAAAGAATTGTGGATAATCAGTTTTTAGTACAGTAAAAATAGCCAGGTCTATTGGGTTTTTTGTAAGAAAAACTGTTTTGTTCTCTAAATCCCTACGTTTGGCAAGTTCCCAATCAGCTGTAAAAGCATTGAGAATTTTTATTACTTGACGGGGTGTTGTAATTTCTGAATGGATTAAAACACTCAATACATTGTTTAAAGATCTTTGGTGATTAAGGGACCAATCGTTCGGTTGTGCCAGTAATAAGCCAATTGCATATTCTTTCATATTCCGTTGTTCAACTAGTGGCAATCTAATCATTAAGTCAAATGTTTTATTCAGAAATTCAGACACTTGATTATCTTCATAACTGTCATGTTTTTCTCCGTCGTAATCTACAATAGCCTCTCTTAACTCTTCACGTAGAATATTTTCATCACAAGGTACAATAAATGTACAGTTATTGATACTCTTCATTCTTAAGAAGGTGCGAACAGTATTTAGAGAAGCGTAGAGTTGATTATGAGGTAGCCTGTCCATGTCATCAAATATGATAATTACCTTATTATATTTTTCAGATTGAGTTTTTAGTAAATTCTCAAATCGTTTTTCAAATTGGTCACTGAAACTTAATGGTATGTCATTATATGTAATAGTCTTCCCTATAGAAATTTGAGATTTAGCAATTAATCCAATAAGTAAAATTATATAAGTACCAATGCTAAAACTTGATATAAGTTCCTTTACCATTGGTGCTGAGAAGTAAGAACCAATCGTTAACAGAAGTACAAATAAACTTGTAATAATCCAAAACGATATTTTCTTAGCAACTAAGAGACTCATTGCTGCAAAAAAACCACCAAGCGTTAAGTTATCTGCCTGGCTTTTGGTACGTTCAAAGCCATCTTTAACATTTACACCAAATTCTGATTCTAGGTCTCGAAGGATCTTCCGTTGTAATGAAGTTGGGTTTTCAGCAAATTTCCAGACACTCACAGTTATAAACTTTACTTTTTCATTTTCATTATTATACATATTCTCTAATAAACTTAAAACTGTTGACTTTCCGGACCCCCATTGTCCTGCTAAACATATATGCATTGCTTTTGAAGCAGTATCAATTGCTGCTTTTAACATTTCAGCAATATGATAAAATTGAAATTTATCTTCTTCCCTTATACCAATCGGAACATCATTAATAAAAGTAGGTAAGGCCTTCTTTTTTTCTTTTTTTAACATAATTTCCTCCCACCTAATACACAAATAATAAACCAGATAATATTTCCATTTTAACTCAAATACTCGAATAATAGTTAAGTATATGGCGAAAAATGGAACTTTTTCTTGGATAGACTTATTAAATTTTGAAAAAAACCAAGGGTATTTTTACCCTTGGGAAGGTTATATGTTTGTGTATAGCTGGATTTGGAAGTGGTCCTTATCTTTCCATTCCTTTTTTCTCAAATACGTAATCTTCTCAAAAATACTCTTCAACAATCGATTCTTTTTCTCTACGTTATTAGTTTTTCGGTATGTTTCCAAAACGTTTTTCATTTTGGGCAAGAGTATTGCTTGGTTTTGCACCTGCTGCCGTTCCTTCATAAGTGACTCTTCTAAATGATTTAATTCATTCTGCCCTTTTTTGATACGTTCAGAAATAGCTTGTTGTCGGACCAAAAAGGTGTCAACATCATAAACACCTTTCTCTAACAGGTCATGTAACTTATCCTTTTGGTCATTAAGCTCATCCAGTTCTTTTTGTTTTACCTTTAATGCTTTTTCTTTTACTTCGACAGTTAGCTTCTTCTTTTTCTTAGGAACCATTTCTTCCGTAATTTCAAGTTGACTAATGATATCTTCAAGACCTACCAGTATTCTCTCTTCAACAAGTCCTAATGAAGCCCCTTTTTGTATCCCTTTGCAACCAGGATTTATGCACCTAATCTGCGGTTGTGGGCGATCTTTTCTGGGTTGAAAGGCTAAAACTCGCCCACAGAGTTCACACACTAATAAACCTGCAAGTGGGTTGGAAAGCTTTTTTGTTTTGTGTGTAGGTGGTCTCCAACGGTTGCTATGTAACTCGTTTGCTCGTTCAAACTTTTCTGTATTAATGATGGACTTATGTGCATTTTCGGCAACTTGCCATTTACTCTTCGGGACTTTTCTTTTAATATACTGACCGTGCTGCTTTGTGTATTTGTATTTGCCCCAAATGATTTTACCCGTATAAACCTCATTTTTTATGATAAACGAAATGGTGGAAGGGCTCCAAAAATTACCCCTAGGTGGAGTGACACCTAATTTATCCAACTCTTGAGCAATAGCTTGTCTTCCGTGGCCTTGAATAACCAAGTCAAATATAAGTTCTATCACCCAGCGAGTCTCAGGATCGGGGTAAAGCCTAAGGTTCTGGTCTCTTAAATAACCGTATGGTGGAACCTTTGATATGGACTTTCCTTCCTTAGCTGAAGTTCTTCGACCGTTTTGCATTCGCTTTACTATTGTCTTCAGCTCTTCTCTTGCGATGAGTGACTTTATACTAAAATTGAGCTCCTGATTATCTTCAGTCGGATCAATTACTTCAGTAGGGGTGATAATAAACGTTTCTGAGTAGCGAAATACACGATAAATAGTACCTTGATCGACCATATCTCCACGACCAAGACGATCTAAGTCCATTACTAATACTGCATTTGCAATACCTGATTCAACTTCTCTCAATAAATTCTGCATTTGAGGTCGTTCAGAAATGAATTCTCCAGAAACCACTTCTTCAAAAATATCAATGATATTGTGCCGTTCCTTTTTGGCTAATTCAAATAATTGCCTGCGATGCCTTTCTAAGGTATCGTATCCACGCCCTTCTTCGTATGCTCGTTTTTCCTCGTCAAGGTCTTTACGACTCTTTCTTAAATAAATGAACACGTCTAATTCTTGAGGCCTGTACATATGGACTCACCTGCTTTCGAGCCGTTCGATTAGTTAATCATATGCAAAACTTTGGACAATCATGAGATAACGCAAAAGATTCCCGAAATTATCTGTTTCATTAGCATATATATGGAACAGGGGGGATTTTTTTATGAAGAAAATCCAAAAAGGTAATACCACAATCGTTATACATTCTCATCTAGCAGACCTTGATAAAGAAGAACAAAAAAGCTGGTTCACAACTGAGTGGGCCAATAACAATAAAGTCTTAAAAGCAATCGTAGAAGCAGCTGTAGCATGTGAAATCGAAGAGGATGAATGATTTTATCTTCTTCTTCACGGTGGACAAGTATTCACTATTATGAAAAATATTTTACTAAAATGAATACACTTGGACTAAATGGATACTATAACCACTAACCTAACAAATTGGAGGGATAGGTCCATGGGTCGTAAACAAAAGAAACATGAAAAAATTGAAACAGCTTCTGTAACTTTTCATAGAGATCAGGAAAGAATAGAAGCCTTTGTAGATTGGCTTTCAGATGAGTTGATTCACTATATCGAAGAACAATGGACAAAGGGATATTCTAAAGAGTAAAGGGGGGACATGTTTGAAGAGGACCATTATTTATACAAGGCAATCAACAAGCGAGAAGAACCAACCTAATTCAAAAGAATTGCAAACACATACTTGTTTAAAGATGGCAGAGCAAAATAATTGGGTAGTACACGAAATTATGCATGATGAGGTTTCTGCTAGAACCAAATCCAGTCAGGAAAGAAAAATGTTAACTCAACTATTATTAGAGGTTGAAGCAGGGACGGTTGAACGTATTATTGTTTTCAAAAGAGACCGAATAGCTAGAAGAGCACATGAGTATATGGAAATCATAAAATTACTTAAAGAACACGAAGTAGAACTATGTTTTTCAGCAGCAAATGAACCACCCATAATGCCTGGTATGATTAGTGATTTTTTAGAATACATTCTTGCTGGTATGGCCCAGTTAGAAGGTAATGCTATTCATGACAGAAAAATACAATCCAGGAAAATCAAAGCAAGAGATGGTTTTTGGGCGGGAGGCTCTCCCCCTTTCGGTTATATCTCTCAACAGGGTGTTCTGAGTATTGATAAACAGAAAGTATCATCAAATTTGGAAGAATCAACAAAGAAAGAATATAGTAAAGCTGACCTTGTAGGATTGTTGTTTAAGGGGTTTATAGAATTGTGGTCAGTAAACGAAAGACTAGATGAGATTTTGACAAAAATGAAAAATCATCCTAAAGCTGTAGAGTGGAAATGGAAAGACCTAAACATTGAAACTCTTCAAAGTCGTCTATCAAACCGTTTGTACCGAGGTCAATTGATGCAAAAGATTGAAGGGACTTTTTTAAGAACAATGGGTGCAGAAAACAGGGAACGAATAAAATCACTGGCATTAATTGAAAAGGAGACCTGGCTCCAAGCAAACAGTATGTTAAGTAAGACATTGTCGTTGTTTCCCCTTGAAGAAAAAGAAGTTATTAATCCATTATTCTCAGGTTTAGTATACTGTGGACTTTGTTACAGGCCTATGGAAACAAAAACAAAGTATTACTCATGTGAAAATACAGAATGTACAAGGAGGAAGTTTCAAGTACAAATTAAAACAATTGATCAAAGTCTTAAAAAGAGAATATTAGATTATTGGGAGTCAAGTCTTGATAATAATTCAAACAACGAATTATTTCAAAGGTTAAAAGTAGTGATTATTCAAAAATGTAAGGAGGAGATGGAACAAAAAAAGTCCAAGCTCCAAAAGGCGGAATCGAATTTAATAGAAGCATATTTAAATGAAAACAGAAAAGTATTGACAGATGCCTTACGGAATTACGAAGGAACCCTAATTCAATGGAAACAAGAATGTGAAAAATACGAACTAATCCAAAAAGGTTTAGACGACCTGCTTTTACTTATTGTAGGGCATTACCAGAGTCTATCTTTTGAAAAAAGGGAAGATGTAGCAATTAAAATTGTTGGGGGACTAGCAGAGAAAGTTTTGGTTTTCCCAAGTAAAGAATTTTCAATTCATCTTCATTACAATCTTAGTCAAGTAAAGGGGAATATAATTGGAAGCGAATAAAAAAAAGTGGGCTATTTATGAAAGGGTATCAACAAAAGATCAAGAAACAGAAAATCGTCAAACACCTAATATTACAGAGTATATTAGCCGGTACTTGCCTGAAATCAATATAAACGACGTACTTAAGTTTTCAGAAAAGAAATCTGCATATCGTCTTGATAAGGAACAAAGGGAAGAATTCAGTGAATTACTAGATAAAGTCCGTGCTGGTGAAATTGATGGAATCTTAGTATCAGATGTAGACCGAATATCACGTAAAATTGAGGAACACATTGAACTAAGGGCTCTATTTGATGAACTTAATGTTGATGTTCGCATCACAAACAAAAATTCTGATTACAAACCTCCCTCTCCACAGGGGTTAATCGCTTCAATTATTGAGGATGGGTTATCAAAATTAGAAAGTGATAATATTTCTGTCAGAACTAAAGCAGGATTAGAGGTTAAGCGCTTGAAAAAGCAGTATGTAGGGGGACAACTACCCTTTGGTTATAACTGGGTAAAAGGTGAAAATACCTCCATGCCAGGGAAGGCCGTAGTTGATCAGATAGAGAGCAATATTGTAAAAAAAGTATACAATCTTTTTGAATTCCTTCCAAGCTATTCTTTTATAGCAAATTACTTGAACAAAAACTACCCAAAAATTGCAGCGAAAGAATTAAATGAAAAAGTAAAGATAGATTGGACAATTCCCCATGTTAAAAATCTCCTCTTGAATCCTTGGTATTGTGGATATCATATGCCTCTTGTAAATGTTAAGAATATTACAGAGGACCAGCTATTATCTAAATGGGAGAAAATTACTTTCCTGTGTGATATGCCTATCATAAGTGAAGAACAGTGGATAAGGGTTTGGAGATTAATCCACAATAACAAACTGTTGGATTCAAGAATAAAAACCAAATTTACCTTTCAAGGATTAATTAAATGCTCATGTAATGAAACACTCAGAGGGCGTGATCAGCGGACAAAAAATCCCTATGGAGGAGATCCATATGGGAAACGTTGGTATATGAGAAAAGAATGTGACCATAGGATTTCTGAGGAAGATGCTATTAAAGAGTATGATAAAGAGCTTCAAATAGATACGATAAATGAAAAGATTAAGAGGGTTTTGCTCTACAGAGTTCGGGAGGAAATCATACTACAAAAAAGCCGTAAAACTGAACTGCAGAAAAACCTTAACACTATACAGTCAAAACTTAAAAAGCTTGAACAGGTTAAGGCAAAGGCTGATAAACTTGAGGATTTACTTTTACCTGAGTACCGTGATTATTCTGCATTTCTCATTGTAAAGAATGCATTAGAACAACAATTTAATAGCATTTCTCAGGAACTGGACTACACTTGTTACCTACTAGGAAAGTGGGAGGAGCTAGAGGGAGACTTTGGGAGTAAGGGAAAGTGGGTTTTTGATTTATTAGAAGATCTTAAGGAAGACCTTAGTGAAGAATATAGTAGAATCGAAGTCCTTTTTCTAGTCAAGGAAATTGTTCTCGATGATCAAAATGAATTACATTTTAACTTTTATAAATAACTGCCAAATGACCCTCATTTATGATGGTCATTTTTATTTTATCATTCGAGTTACGAGTTGGGGCTTTAGAACAGTGGTTCTTTACCAAGAAAATCCACTACGCAAAAACAGGGCTGGATGAAAAGAATTTTACCAAAGCAAAAGGATTTGTTCTATGCTAAAAGTAACCACAAGAAAAATCAACAATTTTTAATGAAGGACTTTTTAGAAAATAGCTGAAGATAATACTTTGAAAATACTAAACTATTTTAAACTAAGATTGTACAAGCTATCAGCATAAAATGGGACAAGCTAATAACCGGTATTTCTCGGCAATTATGCTACGTTATGCAACATAACTCGGTCAAGAGTAAAAGAAAGGATCCTTTCTTTTACCCTTGACCGAGACAGATAATAAAAATAAGGCTTCCAGAACATTGGTATCATAGGTTTGAAAGCCTTTGTTTGTTTTTTAGCAGTGAAATTTGATTAATTCGATTGGCTATTTCTCGGCAAAAGGTTTGAAACAGTTAATGTTTCTCGGCAATTGAATGAGATTATGCTAATGAAACTATGAAAATAGTACAAGATATAAAATCTTTAAAAATACCCAAATAAAGGATACTACTCGTCCATTCTGCATACCGTTATAAAAACAATATAATGGAGGAGTATTTTTGGATAATTGGAAACCAGTAGATTATACAATTGACCATATGTCTCAAAAGGTTGCTAATCAAATTGGGCAGCTTGTGAGGAAACTAATCATGGAAGGGGAAGTTACTGTAAAAGAAATTGATCAAGTACAGTATATTAATATAAATGACATAGATCGATACGTAAATCTAAATGGTTATACAGAAGGAACACAGAAAGTGGATAAATTATTACCAGAAATTATAAAGAGGTTGGACGACCTTCAAGACTCTTATAAGCAATTACAAAAGGATTCTTCGATTAATGAGACTGATAATAATCCATTAGGTTTCACGGCACCTTCTAGAAATAAGAATCCTAGGTATTTCTATCCTAAAAACATTGTAAATCAGACTGAACCATTTAGAAAACTGTCTTTTAAAGACTTTAGTAAAATCGTAGAAAATGTTAGGAAATATTATCATCTTCGAATAGATCCAACTCATTATAAAAAAAACATGCCAAGAACATTTTCTGAGTACCTCTATTGTTATTTATACAATGAGAATGAAATCCTAAGGGGAAATATCGATCATAAAAGAAGTAAATTACATCAAAAGCCTAATAAACTCGCTAGTAGCCATAAGTATTATTTCTCTCCATTAAAAAAACAATATTCATCAATGAAGCTATTAGTCTTGTCTGTTTGGGAAAGTGAGGAGGCCATTTTAGATAAAATTATTAAAGATTCTATTATTAATGTTGGACTTTTGGATAAAAAATCAACGAATGATGACCATCAGTTAAGTTTATTTAATTAAGAGTGATTATTGGCTGTTGCTCTGTGGATTTGCCCTAAAGGGATTCCTAGGGTCATCTACCATTAATAGAAGTGGTTAAATATACGACTATCCTTTTCCCTTTAGAAAAATATGCAGAATATAAACAGACCTTGCTTTAGAGGTTGTTTTTGGGCAACCTCTATAAATAAAGATATATCATGCCTTTCTGTTTATAATTATAAAAATGTTTATATAAAAATGAATAATTGATCGAATCTTGACACATGATATCAGTAGACAGGAAGGGGACACCTCTTTATTTAAGAAAATGAAAGATGCCATTAGGTATCAAAATGTTAATATCAAACTGTATTTTGATTGGTGAATCCTAATGAAGAGTCTCTTGGGAGAATAAAACATGGAAACCTATAACCAAGTTATGTAGCCAAGAAAAAGGTTTGACAATGTTCATACTTAGTATGACCTTAAATGGTTTGTTTATCTCTTCAAAACTAAATCCAATCCTTCCTCAACTGTTGTAAAAAAATAGTGGGCAAACACAGGGTCTTGTTCATAACATGTCCGGAACAGTTTGTTTACCCGTTCTAGGCGTTGTTCCAGTTCTTCATCCGCACTGTTTTCATTCACGGGGTATATGTGTAGATCTTGTTGGAGCTTGTTTATCAAACTCAGTTTGATGTTCTCCGTTTTTCCCGTCTCAAGGTTTGATAAATATCCAGCTGATACACCCAGCTCTTTAGCAAACTCGACAAGTCCAATTTTTTTCTGTTCACGTATTCTTCGAATATGCTGACCGAATGGTGATTCCATAACATGCCTCCGTTCAATTTTTGTATATTAAGTCATTATTGTTGGTACTAGGAAAAATGCATCTAGACTCCATTTTAGACGCTTTACATCCCTTATATTCATGAATAGCTACCTTTCCAGAAGAATAAAAATGCTCTAATCGGTTTGACATCATTGTCATACCGTCTTTTTTTGGCTAATATTTTCCTATTCAAGATAGAACGTATGTTCTTTGTAATGAGAGTGAAGGAGGGAGATAGATAGATTGATTCGGAAGTATGTACGTAAATCGAGTTGTGGATCTTATTCACTTAGTTGTGAAAGGGAAGGATTATAAAAGAAAATCCTTGTTTTCTGGGCTTTTGTTTAATCCTTACGACAAAATTATGTTAACCTCTGAATTTAATCAAGAGCTGCATGACGTTTAAAACAAAGAACAGAACACATCAACAGTGCTTATATGATTTCAGAACATGGAATGTGAACATTGTCTCCACCTAACTAAGGAGGGAGAATATACATTTGATACTACGTGATCGAGGAAGTAAAAAGTGGACGGCGATGATGCTAACAGAACATGTTGCACAGATTCGCCAATACTATCTAAATGATAGCAAGCAGCTACTGCCAGAACTAGACGAGATGCAAATAGAAGAGATTGAACGAACTATTCGAGAAGCTTTTGAACATGGCCATTTGTTAGAGGTAGATACATGGAAAGACGGGTATTTTACGAAGCGTTGTGGGTATGTGAAGAAGGTTAATCCTCACGGAAGAATGATTCTATTTAAAGATGAGTTAGAAGTTGAGTTTTCGATACATTTGTATCGTCTGGTGGGTGCTGCGAGGGTATAATACGGTTACTGTTAAGAATTTAAATAGAAGGTTGTGATAGGATTGGATATTTGGAAACTGGTGCTGATGAAAGTAAAGGAAAGGATTTCAAGCCCATCATACGAGACTTGGTTTACTAATACAAAAGGCGAGGTAAAAGAGGACACACTAATCGTCTACTGCGGAAATGACTTTGCATCAGATTGGTTGGAGAATCGTTATCACAACTTACTCATAAATATTCTAGCTCATATTCCAGATGCTCCAGCTTACATTAAATATGTAGCTGATTCAGCTTTAGTTCCGATCAGAAAAAGTAATGACAATCAATCTGGCCAACATCCCACGTTATTGCAGCAAATACAATTGCTTGAAGAACGTGTAAAGCACTTAGAATCAATACTAAATACCCCTATTGTTGAGATGAGTGACGAGGGTAAGAAAATGATACAAGAGAGTCTAAGAGATCTTTCAGAAGGTAACTTTCAAGAGTTCCAATCAGTGGATGATTTCATTAAAACGTTGGACATTGACATTGATTCACCCAATGAAGAGACACAGGATCACAAAAGCAAAAAGTTCATCGTAGCTGGAGAAATAAAAACCAAGCAAATGAAGACTATAAGCGAAGTAAAAGAACTACTTGCAGAAATAGAAGAGAAATACGGCTTTTGTTTTGTAGGAGATATACGTTGAAAAGGCATGGAGGATAATTCCTATTACTTAAGAATTATCTTCTATGCCTTTTGTTGTTGAGTTTATCATAGTAAGTTGCCGGTTTTTCATATTTCTTTGCCAATCAATTATATCAATTGCTTCTTTGGCACTTATTTTTCAATTGCACCTTTTCACCTTCAGTTAATCCCGAATTGACTTGTTTTAAAAGCAAATCAATGAATCTATTTGTATATTCCATATACTTTTCATATGCTTCATCTTTCACGGTGGGTCCATCACCTTTCGTTTTTTCTTTTTATACCAAGAAGAAAGAGATGAATCTGGGCAAGTATAAATGAGGAAGGACCCTTTTCTCTAGAGTCCTTCGTCACCACATCCATTTCTAATGCTAATTAAGGTATTAAAATAACTGAGGTTTAGTATGTTTTCACCCGTTTTTTTACGTTTTCACCTTAGTATCGGAACCGTTTATTTTATAAGTAGACTTTTTTTGAAGGGTAATTGTCATATTTTGTTGAATTACTTCCTTCAAAAGGGAGGTTATATTATGGAATTCCACGAGAGAAGATTAAAAAAAGAAGCAAAAGAAATCTCGGAACTAATTGAGATAGCTTTACGTGAACAGCAATTTAAGTATGGTAGGATGAAAATGGGGGAGAAATTCTTATTTTTTGATAAGCAGTTTAATAAACTTGTGGATGAAAGACATCTCCATAATATTAAAAGTGATTTATTTTTACATTGTAGCATGTTACTTCATCCATTTATAGATGATGGTCCAGTTCATTAATGCAAATAAAGGTTTTAACAATGTTAATGACAGGTCTGTATTCGTTGATTCATCAGAAACTTTATACAGATTATAACAATAAAACATAATAGCAAATAGCACTCCAACATATTGACAGCTATTGTCATGGTCCAAATTAGGGTGCTATTATTTATGTTAACCATCCTAGATACATAGAAATGAACTAAACTAGTATAGGAGAGTCCTAATATGAAAAAGAGAATGAACTATTTAATCTTATGTGTAACGACCATCTTTATAGTTGGTTGTACCAGTGTAGAAGATTCACCCAATACAGTTGTAGAAACAGAACAAGAAGAAACACCAGTTGAAACAAATAATGAAGAAGAAACCATCACTATGGATGATGAACCAGTAGAAGAGGAAACATCAACCCTACCAAATGATCAAGTGTTTGCCGGATTTCAACTTATTGAAGTGGATGGCGGAGATTTATCAGGAACTCGTGAACCTAACGTCGTCGTGGACATTGGTTATGGAGACCGTGAATATTGGGCGTTTACGAATGAATTTGGGCAACTGGTCCGTGTTATTGCTGCCCAAATCATTTTGCAAGATGACAACAACGAACCGGTATTATCATCTGGTAGATACTATTCGGATGAAGCGAAAGTTCCTGGTGTTGAAAGTGACTTACTAGATGAAGGACACATCATTGCTGATTCTCTCGGTGGAGTATCCAATGCTTATAATATTACCCCTCAAGAAAGTACGCTCAATCGACATGGAGACCAAGCCTATATGGAGGACGCAATTCGTAGAGCTGGTGGAGCGACGGATTTTGAAGCGATTATCACCTATCCAGACACGGAAACACAGATTCCTTCTCATTATCAGTATACGTATACGTTAAGAGGTAACGTAATTGTGGATTCATTTGACAATGTGAACCCTGATGAGGTTAACGAATCCCTTGGTTTAACAAATGACGATAAGTATTCAGAGCCTACGGTTTCAACTAGTTCAAATGATGAAGGTGATATTTCAAGCGTTGATACAAACGGTAATGGACAGGTGACCATTAAAGAAGCAAAAGATGCGGGATTCAGTATGCCGATTACGAGTGACCATTGGTTATATAAATATATGGATGACCGAGATGGTGACGGTATGGTTGGGGAGTAATCCCTTAGGACTTTGAAATAAATGAACGGAAGAACATTTTTCACTTTTGACGATTTATAACTGTTTGCGAATGGGTGGTTTGATCCTAGAGGGATTAACCACCTTTTCTGTTGAAGTTATTAAGCTAACGGGAAGTTGTGCGGCCGAGCCTAGGTCGTATCATATAACGGGTGGGATTCCCGTCGAGTAAGAACTAGCCATTCACTCGTAGCGAGTCTTGGAGGACTAAAGGTAACTTTGGTCTTTAAGCGTAGACAGTTAGGTTGTGGGCCGAAAGCCTAATGGTTGAAGGGATTGAGCTCCATAATGTTAGTAATTCGAGAGGGCTGATGTCTTAACTTCGGCAGAAAGCAATATTTCATTCATCGCTAATGGCAAGAAGAATGAAACCTCTCTGGGGTCAGAGACCTTGGCACGTAACACATTGATATGATACGCCAACTCGGGAGACCCTAATCGGTCTCTTCTAGTTTAGAAGAGTATAGTGTACAAGCAATACAAAGCAAGGAAGCTAAATGTTGATTAGGGAGTCGGATAGCAGCGTAGTACCAATGAAGTTGGGTAATGCCGATGGAGGAAAGGCTAGCTACCAGTTATCACCCTTACTAGGGAAACATTTACTACACACAGAGGTAGGAACATTAAATGGAAACGGAACTACTAAGGATAGCAGAATTAGCAAAATCTGATCCTAAAATGAAATTTACATCTCTTGCACATTTACTAAGTGAGCAAGCATTAACCCAATGTCATCATGAGTTGCCAAACAAAAAGGCAACTGGAGTTAACGGAACAACTAAAGAACAATATGGTGAGAGTCTAGATAGAAACATAGTGGACTTGGTTAGTAGGCTCAAAAGTAAGAGTTATCGTCCTGTTCCAGTGAGAAGGATGTATATTCCAAAGCTAAATTCTGATAAGAAAAGACCCTTAGGAATACCTGAACATGAAGATAAGATTGTACAAAGAGGCATAACGAAAATACTAAATACCATCTATGAAATTGATTTTCTAGATTGTTCTTTTGGTTTTCGACCAAACCGTAATTGCCACGATGCATTGAAAATACTGAACTACTATATTGAAAAGAGGTCAGTAAACTATGTGGTAGATGTAGATATTAAAGGATTCTTTGACAATGTTGTCCACACATGGATGATGGAGTTTCTTAAACTGAGAATTTCTGACCCTAATCTATTAAGAGTAATCAATAGGTTTCTTAAAGGTGGATATATGGAAGAGGGAAAGAAATACAATACGGACACCGCAAGGTGGAGTTATATCTCCGATATTAGCCAACGTATATCTCCATTATGTTCTCGACCTATGGTTTGAGAAGAGAGTCAGGAAGCAGTGCAAAGGACAAGCTTACATGGTGAGGTATGCCGACGATTTTGTTTGTTGCTTTCAATCTAAAAGTGAAGCCGAACAATTCTTCCATTCGTTAAAAATGAGGTTAAAGAAATTTAACTTAGAAATAGCCGAGGATAAAACCAAGATTATTCCCTTTGGAAGGTTCGCAGAAAAAGAAGCGAATAAAAAGGGATATAGCAAACCGGCTACCTTTGACTTCCTCGGCTTTACACACTACTGTGGAGAAAGTAAACGAGGTAAGTTTAGAGTGAAGCGGAAAACAAGCAGGAAGAAAGTCCAAGGCAAACTTAAGGAATGTAAGGAATGGCTGAAGAGCAATAGAAATAAAGATATTCATACAATCCTTGATAGATTTAAACGCTCTCTTATAGGCTATTACAACTATTACTGCATTACAGACAATACTCAAAGTGTAAACAAATTTAGAGACCTTATCGGATACTTACTGTACAAATGGCTCAATAGAAGAAGTCAAAGAAAATCTTTCACCTGGTACAAATTCAGACTTTTTCTTAATCAAAATCCCTTGCCTTACGTAAAAGTGAAGGTAAATATATATGACCTGAGAAAAGAGATAAGCTACATCCTGTAAATGATAACTAGGAGGAGCCGTGTGCGTGAATAGCGCAAGCACGGTTCTGTGAGGGGGGAGAATACAATCTACCGAAAGGTGGAGAGGTTCTCTTCTACTCGACTTGTTTAATAAGAGATTTAATTATTTGGAGGCTTAAAAAAGTGGATTACATTCAACATTTAAGATCAATGGTAGGAACTGAAAAGGTTATTATGGTTGTTGCTGGTGCATTTGTTTTTGATAAAGAAAATCGAGTGCTGATGCAAAAACGGTCTGATAATGGACAATGGGGTTTTCCAGGGGGATTTATGGATTTAGGAGAAAGCATTCTAGATACAGTTAGAAGAGAAGTTTACGAAGAAACGGGACTCAACATAGAAGAACCAAAGTTATTTGGGATTTATTCTGGTCCTCAATACGATAAGACATTTTCAAATGGCGACCAAGTTTCATTGGTGCAAATTTTATTTATTTGTAATCAATACAGTGGGAATTTAGTTGAAAACAACGAGGAGTCGATCCAGAATAAGTTTTTTCCACTTGAAGAACTTCCAGAAAATATATTCAACGAACATAAAATATTTATCGCTGACTTATTATCAAGAAAGCCACGGCCGATTATTGGGTAGTTATTCCTTTAAACAACTAAAGGTAAGGTTACTTTAAGAAGGGATTGAAAAAAATAAGAGTAAAAGTATGTTATAAGGGTGGATTTTATGAAACTTTCTGAAATAGAGGCTTACAAGGCAATGATGAAATTCTTAGAAAAGCATTACGAGCGTACACAATCTGATGATTTTGGGGATTTTTTAAGTGGACTTTTATTATTAGAGGATGGCAGTAGTGCTGACCCTGCTGCTTTAGAAGAGTGGTATGAATGTATAAAAGAAGTAAACAAAGCTAATTAAGCTAAAGGGTGCCTAATAAAAGAGGCTAGATATGCAGGGTTTTATGTACTTCCTGTTATTTAGGCTCCTTTTCCATTCATAAAACAAATTGCTATAAACTGCAACAGCATAGTTGATTTTGAAATACACAAATCATGGCTATATTTTTTCCGGTTAATTATGAATAATCCTTTACTAAGTTAAAGTAACCAACTTCCTATTCCAGAGGTTTATGAAAATTTTTATCAACAAACATATTATTATATCAACACTTCATTCCGGGGGATTATGAAAAATTACAAGCAGGGACGCACTCTAAATGCAGCAGAATCAGTTGTGATAAACGAAACTTCAAATGAAGTTTTGAACGTTTCTACGAAAGAAGAAAAGAAGATTGTAAGGAAAAAGAGAATGTCATATGTTCAGCTGTGTGATATCTTCCTATGGAGCTGAACTTTATATATATACCCGCTAACAAGACCCCCTACAATAAGTACGAAAAGTGAGTTAATAGGGTTATCAATAAAAACAAGGACCTGATATAACATACTTTCTTTATCAATAACTATCATCTCTGAATCTCTTCGTCCATTTTGCGCGAAGAATGAAGGTAGATTTATAGCCATGACAGTGAATAGAACAATACTTAGATTTATCTTCCAGTTTCTCTAATGTCAAATTCAACTTAGTGAAGAAATCTAAAGAAAACGTGAGAAAATAGGAGTTTAATTTTTAGTTTGTTTAGGTTATTTTCGTGTTATTTCCCAAATTAAAAACCCAAAAATTCGAGCAAATTTGCTCGAATTTTTGGGTTTGTCTTTTTACTAGGTTCCCATGGCTGCCATGTTAACTAGCCCATCGAGACTTAAAGCCTAAAAACCAAAAACCAAAAACCAAAAACCAAAAACCAAAAACCAAAAACCTTAAACCCTTTTGTTATGACCTATGAACATAACTGATTAATTAAAATTGGCTATATGTATTATCTTCTGATAAATCTTGGTATATTTCGCATTGATTTTAAACATATTTCGTAGCTTAGTTGCGCAAATAAAAAAGTCAAATTTTTCTTGATTTTGGAATAATTTAGTGTAAACTTAAAGAGTAATTGAAAAAAGGAGGAATTGATATTGAAAAAGGTATTCACCATCTTTGTTATGTTAGTTTTGGTTTTGAGTATGTTTAGTATTACGTCATTGGCCTCTAGTAAAGAAAAAGCTCCAGTTGTATACAATGATGTGGTGACGAAAGAATACGACATTAATGGTAATAAAGTTAAAGTGAAAATATCAAAAGCAAATGAACAAAAACTTTCCCCTAAAGTCTTAAAAGGCCTCGCAGAAGAATTCCCAAATGCATCAACCATAAATATTTATAATGTTGGGGACATGGAAGTGTCTGAAAAAGATTTCACATCTCAAGATAATATAAATCCTAACCATCATAAAGCCTCTCAAAAGAAAGAGGGTGATTTTTCTACATTAGGTACTCAGTGTAGTTATTATGGATTGTGTACTGAACATTCTCATTACTATGTAACAAGCAAATCAAAGACAAGTTATGGTAATAGAGGGCCATCCCGATTCCTTATTTCTGTAGCAAGAGGAGCAGAAAAAACATTTGGATATCAAAAAACTCTATCACAGAATAGTAGTGTTACTGGAGGCGTCTCTTCAATGCAATCAGAAGTATCCGCAACGATATCTTCTGGAGTAAGTAAAACATGGTCATCTACATACAGATTTTCTGGTATAAGTCCTGAGATTATACTACCTAATAATACACGGGATTTTTATTGGGCGGGAATTTTTGATAGCGGGAATTGGAAAGGTAGAGAAGATAGATATGATAAATACGGGTCATACACGTCTTATAACCAAAGTGGTAACTTTACGGAGTACGTTCGGTATGTAGAGTGGTCAGTTGATTACCAAGTAAAGTAAGGGAATAATCCTTACTTTGTACAAAACACCAAATAATCTTGTCCAAATGGTGTTTTGTACATGTTTTATCCTTTTTAATGTGAAATTCATTATAGATAGAGGAATAATTAATGCTAAAAAAAAAAACATTAAAATTTATTAGGAAATCCTTAATTATTGTGGTTCTTATCCTAATTTCTACTTCTTGTAATTCTTTACAAGATTTATCAAAAAACGAAATTACAACTGGATCAATCGTATTTGAAGGAGAAGGGAATAACTGGAAAGCTGTTTATACTTTTGACGCGGAGAGATATCAAAAATATAAAGGAAATTATTTTACTATTATTAATATAGGCAATGAAAAAACTGATCTTAAAGATATATATATAGAATTAACAAGCGATACAATTAATATGCAGGGTATTGTCGGAGATATGGACACTAAAGAATTTATTAATGAAGATGGATTCCAAGAAATTACGTTCGTCGTTGGTACAGTTAATGAAAATACTTATGCAGAAGACAAATACAAATTACTTATTAAATTCAATAACAAAGAGGATATATTAACTTTAGAAAAAAAAGAGGATGGAGAGTAAAATTACCCATGTATTTACAAAACTAAAAAACCATCATAAATAGCTGCATAGGCAACTATACGCAAAAGAGGAACTTCAGACAACTAACGAAGTTCCTCTTTTGTTTAAAAAGGAAAATGTCATGATGGTGACGAATTTTAATGAAATTTGATTTTATACATAACCCGTTCTTGGGTAAAGGAGAAAGATAGAAATGGAATTCAACGTTTTTCTAGTGGTTACAAGAGATAAGAGAGATTAGCGCTTATGCCTCTGAATCGGACATCACAGCCATCCTAAAAGGGATTTACGGGGACAGAGTATTAGAAATAATGGAAGCGGACCACCTTACTCATGAAGAACAGTGTGATGGTGTCAAGTATTACACAAATCAATATCATGAGGCCATTAGCATGATTCGCGCTGGTAGCTTAGAATAGGTTTAAGAGGCGATCGAGAAGGAAAAGCATGATAACAATTTAAGAAGAAAGTGGAAGATCTTTGTAATAGGGTCTAACTTGAAAATAAAGAAAACAATGCATTTTGGCTCTTAATACTTGTTGTTTAAACAGAATTATCACCTATTAGATAATGAAAGTAGAGATTGAAAACTAAACATTCATCTCATCTCTAAAATCGAATCTTGAGATTATTCTGTTCCGAAGGAAAAAGAGTTAGGTTTTATTAACCATTGAATAAGTGCAGCTATAGCTCCTAGTATTATAATAAATAAGATCTCCCACAATACTCTAAACTCTCCTTTACTCATCTATATATTATCTATTGCTGGATTAACTTCTATAATACATGTACATTTTCCTTTCCTATCTTCAGAATATTGAAGTACACATTTATATACTCCTATTTCAATGATTGGTTTTAAAGATGGAAATATATGAAAGGAGAGATACAAGTGTGGAGATATATTTTAACTTTTTTTACTGTTAGTTTATTTACAATATTAATCACTAACATAGCAAATGCCCATTCGGGCGGTACGAATGCGAGTGGTAGGAATCTAAACCAAGGAGCCGCACAGCCGAACTTAAATACTGATATTGTTAAACATATTGTAGTACCATTTCCCCCAGAAGATGAGCAGGTACAAATAGTTGATGTGTTAGAACGAACTTTACATTTAGAGAGAATGACATACTCAACTATAGACATTGAAATGTTGTATAATCAACTTGAAAAATCTATTCTTTCTAAAGCCTTTAGCGGTAAACTTGGAACGAACGATCCTAAAGAAGAAAGTGCCAAGGAATTGTTAAAAGAGGTTCTCAAGGACCAAAGAGACTAACTACTTTTGTGGCACGGAACTTTTAGTGTTATTTATGCTAATTTAAAAAGAGGACAGAAAGCTTGGTAAATCAAGCTTTCTGTAAATGATGTTAATTGCATTTTCTAGTAAACCTGAACTTTAGGGGAGGGTATATCCCGGACAGTTGTATCAATATAACCGCCACTCAACCCTAATGTCCGCGTATAAAAACATTCAAGACGAAAAGTTCCGTCACTATATCCTCAAGCAAAAAGCCGATGTATTCCATGCCATGAAGAGCTTCTTTAAAAAGGAAGAAGAGAATAAGATGTATGCGTAAAAGACAGGGAGACCTGTCTTTTTTTAGACTTTAAAGTAGTCGTGTTGTCATGTATTAGTAGTTCTGATATACCTAATAGTAGTTCAAAGTTTTCATATATCAGAAAGTAGGTCTTAAAAGATGAAAACTGAAAAAGAAAAGATGTTAGCTGGTGAAATGTACGACCCTACTGATTCAATCTTAGTAAAAGAACGTGAAGAAGCAAGACGAAAGGTTAGAATCTATAATCAAACGTTGGAAACAGAAAGGAAAAAAAGGACACAGTTATTAAAGGAATTACTCGGTTCAACTGGAGAGCATGTGTATATGGAACCGAATATACGATTTGATTATGGTTATAACACGTACGTTGGAGAGAACTTTTTTGCCAACTTTGATTGTACTATTTTAGATGTGTGTGAAGTACGATTTGGGGATAACTGCATGTTTGCACCTGGTGTCCACATCTACACAGCGACACATCCACTTCACCCATCTGAACGAAATTCAGGCAAAGAATTGGCTAAGCCGATTACGTTTGGTAACAATGTATGGATTGGTGGTAGTGCAGTTATCAACCCGGGAGTAACGGTAGGAAATAATGTGGTGATTGCATCTGGCGCGGTCGTTACGAAGGATGTCCCGGATAACGTGGTTGTAGGTGGAAACCCAGCAAGAATTATTAAACAAATAGAAATTTAAATCATTTTAACTGGCCTAATAACCCTTTGACTCTGTATAGTCACCTCTTAAGTTCAAACGTATATCAGCAGTGAGTAACGACTTGTTATATTGTACATACTGTTAAAGAATTGGAGGTGGGGTTATGGATCATAATCAAGATTACGATCGTGATGGAGCATTAGATGATGCAATTGATCATGAAGGGATTTCAAAAATCCTGCAAGCAAACCTTGAAAAAGAAAATGAGCTCATGAGAACCTATATACATCTTGCAGAAAGAATTAACGATAATGAAGTGTTAAAGGATCGACTCGAGAACTTTGCTCAAGGTAATGCAAAAAGGACCATGCAGCTTCAAGACGAATTAAAAAATATGCAAAAAAGCTAGCTTCCTGACGCTAGCTTTTTCCATTTTGAAATAGTTGTATAAGCATTTGTTGCAATATAGTATTATTTATTTTATAGTATACATACCTAAAGGGGTATAATATGCAGGATTAAAACTATTTATGACTAAGGAGGATTCATATGTTTGATTACACAGTCGAGACGGACAAAAGTATTACAGAAGCAATAGCTAGCCTAGAAGCTAACCTAAAGGAAGAAAAGTTCGGTGTGCTTTGGCAATTTGACATTAAAGACAAGCTTAATGAAAAAGGGTTAGATTTTGAAAATGAGTATGTCGTGCTAGAAGTATGTAATCCACATGAAGCACAACGTGTGTTAAATGAAAATCTATTAGTAGGCTATTTCTTACCATGTAAAATGGTCGTATATAATGATAACGGAACGACGAAAATCGGTATGCCAAGACCTACTGCACTAATCAATTTAGTGAATAATGATGAAATTATTAAGCTAGCGAAAGACATTGAAGACCGATTAGTGAATGTAATCAATGAAAGTAAATAATCTACACATTGTAGAAGAGACTTCGAACTAAGAATCGAAGTCTTTTTTTTTTCGTCTGAAAACTAAGTAAACAAATGATTTTGGTTGGTTTTATATTTAAACAATCCATCCACAATTTGGCCAAGCCGTACCACCATAATTATATTGAAAACGATTAAACTAACTGAGACTTGTAATTTTTAAATTCAAAAACAGTGTAAACATAATTACAAAGTCAAAAATCAAAGCAATCATCTTGTAGAAAAGTTGCAAAGAGAAAGCTGGGTACCGAAAGGACAAATGCAATGTGATAGGTCTTGGAAGGATTCAGTAGAGCAATAAATGGTCATTTCTTAGGAGGGAAGAGATTATGGAAGTTACAGTGAACAGGGTGCTTGATGCAAAAGGTCTAGCATGCCCAATGCCTATTGTGAAAACTAAGAAAGAAATGACTTCATTAGAGCCAGGGCAAGTGATGGAAATTCAAGCAACGGATAAAGGGTCAACGGCTGATTTAAAAGCGTGGGCTACTAGCACAGGACACCAATATCTAGGAACTCTTGAAGAAGGAGATACGTTAAAGCACTATCTCCGTAAAGCTAGTGCTGAAGAAGAAAAAAGTGAAGTAAAGCATCCCCATGTTGCTAATTTAGAGACTTTGCTCGAACAAATAAACGGTAATGAAAAAATCACGGTTTTAGACGTAAGAGAGCCTGCTGAGTATGCATTTGGTCATATTCCAGGGTCTATTAATATTCCACTAGGAGAACTAGAAGAGCGCTTTGATGAAATAAAAAACGAAGACAATCTACATGTGATTTGTAGAACGGGTAATAGAAGTGATTTTGCTGCACAAAAATTAACCGAAAAAGGGCTACAAAACGTGAAAAATGTAGTACCAGGGATGACGGAATGGACAGGCCCTGTAGACAAAAGCCATTAATAGGAGGAAACCAACATGAAAGTTGCAATTATAGCTGCCAATGGTGGGATGTTTGATGCATACAAGGTATTTAATATTGCGACAGCTGCAGCAGCGACCGATGCAGAAGTGCAAATCTTTTTTACTTTTGAAGGCTTAAGCCTGATACACAAAGAAGGGCATAAAAATTTACCACTGCCTTCTGGAAAAGAACATTTTCAAGAAGGATTTAAAAAAGCGAATGTCCCTCCAGTAGATGAGCTTGTCTCGATGGCTACTGAAATGGGTGTGAAGATGATTGCTTGTCAAATGACCATGGATGTCATGAGTTTAGAAAAGGAACATTTCGTTGAGGGTATCGACGTTGGTGGAGCCGTAACGTTTCTAACTTATGCTAAGGATGCGGACGTCACACTTACATTCTAAAGGAGGTAAGTAATTTCATGTCGCGTGCAGTAACAGTATACACAACCAATACATGTCCCTATTGTGTCATGGTAAAAAACTTCCTTCATGACCAGGGGATAAGTTTTGAAGAAGTTAATGTTCAAGAGAACCCAGAAGCAGGAGAACAGCTGGTGAAAAAAACGGGGCAAATGGGGGTCCCTCAAATTGAGATAGGCGGGCAATGGGTGTTAGGGTATGATCCTGAAACCATCATGGAACTTTTAGAAAAATAGAAGGAGATGGAAAAATGGCTACTGCAACAGCACTCAAAACAATATCTGTTAAGGAATTAGCAAAAAAAGTCGTTAATCATGAAGATTTATTTATATTAGATACACGTAACACCGGTGACTTTGATGATTGGAAAATAGAAGGACGAAATATCGAGGTCATTAACAGCCCCTATATTGAATTGTTAGAAGGTGTAGACTCTATCCTTGATAAGTTACCGAAGAGCAAAGAAATCTATGTCGTTTGTGCCAAAGGTGGCGCTTCTGAATTTGTTGGAGAGCAAATTATGGAAGAGGGATTCACAGATGTTTATTCGGTAGAAGGTGGAATGAAAGCATGGAGTGAGCATCTTGAGCCGATTAAGATTGGTGACCTGAAAACGGGTGGGTCCATCTATCAATTTGTTCGAATCGGTAAAGGATGCCTTTCCTATTTAATTGAATCTGATGGTAAAGGTGCCATTATTGACACCAATCGGATGTTAACTCCTTACGAACAGATGATAAAGGAGCATCAGATTACATTAACTCATGTATTAGATACCCATTTACATGCAGACCATATTTCAGGAGGTCGAGCAATAGCTGAAAAGCTTGGTGCAACCTACTACCTACCACCAAAGGATGCAACGGAAGTAAACTTTGACTATTCACAAATCAATGACGGGGATGAATATATCGTCGGTAAAACAACTATCAAAGCTGTTTACTCTCCAGGACATACAATTGGAAGTACATCGTTTGTTATTGATGATCAATATTTATTAACAGGTGATATTTTATTTATTGATTCAATCGGTCGTCCAGACCTAGCGGGTAAGGCAGAAGATTGGGTAGGGGATTTAAGAACCACCCTTTATCAAAGATATAAAGAACTTGCAGATGATCTACTCGTTTTACCAGCCCATTACATGGGAATCAACGAGATGAATGATGATGGAAGCATCTCAGCAAAACTAGGGGAGCTCTACCAACAAAACCACGGTCTCAATATTACGGATGAGAGTGAATTTAGAAGAACAGTCACGGAAAATTTACCACCTCAGCCTAACTCATATCAGGAAATTCGGGAGACCAATATGGGGCAAATATCTCCGGAAGAAGAGAAGCAAAGAGAAATGGAAATTGGTCCAAATCGCTGTGCAGTCAGATAGGAGGGAAAACTACATGGAAGCAACCAAAGTATTAGATGCAAAAGGATTAGCATGCCCGATGCCTATAGTTAAAACGAAAAAAGAAATGGATGCTTTAGGTTCAGGTGAGATTTTAGAAATTCATGCAACAGATAAAGGGGCAAAAAATGATTTAACGGCATGGGCCCAGTCGGGTGGACATGAATTGATTAAAGATGAAGAAGCAGATGGAGTGTTAAAGTTTTGGATTAAAAAAGGCTAAACATATCCAGGGAGGGTAACATCATCTTGTTACCTTCCCCTTTTATCGGAGGTTATGGAATTGGCATTTGAATTTATAGTTGTTATCTTTTTAATTGGATTTATTGGTTCGTTTATTTCAGGGATGGTGGGGATCGGTGGTTCCATCATCAAATATCCGATGTTATTGTATATCCCACCTTTATTTGGAGTAGCTGCATTTAGTGCTCATGAGGTTTCTGGCATAAGTGCTGTCCAAGTGTTTTTTGCCACGATCGGTGGAGTATGGGCTTATCGAAAAGGAGGGTACCTTAATAAAACATTAATTGTTTATATGGGAGGAGCCATTCTAATTGGTAGTTTTATCGGAGGATACGGATCTAGGGTAATGACAGAAGGTGGAATCAATTTAGTCTATGGAATTTTAGCTTTAATTGCAGTTGTGATGATGCTGTTACCAAAAAAGGGCATTGATGATATACCTTTAGATCAAGTTAGATTTAGTAAATGGCTTGCTGCAACCCTTGCTTTGGTAGTAGGAATTGGCGCTGGTATTGTTGGAGCGGCAGGTGCTTTCATATTGGTTCCAATTATGTTAGTTGTACTAAAAATACCAACAAGGATGACCATTGCCTCTTCGTTAGCCATTACATTTATTTCTTCAATTGGCGCTACCATAGGGAAAATTACAACAGGTCAGGTAGAGTTTTTTCCAGCATTAATTATGGTCATTGCTAGTTTAATTGCTTCCCCACTTGGAGTTATGGTTGGGAAAAAGATCAACACGAAGATTCTGCAGTGGGTGTTGGCTGCATTAATTCTTGCTACGTCCATTAAGATATGGATGGATATTCTATTTTAGATGAGTAGTATAGCGAAAACGAATAGCAGTCAAAAGTGAACGTGTTAGAGGTAAATCGTAAAAAGATTTAATCTAACACGTTTTATTACATTAATTTCCATGTTGAGAATCACTTGACATTATACCCAATGGGGTATATTATTAGCTATGTAATCAGTTAGCAGCAATGAGGTGGCAACATGAAACTTCTTATATATAGTATTTTAATTGTAACGTTGTTAGTTCTTATTCTTAGGAAGAATTATTTTCAAAAATGGAATGTTCCTATAATAGAAGAAGCGCAATTTAAAGGACCAATGGTTTTATTAGATGTAAGAGACTATAATGATTCCTATCATAGTCCCGTTAAAGGAGCCGTTAATATTCCAATTGCTTATCTGAGAAGATATTATGAAGAAATTCCAAAACATAATATACTCTTGATTGTTTCGAATCATATTGAAAAGAAGGCAGGAATTCGTTGTCTCCGAAGAAAGGGATTTGAAGTAATAGGATATAAAGTCATACAACCGAATACCGATATAAATTATTTGATTTTTAGTAAGGAGGACGAGATATGGAATACAATGACCAAATGAAGAATAGAGTGAAAAGAATGGAAGGCCAACTTCGTGGAATTCTTAAAATGATGGAAGAAGGCAAAGACTGTAAGGAAGTCATTACCCAATTATCAGCCGTTGGCTCTGCAGTTGATCGAACAGTTGGCGTAATTGTAAGCTCCAACTTAGTAGAGTGTGTAATAGATGCCGAGCAAAAAGGGCAAAGTGCAGATGATTTAATTAAGGAAGCTGTTAACTTGCTAGTTAAAAGTAGATAAATAAGGCTCTTTTCGTATAGATTGTTACTTCGTAAAAATCCCAAAAACCGGATTTTTACTTACTGGTTTAATGTCACCTGCTTTACATCCAGACAGTTGCTCTTTTCTAAACGATAAATACTACATTTATCGTTAAAAGTAAGCTTAATTTCAGATGAACTAGGTTAAAAAGCAACAAAGTTTTAGAAAAGAGCCATAAATAAAAAGGGTTGACACCTTTTTTTAGATGTTGTAATATACCCTTAGGGGTAAGGGTAACACCCTTTAGAAAACATGAAGAAAAGATATATATTTTTTTGCAAAACAATATACCCTTAGGGGTAATTAAAATAAATGGAGGAATTAAACATGACAGAAAAGAAAAAAACAACCATCGTATTATTTAGTGGAGATTATGATAAAGCAATGGCAGCTTATATTATTGCTAACGGAGCAGCAGCATATGACCATGAAGTGACTATTTTTCATACATTCTGGGGTTTAAATGCTTTACGTAAAGACGAGAATATTGAAGTGAAAAAGGGCTTCATGGAAAAGATGTTTGGCAAAATGATGCCTAGAGGCGCTGAAAAAATGGGCCTATCTAAAATGAACTTTGCAGGATTTGGTCCAAAAATGATTAAAGATGTGATGAAAAAGCATAATGCAATGCCATTAGCTGATTTAATTGAAATGGCGAAAGAACAAGATGTAAAGCTTGTAGCATGTACGATGACAATGGATTTATTAGGACTACAAAAAGAAGAATTACATGATAATATTGACTATGCTGGTGTGGCTGCTTATTTAGCAGATGCAGAGGAAGGTAACGTTAACTTGTTTATCTAAAACAAATCCAAGGGGGGATTTATCCCCCAATTACAGGAGGTTTAAAATGTTAGAATATGTAAACTATCTATTAATGGGGCTCGCAGTATTTTTCATTATTAACCGAATGTTACCTGCTAAAGGTGTAAGGCAAATCACAACAGAAGAGTTAAAGAACGAACTAAAAGATAAGAAAAAACAATTTGTTGATGTGCGTACACCAATGGAGTATAAAGGGAATCATATTAAGGAGTTTAAAAATCTACCTTTACATCAATTAAGTAATCAAGCGACAAAAGAACTTTCAAAAGAAAAAGAAGTAATTGTTATTTGTCAAAGTGGTATGAGAAGTCAAAAAGCGAGTAAGGTACTGAAAAAATTAGGATTTACTAATGTAACGAATGTTAAAGGCGGTATGAGCGCCTGGAGATCATAACAAGGAGGATAACAGGGATGAAACAATATACAGCTAAAGAAGTTGAAAATCTTTTAGAAGAAAAAGTAATAAATATCATTGATGTAAGAGAAGTAGATGAAGTAGCAAATGGAAAAATTCCTGGTGCTATTCATATCCCACTTGGCCTATTAGAGTTCCGCATGCAAGAACTTGATAAATCGAAGGAATATATTATGGTTTGTCGTTCTGGTGCAAGAAGCGGTCGAGCGACTCAGTTTCTTGAAAGCTATGGCTATCAAGTCATCAATATGACAGGTGGTATGTTAGATTGGGAAGGGAAAGTTGAATAAATTTTTTTAAACAATTATATACCCCTAAGGGTAATGGAGGTTATTAGAATGGAACAATTAAAAGCAAACTTTATATTAGATGCAAAAGGATTAGCATGTCCGATGCCGATTGTAAAAACAAAAAAGGCAGTTAATGAGTTACAAGCTGGGCAAGTTCTTGAAGTTCAAGCAACAGATAAAGGATCAAAAGCAGATTTACAAGCATGGGCGAAAAGCTCAGGGCACCAATACTTAGGGACGATTGAAGAAGGGGATGTTCTTAAGCATTATGTAAGAAAATCTTCAAATGATGAATCCATCGAAAGAAAACATCCTCATGTTGCAAGCAATGAAGAACTGGAAAAGAAAGTAGAAGCAAATGAAAATATAGTCATTCTTGATGTAAGAGAAGCAGCAGAGTATGCATTTAATCATATTCCTAACGCCATCTCGATTCCACTAGGAGAGTTGGAAGCGCGTCTTGGTGATTTAAACAAAGAAGACCAAATTTTTGTCGTGTGTCGAACTGGAAATAGAAGTGATTTTGCCGCACAGAAGTTAGCGGAAAATGGATTTAATCATGTAATCAATGTCGTACCAGGTATGAGTGCTTGGTCTGGTAAAACGAATAGTATTTTATCTTAAAAAATTTTAACGAAAAATATACTACAGGGGGTAAAAATAATGACTGTAAAAGCAATGAATGCCAAAGAAGTAACAAAAAAAATCTTTAATAAAGAAGACTTGTTTATCCTTGACGTTCGTAACGAAAGCGATTTTCAAGATTGGAAGATTGAAGGAGAAAATTTCAACCACTTTAATATTCCTTATTTTGAACTGTTAGATGGAGTAGAAGAGATTCTAGACAAACTCCCAACTGACAAAGAAATCTTAGTAGTCTGTGCAAAAGAAGGTTCATCCATAATGGTAGCTGAAATGATTGCAGAGCATGGGTTAAACGTTTCTTACTTAGTAGGTGGTATGAAAGCGTGGAGTGAGCACTTAGAACCTGTGAAAGTTGGAGACCTTCAAGGTGGAGGCGAGATTTATCAGTTTGTTCGAATCGGTAAAGGTTGTCTATCTTACATGGTCGTATCAAATGGTGAAGCTGCGATTATTGATGCTACTCGTATGACTGATGTTTACCTGGACTTTGCTAATCATGTAGATGCAAAAATCACTCATGTTTTTGACACTCATTTACATGCAGACCATATTTCAGGTGGAAGAACGATCGCCGAGAAGACTGGTGCATCATACTGGTTACCACCGAAAGATGCGACAGAAGTGACGTTCGAATACAACGCTTTAGAAGGTGGAAATGTCGTGACAATCGGAAATACAGCGATTGATATTCATGCTCTATATTCTCCAGGTCACACAATCGGTTCTACATCATTTGTGGTGGATGAAAAATTCCTTCTTTCAGGAGATATCTTATTCATTGATTCAATTGGTAGACCAGATCTTGCAGGAATGGCGGAAGATTGGGTAGCCGATTTAAGAGAGAGCTTATACTTTCGTTACAGAGAGCTTTCAGAGGATCTAGTTGTGTTACCAGCCCACTTCATGATTATTGATGAATTAAATGAAGATGGAAGTGTATCAGAAAAGTTAGGAACACTGTTTGCTAAAAATCACGGTCTGAACATTGAAGACGAAAATGAATTCAGAAGAATGGTAACGGAAAACTTACCACCACAACCTAATGCCTACCAAGAAATTCGTGAAACAAACATGGGTAAAATCAACCCTGACGAAGAAAAACAACGTGAAATGGAAATCGGACCAAACCGTTGTGCGGTAAGATAAGTTAATTTAACGATTGTGAAATTAATTCACCTTTCTGCTTAAGCAAAAACAAAAATAAAGATAGATCATAAGTAAAGGCATTTTTCATAAAGATTGTTACTTTTGAACACCATTTTTTAATGGGTAGTGGAATGAAGCGGAAGACACTTGACTCCTGCGGGAAATAGAGGAAAGGTCGAGACCCCGCAGAAAGCAAGTGTCTGGAGCGCAATGGAACGACAAGTTACTTACTTTTAACTGGCTAAAAGCAACAAATTATGCGGAAAGAGCCTAAGTAAAAAAATTATATCGGAGGTTTTACAAATGGAAGCAACAAAAGTATTAGATGCAAAAGGATTAGCATGCCCAATGCCAATAGTGAAGACAAAGAAAGCGATGAATGAACTAGAATCTGGTCAAATTTTAGAAATCCATGCAACAGATAAAGGGGCAAAAAATGACCTTACTGCTTGGGCAAAATCAGGTGGCCACGAATTTTTAAAACACGAAGAAGAAAATGATGTTTTAAAGTTTTGGATAAAAAAAGCGTAACAAATAAGGGAGCCGAGTAAGGTTCCCTTTTTTTAACAAGGCTCTTTTCGTATACATTGTTGCTTTCGTAAAAATCCTAAAAGCCGGATTTTTACTTAATAGTTTAATGTCAACTGCTTTTCAATTAGACAGTTGCTCTTTTCTAAAGGATAAATACGGAATTTGTTCGTTAAAGGTTAGCTTAACTTCAGATAAAGTAGGTTAGAAAGCAACAAAGTTTTAGAAAAGAGCCTTTAATAAGGAGGTAACACGATGGACTTTGCATTTATTATCACTATTTTCTTAATTGGTTTTATTGGATCATATATCTCTGGTATGCTTGGAATTGGTGGTTCCATTATTAAATATCCAATGCTTTTATATATCCCACCATTATTTGGATTAGCGGCCTTTACGGCACATGAGGTATCAGGTATCAGTGCGATACAAGTGTTCTTTGCGACCATAGGTGGTGTATGGGCATACCGAAAAGGTGGATACTTAAACAAATCGTTAATTGCCTACATGGGTGCTAGTATCTTAATTGGTAGTTTTGTTGGAGGCTACGGCTCGAAGCTGATGTCAGAGGGTGGTATTAATATTATCTACGGAGTATTAGCGTTAATTGCTGCCGTCATGATGTTTATTCCTAAAAAGGGAATTGATGATATCCCTCTAGATCAGGTAAGGTTTAATAAATGGTTAGCGGCAATATTAGCACTTATTGTTGGTGTAGGAGCGGGGATTGTTGGTGCTGCAGGTGCATTTTTGTTAGTACCAATCATGTTAGTTGTATTAAAAATTCCTACACGAATGACAATTGCTTCATCTTTAGCGATTACCTTTATTTCATCCATCGGTGCAACAGTTGGTAAAATTACAACAGGACAGATTGATTATTTTCCTGCCTTTATTATGATTGTTGCGAGTCTTATTGCATCTCCTTTAGGTGCAATGGCTGGGAAAAAAGTAAATACAAAAATACTACAAGTCATTTTGGCAGTCTTAATCGCAGCAACAGCGGTGAAGATTTGGCTAGATATTTTATAAACTGGGGAAAATATAAGAACACTGTGCAGGAGGGATTAATAATGGTAAAAGTAACGGCAGCAGCGATGAACCAAATTACGAAAGAAGTAAAAGATCTTCTTGATGAAGGGAAAAAGCCATTCATTCGTCTAGCAATGGGCATTGGCTGAGGGGGTCCACAGCTTCGTCTGGCTCTGGAAGAGTCAGCTTTAGAAAAAGATGAATTAGTAGAAATTGATGGAATTATCTTTTTGATCAATGAAGCACACAAGGTGTATTTTACAGATGCAAAAATCGATTATACAAAAAGTTTATTAGGTGGAGGAAATTTTACTGTTCTTCGGGTGTAGAAGACGTAAAGTTTCTCTACACCCTTAACTTTTATCGGGAAGGTGTCATATATGAAGGTTAAAAATCTAGCATTTTATGTACCTATGATTCTACTTATATATTTTGGTTATCATTTCTTAGAAAAAAAGAGCATTGAAACGATTTCTATTTCTGAATTAGAAAATAAATTACAAATTCAAGATTCTGAGAATGTAGTGTTTGTTGATGTTCGTGAAAAACATGAATACGAGTCTGGACATATACAAGGGATGGAAAACTACCCATTAAGTACACTTGAATCAGAATATAAGAATCTTCCACGAGACTCAGAAATCATACTATTATGTAGAAGTGGAAAACGGAGTCTTCAAGCTGCTCAAATCTTAAAAGATCAGGGGTATACAAATATTAAAAGTGTTGACGGCGGTATTCTCCAATGGACAGGAGAGTTAGTGAGCTATAAATAATTCAAATTCAAGTTGGTGAAAACATGAAAAAACAAAAAGATTGTAAGCAAGGAACGTGAGGAATGAATCAGCAACATTCTAAATCATATGTTCCACCCATATGACCTGGAATGTTTGTGTGGCTCCTGGTAGGAGTTATTCTACTTATTCAAAGATTATTTTAGCTAGGCTCTTTTTTAAAATTTTGTTGCTTTTCAAACCAATTTTCAAATCAATTTCCCTTCTAATACTATTAAACCGAAGTAATAGTTGTTAAAAAAGAGCAATTGTCTCTATTTAAAGCACTGATCACTGTACTACCGAGTAAAAATCCGGCTTTTGGGATTTTTACGAAAGCAACAAATCTATACGAAAAGAAAGAGCCTTTAGCTAAGAGAGACGATTGTCTCTTTTTTTTATACCCATATATATGGGATAAGGTGTGTTGTGTAGATTTCAAAGTAAGTCTTGGTTTAAATCTCGGTCTCTTGCATGATACTAGTATTACCATGGTTTTCATTTGGTTCATTGCCCCGAAAGACCTTTCGGAAATACGTCCCCGTCGCTTTGACTTCTTCTGTGCTCGTGCTAGGAATATGTACGCTGGCTGTACCTTTTAAATGGGTCAGTAAGCTGGTTGATAACGATGGATTAAACACATGGAACCATACAAAAGAGTATTGATGCATACAAATAAAAAGTGAAATTCAAGGAGTAGACATATGTCAGAGGCGGTAACAAATGCAATAGAATTAAATAGTTCTCATATAGGAGCTTGGTTCCCATTTATAACAATTCTTATTTATGGTGTAATTCTTCTAAAGATAAACATAAAACTGACGAAGCTGGAGATGTACTTAACAAGCCTATTTGCCTTATACCTTTCCATTATAACCGACTATGTTCTTGGAATGACTTTTCAATTTTATGAGTATTTTGATCAGGGTGGAGATATTTGGACACCAATTACAGTAATTCCCTTATATGTCCTTACAAACTTAGTATTCTTGAACCTTTATCCATTTACATCTTCTCAATGGAAAAAGTGGATATATATCCTCGTATGGTCTCTATACGCAACTGTTTGGGAATGGTTTTCTGTTGAATACACCTCTTTTTTTTCTCATGATAATTGGAAACTATGGTATTCTGCGGTTATCTATCCATTCTTGTATTTACTAATACTTGGAAACCTCAAGTTTATCCGAAGCAATCAGGTGGGGACAAAAAAGTAAGGCAGGGGTAATTAATGATGGTTTCTGGCGATAAATATAGTACATTAAATAAATCAATTTTTTTTGATTTTATTTATTTGCATTTTGCAAATAATATGTTATAGTTTGGATATAAAAGGTAATAAATACTGAACTAATTAGAGTGAATTATCAGTTTTACTACCCTAATATACTTGCATATAACAAGTTAAGTCTTGGTGCGTGATAAAATTAGTCCATCAAATTACGTAGCACTCTTAGAAGGAGAGGAGAATGAAGATGAGAGAATCCTTCCAAACCATTATTAGACGTTTCGGCATCCTTAGTAAAACCTGTTGTTCAGTTGACGGGATCGACGTATCCACTATTCAAAGTCACATCCTTTATGAAATTAACAAAAGAGAAAACCCGACTATCCAGCAACTGGCAGAAATATTGGGTGTGGATATTACCACGTTCAGTAGGCAAATTCAAAAACTGGTGAATATGGAACTTGTTCAAAAAGTTTCTAACTCTGAGGACAAACGGATTACTCACTTGCAATTAACGGAAACAGGAGTGAAAGTAGCAAACGGCATAGACCAACAGGTAAATAGGTTCATCCAAGACATCTTCATGCAGATGACGGAATTCGAAAGAGAGAATGTTGAGCGTTCCATTAAACTTTTAGCCAATGTCATGGAAAATGTGACGTTTCGAGAACAGTCTGATTGTACGGATGAGAAGTGTTAATCCAGGAGGAGCTTAGGATGAAGATACGAGAAGCAACTATAGAGGACCTTTCTTCTATACAAAGCATTTACAACCAAGGAATTGAAGACCGAATTGCAACACTTGAAACAGCTCTAAAAGATGATAGCTACATGCTAAATTGGTTTCACCAACACCAGGATCGTTACAAGATTATCGTCGCTGAGCTAGATGAAGAAATAGTAGGCTTTGCATCCTTGAATCCCTATAATGCGCGGGACGCCTATAAGGGAGTAGCTGACTTATCTGTGTATATATCAAGACAGGCAAGAGGGAAGGGAGTTGGAACCCTCTTATTAGATGAGATTGAAAAAATAGCAATTAACCATCACTTTCATAAAATTGTCTTGTTTACCTTTCCATTTAATGAACTAGGTCAAGGGCTATATCGTAAGAAAGGCTTTCGTGAGGTAGGGGTATTTAAAAACCAAGGAATACTAGATGGTCAATACGTTGATGTCATGGCGATGGAGAAGTTATTACGATCATAAGGAGGAATGGAGATGAATTCACAATTACCGATAGCCATTATAGGTGGGGGACCAGTCGGACTTGCGGCGGCTGCTCATTTGATAAGGAAAGGTGAAAAGTTCATCATACTAGAATCGGGGAATCAAGTAGGTGCAAGTGTACTAGAGTGGGGGCATGTTCGAATGTTTTCACCTTGGCAATACAATATCGATCAGGCGGCAAGGGAATTGTTAGAGAAATCAGGATGGCAATCTCCAAATGGACCGGAGATCCCTACCGGAAATGATCTCGTCACTCAATACTTACTGCCACTCAGTGAGCTAACAGAAATAAAAGAAAGTCTTCTATTAAATTCAAAGGTTGTCGGCGTCACAAGAAAGAGTATTGATAAATTAAAAAATACAAAGCGAGAGACTGCTCCATTTCAACTTTATGTTGAAGTCGAACATGAAACGAGAGTCGTTGAAGCGAAAGTTGTTATTGATGCTTCAGGCACTTGGACACAGCCCAACCCGGCCTTGTCAAATGGCTTGTGGACAAAAGCAGAACAAGAGCTTCAGGACAAAATCTATTATGGGATACCTAATATACCGGATATGAAAGAGCGTTATGCAAATAAGAAAGTCATGATTATTGGTAGTGGTCATTCCGCCATTAATGCGTTGCTTGATATCGCGAGTTTGAAGGACAACTACCCGAATACGACCATTTATTGGGTTTTACGTAAGACGCATGTCGCTTCTGTATATGGTGGTCAAGAAAATGATCAATTACCAGCTCGTGGTGAGTTAGGTATTCGAATTGAAAAATTAGTCGAGTCAGGAACAGTAGAGGTCATTACTCCGTATTACGTTCAACAGTTAAAACCGGTTGGTGAACAAATCCAGATAATCGGACATTTAGGCCAAGAAGAAAAAGTAATATCAAACATTGATGAACTGATCGTCAGTACTGGATTTAGACCAGACACATCCTTCTTAGGGGAAGTTCGCATTCAATTAGATGAGGCCGTCGAAAGTGTAAAAGAACTTGCACCACTAATTGATCCCAATCTTCATAGCTGCGGAACGGTACGACCACATGGAGAGGCAGAGTTAAGACAGCCCGAGAAGGATTTTTATATCGTTGGGATGAAAAGCTATGGAAGAGCTCCGACATTTTTACTAGCAACTGGTTATGAGCAAGTCCGTTCTGTGGTTGCTTATCTAACAGGAGACTTAGAAGGTGCGAAAGAAGTTCATCTAAACCTTCCTGAAACAGGAGTATGTAGTACCGGAATTACCCCCAATTCCACAACAAATTCATGCTGTGGAACAGGGGTAGCGGAGATGAAGGTAGAGATCAAACATACAAAAACGTGCTGTGGTAGCTAGCGCTGAATAGAGTCCACACATGAAAAAATGCTTGGTTTATTAACAACCAAGCGTTTTTTCATCAGTTACTATTTCTCCTATAGCGGTCATCTTGAAAAAATCTTTCCTTGAAGAATTGAAACCCATATAATAGTAAAGCTTCAAGAGTAAATAAGAGTAGTAGGTTGATTTTCTTCAGTCTTACTAATGATGCAATCCCCGCCTTTTGTAAGTAATACACCAACCCATAAGTAAAGGCCCCGTCTACACCTAAATTTAAGAGCATATATCTGGTGAAATTTCCGTACGTCCATTTTAAAATCCACAAGGAACCGACTAAAAAAGGTCCCAGCATAAAAGGAGTGATCCCTGATATTCTAGGATGGAGGGTTTCATACCACCACCACCATCTCCTCTTTTGCGCGATAAAGTTTACAATCCTTACAATGACAGCTATAAATAAACTTGCAGGTAAGAAACGCTTGAAGGCCTCCCTCCCTATCAAAGGAACACTAAACCAGGGGAGAATCATCATCATAACTAACACAGGTTTTAAATATTTTGGAAACTTCATATAGTCCTCCCTTATTCAAACGATAAAAATAATATCCCCTAAAATAGGAAAAATATAGAGGATTACACACAAATTTCATTGAATACTTTCTAGAGTCTAAACCAGGTATAAAAATTGTTCGCATCTAGAAAAGATGATATTTTTATAAGATGATGGTTAGAGACAGGCTGTTCTCTCTAGATGAACAACAACATGTGTTCAGAAAAGAACCGTGAGCAAAGAAAGAAGTGTGAGCGTTGAAGTTAAAATCTACGATACTATTTATATTAACCGTTTTTATTGTCTTCCTATTTTCAAACCAACTGGCGTTAGCCCATTCAGCTTTACTTAAAACCGATCCTCCAAACTATGAAACGTTAGAGGAAAGTCCTACGAAAATAGAAGTTACCTTTCAAGAACCAATCGTCTCTCATTCGAAATCTATTCAAGTACGTCGAACGAATAATGAATATGTTGCCTTAACAGAAGTCCGGCTGTCTACAGATCAAAAAACGATTACGGCAGAACTTGGAGAAACACTTGAGAATGGACTATATATGGTGGATATAAATGTTGTGGCACTAGATGGTGATGTTGTAAATGAAAGCTTTCAATTCCATGTGGAAGCAGATACACCAAAAGATCTACCTCTTATCTTACTAAACCAAGCGCCACTAGATGGTAAGATTATTCAGGAACCACCGACCACCATTGACCTCTGGTTTAATCAACCAGTAGAAATTACTGCGATTGGCCTTTTTAATTCAATGAAGGAAGATATCCCTCTTGGTCAGCCGTATCCAGATCCTTTGGATCCAAGTCATCTAATCATTCCGATTGAAGGAGAGTTAGAACGTGGTACGCACCAAGTAACGTGGTATGCTAAGCCATTACATACAACTAATTTTCTATCTGAGAAAGTAGATGTGTTTTACTTTGCGATAGAAGAATATACGCCCATAACAAAGGATCTACTAAGTGAATATGGTAATCAATCTTTTTTTAGAGAAATAGGTCTCAAACAAGTCGCCTACTTTTTTATTTTTCTATCACTCATGTCCTTATTCGGAGGGACCTTGTTAACACAAAAGATAGTGGGCTATCATGACAAACGATGGAGAATCACTAGCTTCGTACTTAGTAGTCTATTTATTCTGGGTGTGATCTTACTCATGATCTCTCAAAGCTCACAGTTAACAGATGTTACTTTGAATGAATTGATCCGAATAAAATTTATTTGGATTCCCTTACTACAATGCATACTTGTTGTAGCGGGTTTATTGATGAAGAGGTTTAGGATCTATCTGTTTGGAATCGGGCTTTTGTTAATTCCTTTTTACATTGGGCATGCTACGTATCCTAAATACGGTGGGATGTTACCGATGTTGTTAAGTATCGTTCATGTATTCAGCGCCTCTGTGTGGATGGGGGGAATTCTTGCTTTATTGATACCGATGAACAAAGATTTTAAAGAATGGATTCACCAAGCTGGTCCAACTTTTTCAAAGTGGGCAGCCATCAGTCTTCCGTTCATTATTCTGACTGGAATATGGATGACGCTTATTTATGTACCTTCCTTTACTCTCTCAAGTTTATGGATTAGTGATTGGGGACGAAGTATTCTCTATAAAACGGTGGTTACGTTAATCATTTTTGCTATCGGTTTTATACAACGAAGGGCGATTGCTAGAATGGTTGAGAAGGGAACAAAACTTCTGAAGAGAAGACTTCGTTATGAAGTCATTTACATTCTTCTCTTACTGTTCTTTGTTTCCGTTGTTGTCATTTCGTCACCGAGTGCAGCAGAACAAGCGATATATGAAGTAGAAATAGATACAGCTGCTATTCCTGTTAAGCTCGATATAAGTCCACTACAGGAAGGCTTAAATGAACTAACTCTTACCTTTGAAGATCCAAATGTGGAAGAAGTGGATATTGATTTTCACATGCCACCAGATTTCAACGTGAGTTATAAAGCATTTAAAATTGATGATACGACTTTTAAAATCTCAGGCAACTTAATTCATACACCAGGAAGAACAGATGTAACAATTAAAGCACACACGAATGATGATCAATACGACTATCAATATCGATTAATCGTACCAGGTGAAATGATGGAAGAATAGCGAGGTATTTAGGGGATGGCAAAGAAATTGCCGTCCTTTTTCTTGATAAAATAGAAAGGTCTATACACCGAAAAAATACATATAAATGAAGAAATGATAAGAATAAAAAAATACCAGAATTTGGTGTATGATAGAATAATAAAATAATAGAAATAGTTAGTCGTTAATTTCATACATAAAGTTTTCTAGGGTTCCGCAGAGATCTGGACTGGTCCGAGAGAAAACGCACAGTCATATGTGTACACGGAGGGAAAAAAGCCTGGGAGATGGATCGGTTGATCGCTTCCGGGCTTTTCTATATTCGATTACTTAGAAATAGTTAGGAGAGTTGTCAGTATGGAGCTACATTATAAGAAAGCACCGCTGTATCGTTACTTCTTTTTACTTTCGGGCTTAACCTTGTTTGCCTTAGGAAATGCCATAGCGGTAAAAGTGCTGCACGTTGGTTTGCATCCGTGGGAGGTGATGAACGTTGCTCTTTATGAAAGAATTGGCTTTACAATCGGCACATGGAACGTCATCATCGGGATTTTATTAGTGACGGTCGTTTACTTTTTTAGTCGGAGTTATATTCATATAGGTACCTTTTGCAATGCCTTATTAATTGGACCCATTATGGATTTCTTCTTATGGTTAGACATACTCCCGAAGGCCACTCATACATGGATGGATTATTTCATTTTGTTAAGCGGAATCATGATCACTGGAATTGGTGGGGGGCTTTATGTAGCTGCCGGGCTAGGTGCAGGCCCAAGAGATGGATTTATGCTGGCGATCTCAGATCGAACCGGTTTATCTGTAGCAAAGGCCAGGATCATGGTGGAAAGTATCGTTTTGATTATTGGATTTTTACTAGGTGGTCCTATTTTTATCATGACCTTTATTTATACCTTTATCCAGAGCCCAGTTTTTCAAAAGAGTTTGCAATTTTTCAAAGGGATTGTGAGTGTAATGGAAGAGAAGAAATCGATGGCTAATACTGTAAATTAACGTGTTTTGTAGTGTATCGTGTTTCACACTCTTCCATGTCATATGTTACACTCTAATGTAATTAAATAGAGAAAGAAGGATCAACATTGACTAATCAGAGTGTAATATTTTTTGATATTGATGGAACATTACTGAACCATGATAAAGAACTGCCGCGTTCTACAAAAGAAGCAATTTTTAAATTAAAAGAAGCTGGTCATATCGTAGCTATTGCTACAGGAAGAGCTCCGTTTATGTATGAGGATTTACGTGAGGAATTAGGTATTCATACATATATCAGTTATAACGGGCAATACGTTGTGTTAGAAGGAGAAGTGTTATACACGAACCCATTACATATTCCCTCGCTTGAGAAGTTGACGGAAGCTGCCCTTGAACATAATCATCCTGTTGTCTTTATGGACCATGAGGACATGAAAGCAAATGTGCCAGAACACTCCTATATTACGGAAAGCATCGAGACGTTAAAAATCAATCGTTTTCCTTCACACGATCCTCACTACTACAAAGGACGTGAGTTATATCAATCGCTGCTCTTTTGTCCTGAAGGGGAAGAGACCCAATATGAGCAAGCCTATCCAGACTTTGATTTTGTCAGATGGCATCCGGTCTCTGTTGATATACTTCCAAAAGGCGGATCAAAAGCAAAAGGGATAGAGAAAATTGTTCGAAAACTGGGCATCTCTGAAGAAAACCAATACGCATTTGGCGATGGACTAAATGATATCGAAATGCTCTCCACTGTAAAAAATAGTGTCGCTATGGGAAATGCAGAGGAATCTGTAAAGGCAGTCGCGAAATTTGTGACCCATTCAGTAGAAGAGGATGGAATCTTACATGGTCTTAAAATGGTAGGTTTAATATAAATGAAATGATGAAAGCACCGCAGTAATGTGGTGCTTTTTGTAGTTCTTCAACAAATCCTTCTTAATAATTATGGCATTCTTCTGAATCAATGCACCTTAGTGTTTGGTTTTTCTACCGATTCAATATTAGATTTTCTAATGATAGATATAGAAGGGTTTGGTAATTTTTCCATATAACCAAAAATACCGAATTTTCCTTTTCAAATGCCTATAATAAACAAAAAAAAGACATCATTTCTGATGTCTTATTCTACTCATCCTGTTTTTGAAAAAGTCCATTCCAGAAAAAATTAATTATGTTCTCTGCTGTTTCTTCAACGGTCGGGAAGAGGGAAGTCTTATCTGAATTACGATAATTTCCAACCTTTAATATAGCCATATAACTATGTACGGCGAATTTTGTATTTACCTCGGGTATTTCATTCGCCTTGATTGCATCTATGAAAGCTTGTTCTAGTAAGTTAAACATCTTTTCTTCAGAATCTTGCATCTGTTGAAGTTGTTTTTTGTTTAAGGAGTTTTTTGTTTCGCGAACAAACCCCTCTAAATCGATATTAAATGTCGCCTGTAAATGAGCCTCAGCTACGTTATAAAGTCGGTTTTTCAAAGGTTCGTTTACCGATAACATTGCTTCCATATGGTCGCAAATAAAGAGCATCATCTGAACCATTGCTTCGGTAAATAATGCAGCTTTACTTTCAAAGTAATAATAGACCGTTGCTTTCGTCACATTACATTTACTGGCAACATCATCTATTGAGACATCTTGAAACCCATTTGTTAAAAACAACTCGGTTGCTGCCTGAAGGATGATGACATTTGTTGGCTTCTTTTTTTCACGCAAAGGTGGTCTACCAAGCGGACGTTTCTTTTTCGCTTTCAAGCTAGTTCTCTCCTTAGCTTTAGTTCTATTTGAGTATAGCACATACATATTATGATTGATAATTAACTCACGAGTATATATAATGTGAGTGTGATCATATACATTTATTATACAAATATTAAACAAGTAATTGTGAGAAGGAGAAAAACAAATGAATACTTTTCTTGAAAAGATGGGGAAAGCTGTTGGCGGAAGAAGAAGTAGATGGTTTACGTTAGTCATCTGGGTTCTAATTGTTGGATTATTATCTTCTGTATGGCCGCAAGTGAATGATGAAGAAACGAATGATAACAACCTATTACCGGATTCCGCTATGTCAGTAGAAGCTACAAGAATTGCGGAAGAGCAGTTTCCGAATGAAACCGGAGTTCCATTATTATTAGTCTGGTACCGTGAAGATGGTTTATCCGAACTAGATTACCAACATGTTCAGTCATTATATCGTGATCTTAAAGAAGTACCACTCACAAAGCAGTCAATGGTTCCGGAATTTGGAGCATTGCCAACACAGGCTCTGATGCAAGTAGCATCAGGCGATGGCGTGGCACTTACGACGCCAATATTCTTTGAAGAGTCTGCTTCCCTTGAAGACCTTGAAGAAGCGTTAACGGCATTAGAAGAAAAAATTACGACTCTAACGAAAGAAGATCCTTTTAGTAAAGAGCTTGAGGATAAAGGATTACATGTTCGCTTTACTGGTCCAGTTGGAATTCAAACCGATGCGACTGAGTTATTTAGTCAGGCTGACGTAACCTTACTTCTTGCGACTGTTCTACTCGTTTTAGTATTATTGATTATTTTATACCGTTCTGTGATTTTAGCGCTCGTCCCTTTAGTGGGAGTAGGCTTTGCCTATGGGGTGATTAGTCCATTATTAGGTTTTATGGCAGATAAAGGCTGGATTGTAGTTGACGCTCAAGCCGTTTCAATCATGACTGTTCTTTTATTTGGTGCGGGAACGGACTATTGCTTATTCCTAGTATCTAGATATCGTGATGAACTACAGCAAGAAGCGAATAAATATAAAGCACTTCGTACAGCAATTGCGGATTCAGGCGGAGCGATCCTGATGAGTGCGCTTACGACAGCATTGGGCTTATTTACACTAGCGCTTGCAGATTATGGTTCTTATGATCGATTTGCTGTCCCTTTTAGTGTGGCCATTATCATCATGGGGATTGCTGTTTTAACATTGCTACCTGCTATTCTCGCTTTACTTGGTCGAGTTGCCTTTTTCCCGTTTATTCCAAGAACAGATAGCATGATAAAAGAATTGGAACAAAAACGTGGGAAACCTGTTCGTAGGTTGAAGAATAGAAGTCGCTTTAGTCAATTAGCGGGCCGATTAGTAACAGAGAAGCCATGGCATATTATTATCGTGACTGTCGTCTTCTTAGGAGGCCTTGCCGCTTTAGTACCTAAGATTGAATACACGTATGGTGTGTTTGAATCGTTCCCAGAAGATATGCCATCAAGAGAAGGGCATGCGTTAATTGCTAAACATTATCCAGTTGGAGAAGTAGCTCCGATCCAATTATTTTTAGATACGGACGGTGAAGAAGTTTCGGTTAAAGAAGAGCTTGAAGCACTACCTTATGTTGAAACCGTCAGTGAGCCTTCTATTGGTGCAGAAGATGCAACGATAGAACAATATAGCGTGATACTATCTATTGATCCATATGCCTCAGAGGCCATTTCAAAAATTCCTGAAATAAAGGAAGCTGTTGCGAATGTGCTTAAAGAGGTTGGTGTAGATACGCCAGACGAAAAAGTATGGTTAGGTGGAGAAACTGCAACGTTATATGACACAGAAGAAATTACTAGTAACGACCAAAATCTAATTATCCCTGTAGTACTAGCCATCATTGCCGTTTTACTTGTTGTTTATTTGAGATCGATTCCAGCCATGATTTACTTGCTAGTGACAGTTGTTCTGTCATTCTTCTCAGCACTAGGTTTAGGTTGGCTTATTATCCACTATGGAATGGGATCTGTGGCTATGCAAGGTTTGATTCCGCTTTATGCCTTTGTGTTTTTAGTCGCACTAGGTGGAGATTACAATATATTTATGATCTCAAGCATTTGGAAAAATCGAAAGAAAATGCCATTGAAAAAAGCTATCGCAGAAGGTGTAGAAGAAACGAGCAGTGTTATCACATCCGCTGGACTCATCTTAGCTGGAACATTTGCTGTATTAGCTGTTTTACCATTACAAGTACTCGTTCAATTCGGTACCATAACCGCAGTGGGTGTTCTGTTGGATACATTTATTGTAAGACCACTGTTAGTCCCAGCTATTACTACCGTTCTTGGTAAGTATTCTTTCTGGCCAGGAAAGCTTTGGAAACAGGAAGATGGGGAGACACAAGAAGGATAAGGAATAAAAGTAGGAAAAAGAGTTGTTATTAATGGCAACTCTTTTTGCATGGTAAGAGTATAGTTGATCTTGATCGATAGCTGCTAGTTCAAACATGAAAGGTAAACATAAAAATAGAGATAAAGTAAATAGTAAGAGTAATGTATACAAAAAAGTAAAATTTTTGAAGCGTCGTCTCACACTTTATGTTACTATCTAATCAATAATTTATATAATGTGGCTTGGATAGTCAGTGAAAGGGATTAGTATGATCATCAAACATAGTAACATTAATCTAAAATTATATTACAGCACAGTAGTAGTGGGTATCATCATTATGTTCATTGGGCTGTTTGTTGGTAATTCACGAAGTCACCAATTTAATCTAGGAATTATCGTTCATGGAGTTTTAGTTGTCTGTTTTACACTTTGCTTAATCCTATATCCCATCTATAAGTCACAGTTACTGAGAATCGTCATGATGATTGTCGCAACGACTTATTTCTATACCATCTTCTTACTATACCCATACACGTGGTCTAATTTTATTTTCTTATGCTTAATTCCAGCTATGTCTATCTTGTTTTTTGACAAAAGGCTTTTTTATTTTTCTTTATTCTTAAACGCCTTATTAGTTTTTAGTATTTTTAGCTATATTATTTTAGTCGATCAAGAAGAGGTTTTTCCTTATATAGCAAAAGACATGGTTGGAAATGTCATAAACTTTATAGGTAGCCAAGTGATTCTCTTTTATATATTCTACTTAACATATCGTCGACTAAAGAAACAGGAATTATATTATGAACAAATTAAACATTCAGAACGGCTAAAAACGACTGGCCAATTGGCAGCAGCAGTGGCACATGAGATTAGAAATCCATTAACGGTCGTAAAAGGATTTTTACAATTATATGAGAGAGACCCTTCCTATAACGAGGATAATAAGCGACATTTTTCATTAATGATTAATGAATTAGATACAGCCGAAAAGGTGATCTCTCAATTCTTATCTATTGCAAAGCCTGAAAAAGAAACGGAAACTGAACTTGTCAATGTTAAACTTGTCCTACAAAGTGTGACGGATTTACTTAACTCTTATGGTCACCTACATGACCATAACATTATTCTTAACATGGGTGAAGAATGTTATATTGATGCAAGCACAATTGAACTGAAGCAACTTCTTATTAATATTATTAAAAATGCGATGGAAGCCTCAAAATTAGGTGATTCTGTTGAAATTACCGCAGAAAGTAAAAATGGGTTCATTTATATTCATGTAATTGATACTGGAGAAGGAATGACAAAAGAAGAAATAGATTCACTTGGCACTCCCTTTTACTCGTTAAAAAGCAGGGGAACTGGGCTAGGCATGATGATTTGTTTTAATATAGTGGCAAAGTATAAAGGTGCGATTGACATTGATAGTGAGAAGGGGAAGGGCACAACCGTTACGATTCGTTTTCCTGCGGCTAAAGAGGGTAATTGCTGAATAACGTAATGACAAACATTAGAAAACGCTGTTGACTCTTTATTCAACAGCGTTTTCATTTAAGGAATGGTATCTGTTTAACGTAGAAATAAGTTTCATGTCACTCCAGACACAAGATTTCCAGATGAGGAAGCTTTAGCTTCCTTACTTTGGATTGAAGAGAGGGAGCATAAATGTATGATTTACTTAGCAAAATTAGTTATTTTCTCAGTAAACCTTTTTTCAATGTCTTTTACAGCGTTGAAAGTATCCCTTTAATTGCTGCATTTGTACTTGGTTTGGTTGGGGCTTTGGCTCCTTGTCAATTTTACAGGAAATCTTGGAGCGATCACTTTGTATGGCAACCGTTCCATGCAAGAATACATACCGTGGAGGGAAGCCTTCTTCTTTACGTTAGGGAAAATAGTGGTATTTTCTTCATTGGGGATATTGGTTTGGAGCTTTGGGAGTGAATTCCAGCAATCGATCACCGTGTATTTTCCGTGGGTGAGAAAAGCAATAGGTCCACTTATTCTGCTAATTGGATTATTTATGATTGGTTTGTTTACAATGAGATGGACCCTCACCAACGTGAAAATGCCTGAACGATTGTTCAAGAAAGGGAATCTCGGTGCATTCCTAATGGGTGTTAGCTTCTCTTTAGGATTTTGCCCAACGATGTTCGTGTTATTTTTTGTGACACTCATGCCGATGGTTGTTTCGACTTCTTATGGCGTGTTATTACCAAGTATATTTGCCATAGGGACAACGTTACCGTTATTGCTTGCCTTACTGTTTATTTGGTACTTCAACTTAGGTGGAAAAGTGATGCAAAAGCAAGGCAGACAAATAGGATACTATGTACAAAGAATTGCCGGTTGGATCATGATTATACTTGGAGTACTTGATACGATCACCTATTGGTAATCTATCTGCAATAAAAAATCCCTCTCCATTACAGGGAGGGAACATACTTTATAGCATGCTTCGGCATTCAGAGATACAATCCTCTAAATCTCTAGCTGCATGTTGTAATTTTTCGTTTGTCATTTTCCCCATTGCCTTTTGTAGATGGGAAAGCGCACTCTCACATTCCTCGATGCAAGCTTGTAAGTCATTTTTGTTCATGTTTTGCAAAATGAACACCTCCTTAGTTAATTCAGTTATAGTCTTTACTCATAAATAGAGTTTATTCCCAATTAATAGATAAGAAACTAAGTAGCTTGTTAGTAAGCAAAGGAAAATTCTAAAACTCATCTTGTCCTCATACAGTAATAATGGAGGGGAAGTTATGAGTACTAGTCTAATTTTTCTAGTCAGTAGCATAGGAATTTTGTGTTTCTATATTTTGTTTTTAACAATGACCGCAAGGCGAACTCTACCGTTAATGGTAGGAATGATGGTAGCCATGTCTTCTGGTATGATGATTGGACTCACAATCGGATTGATTGGTGGGATTCTCTATAAAGGTGATTTATTTCTATCAACATTACTTGGGGCAAGTGCAGGTATTGTAATAGGAGGACTAACTGGGGTAGTAGTGGGGGTGATGGGGCTTCTGGATGGCATTCTGTCCGGTTTAATGGGAGGTATGATGGGGGCTATGTTGGGAGAGATGATTGACCCCAACTATCATGAAGTGGCCACGAGAAGCCTTTTTGTTCTTTGCATCATGGTGTTATGCCTACTAAGTACAATTCTAATTCCTAAAATAGAAACCAACAGCTGGTTAGTGGAACTTCCTAAGAAACCTATTTTCATCTTATTAATAGTAAGTGGAATGATTTTCACATCGATCTTATCGGGCCCCGTTTGGAAAGAACCAACATCTCAATCCCATCATCATAAGCATAATGGAAATCAGGAAGAGCAGTCGAAAGTAAAAACGATAGAACTAGATGCAGATGAGTTTCATTATTCATCAGAAGTGCTTGAGATAGCTCAAGGTGAAAAAGTAAAGGTCATTTTACATAATACAGGTGAGATTGAGCATGATCTTGAGATTCAAGCAAAGAACGTAAGGGTCTATTCCAGTTCCAATCTCCATGATCATCATGCCAGTGATCTCATTCATCTCCATGCTCAGCCAAACCAAACGGAAGAGATTGAATTTACGATGTTAGAGAAGGGAACCTTTACATTTACATGCACCTTACCCGGTCATGAAGAAGCGGGAATGAAGGGAATCATAAAAGTTAGTTAAATCCTAATAAGCAGCCAATTTATACAAAATTGGCTGCTTATTTTATTGAAAAAACTTAAACGTGATATAAGTTTTCTTTCGTTTTTTTGGAGCTAATGATAAAATTCAAAAAGGATGAAATGAGGAGGTGTTGGGCAAATGGCTTCAAAAGTAAATGACATTATATGTACAGTTTCCAATCTTTTTCACTCTAAAGGTTACGAGAACACCAAGCTCGGTGAAATTTTAGCTGAGACTGGTATTGGGAAGGGACAATTCTACCATTATTTTAAATCGAAGCGGGATTTAGGAGAAGCGGTCATTGATTATTTAATAGTTGAAATGACAGAAGAGCTATTTGACAACATTCTTGATCAACCTCTTCCACCTAAAGTGAAGCTAAAGAAAATGCTTGATAAAATACTACACTTACAACTAGAGAATGATGGGAAACGTGGTTGTCCAATTGGTAATCTAGCGATTGAATTAAGTGAGCATGAACCATTGTTTAGAGAAAAGTTAGCAAAATTCTTTGAACAGTGGGAAGAAAAGATACAACAGATTTTTGATGAGATGAAAAAAAATGGTGAAATGAACTCTGATACAAACGCACTGAAAAAAGCCCGCACCATGATTGCGACAATTGAGGGTGGGATACTACTAATGAAAAATAAACAAGATGTAGAAGTTTTTCAAGACATCATTGAAACCATGCAGCTTGAATATGGAATAACAGGTGAATATGTTGATAGAAAGTAATAGAGGAAAATGGAGAATAACAATGCATTTACATTGACTCCACTTTTCCTTTTTTGTTAAAATTCACTGTACCTACCAGTTGGTACAGTTTTGAGATATGAGAAAATTTGGGTAAGGTATTCAACGTAAAAAAGACAATTGTATGGAGGTAAATAGTATGACTTTAGAATTTTCGACTTTATTTTCAGCCACGAATATAAAAGCCATTCCATTAACTAATCGAATTGGATTAGCTCCGATGACACGTACAAGTGCAACTCCGGAAGGATTAGCAACGGAGGATATGGCCCGGTATTACACCAATTTTGCCAAAGGAGGTTTTGGCCTCATTATAACGGAGGGTACTTATACGGATGATCAGTATAGCCAAGGCTATTTTAATCAACCTGGGATTATAAATGAAGCACAAATTGATGCTTGGAAACAAGTAACGAGTTCTGTTAAACAACAAGATGCTAAAATCTTTATGCAACTTATGCATGCAGGCGCATTATCACAAGGAAATCGCTATACAACCGAAACGGCTGGGCCGTCCGCTGTTAAACCACAGGGAGAACAACTAGGTTTCTATGGCGGGAGTGGAGAGTTCGCTCTACCGAAAGTGATGACGGAGACTGACATACAAAATGTCATACAAGGCTTTGTAAAAGCTGCAAAAAATGCAAAAGAAGCAGGTTTTGATGGCGTTGAAATACATGGAGCAAACGGTTATGTTCTTGATCAATTTTTAACAGACTATACCAATGAACGTCAAGACGAGTATGGAGGAGCTATTGAGAAGCGACTGAGACTATCCATAGAAGTAGTAAAAGCTATTCGAGAAGCAGTTGGTGTCGACTATCCAGTAGGAATTCGTATTTCACAGGCAAAGGTAAACGACCCTAATCATAAATGGAAGGGTGGAGAGTCTGACGCTGAAATCATTTTTACCAAGTTGGAAGATGCTGGCGTTGATTTTATTCATATTGCAGAGCCAAATGCGGCTGCACCTGCGTTTGGTGAATCGGGTCCGTCCCTTATTGAACTAGTAAAAAAATATACGGATACAGTTGTGATTGCAAATGGATCATTAGGTGAACCTAATATAGCTGAGGCACTGCTTAATGATGGAAAAGCAGATTTCGTAACAGTAGGGAAGGCTGCATTAGCCAATCAAGATTGGGCTAATAAAGTGAAAGAGGGTAAGCAGCTAGAGGAATTTGATTTCCAAAAAATTCTATTACCTCAAGCTTCTTTAAAGGAGTTCGAAGTAAAGCCTAAAATTGAATGGCTTGGTGAAGGTATGGTATGCGGTCCTGACGGAAATTGTAACTAACGAGGAGGTATTAAAAAATGAAAGCAATTGTTATTGAGGAATATGGAGATAAAGATGTACTGGTAGAGAGGGATATTGATACACCCCATATCACAGATGACCAAGTTCTAGTGGAAGTACATGCAACTTCTATCAATCCAATCGACTGGAAAGTTCGAGCTGGTTATTTAAAAGAAATGCTTCCTTTTGAATTCCCCATCATTTTAGGATGGGATGCAGCAGGTGTTATTGTGGAAGCGGGAAGTAATGTAACAGATTTCAAGGTTGGAGACCGAGTGTTTACCCGTCCAGCAACAACCAATCGAGGAACATATGCAGAATATCTATCTGTAGATGCTCATTTACTCGCCAAAATGCCAGATGAAATGAGCTTTGAGGAAGCAGCAGCTTTTCCCCTAGCAGGGTTAACGGCATGGCAATGTCTTGTTGACTTTGGAAACATTCAAAAAGGCGACAAGGTGTTAATTCATGCTGGAGCAGGCGGTGTTGGAATATTTGCGATTCAAATCGCGAAAAGCATAGGTGCTTATGTGGCAACTACTGCTAGTGAGAAGAACATAGAATTCTTAACATCCCTTGGTGCGGATGAAGTAATCAATTATAATGAGAATGATTTTAGCGAGGTATTAAACGGATTCGATCTTGTGTTAGATTCAATGGGTGGAGACATTCAATCTAAAAGTTATAAAGTGTTAAAGGAAAATGGAAAACTTGTCTCGATTGTTCAACCACCTTCTGAAGAAGAAGCAGCAAGCTTTAATGTGCAAGCTGGATTTGTTTGGTTAGAGCCAAATGGCAAGCAGTTACAGCAATTAGCTGAGCTTTATGTAGAAGGTAAAGTGAAGCCAGTAATTGATAGTACATTTGATTTTACTGAACAATCTCTAAAAGATGCCCATAGTCTGAGTGAAACTCATCATGCACGTGGGAAAATCATCATTCGCATAAAGAAATAAAAACTAGAAGATCAAATCACAAAAGTGGTTTGATCTTTTTTGCTAAATTGACGTCGTAAATAGATTTCCGGCTTTTTGCTCATCGGGTATTGTCTGTGTTACGTTTAATATGATAGCCAAAATGAATGAAGTTGACCTTAGACACAATGAAAAAACTATACTTTATCATATAATTTGAAAGAGCCATTAGAAATAAGGGGTTTTATGATGGGAAGATATAATTCATTTCTTATAGTATGCCTATCTTTCATAGTAGCAGGAATGAGTGGATGTTTTAATCGAACAGGAGAAGAAAGTACAGATAAAGCTCAAGAATATTTAAGCAACCCAGAACAGTACATGGAAAGGTTAGAAGAAGCACAGGACGAACATATTGAGGAGCATGTCCATGAGGAAGGAATTGGTTACGAAGAACAAATGCACCGATGTGAAAAGGAATTAGAGGAGACAGATGAAATGATTCTATCCAATCCAACCTACTTCGGTTGTATGATGGTACTAGATCAAAGCCCTGATCAATACGTCGGCAAAGTCGTAAAGTTTAAGGGTTTCATATATAGGGAGCCCGACTTTACGAACCAACAATTTGTAATAGGACAGCAGGGTGAAGACGGGGGGATTTATGGTCTTTTGACGTCAACACCTGAAGCTAGTAAGCTTTCAGATCATCAGTGGGTAGAGGTAAGAGGAGTCTTATCTACGACAAATTATATAAATAGTAAGGTGCCTTTTCTTGACGTGTTAGAGATAAGGGAGATTGACTCTCCTCAATAGGCTAAATAATAGGGTATAATGACAGAAGAGAACAGTTGGATTTTCATACTCATAGACTAGAAGTAAAAAAGGCGGTGGAAAGAGTGTGTGCGCCTAATGAAAACATACTTCAAAACGTCGCATTTGAAGCCAGTGAAAAGATAAGAGAGAAGACGATCTATAAATTTGTTGATGTGATTGTTCAAACTCCAAAGGGAAGTAATCATGGACTCGTTACCGGAGTGATAGTAGAAGATCATGGAAACAGATATGAGGTAAAGCCCAATTCAAATGGATTGAGATTTGCGGTGGGGGAGATCTCTTTTAGAGAATATAAACAGCTTGAAAGAAAGGAGTTTCGACTCCTATTTTCTATATTCTTTGGTGGAATTTTAACTTTCCTTGTTATAATGGGGATCATTTCTAGGCTTTTATAAGGATCTTTTCTAAAACTTTGTTGTTTTTAATCTAAAATTCCTAATAACCTCCCCTTTTTATATTGTAAATCTGAGTTCCAATAGTTAGAAAAGAACAACTACCTCTGTTTAAAGCACTGGAAATTGTACTACCAAGTAAAAATCTGGTTTTTGAGATTTTTACCAAGTAAAAATCTGGTTTTTGAGATTTTTACCAAGTAAAAATCTGGTTTTTGAGATTTTTACCAAGTAAAAATCTGGTTTTTGAGATTTTTACGAATCAACAATCTATTCAAAAACAGCCTATTATAAAGCTTCATAAATATCATTACAATCTATACTGACGTTTAGGATATAAGGAGAGATCATAATGATGGAACAACCAGAAACGAAAGTAAAATTAGCTGTGAATGGTGGAATTTCGTTTGGTGCAAAACTTAATGCTAAACAGCTAGTCACTCTAGCAGAATATATGGATGATGGACAAGAGATTGAGTTGACGACATTTCAACAACTTTATATAGAAGTTCCAGAGACACAACTCGAGACAGCTAAGCAAAGATTTAAGGAAGTAGGACTATCTTGTTATCCAGTTGGAAATTATGTGAAGAGTCTCCGGACCTGTAACTTCTGTAAGGGAGCGGAAGAGGAAGGGATGCCTGTTGCTCTTGAATTGAATGAACGGCTTGCCGGAAGGTCTGTACCATTTACACTTAAACCAGCTTATACTGGATGCCCAGTCGGATGTGGAGAACCTCTAGTGAATGATATTGGTGTCATGAAGGTAAAAGACGGATATGACCTTTATATAGGAGGTAGAGCCAAAGGAACAAATGCCAAAGTTGGTACTTTATTCCTAGAACAATTAACACCAGAGCAACTCTATGAAACGGTCGATCAGCTAATTGAAATCTATCAATCTCATGGGAAAAAGAGAGAGCCATTTGCTAAGTTCGTGGAGCGCTATGGGTTTGAGGAGATTTATAATCAGATTGTTAGCTAGTTTTAAAGATAACTTGAACTAGGAAGTGAGAAAAGGAGGTAGAATATCATCATTCTACCTCCTTTTTTACATTAATGAAAATTATCCCAATAATAGTTGCCGATAATATAACCAAGAACATCTGCTGTACGGAAGAGCTCCTCAAATGAGTTTTCTACTCCGCCTATTTCAATGATGACACTGTTCGGAGAAAGATCTTGGTTGTAAACCCCATTACCTTGTGTAGAGTCCTTCACGATTACCCCTTTTGATAGTCCTGGAAAATCCTTATTTACTAACGTATGAAGGGAATTCGCAAAAGTGAGATTCTCTTGATAATTTTCGTGTCCACTTCCAACCACAAATAATAGCTTTGCAAAATTGTTATTATTAATAGTCGTCGTTGTATACTCCCATGGAAGTGAATCTCTGTGTAGATCAAAGTATAAATCTACATGTTTATTCACCTTTCTTTCATTTAAGACAATCTCTCTTGACATGACATATGAATGTTTAAAATGTAAGTTTCGTTCAGTTAACAAGTTGAATATATCCTGTTCATCGACTTGACTCCATATTCCTTGTCGTTTCAAAGATTGCTGAAGTCGTTCTCCTACGAGAGAAATATTTACTTTTGAATGATAGGCTTCATTAGGAGTAGTACCTTTAGGAAAGTAAGGTAGAAAAGATTCCCGGTTATGCGAGAAGTAAATAAGAACTACTTTTCTGCCGAAAGTACTATGAAACTTACTTTCATCAATAACGGGTGATTTTATAGACTGTTTGATTGATTCTACACCATCTTTGTCAACTGTAAGATTCTTATCCTTTATTAGCGCATCTAATGTAGGTGTTACCTCTATGGATGCGGATTCTATTCCTTTATTAGATTGTTTAGGAAGATGTTGATTGACTAGGGTGGTTGATTGTTCACTTTCAGGTAATGAAATTGCATGATGTTTTGTTGACTCGTTTTCTTTTTCATTAAAGAAATGGACATACCAATCTGTTATATAGCCAATATAGATTGCTAAGGCTAAAAATAATAGAATACTTGCGAAAAGTAATCTTTGTAATGTCTTGGTGGTATTTGCTTTATTCATTTTATCCAGATTACCTCTATCAATGTTTATTATATATATCGGGTTAATTGTAAGATTTTTAAGAAGTACTCTACCCTATTAACTGATAGATTAATGATGAAGGAGAGGATGATGACAACCAGATTTGGTTTTAATTCTAAACAAAGTTTAACAGAGAGTTATTTAATTATACTTCCACAGTTTCTGCATCATTAATGGATATGGTACTATTAAAAAAGCTTCGTTAACTTAAAAATCTTAATCATAGAGAGGACCAATATAATGAAGAAAAGATATATATTGATTGCTATCATTTCTTTCGTATTATCAGCATGCGGAAACCAGGCACCAGAACAAGAGAAATCCGTAGAAAAGGATAGCACGAATTCTAATCATCAAAGTACTCATTCAGCAATCGCTGCAGACGAGTTTTTCGCGCCTTTTTCAGGAAACTTAGAGCATATTCATGGATTAGGATATGCGGGTAATCAACAAGCCATTTTCTTTGCCTCACATGATGGATTAAAAGTATATGAAGATGGAAGTTGGTACAGTGCAACTGAATTTAATAATGATTATATGGGCTTTAATGCTGTAGATAAAGGTTTTTATACAAGTGGTCACCCGGGTAAAGGTGTGGATCTTGAAAATCCACTAGGACTTAGTCGTAGTTATGATAATGGAAAGACTTTAGAATTTCTAGGTTTTCAAGGAGAGAGTGATTTCCATGCTATGGGAGTAGGATTTGAAAATCATACGGTTTATGTTCTAAATGAACAAAAGAATTCTAAAATGGATGTCGGCTTATATGTTACGGAAGATGACGGTGAAAATTGGGACAAACTAGCTGCTACGAATCTTGGTGAAAAAATATTTAGTATCGCTGTTCATCCAGCAAATAGCAAAATTGTAGCAGTTGCTAGTGAAGAAGGTATATTTTTATCAGAGGATCGCGGAGAGAGTTTTACTTTACTAACCTCTAACTTACAAGGTACTTCTGTCTTTTTTTCTACTGATGCATTGTGGTACGGTGCTTATGGAAAAGAGCCTATATTAATGAAGTACCTATTATCAAATAGTAGTCAGGAGAAAGTGAATCTACCTCAAATGGAGCAGGATGCTGTCATGTATCTTGCCCAAAATCCTCAAAATGAAAAGGAAGTCGTATTTTATTCATTTAACGGGGATGTATTTATTACGCAAGATGGGACGAGTACTTGGGAAAAGATTGTGTCAGCAGGTACTATTAAGTAACTAGTGAAAGGAAAGACTGTAGTTGTAAATTTTACAGTCCTTCTTTATTTCCTGACTGTTTTACCTATTTCTGTTAGGTTCTTTTCTAAACGGAAAATAACACATTTATCGTTAAAAGTAAGTTTAGCTTCAGGTAGGATAGGTTAGAAATACAACACAGTTTGTCCTCTAGTAAATAAGTGCAAACTTTGAAAAAGTATAGATATATAGTTAAAATAGAATCAACATATATGAAGAGGTGACTTATAATGAATCAAATCACACTAAATGTTTTAGGGATGACCTGAGGCCATTGCAGAACCTCCGTGGAACGGGGATTACATGAATTGAATGGTGTACAAACGGTTGAAGTAAATCTAGAACAGGGGACAGTATTGGTAACTTTCGATGAAAGTAAAACATCAAAAGAAGACATGATCGATAAAATTGAAGATGTCGGTTATGATGTGAAGAAGTAACCACTTCGCCTGCTATTAACATAGGACATACAGAAACGCATGGAAAAATACATCCATGCGTTTTCATGTATTCAGCGACCTACTGAAATGCATTAAACTGATCACGCTTACTAATCCAGTAAGCAACCAAATAAATCAAAATGTATATTGGAAAAGAATAATAGGTTTCCCACTTTACTGGCTCATACAGATCAAGCCATATAAATAATGGCTCTCCAACAAATGCTGCAAATCCGCCAAAGAAAAGAGCTTTTATAAAGGGATGAACATTTTGCTTATACTGCAACATGAGCATGACAATAACTGGGAATATACAGAAGTCCCAAGGTAGGTAAGAAGGAAGTAAAGGAATTAGTTTGTGCTTATAATACCAAAGCCCCAGTGTGACTCCTAAAAAATCGAGCCAACAAGTAATGATAATAACAAAGAGCCCAGAATATAATAAACGATCAGTACTATCAACTTTTCTCAACTTTAACCATAATACCCAAGGTAAGATGGTCAATAGTAGTTGAAGCCACCATTCCCAAGTGAATACGGTATATTCACACCAAAGGGCAAACAGCTTTGAATTGGCGTTATCAACTTGTTCGTAAACTTGTTGAACTTCTCGATCGTAGTTAATTGGCATGAAACTTTCCCCATCTATCGTATTTCTTCTATTTTTTTACTCAACACGATAAACTATTCCTATAAGCTGGAAAATCTAGAGAAAGAATGGCTATTTCCGTATAGATTGTTACTATCGTAAAAACCTCAGGAAGCCGGATTTTTACTCGGTAGTACAGTGTCCAGTGCTTTAAATAGAGGGAGTTGCTCTTTTCTACCAATGATCACTTAGGTTTTACGATGAAAAAGGGTAGTTTTTTAGAAAAAGTTGAGCAACAAAGTACTAGAAAAGATCCTTAAAAATTATTGTAGAAAATTTTAATTGAGGCTAACTTCAGCAGTCTTACTTGATTAAATGTTATAATATACTTACTTAAAAAGTGCATATGCTTCAAACGGGAGGAGGGTGTATATGGTTGATAATCCATTACAACAAGCTAAGGCAGAAACTATACATAAAAAGCTCAGCAAAAGGAAGGTTCTCTATCGTACGTTCTTTCTATTTATAGGTGCAGTGCTCATGGCCCTTGGAATTGAGGTCTTTTTAGTGCCCAATGATATTATGGACGGCGGAATTGTAGGGATTTCGATTATTCTTTACAATTTAACCGGAATCAAGCTTGGTCTATTTATTTTCCTATTAAATATTCCTTTTTTCTTTATAGGATATAAACAAATTGGGAAAACCTTTGCCATCTCTACTTTGTTTGGTATCACGGTCTTATCTCTAGCGACAAACTATCTTCATCATGTCGCTGCTTTTACACAAGACATGCTATTAGCAACTGTATTTGGTGGAATTGTATTAGGTGCAGGTGTGGGAATTGTCATTAGGTATGGTGGAGCTCTAGACGGAAGTGAAATTCTAGCCATCCTCATTAATAAAAAGTTTCCTTTTTCCGTTGGTGAAATTATTATGTTCTTTAATATTTTCATCTTTGGATGGGGTGGATTTGTTTTAGGATGGGACCGTGCCATGTATTCCATTCTTGCTTATGTCATCGCTTTTAAGACAATTGATATTGTCATAGATGGATTAGACGAATCGAAATCAGCTTGGATTATTAGTGAGAAATATCAAGAAATCGGGGATGCGATCCTTGCCAGATTGGGACGTGGTGTCACGTATCTTAAGGGTGAAGGTGGATTTACCGGAGATGATAAGAAAGTCATATTCTGTATCGTCACTCGATTAGAGGAAGCAAAATTGAAATCTATAGTTGAAGAACTTGATGAATCAGCATTCCTAGCAGTTGCTGATATAAACGAAGTCCGAGGCGGTAGATTTAAAAAGAGAGATATTCACTAGAATGTATGCCACAGCTTAAGTTGCTGTGGCATTATTTGTCGGACTTGACTGTATACCTTTAGGGGTATAATATATAAGAATAGACAATTAATCATGAGTAAATTTATAAGGAAAGTAGTATATAAGGAGGACGAAAGCGTGGAATATAACGACCAAGTAAAGAATCGTGTAAAGCGCATGGAAGGACAGTTAAGAGGAATCTTGAAGATGATGGAGGAAGGAAAAGATTGTAAAGAAGTCATTACCCAACTATCCGCAGTCCGTTCAGCGGTTGACCGCACAGTCGGAGTCATTGTGAGTGCCAATTTAGTAGAGTGTGTGTTAGAAGCTGAGAAAAAAGGCCAAAAAGCTGATGTATTTATTAAAGAGGCAGTTGATTTATTAGTAAAGAGTAGGTAAGAATATAATTTTCTGACCTTATTGGCGAACATGAAAATTTATCGCTCAACTTTCAAAGGATATTGGCGAATTTATAAATTTAAGGGCGAAAACCTACAAGATAACGGCGAAACAATAGACTTTATCTGCATGTAGATGACGCCCTTTATTATATGTTTAAATATACCGCTAGGGGTAAAAATAATTTAAGAGGTGTCAAATGGAGATTATTCAATTAGGGTCACTTGCTATTTTACTCAAATGGCTTTTACTCGGGGTAGCAGTTTTTATAGGGCTACTGTTTTTAAAATACTATACAAAGAAAAGTAGTGATTCTCTATCATTTGACCTTATTTCAAATAGCGTATTTTGGGGCTTTGTTGTTTGGAAACTTAGCTTACTCATCATAGAACCAACGTTAATAATAAATAGTCCGTTATCCCTCTTATACTTCACTGGTGGTTCGACTGGTTTACTGCTAGCCATCATTTTTTCCATCGTCTATGTGTTATGGAAATCTAGAGAGACAAATGTATTAAGGGCAGGCTTGTTCTTTAGCTTGGTCGTTATGAGTGGATATCACCTCTTAATGGTCCTCTTTTTAGACGACCAACATCTATATCATATATTGGTAGCACTCGGATCTATACTTGGTCTATGGTACATAAAAACATCTAAAATTGTAATCAAGGTCATCATTTATTATTCCTTTTTGAGGGTGGCATTGTTACTTGCACTAGTAGACCCTAACGATGAGAGAGTGTTCATCTTCACCTTTGAACAATGGTTTTTTGTTGCCATCATTTTAGTATTATTGATCTTTTGGGAACGTCTTCCTATAAAAAATGAAAATCTTGGAGAAACTAACTAAACCAAGAAAGGGATGAGAGTGAAAAGGATGCCAAAAAAGATTACAGTTTTAATGGGTTTAGCGGTCCTGTTTGTTTGGGGGATCTACGAAAATCATTACGCTGCAAACGAACAAGCAGATCTAGTCGTGACAGCTGATTCTATCGATGAGAATAAAGTGAAAACAGGGTTAATGCAAGGAAATTTGGCTCCTGATTTTACGGTGAAGGCTCTAGATGGAACAGATATTAAGTTATCTGACTTTAGAGGGAAAAAGGTCATTCTTAATTTATGGGCAACCTGGTGTCCACCATGTAAAGCGGAAATGCCGCATATGGAGGAGTTTTACAAGGAGCAGAAAAGTAATAATATCGTAATTTTAGCTGTAAATCTAACCACCGCCGAAAAGAATACAGAAGTTGTAAAAGAGTTTGCACAAGATTACAAGTTAACATTTCCAATAGGCCTTGACCAATCAGGAGAAGTGGGAAAAACGTACCAAGCGATTACAATTCCAACTAGCTATATCATTGATCGAAATGGAATCATCCACCAAAAAATTATAGGACCAATGGATAAGGCAATGATGAAAGAGTTAGTAGATGGTATAGAGTGAAATAAATATAGATATGTAAAGCAATCCTTGTTAGGGTTGCTTTTCTTATGTGAAAAAATAAATTTAGTATGTTAATTAATAATTATTTATTGTAAAACAATAAATAATGGTTTACTATGGAAATCTAAGAATGATTTAACAGTTTGAGGTTTTACAAATAAAAATTTGAGTTTGTGGGAGGGGAGTATATGTCGATCATTTTATTATTAATAAGTGTCATAGGTATTTTAGTTTTTATCATTATTCGAAATCCAATCATCGAGTTACTAGGTAAAAACAATCCAATGGTAACTAGATTAAAGAGAATGATGTGGTTTCAAAATCATTGGTTTTCAGGTATTTTTATCTTTCTTCTGAATGCCCTTCTATTCGGTTTAACTGGACTTATTTTATTCGGTATAACAACGCGACTAATGATTCCATTTATCCATATACCAATTATGTTTGGGGCAGTCATCCTGAGTATTTATTTTTGGTCAATAGTGAACCAGGCATGGAGTGGCAAGAAGAGAGATCGTTTAAAAATGGGGACTGTTGGTAGCAGTTTTTATGCAGTATTAGCCTGTTACTTCGTCTATGAGCTAGTAACTCTTGAACCTCTTTTTCCAGGCGACGATACGTTTATGGCAGCAATTGGTTTATTTTTTGGAATCATTGTCACAACGGTTGCCTTTGCTACTTGCTTGATTATGACAGGGTTTCGTAAACAGAAGCCAGGGGATGTTGGGTGAATAAAGGCCTTCTTGCTGTCTTAATAATTTTGCTGCGTTTCAGAAGGATAACGGCTTCTTTTATGGAAAATAGTAGCGTAGCTTAAAAAAGAGTAGAGAAAGATGTTGGAGGTGTCCTTTATGAGTAAGTTTGAAACTCTTCATTTGAATCGTTATGTAATCGACGTGTATGACTTAGGAATACCGAACCGAACGGGGACTTATTTTCTGAATGAAACGAAAAAAGCCATTATTGATACAAGTGCTAGTCCTTCCATTCCTTATCTATTGGACGGATTGAAGGAATTACAAGTCAATCCCAGTGAAATTGATTATGTAATAGTTACTCATATCCATTTAGACCACGCTGGTGGCGTCGGGCTGTTGCTTCAACATTGTCCGAATGCGACTGTCATCGTCCATCCGAAAGGGGCTAGACATCTTGTTGATCCATCAAGATTAATTCAAGGGGCAAAGCAGGTTTATGGTGATTCATTTAATCAGTTATTTGATCCCATTTTACCGATTCCTGAAAATAGAGTACAAGTTATGAATGATGGAGATACACTTAAACTCAGTGATGATTGTACGTTAACTTTTTTACATACACCAGGACATGCGAATCATCATTTTACAATTCATGACTCAACTACAAATGGTTGTTACACGGGTGATACGGTTGGTGTCAGTTATGAGGTGGTTCTACATCGTCCATTTTTCCTTCCGTCTACTTCACCTAATCAATTTGATCCGGAAATGATGCTTCAATCTGCCAAACGAATAAGAGACATAAAGCCCACATATATTTATTTCGGTCATTTTGGAATGACCCATCAAGTGGAGGAGGTATGGAAACAGCTAGAATACTGGATTCCTATTTTTATTGAAACGACAAAAGAAGTAGTTTCATCAACAGGGGACCAAAATGCCCTACTGCCTAAATTGATAGAAGCCCTACATAAACAGGTAATGGAACAGCTTGAAACGCCAGTGTCAGAGGAAGCACGAAACATGATTAATTTAGATCTCCAAGTTTGCTCGATGGGATTACTTGATTACGTTTCAAAGCTAAAGTAATTAATTTGCTCACAAAATACTCTGGTGAGTAAGGGTTGCAGCTAGCAAACTAAACGCAAGAAAAAGAGTCAAACTTGCAAGTAAATCGAAAAAGTCGCAAGTAAGTCACATAAAGTTGTAAATAAAAATGCCAAACGCAAGAAAAAGAGTCAAACTGGCAAGTAAATCGAAAAAGTCGCAAGTAAGTCACATAAAGTTGTAAATAAAAATGCCAAACGCAAGAAAAAGAGTTAAACTGGCAAGTAAATCGAAAAAGTCGCAAGTAAGTCACATAAAGTTGCAAGTAAAAATGCTAAACGCAAGAAAAAGAGTCCGACTTGCAAGTAAATTAAAAAAGTCGCAAGTAAGTCACGAAGAGTTGCAAGTAAAAATGCTAATCGCAAGAAAAAGAGTCCGACTTGCAAGTAAATTAAAAGAGTTGCAAGTAAGTCACGAAGAGTTGCAAGTAAAAATGCTAAACGCAAGAAAAAGAGTCCGACTAGCAAGTAAATTAAAAAAGTTGCAAGTAAGTCACGTAGAGTTGCAAGTAAAAATGCTAAACGCAAGAAAAAGAGTCCGACTTGCAAGTAAATTAAAAAAGTCGCAAGTAAGTCACGAAGAGTTGCAAGTAAAAATGCTAATCGCAAGAAAAAGACGCCGACTTGCAAGTTAATTAAAAAAGTCGCAAGTAAGTCACGTAGAGTTGCAAGTAAAGATGCTAAACGCAAGAAAAAGAGTCCGACTTGCAAGTAAATTAAAAAAGTCGCAAGTAAGTCACGAAGAGTTGCAAGTAAAAATGCTAATCGCAAGAAAAAAACGCCAACTAGCAAGTAAATTAATAAAGTTGCAAGTAAGCCAATCAAAGTCGCAAGAAATAGTCCTATTTTTAATAAAAACAGACAAACTAAAACCACTAAGTACTCTCCGACTTAGTGGCTTTTTAATAACTAATTTACAATTGAGATAATAAGGGCCTTAAATACTTACTCTACGAGATTTTCAATCTGGTGAGTTGCAAGGATAAGAGTATGCCAATAATTCAAATCCACGTTTTTGAAGAATAGGGGCACTCATCGGACTAGCATCTACAGTTAGTAGAGAAAAGCCTTTTTCTTTTGCATCCTGGGCACGAATGGCAATTAAGGAAGTGTAAATTCCTCGGCCACGATAGTCAGGAAGGGTGGACCCACCCCAAAGACTTCCAAAGGAAGTTCCTTTATGTAAATACATCCAAGCGCCACTTACTACTTTGCCATCGATGATTACAGCATAGATGAATACGTGATTTGGATCATTTTTTAAGTCGCGTTTCAGTCTTTCACCTAGCTCAGCATGAGAAACATTCCAAATTTGATCCTCCAGTTTTACAAGTTCATCTATCCCTTTGTCATCTGTTACTCTGACAATTTCTGGGCCAATCTTCATGCCCAATAGATCTTCTTTAGACATGATATCTAATACCAATAATGCCTCCGGTTCATCAATCGTAAATCCTTTTTCACTTAATAGTTCCTTCAAATTAGAGGGTTGATCATAGTCGAAGTACTTCCATTCAAATGGCTGAGAAATACTTTTGAAGTATTCGATTTCTTGATCAATGACGCTATGAACATTTTTCTCATTTAGTTCGGAATAAATCACGAAGCCTTTTTCACCAAGGGTAGAAACATTACGTACTGTAAATTCTGTTACAATTCTTTGCCAACCAGGATGTTTTGCTTCGATTCTCTGTTCTTTTGTATATATACTGAGTAATTGTTGTTTATTCATGGCAATACCTCCAACTTTAATGCTTATAATATTCCACATCTGTGTAAAATTTACCTTTATTTCCAGGCAAGCTAAAAAAGGCCTAAATCTTTAGATTTAGGCTTACCAAACGATTACTTCTGTTTCAATAACAAGTAAATAAAATAAGGTGCTCCGATTAAAGCGGTCATAATTCCAGCGGCAATTCCCTCTGGTTCAGCAAGGTTTCTTCCTATTGTATCAGCCAGTAATAAGAGAAACCCACCGATTAAGACGGCAATCGGCAAGAAGAGCTGGTGTCTAGGTCCAACTAACGCTTTTGCGATATGTGGTGCCATTAATCCGATAAAGGCAATGCCTCCAGTCACGGAAACTGCGGCTGCAGCTAAAGCAACTGCTGTTAACAGAAGGATGAGCCTTTCTCTTTCAATAGGTACACCCAGTCCAATAGACGTAGATTGACTTAAATTTAATAAATTTAATTTCGTCGCTTTGTACAGTGTGAATGGAATTAAGACAATTAACCATGGAAGGATTGCCACTATAAATGGCCAATCCGTCCCCCAAATACTACCTGCTAACCATTTGGCAATAAAGTCTACTTTTTCTCGTTCCGAAGAAGAGATGAGGACAACCATCATTCCAGATAGAGCCATAGAAAATCCAACACCGATTAGAATTAGCCTAACAGGTTGAAGACCAACCTTTCGATTGTATGAAAATAAATAAATGAGACAAGCCGTAATGAGGGCTCCGATAAATGCTACAGCAGGAAGCAGGTAGACAAAGGAGCCCGCATCAATAGGAAAGTACAAAAAGAAAACGGCAATCGCGACCCCAGCACCTGAATTAATCCCTATGATCCCTGGGTCAGCTAGATCATTTCTCGTAATTCCTTGTAAAATAGAGCCTGATACTGCTAGTGCCATTCCTGCAAGGAGAGTAATAAAGATTCTAGGCAATCTTACAGAAAATAGTACAAATTCTTCTTTAAAGGAGCCTTGTCCGAGCAAAGTAGGAATGAGTCGATCATAGGAAAGAGAGGCGTAACCGAGTCCCATACTTACGACGATAGTTGCGAGAATTAATAAGAAAAAAACGATGAGTAGCAAACGCTGTTTTTTTAGGATGTTAGGATGAATCATGTGAATGCTTTCCCTCCTTTATGAACAATAAACAGGAAGAAAGGAAGCCCCATTAACGCGACGATTGCAGGTACTGGTGTTTCGAATGGTGCGTTTATATTCCGACCCAGTGTGTCAGCGAATAACATAAAAGTTGCTCCGAACACAGCTGACATGGGAAGAACAAATCGGTAGTCCGTTCCAACTACGGCACGTACAATATGTGGAATCATTAAGCCGATAAAGGCAAGATTTCCAACTAATGCTACCGAGGCACCAGCTAACATAATCACAATGACAAACAATAGAAACTTAATTTGTGTAATTTTTTGGCCAAGCCCAATTGCAAGTTCTTCATCTAAACTAAGAATCGTTAATTGTCGGGATAAAAAGAAGGAAATAATAATACCAACGGCGATAAACGGTACAATCACTTGCAGCTGCTCCCACGTTGTACCAATAATTCCTCCTGCACTCCACATGGACACTTCTTTTGTTATTTTAAAATAAAGTCCAATACCTTCCGCAATGGCATATAAAAAGGCAGAAACTGCCGCACCAGCTAACACAATTCGAAATGGTGAGAAACCGCCCTTCTTGGCAGAGCCGATACTCACGACCATGATGGTACCAACCGCCGCTCCAATAAAGCAGGCAATCATAATGGCAAAATAATTGGCTGTTGGAATAAGTGCAATGGTTAAAGCTAGGGCTGCATTTGCTCCAGCTGTTAAGCCAAGTAGACTAGGATCTGCAAGCGGATTTCTCGTAATACCTTGCATAATCGCACCTGCTACGGCTAAGCCAGCGCCCACAAATATAGCCGCAATTTCTCGAGGTAGTCGAATTTCACGAATCATGATTAATGTGTCTGTTTTCACATTAGATGTTAAAGCAAGCCATACTTCCTTGACACTTGTCTCGGCAGCACCGAAAACTAATGAAATAAAAAAGACAGCGATGAAACCTAGTAGACTAATCACTAGTTTCAACAAAAATGGGTATGTTTTCATAAAACCTCATCTCTTCCTAAAAAATTGAAGAACTATGTATAGTATAACTATTTTCTTTCAAAAAGGCTGTTCCGAACCAGAAAACTACTATAAAAAGAGAAGAGGAATTCATGAAAGAATTCCTCTTACTTAATATTACTCACCAAGAAACGATTCAATAAAGAACTCTAATTGGTATTCTAGTGTAATTGGGTCATTGAAATAAAATTCCTTCGCGTTAGCGACAAATGTACGTCCTTCTTTAACAGCAGGAATGTTCTTATAAGTTTCTGATTCCATGAAAGAAGATTCTGTTTCTTCGGCTTTACTCACAATTAAGTAGTCCCCAACGAATTCAGGTAGAACTTCTAGTGATAATGAGTAGAATCCAGGCTCTAAAGCTGTTTCTTTCACTTTTTCAGGCATGTTTAATTTCATTTCTTGATATAAAATTTCTGTACCACGTGCCCAGTTATCACCGAATACGTATAATTCTTTGTTGAAGTTTTCAACAACTGTTACCGTAGCATCTTCACCAATCTTAGCTTTGATTTCTGTACCAGCTTCTTGTGCACGCTTTTGGAAGTCGTTGATCCAAGCTTGACCTTCTTCTTCCTTATTTAGTAACTTCGCAATTTCTAAGTGTTGTGTAAGGTAATCTAATTTACCATAAGTGAATGTCACAACTGGTGCAATTTCTTGTAATTTATCAATGTTCTTTGTAGAAGATAATCCGATAATTAAATCTGGCTCTAACTCAATAATTTTCTCTAAGTTGTCTTCAGCTACTTCTTCAACGCCCTCAAGGTCATAACGTGGATTCATTTTAGACCATGAATCAACACCAACAATCGGTGTTTCAAGTGCTAATACACTTCCAGCAAAAGTAGAAAGTACAACAACGCGTTGTGGATCAGCAGGTACTTCAACAGGCCCATTTTCTGATTCATATGTAATGGTGCCAGCAGCTTCTGTCGTTTCATTAGCCGTTTCTGTTTCGTTTTCAGTTGTTTCCTCTTTTGCTGCTCCGCAAGCTGCAAGACTAAATACTAGCAACAGTAGTAGGAATGGTAGTAGGTATTTTTTCATTTTTTTCTTCTCCTTTTAATAGGTTGTATGTGATACACATCGGTTTATTGGTTCTTGGATCCTTACCGATTTGAGCATCGATTTGAAAAACTTCTCTTAACACTTCATTGGTGATGACGTCTTCAGGAGTCCCTGCTTTCACAATTTGCCCAAATTTCATGGCAATAATAAAATCTGCAAAGCGTGCTGCCTGGTTTAAGTCATGCAATACCATAACAATGGTACGTTCTTGTTCTTCATTTAGCTTTTGAAGAAGTTCTAAAATTTCCAACTGGTGGGCCATGTCCAAGTAGGTAGTAGGCTCATCAAGGAAAATCATTTCTGTTTCTTGTGCTAGAGCCATCGCAATCCAAACACGTTGGCGCTGTCCACCGGAGAGAGCATCAATAGGATGGTATTTGAAAAAGGACGTCCCGGTAACCTCAAGGGCCCAATCAATTACTTCAATATCTCTTTTTGTTAGTCGGCCGAATCCTTTTTGATAAGGGAAACGTCCATACGATACGACTTCACCAACGGTTAATCCACTTGCACTTTCTGGATTTTGAGGGAGAATGGCCATTTTCTTAGCCAATATCTTCGTATTTTCCTTTGAGATACTCTCACCATCTAGAATGACGGATCCTGCCTGATGAGGAATGATACGGGTCATTGCTTTTAATAGTGTCGATTTTCCACAGCCGTTAGAACCGATAATGGTTGTAACCTTTTTATCCGGTATCTCAATTGAAAGATTTTGGACAATTAGTCGATCTTCATAGCCGATATTTAAGTCCTTTGTGTAAAGGCGAACCATAACCTGAGCCTCCAATTTTATAGATGTAAACAATATTGATAATCATTATCAATATAAGTTACAATATAAATATAGTAATAATGAGATTCATTGTCAATAAGATTTAAACAATATATATATCATATCACAAAATGGAGTGATTATTTTGGAGCAGATCGAAACCTTTGATGTGACAATTATTGGAGGAGGACCAGCAGGTTTATATTCTTCCTTTTATAGCGGACTTCGTGAAATGAAAACAAAAATAATTGAATTTCAACCATTCTTAGGTGGGAAGATTCATATCTACCCTGAGAAGATGATCTGGGATGTAGGGGGGCTAACACCTACACCAGGTGCCAAATTAATCGATCAATTAGTAGAGCAAGGACTAACCTTCAACCCAACAGTTGTACTAAATGAAAGAATTACATCCATCTCTAAAGATGAGAAGGGTCTATTTATATTAAAAGCAGCATCCGGTGCAAGACACTACTCCAAAACGGTTATAGTTGCTGTTGGAAGCGGAATCTTAAAACCACAAAAGCTTCATATCGAAGGTGCTGAAAGATATGAAGTGTCAAACCTTCACTATACAGTGAAAACATTGAAATATTTCAAAGATAAGGTAGTGGTGGTATCTGGTGGTGGAAATTCTGCTGTAGATTGGGCTAATGAGTTAGAGCCTATCGCCAAGAAGGTATATGTGGTTCATCGTAAGCCACAATTAACGGGGCATGAAGCCCAAGTGACTCAACTGCTAAACAGTTCAGCAGAGTGTATGTTCAACACTTCTATAACGAAACTCATTGCTTCTGAAAATCAAGAAGAGATTCATAGAGTCGAACTAACCAACCTTGAAACAAGCGAAACCAGTGAGCTAGCGGTCGACGAAATTCTAATTAATCACGGTTTTGAACAAGATGCCTCATTACTAAAGAATAGTGAGCTAGACTTTACATTAATCGATGACTACTACTTAGCAGGTAACTCAACAAGTGAGACCTCCGTGCCAGGGCTTTATGCAGTAGGAGATATTTTAAAACATGATGGCAAATTAAATCTCATTGCCGGTGCATTCCAAGACGCCGCTAACGCAGTGAACAAGGCCAAGCTCTTTATTCAGCCAGATGCGACATCAGTAGGAATGGTATCATCTCATAATGAGGTCTTTAAAAAGAGAAATCGTGAGCTAGTGAAGCAGCTAGTAAGATAAATTGACTAAGTCAGCATAATGTTGCTGACTTTTTTCTTATTTTATAAAGAAAATGCCGGATTAGATGTAAAAGAACACATTCATAACGTAGAAGAGTAAGTTTTGAAACGTCTTAAGCAGGACATAATAGGGGAATTGCACAGTAACTCGAGGGAATTGCACAGTAACTCCAAGGAATTGCACAGTAACTCGAGATAATTGCACAGTAACTCGAGATAATTGCACAGTAATTCGAGATAATTGCACAAAACGTGTTTCGCCAATCCTATATAACAAACCAAAAGGCAAGATAGATCACTACCTTGCCTTTAATTAGCTACACACTCCCGCACCAATTCCTCAATGGCACCCAACTGTTCTTTGTACTGATCCGGCAGGTTTATGTGGCAACACTAGAAGGAATAAATGATGCGTTCTTCGTAACCGTCTTTATTGCAGCAGTCGCATTAGTAATGGCCTTTTTCATAAAAAGAGCAACGCCAGCAGAGGATTCATTAATAGATACAAAACAACCAAAGCTTGCAGAGAATTAAGAGTTTACTTAAAGAGTAGCTCCATATTTTCTCTGGAAGATACTAACAAAATTCCGATACCTAAAACACAAAAATAAGGCATTGTAGAATAAAGCTAATGTCACTATAATGAAGGTTAACCGTTATAATGTAGGGTTTATCAATAAATAGTTAAGTCAACATCCGAGGGTAAATACCTCGGATTTCTAATGGGAAAAGGTGGACATCATGAATAAAAATAAAAAGAGTTTAACAAAACCACTAACTTTGTTTGCATTGACTTGGCCTATCTTCATCGAATTATTTCTTCACATGCTGATGGGAAGTACAGACACATTTATGCTTTCTCATATTTCAGATGATGCAGTGGCAGCTGTAGGTGTTGCGAACCAGTTAATTTTCTTTACGATCCTGTTATTTGGTTTTGTTGCGACAGGAACTGCCGTATTGGTTTCGCAGTATCTAGGTGCGAAGCTTCCGATTGAAGCAAAGAATGTATCCGCCATTTCTATTACACTAAACCTTATATTTGGAATCATTATAAGTGTTGCGGTTGTATTATTTAGAGGCCAGTTCCTCAACCTTTTCGAGTTGACGAATCAAATTTACGATTACGCGAATCAATATTTACTAATCGTTGGAGGAACGTTATTCACACAATCCTTATTACTAACCATTTCTTCCATTTTACGAGCAAACGGATATACAAAAGAATCCATGTTTATCTCTATAATCATGAACATTATTCATGTAGTTGGTAATGCCATTTTTATTTATGGCTTACTAGGTGTACCAGAGATGGGAGTTCAAGGAGTAGCGATTTCAACTGCCTTAAGTAGAGCAGTGGCGTTACTACTAATTTTTGTACTGATGTATAAGCTTTTACCGATTCATATTCAGTGGAAAGACTACTTAAATTTTGATATAAAGCAAATTAAAAAGATTTTAAATATTGGTATACCAGCAGCGGGAGAACAAGCCGTCTATAATACGAGCCAGATGGCGATAACTGCGATTATTGCCATCCTCGGTGCTGAAATGCTAACAACAAGAGTATACGCTTTTAATATCATGTCGTTTATCTTGTTATTTGGCTTAGCAATGGGGCAGGGAACGCAGATATTGATTGGTCACAAAGTGGGAGCAAGGGACTTTGATGGAGCTTATCAACAATTACTAAAAAGCTTAAAATCAAGTATTATTATCACCATCCTTATTGCAATCATAGTAGCCATCTTCAGAGAGCCACTTATGTCCATTTTCACTGATAATGAAGAGATTATTAAGGTCGGTGGATTTTTGTTACTGTTAAGTTTAATACTCGAACCTGGTAGAACGTTTAATTTAGTGGTAATCAACTCTCTTCGTGCTACTGGGGATGCACGTTTTCCAGTATTAATGGCGTTTATCTCGATGTGGGGAATAAGTGTGCCCGTCTCGTATTTACTAGGAATAAAGCTTGGATACGGCCTTGCTGGAGTATGGGTTGCCTTTATTCTTGATGAGTGGCTACGTGGCATTATCATGTACTTCAGGTGGAAAAGTCGAGCATGGGAAAAGAAAATACTAGTTTCAGAGGAACAAGAGAAGCTGGAGGGGCAGAGGGCTAACTTGGTTGGTGCAGATGCTTAAAGGTGGGAAGAGATGCTTGAAGGCATCTCTTTTTCTTTGCTCTCAATACGCATATAATCTGGATTTTCCGCATATATTTAAAGATTTCAGCATATAAATCAGAAATTCCGCATAAATCGTAAGTTTTCCGCATATATTTAAAATTTCACGCATATCCACTATGTTCCCCAAAATAATGAGCTATTCAGATAGACAACAGAGTACACTAAAGGCAATATCCCTCTACATTAACCCCAACAATGCTAATCCATTATAGATCCCATTGTCCTCCACATCGGTTGTTTTCCGATTCGCGTACTGAAACAAGTCGGGATGACCATTCCCCATGGCGAATCCTTCCCCAACAGTCATGAGCATTTCCTTGTCATTCATTCCATCACCAAACGCGATGGCACTTTCCGGTGATAAGCCTAATCGGTCTAAGACAGCTTTTACAGCGACTCCTTTATTAACATGGTCACGAATCACATCTAAACAGTTCGTTAGACCTTTCACGTTAACTGTTGTAAAATGTATTTCTTTGAATTCTTGATAGTGACGAGAAGCCAATTCTTGATCTGTCATAATCGTAATACCTAACACTTCTTGATTAATGGCAGGGCTATATATCGCATTTTGTTTAAGATGAAAGGTATCAATAAATCGCTGAACAATTTCAGGTTCTCTCGAGCTAAACACATTCTTTTCATGTGTATAGAACACCAATTGATGATTTTCTAATTGAGCGATTTCTAAGAAACGGGTAACATCCTTACTTGGCATCGTTTCTTTAAAAATCTCTTCTCCCTCAAAAATGGCGTAAGCTCCGTTATAAGCAATGAACGACGTGATATTTAGCTCTTCACCAAGCTCTTTTATTTCATGTAAAGGACGCCCAGTGGCTAAAAACACAATAATACCCTGTTTTTGTAACCTCTTAATGGCTGTTTTAGTTGAGTCTTGAATGGTGTGATCTGGTCTCAAAATCGTTCCATCGATATCTAAAAAAACTACCTTGTATGCAGACATATAACTACACCTTTCTATGTAGGATAATGTCATTTTATCAGAACGAAGAGCACCAATGATACATATCCCTTTTAAATGATGACAACAATACTTGTGACAAAAGCCGCTTTTCTTTAAATTGAAAACGCTTTATAACGGGCTTATCATAATAAGTGTAAACACGATAAATAATAACAACTACTAGCATAGTTGAAAGGAGAATAAATATGTCAACAAACGAAGGACAAAAGCCTGATGTTCGTGTGAAGATACAGCGCTTTGGTAGTCATTTAAGTGGTATGATCATGCCAAATATAGGAGCATTTATTGCGTGGGGGATTATTACTGCTTTATTTATCCCAACAGGCTGGGCTCCCAATGAAGAGCTTGCTAAGCTTGTAGGTCCAATGATTACGTACCTATTACCATTATTAATTGGTTATACAGGTGGTAAGATGATCTATGATGTACGTGGAGGAGTTGTTGGAGCTACGGCAACAATGGGTGTAATTGTTGGTTCATCCATCCCGATGTTCCTAGGTGCAATGATTATGGGACCACTTGGAGGTTACTTAATCAAAAAATTTGACCAAGTCATTCAACCACGTGTGAGACAAGGATTTGAAATGCTTGTTAATAACTTCTCAGCAGGTATTTTAGCAGGTATTCTAACCATTATTGCGTTTTACACAATTGGTCCTGTTGTTGAAGGATTAAATAATATTCTTGCAGCGGGAGTTGAAGCAATTGTTAATGCGGGGTTATTACCACTTGCCAATATCTTTATTGAGCCGGCAAAGGTATTATTCTTAAACAACGCGATCAATCATGGAATTTTAAGTCCGTTAGGTGCAAAGGAAGCTGCAGAAGCAGGAAAATCTATTCTGTTTTTACTCGAGACAAACCCAGGACCGGGTCTTGGTATCTTACTAGCATTTATGGTCTTTGGAAAAGGTACAGCTAGACAGACTTCACCGGGAGCAGCTATTATCCATTTCTTCGGTGGTATTCATGAAATTTATTTCCCATACATCTTAATGAGACCATTATTAATTCTTGCAGCGATCGCGGGTGGAATTAGCGGTGTGTTTACATTTACATTATTTAATGTAGGATTAGTTGCTCCACCATCTCCAGGAAGTATTTTTGCACTACTTGCCATGACGCCTAAAGGTGGAGGACATATTGGTGTATTAGCGGGAGTTCTAATTGCAGCAGCGGTTTCGTTCATCGTCGCATCTTTAATCTTAAAAACAAGTAAAAAAGGTGAAGAGGAAGACATCGCAGGTGCAGCAGCAAAAATGCAAGAAATGAAAGGGAAGAAGAGTTCTGTAGCTGGAAGCTTTGAAGCGAATGCAAAAGAATTTGATCCTAAAAATGTTAACAAAATCATCTTTGCATGTGATGCAGGTATGGGTTCAAGTGCTATGGGTGCATCCATTTTACGAAACAAAGCGAAGAAAGCTGGATTAAACGTAGATATTACAAACACATCGATCAGCAATATACCAAGTGATGCAGATGTGGTCTTCACTCATAAAGATTTAACGCCACGTGCAAAAGAGAAATTACCAACTGCCCATCATATTTCAGTTGAAAACTTCTTGAACAGTCCTAAATATGATGAGCTAATTGATCAGCTTCAATAAAACATCTAAGAGATTGACTCGTAATTCCGGGTCAATCTTTTTAATTTTGGCAACAAGTGTAATGACGAAGTTGAAACTTCTCTTCCTTGAGAATTAGAAATAAAACCAATATGATTAAATGGAGGGATGTGTTCAAATTTATTTTGACAACAAGTGTAAAGTTCTTATAAGTAGGCTGTTTTTGTATAGATTGTTACTTCCATAAAAATACCAAAAGCCGGATTTTTACTCGGTAGTAGAGTGTCCAGGGTTTTAAATAGAGAGAGTTGCTCTTTTTTAACTATGATCACTTAGGTTCTACGTATTAAAAAGGGTATGCTTTTAAAGTAGCTTGAAAAGCAACACAGTATTAGAAAAGAGCTTATAAGTACGTCATAATAAGCAAAGAAAAGAAATGCATACCCGACATACAGGAGTGGTTTCCACATGTATATATCGGCAAGAGAACGGAAAATCCTCGAGCTATTATTGGCTAATCAGGATGAAATGACGGTTAAAGAGATGGCGGACGCACTTGATGTGAGTCCACGAACGGTTCACCGTGACTTAAAAGGGGTAGAAAAACTAATAAATGAGCACGATCTTACTCTCAACAAAAAGTCAGGGATTGGGATTCAACTTCTTGGGTCTACCGAAAGTAAAGAAAAACTTAGGCTTATTTTATTTAACCTTTCACATAATGAGTATACGCCTGAAGAAAGACAAACCATTATCTTATCAGAACTATTAGATTCGAGTGAGCCTGTTAAGCTATTGGCAATTGCCAATGATTTAAATGTAACGATTGCAACAATTAGCAATGATTTAAACAAAATAGAAGAAAAGTTAGAAGCTTTTCAACTCTCTTTAATAAGAAAAAGAGGCTATGGCGTTGAAATTATTGGTTCGGAATCAGCGAAACGTAAAGCAATGAGTAGCTTAATAAGTGAGAATATTGATGAAGCAGAACTAATGTCAGTTATTAAGGAAACGATTCAAAAGAAGTCTACTAGTCAAGTCGATACCATTACCGATCGCTTACTGGGGTTAGTCGATAAGAAAAAACTACTCATCATTGAGAAGCAAATAAACGAGATAAAAAGTGATCTTCCATACTCAATCGCGGATAGCTCCTATATTGGTCTTGTCGTTCACTTGGCTCTGGCCATTGAACGAATTCAACAAGGAGAAGAAATTAATTTTGATGAAGAATATTTAGATAGCTTAAAACCAACGAAAGAGTATAAAGCGGCAGAGAAAATTGTAAAAGGATTAGAAGGAATCTTTCGTATTGATATTTCTAACGGTGAGATTGGTTATATCACCATGCATTTAATGGGGGCAAAGCTTAGAAATGAACGTGATGATTTATTAGAGGATTCAAGCCTTCAAATCGGATTAATCGTCCAAAATCTGATCAAGTTTGTAAGTGATGAGACCGGAGTGGACTTAGTAAAGAATGCTTCGCTTTTTCAAGGGCTAGTTGCCCATTTACGTCCAGCATTATATCGCATCAGACAAAATATGAGAATTTCCAATCCGTTACTATCAAAGATTGAACAGGATTATTCTGAAATGTTCAACCTTTTATCTCATGCAGTACGTGTTCATCTCCCAGAATTAAAGGTACCTAGAGAAGAGATTGGCTACTTAGTCATGCATTTTGCTTCTGCAATTTTGAATAAAGAAGAGACAAAAGAAGTAAAGACTTTAGTCGTCTGTTCAAGTGGAATAGGAACCTCTAAAATCCTATCCTCTAAACTCGAACAGCAAATTAGTGGAGTAAGAACCCATAATGCATCGTTATTTGACTTATCCAATCTAAACTTAGATGAGTTTGATGCCGTCATTTCAACGGTTCCTTTAAAGGATTTTAAGAAAGACTACTTAGTAGTAAGTCCTTTGTTATCCAATGATGAAGTGAATAAAGTGAAACAATTTATCTTTAACCAGAAGCATCTTGTAAGAATTGATTCTAAAAAAGAGAATGTGAAACAGGATCTGGTCGGAATCAATAGCCGTTCGTATCTAACCTTAATAAGTCAGATTCACCGCTATTCAGAAACGATTAAGCAGATACTAGAAGGCTTCTTTTTAAATGAAGTCTCCAATGAAGGAAAGTCATTACAAGTGGTTTTATTAAGTCAATTAGATCAGTTAAGGGATAAAGGTGTTGTAAAGAACTCTCAAGATGTGTTAGAGGAACTTTTAAAAAGAGAAGAAATAGGTGGTCTCGGAATACCTGGTACCAACATGGCTTTATATCATACCCGAAGTGATGCCGTTATACGTTCTAGTTTTACAATTCATCGGCTAAATCGAGCTGCTTCAGTAAAAGCTATGGATGGGACGGAAATGAAGCTTCAAACGATATTGCTGATGATTTCTTCTAAGGACGTAAGTGAGGAAGGCTTAGAGATTTTGAGTGGAATTAGTTCTCTCATCATACGGGATGAAGAAGTCATGGACCATTTTCAATCAAGTAATGAAGAACAGATTGCCAATTTATTAGCAACAGAATTGAAAACAATATTTGATACAAAAGTAGTAAAGTGAGGAGACTTAACATGACAAAAATTTTATCAGAAGAAAATGTTGTCCTACATGCAACATTTAATAGTAAAGAAGAAGCAATCCGTGCAACGGGACAAATTCTAGTAGATAAGGGGTATGTGGATGCTTCCTATATAGACAAAATGCTAGAACGTGAAGAAATCACGTCTACTTATATGGGGAATTTCGTAGCGATTCCACATGGTACAGAAGATGCTAAAAAATCTGTACTTACTTCTGGTCTATCCATTATCCAGGTGCCAGAAGGAGTAGATTTCGGTGGAGGTAACATCGTTAAGGTGTTAATCGGAATTGCAGGTAAAGATGGTGAACACCTAGACATCTTATCCCAAATTGCCATCGTTTGTTCAGAGGAAGAGAATATTGAAAAGATTGTGGGAGCAAATTCTGCAAATGAAATTATCAACTTGTTTTCTGAGGTGAACTAAATGTTAGCTGTTCATTTTGGTGCTGGTAATATCGGTAGAGGGTTTATTGGTAGCATCCTTTCAGAGGCAGGTTATGAAGTTTGTTTTGTAGATGTAAATGCTGAAATGGTGAAACTGCTGAACGAGAAGAAAGAATACAAGGTCGTGTTGGCAGCAGAATCTCGTCAAGAAAACATCGTTACACATGTAAGAGCGATTAACAGTATAGAGGAGCCTGAAAAGTTAGTTGAAACGATTTCAAAGGCTGACCTCGTGACAACTGCAGTTGGACCTAATATTTTACCGCATATATCTAAAGCGATTGCAGAAGGGTTGCGCAAAAGAGCCCAATCTTCAGAGCAAGTATTAAACATTATTGCATGTGAAAACATGATTGGTGGAAGTGCATTTTTAAAAGAGAAGGTTTATGAGCATCTCACTCAAGATGAAAAAAGCCAATTTGACGAACTGTTTGCGTTTCCTAATGCAGCGGTAGATAGAATTGTGCCCATTCAAACGAATGAAGATAAGTTAATGGTGATGGTTGAGCCTTTCTATGAATGGGTAGTCGACCAATCCATGATGGTAGGAGAAGTTCCAGCTATTGAAGGTGTTACTTTTGTTGATGATCTTACTCCTTATATAGAAAGAAAATTATTTACGGTTAATACAGGTCACGCGGTTGCTGCGTATGTGGGGTATCAAGCTGGGCTTGCAACTATTAAAGACGCGATGGAAAATGAAGCGGTGCTAGAAGTCGTTAAAGGTGCGCTTCATGAATCTGGATCTGTGTTAATGAAGAAGTATTCATTTAACAAAGAAGATCATTTGAAATATGTAGAAAAGATCATTAGCAGATTTACTAATCCATATATAAATGATGAAATTCCAAGGGTAGCAAGAGGTCCTTTACGAAAGCTAGGAGCTAATGATCGGTTAATTAGCCCGGCTGTTCAATACTATGAGTATGTAGAAGGGCAGCCAGAAAACCTAGCAAAAGGGATTGCCGCTGCGTTAAAGTATGACGTAAAGCAAGATGAAGAAGCTGTTGCCTTACAAGAAAAGATAAACGAAAAAGGTGCAAAAGAAACACTAAAAGAAGTGAGTGGACTTCCAGAAGAACACCCTTTACTTCAGCTAGTACTTGAGAACTTATAAAAAAATAGCAGCCCAAGGGCTGCTATTTTTAATACAGTTATTCACTAATGAACTTTTATAAATCAGTTCCAATTTTTGTAAAACCTTTCTACGAATGTGTTATTCTATAATTAGATTTAAGAATTTTTGTAGAAATATCTCAACAAGGAGTGAAGTGTTTTGTTAGGTACTATACGGTTTCTTATAGTAGGAATAGTCATGTTATTTTTTGTAATAGGGTGTGAGAAAGAGACAACTGTAAACTATAAATCTACTCCAACATTTCTTTCTCAGGATGAAGAATTTATAGGTATTGAAGGTAAGGTAGGCTTCTTAAAAGTAAATTTTATTGCCAATGAACCTTTAAAAACTTTATGGCATTTTTGGGGAGAATCGGATGAAATGAAAGGAGTCGTTCGAGTGGAAGGGACTCATTTAGAAACAGGAGAAATAAAACTATATTAATAGATGGACATAGTTTCAGGGAGGTAACTTGGGAGTTTAATCATGAGTTTACTCAACCTAATTTGGGAGCAACTAAAACGATGCCGTCCTATATTGGATTTGATCAATCAGGTCTTTGGGAGATTTCGGTATATTTTGATGGTAATCATTTAGGAGAATTTTTTGTAGAAATTAAATAGGTTGAATCGTTTGACTTGCAAAGTATTCTTCTAATTTGAATAGTAATTTTATAACTCTATTTAAACAAACGTTTGATTAATTAACTTTATAAACATTATTAAATTAACATTTTTCAAGGGGTATTTAAATTTAACTTTAAAATGGTTTCAAATATTAATATAGTAGAAAAGTAAAAAGCGCAGCTGGTCACTTAAGTGAATCTAACAATCGACATTCCACACCCCTTCATTTTCAGTACTATCAATCGTAAGCTACATCCTTAATAATAAAATGTAAGCCCTTACATAAAGGTGGTTATTGATTCTCTTAAGAACACGGGCTAATTTATTTTAGGAGGCTGTACATGAAAAAGAGAACAATTTTAACAACAAGTAGCAGAGGACTATTAGAGGACACGCTCCCTTTTAGATTATTTCAAAAAGCTAAACGTTTTGGTGTATGGGATCCTGCCGATATTGATTTATCACAGGATGTAAAGGATTGGGCAAGCTTTACACATGAACAAAAAGTAGCCATTCTTCGTCTGATTTCTCAATTTCAAGCTGGAGAAGAAGCCGTTACAAGAGATCTATTGCCATTAATGATGCTTATTGCAAAAGAAGGTCGTCTTGAAGAAGAAATGTATTTAACTACTTTTCTGTTTGAAGAAGCGAAACACACTGAGTTTTTTAGACGTGTGTTAAATGCATTAGGTGAAAATGATGACCTATCGTGTTATCACTCCGAAACCTATAACACAATCTTTAATGAGATCCTACCGACTGCCATGGAAAGATTGGAAACTGATCATTCGGCAGAGGCTTTAGCAGAAGCTTCAACGGTATATAATATGTTTGTTGAAGGTGTTCTTGCTGAAACGGGTTATTATTCCTTTTATCAATCATTAGAAAAAATTGGAGCCATGCCAGGACTTCTTAAAGGTATTGGTCTACTGAAGAAGGATGAAGGACGGCATATTGCGTATGGAACCTTCCTTTTACAGCGTTTAATTAGTGAACAGCCACACATTTTTGAGGTAGTGACAAATAAGATGGAGCAGTTAACTCCGCTTGCAATCAAGTTGAACCAAGAAGGAATGGTAGAAGATTCGCCATTTCAGGTTAATTTTGAAGATACGATGAATTTTACCATGAAACAGCTTTCCGTAAGAATGGAGATTTTAGCAAGGTCTAAAGGAAGGCGATTAGAAGAAATCTATCAACAATCAGAGAGTGAGCTTGAACGAGCATAAGATGCGAAAACAGTTGATGAATTTATGACAAATGGTTGATGAATTGATTTTCCCAAAACGCAATGAACAATTATGTTACAAGTAGTAGAAGATTGTTATCATAATTAAATTTGTCCCCCTATATAAATAAAAGGTACTTACACAGTATGATTTTTTATGGGGGTGTTTTTCATGTTATTTACAAAAAGGAAACAATATGAAATGTCCTTAAAACGACGAGCAGATGATGTAGAATCTCAAAACGAACAATTAGAAAAGAAGATAGATGCGCTTCAATACAATGTAAACAAGTTGATTGAGCGAAATTATCAAATCTTCGCGATTGAAAAGGATAAGTTGGGTGACCCTGTTGTCATTTATAAAATCCCAGAAGAAGAAAATTATCATATTTACCTAAAGGACTCACAATCCAAGCTGGATGAAGAATATGATTTTGCAGCCATCGTTACTTATCAGGAAGCGGAAAAGCTACTGCGTATTGAGGAATTAAAAGGTACTACTATTAACCAAGGATATGGTTCCATATGTATAGGCTATCTACAAGAGGTGGCTCATTCTCTACGAGTAAGAAAAATTGTAGTAACCATAGATGAACCAGAATCACAGGAGAGAGTGGAGCACTTTTTTAATAAGCATGGATTTAATTTTGATTCTCAGAAGACTTATGCGGAATGGGTGCGTCCATATCGTTAATGGTAAAAAAGGTCAACCGATTTGGTGGTTGGCCTTTTTTGTTGGGTTAGAGAACCACAGAAGGACTACTCCTATAAATGTAGAACTAATACGGATAAACCACTATTTGTTATACAGAGGAGGAAGTTATGATAACAAGGTTACGTTCACTGTTTAATCTATTAAGTGGTATTGGCGTCATTGCATTAACTCTTGCTTTCTTTGAAATAGGAAATGAGTTTGTTCAAATGCATTTTAATTGGTTTCTAGCTTTTCTTTGGATTGGGATGCTCGGAAGGTTTTCTATAGAAAGATTGGAAAAAGTGAATAAGAAGGACCATGGTGTATAGTGAGCGCTATGAGAAACTTTTAATTAGATCCAAATAAAAAACCACCAAGAATAAACAATTCTTTGTGGTTTTAATTTTATGGATTCAATAGGCAAAAGAATCATTCAGTCCAAAACGTATAATGTTTTTTGCCATTTTCTTTTGACTGATAGAGGGCGCGATCTGCTTTTTTGATCAGATATTCCATAGGTAGTTCTTCACCGCTGTATTGGGCCATCCCGATAGACGCAGTAATATCTATATCATTCATTCCTAAAGAAATTGGTGTTTTCAGCTCATTCTGAATATCCTGTGCGATGGTCATTGCTTCCTTTGGCGTGACAGGATTTGCGAGAATAATGACAAACTCATCGCCACTAATTCGACAAACCTTATCGGACGAACGTGTAGAGATTTTTAGTCTTTTTGAGAATTCTATTAAAACTGTATCACCAGCGGCGTGACCATAGGTGTCGTTGATTTGCTTGAAATTGTCTACATCTATATACATTAAGACCATATGATGTAACGTCTTTTTTGAAATGGCCATTTCTTCCTTGAGAAGTTCCGTAAAGTGATAGCGGTTTGGTAAGCCTGTTAACGTATCATGAAAGGCAAGGTATTTCAGCTCTTCCTCATATTTCTTCCGTTCACTGATATCTCTTGAAACAATAATGGTTTTTGCTTCTTGTTCATCTTCGACGTAAGAAGCATGTACTTCCATCCAGACTTGACTTCCATCCTTATGAAGATAGCGTACTTCAATCTTCAATGGCTCTTGTGTTACATGTAACTCGTGTAACATGTTACGGAAAGTGGGAATATCCTCTTCATGAAGACACTCAAAGATAAACTGATCCTGATATTCAAGAGGTGTATAATTTAAAAGCGCTTCAACAGAAGGTGAGATATAAGTAATCACACCGTTATGATCAATAACTTGAATTAAGTCTGATGTGTTTTCAGCGATAAATCTATATTTTTTTTCATTTTCTACAAGCAGACGTTGTGCTTCCACTTGTTTAGTTACATCTTTATACATACCTACGATTAATACTAGGTCGCCTTGCTTGTTTAACACTGGACAATATGAAGCGACGATATCTATTAACTGACCTGATTTGGTTATTCGTTGAGCTTCGTAATAAGCGATTCGTTCTCCATTAAGCATTTTATCAAGAAAAGTTTTTTGATATTCTATTAAGTGATCTGGGATGATTGGAGGAACTGAATGATCTTTCAATTGCTCAGCTGTGTATCCAAGAAGTGCTTCAAATGCAGGATTAGCCTTAGATATTGCACCGTTTGGAGCAATGAGAAAGATTGCATCATTAGTGTTGTTCCAGATTAATTGGAGCTCATCTTTTATAGTAACAATATCAAGAGTAGTATGAGGGTTGTTCATATTTGTGCTCATTCAAGTTTTCCTCCAAGTAACCTTTCTCGTAAGCTAAGATATTTAGATAATACTATCATACTAAAAAAGAGTGAATTTAAACATACTACTAAAGGGTATATTGGATAAAAAACGGAGAAAAAATGTGAAAAATACTAAAGATGTTGTAAAAAATTGTCTTGAATCATTACTTGAATTGATTTAAACTGAAGAAAGTTCAATCAGAAAATACTATATGTTGTTTGTTAGTTTTAAAGAACAACTAAATATTGTGTTTGTCGTAAGCGAAGATGCCATTATGGCTTAATAGGGAATCTGGTTAGAATCCAGAACTGTCCCCGCAACTGTAAGTGCAGACGAATGAAGAGAAACCACTGTGATTGATTCATCATGGGAAGGCTTCATAGTAGGAAGAAGCACGAGTCAGGAGACCTGTCTTGCTTATTAATTTCACTTTTTCGGGGATGGAGAAGATGGAATGGTGACACGGCCTGAAGTCTATTTTCTTCTGCTGCTGGAATCGTTTCATCCGTTCATTGAATTGAGCGGTTTTTTTATTTTTAGCAATTAGGAGGAAATCAGATGACAACAACTACAGGACCAGAATTAACAATTGTATTAGATGCACTAGACTATGCTGCAAAAACTTACAAACTAGATCTAACAGATTTAAAGAATAAACTTTTACATACTTCCAGTACGACCCAAGACGCTAATCAAACGGCATTATTTTATGCATTAAATTCTATTAAAATGGATGAACCTAACTGGACATTCCTTGCCTCTTCACTATATCTACAAGATTTATATAAAAAAGCAGCTAGTAACAGAGGTTATCAGGACTCAGATAAGTACGGGAGCCTATATCATCTAGTCACAGAATTAACCGAGAAAGGAATTTATTCTACTGCTCTATTAAAACACTATACCCAAGAAGAAATGGACTATTTAGAAAAGCAAATCGACCCAAATCAAGACTATTTATTTAATTATATTGGTCTATTCTTACTAGCAGACCGATACCTAGCGAGAGATCATGAACGAAATGTATATGAGTTACCACAAGAGCGTTTTATGGTCATAGCAATGACGTTAATGAGTAAGGAGAATAGAGACAATCGTCTAGAACTTGTAAAAGAAGCATATTGGGCATTAAGTAACCTTTATATGACGGTTGCGACCCCGACTTTATCTAACGCTGGAAAAAGCTTTGGACAATTATCGTCCTGCTTTATAGATACCGTTGACGATTCATTAGACGGCATTTATTTAAATAACTGGGACATCGCTAGACTTAGTAAGGATGGCGGTGGTATAGGAATTTATTATGGAAAAGTTAGAGCACTCGGCTCAGATATTAAGAAATTTAAAGGAAATTCCTCCGGTGTGGTGCCGTGGATACGCTTATTAAATGATACGGCAGTAAGTGTGGATCAACTAGGTCAAAGACAAGGAGCTATCGCCATTTATCTTGATGTGTTTCACAAGGATATCATGAATGGTTTTCTTGACTTAAAAACGAATAATGGGGATGAACGTAGAAAGGCTCATGATATTTTCACAGGAGTTACTGTTCCAGATTTATTTATGCAAAAGTTAGGTGAAGTTGATGAAAACGGTAGGAGTATTGGAGAGTGGCATGTTTTCTGTCCACACCAAGTTAAGCAAATCATGGGCTGGAAGGATGAGAATGGAAACTTATTAGGGTTAGAAGACTTCTATGATGAAACAGACCGTAAGTATTTTACCGAGAAGTATGAGGAAGCGGTTCATCATCCTTTATTACCTCGTAAGACATATCGTGCGATGGAAATCATGGCAAGAATCATGGTCTCTCAGTTAGAGACAGGAACTCCATATATGTTCTACCGTGATGAAGTAAACCGCCAAAATCCGAATAAACACCTAAATGGAGTAGGGCGCACATCTATTTTCTGTAGTAATCTTTGTACGGAAATTGCGCAGAATATGTCTGCCACAACTATTGTTAATGAGTATGAAGACCAAGATGGAAATTTAGTAATGGTTAGAAAGCCAGGAGACTTTGTTGTATGTAATTTATCTTCTATCAGTCTAGCAAAAGCTGTAAGAGACAAGGTGCTACAGCGCTTAATTAACATCCAAGTAAGAATGCTAGATAACGTCATTGATCTTAACACCATATCGGTTGTACAAGCAGAGAAAACCAATAAGAAATTCAGAGCCGTTGGACTTGGCACATTCGGTTGGCATCATCTACTAGCACTAGAAGGAATTCACTGGGAGTCTGAACAGGCGGTTGAGTATGCAGACAAACTATATGAAGAAATTGCTTACTATACAATTCAAGCTTCGATGGAATTAGCAAAGGAAAAGGGAGCCTATAGTCAATTTGAAGGGTCCGAATGGCAAACAGGTAAATATTTCGCGAGAAGAAACTATCAATCTGAAAAGTGGAACAAGCTACAAGGAGACATTTTAACACACGGTATGAGAAACGGTTGGCTGATGGCCGTTGCTCCTAATTCATCTACGGCTAAAATAGGTGGCTCAACCGATGGAATTGACCCATTATATGCAGTGGAATATGCAGAGGAAAAGAAAAACTTCAAGTTTAAAGTAACTGCACCTGACTTAAATCACCATACGTACAACTATTACCGTCGTGCCCGACATGAACTTGACCAAGTTTGGAGCATTAGACAAAATGCCGCTAGACAGCGTCATGTGGATCAAGGAATTAGCTTTAATCTATATGTTAGACATGATATTAAAGCGAAGGAGTTATTAAATCTACACGTAGAAGCCTGGAAACAAGGACTAAAGACAACGTATTATGTCCGCAGCACTTCCCAATCTGAGATTGAAGAATGTGAAGCTTGCCATAGCTAAAGACAAGGAGTGAATGATATGAATGCTCATACACCATTGAAAAAAATTAAAATCATGAACCCGGAATTTCCTAATAAATCAACAGGATTAATAAACGGAGAGTCTTCTGGACTTCTTAATTGGAATGATATTGCCTACCCTCAAATGTATACAATTTATCAAACATTGCTATCAAACTTTTGGAAGGCTCAAGAAATTAATATGCAGGATGATATTAAGCAATGGGACTTGCTTTCGGCAAAAGAACAGGACGTATTCTTACGAATTAATACACAGCTTGCTTCATTAGATAGTTTACAGACACCAACGATGAGCCAGGTCATGGATTATGTAACAGATTCTAGCTGCAAAGCGATTTTCGCTGTTATTTCTCAGCAGGAAGCCGTTCATAACGAATCCTATTCCTACATTCTGAGTTCGCTTGTCCCATTACAAGAACAAAATGAGCGCTTCAACCAGGCGAAAGAAGATCCAATGGTGATGAAGCGAAACAATGTTATTTTGGACGCTTATGAAAGGTTTAAAAAAGAGCCAACGTCTCAACACCTGTTTGAGTTATGTGTGAATTCTATTAATCTGGAAGGCATTTATTTTTATGCAGGCTTTGCTTTCTTTTACAATCTTGCTCGACAGCAGAAAATGTTAAAAACTAGTACAATGATTAGTTATATACAACGGGATGAAATGCAGCATGCTTATTTTACGACTATGTTCTTACGAATTTTATTAACAGAGAATGAAGAGCTAAATACGGATGACAATATTCAATACGTCTACAATACTGTTGATCATGCCGTTCAGCTTGAAAAGGAATGGGCACAGTATATCCTTGCTGATGTTGAGGGTATTGATTTACATGAATTTGAAACCTATATTGAATATCTTGCAAACAAGCGATTACGTCAGTTAGGATTATCAAATTTATATGAGGACAGAGAAAACCCAATGCCATGGATTCATGTATTTAGTGATGAGATGATCAATGAGACCAAATCAGATTTCTTTGAACAAAAATCAAGGACATACACAAAAGTAACTCAATCAAATGGTTTTGATGAATTGTAGGTGTGAAAGATGAGAGTGGCAATCATTTATGCATCAGGCACCGGCAATACGGAGGAAGTCGCGACGGCTATTCACTCTTATATGGGCGGAGAGCTTTATAAGGTGGGCGACTTCCCTCTATCACAACTAACTCACTATGACGCGATATTGATTGGAAGCTATACTTGGGGAAACGGGGAACTGCCAAAAGAAATGAGATCCGTTTATCAAGCGATTGAAGAACTGAGTCTCAAGTCTCTTGTAACAGGGGTTTTCGGTACGGGCGACAGCTTTTATCCAAAGTTTTGTGGTGCAGTTGATGTTCTAAGAGATATGCTTGCTGTCCACACTAATTTGGCCGTTACCCTGAAAATAGAGCAAATGCCGCAGGCAGAGGATTTTGTAAAATGTAGAATGTTTGTTGATCGGGTTTTAGCAAGGCTTGAAGGGAAGAAAACCGCATAATTTAGTAGGCTTGGCACATGAGTCAGGTCTTTTCTTGCTTACGAAAGGTAATTTTCATTATATATGAGCCTAGAAGTAGCATCATAATAGTGGAATTGCACAGAAACTCGAGAGAATTGCACAGTACCACGAAGTAATTGCAGACAAAGTCCGGCGAATTGCACAAAACTCAAGGTTAATTGCACAAAACACAAGGTTAATTGCACAAATGTAAAAGTGCCAGAAAATGTATATATATTTAACCGCTTACATAAAAAAGGGTGATTTATTTCGTAACCCTTGATAAAATAGGGTCATGATGTCAAACCATGAATTGGGGAAGAAAGCATGTCAACCACTACCTATTCGCCTTATATTCATTTTGATCGGGATAAATGGGCGAAATTACGATTTAACACACCACTAACCTTAACGGAAAAAGAGATAGAAGAGCTACGTGGGTTAAATGATCAACTTTCCATTGATGAAGTAGAGGAAGTTTATTTACCGCTGACACGTCTACTAAACTTATATATTATTGCCTCACAACAGCTACATACGGTAACGGATACATTCTTTGGAGAAAGCACGAGGAAAGTACCATATATTATTGGAATTGCTGGGAGTGTGGCTGCTGGAAAAAGCACGACTGCTCGTATCATTCAGGCGCTTTTATCTAGATGGCCCAATCATCCAAAAGTTGATCTAGTTACAACGGATGGGTTTCTCTATCCAAATGCTGTACTAGAAGAACGCGGATTGCTAGGCCGAAAAGGATTTCCAGAAAGCTACGATATTAAAGAATTAATTAATTTCTTATCCAGAATAAAATCAGGAGAGGCTAACGTTACAGCACCAATCTACTCTCACCTTTATTATGATATTATGCCGAATCACTACATAGAGATAAATCAGCCAGATATTGTGATTGTAGAAGGAATTAACGTCCTACAAACGCCGAAGAATGAAGAGGCTAGTGTGTATGTATCTGATTTCTTTGATTTGTCCATTTACGTGGATGCCGAAGAAGAGGATTTATCTAGATGGTATGTCGATCGCTTCAAGCTTCTTCGTAAAACGGCATTTGCCAATCCGGTGTCCTACTTTAATAAGTATGCCAATATAAGTGAGCAGGAAGCAGAAGAAACAGCCATAGACATTTGGAATCGAATAAATAAAATAAATCTAGAGCAAAACATCAGGCCTACTAAAAATCGTGCCGATATTATCTTGAAAAAAACCGCTAATCATTATATCTCTTCCATAAAACTTAAGAAGACGTAGTGTTAAAAGTAGACCATCTAAAAAAGGTGGTCTACTTTTGTTTTTTTTATGAAGGTGAATTGAAATGATTGACACGTATCAAAACCGGACTTATAGTTAGCTGTATTAATAGTTAACAGTGTGAACTAATTGGGACGAGGGTGAAGAATGAAGGAAAACCACGTACAAGAACTGATTGATAAGTACATTGATTATTCGTTTTCAGTGACGAGAAAAGTAGAAAGTTTAATACGAAAAGAGATTGGAGATGACTTAACGACTGAGCAACATTACACATTGAAATATGTGCAGGCTGTGGATGGTTGTACGTCAACGGAGCTAGCTGAAGAATTTGGCGTGAAAAAAAGTGCCATTACAGGTACGATAAATCGCTTAGTAGAAAGGGGATTGATTGACCGAAAGCGTGATGAAGGAGATCGCCGTGTGATTTATCTTTCTCTGACGGAAAAAGGTCATTCAGTGTTCAATAAAACACAGCAAAAAGTTCAAAACATAGTCGAAACCATCATCACAAAATTTGAACAAGCAGAAATTGATGAGTTTATGAGAACATATGAAAAATTGAACCAGGTGTTAATAGATATTAAACAGGAGGAGACCGAGTGAAGACGATAATAAAAGGTAAATGGCTAGTAATAGGAATGTGGATTGCCCTAATAGTAGGTCTTTTTATGATTACTCCTAATATGGCAGACCTGGTACGTGAAAAAGGGCAAATTTCTGTCCCCGATGGTTATTCTTCACAAGTAGCACAGCAAATTTTAGAGGATGCTAAGAATTCAGATGCCGGAGATACTTCTCAGGTAGCACTTGTTTTCCATGATAAAGAGGGACTAACTGGTGATAAACTAGCTGAGGTTGAGGCCGCCATTCATAAACTAGAAACTGAAAAAGAGCTACTCGGAATTACTGATATTCTTTCGCATTTTAAAGAAGAAAGTTTAGAAGAGCAATTAGTAACAGAGGATGGTAAGACAATTTTAACTTCCGTTACTGTCAACATGGAAGGAAGAGAGCATAAGGAAGTTTCAGATTCTCTATATAAAGCTTTAGAAAATACAAGTGTTGAACACTATTACACAAGCGGATGGATGATTGATCAGGATTTAGTGACTAGCTCCCAGGAGGGCTTAAAGAAAACAGAAGGAATTACGGTTGTCTTTATTTTAGTTGTTTTGTTACTAGTCTTTAGATCAGTGATCGCACCGATTATTCCATTAGTGACTGTAGGGATTAGTTATGTCGTTGCTCAGTCCATTGTTGGTATTTTAGTAGTTACATTGAATTTCCCATTATCAAATTTTACACAAATCTTCTTGGTGGCCGTATTATTCGGAATTGGAACCGACTATTGCATCCTTTTGTTAAGTCGCTTTAAAGAAGAAATGATGGAGCAAGAAAGTGTCACAGAGGCGATTATCCAAACATACCGGAATGCGGGTAGAACGGTATTTTTCAGTGGGTTAGCTGTAATGATTGGGTTTGCTGCAATTGGATTCTCTACTTTTAAATTGTATCAATCAGCATCTGCTGTAGCAGTGGGGGTTGCCATTTTACTTATTGCTTTATTCACGGTTGTACCATTCTTTATGGCCGTGTTAGGTAAGAAGCTGTTTTGGCCTTCAAAAGGGACTCTCGAGCATAAGGATAGTGCACTTTGGGATAAGGTAGGTCGTTTCTCTCTAAGAAGACCCGTCTATGCATTATTAATTGTGGCTTGTATCTCCATTCCTTTTCTAGCAATCTATGATGGTGATCTATCGTTTAACTCTCTTGAGGAAATTGGGGATGACGTAAAGTCGATTAAGGCGTTTAATTTTATTGCAGATGGGTTTGGACCAGGTGAATCCATGCCGACTCAAATTGTCATAATAAATGATGAAGCAATGGATTCAGCGGAGTATATAAGTTTAGCAGAAGAAATTAGTCAAGAGCTTGAGAGGGTAGAGTTGGTAGGAACCATTCGTTCCATTACACGTCCAACTGGAGAACCGATTGAGGAGTTGTTTGTGTCATCACAAGTCGACGCTCTTCAAGAAGGAATTGGTAAAGGTAATGACGGAATTAAGGAAATTAGTGAAGGATTACAGGTAGCTAGTAGCGAGCTTTTAAATTCTGAACCAGAACTCGAGAAAGCAACAGATGGAATTAGTGATTTAATTTCAGGTACAAATGAGCTGAAAACCGGGGTGGTACAGCTCCAATCAGGGTTAAGGCAGATTGAGGATGGTTTAGAGGAAGGAGCAGCTGGCTCTGAACAAATTCTAAATGGATTAGATGAAATTAGATCAAATGCAGAATTATTGGTAGCAGGAAGCAAGGAATTATTGACTGGTTATAAAGAGGCAGCAGAAGGGTTAACTGTATTAGAAGGTAACTACGCGGGCATTAGTCAAGGATTAGTAGACTTATCTGGTGCATTGTCATCGTTAAATCAAAGTTTTCAAAACCTAGAAAATAATCCTTCTTATCCTGGTATTAGCAATGATCAAGATTATTTGACGATAAAAGGTACGGTTCAAGAGATACAGGGTGAGCTAACTGGTCTCTCTGAAAATATGAATCTGTTAAACATCTCTCTGGCTGAGGCGAGAGATGGGGTTGTAACGGCGAATTCATCATTTGCTGAAGTGATTGCGGGGCACGAAGCATTAGTTGCTGGTATGGAAGAGTTGCTTCTAGGAATTAAACAGCAACAAGTTGGTTTAGAAGCTTTAGCAAGTGGTCAAGGGGAAATTGTCTCTAAGCTTCCAGGAGTAACATTCGGATTAACTAGCCTTAATGATGGTCAACAACAGCTTTTAACAGGTTTTAATGACATCGGTTCTCAGCTCGGTCAGTTAACAGGCGGACTCACTCAAAGCACGGATGGCTTGAATGAAGTGTATGAAGGTTTATCCTCTGCGCAGGACTACCTCGTTAATTTATCGAATTCTGAATATATGTCTGGTTTTTATATACCTGATGAAGTATTAGAAAGTGAGGATTTCGAAAAGGCATTGGATGTTTATCTTTCAGATGACAGAAAGATTATGACAATCGACGTTATTTTCAAAGACAATCCTTATTCTAATGAGGCTATTAATCAGGTTGAACAGTTACAGGAAGCTGTCACTCGTGTAACAAAAGGGACGAAGCTTGAGAACGCTCAAGTAGCGATTGGTGGAGTAACAAGCAGTAATGCCGACTTAGCTGCCATGTCAAAGGCTGATTACACAAAGACGGTTATCTATATGTTAATAGGTATTTTTATTATCCTTGTATTCTTATTCAGGTCATTAATCATGCCACTGTATTTAATAGGTTCACTTATTTTAACCTACTATACTTCTATGGCAATAAATGAAGTCATTTTCGTCAATATTTTAGGTTATACCGGAATCAGCTGGTCTGTTCCATTTTTCGGATTTGTCATTCTCGTCGCACTAGGAGTGGATTACAGTATCTTCCTCATGGATCGTTTTAACGAGTATAAAGATGTGTCAGTTGAAGAGGCGATGCACATCTCCATGAAGAAAATGGGGACCGTTATTATTTCAGCAGCGGTTATTCTAGGTGGAACATTTGCGGCGATGATGCCATCAGGTATGCTATCGCTTCTGCAAATTGCGTCTATTGTTCTGGCCGGTCTTTTCCTATATGCATTAATCATTTTACCTCTATTTGTACCTGTCATGGTCAAAACATTTGGTAAAGCGAACTGGTGGCCGTTTACACGGGTTTAAAAGATTGACTAGTAGTGGGTTTTATATAAAACTTGCTACTAGTTTTTTGTTTTTGGAGGTTTGAGTGGTGAAATAGCTCTCATTACTATTTTCATAGAGGGCTAGAATTGGATTTATGCGTCAATATCAAAATATAAGCGTCGTTTTAAAAATTTTTGCGCCCATTCCCGATTTTATACGACTAGCTCAACCAGCCCACTCCACCACCCTTTCCATAAAAAGTTGCACGTTTTCAAATTTTTAGCGACAATACCTAATAGAACTATTTAGTATAGGATGGCCAATATGAAAATATCATTAAGAACCAAAATGTTAGTTATGTCGTTTATCGTTGTTTCTATATCTGTCATAACTAGTGGATTTATTATGGTATACAGTGTTTCAGATGCGTTTGAAAAAGAGCTCGGGGAACGGGCAATGGCGATTGGAAGAACCGTAGCCCAGATGCCAAGTATTCGTAATAATATTGGACAACCTGAAGGTGATTCGCACATCCAACCTATTGCCGAACGAACGCGTATTGCCACCGATGTAGATTATATCGTCATCATTGATAATGAACGTGTTCGGTATTCGCATCCTTCTGTCAGTTTAATTGGAGAAAAGTTTGTCGGAGGAGACGAAGGAGCCTCTCTAGTTGGTAATGAATATGTATCTAAGGCGAAAGGAACGCTCGGTTACTCGGTTAGAGCATTCGTACCAATAATGGATGATGAAGGTGTCGTGCAAGTTGGAGTAGCTGTCGTGGGTATTTTACTACCGTCGTTTGAATCACTAGTGACACAATATCGAAATGATATTTTACTGTCCTTAATCTGGGGACTACTGATCGGGCTAATTGGTTCACTGCTCCTCGCCCATAATATTAAAAAACAAACGTTAAACCTTGAGCCATACGAAATTGCAAGAGTGGTAGAAGAACGCTCTGCAGTAATGGAAGGTATGGATATGGGAATTATTGCTCTAGATGAGCAAGGAAAGATTACATTCATGAATCAGCTAGCAGTTCAGTATACTCGTCATCAAAAAGACTATAAAAACCTTCACATAAAAGAATTGCTTCCTCAACTATGGAACCGAATCGTTAATCTTTTACAAGCTGAAGAAAAAGAGGATATTCAAAACCGAAATATCGTTTTATATGAAAAGGCCTACTTACTCTCTCTTTACCCAATTCAAGTAAAAGATGAGATTGTCGGTTTGTTTATTACGATGATGGACCGGACAGAAGCAAACCGATTGGCAGAAGAATTAACAGGTGTCAAAACATTAGTAGATGCGCTTCGTGCACAAAATCATGAATACATGAATAAGCTCCATAGCATTGCTGGACTCATTCAATTAGACCGGACTGAAAAAGCGCTAGAAGTCATCATTGATGAAACTGTCGATGAAGAATCAGTGATTCAATTTTTAAAAGACCGAATTGAAGACTACTCTGTTTCCGGGTTGCTTTTAGGAAAAAGAGCCAGAGCCAGAGAACTAGGTATTTATTTTTCCATCCATAAGGATAGTTATTTACACGAAAACATGAGTGGGTTAAGCTCAGGAGATCTTGTCACAGTAATAGGTAATTTGGTAGAAAATGCGTTTGAGTCTATCCCACAGACACAAGAACATAAAGAGGTAGAATGTTTAATACAAGGTAATGTGGATGATCTATACATTTCTGTATCAGACAATGGGACAGGCATACCAAAAGAAAACCAGGAACAGATCTTCATGTACGGATTCAGTACAAAAGGAAAAGAAGGCAGAGGAATCGGTCTTTCACTCGTCAAAAATATCATTGATTCACAAGAGGGAAAGATACTGATTCATTCTGCTCCTAACGAAGGCACACAGATACAAATTGAGGTAAAGAGAGGTGAAAAGGCTTGATACAAGTATTAATCGTTGAAGATGATCCAATGGTTCTCGAAGTGAATACAGGTTTCTTAGAGAGATTACCACTTTTTAAATTAGTAGGCACTGCTACGAATGGCACCGATGCCATTGAAAAAATCCAAACCTTACGACCGGACTTAGTGTTGCTTGATATGTTTTTACCCGATTCATCTGGGCTCATCGTATTAAAAACAATCAGGGAAGAGGGGCTACCTATTGATTTTATTATGATTACTGCGGCTAGGGACACGAATACAGTTCACGACGTATTCAGATATGGAGCTGTCGATTATCTAGTTAAGCCTTTTCGATTTGATCGATTCAAGACTGCATTAGATGCATATCAAAAAATGTGGAATAAGCTAAACGATTTACCAACCGTCAATCAAGAAGATATAGATGAACTAAAGAAAATCGCTAAAACAGAAGAATACTTACCAAAAGGACTAAGTGAAAATACGTTGCGTCAAGTACTGCTGGCACTCATTGAACAACCAAACCCGACCACGGCCGAAGACCTTGCCGCCTACCTTGGGATGGCGAGGGTGACTGTCAGACGTTACCTAGAATACCTAGTCCAATCAGGTAAAATTAAGGTTCAAATGGAATACGGAAGTGTTGGCCGCCCGAGCCATCATTATTTTCTCTAACTCTCAACCTAGTTGGGAGTTTTTTTATGTGGTTC
>NZ_JAJQKI010000009.1 GCF_023036475.1 Bacillus pinisoli
TATCTACATACAGAAGTTTCTCTCATCATTATTTCTTTATTTTACTCTTTACCTTGTCTATTAACTCGTCCTCATTCGGTGCAGAGACCGGTCGGTTATTAACGAAGGCAAAGGATTTCTTTCTACCTGGCCCACAATATGATTGACATCCTATATCAATGGTAGCATCCGGATCTACCTTTTTTAAACGAGGAACTAATGTCTTAATATTTGTCGCTTGACAATCGTCACAAATACGAAATTCGTTTGCCATATGAAGCAATCCTTTCTACTTTCAATCACTATACGGTATTGTACCTTCTTCATTTTCACTTTGCAAGTCACGAAAAACCACAGGTAAAGTATGAATCTACTATCCTTTTATTTTATTTGTATAAACTTCACAAAACCTGTCCATACTTCAACTAAGGGAGAGGCTAAAAAACAGAAAAACTTAATTATTTATCCCGCATTGTTGTGACAAGTCATAGATTTATCACCTAGCACAACAAGGCCATATACAAACACTAGTAAAAAATACATAGATAGGAAGTGTTAAAGATGAAGGTTAGACAAGACGCTTGGTCTGAAGAAAATGATTTATTATTGGCTGAAACTGTACTCCGTCATGTACGCGAAGGCAGCACTCAGTTAAATGCGTTTGAAGAGGTTGGTGACATTTTAAACCGGACTGCCTCTGCTTGTGGATTCCGTTGGAATGCTGTTGTTCGCGAACAATATGAAAAAGCACTAGCATTAGCAAAAAAACAACGTAAGCAGCGACTGCGCTCAATGGGTCAAGGTAAACCCGCGAAGAAGCAATTACTATATACACCACCAGAGCCAGCTTTAGTAGAGCCTACTAATATCGTAATAACGGAACCAAAAGCTACTAGTTTACCAATGCAAGCTACACCACAAAATGACGCGCTTTCTCTAGAACATGTCATTCAATTTTTGTCAGGTTTAGGTGGTAATCAATATCAAGCTTCTAGACTTCAGCATGAAAACGAAGCGCTCCGTTTTGAGAATGAACAACTAGCTCGGAAGAATGAAGAGCTTGCACATCAAGTTCAGAAATTAGAACAAGATTCAAAAACCATTGAAGAAGACTATCAAACTTTAATGCAAATAATGAACCGTGCAAGAAAGCTTGTTGTTTTTGAGGAAGAAGAGCGTCCATCTACAAAGTTTAAAATGGACCGAAACGGTAACCTTGAGAAAATTGCAGAGTAATGGAGCGTTATAACGTCTGTTACAACTAGTTACCCTCGTAAATGAGCAGTAACTCCAAAGCAGCCAAAACGGCTGCTTTTTTATTGTTTTTTATCATTCTCATTCACCCGTGCTATAATAGAGAATCGGAAATGTACGTAAGGGAGATATCAATATGTTACAACTAGATTCATTGCTTACTCAACCGAAATGGAGAGTTATTGATCAATCCACACTTGGCTCTTTGTTTGAAGCAAAACAATCCTTTGCCATTGATGATACTCTTTGCGCGTCTGTTGGTAAAAATTCCTCTCCAGCTACTTTGCGATCATGGGTTCATCATCAAACGATCGTTCTCGGTATACAAGATACAAAATTGCCACATCTTCAAGAAGCAGTTTCTTTTTTACACTCAAAAGGCTATCACGTCATCGTTCGAAACTCAGGTGGACTTGCGGTGGTATTAGATCAGGATGTATTAAATTTATCTCTCATTTTTCCTGACACTGAAAAAGGAATTGACATTAACCGTGGATATGACGCGATGGTTGACTTAATTTCATACCTGCTTGCAGAGTACGATGTTACATTCGAAGCGCGAGAGATTGTAGGTTCCTACTGCCCTGGCAGTTATGACTTGAGTATTAATGGCAAAAAGTTTGCCGGCATATCACAGCGAAGACTACGTGGAGGAATTGCTGTTCAAATCTACTTATGTGTAAGTGGGAGCGGCTCTGATCGGGCAGAAATAATTAAACAATTTTATGAAAGAGGTAAAGGAGAAGTACAAACTAAAATTTCTTTCCCAACCATTGTCCCGTCAACAATGGCCTCTTTGTCAGAATTACTTCATGTGAACTTGACCATTCCAACCATCATGTTCTCTGTCCTGACTACCTTAAAAAAACTAGGTGGACAGCTAGAAACCTCACAACTAACGGAGAGCGAGCTGTTCGTATATGAAGAAAATATGAAACGAATGGTAGACCGTAATGAAAAAGCACTCGGAATGTAAAGATTCCAAGTGCTTTTTATTTGGCTCTTTTTTAAAACTTTATTGCTTTCTAACTTTACGATACCGACTGGGCTGCCGTAATTAAAGCAAGCTTATACACATCTTCCTCATTACAACCACGCGATAGATCATTGACCGGCTTATTTAACCCTTGCAGAATAGGTCCGATTGCTTCAAACTTTCCAAGACGCTGGGCAATTTTATATCCGATATTACCTGCTTCAAGACTCGGGAAAATGAACACATTTGCGTCTCCTTTAATCGGTGAATCTGGCGCTTTTTTAGCGGCAACCGATGGCACGAATGCTGCATCAAACTGGAACTCACCATCAACAAGCAAGTTAGGATCGAGTTGCTTCGCTAAGGAAGTCGCTTCCACGACCTTTTCTGTCTCAGGAGAAACCGCAGATCCCTTTGTTGAGAAACTAAGCATCGCCACTCTCGGCTCAAGACCGAAAAGTTCTGCTGTCTTCGCACTTTCAACGGCAATCTCTGCTAAATCCTGGCTGCTTGGTGAAATATTGATTGCACAATCAGCAAAAACATACTTCTCCTCTTCTCTTACCATAATAAAAACTCCAGAAGTTTTCTTTACTCCCGGCTTTGTTTTAATGAGCTGGAGTGCGGGTCTCACTGTATCTGCCGTTGAGTGTGCTGCCCCACTTACTAACCCACCTGCTAATTCCATATGTACAAGCATCGTACCAAAGTAATTTTCATCTAATAAGATTTCACGTGCTTGTTCTTCCGTTGACTTTCCTTTTCTTCTTTCCACAAATGCCTGAACCATCGCATTCATTTCACTATATGTAGCAGGATTGATGATATGTGCGCCTTCTAGAACTACTCCTTGACTCTTAGCTAATTCCTTAATCTGTTCTTCATCACCTAGTAAAATAGGTGTAACCAACCCTTCGCTTGCTAGACGTCCAGCCGCTGCTAATATACGCGAATCGGTCCCCTCAGGAAAAACAATCTTCGTGTTCTTACTTTTTAAAGACTCTTTAATACTTGAAAATAAACTCACAAAATATCCTCCTAAACAAATAACAATCTTTCATAGTCTACCACTTCTACTACCTATATTTCCCTTCTCACATATTTGTAACCTCGAATGTCACAAATTCTCTATATATTCGAGAAGGGTTAACGACCAATGTTGTTGGTCAGACTATGATATAGTAAAATCGTACATAGCTTGTTATAAATTGTTTACATATAAAAGGAGTGTTAGGAATGAGTGAAGCAGCAAAAACATTAGATGGCTGGTATTCTTTACATGATCTTCGTTCCATGAACTGGACAGCTTGGAAAAGCTTATCGGACGAAGAAAGAAATGCGGCAATCTCTGAATTCCAAGGGTTATTAGAAAAATGGGGAGTGGCAGAAAAGGATAATGCGGGTAGTCAAGCGCTTTATACAGTTGTCGGTCAAAAGGCAGACTTTATTCTCATGCTGTTACGTCCAACATTAGAAGAACTAAACCAAATGGAATTAGAATTTAATAAAACCATGCTCGCTGATTTTACAATCCCTACATATTCATATGTTTCTGTAGTCGAGCTTAGCAACTATTTACCTGCTGGTGAAGACCCGTATCAAAACCCGGAAATATTAAAACGACTTTACCCGATTCTTCCACAAGCCAAGCATATCTGTTTCTATCCAATGGACAAGCGCCGTCAAGGTGAAGATAACTGGTATATGCTACCTATGGAAGACCGTCGTAATATGATGAGAAGCCATGGAATGATCGGTAGACAATACGCTGGTAAAGTAAAACAAATTATTACGGGATCTGTTGGATTAGACGACTTTGAATGGGGCGTAACACTATTCGCGGATGATGTCCTTCAGTTCAAAAAGCTAGTTTATGAAATGAGATTCGATGAAGTGAGCGCGAGATTCGGTGAATTCGGATCCTTCTTCGTAGGAAATATCCTACCTTCTGAAAAGCTTCCAGAGTTTCTTTCTATATAATAATTCGTCTAGCTAAACTCCTTACTTTTAAGTAAGGAGTTTTTTGTCATATTCCTTTTTCACACTACATAGTATCAAGTAGCGGATTTAAGAAGTCTTTATATAAGTGATACTGCACCATTTTCATTTCCCGCCCATAAGCTAATAAAGCTTTAAGTGCATGATGAGGAGTGAGAAAATGGCTGTTATTGCTCATACCGAAGAGGATGTAAAGCTTTTAGCCAGGTTAATGCGTGCCGAAGCTGAAGGCGATGGTCAATTGGGGATGTTGATGGTTGGGAATACCGGTGTAAATCGTGCCAGATCAGCTTGCCTTGATTTCAAAAAAATAACCGATATCCGCAAAATGGTGTATCAAAGCCCTGGAGGTTTTGAGGCCACACAAAAGGGCTATTTTTATCAGCGTGCTAGAGATAAAGATATTGAACTAGCTCGTAAGGTTCTTGCAGGACAGAGATACCACCCTGCCGAATTTGCTCTGTGGTTTTTTAAACCATCAGGTAGCTGTCCAGGTCAATGGTACAATCAATGGAATTCAGGAAGACATAAGTCTCACTGTTTCTATAAACCCACGTCTGCTGATTGTCCTGCTGTCTATAGCTAACACAACTAAGAATAGGGAGGTTTTTTCATGGCTCAAAAGTATTCACAGGCAAATCCTTATGCTTATTATGGTAACCAAGTACCTGGTTACAGTAATCAACCTGTTTACAGTACACCAAGTACACCAAGCACACCTTTCAACCCTTACGCACAATTAGGTGGACCTATTTTTCAACCTGGTACTCCAAGTACGGGTGCTCCTAATCCCGCTCAATATGTACCTGGTATGTTACCATTAGAAGAATCCTATATCGAAAACATTCTCCGTTTAAATAAAGGGAAACTAGCAAGAGTGTATATGACGTTTGAAGATAAAGTACAAAAGAAATTTACTGGCATCGTAGAAGCTGCCGGACGTGACCATATTATCTTAAGTGACCCGCAAACAGGAATGCGATACTTATTATTAATGGTTTACTTAGATTATGTAACATTTGATGAGGAGCTTGCTTACGAATATCCTGGTTACACGCCTGGGACACCTTTAACGGCTTATCCTCCTAGATGATCTTAACGATTTGCTATTGATCCGGTTGGATCTACTGTATAAAAATAAGCGGAAGTGCCTTATGAGCACTCCCGCTTTTTGGTTTCTACAGATATCGTAAAGCCCCAACCGCTACTAACACCCACGCTATTAAAAAGGCTAATCCCCCAAGAGGTGTGATGGGACCAAAGAATTTTATTCCTGTTGTACTAAGCGCATATAAACTTCCTGAGAAAAATAAGATACCGATAAACATGATCCAACCAGCCCATGTAAAGGACGTTGCATTTGGAAACTTATCCACTAAAAAGGCGATGAAAAGTAAGCCAAGTGCATGGAAGATGTGATACAAAACACCTGTTTTCCATACCTCTACCATACGTTCTGAAATCTTTCCTTCAAGTCCGTGAGCTCCAAATGCACCCAGCGCTACAGCAATAAATGCATTAATACTTCCTAATAAAATGAACAATTTCATCTTCTTCACCTAATTCCCTAAGATTCTTCTACCATCATAATTGATTTTTTGTAAAAAAACCAATGAATAGCCATGTTATAATAAGGCTGTAAGAGGTACTTGCAAGAAAAAGATTTAAACCGGCAAGTAAACTCTGAGAAGTCGCAAGAAAAAATGAGAAACCTGCAAGAATACATGCTGGACTTGCAAGAAAAACGAAAAATTAGCAAGAAAGCCGTTTCAATGGTTATAAACAAACAAAGAAAGGAAGAGTGTCATTGTATACCTACACCATCCAGCCAATTAGTGATGATGCGATACTCATCCAATTTTCAGAAGAACAGGAAGAGCTTCTTACCTACATACATACGTTTACTCAGCACTTACTAAATAGAAAAGTAGCTGGCATAAGAGATATCGTTCCCGCATTTACTTCTATTGCCGTATACTACGACCCCATTCAACTTACCTATCAAGACCTACTTTCACAACTTAGATCATCACTACAGGAACAAGAGCTACACATTACTCGTGAGACTACCCATGTAGAAGTGCCTATTTGCTATGATCCTGAATTTGGGTTTGATTTAGAGGACATTGCTAAACAGCATCATCTATCTATAGAAGAAGTAATTACGATTCATCGTAAAAGCGTCTACACCGTAGCGATTATGGGGTTCTTGCCCGGCTTTCCATATATGACTGGGCTTCCGGAAAGGATTTGGACACCGCGTAAAGCTACACCGAGGACTCACGTTCCTAAGGGCGCCGTTGGAATTGGGGGAAGCTACACCGGTATTTACTCTTTGCCGTCTCCAGGTGGGTGGAATATTATCGGACAGACTCCCCTCACATTATTTGACCGTTCAAAAGACAATCCATTCGTCTTTCAGCCGGGTGATCAAGTTACGTTCTTCCCCATTACTAAGAAGGAATTTGAACAATTATCAAGAGGAGGACAATCATGAAGCAAATTGATATAAATTGTGATTTAGGTGAAGGATTTGGCCTTTATACGATTGGACAGGATGAGGAGTTATTAAGCTACATCTCTTCTGCCAATATTGCGTGCGGATTTCATGCAGGAGATCCTCACATTATGAACAAAACAGTGGCATTCGCCAAACAAAAAGGGGTTAGTGTCGGGGCCCATCCAGGTTTTTACGATTTACACGGCTTTGGCCGACGTCCATTCCACTTAAGTGCTGATGAAATTATAGATATTATGCTGTATCAACTTGGTGCTTTAAAAGCCTTCTGTACCAAACATGAAGTACCATTAGTCCATGTAAAACCTCATGGTGCCCTCTATAATATTGCAGCCAAAGAACCCTATGTAGCGAAAGCAATTGTCAGCGCAGTGAAACAGTTTGACCCCACTCTTATTGTGTATGGGCTAGCGAATAGTGAACTAATCCAAGCCTGTGTAGAAGAAAATATCCCGTATGCGATTGAAGCTTTTATCGACCGGACTTATCAGGATGATGGCTCTTTAACACCAAGACAATTGGAGGGGTCTACACTTCACTCTATTGATGAGTGTATTCAACAAGCTTTATCTATCGTGTTGAAGCAAAAAGTGACAACGATTACTGGAAATTCCATTCCACTTGAGGTGGATACACTTTGCATTCATGGTGATCATCAAGGATCCGTCGACCTTGCTCGTGCTCTTCGAGAGGAACTAGCCACACATAATGTCATAGTCAGATCTCTAGAGGTTAGTATATGAGTAAAGCTCTTTTTCAAGTAAACAACAAAGGGTTAGCCACTAGCTTTCAAGATACTGGTCGATATGGGTATCAACGTTTTGGGGTTGTCGCTTCTGGGGCAATGGATATGGAGGCAATGACGTGGGCAAATCAATTAGTCGGTAACCCCGCTTCATGGGCCTGCATGGAAATTTGTCTAGTAGGTCCTTCTCTCACCTTTCTTGCTGATGTAACATTCTCCATTTGTGGAGCTAATCTGTCTCCTTCCTTAAACGATCAACCCATTCAAGGTTGGAGAACCTATAAGGCAACAACAGGTGACAAACTAACGTTTGGAAAACAAGTGAATGGGAATTATGCGTATCTAGCCGTAAGTGGAGGATATGAGAGTGAAAGTGTGATGGGAAGTCAATCCACTTATTCTAAAGCTGGTCTTGGAACAGATATAATAAGCGGAGATACGATCTACGGAAATCCCAAACAGCTTCCTATGAACAGAGGGTTAACAACTGAACTCGTTCCTTTTTATCATGAACAGATCCATGTTCGCTATATTCCAGGACCACATTTAGATAACATACACGAAGATTCTCTAAAAGGATTTGAAAACCAAGTATTTACCTTTTGGAAAGGAGATCGAATGGGGTATCGTTTAAAAGGAGTTACACCTATTCAAACAAAGGATGATGCAACCCTTTCTTCTAATCCAATCCCACTCGGAGGCATTCAAATTCCTCCAGATGGTCATCCAATTGTTCTTCTAGCTGACCGCCAAACAACAGGTGGATACCCTAGAATCGGAACGGTCATTTCCACTGATTTATCTAAATTGGTGCAGCTTCCGATGAGAAAAGGGTCAGTCCAATTCAAATCTATCACGATTGAAGAGGCTCAAGAGCTATATATGGCTAGATATAAGCAACATAAAATCTATTCCTATATTTAATCCCCCTACATTAATAGGGGGATTTGACTTGGCATTATCTGCTTTGTAAATATATTTGTAAAGCTTCTCTCATTTCTTGAGAGCTTTGGCCATCTTCCACACGAAGATCATAATGATCTCCATCTAGTCTTCCCTCGAATTCTTTGAAGCCTTGGACTTTTAGGAAGTCATTGACGTCTGTAATGTCCTCCGATTGTGTAAGCAACACTTTATGCCCAACGAATTCTCCATTTACGTAGACATCATAACGATCGTGGTTCATTTTCATATCAGGGGTATCTACCCCATTACTAAATATCACTGTGTTATAAGGAGTACCGTTTGCACCTGTAGAGTTAAATAACAACATTAACATCACCTCCCACTTATACTCCGTACCATCATTTTTCTCTTTAGTAAATTGAAATATAGATGGTAACTTTTACGAGAGGTAAGATTATCTTTTGATCTTTTCTAAAATTTGTTACTTCTTAGTTTATCAGAAGCCCAAGCAATAGCAATTTAAAAATCAAAGAGGGAATCGCCGTTTCCTTCATCGTCTGTTTCTATGTTTTTTTTAGGCTGAGTTAGTAAAGAATGAGTAGGAGTAGACAAGATCTTTTCAGTCTGTACCGGTTGCTCTTGCAACACTACTTCACATAACGACCTGATCACGAGAAGATGCTCACGTAACCGCGCTTCATCAGCATGTTCAGCCGCCCCTAACTCTTGTCCCATCTTGGCTAAAATTTGTTTTACTGGTATATTCATCATTATTCACAACCTTTATTTACAATTACCTTTAAGAATTACTTAATCGTATCTTATCATACTTTAATTATCAATGAACATGGAGGCAAATATGAACCAGACATGGTGGAAAGAAGCAGTTGTTTACCAAGTATATTGGCGTAGTTTCTATGACACAAATGGTGATGGTTATGGTGACTTAAAAGGAGTCATTGAAAAGCTTGATTACATAAAAAGACTTGGCGTGGATGTTATCTGGTTAAACCCATGTTATGAATCACCTGATAGAGATAATGGATATGATATATCTGATTACTATGGTGTGATGGAAAAGGCCGGTAATATAGACATTTGGGAAGAATTATTAAAAGAAGTACATGACCGTGGGATGAAACTAATCATGGATTTAGTCGTGAATCATACATCTGACCAACATCCATGGTTCCAAGAATCGCGTTCATCTAAAGACAATCCGAAACGAGACTGGTACATTTGGAAGGATCCTGTAGATGGGAAAGAGCCTAATAATTGGCGCTCTTATTTTACTCCTTCAACGTGGGAGCTAGATAAAAAAACGAATCAGTACTACTTCCACTCCTTTGCAGTCGAACAACCGGACCTAAACTGGAAAAACGAAGAAGTTCGTGAAGAGATTTATCGTATGATGCGTTATTGGCTTGATAAAGGTATTGACGGTTTCCGAATGGATGTTATTAACCTTTTAGCCAAAATAGAAGATTATCCGAATGCAGCCAAGCCAGAGCATATCAATTATTTAGGAAACAACCCTGGTATTCACGAATACTTGCAAGAAATGCACGAAAAGGTACTACGTCATTATGACATTTTCACAGTAGGTGAAATTCCGTTTGTTACACCAGAGGATGGACTGCTGTATGTAGGAGAAGACCGAAAAGAATTACATACCCTCTTTCATTTTCAAGTTGCGGACGATATGCCATCTTGGGACATGCTTAGGTATAAAGAAATTCAACAAACCTGGTATGACGGTCTCTTTGGGAAAGGCTGGAATTCACAGTTTTTAAATAACCATGATCACACAAGACAGGTCACCCGTTACGGAAATGACAAGGAATATCGAATTGAATCTGCTAAGTTGTTAGGGACGATGGTCCATACCATGCCAGGAATGCCTTATATTTTTCAAGGTGAGGAAATTGGGATGACAGGTGTCCGTTTTTCCTCCATTGAAGATTATAACGATATCGCAATGAAAAATAAGTATAAGGAATTAGTAGAAAATGGTGGAGATCCTGAGAAGGTATTTGAAAGTCTGTTACCATTAAGCCGTGATAATTCTAGAACGCCCATGCAGTGGAATGATTCTGGACACGCTGGTTTTACTACAGGAACTCCATGGATAAAGCTAAATCCAAATTATAAAGAGATTAATGTGGAAGCCGCACTAAAGGATCCACATTCGGTGTTTTATTATTATCAAAAGCTGATACAACTTCGAAAAGAACACCCAGTCATGGTATACGGAAACTTCACTGATTTTTCAAAAGGTCATGAAACCATATATGCCTACACCCGCGAACTTGAAAATGAAACTTGGCTTATCGTATTAAATCATTCGGATGAAAATGGTCAATTTGAAATACCAAATGACTTATCTGATAAAAAAATGAAACCGATTCTCCACAATTATGATACGATGATGATAGATGATCATAAAATAGAGCTCAAGCCGCATGAGGCAATGATTTTGGAGTTGCAGTTAAAGGAGTAAAGTAAGCGTATGAGTATGAAATCTTTTCTAGAAGAAGCAAAGCTAGTCATCTTTGATTTAGACGGAACTATTTATGAGGATACTGATCACTTTGACTATTACGGAGACTTATTAAAAGCTCAGCTAACAGAAGAGGATCAGGTCCACTTTCAACGTGATTACGAGGCGATGAAGGCTGGTCATCATATTGTGAAGATTGGTAAAGCCTATGACGTTGAAAGAGATTATGTGCTAACACTTGATCCAATGACATTAGAGATCACAGAGGTACATAACTGGGTTGGTGAAGCAATTTCTCAAGAAGAAGTACACACACTTTACCCAGAACCACTTCAATTTAATTTTGAAAATATGATTGCCATTGGAGATGGCTGGTGGCTACCCTTTGTCGCTGCCAAGCATTATGGTGTAAAGGATACGTATACAAGCTACAACAAAACAAAAGAATACATGGTAACAGAGGACTTTCAGTTAACAAAGACACCTGGCTTAAAGGATGCACTAGTAGAACTGAAGGAATCCAAGAAGCTTGTTCTATGCACGAATAGTGATATTGATGACGTAGGCCGGCTATTGAAGGAGCTTGAACTCGACCTCATTTTCGAGCACATTTTACCTTCTTCGATGAAGCCAACAAATACCGAAGCCCATTTTAAAAAGCTGCTCACACAATATGAAGTTCAACCACATGAAGTAGTATCAATTGGTGATAACTTTATTAATGAAGTGGCACCAGCATTAAAGCTTGGTATGAAGGCCATATACATTCATCCATCTCATCAAAGCGAGGACAAGGAACAATTATTAGTTCTACCTACTTTATCAAATGCGTGGGCATAATTTTTAGCAGTGGGTTTTCTATTTTGAAATCCACTGCTTTCCATTTCGGCCGAGCAACTCTCTTGCTTTTTCATCATAGAACGCCAAAAAGATATAGTATACAAATAACAAACGAGTACGGATGTGAATATAAATGCGATATACAAAAGCAATCCCTAATATGGTGACACTTGGAAACTTATTTTGCGGTTTTCTCTCAATCGGCTTTGCAGCTAGCGGCGAGTTTAAAAATGCAGCCATCCTTATTTTAATTGGAATGATGTTAGACAGTATGGACGGACGCCTAGCAAGAATGCTTAATGCCGATAGTACACTAGGCAAGGAACTTGACTCTTTAGCTGACATTGTAACATTCGGGGTCGCCCCCTCTTTTCTGATCTACTACACCTACTTTTTTAAGTTTGAACTTTTAGGGTTAGCCATTGCCGGTTTATTTCCGTTGTTTGGCGCCTATCGATTAGCCAGGTTTAATATCACACCGAGTAAATCTTCTCTGCACTATTTCGTCGGAGTCCCGATTACCGCTGCAGGTGGGATACTCGCTCTACTAACTCTATTTGGTGGAATGTTGCCACAGCTCGTGACGACCGTTGTCTTTACAGCGCTTTGCTTTTTAATGGTCAGTCGCATCCGGATACCAAGTTTAAAAGAAGTACCACTACCTAAATACGGTACCATTGTGACGTTGTTTCTAGGCTGTATTGTGTATTTAATCTATAGAGGTACTTATGAGAAATTTCCTTACCTCATATACATAGCAGCTCCTGTTTATGTGGCCTATTTAGCTTATCTATTTATAAAAGTGAAGAAAAAATAGAGGTTACAAAACAGTTGACTCAAGGCATTTATGCTTTGAGTTTTTTTATTTAGCTATAATTGTTAGTACTGCTGTTTTAAATAAAAAAGTTATTTTTTATTATAAAAACATCAAAAACTAATCCTACACAACAACAAAACACGAACATTTTTTATTTACAACAATAAAAAGTTCGTTTATAATCAGAATTGGCTTTATAAAAAGATTTCATTTCATTCGTATATTCTTAGAGTTATGGTCTAAGAGTTTCTACTAGGATCCGTTAATTCCTAACTACGAATGGGTAGGATCCGTCTACCCATTTATAGTTAGGATTTTTTTGGTTACATTAAAATATTAGTGCCATCACTTTACCTATCAACTATTTTCTAAGGAGTGTAGATTATGGATAATGTATTTGATTACGAGGATATTCAGTTAATTCCCGCAAAATGTGTGGTAAACAGCCGTTCTGAATGCGATACAACTGTGACACTAGGAGGACGTCAATTCAAACTTCCTGTCGTACCAGCCAATATGCAAACAATCATTGATGAAAAAATCGCTCTTTATCTGGCTGAACATAATTACTTTTACATTATGCATCGCTTTGAGCCGGAAAAACGTCTTGGTTTTGTAAAGGAAATGCAGGCAAAAGGCTTATACGCTTCTATCAGTGTTGGGGTAAAGGATGAAGAATATCAATTTGTGGAAGATCTTGCGAAGGCAGAGCTTACCCCTGAATACATTACAATTGACATCGCGCATGGTCACTCTAATGCGGTAATCAGAATGATTCAACACATTAAAAAGCACTTACCAAAGAGCTTTGTCATCGCTGGTAACGTCGGGACACCTGAAGCTGTAAGAGAGCTTGAGAATGCAGGTGCTGACGCAACGAAAGTTGGAATTGGTCCCGGTAAAGTCTGTATCACCAAAATTAAAACAGGATTTGGCACTGGCGGCTGGCAGTTAGCAGCACTTCGTTGGTGTGCCAAAGCCGCAAGCAAACCAATTATTGCAGATGGCGGAATTCGTACACACGGTGACATTGCGAAATCTGTTCGTTTCGGTGCAACAATGGTGATGATTGGTTCTCTTTTCGCCGGACATGAAGAATCGCCAGGGGAAACAGTTGAGAAAGACGGAAAGCTATTTAAAGAATATTTTGGTTCTGCTTCTGAATTCCAAAAAGGTGAGAAGAAGAATGTAGAAGGCAAAAAGATGCACGTAGAATATAAGGGTGCATTACAAGATACATTAACGGAAATGGAACAAGACCTACAGTCATCTATCTCCTATGCCGGTGGAACGACACTAGACGCTATTCGCCACGTTGATTATGTAGTTGTAAAGAACTCTATATTCAATGGTGATAAAGTATATTAATCATTAAATGATAAGACCTACTTAATCTACTGATTGAGTAGGTTTTTTAAATGAATGCATTCCTCATCCTATTGTTGATGGCCCTAAACTGTACTAAACTAATTAAAAAGGCTCTTTTCGTATAGATTGTTGCTTTCGTAGAAATCCCTAAGACCGGATTTTCACTCGGTAGTACAGTGCTTTATATAGAGCCAGTTGCTCTTTTAGAATTAATTTGAAAAGCAACAAAGTTTTAGAAAAGAGCCTTAAAAAAGAGCCAAGTTTTAAGAGGATATTATGATGAAAAGATATAAGTTGAAAAATAAGTTTAGAGGCTTCAATAAAGGAACACCATTTTATTTAATTGCTGAATCTGAATTTATAGGTGTGAAGGAATTTGTGTTACGAACGGAAGACTTGTTAATTAGAATTTCAATCAATGAAAAAGAGTTACTGGAGAATTTTTATCTACTTAAATAGTTGATCTAGAGAAAACGAGTACACAGCATACTCAACCAAGTTATTGGCAAGATTGAAAGTATAGAAGACTGAGCAATTAAAACTCAGATTGTAAGGAAAGGAAGTGTGACAATATGGATTTCGCTACGGTCATGCAAGAACTTGAAGCACTCGGTAAAGAAAGGACGAAAAAAGTATATATATCCAATGGTGCTCATGAGCCTCTTTTTGGAGTGGCAACAGGTGCGATGAAGCCCATTGCAAGAAAGATAAAAATAAACCAACCTTTAGCTGAAGAGCTATATGCTACCGGAAACTACGACGCTATGTATTTTGCTGGCATTATCGCAGATCCAAAAGCGATGACTGAATCGGATTATAACCGTTGGATGGATGATGCGTATTTTTATATGCTGTCAGATTATGTAGTGGCCGTTACGTTGGCAGAATCAGATATCGCACAAGACGTTGCCGACCAATGGATCGCAAGCGGTGAAGAGTTAAGAATGTCGGCGGGCTGGAGTTGTTATTGCTGGCTATTAGGAAACAGAAAAGACCATGAATTTTCCGAAAGCAAGATGTCCCAGTTTCTTGATCAAGTGAAAACTACCATACATGATTCTCCAGAGCGGACAAAGTACTCTATGAATAATTTTTTATACACCGTGGGGACTTCCTTTAAGCCACTTCATGAAAAAGCAGTAGAAACAGCAAAAGAAGTAGGAATAGTAGAGCTGAAACGAGACAATAAAAAAAGCAGCTTTCTAAACGCATATGAAAGCATTCAAAAAGAGGTTGAAAGAGATAGAATAGGGTTTAAACGCAAATATGTAAGATGTTAAATGATGAGTTAATGTAAATTCTGTGCTTACAACAATGGTACCAGTTAGATCCCCTCCAATAAGGAGGGGATTGTTTTAGGTCGTCAGTCTCCCCATCTATTTTGCTGGCTTCTTTTCAAATTTCATACAAGGACTACCTGATGAACGCTGAACAGCAACAGAAGGCATCTGAGACGTTTTAAAATTAAACGCTTTACAGCCTCTTGGAAAGTTTTGATCCCAGGTCGTGTAGAAATATTTGCACTGAAAGCAGTTAATACGTTGTGACATAATCCCCAATCCTTTTTAAAAAATTCCACGAATGCCTATAGTCCGTTTCGACATCGTGACAATACAATAATTATATAACAAATTCGTAACGTATAAGTGATTCCATTTATTAGAAAAGTTTATTAGAAAGGATTGAATACGACAATGACGCAAGAACACAATAAACATAAACTTTCAAGCTCTGCTCAGGAGCCCTTTAAACATGTCATGAAATCAATGGATGACTTCTTTAGTGCCAGGCCACTAAGAGGGGTGATGGATTCTATTGATGACTTTTTTCACCGTTCGTTTGTTTCCACTTTCCCCGTCGATCTTTATGAAACGAAGGATGAACTCGTGATTACAGCCGAAATTCCAGGTGTCAAAAAAGAACAAATTTTCTTAGACATTGTAGGTAGTACATTACGAATCTCAGTAGAACACGAAGAAGAAGTAGAAGAGAAAAACGCGGTTCAAGGTTATTATCGAAGAGAACGCAACTACCAACGCTCCGAACGTAACGTCCAGCTCCCATACCCAATCTCCGAAAAACAAGTGAAAGCTACCTATCAAAACGGCATCCTAAAAATTAGAGCACCTAAAGGACAAAAAAGAAAAAGTCGGATTCAAATTGACGAGTAAAAAAGGTTCGCAATTAACCATTGCGAACCTTCTTCTTATCTTGGTGCCGGTACCTTTTTAAACATGAACGCTAATAGGACCACACATCCCATATAGCCAAATAACGGATACAGATATTTCACTAGAGAATCAAATCCGATTAAACTAATAAAATAACAGACGAGTAGAACCGAGATAATGATCGCATTCTTAGGCGTCTCACTTGCTGAAAGCTTTCTTGCAATTCCATAAACGTTTCCAATCAGGGTTGTATAGATTTCTCCATAAATTACAAGGATAAATAACAGATGAATGACCGTTCCAATTACTTTGATGACTTCTGCCATCGGAATGCTGTATGCGGTTACGTTTGGTATGGTAATTAAGGCAAAATGGCTGGTGATTAGGATAAACGTTAAGCCGAGTCCTCCTAAAAATCCTCCCCACTTAATAATCCGTTCATTTGCACTATCTCTTCCTAACGGTACAAGAACGGCTTGACCTAATACTAGGTTATAAGAAGCATAGGCAAGTGAACTTAATAGTATTTTGCCAATATTAGAGCTATCACCATAATGGATCGTCGAATCCGGAAAAGCTGTAATGACAATGATACTAAACAATAGCATTAACGGGACAATAATAGAGTTCACAAACAAAAGCCCTCTCATCCCTCGAATAACAGCAAAATAGCATAGGATTAAAGTCAGTAAGATGCCTAGCTGAGCTGATAGACCCAGCTGTTCACGAAAGACGGCTCCTGTTCCCGACAACATGACGGATGTAACACCAAATAACATGAATAATAATATACTGTTAATGATTCTCCCAGTTTTTTCACCGAATAAATACTCATTCACTTCTTGATAAGAATTTGCATCGATTCGCTTGGCAATGAGCATTGATTTCATACCAATCCATATAAACAAATATCCACTTATTAAAATACCAATGATTCCAATCATGCCATATTGCGAGAAAAACTGTACAACCTCTTTACCTGTCGCAAATCCTGCGCCGACGATGGTTCCGATATATGTTGCTGCAACCTGTAATATAGCTTTTACATCTCTCACATTTTCACCTTCTCAAAAAGTTATTTGTTACACTATATGTTTAAAAGTTGGTGAAAAGACGAGCTTTTTTGGTATGATGGATAAGGCATAGTTGTATTCAAATAAAATTAGCTATTGTCATTTGTTTTGTACACTATGAATCGCATATACTAATACTAGTGAAAATTTGTAGTCATAGATGCATTCTTTTAAAAAGTGAGGTCTTACATAGTGAATATAGAGAATCCTAAATCACTTATTGTTATTTTTGGTGCGACCGGAGATTTAGCGAACCGTAAGCTATTCCCGTCTTTATATCGTTTATACATAGGTGGAAAATTATCTGAACAATTTGGAGTAGTTGGCGTGGCAAGAAGAGCCAAATCAAATGAAGAATTTCGTCAGGACGTTAAAGAGGCATTATTAGAAGCTGGTATGCCACCTGAAAACGATGACAAGATCAACCAGTTCTGCACCCACTTCTACTATCATCCTTTTGATGTAGCGAGCAGCAATTCTTATCTTCAGTTAAAAGATTTGTTAGAGACATTAGATCGCGATTACAAGACAGCAGGCAATCGCATTTTCTATTTAGCAATGGCCCCAGAGTTTTTCGGCATGATTGCATCTAACTTAAAGTCTGAAGGTTTAACAAATACTTCCGGATGGAAGCGCCTTGTCATTGAGAAGCCATTCGGCCGCGACCTCCCTTCTGCTGAACAACTAAACGAAGAAATCAGAAGTGCCTTTTCTGAAGATGAAATTTATCGTATTGACCATTACCTAGGTAAAGAAATGGTTCAAAATATTGAAGTCATCCGATTTGCCAATGCTCTATTTGAGCCACTTTGGAATAATCGCTATATCTCAAACATTCAAGTCACTTCAAGCGAAACGTTAGGGGTAGGCGACCGTGCCGGCTATTACGAGAAATCCGGCGCTCTTAGAGATATGGTGCAAAACCATATGCTCCAAATGGTTGCATTACTTGCAATGGAGCCACCGAGTCGCCTAAACACAGAGGAAATTCGTAGCGAAAAGGTAAAGGTGTTCCGTTCCTTACGACATATCCCTGTTAGTAAAGTAGATGATTATTTTGTAAGAGGACAATACAAAGCAGGCAAACTGGGTGAAAAAGAAGTCACTGGCTACCGCGAAGAATCACAGACAGACCCTGAGTCTAATACAGAAACATATGTAGCAGGGAAACTGTTTATTGATAATTTCCGCTGGGCAGGCGTTCCATTTTATATCCGTACCGGAAAAAGAATGGCCGCAAAATCTACAAAGATTGTCATTGAGTTTAAGAATTTACCGATGAACTTGTATTTCCCAGCTGGTGAAGAACAACAGCCAAACCTTTTAGTGATTCATATCCAACCCGAAGAAGGGATTACGTTACATATAAACGCTAAAAAATCAGGGCCAACTGGTGAAACCACACCGATTAAAATGGAATTTAGCAACAAGAGTACTGCAGGGATTAATACACCAGAAGCTTATGAGCGTCTCATTTATGATTGCCTCCGCGGAGATGCAACGAACTTTACCCACTGGGATGAAGTGGCGCTATCCTGGAAGTTTATTGATCCTATCTCACAAGCATGGGCAGCCACGAAAGCGACTTATTTCCCGAATTATGATGCAGGGACAATGGGACCAGATCAAGCGGACATGCTGTTAGAAAAAGAAGGCTTCCATTGGTGGTCATTCAATAACTAAACCTACCCATTTGGGTAGGTTTTTTCGTGTGATATCAGGAAAAACGTCTTGGATATCATGAATTTTTTTGGGGATATCAGGAATTTTCTTCTTTTATCATGAAAAACCCTTTCAATATCAGCAAAACCAAGCCATATATCAGGAATTTGCAAAAATACCTCAACAAAAAACCTCGCTTCCGCTCTGGAAACGAGGTTTTAACCTTATATTTACTCCATCCAATTTGTATGGAAAGTACCTTCTTTATCAACACGTTGGTACGTGTGAGCTCCGAAGTAGTCACGTTGCGCTTGTAACAGATTAGCCGGTAATGTTTCTGTACGATAGCTATCATAGTACGCAATTGCACTGGATAAGCATGGTACCGGAATTCCATTCATCACAGCGACAGAAACGATTTCACGCATTGCCGACTGGTAATTTTCTAAGATCTCTTTGAAGTAAGGATCTAGTAATAAGTTTGCAAGCTTCGGATCTTGGTCATACGCTTCCTTAATTTTTTGAAGGAATTGCGCACGAATGATACATCCACCACGGAAGATCATCGCAATTTCACCGTAATTTAAATTCCAGTTATACTCTTCAGAAGCAGCTCTCATTTGAGCGAAACCTTGAGCATAAGAGACAATTTTACTTGCATATAGCGCTTTTCGAACAGACTCAATAAATTCTTTCTTATCACCTGCAAACTCTTTCTTCTCAGGTCCCTTAAGGATTTTACTCGCCTTCACACGCTCATCCTTCAACGCTGAAATGAAACGAGCAAATACAGATTCCGTAATGATCGGTAGTGGCACACCTAAATCAAGAGCACTTTGGCTTGTCCATTTACCCGTACCTTTTTGCCCAGCTTTATCAAGGATCACATCAACCATTGGCTTCCCTGTTTCTTCATCAACCTTTGTAAAGATATCAGCGGTAATTTCAATTAGGTAACTATCTAACTCACCTTTATTCCACTCAGCAAAAATTTCATGCAGCTCTTGAGCCGAAACGCCAGCAACATGCTTTAATAAAAAGTATGCTTCACTTATTAATTGCATGTCTCCATACTCAATACCGTTATGAACCATTTTCACATAATGCCCTGCTCCATCTGGACCAATATATGTACAACAAGGATCTCCGTCTACTTTTGCTGAAATATCCTTTAAAATAGATTCTACTAACTCATACGCATCTCTTTGCCCACCAGGCATAATCGAAGGTCCAAGAAGCGCTCCTTCTTCCCCACCTGATACACCAGTTCCTACAAAGCGGATGCCTTTTTCAGCAAGCTCTTTATTTCTGCGCATTGTGTCAGGGAAATAAGCATTTCCTCCATCGATGATGATATCTCCCTCTGAAAGTAAAGGAAGTAATCCTTCAATGGTTGCATCTGTCGCCTTACCAGCTTGCACCATGATTAATATTTTACGAGGTACTTCTAGCGATTCTACAAATTCTTCTAGTGAATAAGTAGGTGTCAGTTGCTTCCCTTCGTTCTCCTGCATCATTTGGTCTGTCTTCTCACGAGAACGATTATATACAGAAACCGAATAACCTCTACTTTCAATATTAAGGGCCAAATTTTTACCCATAACAGCTAGTCCGATTACACCAATTTGTTGTTTTGCCATTACTTCACGAACGTCCTTTCCCTTGCCTGAAACATTTATAGGCTATGTATGATTAAATCTTCTTCCTTATTATATACGTAAATAGTAAAAAATAAAAAATTACTGCTATAAAAATATTATACACATGCACATCTAAGGCTCTTTTCTAAAACTTCGTTGCTTTTGAAGCTAATAGTTCTAAAAACCTACTCTTTTTTGTACGTAAAACCGGAGTGATCATTGTTAGAAAAGAGCAACTCTCTCTTTTTTAAGCACTGTACACTGCACTACCGAGTAAAATTCGGCTTGGAATCTTTACGAATGCAACAATCTTTACAGAATAAGCCTAATCTAAAAATCTTTTGCGCAACTCCGGTGTCGGCACCATACATTGCTCTCTTTTTCCAAACCACTTGTATCTATTCTTAGCAATTATATTATAGAAAAAATCTCTCAATCGTTTAGGAATGATATAAAATACGTTAAATATCGAAAATCTTCCACCTAACGTCTGGCATATTGCTAAAGCTGCATTAGATCTGAAATACACTTTATTCGATTTTTGAAAAATCATCGTCTCAAACATTTCAGGATGCAAATGGTGATTATGTAAAAGCTGTTGTCCAGTTTTTGACTGTAGGGAGGCAAACATGAGTTTTTTCTCAACGTCATGTTTAACAAGAAATTGAACTGCTCCGTTACAAAGATTACATTCTCCATCAAAGAACACAATCGACTTTTCCATACCTCTACCCCCTTTTACATCTTTAGCTAATCAAAAAACAAACTGATTGTCTAGCATTAGATTTTTAAACCAGAAATTCGTTCTTTATATATTACAGTTGTTTATTTTACTAGAATAACTTATTTTCCTTTTATTTCATATTAACTTACAATGAAAATACATAACATATAAGGGGGAGTTAGAATTGGATAAATTTTCACTAAATTTAGAAAAATATGCAGAGATAACAGTTAAGATAGGGTTGAACATACAAGAAGGACAACGCTTATTAATAGCCGCACCCATTGTATCAGCAGCTTTTGTAAGAGAAGTAACGAAGTCCGCATACCGTGCCGGTGCCAAGGATGTACATATCGAATGGAACGACGAACAAATCTCAAAAATCAAATTAGAACAGGCACCAGAAGAATCATTAAAGGAATTTCCAGCTTGGAAAGCGAAAGGGTACGAAGAAATGGCGAAAGATGGATGCGCTTATCTATCCATCGTTGCATCCAATCCGGACTTATTAGCAGGCATTGACCCAGATCGCATCGCCATTGTAAATAAAACGAACGCACAGCATCTGATGGGGTTCAGAAAGATGACTCAATCCAGCCAGATTAGCTGGTGTGTGGTTTCTACCCCAACAAAGGAATGGGCGGCGAAGGTATTTCCAACACTCCCGACAGAGGAACAAGAAGCAGCATTATGGGAGGCAATTTTCAACTGCACAAGAGCATCACTTGAAGACCCTGTTAGTGCATGGGAAGAACACAGCAACAACCTTCGCAGCAAAGTTGACTTTTTGAATGATAAAAAATATAAACAACTTCATTTCCGAGCACCTGGAACTGACCTTACTATTGAACTCCCAAATAAACATATCTGGGTAGGCGGCGGAGCAAAAAATGCGAACGGCGTAAATTTTGTGCCAAACATGCCGACGGAAGAAGTATTTACAACTCCTAAGAGAGATGGCGTTAACGGAGTTGTCAGCAGTACAAAACCACTAATATACGGCGGAAATATCATTGATCAGTTCAGCCTGACATTTGAAAACGGAAAAATTGTTAACTTTCATGCAGAGGTTGGAGGAGAAACACTCCACCGACTAATTGATACAGATGAAGGTTCACGCTACCTTGGAGAGGTCGCCTTAGTACCACATTCATCTCCAATCTCTCAATCTAACATATTATTTTACAATACTTTATTTGATGAAAATGCATCCAATCACTTAGCAATCGGATCTGCTTATCCAATCTGTATAGAGAACGGAACGAAGATGAGTAATGAGGAACTAAAGGAAGAAGGCTCGAATTCAAGTTTGACGCATGTTGACTTTATGGTTGGTTCTAATGAAATGGATATCGATGCAGTAAAAGAGGATGGAACCGTTGAACCATTGTTCCGAAATGGGGACTGGGTTATATAATAGAGGAAGTAAAAAAAACACGATGCAAAATAAAATTAGCTTCGTGTTTTTTCTATTTGTATGGAAAAGAGCTTTTGTAAGGAAGATTTATTTTCTAATATATCAGCCAGTGTATAAGATTTTAGTACATTCAGATAAGCATGCACCGCTTCATCCAAAGCTTTTTTTAACTTACAAGCCGGACTGATCACGCATCCCTTATTAGAAGGATCAAAGCATTCTGCCATATAAAAGTCATCCTCGGTCTTTTGGATAACCTCACCTATATTAATTTCTTCTGGTTTAAGGGCAAGTTTTACTCCACCGTTTCTCCCTCGGACTGTCTCAATATAGCCAAACCTGCCTAAATCATAAATCACTTTCATTAAGTGATTTTTAGAGATTTGATAGATTTCTGCAATCTCTTTTATGTTAACTAGACGCCCCTCATCCAATGTACCTAAATAGATTAGGACTCGTAACGAATAGTCTGTATAACTAGTAAGCTTCAACACGATTCTCCTCTTTCTACTTGCTGCAACTATCATAACATAAGCAATTACTTCGTTACTCTAAATATATGTAAATTGAAACATAATTGTAAAACTTTTGTTTAATTTTTGAATCTAGTTGACTAGTGAAACGAATTTTTGGGGATGATAGATTGTATATTACTTTTTTAAAACCGCGCTAGAGAGTCTGAAAAACCTTGCCAAATCTAGCTTTATCACTATCCTACTAAAGCATTTTCAACCTATTTCGACTTGACTCTACATTATAAATATTATATCTTGAGAAAGGTTATAAAGATGAGGGGAGTAATATGATGCCGACTATTGTTATCTATAGTAGTACGGGATGCCCGTATTGTGAAAAAATAAAAACTGAATTAAAGGAATGGGGCTTTACTTACGAGGAGCGTAATGTAACAGACAACCCGAAGTACTTTGATGATCTTCATGAGCAAGGAATGTTTTCTACCCCAGTCGTGTTTATTGATGGTGAAGCGTTTATTGGCTACCGTCCTAAAAAGATGAAGAAGGCACTTGGTGTAACTGTAGAGGCACTTCAAACTGCTGGGACAAGCAATACCGCTGCCGTAATTTTTGAAGAACCAACACAAGATGTATTTAATGAAGTGTATGATTTTGTCGCGATTGGTGGAGGTCCTGCTGGAACGTCTGCAGCAGTGTATGCATCACGTGCAAGATTAAAGACTTTAATTATTGATAAATCTCCTTCTTCTGGCACACTAGCCATTACACATAAAATTGCTAATTATCCAGGTGTTCCTGGTGAAGTAACAGGTCAAGAACTGCTTGAAAAGATGCATGTTCAAGCAAAAGACTTTGGCACGAAGATGATTCGCTCCAATGTGTTAAGTGTTGACTTTTCGGATGAAGAAATAAAGAAGTTAGTTTTACCTGAAGGAACGATTCAAGCAAAGAGCGTGTTTATTGCGGTTGGCGCTAAAGCTCCTGGCAGTAAAATTAAAGGTGAAGAAGAATTTACAGGTCGTGGAGTAAGCTATTGCTCTACATGTGACGCTGCTTTCTTTGAAAACCGTGCAGTAGCAGTTGTCGGTGATACTGATGAAGCTGTACACGAAGCACTTGCCCTTTCGAAATTTGCAAGAGAAGTGCTAATGCTTGTTCCTACAAATAAGTTAAAAGGTGAAGCTAACCTTGATGAACTAAAAGCAAAAGACAATGTAACCATCTACTTCAACCATCGTTTAAAAGAGATTAACGGTGACAAGAAGGTTCAGACGTTATTAATTCGTGACGCTGAGAAAAATGAAGTTACTTGGGAAATCGACGGTGTATTCTTATACCTAGCTGGATTAAAACCAGGAACGGATTTCTTAGGTGATGCTGTGAAGCGAGATACTGAAGGCTATGTTGAAGTTGATGAAACGTTAAAAACAAGCGTAGACGGTGTATATGCTGGTGGCGACGCTAGAAGAACACCAATTAAACAAGCCGTTATTTCCGCGGCAGATGGATGTATCGCTGCGTTAAGTGCCGATCAACACGTGAATAAACGCAAGCAAATGAGACCACAATACAGTTAATTTCTAAGAGAGTCTCTTGGCTCTCTTAGCTAATTATATATTACATACTATTTTACACAGAGGAGGATGAACGATGCCAAAAGGAGCAACAGTTACAAAAACGCTCAAAGTTGGTGATAAAGCACCTGACTTTACACTTAAAGCACATGGCAACCGTGAAGTAAGTCTATCAGACTTTCTAGGTAAGAAAAACGTATTCATCGCATTTTATCCTTTAGATTGGACCCCTGTCTGAGGCGCGCAAATGCCTTCTTACGAGGATGACCTCGAAGAGTTTGAAGGCTTAAATACCCAAGTTTTGGGTATTAGTGTAGACAGTGTACCAAGCCATGAAGCATGGCAAAAATCTTTAGGTGGCATTACCTACCCGCTATTAGCTGACTTCTACCCACAAGGTGCAGTTACTGATGCATACGGTGTGCGCCATGAAAAAGGAATGTCAGAGCGTGCGTTAGTGATCATTGATAAAGAAGGAATTGTTCGCTTTATCGATGTACACCCAATTGACAAGCTACCTGAAAATGAAGAAATTCTTGGTGAGCTTGCAAAGCTTGAGAATAGATAAGGTAAGATAAGCTAAGCTTTATTGCTTTAAAGGAGTGGGGGCCAGGCCCCCACTCCTTTACTGTGTTAAAGAGGATTTCCTCTGGATAGGGGCTTGAATTGGGGTAGTTTTGGGTTTCGTGAAATTATTGATTAAAATTGTAAAATAGTGAGATTTTTCGTGGAATAACCACTAAAAAGTTGGAATAAATGATATTTTCGTGGAATGAACCAGACTTTTCGTGGAATTCACAATTCTTAGCGATTAACTTATACTTGGAGGCAAAGGAAAATACCCCACAATAGAAGGAGTGAGATTTTGATCGTTAAAAAACGTTCAAAACCTATTAGATTGTTAACGAACGAAGCGTTATTAAGGAGAATTCCTCCCGATTTTCCAACCAGAAGTGAGATTGAAGCAGATTTTAAGAAGAGAAAAGCTGGCTATAGAGGTGAACAAGCATTAGACTATCATCTAAGTATGTTAGATGATCGGAACTATATCATTCTACAGGACTTGCGCCTCCCCATTTACAATACCTTTTTTCAGATTGATACTCTCATCCTAACCCCACATTATGCATTAGTCATTGAAGTGAAGAATATGGCAGGTACCCTTCTGTTTGATACTAAATTCAATCAATTAATTAGGATCTATCGTGATAAACAAGAGGGCTTCACTGACCCTATTACTCAAGTGAAACTTCAGGCTCAACATCTTGCCAAATTCCTTGAACCGTTCCACTATACATTACCAATCAAGACTCTAGTCGTTATTAGTAATCCTTCTACAATTATTAAAGCGGAAGATGAAGAAGCCGCTAGAACCATCCAGAATCAAGTCATCCATGCCTATCGTCTGCCAACTCATATTCAGGAACTCCCCACTCCCTCTTCAAAGCCTCACCTTGATTCAAAAGCCCTTAAAAAACTTGTAAAGTTATTCGCGAAGTTTCATTCGACTCCTCATTTTGACATGAAAGAAGCTTACCAGGTTCATCCAAGTGATATTAAAGATGGAGTTCAATGCCCCAATTGTCATCATATCCCGATGAAACGTGTATCTACTAAATGGAGTTGCCCTATGTGTATGGAAACTACCAAAACGGCTCATATACAAGCAATCTTTGATTATTTTCTATTATGCTCACCTTATATTACAACTCGAGCAGCAGCGAACTTTCTTCAAGTCACTTCAGTTCACCTCGCCTATCGTCTACTTTCCAATATGAATTTAAAATTTAAAGGAAAAACGAAAGCGAGATTGTATCATTCACCTTTTCTTGATTAACTTGATGTTGCGATGGATTTTTATAGCCATTTTGTGTAAAAATGATGATATAGTGAAGAAAATGGAACGGAGGATCCACCTTGAACGAGTTAAAAAGTGTTTGTGTGTTTTGCGGGTCTAGCACGGGGGCGCATCCCGAGTATATAGAACAGGCTAAGAAGCTTGGCGCATTACTAGCTGAGCAGGGAATTGAATTAATCTACGGCGGCGGCAATGTAGGGGTCATGGGAGAAATCTCAAGAACGGTCATGGCACATGGAGGTAAGGTTACAGGCGTCATTCCAAAGCTGATTCATGAACGAGTCGATCATGTTGAACTGACAAACCTACATATCGTTGAAAATATGCATGAGCGTAAAGCCAAGATGTACGAGTTATCTGACGGTTTTATTGCACTACCAGGGGGAATTGGCACATTAGAAGAGCTTGCAGAAGTCATGACTTGGTACCAAATTGGATACCATGCTAAACCGATTGCTCTCTTTAACATTAATCAATTTTACGGAAAATTTATGGACTTACTTGAGCATATGGTGAGCGAAGGTTTCTTAAAAGAAGACTACCTAACAAGTGTGATTGTTGAAGAAAATCCTGAAAAACTAGTAAATCTGATGAACGAGTTCGAAAGTACTACCAGCGATAAATGGGGATGAAACTCTCCATATAGCTTCACCCTATAAAGCAACCTCAAAAAGGACCAATTCAATATCGAATTGGTCCTTCTACACTTTTATTTTCTATTAAACCCTTTGTTTTCAACAAAGTCTTTCATATACATTCTTCTAGGAGTTTTTAAGGAATTAGCCATTTGTGAAGTCCATGTATCGGTTCGTTTGCCACCTGTTCGTTCTTTATAATAAGCTGAGATCGTCTCGTTATATTCTTCAAGTTGTTTCTTATAAAGGCCTTGGTCTTGTTGATACTCATCTTCGTGATAAATATGCTCAAACGGCAGTCTCGTTTTCTTTCCAGAGTCTGCGGCAGGATAGCCAACTGATAATCCGAATAGTGGAATAACTCGATTAGGCGTTTTGAGAAGCTCTGTCACTTCTTGGAGCTGATTACGAAGGCCTCCTATATAACAAATCCCTAATCCCATCGACTCTGCTGCAACTGCTGCGTTTTGAGCAGCAAGAGCCGCATCAATGACAGCTACCATAAATTTCTCCGTACTTTCTAGTGATTCCTGAACTTCAATACCTTCCATTTCACCAGCTACATCATGTCGATGTAAATCCGCACAAAAAATGAAAAAATGACCGTTTTCTTCTACATAGGATTGGTTCCCCGCTAAGGCTGCCAATTGCTTCTTTTTCTCAGGATCCTTTACCCCAATAATGCTATATGCCTGAACATAGCTTGATGTAGATGCAGCTTGCGCACATTCTACAATTGTTTTAATTTGTTCAGCCGACAATGCACGATCTTCAAAATTCCGTATTGATCTATGATTCAAAAGTGTTTCAATTACCGTGTTCATAAATACCCCTTTCCATCACAAGTTGTATTTTCGTTCCAATTTTATCTTAAGGGAAAAACGATGTTCACTTCAAATAAAGTGCTTACAATATTTTAGATGATGTTTATACCCCCTGAATAAGGGGTATAACGTAATCGTCCTAATATTCCATGATAAAGCTAAATTTGTAGTTAATACTAACATTAAAGGAGGAATTAGATGAAGGACGTTTCTAAGGTTTACTACATATCACTTGTTATTGCACTCATTTTCGTCATCTGGGGTGTCGTTTCACCAGAGCGACTTGGTGAAATAATGGATGTGACAAAAGCATACTTTTTAACTCAATTCGGTTGGTTCTATCAACTTGCCGCTACTTTTTTCTTCGTGTTTGCCTTGTTTTTAATTTTTAGTAAGTACGGATCCATTAAGTTGGGAAAAGATGAGGATAAACCTGAATTTTCACGTGCAACATGGTTTGCGATGTTATTTAGTGCAGGGATGGGGATCGGGTTATTATTCTTTGGTGTGTCAGAACCTATTTCACACTTTGTCAGTCCCCCACTAGGAGAGGGAGGTACACCTGAAGCAGCTCGATTGGCGTTACGATATACGTACCTGCATTGGGGATTCCATGCCTGGGCTATTTACGCAACAATTGCACTTGCACTTGCTTATTATAAGTTCAGAAAAGGGTTACCTGGTCTAATGAGTGCGACACTCTATCCTATTTTAGGTGAACGTGTAAAAGGTCCGATTGGTACTGTTATTGATACGATCGCTGTATTTGCTACTATTTTTGGTGTTGCCGCTTCACTTGGTCTAGGGGCTCAGCAAATTAATGGTGGACTAAGTTATGTATTCGGGCTACCAAATACTTTTGGTACCCAGCTAATCATTATATCCATTGTGACGGTGCTATTCATCCTGTCCGCGTCAACAGGTATACAAAAAGGAATCAAATACTTAAGTAATGCCAATATGGGTCTTGCTATCATAATTTTTGCACTAGTACTCTTTTTAGGACCAACGGTTTTTGTCCTAAATTTATTTGTCACCACTCTCGGAGAATATGTACAAAACCTGCCTAGTATGGGACTACGATTGGCTCCATTTAACCAAGAGAGAGCTGCTTGGGTACAAGGTTGGACCATCTTCTATTGGGCATGGTGGATTGCTTGGGCTCCATTTGTTGGGACTTTCATTGCTCGTGTTTCCAAAGGTAGAACGGTTCGTGAATTCGTATTAGCTGTTACGATTATTCCGTCTCTTGTTTGTGCGATCTGGTTCGCGGTGTTCGGTGGGACGGCGATTAATTTTGATTATAATTTAGGTTCTAATATTGCTGGACAATCACTAGAAACTGCACTGTTTTACATGTATGAACAGTTGCCATTAACGAATGTACTCATTATCACAACCTTAATTTTAATATCTACCTTCTTTATCACATCAGCAGACTCAGCAACCTTCGTCTTAGGGATGCAAACAACCTACGGTAGTTTAAATCCTAATAATGTGGTGAAAATTACATGGGGACTCGTTTTAGCACTTTCAGCCGTTGTCCTAATGGCATCAGGCGGCTTAGGCGCCATGCAGACAGCTATTATCGTGAGTGCCTTCCCGTTAACTTTCATCTTAATCCTAATGTGTTTTGCTATGCTGAAGGACTTTAGCAAAGAACGAAAGCTTAAGAAGAAAACCCCTTAATGGGGTTTTTCGTTTCTACATAGGGTCTTTTCGTATAAATTACGCTAAAAAGCAACAAAGTTTTAGAAAAGAACCTTTACATACCATTAAAAGAAATCAATTAAACTAGTACCACGGTTTGGTATGAGCTTTGATAAGATCGCAACTTGTTCAGGGGTACCTTTTATGTCACCCGTTCTAAACAAGAAATCTGCCTTCTGTGCCCCTAAAAGTACGGCGGTTAAAGCTTGAATATTTAGCGCAAGTCCTCTATCATCTTTACTTGCTACTGAGATTTCTCCGTTTTCAATCTTTATTGATATTTGATTCCACTTAGCCTGATCATCCTGAATATGTAAAACTAGGCCTTCCACAACTTTTTCAAATTCATACTGTTCTAAAAACCCTTTTACATCAACAATTCTCGCCATGAAATAGGGCTCTAGTTCAATCTTCACTTTAGGATTTTTTAATAAAAATGGAAGCGAGTCATCCTCCGTCAAGATAAGCTTCACCTGATTAACCATAGAATCATGCTGGCAAATGAAGTTCCAAAGTCCTCTTCTCGCCTCTTCATTGACGTATACAAATTCTTGAACATCTAGCAGTTGATCGGCATTTTTGTAAAGAAGGTACCCAGCAGGTTCTCCTTGATGATCTGTATACAGTACAAATTGATATCCAGGCGATGAGACATTTTTCTCCCACCAGCTCGTTGTTCGTTGAAGCATACCATTGTAATTCTTTGCGTATTTTTCATAAAGGTCATTAACAATAGGTAATTCTTCACCTTGAACTAAACGCCTGACTCGGCCAGGAGCCTCCTGCATGAAGTGTAAATCTTTCTTATCAACCGTTATTTTCTTTTGAGTAAAGCAATATTCCCAGCCGAATCGACGGTAAAAATGGAAATCGAATGGATGCAACATACTGAGCGTTTGTCCTTTTTCCTTCATGGATTGTAAGGATTGAATCATCAGACGCGTTACACTTCCATTTCTTCGATATTCCGGCCATGTTGCCACGCCAGCCAGTCCACCCATGGATACTAATTTCTCTCCTAAGAAAATTTGAAGTGGGATAATATGTGCTTTGGAAGACAACTTACCATCTTCAAATTCTCCCCATACTTCATGAGTGATAAAGGTCTCTTTTCGCTTAGGATAGTCTTCCTTTGGGACCACGTATTGAAAAGCATATTGTGAAAGCTCTAAGCTTTGTATGAAATCTTCTTCTGTCAATCTTCTAATCTCTCGCATAATTCTACTCCCTCCCCATATACATATCTCGATTACCGAAATTTTTATATTGCAATTCCCTGCAATACCTCCTACACTTATTACAACTTATTGTAAAGAAGGTTAACAAAATGAACTCAACCACCGATCAATCTCAGGCAATTGGGATTGCTGCCACCACCGCCTCTTACTTACTTTGGGGCATTCTCCCGCTTTACTGGAAGCTTGTTCAAGATGTCTCACCCGTAGAAATTCTTGCTCATCGAATTGTATGGTCATTCGTCTTTATGATTCTTATTTTAATGGCAGTTGGAAAAATAAAGCAATTAAAAGTTGATTTAAAAGAACTCATTACCCACCGAAAAAGATTGTTTGGCATCTCATTAGCTTCAGTTACGATTAGTGTAAACTGGGGCGTTTATATTTGGGCCGTCAATACAGACCATGTTGTTCAAGCGAGTCTTGGTTATTATATTAATCCACTCGTTAGTATTCTACTTGGCTTACTAGTATTAAAAGAAAAGATTACGAAATGGCAAACAATTTCCTTTATTTTAGCCAGTATTGGGGTTATTAATTTAACAATCTATTTTGGTCATGTACCTTGGTTGGCACTAGCATTAGCCGTTAGCTTTGGGGTATACGGATTGATTAAGAAGCTTGTTCAGCTCGGGGCAATGGTAGGGTTAGCGATTGAAACGCTTATCATTACTCCGTTTGCGTTATTATTTCTTAGTTCTGTTCATAGTGGTGGAGGAGGTACCTTTGCAGCTGACTGGAGCTTGAGTCTACTATTAATGGGTGGAGGTATTGCAACTGCGATACCATTACTACTATTTGCAATCGGTGCAAAACGAATTCCGCTGTCAATGGTCGGATTTTTACAATATATCTCGCCAACGATCACTCTACTACTTGGTGTGTTCCTTTATAAAGAAGAATTCACTGATACGCATCTTGTATCCTTCATCTTTATTTGGATGGCGCTAACCGTTTATACAATTTCTAAAACAAAATGGTTCGTATTACTAGAAACGAAGTTAGTACCTAGTAAAAAATCAATGCAAGGATAAGAGAGTTGGTCTCTTGTCCTTTTTTATGTCTAATAAATAAGAATATGGTCCAATCATATAGATTTATTGGCCAATTTCAAATTTTGTTAACCACAAGTTAAAGGATAATGGCGAAATTATAAATATATTGTCCAAACACCTATTTTCACCTATAAGAAAAGCCACGCTATCTAAGTATATAGCGCAGCCCTCCTTTTCTAAAACAACTTATGGACTTACATTTTTTCAGCAACAATGGTATAGGTTTTGGGTAAGCCGATATCGTGGACTTTATGATTAGGTTCCTCTTCTAACGTTCGAATTAAGAGCCCTTCTTGCCCTAGTGTTGTAATGACTTCGCCTAGTGTCCACTTCCGTTGAGATACTTTTACGAGAGTGTCTTGATCGTCACCCATATGTTTCGAGAAGGCAACGTGGCTTGTTTCAATGACAGGTGAAAAATAGTTCCCCGTTACTTTGTGTTTCTTTCCTGAAGAAGTGATTAACTTCGTTGAGATGGGATGAAATTCATGCAGTAAGAAAACCCCACCTTTTCTCAGCACTGATTTAATGATTTGAATTAAGGGGGTAAGGTCAATGAAATAATGTAATACCCCTAGCTCCATCAATACTACATCAGCTGAATCTTGGAGAGACTCCAGTGGTAGTGAGTAAACATCTGATTCTATGTAATTCAGCTCGACGCCTGCTTTTTCAGCTAAAGCTCTGGCATAACTGGCATTCTCTTTTGAAAAGTCAACCACGGTTACTCGTGCACCTAGTAGTGATAACGCCACACCTTTTATTCCATTTGAACCTAGTAAGTGAACAATGTTTTTTCCTTTGACATTCCCCATATGACGATAAAAAGGGTGTAATCTCCACTCTGGATTTTCCGCAATCTTTTGAGCGTTTTTCTCAGGCTCACCATACCGCTCCACTAAGGCATTGTATTGATCCTGGTTCCAGGCTGCTTGATTTTGAGAAGTCAACAGGCGCTGCTCTGTATATAAGTATTCATGAATGATGGATTCAAACTGAGACTCTTTATATAAATAAGCATAAAGAGAATGCACCCAAACCTCTTCATTATGTACCATCACTGAAATATGGTAAGGATCGGTTCGAACGGTTACATTGAATTGGCAAGAGACTTGAATTGTTAGCCCTTCAAAAATAAACGTAAACTGTGCCTGGTGATTAGTTTTTTGAATAGGGCTCATTATATGATCTTGAAAATGCTGATAAACTGTATCAAATAAATCCCATTGCACCTCTACATGCTCAGTATCCGATTCGACTTCTACACCTTGCAGCAGTAATGCACTCGATTTTATAAAGCGATAAGGGGAAAGCTCTTTTAACTCTGTAGCTAATTTTACTAGTGTATCAACTGTATACTTACTCATTCACCTTTTTCTCCTTATTAAGGGTAAAGGCTGATCCATATTCGGATCAGCCATTTATTATGCTAATTTACTTTTTAGCTTTGTTAACATATCTTGTGTCATTTTTGCTAGGTCATACTCTGCTTTAAAGCCCCATTCTTCTGTTGCCGCAGTTGGATCAATAGAATCTGGCCAGCTATCGGCAATTCCTTGACGAACTGGATCCACATTATAGTCCATTGTAAAAGATGGGATATGCTTGCGAATTTCTGCAGCGACCATTTCCGGCTCAATACTCATCGCTGTTACATTGAAAGAGTTGCGATGCTTAAGGTTGGCAGGGTCTGCTTCCATTAGATTTACGATCGCATTAAGAGCATCTGGCATATACATCATGTCCATATATGTCCCTTTATTAATGTAAGAGGTATAAGCGCCATTCTCAATCGCCTTATAATAAATCTCTACTGCATAGTCAGTAGTTCCGCCACCTGGTGGGGCCACATAAGAGATTAATCCTGGAAAACGTAATCCTCTCGTATCCACACCAAATTTGTGGTGGTAGTAATCACAAAGTAGCTCGCCGGCTACTTTGTTCACACCGTACATCGTCGTTGGACGTTGAATCGTATCTTGTGGAGTTTGATTCTTCGGTGTATCTGGACCAAATGCTCCAATTGAACTTGGTGTGAAGAATTGACAGTTTAGCTCACGACTCACTTCTAATGCGTTCACTAGACCACCCATATTTAGATTCCAAGCTAGTAATGGTTTTGCTTCAGCCGTTGCAGAAAGTAATGCAGCTAAGTGAATAATGGTATCAACCTGATATTTCTTCGCAATTTCTCCCATTGCGTTTGCATCGGTAACATCTAGTAATTCGAAGTGACCGTTATTTACCACCGGATGATCCGTTTCACGAATGTCTGTAGCGACTACATTGTCAACACCATATACATCTCTTAGTTTTTCTGTTAACTCTGTTCCGATTTGACCTAGTGCACCAGTTAGTAATATCTTTTTCATGTAAAGATTCCCCCATTGTTGCTTTTTAAGGCTCATTCCTAAAATCTTTTTATATCTAAAACCTTGTTTTTACGGTTTATATAATCCCCATCTCTTTTCCAACTTTTTCATAGATAGCGATCGCATGGTCTAGCATTTCTTTAGAGTGAGCAGCTGTTGGCATATTACGAACACGACCTGTTCCACGAGGTACTGTTGGGAACACGATTGATTTTGCATAAACTCCTTCTTCGTAAAGGCGTTTACTGAACTGCTGAGTCAATGCTTCGTCTCCAATTATACAAGGAGTAATTGGTGTTTCACTGTTGCCGATATTAAAGCCTAGGCTCTTTAAACCTTTCTTTAAGTAATCGCCATTTTCCCAAAGCTTGTCATGAAGCTCTGTGCTTTCTTGCAAAATTTCGATGGCTCTCTTACTTGCTGCTACATCAGCTGGAGTTAAAGAAGTTGAGAATAAGAATGGTCTACTTCTAACTTTTAACCAATCAATTAGGTTTTTCTTACCTGCCACATATCCACCCACAACACCGATTGCCTTTGATAGCGTTCCGATTTGGAAGTCTACTTTATCTTGTAAACCGAAATGCTTAACCGTTCCTGCACCTTTTCCTAAAACACCCGATCCATGTGCATCATCCACATATGTCATAATGTCAAATTCTTCAGCAATCTCGACGATTTCAGGTAGTAATGCCACATCTCCGTCCATGGAGAACACACCGTCTGTGATAATCATTAACTTATTATACTGACCAGACTCTTTTGCTTCTTTTGCTTTCGCACGAAGGTCTTCCATATCAGAATGATTATAGCGAATGATCTTAGCACGAGATAAACGGCAGCCGTCGATAATGGATGCATGGTTTAACTCATCAGAAAGGATGGCATCATTTTTATCCATAACAGCCGAGATAGCAGCCATATTACACATAAACCCTGATTGATACGCAATCGCTGCTTCTGTTTGTTTGAATTCCGCAATCTTTTCTTCAAGCTCGATGTGAACCTTTAAAGTTCCATTGATTGTACGAACGGCTCCTGCACCGGCACCATACTTTTCTAGTGCCTCTGTCGCTACTTTCTTTAGACGCGAGTCTGTTGCCAGACCTAAATAGTTATTGGAGGACAAGTTAATTAGTTCTTTTCCCTCAATTGTAATCATAGGTCCATTTGGACTTTCAAGAGGATCAATGACATTGTATAATCCTCTCGTTTTTAAATCTTCAAGGTTTTCATTTAGAAATGCTTCTAATTGTTTGCTAGACATTTTATTCCCTCCTGAAATTTTTGTAAGCGCTTTATGTATATATTAATTAAGGTTTCTCACGGTAAATATCAACTATTATAGAGTATCATATTTTTAGTAAAATGTTCCCTTATTGTATAATTCAAAAAACTTTTTACAATTCCTTTCTTTTGTATAGTTAAGCTTTTTCCTTTAACCTGTATAAATAAACACTCTTAATACAATGCTACTAAAAGAAATTATCATACTTCATGAAGAAAGGAACAATATTTATGAAAAAAGGAAACTTAGGACCGGTTTTTTATATTTCGGTCATTGTTATTACCCTGTTTGTCGCATGGGGATTTGTTTCTCCTGAGAACTTAGCAACATCTTCATCAAATGCGCTAAGCTTTATTACAACCTCGTTTGGTTGGTTTTACTTATTAGCTACTTTTATCTTTTTAGTATTTGCTGTTTATTTAGCGTTTGGACCGTTTGGAAAAATTAAGCTCGGGGACGATGATGAAGATCCAGAGTATTCTTACTTCACTTGGTTTGCGATGCTTTTTTCAGCAGGTATGGGAATTGGACTTGTATTCTGGGGCGTTGCGGAACCTATTTATCACTACACCGCACCACCTATGAATGTACCGGGTGAAACGCCAGAGGCTGCACGAATCGCTCTGCGCTACTCCTTTTTCCACTGGGGACTGCATCCATGGGCCATTTACACCATTGTCGCACTCGCTCTAGCGTATGCTCAGTTTAGAAAAGGAGAGTCTGGACTCATTAGCTCGACTTTTAAACCAATACTAGGTGATCGAGTTCATGGTCCAATCGGAAAAGGAATTGATACATTTGCTACGATTGCGACCGCATTTGGAGTAGCTACTTCGTTAGGATTAGGAACGTTACAGATTAACGGCGGACTCAATTATGTCCTAGGGATTCCTAATACGATCGTCGTCCAAATGATTATTATCTTGGTAGTAACGATTCTTTATATGCTTTCGGCCACTACTGGATTGAATAAAGGTATAAGGTATTTAAGTAATCTAAACTTAGGACTTGCGATTGGATTACTACTATTTGTGATTATTTTTGGTCCTACCTCTTTCATCTTAGATGTATTAACGACAACTATTGGGGATTATTTAGGTGCTATTATCCCGATGAGTTTTCGAATGACACCTTTCACGCAAGGAACTTGGGTGGGAGCATGGACTATTTTTTATTGGGCATGGTGGATTGCTTGGGCGCCATTTGTCGGAACATTCATTGCCCGTGTATCTAGAGGAAGAACGATCAAGGAATTTGTATTAGGCGTGTTACTCGTTCCGACTATATTTGGAGCGATTTGGTTCTCAGCTTTCGGGGGGTCAGCTATTTTCTTTGACCTATTTGAACAACGTGGAATTTCAGAAGCGGTGAATAGTGATATTACAACAGCATTATTTATTACACTCGAGCAGTTTCCGTTATCCGCTATCTTGGGAACACTTGCTACTCTGTTAATTATCACATTCTTCGTCACTTCTGCCGATTCAGCAACGTTTGTATTAGGGATGCTTACATCTAAAGGGGTATTAAATCCGGCCACCTCCACTAAGCTCATTTGGGGATTATTACAATCGTCTATCGCTGCGGTTTTACTATGGAGTGGTGGGTTAAATGGATTACAGACTGCTTCCATTGTTGCTGCCTTACCTTTTGCCGTTATTGTCGTCATGATGATTTTTGCCTTAAGTAAGGCACTAAATCAGGAAGTTCGCGAGCAAAAGCGTAAGGAAAGACGTCGAATTAAAAAGCTTGAGGAACTGCTGAAAGAATCAGAAGGAAAGTAGTTAGGTGTTGTGTGCTCTTGTTTTGGGGAAGTTGCAAGAAAAATGAAGGAAGTCGCAAGAATAATGTACAAAGTCGCAAGTATCTCAGATTATTTGCAAGTAACTTGAGGAAAGTTGCAAGTAAATCTTGATTTCTCGCAAGTAATGGTCCTTTGCCAATAAAGATTGTGCCATAATCTTCTCCTCTTTATCAAATGATGATGTACAAGCACCTCATCTATTTAATAAAACATAAAAACAGTCTCTATATAGGGACTGTTTTTATGTTTTAGTTATCCTGTGTTCGTTCTTTACCTTTTTCCGTCACAGCGAACTTTCTCGTCATGGTTTTAATTTTCTCAACCGGTCTAAAGCGCAGTGCCGACCAATCCTCATCGATAGCTACCTGTCTAACTGGTTCAAATCCCTTTTCTGAAAGCAAAGGTGTGACCGTTTCACGACTACAATCGGAGCCTTTATACGTTTTGGAAGACTTCTTTGGATAACATAGCCACAGCAGACCGTCTTCACTTACCAAATCTACTCCCAGATTGGCTAACTCTTTAATCGTTTCATTTGAAGTACCAAATACCTGAACAAACGAATAGACCTTATCCTGTACCTCGGTATGTACCGGAACTGGAAAAGCCTGCATCACTTCCTCATACTCCTTTGGAGCATTTAACACCAACGCATTCATTCCTTGATCCTTAAACTGGAGCTTCTTTAATACTGGGTTTAACTCGACCATTGTTTATCCCTCCTAGTTCCTATCTATCAACATTCTAGTCTTTTACAGTTTCTGTCGCAACTTCAATCGACAAAATTCGGGAGGTGCCTGGCACCTGTCGATTTACAGGTGCCAGGCACCTCCTCTGACAAAAACTGAGGTATAGCAGAGAATAGAAGAAAGTAGTATGATGAATCAAGGATTATTGAATACGGTATTGGAGGAACGAGATGTATGAGCTTATTAACCGTTGAAGGTTTAGGACATAGCTTCGGGGATCGTACGCTATTTAAAGATGTTTCCTTCCGTCTTTTAGCTGGTGAGCATATTGGATTGGTTGGGGCGAATGGTGTCGGAAAGTCGACATTGATGAATATATTAACGGGGCAGCTCGTGTATGATACAGGTCGTGTTGAGTGGTTACCAACTGTGCAGTATGGGTATTTAGATCAGCACACGGTGTTAACAAGAGGAAAAACGATTCGTGATATTTTAAGTGATGCTTTTTTACCTTTATATGAGAAGGAAAAAGAGTTAAATGAAGTAACGGAGAAGATGGCAACGGCTACTCCTGAAGAATTAGAAGAACTACTGGAGAAGATGGCGGAGATTCAGGACCGTCTTGAAGCTGGCGGATTTTATATGCTTGATATTAAGATTGAAGAAACAGCAAGAGGTCTTGGGCTAGATGCAATTGGCTTAGATCGTGATGTTTCGGCTCTTAGTGGTGGGCAGCGTACGAAAGTACTTCTAGCTAAGCTATTACTTGAGCAGCCTGAAGTTTTATTACTGGACGAGCCAACCAACTATCTGGATGTAGAGCACATTAAATGGTTAGTTGGTTACCTAAGAGAGTATCCAAACGCGTTTTTATTAATTTCCCATGATACAGAGTTTATGAATCAAGTAACTGGGGTTATATTCCACCTAGAGTTTAGTAAACTAACACGCTATACAGCGACGTATGAAAAATTCTTGGAGCTTGCTGAGATTAATAAAAATCAGCATATTAATGCGTATGAAAAGCAGAAGGAATTTATTAAGAAGCAAGAAGACTTTATTGCGAAAAACAAAGCACGCTATTCTACAACAGGCCGCGCAAAATCTAGACAGAAGCAACTTGATCGCATGGAGAGAATTGACCGTCCTGAAACAGCCCTTAAACCAACCTTTGAGTTTAAAGAATCTAGAGGAAGCAGTCGTTATGTATTCGAAGGAGAAGATTTAGAGATTGGTTACTCATTCCCGCTTCTACCAAAACTTTCGATGTCCATTGAGCGTGGCGAAAAAATTGCGATTGTTGGCTGTAACGGTGTCGGAAAATCAACGTTACTTAAAACAATTTTAGGGAAAATTAAACCACTGAGTGGAAAAGCAGTTCAAGGTGACTTCCTCTATCCTTCTTATTTTGAACAGGAGGTTAAAGCTGAAAATATCACTCCGATTGAGGATGTGTGGAATTCCTTCCCTAGCATGGATCAACACCAAGTTCGTGCTGCACTTGCTAGATGTGGCTTAAAAAATGAGCACATATCCCGTCCACTCTCTCAATTAAGTGGTGGAGAGCAAGCAAAGGTTCGTTTATGTAAGCTACTCATGAACGAAAGCAACTGGCTATTATTTGACGAGCCAACAAACCACTTAGACGTAGTAGCCAAAGAAGAATTAAAGCGTGCACTAAAAGCTTATAAAGGCACTATTGTCCTTGTATGCCACGAACCTGATTTTTATGAGGATTGGATTACGAAGGTATGGGATGTTGAGGAATGGTCTCAAAAAGCTGAATAAATGATGACAAACAAAAAAAGCAGAAACTCACATATAATGAGTTTCTGCTTCTTCTTTATTATACAGATAATCCGCTATTCTGATTACTTGATACATGCTTTTTCTCAGATTCAGCCACGATCACAGCACACGCAGCATCACCTGTAATATTAACGGCTGTTCTTGTCATATCAAGCAGACGGTCAATTCCAATAATGAGGGCAATTCCTTCTACCGGAAGATTTACTGACTTTAAAACCATTGCTAGCATAATTAAGCCAACTCCAGGAACTCCTGCCGTTCCAATACTAGCTAGAACAGCTGTAAGAACGACCATTAGCAATTGACTCATAGACAAGTCAACACCATATACCTGTGCGATAAAGATTGTCGCCACACCCTGCATTATAGCTGTTCCATCCATATTAATCGTTGCACCTAATGGTTGAACGAAACTACTTACTTGTTTTGGAACATTAAGGTTTTTCTGAGCAGTATCCATGGAAACTGGTAATGTCGCACTACTACTTGATGTACTGAAAGCCACTGACATCGCTGGAGCAAATCCTTTGAAAAACTTAATAGGATTCATCTTTCCAAGCAATGAAACCGTTCCACCATACGTGACAACCGTATGAATGAGTAACGTTAGCATAACAGCTGTAAAATACATACCCATGACTTTAAAAGCATCCCAACCTTGTTTTCCAATCGCGGATGCAATTAAGGCAAAAGCACCATATGGGGCTACTTTCATGACTAAGTTTACAAGATACATCATGATTTCGTTCGTTTGTTCAACGATTTTATAAACCCCGCTTGTTTTCTCACCTAACACAGCAAGAGCTAATCCAATAAATACAGCAAAGGCAATAATTTGAAGCATGTTCCCTGACGTCATGGATTCAATTGGATTCGTAGGAATGATATTTAATAGAGTATCAATGACAGGTGGTGCTTCGGCAGCTTCATAGCTCGCACCTTCTGTATCAAACGTTCCATTAACACCTGGCTTCATCATATACCCAACAGCCATAGCAAGAACGATGGCTACTGTTGTGGTGACTAAAAAGTAACTAATTGTCTTTGTACCAATTCTACCAAGCTTTTTGGGGTCACCAAGTCCAGCTACCCCTAGTACGATAGAGACAAATACAAGTGGGACAACTAGCATTTTAATAAGCTTTAAAAATAGTTGACCTAATGGGTAAAGCACATATGGGTCAATAATTCCAAACAAACCAGGTGCAAAGAAATTCAGTGCAAAACCTACTAATAAACCAAGAATAAGAGCAATAATAATCTTTTTTGTTAAATTGTTATTCTTCGCCATTTTTTTATCCTCCTTTTATAAAATAAAATAAGCCACAACAGAGAGAACCCCATTGTGGCGTGATAAATGAATGCATACTTTGGTCTCTATTAATGCTGACGAGGTTAGCTGTCGGATTCGGATGTAGAAACTCACCCTACCTACTAAAAGGATTCACCCCTGTGGTCTTTGCCACATGAAAATTTGGTTCCCCCGCTCCCATTGGGATTAAGCAGACTATGTAATTAAAAGAATCATACTTGATGGACTTGCTCTTCGTCAATATAAAAATTTATTATCCACATTGAAATTTGGTATAGACTCCTCCAAATGGGAAAAATTAGATACAAACATGATTGGAGGACATACATATGAATTGGGAAAACAAGCTCCCTCAATTTCCAGAGCCTTACTGGCGTGACAGCGTTAAACTACCAAGCTTTTCAAAGCTGACTGAGGATAAAAAAGTAGATGTAGCCATCGTGGGAGGTGGGATTTCCGGTATTACCGCTGCTTATCTTCTCACTAAGCAAGGCTTGAATGTAGCCCTACTTGAAGCAGACAAGCTACTAAATGGCACAACTGGTCATACGACAGCTAAAATTACGGCTCAGCACGATATCATATATGATGAATTAATTAGTCACTTCGGTGAGGAAAAAGCGCGCCTCTACTATGAAGCGAATTATGATGCCTTAAACTTTATCAAGAAAACAACAAGAGAGCTTCATATTGATTGTGATTTTATTGAAGAGGATGCTTATGTCTATACAAATTCAGAGGAAAAACTTTCTAAGCTTCAAAAGGAAGCAGCAGCTTATTCAAGATTAAGCATTGCGGGAGGTCTGGTTGATTCTATGCCTCTTGATCTTGAGATGAAATCTGCTATTGTCATGAAAAATCAGGCACAGTATCACCCATTAAAGTTCATGAAGGTACTAGTTGATAAAATTACAGAAGCCGGTGGAAGTATTTACGAGCAAACGACGGCTACGGATGTAGAACCCGGTAACCATCCAGTCGTAACGACTAAAGATGGGCATAAAGTTACTTGCGACTACTTAATCGTAGGTTCTCATTTCCCTTTTTATGACAAGGGCTTTTACTTTACTCGTATGTATGCAGAGCGCTCCTACTTACTTGCTTTAAAGACGAAAAAATCCTACCCTGGTGGCATGTATTTAAGTGCCGAAACACCGAAGCGCTCTATTCGTTATACTCCTTTTAACGGAGAGAACCTTGTAATTGTCGCTGGTGAAAAACATAAAACGGGTCACGGTACAAACACATTCCAGCATTATGAGCATTTAGCAGAGTTTGGCGATGAGCTTTTTGGCATTGAAGAAGTGGTGAACCGCTGGTCTGCACAGGATTTAACGACACTAGATAAGATTCCTTATATCGGGGCCATGACAAAGGACAACCCGAATATTTTTGTAGCAACGGGCTACCGAAAATGGGGAATGACGACAGGTACGGCTGCAGGCATGCTTCTTTGCGATATCATTTTACAAAAACAAAATCCATATGAGCAGCTCTACACTCCTTCACGTTTTCAAGCAGATCCTTCGGTTAAGCAATTTATTGCACAAAACGCAGATGTGGGTGGACATTTTGTGGCAGGTAAAATTGGAATGGTGCACAAGACGGTAGATGAGCTTCAACCTGATGAAGGTGCCGTTGTAAAGGTAAATGGAAAGCGTGCTGGCTGCTATAAGGATGCGAATGGAAAATTGCATATCGTGGATACAACCTGTACGCATCTTGGCTGTGAAGTGGAGTGGAATGATGGCGAGCGATCATGGGATTGTCCATGTCACGGTTCAAGATTCTCTTTTAGTGGTGAAGTCATGGAAGGACCTGCGGTAGAACCGCTTAAGAAGGTTCATTTAGACTGATGTTCTAGAACGTTTGAATTATCTTTATTCTATTTACTATCAGGTACTACCTCCTTCACATATAATGCAATGATTACTATATGAAGGAGGTTACTATGAGATACGATATTACGAGAGATTATATTGATAAAGGCAATTCACGTCCCGGTACAGCTAATAATACCATTCGGTTTATCGTAAGCCACGATACAGGAAATGCCGGATCAACAGCTTATGGGAACCGTAATTATTTTAACAATGTCCAACCTTCTGCTTCTGCTCATACCTTCATTGATGATAGATATATACTTGAAATTATTCCTCTTGACGAAGTTGCCTACCATGTCCGTAACAATGTCTCCACCGATAACCGCAGATACGGTGCTGATGCTAATAATGCAGCAATTGGCGTGGAGCTATGTTGGGGTGGAAATATTAATTTCAATGAATCCTATAAACGATATGTTTGGTATCATGCCTACTTATTAGATCGCTTTGGATTAGACCCTGATGAGGACATTGTCGCCCATAGCACGCTTGATCCTGAAAGGAGAACAGATCCTCAAAACGCATTACGCCGATACGGCATATCCTGGAATCAGTTTTTAGCTGATGTAAAAGAGACTTACCAGACCATTTTTGTAAACGGTCAGGAGATGGACGAGGAGCAGCCAGCTGTAAAAGGGGTTTCTGTAGAATTACCTCTTCGTGAAGGAGATCGAGGACAATTCGTTCGAGAAGTCCAACAGGATCTAATTCGAGCTGGCTTTGCACTCCCGCGTTATGGTGCGGATGGAGTATTTGGAGAAGAAACTGAAACGGCTGTCATGAGATTTCAGCGTCGATATGGATTAGTGGTGGATGGATTAGTTGGACAAAATACGTTAAGTAAACTAAATGAAGTATTAGGAGCGAGTCAACCGAAAAACGAGTTCCCGCTTCCAACCGGCATTTTACGACAAGGTGACGAAGGTACTGAAGTCAGACAGGTACAGCGTGCCTTACAACAAATTAATTTTAATCCAGGTGCAATTGATGGCATTTACGGCCCCAATACAGAAGATGCTGTACGACGTTTTCAGTCCACATATGCCGCTTTAGCAAATGACGGGATTTATGGACCGAATACAAGAAAATATATTCAAATGGAATTAGTTGATCAAGGGTAAAAATAGAAAATGGAACGAAGCTAAATAGCAACGTTCCATTTTTTTATTGTACTAATTCGGGTGGTGACAGGCACCACCCGAATTTTGTCGAATAGACGACCTCTATGAAAGATAACGTTCTTCAAACTCTCTTGCTGGAATTGGTTTACTAAATAGATAACCTTGCATCATATAACATTCGTTTTCTACTAGATAATCTCTTTGATGGGCTAACTCTACCCCTTCTGCCACTACTTCTAGTTTCAAGCTTTTTGCAAGATGAATGACAGCGTGAGCAATCTCACTATTTTGATAGTTTTCTTGGATATCCTTAATAAATGACCGATCTATTTTCAATGTATTGATGGGTAAACTCTTCAAATAACTTAGTGATGAGTATCCTGTTCCAAAATCATCAACCGCAATTTTAACACCCAGCTTTTGAAGCTCTCTTAAGGCTTGAATAATATCAACTGTATTGTACATAAGCACACTTTCTGTAATTTCCACCTCAAATAGTTCAGGGGCTAAATTATTCTTTTCTAATATACTCTGAACCTTATGAACGATCGGTGATGAATCTTGAAACTGAGTAGTTGAAAAGTTAACAGCTAATGTTAGCGATGTTCCTTTTTCATTATTCCATGTCGACACTTGACGGCATGCTTTGTTCATAAGCTGCTCCCAAATGGGTTGAATGAGACCAGTGTCTTCTGCAATCGGGATGAATGTTGCTGGTGAAACCATACCGAGTTCATCATCTGTCCATCTCGCTAAAGCCTCCATCCCCACTGTTTTTCCAGTACTAGCGTCCATTTTGGGCTGAAAAAACACATCTATTTTTTCTGAGTCGATGGCACGTCTTAACTTTGCTTCTATTTTTGCTCTTTCCTTTGATTCGTCACTCATTTTATCCTCGTAAACAACCAGTCTATTACCACCATGTCGCTTTGCTTCATACATGGCCATATCAGCGTACATGATAAGTGTTTCTAAGTCAGTAGAATGAACGGGATAAAAGCTTACTCCACAGCTTGCACTAACGTATAGTTCGTTATCTTCAATTAAGTAAGGCTGTTTAACGGACTTTACGATATTTTCTGTTATGTCTCGGCTTTCTTCTATTGTCATATTTTCTAAAAGGACAATGAATTCATCGCCGCCTTGTCTCGCAACCACACCATTGCTTGACGGGATGCACTCCTTGATTCTATGCCCAATTACTTTAATTAAATCATCACCTATGTTATGCCCTAACGTATCATTCACGTGTTTAAATCGATCGACATCTATAAATATAAGAGCAACCTTCTTCTGCTCATCCACTCCATCCTTTATTTCCTTCATTCGTTCCTTAATATAACGACGATTTGGTAAAGATGTTAATGGGTCGTGCAATGCTTGGAACTCGATAATCTCTTTACTCCTTTGTAAATCATCTGTGTATTCTTTCAGATTAATAGAAAGAGCATTGACATTTTCGACGAGCATTCCGAACTCATCTTTTCGTTTTAATGTTAACTTCTTTCCAAAATTACCTTTTGCTATTTCGTGAACCTGCTCCACAATATAGGAAATTGGCCTTGTAATTGTACGAGAATAGATGGAACTAGCAGCTAACACAATAATGATAAAGAAAACGGATAGTAAGATATGCTCTTTGAACACAGCATCTAGTTGATCCTGAATCAATCCATAATTATACGTTATACCAATTACATATGGCTCTTCACCTTGGACGGGGAAAAACGTTTTTCGTATATCTTTTCCTAGGATTGTATCTCTATATTGAAATGTATCATTCGTTTGAATGGCTTGCTTTATATACGATTGATCTTCTATTAGATTGCTATATTGATAGGTTCCATACCAAATTGGCTCTTCCGATATTCTGACGTAACTATTGCCATTCAGATGGACCACTTCTTTTTCTTTACCGAACGTTTTAGGGTTAAAGACGGTAATTTCCAACATCCCCTCTAAACTTTGGGTGAATCGTTCAATTACTTTACTTGGTCCAAAAAGCTCTTCATACTCTAATACTTCACCATCGCGGAAATAGGGATCTATTATATAGTTAGTTGTTCCATCATAATAATAGCCCCATTTATCAATATGATCAGGATTACTAGAAGCGACTTCAATGGGACCTGACCAATAATGGGGGAGAGTTAATCCCTTACCTACATCGACTTGTCTCAAATCAAGGAGTTGATGGAACGCATCATACCAATACCCCCATCCTTTTGTTGATAGATTGATCTCATGAGGATCAGAGGATTTGACCCCAATAATATCATCTTCTGTTTCAGCAAAAAGGGTAATATGAGAGACCATTAATTCCTTCGATACCTCAACCAATTGCTCATTCGTCACATCCTCATGACGCGCTGGCAACATATACTGCGCAGCAATCGACACCGTGCGAAGCTCCCTGCCAAGAATATTCTCCACATAAAGCGCCCCGGCCTTTGCGTTCTCAATCTGCATCGTGATCTCTTCCTTCAACAGCTGCAACTCACGCTCATTCGCTTCAAGCAACTGCTCCTTGGAACGCATATAATGCAAGTAATTATTTGAGATTAATATGATTAACACCATTACGGTGAACATTAGTGAAATTTTCTTCTTGATGGACATGCTATGTTCCTCCTGGCTACAGCAAAAATGTACACTACTATGTATATCGACAGGATTCGTGTAATTTCGACAAAGATTAAGTTCTAAATAAAGGAAAAAGCAATTCGGGTGGTGACAGGCACCACCCGAATTTTGTCGAATTGAAAAACCCCTTATCAAGATTCTAGACCTGATAAGGGGTTGCTTTAATTTATAGAGGTAATAATGCTACTGCTTCTTTTTTCTTAAGTTCTTCTATCATGTTTAGCCACTCTGCTGGTTTGTCTGGTAGTACAGAGTAGTATGTTGATAAGAAATCTACCACGAGTGAAGCTGGTAGTTCTGTCAGTTCTTCGCTAATTGGCATGAAGCAAAGATCTAGACCTGTAACAGCTTCTCCGTTATTTTCCCATGATGGGTGAACGTAACTGAAGTCTAAGCGTTGGTAGCCTAAGTGTGATAATACTTCACGACGTACAAATGGGTTCATCATTGGGACGCCACCGAAATCGAAATCGTCTTTTTGGTATGGATCGTAGATTTCAGCAAACATTCCTTTTAGTTGTTGACCACCGTTTTCTTTTGCTAACTGTTGAAGATGAGCTAAGCGGTTATTTGCTAGGAAGCGACCTAAACTTAATCCAGCTTGACTCACGATCGTGAAATCAGTCATGGCGGTATTCCATTGTGGATAATAACGATACTCTGTAATACCCACAACTTTACCTTCATGCACAGCCACGTAAACGAAGATGCTAGGATCTTCTAACGGCTCTTTCCAAAGGGAGAATTCTAGTACTTCTTCTGGTGGGAATACTTCTTTCATTAGATCATGTAATTGCTTAAATAGTGGATCATCTATACTTTGGACTCTTACATATTCCATTTGTTCATATCTCCTTCTGGTGAATTAGCCTTTAATTTTAATATCGTGCCAATCTGTGTATAGGTCTGTTCTGCGATCTCTCCATGTTGTAACAGAACCCTTTTCACGTACTTCATATAGTAGGCTTAAATCAAGATCCGCTGTTACGATCATATCGTTGTTTAATTCACCTTCCGCCAACAAACCTTGTGGAGGGAATGGTATATCATTAGGTGTAATGATTGCCGCCTGGCCAAAATTAGCTCTCATAAAATCAACCGTTGGTAAGGCACCGACCGTTCCTGTTAACACGACATACACCTGATTTTCAACAGCACGTGCATGACTTGTGTAACGAACACGGTGGAAACCATGGCGGTCATCTGTACAAGAAGGGCAGAAAATAACATCAGCACCTTTTGCCTTTGCAATACGAACAATCTCTGGGAACTCTATATCATAGCAAGTTAATACCGCGATTCTTCCCTTTTCTGTGTCAAACACTCTAAATTCATTACCTGCAGCCATATTCCATTCATGGACTTCCGTCGGTGTAATATGAAGCTTCGCCTGCTCCTCAACACGACCATCTGGATAGAATAAATGTGCCACGTTATATAATTTATCATCTCTGTTGATTACATGAGTGCCACCAATAATATGCATCTTATGCACAACAGCTAATCTCGTAAATAATGTAATATATTGTTCCGTAAAGCCAGGAAGCTCATTAATCGTTAAGCTTGTTCCTTGACCTCCGCCAATTGACAAAAGCTGTGTCGTAAAGAATTCAGGAAACAATACAAACTCTGAACCATACTCAGCAGCTGTCTTCACATAATGTTCACACTGTGCGGCGAACTCCTCAAAAGACTGAATAGAATGCAAGTGATACTGCACTGCAGAAACACGAAATTTCATCTATCTACCCCTCTCTAAAAATCAATTTAATTCGATTATAAACATTACACATGAAACTACAAGGGATAATACTCATATTACATAAAACTCCACAAAACGTTCACATAGTAACGCTGTAAAGCATCGGGGGCCAGGCCCCCGATGCTTTACAGCGTTAAAGTTTGTTATATATGTATCACTCATCTCCTCCATTAAAAAGCAGAACCCGTTCCAGTGAAACGGGTTCTGCTCGGTTTCCTATTCAAAGATTGTATTTGATAACAGACGGAATAAATAGTCTGTGTGATCACGGAATCCAGGTTCAAGTCCGATTAATGTTACGTCTTTACTTGGTTCTTTGATGATGACTGGTTTTCCTTGTGCAGCTTCTCTATTTTTCCAGTGACCTGCTACAAAGAAGTCAGCTGTGTTGGCATAGGTTGCAATTATTTCTTTACCAGATGTTGTACCTTCAAACCACGCTGGACGGTAGACAAATCCAATGTCGTTTTGGTTATAACCTTTTGTAATGGCATTGTCGTTATAGATTACATTTACAATTCCGTTACTGTTTGACGTTCCTGTCTTTACCGTTACATCTGTTAGTCCTAATGTTACTGTTGCATTCGCAGAAGCAGCTCCTACCGAGATATACTTTCCACCGTTCTCTATAAATGCAGTTACTTGACTCTTGAATTGAGCTTGCTGAGCTGTATCTAATACAGCGAATTCACGATTCGCTTCTCTGGATTGTGGGGTGATTAGACTATTTGTTGCACTATATACAAACACATCAAACCCTTCTAATCCCTTGGTTGCCACATCACGAGGGTGAAGTTCTGTCACATTAAAGCCTAGACGCTCTAGTGAGAGCTTCGTTCCTGCGTGTGACTGTGCCTTGTTCATACCACCGTCTTTAAGTATGGCTACCTTTAACTTTGTAATTGCTGTTGCGTCACTTGGAGTAGCACTCGTTTGAATGGTCAAACCTGATTGGCTAACCAGACTTTTTACTATATTACTTGTTCCATTGAAATAAAAGTTTCCATCTGTTCCTTTTTTAACTTCCACTCCACTTGCTAACAATTCATTCACAAGGTTTACAGCTTTTACAGAAGTATTAGGGATCATAAACGGCCCTTTCCCTACAAGCTTACCTTGCTCATTTACACTGTTCACCTTAACGGATTGTACGTTTACTTCAGCTTGAACTGGCACCGCTTCAAAGCCCCATAGCTCTGGTAAGCTCCATGCAGAAATATCATACATGGCAGAAGTTTGTTCAGTAATGTCTTCCCCATCCCATAGCATCGTATTTGCTAAACCAGCTTTAGCTTGATTCATCGGAACAATGTAAGTACCTGCTGGATATTTTACTCCATTAGCAGTAAATGATTGTTTCGCTTCCTCTACCACAACATCATTTTTCAACAAGTGATTTACAGCTTTTTTTGTAACGGTCGGGTCTTGTTCATCCACAGGTAAAACATATGCTTGTGGGAAGAAGTTTTCTTTATGGGTTGGATGCTCATTTAGAATTCCACGTTTAAACATTTCAATTTGATCTGTGATCATTTCTGTACGGTTTTCCGTCGCATACTTCAACGCACCCATTACTGCATCATACGTCCACTTTACTCCATCTTCGTCATTTGTTGGCGCCTCAAGTGTATGTGCAAAAGCTCCGTGGTACATGGCGTACATTGGTGTGAAAATTGGTGGGTAATCATCCCACCCAGCAGCATCATCACGGTAAGGAATATACGTACCTACCATATTTTGATATAAACTTGATGATGAATAGCTTGCTTTATTACCCATAATTTCCGATTCCATCGCTACTGCTGCATCAAGGGCATGCTTCATGTATAAATCATACTCATAGTTCGGATTATGTGGTGGCGTACAAGGCTCAATCAAACCTTGTAAGTTAGGACTATAATTCTTCACATATCCATGTAAATCCAGTAACACCATCGGATTCCATTCCGTCATTAATTCAACAGCTAACTGAGTTTCTGGCTGAGATTGTGTAATAAAATCACGATTTAAATCTATTCCATTTCCGTTAAAACGAGTTCCGTCCACACGCCCGTCCGGATTCGCCACTACATTTATAATCAATATGTTATTTTCTAAAATTGATTTAGTTACTTCATCATTTTGAGTAGCTAAGCGCTCAATGAGCTGGATGGTCGCATCTGTCCCAACATACTCCGTTCCATGAATAGAAGAGTTAATCATGACAGGAACTTTAAAATCAGGATTTTTTTCGATCCAAGCCTGGGCTTTTTCAGGATTTTTAAACATTTGCTTCCTAAGAGCTTGAATATGACCATATTTCCCCTTTGCACTTGGATCTGAAACAGTTACCACGTACAGATCATGTCCTTGAGATGACTGGCCTTTCACCTCCACTGTAATACGGTTACTTTTCTTAGCAATCTCCTGAAGCTTCTCTCCAATTTTGGAGTACTTTAGAAAATCATAGTGTTCAGCATTAAATAAACTTTTTTCGGCTTCTATAAGTTCAATACTTTGTGCATTTTTAAAAGATTGACCGTTTGCATATGTATTGAAGGGGACAGAAGCTAGTAAACTCAATGATAGTACACCAGTTAATACTTTCTTAGAATAGTTCATTATTATTTTCCTCCATTGATAGAACATCGTGAACAGACCACGGATTCTATATGTATAATTATTCATTTACCCTTAAAGATTATAAATTTTATAAAGAGGAATTAAAAGATGTTTTTTTCGACAAATTTCACGAAAGATTGTCCTATTACAGATTAAACAAAGCGAAAACCTGACAAACACAAACGTACCTCAAGGGACACCCGAATACATAATTATACACAATCAATTATTAAAAACCTATGAAGGAGTTACTACTTCGTGTAACAAGAGGTAGCAGCCAGAAGCGAATAGGAACAACACTAACAAAAAAGCACAACCAGTATTTTTTACTAGTTGTGCCCTTTTTATATGAATCTATTTTTCTAAATGAATATATTCCCCTGGTCCTAGTGGTAACCCTAAGAAATACCATACAGCAAAGAGAATCACCCATACGATCGCGAATGCAATCGAGTATGGTAGTAACGAAGACATGAACGTCCCGATTCCAATTTTCTTATCGTATTTTTGAGCAAAGGTTAAGGCGATTGCAAAGTAAGCAAGCATTGGTGTAATCGGGTTCGTGATAGAATCCCCGACACGGTAAGCTGCTTGAGTAAATGCTGGGCTGTAACCTAGTAGCATAAACATTGGCACAAATACCGGTGCAAGAATCGCCCATTTTGCAGAAGCACTTGCTACTAATAGGTTAATTAACGCTGCAACAACAATGAATCCTAGAATTAACGGAAGTCCTGTTAGACCAATTGCTTGTAAGAACTCAGCACCCTTTATCGCAACGATTGGCCCTAAGTTACTCCAGCTAAAGTAAGCAATCATTTGAGCGGCAACAAACGCAATGACAATATACGTTCCCATACCCGCCATAGATTTCGCTAAATGATCAGCTACATCTTTGGATGATGTTAAAATCTTAGCAGCAAATCCATAGCATAATGCCGGTACTAAGAAGAACACCATCATCAGTGGAACTAAGCTAGACATAAACGGAGACACCGTTAATGAACCCGTTTCAGGATGTCTTAAAAGTGCACCTTCAGGTAAAGTAAGGAATAGAACAATAGCAATTAAGATACCTAGAGAAATCGCGGCCCACTTTAAGCCTCTTTTTTCATCAGCTGTTACTTTTTCCATGGCAATTTTTTCGCCAGTATATGTACCTAATCGTGGTTCAACAATCTTGGCAGTGACGAATACTGCAACTGGTACTAACACAAGACATGAAACAACTAAAAAGTAGTAGTTCATCGCTGGGTTCGCCACATAATCAGGGTCAATTAACTGTGCACCTGTCTGTGTAAAACCTGCAACGAGAGGGTCAAGCATACTTAAAATGAGGTTTGCACTGAATCCTCCAGCAACAGATGCATACGCAGCTGCTAGACCCGCAATCGGGTGTCTGCCTAAAGCCACGAAAATCATCGCAACGATTGGAGGTAATACAACCATTGCCGCATCGGCTGCAGCGTTACCAAGCATGGCCACTAAGACAATCGTTGGTAAAATTAATTTCTTAGGAGCATTTAAAAGAGTCGTTTTCATAAAAGCAGTTATAAGTCCAGTAGATTCAGCTACACCAACACCGAGCATTACGACTAACACTAATCCTAACGGTGGGAAGCTTGTAAAATTGGTTACCATACCTTCTAAGATCTTAATTAAACCAGCACCTGATAACAGGTTTACTACTTCAATCTTTTCCCCATTCGCCGGGTTCACTGCCGTAGTTCCTAATGCAGAAAAGACAGCTGAAGCAATTAAAATAAGAGCGGTAATTCCTACAAAAAGCATGACAGGATCCGGTAGCTTATTACCGTATTTCTCAATAAAGTCTAGGAAAGCATTAAAGGCTCCCCTTTTTTTCACTGAACCTTCCACTTGTGGATTTGAGTTCACGTTAAATCCCCCTTTTTCTAGTTGTTATATTTATTTTTGATATTGCATGACTGCCTTCGCTAAAATCTTTGACGCAACTAACATTGATCTCTCATCAATATCAAATTTCGGATGATGGTGAGGATATGTAACTTCCCATTCAGGATTACCTGCTCCTGTAAAGAAGAACGTTCCTTTTACATGCTGTAAATAATAAGAGAAATCCTCTCCTCCCATTTGCGGAGCAATTTCATATACCTTTGTAACGCCAGGAACCGTCTTCGCGCATTCTGCCACGAACTCCGTTTCCTCTTCACTGTTAACAGTAGCTGGGTAACCTCTGACAAATTCAAAATCATAGTCTGCATCTGCTGCCAAACATGTACCTCGAGTAATTCTCTCCATTTCCTGCTCAACTAGATTACGAACGTCCTCTTTAAACGTTCTAACCGTTCCATCAATCTGAACCGTATCCGCAATGACATTAAAGGCATTTTTTGCAACAAAATTCCCAACAGAAAGGACCGCAGAATCTAATGGATCCACTCGACGGCTTACGATTTGCTGTAAATTAGTCACTAATTGGCAAGCAACAACCACCGAATCCTTCGTAAAATGCGGCTGTGCACCGTGTCCGCCTTTTCCTTTAACCTTGATATGGAAGCGGTCAGCTGCCGCCATGGTTGGACCACTTCTAAAACCTACTTCACCAAGCGGACCTGTTGCCCACTGATGCGTTCCAAAAATGACATCAACACCTTCAAGACAGCCATCTTCAATCATGGCAATGGCTCCTCCAGGCTGATATTCCTCGGCATGCTGATGAATAAATACAACCGTACCTTCTAACTCATCCTTCATGCTGTTTAACGCCTTAGCTAGAACCAATAGTTGAGCCGTATGAGCATCATGACCACATGCATGCATAACGCCATCTTTCTTAGATTTATACGGCACATCCGTTTCTTCCTGAATCGGTAAAGCGTCAAAATCAGCTCGCAGTGCAATGGTTGGCCCTGGCTTTCCACCCTTTAATTTAGCTACTACTCCTCTTTCACCGACACCGGTTCTGACTTCATGACCTAGCTTCTCATGATATTCAGCAATGAATTTAGGTGTTTCAACTTCTTCAAAAGAAAGCTCTGGATTTTCATGCAGATGTCTTCGAACCTGTACCATTTCCTCGTAAAGATCATCAAGCTTTGCGAATAAAGTTTCCAAGATTTAGTCCCCCTTTTTCTGTATGTGGTTAGTTGCAAGATTGCCTTCCTGTTAAAATACAAGAGCATTACCAATAATTAAAATATTTAGAATAATTATGTATTTCTAGCAATTCTATATACATTTTTACCCAACGTCAACCGTTTTTCTTAATTTTTTGTATCCTTTACAATTTTTTGTATATGAAAATTCCTTATTTTTTGGAACGAAGAATCGTATGCATTACTTGCATTGTTGAAAAAATACAACTTTGATATATGGTCGAATAGAAAATTGATCTCCTATCTTACTTAATAGGTTACACAAAGTTTTTTTTGCAAAAACAATTTATTGAATTTTAAGAATTTTTAGTAATATAATACAGCTATAAACTTAATTCTATTTTTCGGTGTGAGAATAATCTCTTATAAGAAGAACACAATGCCATAGAGAATAGTCTTAAAGGGGATAGGGTTAACTTTAGAGTTACTTGCGGAGAAAAGAACCGGTTGATTTAATGATAGATTGTATTTTCATATTCAAGTAGATGGGAAGAGAGTTAAATGACGATTCAAAACAATAAAGCCATTCATCCTTTACTTCAATCATTTATACCAATTGCAGAAGGAATCGCAAAAACCTTTGGAGAGTTTTGCGAGGTTGTTCTTCATGATTGCACAGTTCACCCCTCATCCATCGTTGCCATATTTAACGGACATGTGACTGGAAGAAAAGTCGGTTCCCCGATTACAAATCACCTTGCAAACATCAAGAAAGAGATGAGTAATGATGACTTCATTAACGATGCTAATATTTCTAAACATGGAACCATCAAATCTAGTTCTATGTTTATAAGAGATGAAAACCAGCAGGTCATCGGCTGCTTATGTATTAATATTGAAACCGTATACCTGCAGGTGGCAAGGCAAGTTATTGATAATCTTGTATCTTTTGCACCAATTGAACAAAAAGATGAGAAATTCGCTCCTGACATTAATGTTCTACAAGACCAATTAATTGATGAAGCGGTTGTCGTGATTGGAAAACCAGTTTCTCTAATGGATAAGCAAGAACGGGAGGAGTTTGTACGATACCTTGATAACAAAGGCCTCTTTTTAATCAAAGGCGCTGTCCAAAAAGTGGCAGAGCTGTTGAACATATCAAAATATACTTTGTATAGCTATATTGAAAAAAGTTAACATTCGGGGCCACATTTCTGTCCCCGTTTTGCTTAGGAAAAAACATTAATTATTTCGGAGGAGACCTCATTGGGAAACGAAGAATATTTGCTTGAACGAATGCCCTGGCCATTGATTAGAGAAATAATTGATTCTGGAATGGATACTGTTATTATTTGTACCACCTCAGTCGAGCAGCATGGCTATCATTTATCTAAATTGTCGGATACACTGATTGGTCAGGCAGTCGGACTGCTAGTTGCAAAGAAGCTCGGAAATGCCCTACTTGCTCCAGTAATTCGCCCTGACCTGTCACAGCATCACATTCCGAAGGCTGGAAGTTTAACCTTACGTCCTTAGGTATACCGCGGAATCATCGAGTATAATGTCACATGCTACAAAAAGCATAGTTTTAAAAAAGTACTCATCTTCTCCTCACACGGAGGTAACTTTGCGGAAAATGAAAAGATCATTCAAAGCCTAAAAGACACACATCCTGTCATGCAATTTGTAGTGGACTAACACTTATGCAGTTAATGGGTCTCATGACACAGTTTGAAAAGAAGTATGGTCTGGTTGAAGGAAGCTGCGGACACGGCGACGCCATGGAAAACTCTGTTACGCTTCACATTGCCCCGGACCAAATGAACATGGAGAAAGCAATCCCTGGATACGTCGATCCAATGACAGACGAGGTCTTAACAGATCTTAGGTGATCCAAGACAAGCAAAAGCAGAATGGGGCCAATACTTCCTAAACCTTTTTTCTGATGAAATGGTGAAGGGTGTTAATAGAGATTTTCATTAGCACTGTAAAGCATCGGGGGACCTGGCACATTGGCGTTGAGGCTCTAAAGCTGTTTGTTCCTTAATCAACCTTTCACTCCATAACCATTAAAGATAAATTCCCTATGTGTAGTTGTTACAGCAATAGCCCCAGACTTAATTGCATTTTCAATATCTTCTACCAAACGAATAAGTCCCCCTGCAATAATCGGAAGCCCGAATCGGTCAAGTACCTCTTTATAATGTGAGGCATCACAGCAGGTAATACTTCTATATAGTCAGGCTCTGATTTTTCCAATAAGCTGTAGCTTTTTCTCTTGCAACAGAATTTATTAGGAACTCTGGATAGCTACTACACGCTTTTGAAAACCTATTAATTTCTTTTAATACAGATTATTTCCTTTCAAAATGAGAGGATGATAGCCTATTTTAATGCTTGACTGCTTTCACGAATGACTAAATGCGAAGGAATGACTACCTTCTTTGGGAGGCTTCGATTTGTTTCCGCACGATCTACAAGTAAATCAACAGAGGTTTCTCCCATGAATTCCGTATAGATTTTAACTGTAGAGAGTGGCGGTTGGACAAACTTTGAAGTGGCAATATCATTAAAGCTAATAACAGAAATGTCTTCTGGTATTTTAATAGAAGCCTCGTGTAATGCACGAAGTCCACCGATTGCCATTGAATCACTACCTATAATAAACGCCGTCGGTAGTTTCCCTTTAGTGATCGCCTCCTTCATTAGAGCATAGCCATCCTCTGCTAAAAACCTCCCCGAAAATACGAAATCTTTGTTATATAAGTCCCTAAGCTTTAAATATTCATAAAAAGTTACATCCCGCTCATCTCGCAACTGCTGATTTTCACCAACATATTCAACTCCACCAATATAGCCAATTTCTTTATGTCCTTGTGAAAGTAAATGCTCAATGACCTCAATCATCGACTTTCTGAGATCCACGACAACAGAATCATAATTAAGCTCATCTGGTGAAGAATCAACAAATACAATATTCTCGGTACAGGATGTAAATGTAGCGATATCTTCTGTCGAAAATTTTCCAATGGCGATAATACCATCTAATTCTTTTAACCAGTCAATTTGAAGAGAGTTTGATTGCTTAAATAGCTTGACTAGTTCTATTTTACGCTGAAAACATTCCCGTTCCACACCTGTACGTATGCCAAGATAATACGGATCTTCTAACTCTTGCACTTCTGAATACCAATGGATTAAGCCAAATCGCAGAGTTTCTTTTTGCTGTACTCCGTTTCGTGCTCGTAATGTCTTGTAGTTTAAAAGCTGTGCAATTTCAAGTATCTTTTTTCTAGTCTCATCCGATACAGATAAGGTTTCGTCATAGTTTAACACTCTTGATACAGTTGCTACTGAAACGCCTGCTTTAGATGCGATATCCTTTAGTGTAGCCATAGCTTGACACCCTTTCTCTTTATTTACGTGAGTTTTATTCAAGCTAGGCACTACACTTAGGAAGGTACTTGTCATAAGCTTAAAGCAAGTCTAGTACCTCGTTATACTATAGTTTCGTTCCTTCGCTTTCTTACAACCTGACAACTTTGCTTTCATACGGTTTTAATGCAAACTTTTCAAATACTTGATCTTCAGCTGTATGGTTCATTAAAAATAAGAACTCACCTTCAGTTGTTGTACGCTTTACAACCTCAACTCCATCTGGAGACTCTATAAATGTCATGTTATTATTTGTTAAAACATCTCGGGCTATATCCGTTAAAACAGACTCATCTGCCCCATTACCTACATAGTACACGGTACCTTCCATGTAGTCATTTTTAGTGATAGCCGCTTCAGGGTAAAAAGGATCCTCATATTTATAAAGGACTTCTGCTGTAGTTGGTGTGAGGATGTCTCTCCAAACACCGCAGGTTGCAGTTTTTCCTTCTTTTGAACCCACGCCCTTTAATGGAACATACTGCCCTGATGAAAGAGCTTCAATTTCACTGATTTCAATACCGCAAGCTTCTGCTATATATCCAGGGCTCGTTAATTTAAAGTGGACGTTGTTCGTTTTATCTTTTAGACCTGCTCTAAAACTAAATATAATTGTACCACCATTAGCTGCAAATTCCGTTAGCTTTTCACCTAAGTCTCTGTCTATGATTTGTAAGGCTGGAACTAGCAATACTTTATAAGTTGAAAAATCTCTATTCGTTGAGATTACATCAATCGGTGTATTTAGCTTAAAGAATGGTGTATAAAGCCTTAACAGCTCATTTGTAAAATCAAAGTCAGCACTTTGTTGCTGGAAGCGCCATGACCAAATATTATCATAATCATAAAGAGCTGCTACTTCTGCAGCAATAGGTGACTGTAATACATTTTCATACTGGACGATGTCAGTAAAAACAGACTGCACTTCCTTATACTTTCTTCCATATTTATTGTCATGGTCAACAACACCATAACAGAATTGCTCCGCACCTTTTGTCATCCCTCGCCATCTAAAATAAAGGAGATCTGTACATCCATGTGCAAATGCTTGATATGACCACATTTTCGCTTGATTAGGACGAGGTAAATATCCAATGATGTTATGCCCTTGTGCGCCCATTAATTCTTCAACAATCCAGTAGTTTTTTCCTAGTAAACCGCGGTTGAAGTCATGAGTCATGGCGATCGCTGCTGGTGGAATCGGCTCTGCTAATCCTCCCCACACTGGATAGTTGTCATAAGAAACGAAATCCATTAACTTTACGTTTTCTTCATGATCAAACCATTTATGAAAGAAACCACCCGATACATTTGTTGTTACGAGCTGGTGCTCACCTTTTAAGGATCTGACAATTTGTGTTTGTTCATGAGCATAACTATTTACTGAGTGTGAACGAAATCTTGCCCAGTCTAATTGTAGAGAAGGATTATGTGTTGTGATTGTCTTCTTAGGAACCGGGATTTCAGAGAAATCATTATATGTTTGACCCCAGAAAATCGTTCCGTATGTTTCATTTAATTGGTCAATAGATTCATATTTTTTTGCTAAAAAATGCTGGAAGGCATTATGACATTTTTCACAATAGCACATGTCACTACCCTCATGACCAAATTCATTATCAATTTGCCAGGCAACGATAGCTTCTTCATCTCGATAATGATTGAGAAGTTTTTCAGTAATTTGGGCACTATACTTTCTATAAACATCTGAGTTAAAGCAGTATTGTCTTCTACCACCAAATACACGGACATTCCCACTTTCATCCTCTGATAGGATAGAAGGATACTTTGCTGCAAGCCATGCAGGGAAAGTAGCAGTTGGTGTACCGAACATGACATATAAGCCTTGTTCTTTTGCCTTTTTGATTACCTCGTCAAAGAAGGAAAAGTCAAACTCCCCTTCTTTTGGCTCCATTAAATGCCAAGCAAACTCCCCAATACGAATCATATTGGAGCCAAGTCCTTTAATTCCTTGTAAGTCCTGATCCATCATATCTTTCGGCCAATGCTCAGGATAATAATCTACTCCGATATACATTTACTTTCCTCCTACTTCAATATGAAACCACCAATTAAATGTTCCATTACCTTCTACTGTGGAAACTTTACGAATTGATTTTGCTACATAGACACTGTCATATACACCTGTACATGGCTCTAACGCCAAGTTGTAATCTCCTCTATATCCACCCTGTGTCTTCCAGATCCCTAAGTACGGAATTTTATCTGCTGGGTAATAGTAAGTAAGGGTCCGGTTTGTATCCTCCTGGATAATTCCACATTTCCCCTCTTGAAGCTTATTTGTGAAGTAAAACTTTTCACAATTATTAGCAGTTACCGGCTCCATTTTAGATAAATCTAATAGCTGACCCGTTTTTAGGGATTGGGTAACAGGATAAGAATGCCTTGTACCCCATTCACCAAGATGCTCTGTTCCATGCTCAACCGACATGACTTCGTTTAAAGCAGATGGTAGAACTATCTTGGTTGCTTCATTACAACGAAGTAAAGCATGCGGGGTCCATATAAAGTAAAATTCATTCTTGCTTCGATTGATTACTTTATATTCTAAACATAAACGATTTCCATCTAAGTAAGCTTTCTTTTCTAACGTATACGGAAATACCTGACTTTCCACTGAGAACATGATGGACTGGTCTTCTATCTCATAGTTCCATGGCATTGCCCAAACCTCACCATGGTCAGGTACAACTTCTCCACTCACAGGGTACAAGCATTGATCAATGCTTGGAAACACCTCGTCAAAACCGCTGGAGTCAAATTTTGAGAAATCTGCCCCGTATGGTGGAATAGTCAGACTTTCCTCTGCTGATTGAAATAGACGTTCCTCATTCGTTACTTTATCAATAAATGAAGCAAGCTTACTTCCGTAATCAGGTAGGAATGTAGCTATGATCCATTCATTTTCGAGTACAATACTCTTTATGCCTTTATACATGCTTTCTTTCATTCGCTTAACTCCTGTAAATAGGTAATAAATCGTTCAAACGCTTTTATTCCTTGATCATCCTGCTTAAATACACCTGCATGCTCTAGAACAGTCGAGAACCTTTTCCCCACTTCCTCCTGCAGGAATGCTGTTGGAGAACAAGTATTGTTACTATAAGCTTGCTTAAGATCCTGGTACCAATCCCAATGCTTTATAAGGTGTTCTGGCCATTCATTTTGTTCAACAGGCTTCTCAAGATAAGACTCTATTTGCTTGAGTTCTTCTTTTAACCGACCTGGCAAAACAGCAAGTCCCATTACTTCAATTAGCCCGATGTTTTCCTTTTTAATATGATGAAGCTCTTGATGAGGGTGGAAGATCCCGTCTGGATGCTCCTCATTGGTTCTATTATTTCTAAGCACGATATCCATTTCATATCGTTCACCAGAGCGTCTAGCTATTGGTGTTATCGTATTATGTGGCGTATCATTCGTATTAGCCAAGACTTCAGCTGCTTCATCATTATAGGAAAGCCATTTTGACCAAATATACGTTGTCGCGTTTAGTACATCTTCCTTATTTCCTCTTACACGTAGAACAGACATAGGCCAATGGACAAGATGAACTTCACAGCTTGGAAATTGTGATAATGTATACGTTCTTAAAGTAGCTGCTCGTTCAATTGGGAATGTATAGTGACCACCTTGGAAATGATCATGACTCAAGATGGAGCCGCCAACGATGGGAAGGTCAGCATTAGAACCCACAAAGTAGTGTGGAAACTTCTCAACAAAATCAAGCAGTCTACTAAACGTATCACGTGAAATCTTCATGGGTAGATGCTCTGCACGAAACACGATGCTATGTTCATTGTAATAAACATAAGGAGAGTATTGTAAAAACCAATCTTCCTCATGTAAGGTAATCGGAATGATACGGTGATTTGCTCTAGCAGGGTGACGCAATGTCCCTTGGTATCCTTCGTTTTCCGCACAAAGCAAACAAGTTGGATAGTTCGTTTGAGGAAGCTCTTTTAACTTCGCTATTTCCTTTGGATCCTTTTCAGGTTTAGATAGATTTATTGTAATATCGATTTTTCCGTATTCTGTCTCGGTTTGCCATTTCAGGTTTTTTTCAATACGATCCATCCGAATGTAATTAGAGGCTGTGCTTACTTGATAATATCGATCAGTCGCTTTTTTAGGATGTTTCGTATATAGGTTTGAAAATTCACGAATTAGCTCGGATGGACGAGGGAGTAAGCAGTTCATTAAAGTGGCATCTAATAAGTCACGTTCTGTGGTTGTGTTATGCTCAATGACTCCTGCTTCATATGCCCAATCTACTATTTTTTCTAGAATTAGATGAGGAGATGAATAACTCTTTACTTCAACGATCCCTGCCTCTTTCCACTCATCTAAGCCAAGAGTCGCTAGTAAGCGGTTTTGAACATATATACGATCTTCTTTTTGTAGCAATTTTTGCTCTAAACCGTATTTGATAAGCTCATTCAATGCATAATAAGGCTGTTCCTTCATCACTATTCACCTCTATATCCATTCGGATTTTGCTGATGCCATTCCCAGGCTGAAGTGACAATTTCGTCAATATTTTTATATACCGGTTTCCACCCAAGGACTTGCTTCGCTTTCTCTGAAGAAGCAACTAATTTGGCAGGGTCACCTGCTCTTCTTTCTTCCAATAAAACTGGAATGTCATGATCGGTTACTCTTTTGCATGATTCAATGATTTCTTTAACAGAAAAACCGTTACCGTTCCCTAAATTAAATATTTGACTTTCATTTCCTTGTCTTAAGTAATCAACTGCCAATAAGTGTGCATCGATTAGATCTAGTACGTGAATATAATCACGAATACATGTACCATCCGGTGTAGCATAGTCCTCACCAAATATGGCGATGGATTCGCGTTTTCCAAGTGGGACTTGTAATACAAGTGGAATTAAATGCGTTTCCGGCATGTGATCTTCGCCTAATTCTTTCCCATACGCACCAGCTACATTGAAATAACGAAGTGAAACATAGCGTGTTCCATTTGCGGTCTCTACCCAATTCATCATCTTTTCAATTGTTAGTTTTGTTTCTCCATAAGTGTTCGTAGGAGTGGTTGGTTCTTCCTCTGTAATTGGAAACGTTTTAGGCTCTCCATATACAGCTGCGGTAGATGAGAATACAATTTTCTTTACACCGTATTCACTCATGATTTCTAGTAAAACTTGTGTACCATATACGTTATTATCGTAATACTTAAGAGGATTTTGCATACTTTCACCAACTAAGGAATTAGCTGCAAAATGAATGACCGTATCAATATCGTATTGTTGGAAAACATTTTTCAAAAACTCTCGGTCCCGAATATCTCCCATGCAAAAATGAGCATCAGGGTGAATGGCAGCTCGATGTCCTGTTTGTAAGTTATCAACGACAACCACCTCTTCCCCCTTTTCAATGAGTTTAACTACAGCATGGCTACCGATATAGCCTGCGCCTCCGCATACTAAAATCATTGAATTTGCTCCTTTCTATTTAGCTCCTTGGCTCCGCAACCTACACCTACTACATAGAAACTTGCCTCATATCCTACTTTCTCTTTGTAGGCCGTACCAACCTGTTCGATAAATGAATCAATGTGTTCATTATTAACGATATTAACCGTACATCCGCCAAAGCCTGCACCCGTCATTCTCGCCCCAATTGTTCCTTCATGCTTCCACGCAGCTTCTACAAGAGTATCCAGCTCCATGCATGATACTTCATAGTCATCTCGTAAAGATAGGTGTGATGCTTTCATTAATTCACCGAACTGCGTTAAATCTCCAGCTTTTAATACAGTAACCGCTTTAAGAGTTCTCTCATTTTCTGACACAGCATGTCGAACTCGAAGTATTTCCTCATCTGAAAGAAGTTCTTTGTACTCTTCAAATTGTGCTAGAGATAATTCACCCAGTGAAGAAATACTTAGCTTAGCTTGAAGCTTTTGCAAAGCTCCATCACAGGTAGCTCTTCGCTCATTATAAGCAGAGTCAGCAAGACCTCGCATTTTATTTGTGTTGGCAATTACAATTGAATTATTTTGCAGCTCCATTGGAAGGTATTGATAATCGAGCGTATCACAGTTTAGAAGAATTGCCTGATCTTCTTTCCCCATACCAATTGCAAATTGGTCCATAATGCCGCAGTTTACACCAATATATTGATTTTCTACCTTTTGACTTAGCTTAACAAGTGGGATTCTATCTACATTTAACTGATAAACCTCGTTCACCATGACAGCTGTTACAAGTTCAATGGATGCTGAAGAGGATAGCCCTGCACCATTTGGGATATCTCCAAAGAACATAGCATCAAATCCTTGTGTAAAAGATTGACTTTTGTTCATCTCCGCAATAATCCCTTTTGGATAGTTCGCCCAATCATGTTCTTTATTATAGGACAGGTTTTCTAGAGTAACTGAGATGGTACCAACCTCTTCAAAATTTTTAGAGTATAGGTTTATCTTGTTGTCCTCACGCTGTCTAATCACTAAATAAGTACCAATTTGAAGAGCGCAAGGAAGGACGTGTCCCCCATTGTAATCAGTATGCTCTCCAATTAAGTTAACTCTTCCTGGTGCAAAAAATAAACGCAGATCGTCTATTGAACCACCATATATGCTTGTAAAATTGTGTAATAACTGTTCCATTCCGATCTCCCCTTAATTAAGTGCCTCCAATTTCCAATACATCCCTTGAAAATCTCCTACTGCCTCTTTGTTAGTTTTTGCTGTCTGAACCGTTCCTGTATAAAACGGCGGAAGTATAAATCCAGCATTCATTAACTCATCCCCGCCTAGGGTTAAGTTCATCCCTTTAATCTCATACTTCTTATCAGTAGATAAGCCTTTTAAACGAACTCGTTCAAATCCTGGATTCGGTTTTGCTAGTATTCGATAATAACCTAAGATCACTTCGTTTTGATCCTCAGATATAACCATCCACGCTACATCGTTTTGTTCAAAAGGACTTTTTAACCGATAAAAAGTACCCTGTTGAAGTAGCTTTCTATTTTCTTTATAGAATGCAATATCGCACTTAATAATTTCCTTTTCTTCCTCAGTAAACTTTGTTGCATCCAATTCGTACCCAAATACACCAAACATAGCTACAGCAAACCTCGTATGAAGAGGGACTGTTCTCCCTACCTGATGATTCGGAATCGCTGATACATGAGCTCCGATTGACGATAATGGATAAACGTATGATGTACCATATTGTATTTTTAATCGTTCGATTGCATCTGTGTTATCACTTGCCCATGCTTGAGGCATGTAATAAAGCATGCCTGGATCAAAACGATTCCCTCCACTTGCACATGACTCAAATAAGACGTGCGGAAAACCAGTAGTAATCCGATCCAGCAGTTCATATAAACCCAAAATATACCGATGGGCAATTTCTCCTTGATGTTTTGAGCCCCATGCCACGGACCCAATTTCTGTCATATTACGGTTCATATCCCATTTTACATAGGTAATATTTGTAGAGGATAAAATTGCCGCTACTCTTTCATAAATATAGTCACGAACCTCTTTTCTAGTAAGGTCTAGAATAAACTGGTGACGTCCATGCGACCTCAATCGCCCGGGCATATTAAGCACCCAATCCGGATGCATTTCATATAACTTACTTTTTTCAGAAATCATTTCTGGTTCAAACCAAAGGCCAAAAGATAGACCCCTCTTATTAAATTCCGACGCTAGCTTTTCTAAACCATTTGGTAGTTTAGATAAATCTACAAACCAATCACCTAGTGAAGTTCGATCATTATTACGTCCTTCAAACCATCCGTCATCTAAAACAAATAAATCAATTCCGAGTTCCTTTCCTGCATCTCCTATAGCAAGTAGTTTTTCTTCATTAAATTGAAAATAAGTGGCCTCCCAGTTATTGATTAAAACCGGACGTTCTTTATCCCGCCATTCTCCTCTCGCTAAACGAGTACGATATAAACGGTGGTAAGTTTGACTCATTTTATTTAAGCCTTCATCTGAATAAACCATCACCACTTCAGGTGCTTGAAACGTCTGTCCTTGTCTTAAATTCCACCTGAAGTCAAACGGATTAATCCCCATAAAAACACGAGCTGTATCATAATGATCCACTTCTACTCCAGCTAGGAAATTTCCGCTATAAATGAGGCTAAATCCATACACCTCACCACTATGTTCGGTCGTGTGTGGTGCCTTCAGGACTAGAAATGGGTTATGCTGCGAGCTGCTTGTTCCTCTCTTACTATCAATATATTGCACTCCTCGAGCTAACAATCTATTTGTAACATGACGTTCTCTAATCCATGCCCCATCTAGGTGACACATTTCATACTCAGACGTAGGTAAGTCTATTACAGCACTTAAAAAACGTTCAATATTGATATCTTGTTTTCCATTGTTTCGTATTTGCGCACTTCTCGTAATGACATTCTCTTGCTCATAAACTGTATATAAAAGATCTATTTCAGATGCAAGCTTCTCGTCCTTCAAGGTAATACATAGGGTGTGAGCCTCATCCTCATGTTCAACATAGGTTGCAGGAAGGCCTGTTAGTCCCGGCTTCCCTTTCATTAGTTTGTAAGACTCATAGACGAAATTCGTGATTCTGCTACCATCCTCTTGCCATAAATGCAAAGCAGGCTCTCTAAAATCAGTTGTTCCATAAGAAGGAAATTCCTGTTTAATTGCCTCTAATGAGAAGGTGTCATCTCCCTCAAAAGGGAACGTAGCATTTCCGATTGGTTCATTTGGTATCACTAAAAGGTGTGAAAAGCTTTCAGCTTGTTCAATTCTTTTTCCATAGTATAGTTGTCCCAATTGCCCATTACGAAGAACCGTAAAGATGTAACTGCTGTCTTTTGATTGCAAATGGAACTGTTTTAATTCCTCATTTAGATGGATTGGCATGTTCTACACTCCTCTACTTCACAGCACTTCCAAGCATTCCAGAAATAAACTGACGTTGCAGTGCTAAGAAGAAAATAATTATTGGTACAGTCGCAATTGTAACCCCAGCCATTACCTGACCATAATCAATACGGGATAATCCGAATAAGCTTGATAGTGCAACCGGGAATGTATACATATCTGTAGAAGATACTGCGATTAATGGCCATAAGAAGTTATTCCATTGAAACATAAATAAGAAAATAGCTGTGGCTGCTAAAGCTGGCTTCATCGAAGGTAAAACGATTCTAAAGAATATTTTCCATTCTCCAGCTCCATCAATTCTTCCCGCTTCGATTAACGAATCTGGGAAAGCTAACAGGTTTTGTCGCATCAAGAATATGGCAAATGGATACGCAAGGTTTGGCAAGATCAGTGCTTGATACGTGTTTAGCCAACCCAGTGATGCCATCATTTTAAATAATGGAATGATTGTTGCATGGTACGGGACCATCATTGAAATTAAGAAAATAGTAAAGATGAGATTTCTTCCTCTAAATCTAAATTTTGCAAATGCATAGGCTGCTAATGTACTAACAAATAATGCAATAATTGTATAAGTAGTTGAAACGAATAAAGAGTTAAATAGAACCCTTCCTATTCCAATCGATTCATTTAGATTTGTTATATTTACGATTAACTGATCACCAGGAACAAGTACTGGAGGCTTTGAGAACATCGAACCACTCTCGTTTGTTGCCCCAATCATTGCCCAGTAAAATGGGAATAAGGAGACAATCGCACCAACAACCATGAACAAGTATAGAAAGCTTTTACGCAGTGGTTTATTCATCATTTATCATCACCTGTCACTTTAAATTGAATATAGGTTAAGATCCCAATTAACACCACGATGACATATGCAATCGTCGATGCATACCCGAAGTCAAAATATCTAAATCCAGTTTGATATAAATACATCCCTATTGTTAGCGTTGCATCACTTGGACCACCCTTTGTTAAGGTAAACGGCTCATCAAATAGCTGCAGTGTACCAATCGTTGATAAAATACCTGTAAATAAAATCACCGGTTTTAGCTGTGGAATGGTAATGGAGAAGAACTGTCTTATTTTACCTGCCCCATCCATACTAGCTGCTTCATATAATTCATCAGGAATATTTTGAAGTGCAGCTAAATAAATCACCATGTTATAACCGACCCATCTCCACGTCATCGCAATAATTAATGCAGCCTTTGCCCATACAGGGTGTGATAGCCAAGGTATGGAATCCCATCCTAAGCCTGTTAACATTTGATTGATTACTCCATCACTCATTAACATGATTGAAAAAATAATGGAATAAGCAACCAGTGATGTTACAGCTGGCAGGAAAAATGATACTCGGAACAAACCTCTTAGCTTTAATAAAGCTGAATTTAAACAAGTTGCAAGTACAATCGCAATAAATAGCATGATTGGAACTTGAATAATCATAATGACAAAGGTATTTTTCAGTGCTGTTAAGAAAATTTGATCTTTAAAGAGTTTTTGATAATTTTCTAAACCTGTAAATACCATTACTCCGCCTTCACTAGACTGGAAACTTAAAATAAGGGAGCTTATGATCGGATAGACCATAAATACAGAGAATAAAAGAACTGCAGGAGCAATAAATAGGTAGGGGATATATGCTTTTACTTTCATGTCCAACCTCGTCTCTTTTGACATAATTTTTATAATGAAAGGGAGATAGAAAATTTCTACTCTCCCTTTCATTTTTTTACATATTAGTGAGAATTCACTTCGCGCTCAGTACGATCCTTTAAGCGGTCGGCTGCTTCTTGTAAAGCTTGTTTTACATCTTTACCATTAAATACATCAGCCTGAGCTTTAATCGACTCATCTAATGCCATTGAGTAATCGTTTGTAAAGTTAACTGTAGGGATATCCTTCATTTCATCAGCAAATAGCTTCCAAATCGGTTGGCCACCGAAGAATTCTACATCACCTGTGAATACATCTGTGTCATAAGTCGTGTTTAATGAAGGGAATAATCCGTAACTTTCCATTGCCATCAATTGAACATCAGTATCTGTTGTGAAATACTCAAGGAAATCATATGCAGTATCAGCATTTTCAGATGCAGCAGGAATCATCCAACTACTACCACCAAGGTTTGAAGCACGGTTTCCACCTTCTTCAAAGGCAGGTAATAAAAATACTCCCCAGTTCCCCTTGGAATCTTTCGCTTGGTCGATAATTGTACCGTAGTACCATGCACCAAATGGAATGGTTGCTACTGAACCATCAACAGTTGCTGAAACAACACCGTTCCATCCGTCAACATCTTTAATTAATTCAGCATCATCAAACTTCTTTAATGTATCCATCGCTTGAACAGCCTTAGGGTTTGTTAAGTCAATGTTTCCTTCAGCATCAAAGTAGAACACACCTAATTGGTTTAACATCATACGGAAAGTTGGGTCATCCTTGAACTTATCAAGTGGCATTGCATAAGAACCAGTTGCATCCTTAATTTTCTTACCAGCTTCTAAGAATTGATCCCACGTTTCGATTTCATCTGGATTTACACCAGCTTTTTCAAATAAGTCACGTCGGTAGAACATTCCACCAGGACCTGCATCAAATGGCATTGCGTAGAAGCTACCATCAACAGTTGATAAATCCTTCTTAAATTGTGGGAATAACGCTTCATTCTCATCGAAACCTTTTTCAGTTAGATTTAAGAATCCTTTTGGAAATGCTTCGACATAGCCATGAATGCGGTCATCTTCAACAAGAACGATATCAGGTAGTCCTACACCACCAGCAGCTAAACCAGTAGATAGCTTGTCATACACATCTAGACGACCAATGTCTTCAACCTTTAACTCAACGTTTGGATTTTCTGCTTTGAATTTTTCTGCAGCCTCATTTAAAGCTCCTACGTTAACGTTCCAAGCCCAAGCTGTTAAAGTTACTTTTTCCCCATCTGATGCTACCTCACCGTTGTCAGAGCTACAAGCAGCGACAACCATTGAAAAAGCTAGTAATAAAACAAGTAACGAAAACTTCTTCATCTTTCTTCCCCCTCATTTTTGAAATAAACACCCATGTAAAGCGCTTACACTTCACAACGCTAAAATTCAACTAATCTAGCTTTTTATCACATTTAGTAAAATTTTAGTGGAAATAAAGTTTGGAAACTCCGTATAAAACGCTTACATTTGTAATTAAATTTTAGTAAAGTTAATTTAGGTTGTCAATAAGATATCCAAAGCAAATGACGATTAATTTCCATCTTTTTCTACATATTTCATTGTTTTACTAGTTAAAATAATAAAACTGACTATTACTTTACTAATTTATATCATATTTTTAGTAAAATGTTAAGTAAAATTAAGTTAATTTTTACAGTACTAAAATACTCTCTAATTATTCATGTATGCAGAAGACCAGCCAAAAAGGTGGTGATGATGAGGTGTAGGCTCTTGTCTAGATTTACGGGTAGGCCGAAGCCACCTTTTTGTTCGAGGGAGGCAAATCCGTGAAGAAGGCTTCGTAGGCCTCGAACTGCATGAATGGCATCTTCATCTTTAAGTTTATAATTCTCTAACACTTGGATGACTAGTTCAACAATCCCTTTCCCAGCTTCCTGAATTTCAACATCCTCTGGATTAGGTGTTGCTAGAGTAAGTTCATACAATCCAGGATTCTCTCTCGAGAACTGAACATAAGCATTAGCCAAAGCATGCACTGCATCATCGCCTACTTTTCCAACCACCGCATCTGTCATATTCTCTAACAATCTAGTCAACCCCGTTAAGGCTAGCTGCTTCTTCAACTCTTCCAATCCTTCAATATGGTTATATAGTGAAGGTGTTTTAATGTTTAACCCTTTTGCCAATGTCGCCAACGTAACCGCTTCAATTCCTTCTCTATTTGCTAATTCAACCGCAACTTCAATGATTTGTTCTTTTGTTAATCCCATTCTTGGTGACATTCTATTCACTCCTTACTTGATCGTCTTCAGCGCTTCTTCTATTGCACGGTCCATCCGCACAACTGGGTCCTTGATCATTTCTCCATGACCTACTGCCAATAATGTTGGTTTCAACTCTCTTATCTTCTTAGCACTTTCCACCGCCAATTCCTTATTCCATGTTGCCATTGCAGGAAAAGGAAAAAACAAGTTAAGTTTACCCGAAACAGCCAATCCACCCTTTGTTTGAAAAGCATCCCCAGCTATAATCCCTTTACATCTCATATCAAAAAATGATATTGAACCTGGTGTATGCCCTGGTGTCGAAATTGCTACTAAGGAACCAATCTGGTCTCCATCTACTAGCAAAATATCAGGACGAGTCTTCACATTCTTTGGAACTCCCCCCTTAATTGGACTGTCCGGTTCATCTGCATCCAGTGATCGATCTCCATCTAATAATCTAGTATCTCGCTTAGAAAGATAAACAGGTACATCGGGGTAAAGCTCTCTCAACGAATCAAGCCCCAAAACATGATCATCATGTGCATGCGTTAACACAATTCTCGCAATCGGCTTTCCAATCTCCATAGCAGCCGTAACAATTCCTTTTACACAAAAACTCATACCTGTATCAATTAACGTCAATCCATCCTCTTCCTCAACAAAGTAGCAATTTATAGGAAATATCTTTGGCATAAATGCAATTTGATATATAGAACCAACACGAGTCAATTTCATCGTAATCCTCTCCTCTCTCTACAAAACTAACACCATTAGTTTTATAATAGTTTATAATAAACTAATGGTGTTAGTTTTTACAAGAAGTTTTTACCATAAAAAATAACACCCACAGCAAATGGGTGCTATCCTTGAACCTTCTCTTGTCGTCTATATTGAATTTTCCGAATTACCTGATTAACCACTTCAGAAGAAACAAGCCCGATTGCAATCGCCCCTGATATTAAGAATACCTTTACAGCTGACTCAATTGCAAAGGTGTACTCATTTGATACAATATTCCTCATCGCATCATAAGCCAACCCACCAGGAACGAGCGGAATAATACCAGCTACACTAAAAATAATAATAGGAGTCTTATAACGTCTCGCAAAAAACTGACTAATAAATGCGATGAAAAATGCAGCTGCATACGTAGCTATGATCACATCCACTTTATATTCAACTAAAACAAAATAAATCATCCACCCGACCATTCCAACAAATCCACATTTTACGAGACTAGTTCGGGGTGCATTAAATAATATGCCAAATGCAGCTGATGCTATAAAGCTTGTTATTACTTGTTGAATCCACATAGTAGCTCCTCCCCGTCACTAGAATAATAAAATGACCATTGAAATTCCACCGCCAATGGCTGTCGCTGTTAAAAATGCCTCTGCCCCTTTGGAAATGCCAGAAACAAGATGTCCTGCCATCAAATCACGAACGGCATTCGTAATTAATAACCCTGGAACTAATGGCATTACTGAGCCGATAATAATCTTATCTAGCTCGTGTCCTAATCCACTGACCACAAATAACTGAGCCAATAAACCAATGACTAAAGCAGCAGAAAACTCCGCAAAAAACTTAATTTCAATGACACGATTGATATAAGCAGAAACGATGAATCCAACTCCACCTGCAATACATGCTGGGATAAAATCATTCCACCCACCGAGAAACATAATGAGAAAACATCCACTTGCAATCGCTGCAGATACAATTTGAAGCCAAACTGGAAAAGCTTCATTAGAACGGTCTACTTCCTGTAGCTGTTCATGAGCTTCATCCACCGTCAACTCCCCACTACTAATTCTTCTAGAAATACTGTTAACAATCGTAACCTTATGTAAATCCGTCGTACGGCTCATAATTCTAACAAGTTTAGTAGGCTCTGGACCACCCGTTGAAAAGATAATTCCTGTTGGTGTCACATAGCTTTCCGAATACTTAATACCAAAAGAGGCTGCTATTCTTGCCATCGTGTCCTCAACACGATACGTTTCAGCACCACTTTGCAGCATAATCTTTCCCGCTAAAAGACAAACATCTATAATATCATAACGCCTCTGCTGTTCTTGTGTTTTCACGATTATCACCTACTTTGAAGAATCTCCTAAAAACAAGGTAACATACCTTTTATTTCACATCACCCATTTTACGTATAAAAAGTGTAAAAAACCCTTAGCCAGTTATGACCAAGGGTTCTCCATTATTTCGAAAACTGTACGCGGTGTAAATTCGCAAAGATCCCGCCTTTTTCAAGAAGCTCATCATGGCTTCCTTCTTCGGCAATTCCATCCTCTGTTACGACAACAATCTTATCCGCATTTCGAATCGTTGCCAGTCGGTGCGCAATGACTAGTGTCGTACGGTCCTTTGCCAGCTCCGTTAACGCTACCTGAATAATCATTTCTGTCTCTGTATCTAGTGCAGACGTTGCTTCATCCAGAATTAAAATTGGAGGATTCTTTAAAAACATTCTCGCAATCGCAATTCTCTGTTTTTGACCACCAGAAAGCTTCAAACCTCTTTCTCCAATTTGTGTTTCATATCCAAACGGTAAAGAATGAATGAAGTCCTCTAAGTGAGCACGCCTTGCTGCATCAGCAATTTGCTCATCTGTTGCCCCTAACATTCCGTAAGCAATATTTTCACGAAGAGTTCCCGTAAACAAGAATACATCCTGCTGAACAATTCCAATCTGAGAGCGTAACGAATGCTTCGTCATTTTTCGAATATCCATGTTATCGATCGTAACCGATCCTTCGTTTACATCATAAAAACGTGGAATTAACGAGCAAATCGTTGTTTTTCCAGCTCCAGATGGACCAACAAATGCCACTGTTTCACCCGCTCTAATGTTTAAATGAATATGCTCAAGCACAGCCTTATGCTCATCATAACGGAAGCTCACATCGTGGAACTTAATATCACCACGTAGGTTCGGCACCTCAACCGCATTCGGTGCATCCTCAACCTCTGGTTCTTGATCAATCAGCTCTGTAAAACGTTTAAAACCAGCCATCCCTTTCGGATACAGCTCCATTAAAGCACTGATTTTATCAATCGGACGTAACAGAACATTAATAAATAGAACGAACGCTACTAATTCACCATAAGTCAGTTCACCCGTGTAGCTTAACCATGCCCCATAAACTAACACGAGTAAAATAATGAATCGAGTTAGCATGTAAACACCAGAAGAACTAAATGACATAATCTTATAGGCATTTAACTTTGCTTGACGGAAACGTTGGTTATTTTTAAAGAATCTTGCAATCTCAAACTTCTCATTTGTAAAAGATTGAACCACGCGCACACCCGATACACTGTCCTCAACTCTAGCATTAACATCAGCAATATCACCGTACATTCGCTTCCAAGCTTTGTTCATTTTTAAGTTACAATACACAATTAATAAAATTAAAAATGGCATCACGATAATAGAAGCAAAAGCCAACTTCACATTAATCGTTAACATAATCCAAAAAGCACCCAGGAATGTCATCACCGCAATAAACAAATCCTCTGGACCATGGTGAGCAAGCTCTCCAAGATCAAAAAGGTCGTTTGTAATACGACTCATAATATGACCCGTCTTCGTATTATCAAAAAACCGGAACGATTGTCTTTGCACATGCTGAAACAACTGCTGACGCATATCGGTCTCGATATTAATCCCAAGCATATGCCCCCAATAGTTCACGACAAATTGAGCAAACGTACTGATTAAATAAAGCACCAATAACCCAACACTCACCCACACAACGGCTGACCAGTTTTGAGTCGGTAATAATGAATCAATAAACCATTGAACAGCTAACGGAAACCCAAGCTCCAAAATGGCTACAAACACTGCGCAACTAAAATCCAATATAAATAATTTCTTGTGCGGCTTATAATAGGTAAAAAATCGCCGAATCATCTAGCTGTTCCCCCGTCTGTACTACTACTTTTTTATATTCGAATTATATGCCCATCGGTAGCATTATTCAAGACATTAAAGCTTTACTTGCTGCCCCGTCCTCATGGACTCATAGCAAGCCTCGATCGTTTTAATATTGTTATAAGTTTGCTGTCCAGTATAGGAAGGCTTCCCACCATTTAAGATTGCATCTGAAAAGTGCTCCACCATTAATACATATTGATTGCCGCTAAACGTCTCATTTCTAATCTCACCTTTTTCCGTTGTCACCATGATCTCTCCAAGACCATCCTCACGTCGGTCCGGTCTAAACGCCATTGGAACGGCGATTCTACCTTTCGTTCCTTCCACTACATATGTATCGTTCATAGGTTGTTCAAAGCCAGAGTAAATGCTTGCTGTTACTCCATTGTTAAAGGTGAGGATACCGGTAGCACTTGTGTCCACTTGATATTGGTCATGAATCGTAGCATCCACGTATACCGCAGTAGGCTCTTGACCAAGTATGTTTCGAGCGGCATGGATGCAATAACACCCTACATCCCACACACTGCCCCCACCTAGCTCCGCATTTAATCGAATGTTTTGGCTATCCTCTAAATTAAGCTTAAATGTAAAAGTACTACTAAAATGCTTCACGTCTCCAATTTCACCACTCGCGATGATTTCCTTTACTCTCGCGTGCTGTGGCTGAAATTGATACATGAACGCTTCCATGAAAAGGACGCCGTGCTGCTCACAAGCCCCTACCATTTCCTGAACATCCTCACTCGTTAACGCAGCCGGCTTCTCACAAAGAACATGCTTGCCTTTACTTGCTGCCTTCAACACCCATTCTTTATGTAAAGTATTCGGTAATGGAATATACACCGCTTGAATATTTGGGTCATCTAAAAGCTCTTCATAACTTCCATACACATTTGGTATATCAAACTTTTGAGCTACCTCTTGCACCTTTTCATTACTACTTCCAATTCCATATACATTCGCATTTGCTGCATGTTGTAAAGCTGGAATGACTGCTTTTTGAGCAATATTAGCCGTACTTAAAATTCCCCAGTTAATCATGAACGCTCATCCTCTCAGGTTTGATATCTTTATCATATCTGATTAGGAAAAAAGTGACAAAGATTGAGTGAGTCAAATTTGGATTGTATAAAAAACCCCAGATATAGCGTGTGCCCCCGACATAAAAAAAGAGCAGCCTCTCCCAGCTGCTCACTACTAAAACCTCCTAGACCAATGATTCAAACTTACCTCTGTCTCAGCAAACTCCAAAGAAGTTCGATAAGGCCTAAAGTTTACTTCTTTATTCACTGCATACAAATCCTGTGGACTACACAAAAATAGCCCTAATGCTTCTTCGTACACATACCGATCAATTTCTTTAGAAACGGCCAACAAATCATCACGATCAATATGTGCAGACAGCTTCTTGAATAAAGCCTCAAACTCCGGAATCTCAGGCCCCATTCGTAATGCTCCATCCGCCCCAAAAAATTCACGGTGGAAAAATGCCGGTGTGGCTTCCAAAAATAAAGCCGCAGCACTTGCTAAAAATAAGTCCCAACTAGGCACTAGTTTCTTTTCTGCCATCATCCGCCTTGTTTTAACCTCATCTAAAACTGAAATGACGGTTACATTTACACTAATCCGTAATGCCTCTCTTAGTTGTTCTGCTAGGACAAATGCTGGGTGCTCAAACTCCTTAAAAGTTGCTATTTCAAAAGCCCTTCCTTCTTGCCAGCCAGCTTCATGTAACAAACGTCTTGCCTCCACTGGATCATATCCTCGAGGTTCTAACCCTTCCGGAAAATCAAATACCCAAGGAGTTGTTAAAGCCGGAATTACATCTGCATAGCCATAAAATCCCTCTTTAATAAAGCGCTCCCGATTTACTGCTAAGTTAAACGCCAGCCGTAACCTCCGATCCTTATAATCATGCTTAAACCGATTAAACAGCCCCACCACTACTTTATTTCCATTCACATTAACCAATTTGGCAAACCTTGACGCTAACACTTTAGAAGCATCCTTTGGTTTAACCACATTCACGAGGTCCACCTGTCCCTCGGTTGTCATACACAAATGTAAAGCAGCCTCAGGTGATACATCGTTTCTAAACACAACCCGGTCTAGTCTAGGTCCACGCTTTTTATCCCAATAATACGGATTGGCATCTAACACAACATAAGGTGTTCGCTCTTCCTTTGTGGAAATCCACGTTGAGGAAAAGGGTTCCTCATTGATGACTGCCTGAACATTAGAAATAGAAGAATAACCGTCTGTTAACATAAATGGACCCGTGCCCCACGAGCCTGGTGCATCAAGCACTCACCAATGTCCTTCCGCTGTTCCAATTTTTTTATAACCAAACCCAAGCTTTTGCCAAAACAACTTGTTAGCAAGATGGTAAGCACGAAGCTTCCCTAACGCTAATCCATCTGATTTTGGAAGCAGAAGCCTAATGGTTTTTTCATCTACTGCCTTCAGCTTTCGCCCTTTCGGCAGATTCAACCATGTCCCTGGTGGATGCGGTGCTATCCACGGTTCTACCTGCTCAAAGTTCCTCAGCACATCCTTTATCGTAAAAGACTGCCCATTATGATAAATAACCCCTTTTCTAAACTCCAGCTCCAACGTTTTATCGTCTATCCATTTCCAACTGGAAGCTAACGAAGGCACAATTTTCCCGACACGATTTGCCCTCACTGCCTCCTCCATCGTATTGAAAAGCACATACAGCCAGTTCAATGGCGAAGGATCGACCACATAAATCATGCCATTTCTCGTGCTCATCTAACACCTCCATCTACCGGAATAGTTATATATACGATTAAACTGGCGATGATATCCACATCGGTTCGTAAAACCAGATGTATAATAACGTAGAAGTTAATGAAAAATACCGTAGAACTCTTCTTTTTTGTTTGTACCTGGAGGTGATTTTGTGGGACTTGAGGTTTTTATACTCGTTATATTAATTTTCGTAAATGCCTTTTTCGCCGCATCTGAAATTGCGCTTATTTCTTTGAATGATAATAAAATAAAACTGCAAGCTGAAAACGGAGATAAAAAAGCGATGATGCTAGTCAATCTCCTGTCTGAACCAAGCCGTTTTTTAGCTACGATTCAGATAGGAATAACACTAGCCGGCTTTCTAGCCAGTGCCTTTGCAGCAGAAAGCTTCGCAGGAGTACTAACAGAGTTTCTCCTAGAATTAGGTGTACCTCTAAGCCCTAGATTACTTGGTACCATATCCGTTATTGTGATTACTCTTGTTTTATCGTACTTTACACTTGTATTAGGGGAGCTTGTACCGAAACGACTAGCTTTACAAAAAGCAGAAGCGATTTCCATGTTTGCAGCAGCTCCGCTCACATTTTTACTAAAAGCTTCTTCACCGTTTGTTAAGCTACTTACTTTTTCAACCAATACCATCGTTCGTCTATTCGGTGTCGATCCAAATGCACAGGAAGACAATGTGACCGAAGAAGAAATCAGAATGATGATTGATGTCGGGAAAGAAAACGGAACGATTCAAGAAGCCGAGAAAGTAATGATCAATAATATTTTTGAATTTGATAATAAAACAGTCTCTGATATTATGACTCATCGTACGAACATCGTGGCTTTGCCGATTGATGCAACACTTCTTGAAACCGTTCGATTTGTGAATATTGAAAAATACACCCGCTTCCCTGTTTATGAGGAAAACATCGATCGTATCGTCGGTATCCTTCACAGTAAGGATCTCATTCAGTTTGTTGAAAACTGTGAGGAAGCTCAATTTAATATGAGAGATCTTATTCGTGATCCGTTTTTCGTCCTTGAATCGAAACGAATTGATACTCTTTTTAAAGATCTACAGTTGCATAATGTTCACATGGCCATTGCGATCGATGAATACGGCGGCACCGACGGAATTGTTACGATTGAAGATATTATAGAAGAAATTGTTGGTAATATCTTTGATGAGTACGACGAACCTGAGTTTGATGAGGAAGAGATTGTTCAATTGGAGAATGAAACGTATGTCATTCCGGGGACCACGAATTTATATATCGTAGAAGACCTCCTAAAAACGGAGTTCCCAACAGAAGAGTACGATATTTTAAGTGGATTTCTAATAGGTCAACTCGGATATATCCCGGCTAATGATGAACAGCCTGAAATTGAGTATAAAGGCTTTTTGTTTACTGTGATAGAGGTTAATGATAAGCGGATTGTAAAAGTAGAGGTTAGTGTGAAAAAGGTAGAAGAGCCTGAAGACGAAGAATGATCTTAGTCTCAGGCTCTGATGCATTTTATTTTCAGAAATAAAAGGATGAAATCCACGTCTACCCTTCTAAACCTACAGGCTCCTCGTTCTTCATCTTGATAAGTGGGATGATCAACAGAGCGCCTAATAAAAACAAAATTCCTGACAGCAAGTATACACCTGGTAAAGTAAATGGTACTTTCAATACTCCCGACGCCGACATCCCAACCACCATCATCCCCATAAACATAGGATTCAGCACACCGTTCACACGTCCCACAAATGCTTCATCCGTATTACTCAGGATCAACGTGTTAATCCCAATGTGGATGCAAGGGAAGAATAGTCCATTGAACACCTGTAACAGGATCGTCAGCGGTATCAATGTAGACCAACCAATTCCGATCGTACTAATCATACTTGCGACGATACCGATGGTCAGTAATACCTGAGGTCTCACCTTTTTGGAGACTGCCATTACAATTCCACCACCAACAAGCATTCCGATCCCATTTGCCATCAATAGCCATTGTAAGAAATCCTTCGTCATACCCAGATTTTCAATCGTTACGAATATCATTAGTGGTTGAATTAATCCAACAGCCACACCACAAACAGCAAATAATCCACCCATTACCTTTAACACCTGTTTAGACATCACATACTTAAAGCCATCGATTAATTCCTTCTTAAAATTATCCGGCTCATCGCTTTTTGCTTTTTCAAGATCCTTCGGTAAAAATAACAGCACCGCTGCTGATAATAAGAACATCGCACCCATTACACCGATCGATGTGAAAATACCGTACTTCTGATAAACAAATGTACCAATTAAAGGACCAATCACCATAAATATCGCCATTAGAGACTGGAACATGGCCATCACACCTTGAAGTTGCTCAGTTGGAACATGTTGTTTAAACAATCTCATCGCAGACGGCATCGAAAACTGTGATAGAATCGCCGACACTAATGTAGCAAAGAATATTGCATACCAAGAGCCATACATAAGTGTAAGTAACACAACAAAGATTGAAACGGCAGAAAGAAAATCACACCAAACCATCGTTAACTTTGGCTTCCACCTGTCTGCAAACGTCCCTCCTATAATAGAGAAGAGAAAAATCGGCGCAAACTCAGCAACCGAAATTAATGAAACATACAGCGGATTATTGTTCGTAATATCCGTTACATATAAAAGAATGGCAAAATTCCTTACCCAAATTCCTAATTGAAGTAAAAAATTTGAAGCCATAATGGCTAACACAATACGATTCGCAAATATACTTGCAGGCTTCCCCGGCATAATCGGAGCCCCTTGATTCTGGACCATTTCCATCATGATCTCCACCTTTCCTAGATGAATTATCGGTGGAAGTTATATGGAAGTCAAGATAATTAAGTGTAAAAGGAATATTCAGTTGAATGCTTGATAGATCCATGCTACGTGGAGGAAAAGAGTTGCTGTATAGAGTGTGCTAGCTAGGTAGGTTAGAGATTTGAACCAGAGCTTAGTTGGGATTTTATTATAGATGATGAAGAGATATAGGACGATGGAAAAGGTAGCTTTTACTGTTAAGAATAAGAATGGGTGGATGGTGTACAGTTCGTTCATGATTGGGTTGGCTTCTTGCATTAATGACAGATTAAGGCCTAAAAAAGAGAGGAGACCGTCTAGTAGGTTTAGGATGGCTAGGTAATGGAAGGTTAGTTTCATTTTGGATGGTCTCCTTTCTTAGTTTGGTAGTGGTTGTGGTTGTTCTTTTTAAAGAACGCAATTATAAAATATAAAGCCCTATTTTCAGGACTTTATAAATTTACACTCTTCTTTGAAAAAGTAGTGATTCCTCTTAGGAAGTTTCCGAATTTTGTTGGCTTTTGACTGTAGTATCTCCTTCTGACTAAATACCAGACTACCCAAATACCTATCGTGTTTTTGACCATATCGATTATGGAAAAGGAACGATATGGGACGAAGTATTGGTGAATTTCGTCTGATGCTGCGTAGAGTAAAGAGAATACTAATGCAAAGATCTCTTTTGTTGTTGTGAGCTTGCCGAAGGATAGGAAAGCCAGAATGATCAGGAAGTATAGGATTCCGAATTCTATTAGGTGGGCTAGTTCTAGGGTAGCGCCAAAGATCAGAAATATGTATGAGTTGGTCCAGTAGTGCTCGTAGAGGCTTGGGTTGAAGTTGGCGGATTGATGCCAGATAAGGATTATATAAAGAATTGGAAGTATAGTTAGCATTAACCTAGTAATGAATTTAATCATATTGTACCTACCTTCATGGGAATACCTTAATAAGTGTTAACAAAATGTATATTTGCTATACTTGAGACTTACTTTTATAAATCTAATAGGACTTCACGACTATGTTCTTTTTTAAACATGCACTCTTAAACGAGATAAGGCTGTGAAGATAGGTAACCCCATTATCAAACATGAAAAACACTCTATACTAAATAACCGATCTTACAGTTTTTTCTTTTCCATACCCCAAAATAGAATCCCAGGAATGTTGCTGATCTAGACCAAGTTGTGAATAAGTCCCCTCTGTTACAAAACTCCCTTTTTCAAGGACTATGATTTTATCCGCATTACGTATAGAAGAGAGACGATGGGCAATAACAATAATGGTCATTTTTCCTTTCAATCTTTCCAATGCATATTGAATTTGTTCCTCATTTTGTGTGTCTAGCGCACTTGTTGCTTCATCCAATATAAGAATGGAGGGTTTTCTTAATAGCGCTCGAGCTAACACTAATCGTTGACGTTCACCACCTGATAACCTTACCCCTCTGTCTCCAATTAGAGTTTCCAATCCATTTTCAAGCCTTTTTACAAACTCAGAAGCAGATGCCATTTCTAGAGCTTCCCATATTTCAGTCTCTGTTGCCTGTTCATTTATAAGTAGAAGATTCTCTCGTATACTACCACTAAATAAAAAGGGATCCTGTGGAACATAGCTAACTGAATTTCTCAGTGATAACACATTTTCCTTCTTAAGAGCTATACCATCGATGAAAACTGTCCCTTTTATTGGAACATTAAGCCCCAGTAAAATATCAATTAGCGTACTTTTTCCCGCACCAGATGGTCCAACAATCGCTGTCATTTCATATGCTTTAAACCCTACATTTATATCTTCCAAAGCATAAGAAGCTTGATTGGTTTGGTATCTAAAATAAACATTTTGGCATTGAATCCCCTCGGTAATGCGTAAAGTTTCTGCTCTATTAATTTCCTCTTCACTAATCTCTTGTGCTGACCGGCACTCTTCCTGCAGTTTCATTAAAGCTTCAAAGGAAGGTAGCTTAGAGGCCAGCTTCTCTAGCTTTGATTGAATACGGGAAACAATGGGCCAAAGCCTAGAAAAAATGACGACGATCAAGATTAACTGCGCTGGCTGGGATTTAAACATCTCAATAGCAACGAAAACAAAGATTGCAATAAGAATCGCTGATGTTGCTTTATAAACAATTTGGGAGTTTAGCTTCATGATTAAAAGCTGCATTGAATTGTGCTCTGCCTTCTGTAAAATAGAGCTCATCCAGCTTATATGCTTTTTCTCTAATGTATTACTTTTGATCTCCTTCATCCCATTAAGTTGATCGGTAATACCCGCAGAATAGGCTTTAGACAAATCATAGTTCTCTTGTCCAAAGTCTTTTGATTTTTTTACAAAATGACGAGAAAGAAATAATAGTATCAGTCCAAAAAACATGACTACAACCGTCATAAGAGGTGATAAAAGAAAGGCAATCACAATCTGAATAGAAGCAAAGATCAGTGATGAAATAAATGTGATAAACAAGTTAGTCCCAGATTTGACTTGTTTAATTTCTGAAGTAAGACTTTTAACCAGATCTGACTTACGATGTAGAAGAAAAAAAGCCCAATTGGACTGTAATAAACTTTTGTACGTATCCTCACGTAGGTGTCGTACAAATTTTTGCTGAATTCTTTTATTAATAATCGCTTGCTTTCTATTAAACAAGCTTTGTCCTATTACGATAAAAACATAAAAAGAAAGAATGATAATTAAGCTTGTTCGCTCTGGTATCCCATCAAATATTCCGAAAAGCCAGCTAAAGTATGGAATATCCTGAAAGCCAACATCAATTATTCCAATAATATTAAGTAACGGTAATATTAATAAAATTCCAACAGACTCTAATAAACCAATCACAACCATTGCTATGAAGTTATAGAAAAAAATATTTCCCGAGATGGAATATAGCTTTTTTGAAAAATAAATGAAGTGCTTCATTTCTATCCCTCCTTGCAGCTGACCGTTTAAATCTATTAGATTCTTTTGAAACAACTTACCTACTACTGTAAACTTATTCATAACCTTAGCCCCTGTTAAGTATTATGAAAAACTTGCCCATACCATTTATATAAAGGGCCATATTAATAACAGCTTCAGCTTCATATAGCATTTAAGGAAAGAAACATATTATCTAACCTCCTAATAAGGCCTTCATTATTAATCTACTATTTTAATCAGATTTTCTGTTTTTAAATGTTCTAAGAATGGTAGGATTTGTTCCTTACACTCTTCCTCTTCAACATCATATTGGCCTACCAATTTATCAATTAGTTCAGAAATGGATTTTGGTGTATTAATTAGATCCCAAATTGCCCCCCCAATTTCTCCAAGGTTATAGTACTTTCCATTTTCAATACTGAGCATGACCTTTTCCCCACCCATATCACTTACAATGTTTCCTTCAGATTGCAATACTATAGTTTCTAGCGAAATGATCTCATTTTTAATCATGTGGATTCTCCTTTTTAATAGTTTTAATTATTAATTGAGCTAATTTATTAGCAGTAAAGCCATTCTGTGGTCGCTTTAACTGAAACATATTAACCTCATTAGCTACTTTAGTAGTGGTGCTGAAATGCCAATCCATTAGTCCAGAGTCAGGTATGAAAGACCTTCGAAAAGTATGATAGTATAGTGTTCTTACTTTATTTAAATTATGAATCGGTTCTTCTACAATTGACTCAGAATCAAATTTAGATAGCTCAAAGATTCCACCTAAAGGTAAAGTGCTATTAAAATAATTATTAATAGGAATTCCAAACTTTGTTCTCTCAATTACAGAGTCATTCTTTATGAGCTTTCCATTGTAAATAGGCTCAAAGGGCTCGGTCTCTAATCCGAATTCATTTAATGTTTCCTGCCAAAGACGTTGGAATGGAAAGGAAGGTAAAACAGTTGGAGTATTGTCTTCATCTAAGGTAACACCGATGATGTCATCACTAAGGAGTGGATAACCCATATCTGAAAAGGCCTTAGCGAGAGTAGATTTCCCAGCACCTGACTTACCTACAATAGCATACACCTTTCCCTCAATTGCGACCGCACTTCCGTGTAAAGGCAATATCTTACGCTGTAATAGGAGCCCAGCCATACAGGTACTAAGAAGGAACAACTTAATTTTTGTAAGATCAGATCCTGGGTAAGGAGAAATTGCAATTTGGGTTCCGTTTTGAATTAGAAATATAGCTATATTTCTCCTGTTAAACATAATAAAATTCTTACCCACAACAGGTTCTTCAGTTGGAGATGACCACTCTTTCCACTGTTTCGTTAGATCCTCAACTTTAACTATCACTTCTGGAACTATACTTTTTTCAACCGCATCAATCTCTAACAACTCGGGGAGTGGGAGATCACTTTTAAATATTATCCCATAAGCTTTATAAAGTTTTTGTGTAGTAGTTAGCATATTTCCTCCAACAACATAAGTTTTTTTTTATAAAAAACGTACTGGTAATAAGGCGCTGTAGGATAAGAAAAGTTTAACAATTCACCTTGTTCATTATAATGAATATATTAATTCATCATTTTTTCCAGTCAATAAATTCATATAGCTAATGTGAAGAAATTAAATATATCTTCAATAACAATTTAGCCCTTATACAAAATTGTATTCGGGCCAACTAAAACTTATATTGCTAACTACCAAATGAATCGCCTGAGTCATTTGAATCGCTTGAATCACCTGAATCACCTGAATCGCCTGAGCCCCCAGCACCTTTGCCCCGACCATTATTCATAGTTAATTTTACATCAAGTTCTTCCAAGTATGGTGGTTTCCATTTTTTCTTCATCCCTGCCTCCCCCTTTCTATAATAGAATTGTATTATTAGAAATTTGACCAAGTTATATGTTCCTAATAAAGAACATTAACTTAATACGAAAATATCACCATATATTACCAGTGTCAATTCTTTATTTTCTACAAATATTTTAGTCCATTTAACTTTTAATATGTATCTATTAAATAATATGATATCACTCACTGGTATACCTTTTAGGTTTCTATATACCCTAATAATAATGTGTATTAACCTAGCTCTACTATATAGTACTTAAATAAGCTAGATACCTAGATCCACCATTTAAGTAAACATCCTTCTTCTCGCCCAAAGATATGGTCTGAGAAGGAAGTATAAAAAGTGATATTTCTGCGGTAAGGGTAATGTTTCGGCATCCTCCGGAAAAGGATATAAGAGACTTAACAAATAGAGACATTTTTGTTGCCAGGAAAATGATGAAAATAGATATTTACTGTGATAGCTTGATACCTCATCTGGAACCGGTACAGTATGAAGATTTACCATTCTTTCAAAATAAAAAACTACTAATTGCGCTAATTTTTCACCTTGTTTATTTAATAGAAGTTTATCTATATTTGGTAGTGGTGTATCAAATATACTCGATGATAAAATTATTGCCTGTGAACCAACAGGAATGTAATGATTTTTCATAAATAATGTATAAATAAAATTCCAGTCTAAATCCCGCTCTAAAAGTTGACGTATATCTAGTAACCAACGTAACCGTGACCATGCATGTCTTGCTCCATGGGTTGAAAGAAAAAAGAATAAATCTTCTTTTCCTAAGATGTAAATAGGTTCTTTTGTTATCGTACTCACTCTTTTTCTATTCCATAACTCTGAAAAAGAAGGCTCTTTTGCTGGTCCTGGATTCAATCTCCAATGCAATTCAACCTTTACCTTTTTTTGAGGGTGTACATAAGTAACATGGTGATGACGCCACCTCCAATCATTTAGAACAGTTTTTATATAATCATTTTTTATATATCCCCGCTTACTTAGAATCTCTTCTGCACATTCTAATTGTTTAATTGGTACTAGCACATCTAAATCTGAGGAAGTCCGCAACGAAATATCACCATATAGGTCCTGGGCAAGAACAGGTCCCTTTAATACTATTAAGGGGATATTTTTTTTTGTAAATAATGAACTTATAATAGACATTTCACCAGATAGGTGAAGCATTCTGATGGTATTTTGTTGGTACATTGATTCTAATGATCTCAAAATATTTTCTGGTACAAGCTCTTCTTTCTCTCTTAATTTAGGATATATAAATGAAAAAAGACGATGGTGTTCAATTAAATCAGTAAATAGCATCCAATCTATATTTGCAAATTTATTTGGTATAATTTGATCATTAATAATATCAAGTACTAACTGAAACTCTTTTGAAACATGATTTAAAGATAATCGGATGCTCATTGTTATCACCTGTATTTTTTAATTAGTGGTTCTTAACTATCGTTCTTTATATTGAACATTTATTTCTTTAAAATTTATCATTTATAAAATATTATGTCAACAGAAAGTCTCATATTGAGAACGTTTCTGAGTTAGTTAGCTACTTTAAATTGATTTCCTAACAACTGACTAAACAACCCATTTCTATCGTTTGAAAGAACATCGTATTCTCCAAATTGTACAATTCTACCTTCTTCTATTACTATGACTTGGTCTGCATTTTTTATCGTAGAAAGTCTATGAGCAATAACAATTACTGTAATACTCCCCTTTAACTGTTCGATCGCATGTTGGATTTTCATTTCATTGACAGAATCTAGAGCACTAGTCGCCTCGTCTAATATTAGAATAGAAGGCTGCTTTAGAATTGCTCTTGCTAATACTAGCCTTTGGCGTTCTCCACCAGATAATTTGATTCCACGATCCCCAATGACTGTATCAAGACCGTTTGGTAGATTGTTTACAAATTCAGCTGCTGAAGAGAATTCCAAGGACTTCCATAATTCTTCTTCACAAGCATCCGGCTTTACCATTAATAAATTATCACGTATTGTTCCGTGGAAAAGAAACGGATCTTGAGGTACATAACTTATTGAATTTCTAAGCGCTAAAAGCTCCCTGTCAGAAAGATCCCGTCCATCAATGGAAACCATTCCTGACTCAGGCTTAAGTAGCCCCATTAGTAAATCAATAAGTGTACTTTTCCCTGCACCCGATTTACCAACAATAGCCGTCATCTTGTTTACATTAATTTTTAGATTAATATCTTCTAGAGTAAAATTTGTTGACTCTTTGTCATATCGAAAATTAACATTTGAACACTTTAAATTTTCATTTAACACTATCTGTTCTACTCGTTTCTCCTTAACATTAAGTAATCCACCAAGGTCCTGAGAACCTTGACTAGATTCTTGGAGTTCCATAATTTTTTCTACCGCAGGCATAGCAGATGAGATATTTTCTAAACTTGATTGTATACCAGTAAAACGTGGCCATAAACGAGAAAATATCAAAATAATTAGTAACATTGATGCACCACTACTCTGAAAAAGCTTAAAGGAAATATAAATAAAGAAAGCAATAATTAATGATGAAAACAGTTTGTAGATTAGCTGGGAATTACTCCTAACTTTAGCACTCTCATATCTTTCGTGTGCAACCTTATCTGACCATTCAGATAACCATTTATACTGCGAAGCTTCTAATATATTACTCTTTATGTCTTTCACTCCATTGAAATGATCGGAGATGCCTGCTAGATATTCTTGAGATAATTCGTTCATGACTTTCCCTAATTCTCTAGATCGTCTACGATATCTTTTGGATATCAACGTGATAAAAACTCCACACATTAATACAAAAAGGGTCATTTTAACAGATATGAACATTGCGATGATAAGTTGAATGGCTGTAAATACAAGCGAGGCCAAAAATTGTAGTAATAAAAATGTGCTGTTCGTCACTCTTCCAAGTTCTGATGTAAGAGAATTAACTAAATCAGACTTTCTTCGCTTAATATAAAATTCCCAATCAGCTTTCAATAATGAACGGTATAAATCTAATCGGATATGATTGATGAAACCAGTATGGATTCTTATATCTCTTAAACCTATATTTCTTGATAATAAGCTCTGGCTACTTACTAATGTTACATAAGCTAAGAGGATTATTAATAGCGCTTGTTCTTTCGGTATTTCCTGTAAAAAACCAAGTAAGTGAATTCCAGGGATATCAGTGATACTTATATCAACGATACCAATTACACTTAATAGTGGAATAAGCAAAATAATACCTACACTATCTAATAGACCCATTAACATGCTTCCAAATAGATTAATATATAGTATTTTCCCTGAATAGTGATGAAGTCTTTTTAAGAAATAAAATAATGGAGGTAGTTTCATCTTATTTTTCACCTACAAGATTCGTTATTTTGGCGAACTTACCTGTTACCGTAAATCTATGCATCTCTTCATAACCAGTAATATATAGAGAACCACTTCTCAACCATGCATGAGCAATCATCTTTCCATTTTCATCCTTACTTGTCCCTAAATAGAGGGTGCTATTAATATTACGCCTCTCTAGCATTTTTAGTGCGGCAATCGCTCTCACAAAACATTTACTTTCCCAAAAAGTATACTTACTCATAATATGGATAGCATGCCTAATGTATTTTAAATCCTTCATTTCAAACTCTGATGTTATCTCGTCTGTTTCCTTCATGTAGCTCCCGAGTGAAGGAGCTACCTTTGAGAATGGACGATACAATAATTGGCAACGAGCCCAGCCTAAATAAAAATACGCTTCTATCAATAGATAGAGATTCTGTTTTTCCATATTTAGTAGAGTCTTTAGTTTTCTTATCATTCCATCACCTATTGACTAAAACATCATTTGTATTGGCTAAAGGTATCTCTGTACTATGAATTGTTGTCAGAACCTGGTCTACAATTTGGAAAGCAGAGAACCCTATTTCTGGTCTTATTATTTGATGAAACGGGAGAGTGTTAGATAGCAGTGTGGATTGACGGAAATGCCATTCAGTTAGCTCCATTTTAGGTATGAGAATCTGTCGGTATGTGTGAGTATAGAGCTTCTGTAATTGCATAAGTCCGATAATTGGTTGTATTTGAATCATCTTAGATGATAATTTATCTGATTTGATAAGTTCAAAGATCCCTCCTAATGGAAGTGGTGAATCATAAAAACCTTCATTTATAGGCTTACAAAATTTATTCTCCCTTCCATAAATCGGTTTTAGCTGATCGTTGCTAAATCCTAAAGCGTCGAGGCTTTGCTGCCAAAGCTTTTGTTGTGGATAAGAAGGGATGACAATAGGTTGGTTTTCCTTATCAAAAGTGACGGCTATCACATCATCACTTAGTAATGAGTATCCCTTCTCCATAAAAGCTGAGGCAAGTGTAGATTTTCCCGCTCCTGATTCACCTACAATGGCATACGCTTTTCCATCTATTGCAATCGCACTACCATGTAAAGGATAAATACCTCTTTGAAGCAGCAAAGCACCGAAGCAAGAGCCTAATGTGTACAATTGAATAATATCTTCATTAGCACCTTCAAACGGTGAAACGGTGATCTCCTTACCGTCGTTAATCTGGAAAATAGCAATGTCAGGAACTAAAAATGTAACCGTTTGATCGGTTACCACAAACTCAAATGGGTTTCCATTACAACAGCACCTGAGATCATCATTTACTAGAATACGAATATCGGGACTTGCCTGAAAAATCATTTTTTCTATAAGTGCGGATAATAGTATATCGCTATATATGGTTAAACCGAATGCTTCGTACACCTTTAAACTTGTTGTTCTAAGCAATTTCCTCACTCCAAATAAATTAAATAAGTTAGAAGCTCTTACACAGGGGTATAAGAGCTCTTAAACAAGCTATTTAAACCTTAGCTTTCATGATGAAGTACTAATCTACCATTTGGTTTCCTTCTAGTATTATCACCATTATAAGCTTCATCATGGTCAGGATGATCCAAACTAGCAGCTTCTGTTCTATTAATGTCAAGATACTCTAATTCAGGCTTTGTCCAAACTTTTTTTGTCATCTAATTCACCTCCTCTCATTTTTAATGAAACGGTAAAGAACAAGGCTATCCATTAGTATTTTTATGTTCCTTGAGTAGGCAAGTTCTGGTTTTACAGCCTCCTTTAAACAATCTCTAGAGCTTATAAGATTTTCTTTATTTACAATCTCCATAAAACCCTTGTCATTGCACATTGCTTCAACTTCAGTAGTAAACTCTCTCCACCGTGGAATCATACGGTGGATCCAGTCTGCACCTTGAACCCCTCTAACCTTCATGTTTAATCGCACATTATCAGGTAGATAGTCTTTGGTTGCTCTTCTAATTAGAGCCCGGTTTAACCCGTTTTGTACGTATTGTTCCTGAGGAACCGACATACAAAATCTAATGACTCTAATATCATTTGTTGGATCCCGCTTCCAAAGCGAATACTGTAAAGAGAGTTTGGCTGCAAGAGAGTTACTTGCATTCCACTGAAATAATTGCTCAAAATGTTGCTTACGAATAGCAAAAGGATCTTTTAAAAAAGACCTTCCTGTTTCGTCAATCTCATATAAATTCCTCAGTTTATCGTAGATATATGTCCGATTAGCAAATTCCGGATTAATTAGTGAAGAATGACTCGTTGAATGAGTTACATTTCTTTGTAAGAAAGGAAAAGCTTGTGTAAAAACTGAAGATAATACTGTCTTTCTTCCAGAGCCTACATTAAAACTAAATGACTTTACCTCTTCTAAAAGACGAATCCACTTTAGTTGTTTTAAAAGCTGAGCATAGTATGGAAAGGCATCTCCCCATGAGATGGAAAGATTCCCTCGACCTCCATTAAGTAGCACACCAACATCCATTTTATTTGCTTCTTCGAACATCCCCTTTAACCAAAAAGAATTAACATAGAATTTATAGGGAGTTTCCAAATGACTCATAATGCTATCAATCTCTGAATAGGAATCTCTTCCTTCAAAGTCAAAGTAATGATCCTTTAATCCCCCTATATAATCTACAGTCGATTTTATATACGGCGTTTCATTTGCTATTATGTGACTAGCCGTATAATCTTTGAAATCACTAGGTGGTATGTAACTAAATGTATGTAATGGTTTATTTTGTTTCTTCAGCTCTCGTGCAGCAAAGCTAACTATGGATCCAGAATCCAATCCGCCACTTAATTGGGCACCGACTGTCTTACATGTTCGAATTCGTGAAGACACGGCTTGTTGGAACACATCTCGAAAGGCTTCAACATACTCATCATTCGTTAGATTTTGAGGAACTCTCTCCCCTTCTAAATAGTTATACTGCCTTAATGATACTTTCCCGTTTTTTATGGTTATGCTATGTGCAGGTGGTAACTGTTTGATTTCTTTATAAGGAGTGATAGAGGTATCAGCAACATCTACCATCCCTGCAATTACTAAAAATTCTGCTACCCATTCCTGATTTAACGCTTTACTTACAATTGGTAAGTTTAGTAAAGGTTTTATCGTTGTACAGAAAATAAATTGAGTGAGATTACTATAGTAATAAAGGGTTCTTCCTCCTGAAAAATCCCTTGCACCAAATAGTTTCTGTCTCTTCTCATCCCAGATCATAAAAGCAAAATCCCCGACTAAATATCCCGGGCATTCTTCTCCCCATTTTTGATAGGCACGTAGAATTAATAAACTATCAGGGATCCAGTTTCTTATATCTACATCTATTTGAAGTCTCTCAAAAAGTTCTTCCCTATTATCAATGATTGCATCTGAAGTAATCGTCATTTGCTGTTCAGCATCATAGAATGGTAGAGTTTCATTTATTGACTCTGGAGTGATCCACTGTGCATGGCAGGCTAGAAATACTTCATCTTTTAGCCATACTTTTGTGTCATCAGCTGGAAAGTGTATGATCGCATCCATTATTCTCTTGTAGTAATCTGGATTAACAGTCTCTTTATTCATTTGATAGATACCAGCTATAGCACTCATTACATCCTCCAGTCCGTTCTTATTTAAGAACTTGTGTAAAAAAAAAAAAACCAAGTAACCTACGTTCTTTATATTGTTCTTTAAAAAGAACAATATAAGATATAAATTAACACCTTTTTCCAAAAGTGTCAACATCAAAAATTTTAATAAATACGTTCCTTATTTATTTAATAGAATAGTAACTATTATTTGTTTTGTACTTTAAAGTGAATGTATTTGTTTAACACTATGCCTAATGGCAGTGCAAAAATAGTCAGAAGCTTTGTAGGAGACTGCTTTATCATACTGTCGTTTTTTACAAAAAGACTACACGATACATAATGGATTGCCTGCTTGAACTTAAAAAATAGACTTGTATTAGGTAGTTTCATCATCTCCAAACGATAAAATCCGAAGCTATTAGGGTTTTGCTTATATTGCTTTAGAATGTTCATAGATGATCCATCTGGTAGGTACTCGACAATACATAATGGTTCATTGAGAAGAAGCATTTCACACTCTAGATCCAGCATAAAATATTTATAAGATAGAGGCACTAGTTTCTCATTTGGAAACAATGGGTATGGGAACTTCTTTGTCAACTCAGTTCGATAGACAAGCTTTTTATCACCCTTAACTCCATGTTTATGGTATAAGTTAAATAATGTTGAGCTTTTAAACTCATTTGGTAGTTTAGTACCTATTACATTTCCGCTACTATTACAATCTAGCCCAATAATCCCACCAACATCTCTACTACCATGTTCCTTCCAATAAGAAACAATCTTCTCAACCGCAAAATCCGGCATATAATCATCACTATCAATACATACATTTAATTCAGTATCTATTAAACTATAGGCGGTATTATGTGCACCATGCATTCCTTGGTTTTCTTGTTTATAGTATCGAATTGAAATTATATTCTCCTCAATCCAATTGTTCACAAGTTCTTCCGTGTGATCTGTTGATCCATCATCAATAATTAACCAAATAAACTCTTTATTGGTTTGTCTTTTAAGGCTCTCATAACACTGATGAAGGATATAAGCTCGGTTATATGTCGGGGTAAAAACAGTAAGGATTGGCATGAAGGTCACCTCGCTTTTGATAGATAGAAGTCTTGCAACCAAAGAGAAGTACTCTTTATATCATAGCCACGTTCTCTGATCTGGTTTATTTTTTTAGTATCCATATCTCTTTGTTCCATCTTAAATTTTTCAAACTCATTAACCCAAGCATCAATATTAGTTATGTTTATATGCTTTATTAAGCCTAATCCCAAATCTACTTCTTTTGTAATCTCACTTGAAATTAAGCAAGGTACTCCTGCTGCCTGTGCCTCAACAAGTGTGACCGGCAATCCTTCATGCAAGGAAGGAAACGCGAATAAATCAAACGCTTGAAGTAATTGATTAACATCACTTCTAACACCTAAGAATTGAACATTTTCCTGAATCTTTAATTCTTCTACTCTAGCTTCTAAACTTTTCCTTAATACACCATCGCCACATAATAATAGGATCGAGTCAGGTTTTCTCTTTAAAAATTCAGCAAAGACCTCTACTAAAAACATATGATTTTTTTGTTTAGTAAATCTACCTATATGACCGATGACTAACTGATGATCTTTAAACCCTAGCTCTTTTCTTTTCTCTCTTCTTACTTCTGGAGAATAACTGAAGGTTTCTGGTTCTATTCCATTGTTAAGAAGTTTCGCATCTTTTGCCTTGCTCCCAAATAACCATTTAGCCGCCTTATCGGAACAAGCAAAAGTGAAATCAGAGTTACCCGGAATGTACAAGCTTGAATACCACTTATACCCTTTCGCTAAGAAACTACCTTCTCCACCTGTGTTATGGCTATGAGTGATGCAATATTTTATCCCATTTTTCTTGGCTGCCCTAACGACTAAGCCACTCATTTGATTTAGATGGGTGTGTACAATTTGAAAGTTATTATGACTTGAAAAGAATTCGTCAAGTGACTTGATATATCCTAAATGACCTACTTCACTAACATATGGAATTCGATGAACTCTTCCACCAAGCTCTTTTATCTCAGGATCGAAAACTCCCTCTTTACACGTTAAAAAATCAAATTGAACTTTAGACCGGTTTATGCTTCGATATAAATTCATGATTAGGGTCTCCGCGCCACCTCTGTTCATATTGACAACTACATGTAGAATTCTAACTGGTTTACTCATTCAAATCCTCCCGGTCACACGTAAAATCTTATACTACCTTTAGTACCTCTAAATCCTCTTTATACCAATCTATTGCTGCTTCAATTCCCTTCTCGAAGCTCCATTCAGGATCATATTCTAACATTTCTCTCGCTTTTGAAATGTCTGCATTACTATGTCGTATATCTCCCGTTCTTGGTGTACCAAAAATAGGTTCTATATCCTTTCCTAATGCTTTTAATAAATCATAATAAATATCTATCAAATATTCCCTTCCTCCAAAGGCAATGTTAAATGCTTGACCAGCAGCTTCACTGCTTGCTTTACAAGCCTTTAAGTTCGCCTCAATGACATTTTCAATATACGTAAAATCCCTACTTTGCTTTCCGTCACCATTAATGACCGGTTGTTCATTATTCAGCAATTGCTTAATAAATTTAGGAATAACGGCAGCATATGCCCCGTCCGGATCCTGTCTTTTTCCGAATACATTAAAATACCTTAGACCATAAGTATCAAGACCATATAGATTCGTATATAGCATTGCATATTCTTCGTCTGTCTTTTTCGTTAGGGCATAAGGAGACAATAGCTTTCCTTCACGTCCTTCCTGTTTAGGTAAAGTCGGCTCATCACCATAAACAGAAGAACTAGATGCATAGACAAATTTTTTAACACCATTTTGTCTTGCCGCCTCAAGCATATTTAATGTACCTTTCACATTAATCTCTTCATATAGGAGAGGTAACTCAATACTTCTTGGAACACTTCCCCATGCTGCTTGATGAAGAACGTAATCTACTCCATCACAAGCTTTCATACATGTTTCAAGGTCTCGTATATCTCCTTCCATAAATTCATAGCTAGAATAATGAAGAAATAAGTCCACATTTTTTCTTTTACCAGTAGAAAGATTATCGAGTCCTCTCACGTGGTAACCTAAATTCAGGATGGATTCTACTAGGTTAGATCCGATGAATCCCGCTGATCCGGTCACCAAGAATTTAGTTCCTTCTGGAAACTGCAAATGCTGATATCCCATTCCTATAACCTCCAATATAAAAAGCCAGCATCCTCAGCTTCTTTTTGATTAAACATTCCTTTGATATCCATTAGTACATTGGCTTCCCCTGTGGGAGAGAGTTGTTCAGAGGTAGCAGCGATTTCACTATATACTCCTGAATCTATGTATCTTGGTAGGGATCCTTTATACATCCTCTTAATGTCTTCTAACGTAATAGACTTAAATTCTTCATGTGGAACGGCAAACATAATAGCATCCATTCCTTGAATATTCTCTGCATCACATGTGATAATTCGGTACTCATTCCAGAGGTCATCTTTATTGGCAAGTGGATCTACCACTTTAACTTCAATCCCGTACTCCTCTAGCTCTCTAATGACATCCACGACTTTCGTATTCCGTACATCCGGACAGTTTTCTTTAAAGGTGATACCAAAAATCGCTACCTTCGAGCCATTTATTTGCTTATTTGCCTTTATCATTTTCTTCACAATACTTTCCGCTACATACTTACCCATATCATCATTGATTTTTCGTCCTGAGAGTATGATCTGAGAATGGTATCCCAGTTGCTCTGCCTTGTACGTAAGGTAGTAAGGATCTACACCAATACAATGCCCTCCCACTAAACCTGGAGAAAAGTTGAGGAAATTCCACTTCGTTCCTGCTGTTTCTAAAACGGCTTTCGTATCAATCCCCATTTTATTAAAAATAATCGAGAGTTCGTTCATAAAGGCGATATTAATATCACGTTGAGAATTTTCAATTACCTTTGCTGCTTCTGCTACTTTAATACTTTCTGCTTTATAAACTCCTGCATCTACAACAAGCTCATAAACTTTTGCTACGATGTCCAGTGTTTCTTGGTCCATACCAGAAACTACTTTTATAATGGTTTCCAGTCTATGTTCCTTATCTCCTGGATTAATTCTTTCAGGAGAATAACCGACTTTAAAGTCCACTCCACACGTTAATCCTGACTCTTTTTCAAGGATGGGGATACAGATCTCTTCGGTTACACCTGGATAAACAGTAGATTCATAGACAACGATTGAGCCTTTTGTTAAATTTTGACCAAGTGTTCTGCTGGCTGATTGAATAGGAGTTAAGTCAGGGGTATGATCCTCTTTAACAGGGGTTGGTACGGCTACAATATGAAATCTTGCCTCTCTAAGCTTTTTTTCATCTGAAGTAAAATCAACTGTAGTGTTTTTAATAACATCATTTCCCACTTCTCTTGTTGGGTCGATCCCACTCTTATATGACTCAATCTTTTCTTTACTAATATCAAACCCAATCACATTTACTCTATTGGCAAATGAAACTGCAATGGGCATGCCAACATAGCCAAGACCAATTAACGAAATTTTTTCTTCCTTATTAACAAGTCTTTCATACAAATTCATATTGTCCCCTCCTTACAACTTGATTAATTTCATCTAAATAAGCATTTATGACAATTTTCCGATCATACTGTTGCTCCATTTTCTCACGTCCAGCAATACCCATTGTCCGCTTTTGTACATGAGGCATGTTGATAAATTTCTCGATGGTATCTACTAAACTATCAACGTTTTTCACTTCAAAACCTAACCCGCTAATTCCCTCATCAAATGTTTCCTTGCAACCTGGCACTCTCGACGCAAGAACCGGACGACCAGCTGATGCTGATTCAAGGAGGACATTCGCTGTCCCTTCATGGTGGGAAGGAAGAATAGTAGCATGTGATTGTTTAATAAAAGGCTGAATATCTTGTTGTTGGCCATGGTAAGTAATCACACCAGAATGATGGAGGTCTGTTAATCGTTGATGGTAATCCTCTTCACAGCCACCTACTAAATCAAAATGTGTATGGGGATATTTTTGCCTAATCATGCTGGCGGCCTGGAGAAGTTCATCAATTCCTTTTGCCTTCATCATGCGTCCAATAAAGAGGAACCTTATGTTTTTTTCATCCTCAGGATATTTTGTAAATGAATGGTGATATATGTTTACACCAGACCCAGGTACTAGCCTTGTTTTATTTTTCGTAATTTGATTGTTCATAAAGAATGTCAAATTCGTATCATTTTGAAAGAATAAGCAAGAAGCTTTCTTCAGTCCGATCTTATAAAGGAACATCGTTATCCTTTGAATTATGCTCTTATTTTCAAGTGAAGTCCCTAGTCCGGTAATATTGGTGATATAAGGAGTATGAGTCACTCTACAGGCAACACCACCGTAGACATTAGGCTTAATCGTATAAGTAAGAACTAGATTCGGCTTTATTTGTTTATTGAGCCTTATGTATTGTAGGAGTAGCTTTGAGTCTTTAAGAGGGTTCGTTCCTCTTCGATCTAGTTTAGTCTCTACAAAATGGCAGCCTAGACTTTTTAGTTTAGGTACATATTCATCATTTGGTAGGGAAATATAAACTTCGTTGCCCTGTTGGATTAGTTCTTCAAGTAATTCTTTTCTGAAGTTGTATAGACCCATACCGTAGTTTGCTAAGAATAGAATTTTCATATTTTTCTTTTCTCCCTAACACATTAATACAGAGATTTTAAGTGGTTTTTTGAAGATATCCATATTGTCTTAGCCCACCTAATAATATCTGATGTATATTAATCACTACCCGTATTGGTTCTCAATAAAGAACGTGAAGGTAGAAAATTTAACTTAGAGGTATATTTTGTATTACTCCGATATGATATGTTAATAATAACACACTTGTCGTTCTAAATAAAGAACAATTTGACACTTTATATTATACGAAATCAACAATATTTATAACTTTTAAACTACTTCTTTTTGCTTATTTAACATCTTGCCACGTTGACTAGAGATCAATCTATTAGTTCTTGTTTTAATAAAATCTCTTAAAAGATGAGTTTTAGCTTCTGTAAACAGCGAAAACAGATAGGCAAACACACACATCATAAAAACAATAAAGACTTCAAAAATAACTGACATTACGCTAGGCTGTAACCCAGTATAACCATTTGCAGCTAACCAATAATACACTACATTAATTATAGGATAATGAATTAAATAAAGACTAAATGAAAAACTAGAGATTAACTTGGCAAACTTCCCAATTGACCTTACTTCAATATTTATCATCTTTAACAAACCACCATGTAGTAAAGAATAGGTTAAGAATCCAAAGGAAAGTCCAACAAATAAATTTACACCAAATAATTGCATTAAGTCTTTTAACTCTTGATTTATAAAAAATAATCTACCCGTCATCGCAAGTGGATGAACAATCATAGATAAGAATAACACCATTAGTGCAGTTAATTTAAAAAACTTATGTGTTAAAGAATTAACTTTTGGTAAAAAGAGTACAAGTGGTCCTATCAGCCATATAATAAAATATGTATTCATTCGAATTCCAATCACTGATACTATGGAAAAAACTAAAAGAGTGTATAAAAGCATGTGAGTTTTACTCTCTTTATTTAAGAATAAACATGCGAGTAGAGGAAATAGCATGTAGTACCAAAACTCAAAACTTAGGCTCCATAAGGGTGCATTTGAGCCATAAGAATTTACATATATATTCTGAAGAAAGAATAAGTTTCCTATGAGTTCAATTAAGTTACTAGAAATGCTATCGTATCCTTTATATCCCCCAAACTGTACTGCTAAACTATCCAAAATAAACGTTATTAATAATGCAGGAACTAAAACAACTAACAACCTAGAGAAACGGTTTATTAGGTAAGATTGCCATGACCATTTATCCTCGTAAATCGCTTTTAGAACAGATCTTGAAATAAATAAACCGCTTATTACAAAAAATATTATTACCGCAGGATTACCCAGCAAATTTATAAGATATAATAATTTTACAAATATATTTGGGTTTTCTAAATGTCCATAACCCACAAACAATCTAGAACTTAAATGTGCCATTACCACTAGAATAGCTGATATACCACGAACTAAGTCTAAAAAAATTAAAATATTTCCATCTAACAATTGATTAGCCTTAGAGAAGTTAGAATAAAACTTTCCCATCTTTCCACCATCCTTATTTATTTATAATAATTTGGAATTATACCAACACTCTACTTGAATCATTCCAGACAGCCTTAAATAACTAAATATCTTTCTAATACGTATTTAAAATCCTTGGTTACCTTCCATTTTTTATGTACATATAAAAGTATTAAAATAAACATGGGAAAGGAAGGAAAGATGATGTTGATTGGAAAAAAATTCTCTTTCCTCTGCACCGAGCACATATAGCTCTATTTCAATAACAAATATTTTTTACAGCGATATTTATTGTTTTTTTAAAAGGGGAGTCCCTAAGTAATAACTAAAGGCTATGCCATTAGTTATTACTTTAGCTGTACTAAATTGAACTTACTAACTTGGTCATTGAACTTGTCTAAATTTAGATTTATATTTGTTTCAGTAACTAAAAAATTTCCTTTGCTGATATCTTGTAGGATTTTCTTATTAATTTCTGGTGAATAATGACTTATGTCTTTATAGTTATTTAAATTAAAAACAATATCTTCGTCGTGCGAAAAATCATAAATCTTGACATTATCATAATCTTTTAATTCATTAAACAAATATTCTCTACTTTTGATAATATTATCTATGTTAGTTGGGTTTTTATCAAAAATACGTTTATTCATTAAGATAGAATATGGAGGATAAAACAAATAGAAATTTGTATCTTGGTTTTCCATAATTATAGGTACAATATTTGTGTCAATGTTTTCTTTTAGTCTATCTAAGGAAAAAGTGTCGCTAAATTCTTCATTTCTGCCTAGGTCCTTTTGTACGGTTGTTTTGTAATCTTCCATAACAATCTCATTGCTAAAGTCCATACCATGTGCCCAATAATATAAATAATCTAGATTTTCTACAGGTTTTTCCTTTAGAACAACTAGAGTAGCAAATAGTTCTGCTAACATTGGTGATAATTTATGAAAAATAGAATATAAACTATATTTCGTAATTGAAATATTTAATAAATATCCAATTTCATTAAAATTATTATTATCATATAAAAATTTGGGAAACTCCTCTTTTACATAATTGGGATCATTGCCTAAAGAAAAATAATCTATTCCCCATATCACATTTTTTATCTCATTATTATGAAATGCAATTTCCGCAATTTTATTCTGTTCATGAGCGGAAGATCCTGATAACGATAATTTTAATGTCTCCGTATTTGGGAATATTTGATTAACCTCACTTGGAATGAAGTTTTCTGTCATTGAAGTACCTAAGATAATAGTATTATATTCATAATTTTTTGCTAACCCAACCACTTGCCATCGTTGCTGATCCCAGTAAAAGTTTATCCGCTTAGTATCACGATAGTATTGTAATGGATCCATACTAAAATTAAATAAACCAATTAACAAGATAAATAGTATTATGTAGGAAAGAGTAGATCTTATCCATTTTTTTCTCATTTCCAAACTCCTTGTTTATTAGAAATTAAAGTATAAAAATTCACTTATTTTATGGAAATTCAAAAAAGAATAAACGAAAAATATTGATGTTACTAGCATTGTCTTAAAGCCAAATTTAATGTTTAACGTTAATTCTTGAGAGTTTTTTAACCTAAAAGCAATATAAGAAAAGATACAGAATAAAATAAATGCATTTAATAATTCTCTATTTGACTCAATCAAAAAGGTATTAAAAGTTATACCATAATTAGTTAAGAAGTATAGTTGTTCTTCTATGATCACTGGTAATACAATACCATTCACTCCAATCATCCCTTTTAATACTTTAATAGCGTCTTCCCATGTCGTAGCTCTAAAAAATACCCATGTTATATTTACAAAATTAAATGTTAAAAACCATGCAACAATTTTATTTAGCCTAAACCCTAGAGATCTCCAAAAGCGATTAATAACCGTAGCTAAACCATGTAATAACCCCCAGAACACGAATGTCCATCCAGCTCCATGCCAAAAACCACTAATTAAGAATATAATCAATATGTTAATATAAGTTCTTGATTTACCTTTTCTATTTCCACCAAGAGGAATATAAATATACTGGGTTAAAAATCGACTGAGCGTTATATGCCACCTTCTCCAAAATTCTTGTATATCTAATGCTTTATATGGGGAATTGAAATTCATAGGTAAAGTTATATTAAAGAGTAAAGCAGCTCCTATCGCCATATCGGTATAACCGCTAAAGTCAAAATATAATTGAAAAGTATAAGATAAAGAAGTGATCCATCCTTCTATGAATGATAGACTTACAGCTTCATCAAACCCTTTATTTGCCCAAACTGCAAAAGAATCAGCAATGGCCACCTTTTTAAATAAACCTATAGAAAAAATAAATAGCCCCAAGGAAATATTGCGATAATTAACTACCTTATTTCTTAGTTGTTTGAACTGTGGCATCATTTCTTTATGGTGAACGATTGGGCCAGCGATTAACTGAGGGAAGAATGTGACGAATAATGCATAGTTTAGGAAGTCGTATTCCTTTGTTTCATTTCTATAGGCATCTACCAAATATGCTATTTGTTGAAATGTAAAGAAACTTATGGCTAAAGGCAATGCTAACTGAAGGAGTGCAAGATTAGTTGTAAAGATTTCATTAACATTTGTGATAAAAAAGTCAGAATACTTAAAGTAACCCAGTAGTCCCACGTTAAATGATATTCCGATTGATAAACCTAGTTTTTTATTAAATTTAAGATTGTCTTTCCCTAGTGATGACCCAACAGCATAATTAAATATCATGGATGCTAGAATAAGGGGTAAATAAGCTATATTCCACCAACAGTAAAAAAATAATGAGCTAGCCACTAACCATGCTTTTGATGCTATTAAGAGTCGTTTCTTATTTAGAAAGAAATATACAATAAAAACCACTGGTAAAAATGCAAAGATAAATTCATATGAATTAAAAAGCATTATACATACTCCACTTCTTATAAATATAAATTCTCAATAAAGAACAACAGGATTCATAAACCCCAAATAGCCGTAGTATTACTTTATTGCATTAAGCTTAAGTTTCAACACTTCTATGTCATGTGGTTCATCAATATCTATATCAAACTTTTGCTCCATGACAAATGCTAATTTATTATCATTTAAGCTTGTATTTGAATTGAAATTATGGTTAATTTTATTAATATATATTGCGCCATTTACTTTATAAATTTTAGGAAAGTCTTGTCTCCTTACAGTACTATCAGTACTTAACATATTATGTACCATACCATTAGAGTCCAAGGTTCTAAACAAAATTGGATGCTCGTTAACTTCAGTAATACTTACCAAGCTTTCCTCATTTTCATGCACTATCTTTTGAATTGAAAGGTCTATCTGTTCAGCCGTCCTTAACGGTTGTGTTGGTTGTAAAAGAACAATATAGTCATAATTACATCCATCATTATTTAGCTCTTCTAAAGCATGAATTAAGACATCAATGGTTTTAGCTGTATCATCAGCTAAGTATGGCGGTCTAAGAAACGGTACTTCTGCTCCACATTTTGTCGAAACCAATGCTATTTCTGAATCATCGGTAGACACAACTACTCTATCTAAGTATTTCGAGTCCATTGCTGCATCAATTGTATATTGAATCAGAGGTTTTCCATTTACATTAATGATGTTCTTACCTGGAATGCCTTTACTTCCACCTCTAGCAGGAATAACAGCTAAAAATGATTTATTTTTATACATAAGCTTTATCACCTGTGTAGTAATAATCTATAAATCTCTTTTGAACATCAATATCCCAAATTTTTCCCTCTTCTAAAATAGCTAAGAATTTATCATCACTATTACCATCACCGAATTCATTACTAAATACTCGAAGCCCATCCTGTTTAAAAATAGCCTTTAATATACTTTCTTTGCTTTCTTCTACAGGGGTGATGGTTTGATTTTTTGTAGTATCATATCTTCCTAATTGTCTAGTACCAATATCGATGGAAGGGACTCCGTAAACACCCGCTTCTCTAATGCCAGCACTTGAATTTCCAATTATGAAATCACAATGTTTTAGTAATGTTAAGAAATACTCAAAACGCATAGAAGGAAACAATTTGAATCTTGTATTATTGTTGAGACGTTGATATTCATTTAGAATTATATTACTACCTTCATCATTATTGGGATAAATAACTACATAGTTACCATCGCTTTCTATCAAAGCATCTATTAGTTGTTGCACATTTCTTTGAAGCATATTAACCTGCGTAGTTACAGGATGATACATTAAAACAGAAAATTGATCAAAGCTAATTTCATAACGTTCTTTTACTTGTTCAATGGATGGTAAATCATTGGACAGCATTACATCTATATCAGGTGAGCCTATAACAAAAATGCTCTCTTCTCGCTCTCCCAACTGAATAATTCTTTTTTTGGCCTCATCATTACTTACAAAATGAATATGTGATAGCTTAGTTATGGAGTGCCTAATTGATTCATCTATCGTACCTGAAACCTCTCCTCCTTCAATATGGGCAACTTTTATATTATTAAATGCACCAACAATTGCCCCTCCTAAAGCCTCAAGTCTATCACCGTGAACAACAATCAAGTCTGGCTTTAATTCATGTACATAATTACTTAAACCTAGAATAGTATTACTTAATGCCATATCCATTTTAGAGTTTTGCTGTTGATTAACAAAATGATATTTATTTTGGAAACCATCTTTATCTAATTCTTTCCATGTAGAACCATATGTAGAGAGCATGTGCATTCCAGTAACAAATATATAAAGTTCTAAGTTTGGACTATTATCTACTTTTCGCATTAAAGACTTGATCTTTCCATAGTCGGCCCTAGTACCTGTTAAAAAAAGGATTTTTTTCATCAAAAAACTCCTATTCTAGTTTTTTTGAATATTAATTTGTTAAACCCCAAAGCTTATACAATATCTTTCCATGATAGGTGATGGTCATTTTGTATATTCTTATTAACCTGTTTTCCTAATATTGATTTATAACTTCCTGCTGTGATTTCACCTATGCCTGGTCTCTTAACCCAGATATTATCTTCTGTAAGGGTATCACCCTGTTTTAACTCCTTAATTGTTACTACTGTCGCAAATGCAAAATCAGTAGTCACTTTTTCTTCAATTGCTGCCTCTTTTTTTCCACCTCTCATTTTTGAAATCTCTGAGCTAGCAACTATTAATTCTTGTAAATCTTTTGGTTCCATTGAGCACAAGATATCAGGACCTGGTCTTTCCTTGGAATCGGTAAAATGTCTCTCCAGTATTGATGCACCCAGAGCTGTGGCTGCTAATGCCGCATTATTGTTGGCCGTGTGATCAGATAATCCAATAACAGCGTTCGGGAAGGTATTCTTTAGTTCTTCCATGCCACCAAGTCTTACTAAATGAGGGGGAGTCGGATATAGATTTGTACAATGAAGAAGAGCATATTGCACTCCTTTTTGTTCTAGAATCTCAACGGTTTGCTTTATACTTTCAATATCATTCATTCCTGTAGAAACAATCATAGGTTTACCATATGATGCAATATGCTCAATTAATGGATAGTTGTTACATTCGCCTGATCCAATCTTGTACGCCAATACTCCCATTTTCTCTAACCTTTTTGCTGCAGCCCTTGAAAATGGAGTACTTAAAAAAATCATACCTAATGACTCAACATACTCCTTTAATTCAAGCTCATCTTCTTCATTAAGAGCACATCTCTCCATTACCTCATAAATAGATACATTTGTATTTCCTGGTATCACTTTTTTTGCTTCTTTACTCATCTCGTCTTCAACAATATGAGTTTGATGTTTTATAACTTCCGCTCCAGCACTATGGGCAGCATCTACCATTTGTTTAGCAACCTCTAGACTACCTTCATGGTTTATTCCAATTTCAGCAATGACAAATGGTTTAAAGTCTTCCCCGATTTTTCTATCTCCAATTTGGATAATTGGTTTAGTCATCTATATCCCTCCTATTTATTTATTTATTTATTATTATTTTGATTCTCTAGATAATAAGAATGTAAATATAAAACAAATTAGTTAAATATTTCTTAGTATCTACCTTCAACGCTTCCTATAATGCATTGTGTATGTTTATTTCCTCCTCACACATTCGTTGTATTCCAACAAATTCTCCATTTTTATTAAATAACTCATCAAAATTAACCCTTGGAAACACGTCTAGTTTTCCACCTCTAGTAGCGTTATATATTTTCACTCCTATATCATCACAATGTTTTTTTGCAGATAAGTACGCTTCAGTCATTTCATATAAATTTACTGGAATTTCTTTATTTTCTTCAATAGACTTATAATATTTTTCATCAAAATAATCCTTACCTATTAGCATTTCATTATATTCAATACTGCCATTTTTCGTTTTAATAACGCCATAATTATGATCAACACCTATTAAATAAATCTCTTTAAATCCCATATACACAGCAAGTTGAATATTTGAGTAGGTTACTGTTCCATGATGAATTATCTTTTTCGATAAATCTTTACTGAACTTTGGCAAACCATTTTTATCGTAATCATAACAAGCTCTCAAAAAATTACATTCCTTGTTGAAATGCTTCTTTAACAATTTATAACTTTTATTTTTAATTACTACGAACATCTTTTCTTTTTCCATCTTATATACTTCATTAAACAATTTACTAGCTATAATTGAATCCGCAAATGTATAATAAAAAGGTCTCCATTCAGTTTTATCAAGTAGTAAACTTATTCTATTACTTGAGAATGAAATCTTACTTTTAATCATGTTTAAATCACTTACTGTTAAACTAGGTCCATTGCCGATTACAAAGCAACTTTCACCTTTGTGTATGTTCTTAAGTTCTCTTATTCTTGTTGATAAAAATCTGACTCTCAAGTTAATAAATAATGTTTTTAATTTTCTCTTAAAGGGCCCTATGGTAGTCCACACTATTATGGATATTGTGTTATTAATTAATGTTTTGATGTAATTTATCATTAGTATCTCCTAAAATATCATCAAAGTTCTTTATATCAAAAACATCCAAGTAGGTAACTCTTGTTGCGTTATATATTTTTCTTCCGGAGCCTTCATATGCTAATTTAGCTTTTTCCATTCCTGAATACATTTCTGCAGGAGCTTGCCCTGCTTTTTTCTCATCACTTCTAACATAATCTTTGGTAAAGTAGATTTGCGTATTGGTATCATTTTTGAGAGATGATAAATCTTTTGTTTTTGATACTGCTCCTTTAAAATTGTAATCATGCCCAATTAGATAAACTTCGGAAAATCCCATATAAAAAGCTATTTGAAGCATACTAAAGGAAACTGTACCTGATGAGTATAACGTTTCCATGATATTAGTTGAAAATGTACCTCGTTTATCTTTATAAAGATTATTGTTAAAAAATATATCTGCAGTAGTAAACATGTTTTTATAACCTTTTAAAGTGAATTTTTTACCTGCTTCAACTAAATTAATATCAGTTAGGTTCTCTCCCATTACTACTGGATCTACAACCATATAAAAAGTCGGTCGCCAGTTTGTTCTATTAAAGATTTTATAGATTTTATTAGAAGCAAAAGTAAATTCATTTTTTAGTTTTTCTAGATCCTGAGGTTTTAAACTTGGGCCATTCCCGATAATAAAACATCGTTTTCCCATATATTTGTTCTTTAATCTGAGTATTTTATAATTATTTATAGTTAATGGTATGTTTATTTTTGAAAAACTATTAACAAAACTAGTTAGTATTGCTTTAAACTTCCTTTTAAAGTACCTCATTATTACTCTCATATTTAATATCACCTGCTTTGATCGGTCTATTTTGCTTTGCCTTATTTAAGAATTTTGTGTCTAGCAATTAAGTCAATATATTCCCTGACGGCACCATTACCACCATTGGAGTTACAAACATAATCTACTACTTCTATCACTTCATTAATTGCATCCGCCGGGCAAGCTTTTAGGTAGCATACATTCATACAATCCAAATCATTTACATCATCACCTATATAAGCAACGTTATCGTATGTTAATTGGTATTTTTCAATTATTTTATCTAATACTTTTAGTTTATCCTCAATTCCTTGGTACACTTCTTCAATTTTTAGTTCAGCAGCACGCTTTGATAAAATCTCAGAAGTCTTGCCTGTAATAATGACTGGTATAATATTGTATTTACTCAAACTTATTAATCGATAACCATCCTTGACATTAAACGCTTTAAATACCTCACCATTTTCTCCAACATAGATTTTCCCATCAGTAAGTGTTCCATCTACATCCATAACAAGCATCTTTATTTTTGATAGATCTTTATTCTTTATCATACGAATATACCCACACCAAGAATATCGTTTACTCTCACAGTTCCAGCGAGTCTACCATTTTGAATGATTGGTAACGCAGAGATATTCTTGTCCTTCATCATTTTTAATGCATCAACAGCGAGCATATTAGAATTGATTGAGATTGGTGTTTTAACTAGTACATCCTCTACAGATAAATCATAGACATTCACTTCTCTGGTAAATGTTCTTCTTAAATCACCATCTGTAAACACACCAATTAGTTCTTGATTCTCATTTACTACATTAATAATTCCTATCGCTTTTGTACTCATCTCCACAATCGCATCTTTTAGTTTAGTTCCCTGCTTAACAACTGCATTTTTTTCTCCTGCATGCATAATATCACTTACTTTTATTAATAATTTCTTACCAAGTGAACCTGCTGGATGAAACAATGCATAGTTACTTTCATGAAAACCATATATTTTGGCTAAACAAACTGCTAATGCATCACCCAACACCATTCCAACAGTTGTACTAGATGTTGGTGCTAGATTCATAGAACAAGCTTCCATAAATTTCGGAAAGACGAAAGAATGATCACTATATTTGACAAGCGTTGAATATTGGTTACCAGAGATTCCAACTAATGTTGCCCCTATTAATTTTATATTTGGTAAAATCTTTGTTATTTCTTCACTTTCTCCGCTATAACTAATTGCAATTACAATATCATCTTTCGAAATCATTCCTAAATCACCATGTTGAGCCTCTGCAGGATGGATGAAAAAAGAAGATGTTCCAAGACTTGATAATGTAGCTGCTATTTTTCTTGATACATGTCCTGGCTTTCCCATCCCTGTAACAACTACTTTGCCGTTACAGTTAGAAATCAATTCAACAATTTTTACAAACCTCTCATCGAGTGCATCTCTTACTAGATTGATAGCATTTACTTCAGTGTCAAAAACATATCTTGCTTCCGAAAGAATATCTATTTGATTTTCAATTTTCACATCAGATAGAGTAGCTATGTTGTTCAACATCTCGCACCGCCTTATATACTTTAATTAATTTTTGTAGGATTCCTTCTATCTCATTAAGCTTCACCATATTCGGGCCATCTGATTTAGCATTATCGGGATCTTCATGAACCTCCATAAATAAGGCATCTGCACCAACAGCTAAAGCTGCTTTTGCTAGGTGTTCTACATATTCCCGATTACCACCAGTAGATGTAAGATTTCCTCCCGGTTTTTGAACACTATGTGTGGCATCAAACACGACAGGATATCCAAACTTCTTCAATTCAATGATGTTTGTCATATCAACGACTAAATTGTTATATCCAAATGTGTTTCCTCTTTCACATAAAAGGATGTTTGTATTATTTGATTCCTCTACCTTCGTAATAACGTTCTTCATATCCTTAGCCGACAAAAACTGAGCCTTTTTAATATTCACTGGCAAACCAGTTTCAGCTGCCGCCACCAACAGGTCCGTTTGTCTGCATAGAAATGCAGGTATTTGAAGCATATCCACAACCTCAGCGACAACCTGTGCCTGATAAGGTTCGTGAATATCTGTTACTACAGGTACACCTAATTCATCTTTAACTTTCTTTAAAATACGAAGACCTTCATTTAATCCCGGCCCTCTATACGATAAAACAGATGTTCTGTTCGCTTTATCGAACGAGGACTTAAAAATAAAAGGAACACCAAGGCGATCCGTAATTTCTTTCATTTTCGAGGCCACTTCCATTACTTGTGTTTCTGACTCGATTACACAAGGTCCTGCCATTAAAGTAAAGATGTCGTTATCTACTGAGACATTACCAACTTTCATTATTTTCATTTGATTGTTACCCCTTTTCTATATAAGTTTTTATACTATTCATTGACTCCTTAATGAAGACTCCAAGGTATTATATAATTTTTGATTTACCTCCTTGCATGCCTTCAAGTTCTAACGATATAGATTCTAGATAATCTAAAGCTGGACTATAAAAGTTTTCAAAACAATTCTCAACTTCATTTTTATTAAAAGTAACAGCCCAACTAACAATTAAAGTATAAATGAAAAATAGTTTTTCTACTGGTTCATAATTACATCTATCATGGTCCAGAAAATTATTTCTTATTATATCGAATGGTAGCTTTATAGTACCTAAGAACAATGCAATGTCTACCCACCTTGGTCCAAGTCTTACCCCAACCCAATCAATTATTTTTAATTCTCCTGTGTGATTGTTAATTAACATATTGGCTTTAAAGAAATCACCATGCTGCAATGTAAAATGAACTTCTGGACTTATAAATTTATAATAATTTTCACCAAAAATGAGATTGTTTAGGTGATCAACAACTTTTATAAAATCTACAGGAGTCATATTTCTTTTTAGAAATTCACTAATGCAAGAAAAAACCTCTTTATTATTTTGACTAACAAGATAAAATGCTTTAAATAATTCATGTTTGTTTATTAGATTAGTATTATGAGTTAGTTTTTGAAGACTTAAGCTATCAGATACTTCGTTATAATCCATAGAAGTTATTAAATTATTCAATTTAAATACCTTATTAATGAAATCAGTATTCGTATTTATGGGGACTTCTCCATTAATTTTTTTCATAGTAATAAAAGTTATATCATTTATAGTTAATATACTTATAATACTTGGTGTAATAGTATGAAAATCTGGATTTTCAGTCTGGATATCTCTGATTAAGGAATCACCTTTTGAATTTTGACTTTCTACTATTTTTGTCAATAAGGTCTTCTCTTCATATATATGCTCTATTAAGCCGTAATTTTGGTGTCCTCCTTTAAAAATAAACCTATGTGAGAGTAATAAATTATTATCAGGAAGTTTTTTTTCAATTTCACTTATTATTTCTTCTAAAGTAAGACCACATTTTACTCTTAAGCCCTGTTTTAATATATTCGTAGCACCATGCTCATCCTTTGCTTTCCAATATGCTCTTGCAAGTTGCTGATAATTATAAACATTTCCAGGGTACATCTTTATTATTTTTTCCCCTATTCTAATTGCCTTTGATAAGGTGTCCCTATTATAGTAATATCTTATAAATTTTTCTTGCCTTTTTATGTTTAAAAACTTTTTTATAGTTACTATTAATCCGTTCTTAATAATGCTTGCAAGACCCTTTTTATATAGATTCACTTAATTCCCTTCTAACAACTATAGATTTTATTTTTATTAATATTAATTAAACCATGACAATCTTCTTCAAGTATTCTTCAACCTTCTCTATATCTTTTGGAGTATCAACGGAAATAGTTTTGCAATGTGCATTTATGTAATAAATGTCCTTCCTATTTTCAATAAACCGAAACGAGTCGTTCTCTTCTATTCTTTCAATTGGTCCTCTAGGAGTTTCGTGGTAGTATTGTAGCGCCTTTTTAGTAAAAGCACCCACTCCCACAAATTTCTGGTATGTATAATTCATACCTCCCTTTGGGTATGGTATAGGACTCCTTGAAATAAAAAGACAAATCCCATCCTTATTCGTTACAATTTTCAAGTTAGATGTATCCACAACTTCAACAGGATCTGTAAAATCGGTCATAAGGTTCGACACATAAAACTCATTACTATTTAAATTGATTGGAATACATTTCGCTATATCCTTTGCTTCTATTGCTGGTTCATCACCATTTATCATGACATAAAGATCTGCACTTATGTGCTGGGAAACTTCATAAAGCCTTTCGGTAGCTGTATCATGATCTTGTGAAGTCATGATAACTTTTGCCCCAAACCCCTCGCATACACTCTTAATCTCTTCACTATCTGTTGCGACATACACCTCTTCAAAGCACTCTACTTCCTTAGAATGTGTGTAAACCCACCAAATCATTGGTTTCCCTAAAATCTTTGCTAGTGGCTTGTTATAAAATCTAGTAGATCCACCTCTTGCGGGTATAACTCCTATTATTCTCATCCTATTAACCTCTCTCCCAATTCAATATTGTCAAAATTCACTCTTTCAAATACTTCCAATTTACCTCCACGGGTTGCATTGTATATTTTTATGTTATGTTTATCTGCGTAATTTTTAGCTGCTAAAAACGCTCTTGTTGAAATATCTACATTTGGGATATACAAATCATTTTTGTCGTTATTATATTCATTAGTAAAATAATCCTTGGCCGTCTCATCAATGATTATTTCGCCTTTATCATTAATCATCTTACTAAAATTATGATCTACTCCCAGAAGGTATATTTCTTTAATCCCCATATATACAGCTAGCTGAATAGCTGTATATGCAACTGTATTTCCCCAATAGATCCCTTTAACAATGTCTTTAGAGAATTTCGGCTCGATATTCCTATCACCAAACTTAAAGATGTAATACTTTGCATTTTTAAATTGAATTTTATTGTCCCTTGGAAAGTTTATAGGGAAAAATTTATTTTTGATATTTAAATTATTGATCTCTTCTTTACTTTTAGTAATAGTTTTATCATCTTCAGCGCAATAATATGTTGGTCTCCAATCTGTTTGATTAAATAAATAGTATATTCTATTGAAGGCAAAGGTGATTTCATTATGCAATTTACTTAAATCTCCAGTAGTCAAACTTGGACCATTGCCTATAATGAAACACCGTTTGTTTAAATGAATATTCTTCAGCGATTTTATCTGTCTACCATTATCAGAATAGGGAAATAGTAACTCATTTAAAGCTTTATTCATTTTATAAACTATGCTATTTATTGATTTTTTTAATCTTTTCATATACTAACTTACCTCAATCAATCCATATATTTTCTTCATGATTACTTCCGGACTAAATTGGTTTAAAACTTCCCTATTTTCCTTCTTTAATTTGTTATACAGGTAATTATCCATGATTAAAGATTCAATACCCTTAAATAAACCCTCTGGCGTTGGTTCTACAAGTAGTCCATTTTCCTTATCCCTTATAAACTCTGCTGGTCCCATTGACCTTGCTACCGTCACAGGTATATTTAAAGCTAGTGCTTCTAGTACCGTAATTGATAAAGACTCAACTAGTGAAGGATGGACATAAATATCTGTAGCCTTTATATATGGGTAAGGATTAGATATTGCACCTAAAAGGTAAAATTGATTCTCTAGTCTATATTCTTTGATCCATCTCTCAATTTCTTTACGTTCTGGACCTTCACCTATTAGATACCATTTTACGTTATACCCTGCTTCAACTAGTTTCTTACAGGTATGAACACAATTAATCATTCCTTTTTCAGGAGACAATCTACCTACACTTAGTAGGGTAGTTCCATCATTATGAAAAATATTATACCTAGTTTTTTCATTTGCTTTGTTCTGAATTTCATTAACATTTATCATGTTTGGTATGGTAATGATTTTATTTTGAACTTTCTGTTCCTGCATATTGTCTATTAGCATGTCTCTGCAACTATCCGAAACAGCTATTAATCTATCAAACTTCCTTAATAATTTAGTCCATCGTTTTGTTTGATCTTCGGAATAATCATACGATCCGTGATGCCACCATGTTACCTTCTTTTTACTATTTACAACATATCCAACAAAATCAGTACAAAGACCTACTCGGTATGCTATAGCGCAATCATACTTTTTATTAATTCTAAAGAGTGGCTTCGCAAGATATAGTGCTTTAACTCCAGCTACCCTCTTTAACAGAAATACTAATCTTAATAATACTGCAAACCAATTTTTATTTTTTATATTCTCTAGTAAACACTTTTTAAATGGACCGTAAGTCTTTGAAAAATCATAATAAATAATATTTACATTTTTAGGAACTTCATTTACATAGTCCCCTAACTCCTCAAAAAGTATAAGATCTACTTCATAATTATTGAAATCTATACTTTTTAAAACATTAATAAGAGAGTTCTCAACTCCACCTACATTTAAATGCCCGTTTACAAATAAAATTTTCTTTTTCAAAATAAAACCTCACAATGTTTTGTTAACATCCTCCTAAAATTCCTTTTACTACACTTTTAGGACTAAAATCATTAACAATAAAAGAACTTTTTGATATTTCGTGAGTGATAAATTTCCCCATTATTTCTTTAATACTTTCTTTTGTGTTATCACAAAAGTGATATCTATTAAATTTTTCAAAGTAATTTTTAATTAAGTTTTTTTCTTCTTCTTCTCCATCTAAAATAAAGATTATTGGTTTCTTCGTCCCAGAATAATGATATATTTTCCCAGGAATTTGACCACCTTTTAAATTACATAAATGAATTAGAACATCGGTGTTTTCTTGCACCTTATTAATAATTCCAATGTCTACCCTACCTGAAATTCTGATATTTTCGGTAGAGTGAAAATGTTCATTGGTATCACCAAAAATATTAACAAAAGCATTTAAGTCCATTGAGGCTTCGTAAAATGGTTTTAGGTTTCTAACATGCGAATAGTAGTCTCCAAAATACCCAAATACAACATTACTATTATCTAAAATTTCTTCTGTATTGCTTGTGTTTAAGTAAGGTAAAGGGACACACTTCATCTTGTCTGATGAATTAGCAAAATGTTTTTTTTGATATGATAGTGTTAGCGGACTTACATAATATATCTCATCTGCTTGAGAGAGTAACCTCTTTTCTTCATCTAAAATCATTTCTTTCTTTTGCTTATTATAGAGATCGTAATACCATGGATCTTCCCAGATCTGGATCCATTTTTCAGCAATTACTTTATCTCTCTTTAAAAGAGTGTCTGCTAATGCATGACTACTAGCAGGATATGAGTTAGATATAACTAAATCATATTTCTTTTTACTTTTAAATTTGGAGGCATTTTTTAACCATTTCCTACTTAGATAGTGTGGTGTGTCTCTAGTTAATAGATTATAAAAGACATACTTAAGAAATTGTCTTATATTACTATTTTGTAATACCTCTGAGTCTTCTTTTCGAATATTTAGTTGTTTGGTTTTTGAAGTCCTTCTCTTCCTTCTATCAATAATAAATCTGACAAGTAATCGCATCCTGTCCATTTTGGAAACCGAATTGTAAATATAATAATTAGCCTCTTTCCAATTAGGCATACTTGAGTCAATAGTTTGTAATCCTGGGTCAGACATTATAATATCTACATTGCAGTCATTTTCAATTAACCCTTGAACAAAGCTATTATGACTCATATTTGCAGATGTATTGCAATGCAAGCAAGAACCCGTTATATACAGGACATTCATCTTTAACTCCTTTCTAAAGAAGAAAATTAAATTCGATATTTCTAATAGTTTAATTCATCCAACTGACTGTTTTATCTGACGTTTTCCCGCTTGTAACTTACCTTGATCTACTTTGAACACAATGTCGCAATTTTCAATTGTACTTAATCTGTGAGCAATAATGATCAAAGTCTTTTCTCCCTTTAGTCCATCGATTGCTTTCATTATTTCTTTTTCCGTTTCACTATCTAATGCTGAAGTTGCCTCATCTAAAAAAATAATTTCCGGGTTATGATACAGTGCTCTAGCAATACCGATACGCTGACGCTGCCCTCCTGAGAGCCTTACTCCCCTTTCACCAACAACGGTTTCTACCCCGTTAGGTAGCGTATCAATAAAGTCCTTTAGTTGTGCATCTTCAATTGCCCTTTGAACTGCAGCCTCGTCTATGTCATTATCAGCAATTCCAAATGCAATATTTTTTCGTATAGTCTCGTCTGATAGATATATAGATTGTGGAATATAACCAATCTTTTTTTTCCAAACTGGTAAATATTCTCCCAGTTCTATTCCATCAACTAAAACTCTACCTTTCTCTGGTTCTAGTAACCCCAAAATGATATCAACAATTGTAGTTTTGCCAGCACCAGAAGACCCGACAAAAGCAACTGAACTCCCAATTGGAATCGTTAATGATACATTATTAATAGAATAATACTCTTGATTTGGATAACGAAAAGATACATTCTCTAAATCAATAGATTTTCGAAAAGTTTTCTCCTCATTTCTAACTGTTACATTATGATTTAACTCTTTGTAAACATGTATTTTTCCTTTGCTTTCCTTTATTAAGTCTTCATACACTACCGCTAAAGCAGGCTGACTATATCGAATAGATGTTAATAATGACACAATTCGATTAATGGAAGGCATAAGGCGAAAGGCAGCCATTGCAAATAATGACATAGTAGCAACCAGCTTACTTGAGTCAGTACCTTGAAATACAAGAATAACCATTGTAATGAGGACAACCGATACTAATAATACTTCAATAAACAGCCTTGGTATTTGACCTAGCATGTTCTTATAAATGGTATTTTGGGCTAAGATTTGACTCTGTTTATTATATGCATCTACAAAATACGTTTCTTTTCCGGATACTTTTACCTCTTTACTTGCCCCTAATCCTTGATTCACGCATTTAATTACCTCACGATTAACCCTCTGGTCTTCTTTTCCTAAATAAGAAATCTTCTTACGGAATATTTTAAAGAAGATAATTACACTTCCGCTTAACAATAATCCAGATGTAAGTGTAGCTAAAGGTGCTGTATACACAAGCAATGTTAATATAGATACTATAACTAATATTTCAGTTAATAATTGAAAGCCCGATAATAAGATCCCACCGAATACTTTTGATACTTCTCCATTTACATTTCTTAATAGTTCAGCAGAATTCCTTTGTAGGTGAAATTCATATGGCTTTGTTAAATACTCCTTAAACAAAGTTCTAGAAAGCTTTACTCTTTGATTAAATATGACTTTATATTGGACATAGTAAAATAATAATAAATAAGCATTTTTAGCAAAATAGACAGTCAGTAACACACCTACGGCAAATAAGATAAAGTCATTCATTGATTGGAAATTGAGTAATTTATATATATAAGTAGCAAACGTTTGGTCCTGAAGTATATTGGGATTTGTTACAATCCCAACAAATGGGACAATTAAGCCAATGCCCGCTGTTTCAAATATAGCTGCAAAGATCATCATCACAAAAAGTAATAAAAACTTCTTCTTGTCTTCTTTATTAAAAAGTACCCGTAGCATTTTAATTGTATTTCTCAATTTTTTCACACCTTAAATATTATTAGAATTACTTTTCCAAAAGATCGTTCACTATAATGAACGTTAGAATCAAAAAAAAAAATGTAACCAAAAATTATCCCTAAATCTATTAAAATTATAAAATAAGATTATTTCTTAATAAAGAACAATCTTCCGACAATTTCCACCAGTTTTTTCACGGTTTAATTAAACAAAATTATTTTATCCTAAAATTCCATATATTTTTTCAAGCTCATTTTTATTACTATACCTCTCAGAATCGCAGTTTTTCGCTAAATGGTTCCTTAACTCTTCATCATTATATAGAGTAGAAACTCCTTCAACTATCCCTTCTACTGACAACTCACAAATATACCCATCAAACATATGTTTAACTTGGCTTTTAGCTGTAGGATAATTGGTAATTAGAACAGGCTTCATAAGAATCTGAGCCTCTCTGACAGTAACTGCTTTTCCTTCATATCTAGAAGGTTGGCAATAAATATCGCAGCTTTTGATATAAGGATATGGATTTACCTTTTTACCTAAAATTATAAAATTCTCATTCATCTTATATTCATCTATCAATCTTTTTATAATTTCTTCCTCTGCTCCATAACCAACAATATACCATTTTATGTCATATCCTAATTCTATGAGCTCTTTACACGCTAATACAGCTAAATCAAACCCCTTAGCATTAGAAAACCTACCAACAGAACAAATTTTAAATGCACCATTATTAGGAATTTCACGCTCAATATTATTATTAATTTTTGCTTGTTCTTCGACAAAAGTAGAAGAAATTATATTTTCTACAACAATTGATTTATGTTTTAGATCAGGGAAAACTTTCAAAAAAGAATTAGAACACTCTTCAGAAACGTTCACTATATAATCTAATTTCCCCCACATTTTTCTATCTAACTTTTTATCTGGATTAATAATAGTATGATAATCAGTATGAACCCAACCAATCTTTGTATTTGCGTTTACCTTTTCAATAATAAAATCATGTGGCCCTAAAAAACTTAAGGCTATATCATATTTCTGTTTAAGTCTTGGTAATTTGGGAATAGAAAATTGCCATGTATACTGCATTTGTTTATAAGTCCTTTGTTCTTTGACCAATCCTCTATTTTTATAATTTGCCTTAAGTTTTGCCAATACTCTGGCACACCCTAAATAAAAGTGGCCTTCTTTCATTATTGTCTTAACGGGTCTCTCAAAAGTCGTATATTGTTTAACTGGGGGCAATAAAGTTACTTCTTTTGGAATATTTTCTAAAAACTCACCTTCATGTCTGTATAAGAACAAGTCAACATCAAATTTCTCATAATCAAATCTTTCTAAAAGTCCTATAAGACTTCTCTCAGCACCACCAATATGTAGAGAGTACATACAAATTAATACTTTCTTTTTCTGATTCATAACGACTCCTCAAACATTATTTAAATATTAATCTTCTTATACTAAAAGCCATTGTAAAAGGTAAATTATTAAATAAAGTAGCTACAATTTTTTCTCCAATACTCCTCTTATCCTCATCCATTTTAGTTCCTTTCCATGGTGTCTTCTCTAAATAATGTTGATACTGATAAGCTAAAGGGTGCTTATTTCCTTTGATCCATGGTCTGTTAACAAAAGCTGGAGTAAAATGCACAAATACAGGTTTGTTTTTGGCTTCTATTAACTCTTTAGAACTATAATATTCCTGCATTCCATAATACTTAAAGATTTCTTCTTTCTTCATAGTAAAGAAAGTAGTCATCGCATTATATTTGGGATGAATTAATAACATTTTTCCTTCTAATACCCCATTTATTGTTCCTTGATCATGGTGATAAACCTTACCATTATAGGAATCAATGAAATCAATAAATGCTCTTTCAATATGATTCTCTCTCCATTTTTTTAAATTAACTAATAACATTCCAGCATTTATATAGGGACTCTTACTATCCATATTTATTTTTTCTTTCGTGGAATTACCAACTGTGTCAGAAACACCAGCTACATAATATTCGCTTATATCCTTTTGCCAAAGTTCTGCCAAACTACTTGTTATTATTGAGTCACAGTCCATATAAAGTACTTTATCAATCTCTTCTCCAAGTATACTTGTAAGAAACAATCTAGCGTAGGAATTAATCGATATTGAATTTCCTATATTAAGCTTTAATCTATTAGAATAATCTTTAAGACTAATAAAATGTAAATTTCTATCATAATTATTACTAATTGATATAAGATGATTTTTACTTTTTTTTGAAATATTATTTTCAATGATATAAACATCTATTGTTGAAAATTCTTTATTATTTTCTAATAGTGAAAGCATTGACACCCCAACATGCTGTGCATAATTATCATCACTCGAATAAACTACATGTAAGTTCATATTTACCCCCTACTCAATATATTTCTTAGTCTTAATATATTGTTTCCTCCGATAACTCTTGATAACATTTTTTTTATATTTGCATTAACTCTCTTTCTAACAGGCAACCAACTCTTATAAAAATGATGCATCGCATATGTATCTTCTGTCTTATAACTCTGGCAATTGATATAGTCATAGGGGGATAAATAAGTTTGCGGATAAAACACCCCTAATCCTTCAATCTCCTGATACTGGCCATTTTTACTGAGCCCAAACCATTCAAGTAATCTAGTAATAACAGCCACATTGGTTAAGCTATTAAATGTACCATCTTCGTTAATGAATCTTTTATTTTTATAGCTATCAAGGAATTCCTTGATTAGCGCATTTCCCTTTTGTGCGCCAATTGTACTGGTTGCAATATAGTTCTCTTGCTCAAATCCCCAAAAAGAAGGGTGATGTAGTAAATCATTAAATGATTTATATACCTCAACATCTGTGTCTAAATAGATCCCACCATAGTGGTAAAGAGCATAAACACGCACATAATCGCTAACAAAAGCAAATTTACCTGAAGCATATGCTTCTTTTATATAGTCGTTCTTGGTAATATCGAAATTACTTTCATTCCATTCCACAATCTCATATTCAGGGAGATGTTTTCTCCAACTTTCCATGCATCTTTTAACCATCTCAGGCTTTTCTTTTCCACCAAACCAACAATAATGAATAGTCTTAGGGATTTGAGAAGATTCCATTTCATTACCTCAGTCTTTCTCTACTTTTAATTTTTGATTTTTCCATTGAATAAATTCAAATACAGTTTTATAATCCTCTATCTGCTCTTTATTTACTCCGGTTTCTTTCAGTTCAGTTGCCAAATCTATTAAATCTTGATCTAGTTCTTGAACATTATTCTTCTCAATAGGATTCATGAAGGAATCTAATTGAATATCTAATACTCCAGCAATACGATTTACCACCTGAATAGAAGGGTTTAAATTTAAGTTTCTTTCTATGCTACTTAAATAAGATTTTGATATTTTTGCACGTTTAGCTAATTCGGACAAGGTTAACCCTTTTTTCTTTCTGCATGTATAGATCGTTTCTCCTAGCAAGATTCATACCCCGTTCTTCATATATTAGTTACTATGTATTAATAAGTCCTACCTTTTCCTGATTCATTAAAACTGTTGATTTAATATGATTAATGATAGTATCTACATCTTCTTCTGACATATTAGAACCTGAAGGTAGGCATATCCCTCTATTAAATAGTTCTTCAGAGATACTTAAATGGTCAGAATGTGAATAATACTTATTATTCTTAAATACCGGTTGAAGATGTAGAGGTTTCCAAACGGGTCTTGCTTCAATGTTTTCTGCACTTAATATACTAAGTAAATCAGAAACAGATACCCCTGCCTCATCCTCATCAATCGTTAAAGCTGTCAACCAACGGTTTGAGAGAGTCTCCCGTAGTTCTGGCATAAAAGTAAACCCTGGCAATACTGAAAGCTCCTCATAATACCTCTTAAAAATAGCCCTCCTTGCAGATACTCTCTCTTCCAGTACTTCTAACTGCCCTCTTCCAACCCCAGCTAATATATTACTCAATCGATAATTATAACCAATTTGGCTATGCTGATAATGTGGTGCCGCATCCCTCGCTTGAGTTGCTAAAAATCTCGCCTTTTTTAATGCCTCCACATCATCAGATACCAACATTCCTCCACCTGAAGTGGTAATAATCTTATTACCATTAAAAGAAAAGACACCAAATTTACCGAAAGTTCCACTTGCTCTTCCTTTGTATAAAGAGCCTAAGGATTCTGCTGCATCTTCAATCATCGGTACATCATATTGATTACAGATATCCATAATTTCATCCATTTTTGCACTTTGCCCATACAGATTCACCACGATTACCGCCTTTGGAAGAGCTCCCTCTAACGCTGCGTCTTGAAACGCTCTTTGTAGTGCTTCTGGAGACATGTTCCAGGTTTCTGGTTCTGAATCAATAAATACTGGCTCAGCCCCTTGATAAACAATTGGATTAGCACTTGCGATAAAAGTTAGACTAGAGCAAAACACTCTATCTCCTTTGTCTACTCCTAATAAAGAAAGAGCCAAATGAATGGCGGCCGTTCCTGAACTAACGGCTACTGCTTCACTGGCTCCTACATATTGTGCTATTTCTGCTTCAAATGCATCTACATTTGGTCCAAGAGGTGCAATCCAGTTGGTCGTAAATGCTTCATGTACGTATTTAAGTTCCTTTCCACTCATATGTGGAGAAGAAAGGTATATTCTTTTTTTACTAATTGCTTGCTCCATTCGTTCACCCCGTTTTAATATAATGATTTTCAATAATCCTAGCTGGTGTTCCGACAGCTTTTGAATTCCTAGGTAGATGATCAATTACAGTTGCACCAGCACCCACTACCGTCCATTCTCCAATTGTTTTATTAGGTATAATTGTTGCTCCACTACCGATCATACAGCCACTTTCCACTTTGACTGCGCCTGCAAGAGTACTATTCGGACAGAGATGAACAAAATCGCCTAAATAACAATCATGCTCTACTATGGCCGCAGAGTTAATAATACTGTGACAACCAATCACTGCATCTGCATTAATAACTGCATTTGGCATAACCACTGTGCCGTAACCAATTTTGGCACTCGAGCTGATGCTTGCCGTAGGATGTAGTAATGAAATGAAATCATCACTAGATAAATCTAGGGTTTCAATTATTTCTTTCCTAACTCTGTTGTCTCCTATAGCCATTACGAATCTGACATCATCATTGTTTTCTTTTATTTCCCTAACTTCACTTATAGGTGCACAAATGAAGTTATTAATAACTTCTTTAGTTTTATACTTATGATCAAGATAACCAAGTACTTGAATACCTTCAGTTGCTAGAATAATATCAGAAACTACCTTACTATGACCTCCATGGCCAATAATGACAATATTCATTATTTTCCTCCCCCAACTGAGGATTTTGTCCCTTTAAAGGTATCTACTGTCGCACTTCCTTGTTGGTTTATACCATCAGCGATTACTACTTTATAAACAGTTAATAATAAGATTTTTAGATCGAGAGCAATTGATTGATTCCTAACGTACCAGACATCTAGTTTGAATTTTTCATCCCATGTAAGAGCATTCCTTCCGTTAACCTGAGCCCACCCTGTAATCCCAGGTCTTACATTATGTCTGATTGCTTGCTCTTTTGTATAAAGTGGTAAGTATTCTACTAAAAGTGGCCTTGGCCCTACTAAACTTAAATCTCCCCTTATCACATTCCATAGCTGAGGATACTCATCTAAACTAAATTTACGTAGAAAGTTTCCAAAAGGAGTTAGTCTTAAATAATCTGGAAGGAGTTGACCGCTCTCATCCCTTTCGTTTGTCATTGTTCTAAACTTATAAAGATAAAAGCATTTTCCATTTAAACCTGGCCTTTCTTGGCGGAAGATAATCGGAGATCCTAGCTTGAATTTTATTAACAATGCAATGATGACAAAGATAGGTGCAAGAGAAACCAAAATTAGCAGAGCTACTGTAAAATCAAAAGCTCGTTTCATACATTTTCACCAGTCACAACAGGCTCATCAACCATCTGCTTTATAATTTCTTTAATAAAGTCCTTCACATAAATATCCTCTGTTTCCATTCCCTTTTTATAAATGTTCAGCATGATTTCTTTCAAATTTTCTTGACTTAACTGTGTAGAAATTACCATTGATTTACCCCTTCAAATCTTTTAATGATAAAAACCCCACTACTCAATGTAGCGAGGACTTAGTTAACCAATATAATCACTTACGTATCTAATATTTAAATTTATAACAGTTTCATAATGGTAATAGGCTAAGTAACAAATAACTAATCCAAGGTATACTAGTTTTTGGTCTTTTTCTCTAAATAGCTTAATAATCCATGAAACTAGTATGATTTGGTACAGCTCAAAGTAAATATTAAATCTGGCAAAAATCCAGTTTGCCGTCGAGATGATCATAAAAGCTAGTCCAATCAGTGCCATATTGATAAAAACATCACTTTCGGGAAATATCCTTCTTAACTTCTCTCTTCCTAAAAAGGCGATAACTAACGGAATAGCAAATACGATCACTCTAATAATATTTGCTCCACCCTCGTTGAAGTTACTATAGACATTATATTGGCTATCCTCAATAGCAGAGAAAAGTATACTTGAAAACACATTAAAGCCTAGAACAATTACTACCGCGGATAGTAATAACATAAGGGTAGCTTTTGACCATGCTCTATATCTCACTAAAAAATAAATAGGTATTAGAATTAGAGCACTTTGGTGAAAAAAGGATGCAAATATTACGGTTATAATATATTTTTTTTTACTACCTTCAATTAAAAACTTTGTAGCAGCAAAAATGATAGCAGCTGCTAAACATTGCCTTATTCCATTCATCGTGACTAAAAATAAGCCACCCGTAATATACACATACACACTTAGTTCAACTAATTTTGCATACCTAAAGAAAACGAGAACAATTAAAAAATTTGTAATAACGGCTGTTGTTAAAACCAAGATTTGTGGATCTTGTGAGTATTCTTTTAGTAGCATTTGTAGGATAGCAAAACCCATATCATCCTGTGCTTTAACTACCTCCCAGGTAAAATCAGTAATATTATAGGCATGCATGTAAAAATAAGTGTCACCGATGTTTTTACGTAATCCTGAAACCACTATAAAAGAAAGTACTGTAGCAAAAATAAACAATTTATTTGGTTTTACAGACATCAATGAACCAGGTCCTGTAAGTACATAATTCCTTGAAAAATAGCGCGCAAAAAAAGCAAATATAAAAGCTAGTAGTAAATTAATCCAGAGGACAGTCATACCATAAGTCCTTTCTGAGTAATAAAACTTTATTTAATATATTCTTTTTCAAGAATAGTTGATAAGTACTGTAATAATGGATCCCTTAATTCCTCCCGCTGCAGCGCAAACTCAATCGTCGTCTGAATAAACCCCATCTTTTCCCCAACATCATAACGAGTCCCCTCAAAATCATAAGCAAAGACTGCTTCGAATTGGTTAAGTGCTGCAATTGCATCCGTTAACTGAATCTCCCCACCAGCACCTGGCTTTTGAGTACCTAGAATATCGAAAATTAATGGGTTTAAAATATATCTTCCCATAATAGCCAAGTTAGAAGGAGCATCTTCCTTCTTCGGTTTCTCAACTAGATTGTTTACATTATAGAAACGCTCACCAATCTGACTTCCATCCACAATGCCGTACCTAGAAACGTCATCTTCTCCAACTGTTTGCACACCTAATATAGAAGCATTGTATCTTTCATATTGATCCATCATCTGCTTTAGACAAGGAGTGTCTGCTTGAACAATGTCATCTCCAAGTAGTACTGCAAATGGTTCATTCCCAATAAACTTACGCGCACACCAGATTGCATGTCCTAAGCCCTTTGGTTCCTTTTGACGAATATAATGAATATCTACTAGTTTAGAAGATTTCTGAACTTCCTCCAGTAATTCAAACTTTCCTTTGTCTAAGAGGTTTTGCTCTAGTTCAAATGAATGATCAAAATGGTCTTCAATCGAACGTTTCCCTTTTCCCGTAACAATAATAATATCCTCAATGCCTGACTCAATGGCTTCCTCAATGATGTATTGAATTGTTGGTTTATCTACAATTGGTAACATTTCTTTTGGCATTGCTTTGGTAGCTGGCAAGAATCGTGTTCCTAGTCCCGCAGCTGGAATAATGGCCTTTTTTACTTTCATCTCTTGATTCTCCTTTTAGCTTGGAATGGATAAAATAGCTTTTTGTTTTTTGGTTACGTTATTAGCCAGACTTACTATTCGATCTCTTAATGTTGACCGGTCCATACTTGAATAATGAGCAAGTATTTCCTCGATTTCTTCTATATATAAATCTGCCGTTTTTCCGATATAGATTTTCGGATATACTTGTTTCTCCGTTACTTCATCAGCTTGTAAAAGCTCTTCAAACAGCTTCTCACCAGGTCTTATACCACTATACTCAATACCAATTTCATCTACTGAATAACCTGATAGTTTAATAAGGTTTCGAGCAAGGTCATCAATTTTCACCGGCTCTCCCATATCAAGAACAAATATCTCTCCACCCTTCGCAACAGCACCAGCCTGAATGACAAGCCTTGAAGCTTCCGGAATCGTCATAAAATAACGAATCATTTCAGGATGGGTAACCGTCACAGGTCCACCTTTTTCGATTTGCTTTTTAAATAAAGGAATGACACTTCCTCTACTTCCTAAAACATTTCCAAATCGAACGGCTACAAATCTTGTTTTACTGTCTTGGTCCATATGTTGAACAATCATTTCGGCTAAGCGTTTAGTGGCTCCCATTACACTAGTTGGATTTACCGCTTTATCGGTAGAGATCATGACAAAGGTGCCAACTCCTGTAAAACTCGCTGCTTTTGCCACATTCATCGTACCCACAATATTGTTTTTAACAGCTTCTTCTGGATTTCTTTCCATCAGTGGTACATGTTTATGTGCTGCAGCATGATAGACAACATCTGGTGTATATGTACTCATCACAGCCATCATCTTTTTAGCATCCTGCATATCAGCAATTTCGGTAAAGAACTCAATCCCAGAATCTCTAAACGTATCTCTTAACTCCATTTCAATGGAATAAATACTATTTTCACCATGCCCTAACAAGATGAGTTGCTTCGGTCTAAATCTAGAAATTTGTCTAGAAATCTCGGACCCGATTGAACCACCTGCACCTGTCACAAGCACGACTTTATTCGTTACATACTCTGAAATCCCCTCAATATCTAACTCAACTGGTTCTCTTCCTAATAAATCTTCCACCTGTACATCACGGAAGTTGTTAACGGTTAATTTCCCAGTTACTAAGTCTTCAATTCTAGGAAGGATTTGTGTTTTTGCTTTTGTTTTAGCACATTCTTGGAAGATTTGGTTTAATTCTTTTTTACTTAAGGAAGGAATGGCGATAATAATATGATCAATGAAGGAGTCCTTTACTATTTTTTCAATTTGCTCGACTCCACCTATTACTGGAAGTCCCAAAATATCAAGGTTATGCTTTTTCACATTGTCATCAATAAAGGCTACTGGTTGAAGGTCACGATCATTATTATGTAGAAGCTGTCTGGCAACCATTGTTCCTGCTGCACCTGCACCGATAATTAATGTTTTCTTTTTGTTTACCACTTTAAGAAAAACATTGTCTCGGTACATCCTCCATACAAAACGAGATCCCCCAATGAAAAGCATGTGAAGCATCCAAGTAACGGCTAACTGTCGAAAGAAGACCTCTTGGACAAATACTTGTTGAATGATAGCTGTCGTTAAAATGGAATAAGTGACGACTTTAAAAATGATATATAATTCCCCGATACTCGCATATTCCCAGGCTTTTTTATAGAGTTTTAACTTGATGGAAAATAAATGATGGCCAATGAGGACTGTAAGTGAACTTAAAAATATAGGAAGGGTCATTACGTGAGTGCTACCATTGACTAAGAAGCTGCAAATATAAATAGCTGTTAGCACAATACATGAGTCAATAAAAATAAATAGTGATAACCTCTGTCGATATGTCATACTCTCCTCCTCTCTACTACCTACCCTAAGGTTAGTGATCTCTTTTTAATGGCGTAATCTATAAACTTCTTGATCTCTTCTAGTTGTTCTTTGGTGGCATCCTGTTTGATATAGCGGATGGCTTTCTTAACTGACTTCGGATACTTATCAAAATTCTCCATTAACTTTTTAACAATCCTTTCTGTATTAAAGTTCTTACGTATACACTCTTTAATAAGAAGACATACATAAAAACTTTAATAAAAACGGGCATCTAACCCACCCTCACATCACACTCCCGACAACAAGTGTCTAAGGTTTTTCAACCCACAGCATGACCGAGTACCTCCATTGATAGTGGTAAGGAGGCATCACCAAATTCTATAGCGCACAACTTTTCTCAATAAAGAACAAAAATTCAAAAAAATTATTTCTCGTTAAGAATAACTCCTACTAATTTAGCATTAGCAAACTCTAATACTTTTTTTGCATCAATCGCTTTATCTAACAGAGTTTTACCTTTTTGAATGATTATTACGACACCATCACACAAGTTGGCGAGCACACGGGTCTCTGCTGATTCTAGAACAGGCGGAGTATCAATTAAAACCATGTCATATTTTGATGTAATGTTCTTTAAAAAATCCTCCATTTCTTTAGAGGCAAGCATTTCTGCTGGATTTGTTGGAATGGGACCGCTTGGCAGAATATCCAAGTTACTTATTCCTGTATAACGAACAACTTGATGCAATTCGGCTTCGCCCTTTAAAATGGTGGACAGACCATCTTTATTTTGAAATCGAAAGATGGTATGAATATAAGGGTTTCTCAGATTCGCATCTACTAATAAAACTTTGCCTTTTTGATTTGACATGGATACAGCTAAATTGGCTAGAACAGTAGATTTGCCTTCATCTGTTTGAGAGGATGTAATTAATAGGGTCTGACTTTTGCCTTCCCCCATCACCAAGCGTAAATTGGCTCTTATCGTTCTGAACTGTTCTGAGATCTTGGAAGTGGGGCTTGTATAACAAATCAGGTTTCGCTTTTTTTTCTTCTTTATTAGTTTTTTTGTACTCGACTTTACCACCGAAAATTTCTCATAGATGGACGTTTTGGTTAGCATGGATAGGTTCACCTCTTATCTCTACTTCCTGTTCTTCCTCTTCTTCTTCACGTTTTGGAGCAATATTCTTTTTATTCATCTTGGACACTGATCCTACTAATGGAAGTCCCAAGTAAGCTTCAATATCATGTCTTGTTCGTACACTATTGTCTAAGGAGTCTAGTAAAAAGATTAAGCCGATTCCAGCTATTACTCCTATCCCGAAGGCGAGTAAAGTACGGTCATTATCTTGATAAATTGGAATAATTTGCCCTTCTGCTTTTGTTTCAGGTATTAGCCTTATGTTTGTAAATCCTAATAGTTCAGCAATTTCTTGTTCAAAAATAGAAACGGTTGTTTCTGCTATGTTAATAGCAAGATTGGGGTCTAAATTGGTCACACTAATTTTGACTACTTGTGAACCATTTAAGGTACTTACATTGATTTGGTTTGCCAAAACTCCTGATGACATATTCAGTTTTAGCTCATCAATTACCTTATCTAGGACTAGCGGATCTTCCACCAATACTAACAAGGTGTTCATATACTCCGCGTTTGCTTCGATGATCATTCTTTTAGAGGCCTGATATAACGGAGGGGCTTTAAAATAAATGCTATGGAAGTAACCTGCTACTGTGAATAATAACGTTACAACCACTAATACCCAGATTCTCTTTTTAATAATGTCATAATACTCTTTTAGATTAATTTCCTTGGCCTTACCGTGAGCATTGAAGTTATACTGAGTACCTTTATTCATTACAACCACCTTTTTTGCTTTATTTACTATTGCACATAAGTAATTCTTTATAAAGAACAACAATTGATAAAAAAATAAGCTTACTGATGAATAAGCTATTTTTTTAGGGAACGTTATCCTTTCCTTTATTTTAGTTCTGTATAAAGAACAAGTCAATAGAAAATCTTCTAAATTTCTCCAACATAACAAACATTTTATATCAACCAATTATTTACAAATTTTCATTTCATTATTATAATCCTTTATAAAGAACATATCAATATAATAAGAGAGGAGTGAATAAATTTATTTTGAGAGTCATGTGTCTATTTACTTTACTAATATTGTTATTACTACCTACTTATGTGAATGCATCCTCTTCTTATGGTACATATTTTCAGGAGAACACCAACTCCTTTTCGTTCTCTTTTCCTAATTTATTATCATTTTTTACAAGATACTTAAATATTGATACGGAATACAAAGATTATTTAGTACTCGATGATGATGATAACGGGGATGATCTTAGTGAAATAGATAAGCATAACTGGTGGATAGAATTTGACGATGATGATGACGATTGTGAGGATTGGGAAGGCAATTGTCAAGATTCATGGGAAATATGGAAGAAGTATTATTGTTGGCCTTAGTGTCTAATTGTATAAATACATAAAAGGAGCAAAAACATATGAAATTGAAAATATTGTTATGGCTTAGCCTAGTTGGAGGCCTTTTATGGGGATTAAAACCTATTTATGATTTACTCATACTAGATAGAAGAATCTACACAGGTTATCCTCCTTCAGACCACACTGATTATGTAAAGTTCTTATTACCTTTATTATGTATAGCTGGTTTATTGATGCTAGCTTATAAGTTTCATAGACCACTTACTTTTTCTCTTACTATACTCACTCTTGCCCTTGTATCATCTTCCATCTTTTATTATATGGAAACTTATCAACAGTTTTCTGATATTCCCTATATGATTTTATTTTCATTACCAGGGATGATACTCTTCTTTACAGGTGCATTTTCGTTAATGGTACAAATACGTAGAGTAGCGGATGCGCAAAAAACTTTATTTTATCTAGCCATTACACTTACCGTTCTTACAGTTTTATACTGCATCCTACTTCCAGTAGGTATCTTTACCCTGACAGAAGAAACTCTAACGGTTTTAATGGCAATCACTAACATGTTAATTGGTTTTACATTCGGTTCATTCAGTGTCCCATTTCTCATCACCCGCAAAACCAAGCTGAATATCTCTACAGAACTCACAACATAAGTTACAATTAAAATAAAAACATAAAGGAGCCACTCTCTATGAAACAAGAACTAATCACCCGCTTAACTACATACGTAAAGATTGACACTCAATCAGACGCAGATAGCACCACCACTCCTTCCACACCAGGTCAATTAACACTAGCTAACCTACTTGTGGAAGAACTAAAATCCATCGGTATGGAAGAAGTAACCGTTGATGAAAATGGTTATGTGATGGCAACTCTTCCAGCTAATACTGATAAAGATGTTCCAACAATTGGCTTCCTTGCTCACTTGGATACGGCAACAGACTTTACTGGTGCAAATGTTAATCCTCAGGTTGTCGAGAACTTCAATGGAAACGATCTGGTTCTAAATGAGTCACTAAACGTTGTTCTTTCTTCAAAGAACTTTCCAGAGCTACCTAAATACAAGGGACACACACTCATCACAACGGACGGAACGACTTTACTTGGGGCTGATAACAAAGCTGGTATCACTGAGATCATGACAGCAATGAATTACCTACTTCAAAACCCAGAGATTAAGCACGGTAAAATCAGAGTCGCTTTCACTCCTGACGAAGAAATTGGTAGAGGGCCTCATAAGTTTGATGTAGCTGCTTTTAATGCGAAGTTTGCTTATACGGTTGATGGCGGTCCACTTGGAGAGCTTCAATATGAAAGCTTTAGTGCGGCTGGTGCGAAGATTACGGTGAAGGGTAATAGTGTTCATCCTGGAACGGCGAAGAACAAAATGGTGAATTCAGCTAAGATTGCCATGGAGCTAAATGGAATGCTTCCAGCTGCTGAAGCACCTGAATATACAGAAGGATATGAAGGGTTCTATCATTTAACTTCCTTCACTGGTGATGTGGAGCAAACGAAGCTTAGCTACATCATTAGAGATTTTGACAGAGCGAGCTTTGAAGGTAGAAAAGGTACATTACAAAACATCGTTAATCAGTTAAATGAGAAATATGGTGAAGGTACGGTCCTTCTAGAAATGGAAGACCAATATTACAACATGAGAGAAAAAATCGAGCCGGTAAAAGAAATCGTCGATATTGCTTATCAAGCCATGAAGAATTTAGACATTGAGCCGATCATCGAACCAATTCGTGGTGGCACAGATGGTTCACAGCTTTCTTATATGGGACTCCCAACACCAAACATTTTTACAGGTGGCGAAAATTTCCACGGTAAGTTTGAATATGTTTCTGTTGACAACATGATGAAAGCGACACAAGTAATCGTAGAGATTGCAAGATTATTTGAAGAACAAGCGTAAAAGTATGACATTTAGTCATCGTTTGTCTATCCATGAAAAAGGATAAACGGTGACTAGTTTTTTATGGGCTGATGTAGAAGTTGCAAATTATAGCTTTTACCATTTCAATATCTTTAGACTTTGCTAATTTTCTGATAGAATCTTTATTAAAGTTTATGAATCTTGAAGGACAGTGAAGAATCTATGCACAATGCTAGTACGCAGCCTTCTACAAAGGCGTTTAAACCGAAAGATGCGATTTTAGTATTCTCGTCTGTTTCATTAGTTTGTATGTCGGTAATCTTTGGGTTAGTGATTACCGACATTCTTATGATTGAGGATTTCTTATCATTCCAACATCCTCTAGGCATGGTTTTATATTCTCTTTATTCCCTTATATTCCTTATTCTTTATGGTGTGCTAGTAACCTTATGCACGCCTTCCGGAATGATTGATGATACGACTAGAGCCTATGAGCACTATTCCTTTCCCATGCTCCTTGTCTTTCTGTTTGTAGGGGCAGCGTTTGAAGAGCTTTTACTAAGAGGCATTATCCAGAATCTTTGTCTACTTGTTATTCAAGATGAATGGAGCTCTATAGCTATTGCTACCACCTTGTTTGTGGCAGGACATGTACACTATTATAAAAAGCCAATTATGTTACTTAATATTGCAATTCCCGGTTTTGTTTTTGGATGGATTTATGTAGAAACCAGTAATATACTTGCACCGATAATGGTCCATTTTCTCGCAAACCTAGTCATGACCCTTTTATTTAGATATCAAGTTATCAAACTAAGAGAATAGCACTCTAATCCTTCACTGGATAGAGTGCTTTTTATTTCTTATTGTTTCACAGGAATCCTTACCGTTGCAGTCGTAAGCTGGTCAGTCGATTCAATTAGTATCTGTCCTCCATACTTGGTGACCATTTCTTTTACAATTGATAATCCTTGTCCTCTACCTTGGTTGCTGGTCGTCCTTTTTGTTGTATATCCTCTTACAAAAATTTGTTCTACATTGGCGATTTTGAGTCCAGTGTTTCTTATTTGGATGACGTAATGTTCTGAATCAATTTCAGTATTAACATGTACTTCTCGGTCCTTTTCCTCCACCTGTTCTGTTGCATCCATGGAATTATCTAAAAGGTTCGATAGTATTTTTACTAAGTCTGTCGTTTTAATCGTTCTAAACGTATCATGGTTGATTTCTAGATGAAGGTTAATTCCTCTATTCTGTGCGGCAAGCTTCTTTTTTTGAAAAAATACAGAGAGCACAGGATTGTCAACACTCACCTGAATGGTCGAAAAAGTCTGAGCTTCGTGAAACAGATGTGTTACATATTCATAGGCTTGCTTATGTTTTTCAACCTTTAGAAGCCCGTGTAAAACTTGTATATGATTAATAAAATCATGACGCAGTGATTTTACAGAAGAGAGCAGAGACTGTGATTCCTTGTAATACGTGTCCTCTGTATCACCTATTTCTTTTTTCAGTTCATGTTGGTACCATCTCTGAATGAGGGTAAATGTAATAACTAATAACACAACAATGATGCCATTAAATATGAAGGTAGGAATACTATTCCATAACACTTCATGACCAACCGAATCAATGACATCTGTGCTGATATCGATTCCAATGTATCCAATAATTTGCTTCTCTTTATCATAAATAGGCGCTCCTACAGAAAGGTAGCTTACATTATACGTTTCATCTTTAATGACTGATGAAAAGTAGGTGTTTCCTTCATAAGCTTGTTGTACTTGTTCTGTTGGAAGGGTGCATATAATCCCAATTGGATATTCATGCTTATCATCTGCCGGCATTCCCATAATCATCCCACGTGAGATTTCAGGGTTATCAATCTTTAACGTATATACATATAACGCCCCAATTTTTTCACGGGCATCATTTAAATAACTTCTTATCTCCCAATATCGTTCATCCATGGAAGGCTCGGCTAAGAATTCCTTATAAGTATCTATATCCATCGAGGCAGCAATAGATTCTGCGGATTTAGTCGTTTTAATAGCAATGGATTCTTCTACAGATTGTCTTATATTAGAATAAGAAGTATATATATTCATAATCGTAAACAGTAATACTAGTAAAATGGATAAAGTGATGATTAGCTTTATTCGTTTGCTTTTCATATGGTCTTATTTCCTATCTTTTCTTCCGAATTATATAATTATTTTACTATTATTTCTATTTTCTGACCATGCACACTATTTTCCTATATAAAGCAGTACCTGCATATAGTATCCTAATAAATGGATAGAGGAGGAATTTTATGAATTTCGTTATAAAAGCCATTATACTAGCGCTAATCTGTAGTGGATTGGTTTTTTCCATTTATTATGTAGGGACAAATCTTGCTTCTGAAAAAATGGTGAATACTCTTTCAAGTGAACTGGAGGACAGTGGTCAAATAGAAAAAGTGATTCAAGAAATTGAGCAGGATCCAGATTTACAAGCTTACATTCAAAATATAGAACAGGTGGATGAAACAACACTTCCATTTAGCACAAAAGAACAAGCAACTAGAACGGTGATCAAAAAGGTAGGTCTCTCAGAGCTCATGGATATTCAAGAACAGGTTACGAGTGGACAGATGACAAAAGAGGAAGTGCTCTCTAAGTTAGAGGAGAGCTTAACAGAGGAAGAAATGCTTGCCCTTAAATTAATTGCGTATAAAGAATTGCAGAAATAAAAGCTGACTCCGTTTGAGCCAGCTTTTATTTGTGTCTAGTTTCAGCGACCAGTCCCTACCACCTAGCCGTTAACATCTTCCGACGAGTATAAAACTCCACTCCGTCAGGACCATTGGCATGCAGGTCCCCATAAAACGAATTCTTCCAACCTGAGAATGGGAAGAACGCCATTGGTGCCGGAACACCGATATTCACCCCAAGCATACCTACTTCAATATTTTCTCTAAAGTAACGAACATTGCTACCGTCTTGTGTAAATAAGCAAGCCCCGTTTCCAAAATCAGACTGGTTCGTTAGCTCGATTGCTTCTTCTAGGCTGCCTACTCGTACAATGGAAAGTACGGGAGCAAAGATTTCATCCTTCCAAATTTTCATGGTAGGCTTCACGTTATCAAAAATCGTTGGGCCGATAAAGTAACCGTTTTGGTGGTATGCTTCATCTTTTCGTCCGTCACGTACGAGTGTGGCTCCTTCTTCTTCACCACTCACGATATAGCTTTCTGTGCGCTGTTTATGCTCAGGACGAATAACTGGCCCTAAGAAAACATCATCCTCTAGTCCGTTTCCAATTTTGATTTCATCAGCTTTTTCATTTAGTTTTTGAATAAGCGGTTCTACGACATCGCCAACCGCCACAACAACGGCACACGCCATACATCTTTCCCCCGCTGAACCATACGCAGCTGCCACGATTTCTTTTACCGCTGCGTCTAAGTCTGCATCTGGCATAACAATCGAGTGATTTTTCGCACCGGCAAGTGCTTGAACACGCTTGCCGTTATTAGCAGCCGTTTTGTAAATATATTCTGCCACTGGTTGGGATCCTACGAAGGAAATAGCCGGTACATCTTTGTGATGTAACAGTCCGTTTACGACATCATGAGCACCGTGAACAATGTTGAGAACGCCATCTGGTAAGCCAGCTTCTGTGAAAAGCTCAGCTAAGCGGTTGGCAAGGAGCGGTGTTCGTTCAGATGGCTTCAACACAAAGGTATTTCCTAACGCAATTGCTAATGGAAACATCCAACATGGTACCATCATCGGGAAGTTAAATGGAGTAATTCCACCGACCACTCCGACAGGATAACGGTACATACCTGATTCAATATTCGTTGCGATATCAGGGAGCTGTTTCCCCATCATTAGTGTTGGAGCTCCTGCTGCAAATTCTACACATTCAATTCCGCGCTGTACTTCCCCATGCGCTTCTTTAAAGCTTTTACCGTTCTCGATGGTGATTAATCTAGCTAGTTCATCCCACTGTTCCACAAGGAGTTGTTGATATTTAAATAGAATACGAGCACGTTTTGGAACTGGAGTTTTACTCCAGGTTTTGAACGCTTCTTTTGCAGCTTTTACGGCGAGGTCTACATCTTCATCAGTTGAAATTGGAACTTGGGCTAACTCTTCTCCGGTTGCTGGGTTAGGAACTGTTTGATACTGCTTTGTTTTTGCCTCTACCCATACACCATTTATATAGTTTTTTAATAGTTTCGTTGTCGTTGTCGTCATAATGGATCCCCTCTCTACCTTTACTTACTTTCACAATAAACCAATTAATTGGAAAATTCCAGCAACATGCTAGTTTGTGACTTCTGGAACTGAAAACTGATAATCATAGCAAACTAGATATAATTCTTCTAATTCCTCTTTGGAAGGAATTCTCGGGTTGTTAGCTGGACTACCACTATCAAGCGCATCTTCTGCCATTTTGGAAATCGCTTGTTTAAATGCTTTTTCATCTAGACCCCAATCCTTTAAGTTTGGAATCGTAAGCTTTTGGCATAGCCCTTTAACAGATTCGACAGCTAGGTCTGCTGCTTCTTGATTAGTAAGGACTTGATGAGGAGCAAAGATTCTTCCTAAGTCAGCAAGGCGATCCACACATGCCTCTTTACTAAACTCTAATACCGCTGGTAAAAGCATCGCGTTAGAGTATCCATGTGGAACATGAAAGAGTGCTCCAATTGGCCTCGACATCCCGTGAACAAGACAAACAGATGAGTTAGTGAATGCCATTCCCGCTTGAAGTGACCCAAGTGACATTGCTTCTCTGGCATCAATGTTGTCCCCGTCATTGTAAGCGGTTAACATATTTTCAACGAGGAGCTTCATCGCAGATAACGCCATCGTATCAGTCATAGGGTGAGACTTTCTTGACAGATAAGCTTCAATCGCATGGCTAAGGGCGTCAACACCGGTTGCGGCTGTTACATGCTTTGGTGATGAAAGCGTAAGCAGTGGATCGACGATAGCCACATCCGGCATAAAAGCAGGCTGTTTAATCATCATTTTTACATCATTCATCGTATTCGTAATCACCGTCACATCAGTTGCTTCTGAACCAGTACCAGCTGTGGTAGGTATCGCAATATGTGGGAGTGGCTTTTGAGATGCTAACTTCTTACCGCCTCGATAATCTCCTATGTAACCACCATTTGTGGCAAGAACAGCAATGGCTTTAGCCGTATCAATACAGCTTCCTCCGCCAAGCGAAATGACAACATCACAATTTTCTTTTAAAAGAAGAGCTAATGATTCTTGTACATAGTCGTCTGTCGGTTCAGAATTGACGCCAGCATACACCATACTTTCTACCCCTTCATTTGCAAGGAGTTCGCGGCATCGACTGACATTTCCTAACTGTTCCATGATGGTATCGGTCACAATGAGTACCCTTTTCCCTCTTTGACCAGCCTCCTTACCAACAGTTTCAAAGGAACCTCGTCCATAAAAAATAGCCTGTGGTGTTCTAAAAGCAGAAAAACCTTCCATAAAGATCCACTCCTTAATGAATATACTTAACTATATGCAAAACTTTTTAATAGAGAAGGATTTTTGTCATGGATGCCTAATTATATGAAGTAAAGGTGGTGCTAACAATGTTAAAAACCATAATCCGTCCACGTGTATCTGAAACAGATGGAGCAGGACATATTAACAATACGACTTTACCCGTCTGGTTTGAGGCTGGTAGAGAAGAAATTTTTGAGATGTTTACACCCGATCATTCCTTTAAAAATTGGAGATGTGTGATTCTCAACTCCAATATTGATTACCTCAACCAGATTTATTATGGAAAAGAAGTTGAGGTGCAGACCTGGGTTAGCAAGATTGGAAATACTAGTTTCACATTATATGAGGAACTCTACCAAGATGGTAAACTATGTGCGAGAAGTAAAGCGGTCTATGTAAATTTTAATTTTGAAAAGCAGTCAAAAGAGTTTATTCCTGATTCTATTAGAATTCGGCTAAAACAACATCAACTAACAGAACAATAAGGTCCCTACTGATTAAGTAAGGACCTTTTTTCATTTTACTTTACTGCATTAAAAGCATTGACAATACCATGACCATAATTAGCATCATAACCAACTTTACCAGCATCTACAGCTGTTTGTTGTAAGTGAGTTTGAACTTGGCTAGGCGTAGGCTTCTTACCTGTTTCTTTGAATACTTTAGAGATGTAAGCAGCTGCTACACCAGCTACTTGTGGTGATGCCATAGAAGTACCAGCCTTCCAGCCGTAACCTTTACCGAATAAACTTTCAGCTCTTTTAGCTCTTGGGGATACGTTGGCTAAGTAAGTTGGCACTGTACTTAAAATTAGAAATTTATCAGCACTACTGTTAGGATAATCAGGACCTAGATCTCCACCTGGTGCAGCCAATTCAACAGCTCCATTACCATAGTTAGAGAAGAAGGCTAGGCGGTCTTCCGTTCCAAATCCACCACCTGTAGCTGATACAGTGATTACACCAGGAGTTTGTGCTGGAACCTTAAAAGCAGCTCCCTGTACTTCATACGCCGTTAATCCTAAACGATGTAAATAAGCATTGTACCAATCAGCCAACTTTGCAGGATTACTAAGATCTTGCGCATCATTTCCAGCTGAAGCAACGACCGTTACATTCTTGTTAACTGCATAGCGAACTGCACGGTTATAAGCAACCATATCTGCAGCTTCACCACCAAGGCGGATTTTCTCACCTGTTGCCGGGTCTGTATAATACCATTGTCCAACTACGCGCGTTCCACCTAAACTCATGTTAATCACGTCAACACCATCATCAGCTGCTGCTACAATGGCATTTGTGATCCATACTTGTTGTGCTCCACCTGTATTAAATACACGATATGCACGTAAACCAACGTTTGGTGCAATACCCTTCATGCTTCCATTGGCCCCGATTGTTCCAGCAACATGTGTTCCATGGCTATGAGCATCCCAGGCATCTGTTGTACCAGGTACAAATGTCTTTGACCCTGATACAATATTATTCTTTAAATCTGGATGATTAAAGTCAAAACCAGTATCAATGACACCAACTACTACATCTTTACTTCCACTTTCAATTGCATGGCTCGCACCATTATTCGTTACCTTTTCAATATCCCATTGGTAACCAGATTCCCAAATATTGTTGATTATTGCACTCGCTTCTTTGCTGCTTTCTACAACCTCGCTACCTTCCACCTCAGGTAAGTTTAGAGGTAATTCAATAGAAGGCGCTAAACTTATAACATTCCTATCCTTTAACAGCGTCTTAATAAAAGCTGTAGGATTTGAAGTTGATGCTTCAACAGTACCAATCTTCGCTACCTCGTATGTAACTTCCCCACCAGCAGCCTGGATAACTTCCTTATAGTTGCTTGGTAGACTCTCTGACTTAAATACAACAATGAATTTCTCTGTTTTAGTAGCAACACTACTACTATCCTGTTGTGCAAGAGCACTAAAACCAAAAGAAGATAAAGCTAGTAATACAGTTAGAAAAAGTACAAGTGCTTTGTTTTTTCTCTTACTCAATACAATCCAACCTTTCCATTTTTTATTTGGTAAACAAACTAAGCATATCTAGTTTATATATATAATTAAATCATAATTTTCCGACAATTTCACTATATTAAGCACTTTTTAAGTAGAAAATTATCAGTTTTTTGTCATTTTTGTCGTATTTTATCAAAATAACCCTTCTAATTTCCTACTCTTGAACGAATGTATTAATCTAAAAAAAGGACTTAGACTAATATCAAGTGGTCTAAGTCCTTAGAATTACTACTTTACTTCAACAATGGTATACACATAATCTAGCTGTCCATCTTTTTCAGCATAAGCAAAGAAATAATATTCACCCGGTTTTAATGATTCACCATTAATCTTTCCGTCCCAGCTATAACTAGTAAATTCTTTAGAAGCATCTGTACCTAATAGCTTTCCACCTACGTAATCAAACGTATCAGCAGTGTAAACCCATAATCCGACTTGATCAGCTCCACCCGGGAGATAAACTTCTAGATCGTATCCAGCCTCTGTTTCTGTCACATAGAAATGGGTAATTCTCGGATAGTCTGGCTCTTTTACAAACAGGATGGTAGGCACTTCAAATGACTGAGCTCCATCACTTACTAAAATAGTCCCCTCATAATACCCAGGATTTAGCTTACCCGCATCAACCTGAACATTGAAGTTTACTTGTTGCTCCTTGTTTCCATTTACACGTAAATTGTTACTTGTCATTACTTTAATACCATCTGGGTTACCTGTGAACTTCACATCAAAACTATAAGTCTTTCTTTTATTAGAAAGGTTTTTAATTGTAAAGTGTTGCTTCTCTACTTGCTTGCCTTTGTCCTTATAGAACACACCAAACGAATGGCTACCTGTTGTTACTAACGTGTCTGCATTAATTGCATCAAGAGGACGAATACTTCCAGCTCCTTGTGTATTATGTGGATATAATACACCATTTGGATCATAAAGGTTTTCTGCTGTATTCATAAGGGCAGCCTTCACATTATCTACACCATAGGTAGGATGTGCTTCAAGGATCAATGCTACTGCACCTGCAACATGTGGTGATGCCATACTCGTTCCTTGATAAGATGCATACCCATGAGGTGCATCTGGATTGTGAGTTGGTACCGTACTTACAATGTTTACTCCCGGTGCTGAAACATCAGGTTTAATCATCCAAGTATCCATTACTGGACCACGAGATGAAAAGTCAGCAACCGTTTCATCAATTTGGCGATCAAACTCTATATCAAATGATACCTTGTTGTTTCCTTTTTCTAATTCAGCGAGTATTTTTCTTCCATCATCATCATCCATCTTAATGGTTGGAACAGCCATACCTGGAATTTCATACGGAATTTCTCCATCTCTATTGTTAAAGATGATTGCTCCTACAGCACCAGCTGCTGCTGCATTAGCTGCTTTATCAACAAATGCATAAGCACCACGGCTAATTAACGCAATCTTCCCCTTAACATCAACACCAGCGAATTCCTCAGCTGAGCCTAAACCAACATATACATATTCATATTCGACTCCGTCCAGAGCTAGTAAATCTGCATCACTAGCAAAGCCCATTACCTTATCAGTTGAATAAGTAACTCCACCAGTAGTCGTCGTTTCAACATTATATACATTGTAAGGAAGCTGTGTTGCACCTACAGAAATCGCATCACGAGAAGTACCCGGTGAACCAACTGTCCAATTATCAGGACCTGAGTTACCATTAGATGTGACTGCTACTACACCTTCAGCCATTGCCCAGTCAAGTGCAATACTCGTAGCCCAGTCAGGGTTGTTTAATGAATTACCTAATGAAAGGTTCATGACATCTGCTCCATCTTGAACAGCTCTTTCGATACCTGCTACTACATTCGTTGTTGTCCCACTACCACCTGGACCGAGAACACGGTAAGCAAGTAATGTAGCATCAGGCGCTACCCCTTTAATAAGACCGTTTGCTGCTACAGTCCCAGATACGTGTGTACCATGAGCTGTTTCTTCCCCTCTAGGGTCACCTACAGGAGTTTCTTGAGGATCGTTGTCATTATCAACGAAATCCCAACCTTTATAATCACCAAATGCATGAGCAAGGTCAGGGTGAGTATAGTCAGCTCCTGTATCAATAACAGCTACAGTAATACCTTTTCCTGTAAAGCCTATTTCCCATACTTCGTCTACTCCAATATGGGGCACACTATTGAACATATTTGGACTATACGCATCCTCTGCTACTAATTTCCCAGCATCACCAGTTACTGTATATGTAACATCAGGATACACCGCTTTTACTCCCGGAATACCTAGGATCCCTGGGATTTCATTTGAAGCGAGCGTGACTGAGAATCCTGAGAAAACAGTATCATATTCACGATTAACCTTACTTGATTTCGCTACCTTTTCAACAGCAGCTTTGACATTTTTACGTTCTTTTTCTAAACTTGCTTTTGTTTGTGCTTTACCTTTATACTTGGCCTCGATTAATGACTCCTCTTCTAATTCAACAATAACAGTGGTAAGTTTTGATGAACTAACATTAATATCACCAAATAGTTCAGCTAATTCAGGAGGTGAAGAAGTATTTGTGTTTGCAAATGCTCCCAAACTGAATGATGAAAATGATAATAAAAATACAAGACTAACTAATAATGAACGAAACTTACGATGTGTATTAACCATTTTTCTACCTTCCTTTCTTTTTATATGGCCGCTGTATTCCACCCCTCCTTTTTTGTGCAGACCCCACATGCATTAGTTTAAATATTCTTTGTTTTATGGAAATATTCCTTGAATAAACTTTCTTAGTATTTCGACTAACTTTGATTTATTTAGATAATTTTTCCGTAGTAATGGGAATTAAATGGAAATTTAGTGGTTGTTTAATAGGGAATCTTATAAAATTATCTACTTATCTGTCTTTATATGTAGTACGAAAGTAGTATCATTTTAGGGAAATAAAAAAAGAACAGAAGTAAATCTGCCCTTATCTAGAAAAATCTTATGTGAATTCTTTATCTTTACCTACCCAATTGTAATTCTCCTCTTAATGAACGTTCGTAAATCGTGCGGATATCATTTATTCCATATGGCTTCGGACTCCTACCTAATAAACGGGTCTGTTTAAACGCATCCTCTGTCAGTTGATTGATATCAGACTCTTTTATCCCGAACTCTTTTAAACTAGTCGGAATTCCTACATCCTGGACCATATGATATAAACCTTGAACAGTTGCAATTGCGGCCTCACGATCTGTCATATTCGATGAATAGACTCCTAGTGCCTTAGCAACCCGCTTCATCTTTTCGACACAAGAAGGCCAAATGTAATCAAATATATAAGGTAGTAAGACAGCATTTGATTCACCATGTGGAATCTTGAATAATCCTCCCAATGGATAAGCTAAGGCATGAACTCCTGCTACTCCTGCGTTGTAAAAGCTTAATCCTGCATGTAGACTGCCAAGAGATAATTCGGTACGTGCTTCTATATTCGTACCATGCCATACAGCGGTTCTTATATTTTGAGCAATCCGTTCTATTGCATCTAAAGCGAGTGTGTCAGTCAGAGGCGACGCATTCACAGATGTATAGGCCTCAATCGCATGTGTGAGAGCATCTACACCTGTAGCTGCGGTAATTCTGGGAGGTAAGGAGTAAGTAAGTTCTGGGTCTACAATCGCTGTATCAGCCAGTAATAACGGATCTGTAATCACATCTTTTGTTGTCTCTAACGAGAATACTGCGATATCTGTTACTTCCGCACCTGTACCAGATGTAGTTGGAATCAGTATCTTAGGTAATCCTTTATGTAAAAGTTTTTTAGTTCCAGTAAGGTTTAAGTAGTCTTCTACCTTTCCCTCATGTTGGCTTAAGACGGCTGCTGTTTTAGCAATGTCTAATGAGCTACCTCCACCAATTCCAATCACTAAGTCTGCATCACATTTACGTAAAGTATCTACAGCTTTATTGGCAATTATTAAAGGTGGTTCAGGAACAACTTCACTAAATAAATCGTAAGCGATTTCATTTTCCTTCAAGATATTCTCTAGCCTTTTTACAATTCCAACTTGAATAATACCTGGATCAGCGTAAATCATCACTTTTGAAGCATGATAGTACTGGATTTCACCTATAACCTCAGACAAAACTCCAGCACCTGAAAATATCTTTAACGGTGAAATAAATTTGCTCATGTACATTTCCCCCTTTTTCAAAGAAAAGAACCAGGACACTTTCAATCCTGGTTCCATTGTAAATTAATGTAAGTTACCTAACAATTACTTTTTACCGTTGTTTCCTGTTACTTTACCGTTATTCCCTACTAAATTGAAATCTACTAGAGTATAAGGAGTAACCGTAGCATCAGCATTGTTTACAATCATTGCTTTTGCATTTTTTGCATTTAGTGAAACCTTCACTTGCTCTGTTGCACCTGCAGCTATATCAAGACTGCTAGAGTCAAAGCTAATGTTTGGTTTTGCCGTATTAAATGTGATCCAACCACCATCATTTACATCAGTTCCATCGGCAAATGACGCAACTTGGTATTGGAAATCGCCCGTAACCCCAATTGCTGACAATGATACCGGTAGCCCCATATAGTTCTGGTTATATGATCCACCGACTGATACATAGTACTGAAGCGATAGCTTACCAGTTGCAACATTATATAATGCAGTAACTTGTCTACCACTTGGGCTTGCTGCACCAGTGATTAGTCCTAGATCATAGTTAAATACGATAAAGTCTTCTATACCATCTTTATTTGTATCGATATAGACATCAAACTCTACTAGGACTGGATTCTCCCATGCACCTTCAGTAGCAACCACAAATTCTGCAACGCCACCTTCAGCACGAACCCCTACTGCCACTAGATCTTGATAATCTTCAATACTAGCTTCAACTGCATCTGAACCACCAAATTCAAACAGTTCAGTGTTTGCAGAAGTTGCACCTACGTTGTTTAACTTTAATGAATCACTATTTGCTTTTGCTTTTAATGCACTTACTTTTTCAACAACTGCTTGATACGGTACACGTAATACTTCACCGCTCTTATCCGTTAATACCACATATCCATCAAACTCATGGAATCCTGCAGCATCTGATAGTTCAGCAGATGTAATAGCAAAATTAACTTTTAGTGTTTTGCTTGCACCTGGATCTACTTTTAAAGTACCCGGAAGTGATAAGCTAACAGGTCCCGTTTGATCACCGTGTCTATTTTCCCAAGTAACTGTATATTCTTTCGCTTGAGTTCCTTTATTAGTTACTTTAACTTCCTTATTCTTTTGTACCTTTACTTCTTCACTCACAGGAACATATCCTAGTGAAAGTGCTTGTGGGTACACAACACCTGTCGTGTTAGCAGCGACATTTGCTTGAACACGTCCAGCCCCTTGGCGAGATAATGGATATACATTATCTTGTAGATCTTGAATCGGTGTAGATGTGTTCATGATCAGAGACTTGATTTCATCTACACTCCAATCTGGATGTAGCTGTCTTAATAGTGCCGCAACCCCTGCCACGTGTGGAGCCGCCATTGACGTACCACTCTTAGAAGAACTAGCATCACCCGTACCAAAAGCAGCAGAGTCAATATTATAACCAGGTGCAGACACCTCAGGCTTAAAGCCAATTGCCGAACGTCCAGGTCCTTTTGAACTGAATGAAGCAATCGTATCAGCTAGTTCTGGCTTAGGAATTCTAACTGAATCAGAAAGAGTGATGTTTACTACTCCACCTGCATTTTTAAACTTTGTACCTGTTGCCTTACTTACCATTACACCAGGAAGTTCAACATTTGTTCCCCCCATGACAATCGGTTCACCATCTTGACTATTCGCTACTACTGCAGCCATAGCTCCAGCTGCTTTTGCGTTTTGCAGCTTTAAAGTAAATGAACAACCACCACGGTCAATAAAGGCAATCTTATCTGTTAAATCGGTCGTCACTTCAGAACATGCCGTACCAACATATTGTAAATCTCCTGTGATTGGTCCAGTAACTGAAAGTGGAGTTGTAATTCCTCCTTCAGCTGCTTCATATTGACCTGCTACACTAGATGGAGAGTTAACTTCAACTCCACCTACTACTACTCCATCATCAACAGATGCTGCAACAGAAATTGCTTTTTCAGCAACAGCAGGTGAGCCTGTAATGTATGGAGTGTTTCCAGAGTTTCCTGCTGATGCTACCACAATAATTCCAGCATCTACTGCTAAATTTGTAGCTACCGCAGAAGGGTCTTCAGGATGTCCATAAGGAGAGCCTAGTGACATGTTTACAACATCTACGTGGTCAGAAACATCCCCATCACCGTTTGGATCCATTGCCATTTCTAGTGCTTGAGTTGTTACACCAGTCGATCCATCCTTACCAAATACCTTATATGCATATAGTAATGCATCTGGTGCCACACCGCCGCCTACTTTACCTTCAACTTCTAGTCCAGCTACTGTAGCTGCAACGTGAGAGCCATGGCCTTGCTCATCAAGTGGATCAAGGTCAGGTTTTGGAATACGTAGTTCAGGGTCATCTGAACCTGCATCATAATCTGTTCCAACGAAGTCATAACCACCAATTACCTTCGCTGTAGGGAAGCTTCCTTCTTCAATGATGTTGGGATCGTTTGCTTCATAAGCAGCAACCGTTCCTTCTCCACCAAATGATGCATGGTTATAGTCAATCCCCGTGTCAATAACGGCTACAGTAATCCCTTCTCCTGTAACATTCACACCGTCTACAACTTTTTCCCACACTTCCGGAGCTCCAATAAATGGAACACCAGCATCATTATGCAACTCAACTGGAGTTACAGCATAGATGCCCTTTACTTCATTAAGCTCAGCAAGTTCAGTTAGTACACTTCTCTTAACCTGAACATAAAGCCCGTTATAAACATTTTCAAAACTGTCAATGACAGTTCCGCCTTTTTTCACAACTTTGTCTTTTGCTACCTTTTTACCATTCTCTAATTGCTTAGCATGGTTTCTTTGAGTCTCTTTATCTAGTTTTTTACCAACTGCCTTTGCATCCGCATACTCTTTTAATAATGGAGTCCCTTCAAACTGAACTATAACTTCCACTAGCTCGTCCTTATTTGCTCCACGTGGCAATAGTAATTGTTCTATCTTCCCATCTGTCTCTGGTAATTCTGTTACTTTCGTGTATTTCTCAGTTGCTGCACTTGATGGTAAAGTAACTGAACCCATTAAAAACGCCATGGATAAAGCCGCAATCCCAACCTTTTTAAAGTTCTTCTTTACGTTAAACTTCATTTCTTTGTGTCTCCCTTCACCTTTTGTTTTACAAAAACAATTTTCAGATTATTTGTTACTTTAACTATATTTCTTTATATAATTCTTAATTCCTTTTGTGTCGACAAAGGTTCTAAAAAATAGACAAAATTATCTGAATATTTAACATTAATTCCCATTAATAGTAGGTATATCTTACTAAATGTATTAAAATTCGACTTGCATGCTATAAATACCCTTACCCGCTTGATGCATCTTGGTTTATTTGCAATCTAACAAAAAAAAGCGCCTCTCAATGGGGCGCTTCCTTTTCTATCTATTCTTTTGCAGCACTCGCTTCTCGATAACCCTCAAAGGGTACCACAAATTCCTCTGCCGTAATCGGTTTACTAAACAAATATCCCTGTGCTTCATCACATTCATAGTCTTCGAGGAATTGTAACTGTTCTAAATCCTCTACACCTTCAGCGACAATATTGAGATGTAAGCTTTTCCCAAGGGTTAGAATCGCTATTGTAATGGACCTGGAAATATCATCGGTTGAAACATCTTTAATAAAAGACCTATCGATTTTGAGACTATCAATTGGAAACTTGGCTAAATAACTTAACGATGAATAACCAGTTCCAAAATCATCGATAGATATGGAGATCCCTAAGCTTTTTAAAGCTTGAAGTGTTTCATCAACATTGGTTTCGTTTTGCATAAGCATACTTTCCGTTATTTCTAGATCAATCCAGGTTGGGTCAATCTTTGTTTCCTTTATAATACCGGTAATCATTTGGATGAGTTCCTCATGTTGAAATTGAACAGCAGATAAATTAATCGCCATTTTTTGTAATGGTATTCCGTGACTTCTCCACTCCACCATTTGTTTACACGCTTGTCTAAACACCCATTCTCCGATGGGAACAATGAGGCCTGTTTCTTCTGCTAATGTAATGAATTTATCAGGAGCAACCATTCCTAACAATGGTTGCTTCCACCGGATGAGTGCTTCAACCCCTGTGATTTCTTTTGTCTTGATATCCACCTTTGGTTGATAATACAAAACGAGTTCGTCGCGTTCTAGTGCTTTATAGAGGAGGCTTTCTAGCTCTACTCTTTCCGAGGCTGATTCGTTCATTAAAATAGAATAAAATTGATATCGATTGCGCTGTTTTTTTGCTTGATATAGAGCAATATCTGCATTACGTGCTAATACTTCCGTCGAAACTCCATCTTGCGGAGCCAAACTAATGCCAACACTAGCCGTGACATATAGTTCCTTATCCATTAACAAAAATGGCTTTGAGAAGACTTGAATGATCCGTCTTGCCGCCCCTTCTGCCACCTCTTTATTACCCTGGAAGGAAAACACAATGAATTCATCTCCACCAATTCGGTAGACAGTCTCATCTTTACTTGCACAAGCTTGGATTCGGGTTGCTGCATCTTGAAGCAAAAGGTCACCAATATCATGTCCAAGTGTGTCATTAATAAATTTAAATCGATCTAGATCAATGAATAGAAGGTAGCCTGAATCAATTTGTTGTTGCTTGTTAAATAAGGACTTACCTGCATGGAGTAATCCTCTTCTATTTTGAAGCCCCGTTAATTCATCTATTAAAGAAACTTTATAGAGCTGAGTTTGTTGTCGTTGCAGGAAAAATGAAACAACCGCAACTAAAACAAGAATAATAAGGCCTGCATATAAGCTCATTTCCTTTAAACTCTTAGAAAATTGACTAATTGATTTGGCTGGTGTTTCTACTTGGATGATTCCAATAGACTTACCAGCAATATCATGTATAGGTGTAATTACTCTCGTGTAATCAGTACTACCTACTTTAAATATTTCAAAATAATGATCTCCCTCAAAGTTGTTTCTTAGTTTAAGGGGTGGTAGTAAATTCTCTTCCTTCATATTGTTTGTGGTTGAAAGGAAGAATTGCTGATCGGTTAATAATCCAATATCTGTTTTAAGAGTTCCTTTTATATCTAATAACGCCAATTCATCAAGTATTCTTCCAAAAATCAAAACGCCCGCTGGCTCAGCTTCTCCTAAGTCGTCCGTTACTTTTGAAACGGCAATAATGGCAAGTCCTTTAGATGTAACGAGTAATCCCGAGAAATTATCTTCTTCTGCAGAACGAGATATGATTCCTTCATGTGTTATAGTTGAACTGAACTCTTCAAGATCTCCTCGTTGTGAAATAATGTTTCCCTCTAAATCAGCCGTAATGACAAAGTCTAGATCTGGCAGAACGTCTGCTGCTACGTTTACATACTCCTCTATCCAGACTGTATTCCGGTCGATGACAGCAAGACGATTGTCTTCCCAGTTAGAATTGGTCTTGGTAATTGATAATAGGTTTACTCCCATCTTCTCAATTAGACTATTCGCAGAGTAGGCAACGTTGATGGCCCGCTCCTTTGATATACTTCTCAACTCAGTGAGCGTGGAGGAATATAAATAGGTTCCTATTACAAATAATGGAATAACTAATAAAATGACAATGGAAAGAATGATTTGTGAGCTCAGTGATGATAAACCTTTTATCTTTAACATAAATCCTCCCAAGACAATCTGAATAGCCCAAATAAGTTTCTGTACTTTCTATCATACTATCCTCCTAGATTATTGCCTATCAAATTTTTACAAATTTGACTATAATCCCACAACTTCTCTTAATTTTTTTAAAGCATTATTGACGTAAATTGTCTATAATTGTACTAACTGTAAGAATAGGGGGAAAACCGTGCATGGAGCGTATACATGAACTCGAGAACAAAGTTCAAGAACTTTATAGTCTTCTTGAGGCTTTTAAAAAGTTAAACTCTGATTTAGCCATTCAAGATGTCTTTGAAAATATACTTCTCCAAATGGTACAAGTCGTAGGCGCAGAGGCTGGTACACTATGGGTTTTGGATCAAGATCATGAGGAAATCGTAGCCAGTGCCGCTTATGGACCTACCGCTTCTGCTATTCTAAATATTAGATTGTCAAAAGAAGAAGGAATCGTCGGTAAAGTCATGAGTACGGGAGAGGCTCATTTAATAGAGGATGTAACAAAGGATCCTAACTGGGCGAAAAGGGTCGATCAATCAAGTGGCTTCATTACTAGGTCCATGATTACCGTACCATTAGTAGCAAAGGGGCATTCAATAGGTGCTTTACAGCTATTAAATAAACAGGGACATTCCTTATTTACAAAACAAGATGTAAACCTTGCTCTAGCACTTGCCAATCAGTCTGCATTAGCTCTTCATAATAGTCAAATGTATGACGATCTGTACAAGATGTTCATGAGTGTGATTAAGACACTTGCTAGTGTATTAGATGCAAGAGATCCTTATACAGCCGGACATTCAGAAAGAGTCGCCAAGTATTCTGTCTGGATTGCGCAGCGGCTTGGTCTTTCAAGTGAAGAGTGTGATGAGTTAAATAAGGCGGCATTACTTCATGATATTGGAAAAATTGGCATTCCAGACGAAGTGCTAAGAAAACCAACTCGGTTAACGAATGAAGAGTATGAGGCGATGAAGCAGCATACGGTCATTGGAGCAACTATACTATCAAATATGGAACCAAAAAGTTCCATGATCTATGCGATCCAAACAGCTCGTTCTCACCATGAAAGGCTAAATGGAACTGGATATCCAGACCGTTTAGCTGGGAATGACATTCCATTGTTCGCTAGAATCGTTGGAGTGGCCGACACGTTCGATGCCATGACAACTGTTAGACCATATAGCAAAGGGCATACCTTTCAAGAAGGAGCCGCTGAACTCATCAGATGCAAAGGTACTTTATTTGATCCGGACATTGTCGATGCGTTTACGACAATATTAGAAGAATGTCATTATGAGGTGGAGCGTTACAAACTGCCTGGAAGACAAAAGGGGAACTAATATGAGTCAATTTGATTTTCTATTAATAGGGCATTTAATAGGGGATTTTCTATTCCAGACTTCATGGATGGCACAATATAAAGCAACCAGGTGGATCCCATTACTATCTCATGTAACAGTCTATACAATTATTGTAGCAATCTTTGGTTTCCTTTCAGGTGGCATTTCTATCTGGGGAATTGTGATTATCTTTATCGGTCATATCATCTTAGATCGTAAAACATTCGTTACCTATTGGGTGGAAAATATTCAACGAGCAAAAGGACCTGGTCTTGGATGGTTGTCCATTGTCACTGACCAAATCTTTCATCTTATATTATTAGTCATTGCGATCTATGTGTAGGGGGCAAACATGGCACATTCTGCAAAAAAACATGTAATGGAACAAGATTTTCCGCTTACGAAGGAACAGGTATGGAAGCTTCTTGGAGATACCGATCGACTGAACCGGTTTATTGGTTTATTTCCAGTGACTTTTAGTCCTGCTAAAAAAGAGAAATCGGAAACCTTTTATCGTGTAGCTGAAGCAAAGGTAGCAGGTATCGTTCCTCTTTCTTGGCAAGAATACCCGTTTCAATGGGTTGAAAATGAATCGTATACAGTAGAGCGTCGTTACTTACAAGGACCTTTAAAACATTTTGAAGGTGGGATTGAGCTTTTTGACCTAGAAGATTCCAGTGGAACGAAAGTCCGTTTGATAGGGGAATTTACACCAAGAAATTTTGTTGGTCTATTGGCTCTTCCCTTTACTGCCGTTCGTTCCATGCATTTAACGATGAAGTATTTACAAGATTATCTTACAGCCGAAAATCATAACAAGCATTTATTTACGCCTAGAAAAGTAAACATTAAAGTAAATGTTTCGGAGTTAGATAATCTAGCTAAGCAATTGAGCAATTTCTCAATAAAATCAGCATACATCTCCTATCTACATCAACATTTAACTACTAAATTAGATCATGATGTAGCTGAGATGAGACCTTACCTGCTAGCCAAACAGTGGAATGCTGATCCTGAAGAGGTGCTTAGACTTTTCTTGTATGCTACTAAGATTGGAATCTTAAACTTAAGCTGGAATTTAATATGTCCGAACTGTCGTGTGTCCAAGGAGAATTATACAACTTTATCTCAACTAGAGAACCAGTTTCATTGTGATTTATGTGGGATTAACTATGATGCTAACTTTGAGAATTATGTGGAGCTCTATTTTTCCGTCCATCCTTCTATTAGAAAAGCTTATGCTCAAAGCTATTGCATGGGAGGACCCATGATCTCTCCTCATGTCAAAATCCAAAAGGTTGTGGAAAAAGGAGAAACGTATCAACTTATCATTCCTCCATATAATGAAAAGCTTCGGATTCGAGTACTGCAAGCGAATGATAGGGTAGGGATTATAGAATCTAAGCATGGTACAGACCCAGTTCAACTTGAATATAGTCAAAACGGATGGTCGACCGATTCAATCTCAGTAGCGAGTGGGGTCACTCCAGTCACTATTCATAATTCGAGTTCTGAAGATATCGTAATTGTCATTGAGCAAGGGGAATGGAGTCAGGAGATCGTAACGGCAGCCAAGGTAACAGCACTTCAAGAGTTTCGAGACTTATTCTCTTCTGAAGTATTAGCCCCTGGACAACAAGTAGGGGTTGAGAATGTGACGATTCTTTTTAGTGACCTACAAGGCTCAACATCCTTATATGAGGTAGTAGGGGATGCCAATGCATATGGCCAGGTTCGCAAACATTTTGACTATTTAACAGAGTGGATCTCCAAGAATTCAGGTTCTGTTGTCAAAACAATTGGTGATGCGGTAATGGCTGTCTTTCATAAGCCAGAGGATGGGTTTAAAGCTGCCTTAGATATTCAAAAGCATGTCGCTGAGTTTAATGCTGTTAACGGAGGGGACATTATACTGAAAGTAGGATTATATAGTGGCCCCGCCATCGCGGTTAACTCAAATGATCGTTTAGACTACTTTGGAAGAACCGTGAATATCGCTGCTAGAATACAAGGTCAAAGTACGGGTGATGATCTTGTATTCAGTAAAGAATATCTAGACCGTCCTATCATTCAGTCCTTCTTAGAAAATGAAGATGTGAAGCTTGGTTCATTTCAAGCAACCTTAAAAGGGATAAAAGGAGAAGCTGATCTCATTCGGTTAACTTTAACCAAAGATTGATAGCAGACATCATGTTAAAAAAATTGAAAAGAGAAAAAAGATCAATGATATTGTTCCTTTTTCTCTTTTTTTGTTTGTGCAATGACCTTATAGATCCCCAGCAATCTCCAATATACGGCTTGATAAGTTATTCATTTCTTCAACTGCTTGTACCATATCATTGATTGCGTTTGTTTGTGAATGGCTTTTTTCTGCTGTATTCGTGGATGAAATGGTTACTTTATTTATCTCGGTACTTATTTTATTCGTTAATTGAAAAATATCTTCCGCATTAGATTGCGTTAGTTCTGACAGCTTACGAATCTCTTCTGCAATGACTTTCATGCCACGACCATGCTCACCACTTCTGGCAGCTTCAATAGATGCGTTCAATCCGAAGATCTTTGTTTGAAGGGCCACTTGCTTAATAAAAGAGAGTGCCTTTTCTATTTGCCGGGAAATAATTTCTATTTCTTTCATATGAGAGGCTAACTCTATTCCATTACCTTCTATTTCTCTAGCAGCACTCGCAATTCTTTTAATAGAGGCTGTTATATTACCTGAGTTATTATTTATTCTTTCTGCTACATCACTCAAGTCTTTCCCCACACGCTCGGCAATGGTCTGGTTCTGATGACGAATTCGCATGGAGAGAGCCTTCATCACTTTCCAAGGGAGCTCATTGTCACTCTTCATGGACCGAATAAAATTTTCTTCACTTACCACCAGTAATTCTGCTGCCTCTGCAGCAACGGCCGTACCGCTTCGAGGTAATCCTTCTAAAAGAGCCATTTCTCCAAAAAAGTCCCCCGGTTTAAATTGAGCAACTTGTATCATATTACCTTCACTTTCTATGAAAATATTTACCTTTCCTTTGATAACGCTATACATCTCTCGACTTAAATCTCCTTCTTGAAAAATAATCGCTCCAACAGGAAAGGTAACAGTTTGATGACCTGCTTCTTTATGATCAAAAGTTATGCTCATAGTAAACCTCGTTTCTTTTCGGCTAGTATGCAAAATCTTTAGAATTCTTACATATAATGTATTATATCATTTATCGTTTGACTAAAATAGAATGGCACCATCATTATGAAGGCTGTATTCTTGAAATAAAATTTACATGAACCTGAAAAAGTAAACGCTTTATCTAGTACAATAGAAAAAAGTAGATAAAAGGGGAGGACCGCCTATGAAGCGCCGGTTTTCAAAAGAGGAAAATAGTTGGGTCTTATACGATTGGGGAAATTCTGCTTATTCTGTTATTATTTCTACCGCTGTTTTTCCATTGTACTATAAAGCAGCCGCTACAGAAGCAGGGGTGAGTGCAGCCAACTCCACAGCATATTTAGGATATACAATCGCCATCGCTACCTTTATCTTGGCGATGTTAGGCCCCATACTCGGGACCATTGCTGACTATCAAGGCTTTAAAAAGAAATTCTTCAGTTTCTTCTTTTCCTTAGGAGTTTTATTTACCGGTGCGTTGGCATTTATTCCAAGTGATCAATGGCTTCTATTACTCGTATTTTATACGGTTGCAGCTGTAGGGTCTGCTGGCGGGAATATCTTTTACGATGCCTTTTTAGTAGATGTCACCTCTGAAGAGAGAATGAATAAGATCTCGGCCAGAGGTTTTGGTTTAGGATACATTGGTAGTACCATTCCCTTTATTATCAGTCTCGGTATTATTTTATTAGCGCAAAATGAAATTCTTCCAATCACAACGGTTACAGCTAGTAAGATTGCCTTTGTTATTACAGCATTGTGGTGGGGAATCTTCGCCATACCTTTGTTAAAAAATGTGCATCAGCGCTATTTTATTAAAAGGGAACCTAACCCCGTTGTGAACAGTTTTAAACGGTTAGGAAACACGTTGAAGGAAATCAGAAAATATCGTGCTATCTTCTTATTTCTCCTTGCTTACTTCTTTTACATTGACGGAGTAGGGACCATCATCACGATGTCGACTGCATATGGATCGGATCTTGGAATTAGTTCTACAAGCTTGTTAATTATTTTATTCGTGACACAAGTGGTAGCCGCTCCTTTTGCCTTATTGTATGGAAGATTAGCAGAACGTTTTTCAGGTAAGAAAATGCTTTACGTCGGAATTATCGTCTATATTATCGTATGTATTTATGCTTATTTCTTAGAAACGACCCTTGATTTCTGGATTTTAGCGATGCTTGTTGCTACCTCTCAAGGAGGGATTCAGGCATTAAGTCGTTCCTATTTCGCCAAGCTTGTGCCAAAACAGCATTCTAATGAGTTTTTTGGCTTTTACAACATCTTCGGAAAATTTGCTTCCATTATGGGCCCACTCTTAGTAGCGGTGACAGCACAAGTGACTGGCGATTCTAGCTACGGTGTATTTAGTCTAGTGTTTCTATTCATTATTGGGATCATCATTCTAAAATTTGTTCCGGAACATCCAAAAAGGCAAGAATCCTAACATTAGGATTCTTGCCTTTTCACACAATTCGATGTTAAACGGGATCAAATAAAAGGGTTAAGTTGAATAACCTTCTCTTCTCTGACTTGTCCATCTCCGTTTACACCTTCATTTTTAAATCCTTCGAGCACGTGATTCGTTACATAAATTACTGGCTGGCATTGTACAATCGTACTTTAGCCCCTTTAGTTTGGCGTCCTTATTCTTTAGGGCTCTTTTCTAAAACTTTGTTGCTTTTCAATCTTATATTTCTAGGTAGCCCATGTAAATTACGATCATCTACATTTATCATATAGGGTCTTTTTTACGAATTCTATAATATTTTTGTCTGTTATGTCAGATAGTACTGTCTTTCTTTTTTTATTACTCAGGCATAATCCAAACTACTTCACATAGACGAACGAAAAAGGTCGATTCGCGTTCTTGTAGGACGATGTGGTCTGGCTTTGCATCCATTACCACCCCTGAGACATTACCCCGAGTTGTTTCTACTACTGCTCTTTTCCCAACAAGTGTAGTTGCAGCAGCATATACATAAGGCTCTACTACCGTTACTTGCTTTGGCTGCATTCCCTGCATAGTTTGAGGCATTTGACGATACATATAGTTCATTTTCTTTCCTCCATCTTTTTATTTGAATACACTTCAATCTATGCAGAACTAAGTAATATGCCTTAGGCAGCTACCTATTTGCTGGTAATTCACCTATTTTTACAATTTGTTGAACAAACCTACCTTATATTTTCATACTCAGAAGGATTAGGTTAATATATAAGATAAGTGTGGCCCTATTTCATAAAACAATATCGAGTTAACTATAGGCTCTTTTAGTATGCTTTTGAGTTTATTGTCAACTGCTTTTCATCTAGATAGCATTTATCGTTTAAAGTGAGCTTAGCTTTAGATCAAGTAGGTTAAAAATCAACAAAGTGTTAGATAAGAGCCTTACTATAAAATGGAGGTTTCAACTTGAACCATAATCAAGAGCTTTATTTAAAGGCAAAGGATTTCATCTCCACCTGTTATGTGGAGTTAGGAATAGATGATAAAATTGAGACAAGGTTGCAGCACATAAAACTTGAAATAGATCAAACTGGTAATTATGTGCATACTTATGAAGAACTTGTTCATGGGGCAAAATTAGCATGGCGTAACAGCAATCGTTGTATCGGCCGTTTCTTTTGGCAAACGCTTGATGTCATAGATGCAAGGAAATATGAAACAGAAGAAGACATAGCAGAAGCACTTCTTTATCATATAAAAGTGGCGACAAATCAGGGGAAAATTAGACCAATGATTACCGTCTTTAAACCAAAAACTCAAGGACGAATTAGAATTTGGAATCATCAACTCATTCGTTATGCGGGATATGAGCATGAAGACGGAATAGTGGGTGATCCTGCTTCTGTGGAGTTTACTAAGATTTGCGAGTCCTTAGGCTGGAAAGGTGAACATACCCATTTTGATGTTTTACCATTAGTCGTTCAGCTAAATGATCGTAAGCCCCAATGGTATGAAATTCCTAAAGACATCATCTTAGAGGTACCTATACAACATCCGGACTACGAAGCGTTCAATGACTTACATCTGAAATGGTATGCCGTTCCAATTATTTCTGATATGAAGCTTGAGATCGGTGGAATTGAGTATGAGGCAGCTCCTTTTAATGGTTGGTATATGGAAACCGAGATCGGTGCCCGAAATTTAGCTGATTCTTTTCGCTATAATCTCTTACCGAAAGTGGCCTCCATTATGGGGTTAGATACGAGTCGGAACTCAACGCTTTGGAAAGATAAAGCATTAATTGAGTTAAATCTTGCTGTCATCGAATCGTACAGATCCGCAGGCGTTAGCATTGTTGATCATCATACTGCTGCAGCTCAGTTTAAGCGTTTTGAAGAAAATGAAGGAAAGGCTGGACGTGAGGTTACCGGAGATTGGTCGTGGCTCATTCCACCTGTATCTCCTGCGACTACTCATATCTTTCATCAAACCTATCAGGATAAACAAGTTTACCCTAATTTTCTATATCAAAATTGTCCTTATAAATAGCCTCTACCATCCTATAAAAAGGAAGTGAAGACGAGACTTCACTTCCTTTTTTCTTATTGAGTAAGCTTATTATTTAAATGGCGATTTGTCGCCATATCATTTTGACCATCAACTAGATGAGTCATGCCTCGAACTAGAGAATCATCCTCTAGTAAACTCCAGATATGATAGCCTAAATCTTCTCTTTTTAGTAACACCTCTTCTAGTACTTCGACTGTCCCAAAATCATGCAACTGATGGGCACGGTCAATTGTCTTTCTTAACATGCCTTGAATCTTAATCTCATGCTCCAAGTCATTTCTTAAGTAATCACGCATGGTGTAGCGACCTTCTGCTTCGTGCTTAATATATGAGATTTCATGTTGTGTTACTGGATGGGCAGTTGGTACGACACCTAGTCTGGCAACACGCTCTCCTACCTTATCTATGTGCTTTTGAGTCACTTCAATATGTTCATCTAATATATGATGAAGACTTCCAAAAGACTCTGCACCCTCTGTTAACCAATGATGCTTCGTATATTGGTGTAAGGCCACGTTTAATGCACATAAATGTTCATCTAGCATTAACCCCATCTCTAAACGTGTATCGACGGGTAGGCTGATCCCACACCCTTCTTCTCGAACGGTTCTTGGTTCTTGACGAAGAATCATTTCATTACTGTGTTGATTCATATGTCCAGGCATATTAGGATCAAAACCAGATTTAGATAACTTGAATTCACCCGGTGAGAACCCTTCTCCACCTTGAGTTTGCATGGTCATCCCTCTTTTCCCTGTAAGTATATAAGGAGTAGTCACAAATGCTCCTTATCCTTTATAACTTAACCTTGGAATGAACCAATCATTTATGCTAATTCTTGTAAACGCTCTAAGATACTACTCATAATGATGAAGGTCCTCTAGACATTGTTGAAGGTTACTTACCGATTCCTGTAATTGTACTTCTAATGCTTCTTTCGACCATTTTTCATGATGTCTTTCAAGATCTTTCCTTATGAGTGTAAGCATCCAAATAGAAAAAGTAATAGAAAATAAATAATACTTATATGTAAACTTTCGTCTACTCTCTACATGTGTTAGCCCCATTAAGTTCATATAGTGATGAAGAATTCGTCTTCGTACCTGTTTTGTCATGCTTTTTTGAAAGGAAGGGTGCGACAAATCTAACATATGGTATAAGTCCCAGTATGGTGTGTTTAGATGCGCATGCTCCCAATCTAACACATACACTTTATCCGCGGATTTTGCATAATTTCCAAGATGTAAATCACCATGGGAAAAAACAAGATTGGAAGAAAAATCTTCTTCCTCTATTTTCCCAAGTAATTGCTCTAAATGATAAGGATGTAAAGTATATAAAAATTCACCTTCCAAGAAAGCCTTTTCATTATTAATAACGCGAATGATTTCCTCTATTCTTGGCTTTGGCCCTTTTAAGGAAGAGGTGACAATACTAGAAGTAGGAAGGGAATGCCACTTAGCCATTAAATTTACTACCTCTAGTAAATGTTCCTCTTCATATACATGTTCTAAGTCTCCAAGATCCTCAAGTATACACCAATTTTTTGATGTGTCTTCATGAATAGAATGAGCCAATATCTTTGGATATATAGGCGGCAGTGAAGTTAAAATATTTTTTTGTATCCATATCTCATTTCCTATTTGCTCATTATTGGTAAGTGGCTTAAATATATAGCTATCACCTTGAGATAGGTAGACCCTTTCTACACATCTTCCATTCATTCCTTTATATAATATCTCTCTTTTTATAATTTTATTGTCATTTAGCTGGCCATTTGCTGTAACAAAAGGAGTTAGTTTTGTCATTAAATCACTTCTTACTAATAGTATTTTTTACCCATTATAAAGGAATATATTAACAATTAATACTTTACCTATAACTCACATTTAGCGCTAATTCCAACAAAAAACCCATTATTATAGAAAAAATGGGTTTTTATCATGATTATTGCTTCATTTCCATCCAACTACCTACATGATGAATGGCTATCCCTCTAAAGCCAGAGGAGCTTCCGTAATGGTTTTTGATCGTTAGTAATTCTTGATTCATAAACGCTTCGCCTTCCTCAAAGAAAGAAACGTAGTTACCTTCTGAGGAGAAGCCAGTTTCTACTCCAACCACGACTGATTTCTTATGTTTTTGAGCAAATGCTACTTCATTACGAACAATTTCTATTACACTTTTAGCTGAATCACGATAGGCCATGATGGTAACTCCGCTCGTTTTGCTAATGACCCATTCAGCGAGCGTCCCTTTACCATACGTATTTTTATAAGTGATTTCGTCAAACCAGAATGGTAGGTCTGCTTCTAGTGGTAGACTCAGCTGTGTTGAGCTTTTTTGCGCTTTTATTAATAAGTCTTGATATCGCTTAATCGTCGTAGCCCGGTTAGTTGTCCAACTGGTATATAAGTACGGCTCTACATCCAAGTGGACACCAGAAAACTTTTGTGAAGATGTTGACCTCTTTTGATAATTAGTTAGCCACGTAAACAGTTTATTTTGCTCTGTACTTCCTTTTGGTGCCACCCAAGCCGGGGCTCCGTCAAGGGCATATACCTTAATTCCTTTAACAGAAGACTTTTCGATAAAGCTTTGATAGACCTTTGTTGGCAGATCTCGGTCTATTTGAAGATAAACTTTATTAATTTGTTTGTTGTAGAGAAAATCTATCGTATTTGCCTCGTCATTTACAAGTATCCATGGATTCCATAACCATGTTGCTTTTTCATTTGCTCCTGCTGCTGCATGCATTTCGTGACTGAACATACTTACAAACAAGACCACCAAAGCTACTATCATTTTCCGCATAAAAAAGATCCTCCATTCTATAAGCCATGGCTCACAGAACGAGAACCTGGCAACCTGACGACCATACGCAGATGCGTGTAGGCTCATGGCTTTGCGTCCTTCCCTTTCGGTAAAGTTTGCCTTTTCAGTTAGTTTAATACTTTCATTATAAGTGATTATAGAGTTTCTCATCTATTCTTTTTTTCTACCAAAACTTACTAGTGCAACAGTTATTAATTTTCTCTTTTCCTAAATAAGAGAGCCAAGATTACACCATAGACGATATGTCCTATTATCCAAAAAGATAGTGCCTCTAAAGATGTTAGTGCTGGTGTCCTAGTGGACAATGCTGTAGTAGGGTATAGAAGGAACCCTATGATTGTATTGATTAAAACAATTCGCACCATCATTTGCTTATTCGTCCAAGTAGATCTCCTTATGAGACTATATAGAATGATACATAGCAATATAGAGACTATAAGATGAAGAAGAAATTCTCCCCATTCGGGTAAAGATAACTCCTTTAGATAAGGGATATAATCAATATTAAGAAGTAGTGTATAAACTTTAATACCCAAGCTAATTTCTATACCTTTAAAGAAAAAGCCAAGCAGCACGCCAGAGACAATTCCAATCAATGTGCTTTTTATAAGAAACTGCATATATAACCTCCTTCTCTAACAATTAACCCTTTACAAAACCTATACAAATATTGTACATATTATAAGTATATATTCTAATTTAGAAAAAGGTAATACTTTTGTTTTCTTTTCTTTAAATATGAAAATTCGTACAAGCATTTAGGATTTTTCAAAAACAAAGATTTATATAAAAACAGCCTACTTATTTAATCAGTGAGAAGGGGATTTATGAAAAAAATTATTGTTTGGTTTAGGAAGGATTTACGACTTTATGATCATCCTGCATTATGGGAAGCTGCTAAACAGGGCTCAGTCATTCCTGTATTTATTTGGTCAAAAGATGAAGAAAAAGAATGGAATGATAGTCCTACTTCTAAATGGTGGTTACATCATTCTTTATATGCCCTAAAGAAATCCTTATACGATAAAGGGTTAAACCTTATTATTCGTTCCGGGAATTGTAAAACTGAACTTTCGCTATTAATTCAGGAGATGAAGGCAGAGGCAGTTTTCTTTAACGAAAGATATGAACCTTCTCTTTATAAAAGAGACTTAAACCTTATAGAGTATTTTAATACATTAGGCATTCATACAAAAAGCTTTTCATCTGGTCTTCTCGGACATCCTACTGACATATGTAATCAATCCGGAGAGCCTTATAAAACCTTTACACCTTACTACAATAAGCTTCGAAAAGAAGCAATCCCTAAACCATACCCTATTCCTAATAGTTTAAAAGGCTCCAATGACCTTATACCGTCTTTATATATTGAGCAACTAGAGCTTTTACCCATTATTAAGTGGGACGAAAAGCTACACCGACACTGGATCCCTGGGGAAGATTGGGCATTAAAGCAAATGATGAAATTTCTTGATCAAAGGGTTCACCAATACAAAAATGGTCGAGATTTTCCTTCACAGGACCTTACCTCGGGATTATCTCCATATTTAGCCGCTGGAGATATTAGTCCAAGAGTCATATGGAAAACAGCCCTAGATTACATGGAACACAATAAAAATGAGACACATGTTGAAGCGTTTCTTCGCCAGCTTTGTTGGAGGGAATTTAGTCACTATCAGTTATTTCATCATCCCACTATTCAACACCTTCCAATGCGAGAACCTTTTCTTCAGTTTCCATGGATGGGCTCAGGAGATCTCTTTACACGTTGGACAAAAGGTCAAACCGGCTACCCGCTCGTTGATGCTGGTATGAGGGAACTTTGGGAAACAGGAACCATGCATAACCGGGTCAGAATGGTGACTGCTTCTTTCCTCGTTAAACATCTGTTAGTCAACTGGACGGAAGGCGCCAATTGGTTTCAGCAAACATTAGTTGATTTTGACGTTGCCAATAATGCACTGGGTTGGCAATGGGTTGCTGGAACTGGATTTGACTCTGCCCCCTACTTTCGAATCTTTAATCCTGTCACTCAAAGCGAAAAATTTGATGTTGATGGATCTTATATAAGAAAATGGGTGCCAGAGCTATCAAAATTACCAGCTCCTTTCATTCATCAACCATGGGAGACTTCTGCAGAAATCCTATTACAGTCAGATATTGTTTTAGGAGAATCCTACCCCTATCCTGTTGTTGATCATCGGGCGGCAAGAGAACGTGCCCTGTTAGCCTACCAAACCATAAAAAAATGACTCACGCGAGTCATTTTTTTTATTCCTAGATTTCGATTCTCTTCATTTAAGTGATGGTGAGAGAACCAATGACGAAAAATGGTTATTTTTTTATATAAAGTATTAATAAATAGTCTTAAAGTCCCGATATATATAATATATGGTAATTTTTTCTTTATATCTTTTATCTTTAGCTTTATTTGAATGAACCATCATCCTATAATACTATTAAACCTTTATCTATTAAATCATTGTTCTTATTGGAACAAATGCTAGCCTATTTAGATAAGCACAGCTATCTAGAAACTTTATGAATTGAGATGATCTAATGTCTAAAGAAATAGCATCTAGAAAAATGTTAGTCGGTGCACTCTCCAGCATTTTTATTATTGCCTTACTCGTTACATTGCTAGTTCATGAGTTAGTAAACTTATCTCATGGGATTAGCCATTACATTCTTCCCATAACATCATTAGTCATTTTAGCAATCTATAGCATATTATATCTAAGAGGTAAGTTTGTTCTAAGAACAAAGGGGATTTTACTAGGAATTCTATCTTTATTGCTGGTTGACGTATTTTTTTATCTCCTTTTTAAAGAAGAAGTTTTATTAGATATCGTTATTAATCTTTTTGTCTTAATTTTCACTATACCTAATATTATCCTTGTGATTAAAGGTGTCAAACACGAAATAGAAATGGAAGAAAAACTTACTCAAAGTGAACAGCAGTTACGAGCCATGTATAATTCATTAGAAGTTGGTATTTGGTTAACTGACTATCATACAAAAAAATTATTATTTGCTTCACCAGGCATGGGAAAGTTAAGCGGGATTGATGTACAGTCAATATTTGAAGACCAAACAAGTTGGCCAAGGATTATCCATCCGGATGACTTAAAGTATATAAGAAGCCTTCAACCTCAATTAGATGCAGGCAAGTCCCTACATCTTGAATATAGAATTTTCCGCAGTGATGGAGAAACTCGGTTTGTGAAAGAAAAAGTCTTTCCTATTTTTAAGGAAGATGGGTCTATTTCTCGAGTAACCGGCATTATTATTGATTCTACTGAAGAATATAGACAAGCCCAACAAATCGAATATATGGCATTCCATGACGAGTTGACGAACTTATATAATCGTCGTTATTTTGAGAAGAAGTTAAGTGAGTTGCCCGAACTGGCGGAAGGCAATCAAATGGCTCTCATGTATATCGACTTAGACCGTTTTAAATCCATCAACGATATCTTCAGTCACGACGTTGGTGACCAGTTATTAATTCAGATATCACACCGAATTCTATCGTGTATTCAAGAGAAAGGTGTTGCCTTTCGTTTAGGTGGAGATGAATTCGCTATATTACTTAATCAATTTACTGATGAACAGGAATTACATGATCTTGCAAACAAGATTGTTAAATCCTTGTCTATGTCCTATCAAATAGACTCAATGACCATCCATTCCTCATGTAGTGTGGGTGTAACCGTTTGGCCAAAAGATACTCGAGATCCACAACTACTAATGAAATATACTGATGCTACGATGTATACGATTAAGCAAACTGGCAAAAATGGGTATACCTTGTTTGACTCAACCATTCTTAAAAGTTTAGAGAGAAAGACCTTTATAGAAAAAGGCCTTCGAGAAGCATTAGAAAATAATCAATTTCTTGTGTATTACCAACCTCAATATAAGCATGGTCAAATCGTGGGAATGGAAGCATTGTTACGCTGGAAAACAAAAACAGGAGAATTTATTCCACCTACAGAGTTTATTCCTATTGCCGAAGAAGTGGGGCTCATTTCATCATTAGGGCAATGGGTCCTTAAACAGGCTTGTCTTCAAGGGGTAGCGTGGCAAAAAGTCGGAGTTCCCCCAATAAAAATGGCCGTTAACGTATCTGTTAAACAATTACAGAGGACAGGCTTTTATGAATTGGTTTCTCAAACCTTGAAAGAAACTGGATTACAGCCTTCATTATTAGAGTTAGAGATTACAGAGTCGCTTTCCTTATTTGAAGATCCAGCATTTATTGAACAATTAAGGATGCTGCGAGATATCGGGGTAACCATTACAATTGATGATTTTGGGACAGGCTTCTCTTCTCTCGCCTATCTATATAAGCTACCAATTGACTCGATCAAGATTGCCAGAGAGTTTACAATGGACCTTGAGCATAATTCAAAACGTCAAGCATTAGTTGGGGCCATCACAGGGCTAGCAAAGCATTTAGACCTACATATGCTGGCGGAAGGTGTGGAGACAATAGCACAGGTAAACATTTATAAGGAGCTTGGATGTACAACCTTTCAAGGCTATTATTTCTCAAAACCCATAAATGCTCTTGAAGCGAAAAAACTTCTTGAGAAAAATTTACAAATACAGTAAGAGAGGTTAGCTATAGTCCCTCTTTTTACTCTTCATATTGTTCAACTAAATTGGTACACTCCACATGGTTGTGAAAAGTTAAGTGTCAGTCAAAAAAAGTTATTGAGGTTCAGTTCTAATGAATAATATAAAGATGATAAACGCATCAAAAGAAATGTTACCGAATATCCGTAAACAACGAGTAGAAGCATATGAAGAATATGCAGACAGACTTCCAAAGGCACATTGGAAAGCATTAAAGCAGGCCATCACTTCTGATGCAGACATTCAGCCTGGTGCAGAGCTAATAGTAGGTGAGTTAAATGGACAGATTGTGGGAAGTGTAGTTTTGTTTCCTCCAAAGTCTGATGCCTATGAAGGACTGGTAGCTGAAGTCGATTATCCTGAGATTAGAATGTTAGCAGTTGATCCACATGTAAGAGGAAAAGGAGTAGCAAAGGCTCTTATTACGGAGTGCATAAATAGAACGAAAGACAAAGGCTTATCTACCATTGGATTGCATACGGGAGATTTCATGGAAAATGCAATACGGGTATACGAAGCGTTTGGCTTTAAACGTATACCTCAATATGATTTTGAACCCGCGAATGACGGGATTATTGTACGGGCCTATTTGTTGGAGTTGAAATAAGGCTTGTTACT